>NZ_JBWKIQ010000001.1:969101-1581850 GCF_056432645.1 Streptomyces sp. NPDC045021
TCTTGTGGGGGGCCCCGCCCTTCCCCCCCGTGGCCCCAGAACCCGTGGCCGCGCCGGGGGCCCGCCCCCCCCCCGCCCCCCCGCCCCCCCGGCGCCCCCCCCCCCCCCCCGCGGGGGGCCCCGACCGTGGGCACCCGGGATCCGCTACGCCTCGCCGTCGGGCGCGTTGAGGAGAGCCATCTCCTGCTCCGTGAGACGCAACGCGCCGGCGGCCACGTTGGCCGTGAGGTGGTCCGGATTGCCCGTGCCCGGGATGGCCAGCACGTGCGGCCCCTGCTGCAGCGTCCAGGCCAGCCGGACCTGCGCGGGCGACACGCCGTGCGCGTTCGCGACGGCGAGCACCTGCGGGTGTTCCGCGCCGGTCACGCCCGACTCGCGGCCTTCGCCGGCGATCGCGAAGAACGGCACGAACGCGATCCCCTGCTCCCCGCACACTTTCAGGAAGTCGTCGGCACCCGGGCGCCGCGCGTCGAGGCCGTACCGGTTCTGCACGCAGACCACGGGCGCGATGGCCTGTGCCTCGGCGAGGTGTTCCACGCGGACATTCGACAGGCCGAGGTGGCGGATGAGACCGGCGTCGCGCAGCTCGGCCAGCGCCCCGAAGTGCTCGGCGATCGGGCCGGGTGCGTTCATCCGCAGATTCACCACGTCGAGGTGGTCGCGACCGAGCTGGCGCAGGTTCTCCTCCACCTGGCCGCGCAGCTGGTCCGGGGTCGGCCAGGGCAGCCACCCACCCGACGCGTCCCGGCTCGGACCGACCTTCGTGACGATGACCAGATCGTCCGGGTACGGGGCCAGTGCCCGGTTGATGAGCTCGTTGGCGGAGCGCAGCGGTGAGAAGTAGAAGGCAGCGGTGTCGATGTGGTTGACGCCGAGCTCGATCGCCCGCCGCAGCACCTCGATCGACCGGTCGCGGTCGCTCGGCGTGCCGAGATCGAAGGCGGCGCTGCCGGTCAGCCGCATCGCGCCGAGGCCGATCCGGTTGACCACCCGATCACCGAGCTTCCACGTACCTGCGGCCTCGGCAGTGATCGTCCGTGCGGGCAAGAGCGGTTCCTCTCGATTGATCTTCGTCCGTGCCGGGAGGGGCGGACCTGCGGAGGAGCACCGTCCCCTCGTCCGCCCCGTCCCGGCGTCGGTGTCGCGATCGGATTATGAGGTCCCGACGAGCACGCCGGGAAGCCGGAACCCGTGCGGTGATCATCACACCCGGAGCGGGAATGGCCTGCCCTTGAACCCGGTTGTGATGGGTATCGACGTCACACCGCGAAGCCCCTCAGAGGGCACCCCGTCGGGCACCTCGGTCGTGGGCTGTCTCCGTGGGTGAGGGGAAGAAGATGCGGGCCGCCGAGGTGCCCAGTCCGCCCGGGACGGACCAGACGTGCCCTTCCGATGACGGCAGCGACGGCGGTGCCTGGGGTGCGGACGGCGGGGTGGTCTGCTGCGGGACGGGTGCGTGCGGGATGCCGCTGTAGGGCAGGGCGCCCGGCAGATCGACGTCGTCGTAGCGGCGCGCCTCCCGATGCCAGTTGAGGATGCCGACGAGCCAGTCCTGCAGTTCCTTCATGTATTCGTCCAACGTCGCCCGGCCCTCCTCGTCCAAGTCGAAGTCGTCGTACAGCACGGGAAGTTCGTACTCCATCGCGTGCTGGAACTGGGCGAGTCGCGACGACATCAGATCCGCGACGATCCTCAGCGCCGTCGCGTAGTCGCAGTCGAAGAAGTTCTCGACGACGAGGATGAGGTTGTGGATCTCTCCCTCGTACTGGATCTCCTTCTGGTACGAGAAGACATCGTTGATCAGGAACCCGTAGTCCGAGACCGCGTTCTCGATCGCGCGCAGCGTCCCGCTCTCGTAGATGCCCGGCGGCAGCTTCTTGCCGTGCCGCATCCGGCACAGGCTCATGGTCAGGTCCGAGCCGAACGTCAGCCGGCGCATCTCCATGTAGTCGATGGGGTCGGGAATGCGGTTCTGGTGCTGGTTGTGGAGTTCCCACAGCCAACTGTCCAGCATCACATCGACGGTTCGCTGGAAGGCGCGGCGCTGGTCCAGGTCCATGGGCACGACGGTGCGGCCCCACAGGTCCGCGAGTGCGCGTTCCATCGGGGTGACCGCCAGGGCCGCTCCGACGGCCGGGTCCTCGACGGTCATACAGGCCTTGAGGCGATCGTTGCACAGCTTCGCCCCGGCGAGATCGTGGGTGCGGCCGAAGGCGAGCGGGTACAGGTCGTCGCCGTACGTCCCCCACGTCAGCCACTCCGCGCTGAGCTCCAACTCCTCCCGCGTGGCGTCCGGATCGAGGCCGGCCGAGCAGAGGGCGAAGTCGTATCCGGCGAGCTTGTCCTCGTCCCAGATGTCGGCGAGCAGACCCATCCGTCCGGCCCAGGCGACGGACTCCTTCCGTGCGAGATCGAGGTGGGGGCTGATCGTCAACGGGAACGGCAGGTCGAAGTCGGGCAGTTGAGAGGGCCCGACATGTTGGCGCGACACATGGCTGTGGCTGCGCAGCCGGGCCCTGGCCGGTCGGCCGAAGAGCGTCCTGATGTCCAGTACCGAGGAGCCGACGCCTCCGCCGAACAGGGTGTTCCGGGAGGTGACCGCGCCTTCGTTCATGTAGCGGCTGGAGCGCAGATGCCACTCGTGCCCACCGGACTGCCAGTCCTGCAACCCCTTGACGTAGGCCGCGATCGCCGCGCACTGCGCCGGATTCAGGCCCTTCTCCAAGCAGAGCGCGGGGACTTCGGTCAGCGCGGTGTTCTCGAACTGCTGCAGGCGGGAGGTCAGCAGGTCGTTGACGGAATCGGCCGCCTCCTGGGTCGAACAGCCCAGGAAGGTCTCCAGTACCAGCACGCCGTTGCTGAGTTCGCCCTCGTCCTCCACTTCCCGCTGGTAGGAGAAGAGGTCGTTGCGCAGGTGGACGCCGTCCGAGAACGCGTCGGTGAGAACCCGCAGCGGACGGGTCCCCGCGACCGGGACCGGGAGCTCGGCTCCCGCCGCGAACTCGATGATCCCCGCGGACCAGGGCGCCCCGCCCACCTTCCGCCGCATCTCGATGTACTCGACGGGGTTGGCGATCCGCCCCGTGTCGATGTTGGCGAGCTCCCACAGGGACTCGTTGAGCAGGTTGCGGGTCGACTCGGCGAACCGCTCGCGCCACGCGTGCGACATGCTCGGCACGGTGCGCGCCCACAGGTCGGCGAGCCCCGCCTCCACCGGGTTCTGCGGCTCCGGGAAGCCGTCGTCCAGATCCATCGGCATGAACGCCGGCAGCCGGTCCAGATACTCCTTGCCGCCCTGGCGGTCAGGCGTCCGTTTGAACAGCTCCAGGAAGTGGTCGTCGAAGAAGAACACCCACACGTACCAGTCGGTGACCAGCGACAACACGTCCGCGTCGCAGTCCGGGTGGGTGTACGAGCAGAGCAGGGCGTAGTCGTGGGCGTCGAGGTCCTTCTGTTCCCAGATCCCTGAACCCTCCAACATGCCCATGCCCCGGGCCCACACCCTGGACTGCTCACGGGCCGCTTCCAGATGCGGGTTGAGCCGGGCCGGGTACGGCATGTAGAACTCGGGCAGGTCGAACGGCTGAGTCACTGGGCCGCCCCTCCAAAATCGCGCGCCAGTTGGTCAGGCCCAGTCATGCCCAAGGAGCCGGTGGCCATACGGAGGACCGCGTCGTCTCACACGAAAGTATGACGTTCCGCCAAAAGACCCCGCACGCGCGGGCGGTTCTGCAGAAGGCCGCTTCCGCAGAACCGTCGCGAGGACGAGCCCGGATCCTCAGCCGACCGCGGTGGGCGTGCGGGGATCGGTGGGGACCAGCCGGGTCTGCTCGCGGGCGGCGATGAGTGCCGCCCCGATGTCCCGGGTGCCGGTGGAGACGCACAACGTGTACGCGGTGTCCTGGAGTTGCCGGTGGACGTACGGGTCGACGGCTTCGGAGCGGGAGAGTAACTGCAGGGCGTCGTAGCGTTCCAGCAGGTTCCGCAGTACGGCGGGGTGGGCCATCAGCATCGTGGGTCTCCCTCGGCTGAGCGGTTCGGTGCGGCAGCTCTGCGCGGCGGTTCCGTGCGACTGCTCCGTGCGGACGTTCCGTACGGCCGGCCTCAGCCGGACCAGGTCCACTCCGCGACCTCGGGCAGGTCCACCCCGTGTTCGCGGATCCAGGCGTGGTGGCGCAGCCGGGCGTCCTCCATGTGCTGGCGGACGGTGGTGGCGCGGACGGCGAGGCCGGGAACGCGGTCGATGACGTCCATGACCAGGCGGTAGCGGTCGAGGTCGTTGCGGACCACCATGTCGAAGGGCGTGGTGGTGGTGCCCTCCTCCTTGTAGCCGCGCACGTGCAGGTTCGCGTGTCCGGCACGGCGGTAGGCCAGCCGGTGGATGAGCCACGGGTAGCCGTGGTACGCGAAGACGACCGGCCTGTCGCGGGTGAAGAGGGCGTCGTACTCGGCATCGTGCATGCCGTGCGGGTGTTCCTCCTTCGGCAGGAGCCGGGCCAGGTCGACCACGTTGACGACCCGCACCCGGAGCTCCGGCAGGTGCACGCGCAGCAGCTGCGCGGCGGCGAGGACCTCCAGCGTGGGAACGTCCCCTGCGCAGGCGAGCACCACATCGGGCTCGCCGGCGCCGTCCTCCGTACCGGCCCACTCCCAGACGCCGGCGCCGCGGGCGCAGTGCGCGCGGGCCTGGTCCAGGGAGAGCCAGTCGAAACACGGCTGCTTGCCGGCGACGACGACGTTGACGTAGTCCCGGCTGCGCAGCACGTGGTCCGCGACGGCCAGCAGCGTGTTGGTGTCCGGCGGCAGATAGACCCGCACGACCTCGGGGCTCTTGTTCAGGACGTGGTCGATGAAGCCGGGGTCCTGGTGCGAGAAGCCGTTGTTGTCCTGCCGCCACACGTGCGAGGTGAGCAGGTAGTTCAGCGACGCGATGGGGCGGCGCCAGGGCAGCCGCCGGGAGACGCGCAGCCATTTGATGTGCTGGTTGACCATGGAGTCGACGATGTGGACGAACGCCTCGTAGCAGGAGAACAGCCCGTGCCTGCCGGTCAGGAGGTAGCCCTCCAACCACCCCTGGCAGGTGTGCTCGGACAGGATCTCCATGACCCTGCCGTGCCGGTCCAGGTGCTCGTCGACCTCCAGGGTCTCGCCCTGCCACGCTTTGCCCGTGGCCCGGTAGACGCTCTGCAGCCGGTTGGACGCGGTCTCGTCCGGGCCGACCAGCCGGAAGTCACGGCGGTCCGCGGTGTCCTCCATGACCGTCTCCACCAGGTCGCCCAGGATGCGCGTGGGCTCGTGGAGGGTCACGCCGGGCTTGTCGACGGGGACGGCGTACCGCTCCAGCGCCGGGATCGGCAGGTCCCGCAGCAGCAGGCCGCCGTTGGCGTGCACGCTCGCGCCGAGCCTTCGTTCGGCGTCCGGCAGGCATTCCAGCACCTGATCGCGCGGGCGGCCGTGCTCGTCGAAGAGCTCAGCCGGCCGGTAGGACTTCAGCCATGCCTCCAACTGGCGCAGGTGCTCGGGGTTGTCCCGCACCCCGGACAGCGGGACCTGGTGGGCGCGCCAGGTGCCTTCGACGGGAAGCCCGTCGACCTCCGCGGGACCGGTCCAGCCCTTGGGGGTGCGAAGGACGATCACCGGCCAGCGGGCGCGCTCCGCGGTGCCCCCCTCGCGGGCGGTGCGCTGGATGAGGGCGATCCGGTCCAACGCGGTGTCCATCGCGCGGGCCATGGCCTGGTGCACCTGGAGCGGGTCGTCCCCGGTGACGTGGATCGGTTCGTGCCCCAGTCCGCGCATCAGGTCGTCGAGTTCGGGCTCGGGGATGCGGGCCAGTACGGCGGGGTTGGCGATCTTGTAGCCGTTCAGATGCAGGATCGGCAGGACCGCTCCGTCGTTCACCGGGTCGAGGAACTTGTTGGAGTGCCACGAGGCGGCCAGCGGTCCCGTCTCGGCCTCGCCGTCGCCGATGACGCAGGCGACCAGCAGGCCGGGGTTGTCCAGCGCGGCGCCGTAGGCGTGCGAGAGCGAGTAGCCCAGCTCCCCGCCCTCATGGATCGATCCGGGGGTCTCGGGGGCCACATGGCTGGGTACCCCACCGGGGAACGAGAATTGCCGGAACAGCCTGCCCATGCCCTCGGCGTCCCGGCCGATGTCCGGGTACGTCGCGCTGTAGGTGCCTTCCAGCCAGGAGTTCGCCAGTACCGCCGGTCCCCCGTGCCCCGGCCCCCACACGCACAGAGCGTCCTGGTCGCGCGCCTTGATCAACCGGTTGAGGTGGGTGTGCACGAGGTTGAGACCGGGCGACGTTCCCCAGTGGCCCAGCAGCCGGGGCTTGATGTGCTCCGGGAGCAGGGGTTCGGTGAGCAGCGGGTTGGCCATCAGGTAGATCTGGCCGACGGCCAGATAGTTCGCCGCCCGCCAATGCGCGTCCAGTGCCGCCAGTTCGGCGTCGTCAAGGTAGCTGTCCTTGGTGTGCGTCTCTGAGCTGGTGCCAGGCATTTCCATCTCCTCCGCAAGCGCCGAACCGGCGTCGCTCCTACTCTGCGATCGGGTGGGGCCCCGCCTCTTGGGCCGATGAGGGACATCCGGGGGCCGAACGGCCCTCGTTGTGCGGGTATCCGCTCCGCTGCGCGCGTATCCGTTCCGTCGCGCGGGTATCCGCTCCGTCGCGCGTGCATCCGTTCGGAGCTACCGCACACCACTGCCGGCCGGGCCGTACAGGTCGAGCAGCCGGGTACGGGTGGCGTGCAGCCGGCTCCCGATGACAGCCGCGCAGAGTAGGGTGAATTCGTGTCCCAGTCCGGGGTCGGCCGAACACAGGTTACGAACCGCCGCTGCCGGGAACTCCGTGGCCTGCACCGCGGTGTGCGCCTGTGCGCCCAACTGCCAGCGGAACGGCGGGAAGAGCCAGGACCAGCCGAGGAGTTCGCCCGCCGAGACGGTCTGCACCACGGCCGCCTGGCGGCCGGGAACGTGCAGGTCCAGGGTCACCTCGCCGCGGTCCACGACCCAGAACCGTTCGGCGGTCCGATCGGCGTCGAAGATCCGTGCGCCCGCGGGAAAGGAGACCGGGGTGGACAACGCCAGCAGTCGGTCACGGTGTGCGGTGGTGAGGCTGTCGAGAATGGAGTGTGTCGTGGACATCGCACTGTCCGTTCCGCGGCTCCGCGGTCTCCGACTGGTGCAGGCGTGGTCGCGCTTCGCCGCTTTGGTTGTCCATCGTTCCTGCCTGCCCTCTCATCCTCGCCCAGGGGGCGCGGACGCGCGCAGGGGCCGAACGTCCTCAGCTGCGGTCAGGACGGCCCGGGTACGACGCCATCGCGAGCTCAACCCATGGGGTCACCGTCGGTGACCGGCGTCATGCCGGCTTTCCTGGTTCAGCCGGTCCTGCGCCTGGGTCGCGATCACGGCGGCCTGGACCCGCCGCTCGACTCCCAGTTTGGCGAGCAGCCGTGAGATGTGGTTCTTGACGGTCTTCTCCGCCAGGTAGAGCCGCTGGCCGATCTGCCGGTTGGTCAGCCCCTCGCCGACCAGGGCCAGGATCTCCCGCTCCCGGTCGGTCAGGCTCGGCAGCGCCACCAGTTCCGGTGCCGGTTCCTCCACGCCGCGCAACTTGGCCATCAGCCTGGCCGCCGCGCTGGGGTCGAGCGTCGACTGTCCGGACGCGACGGTGCGCACGGCCGAGACGAGGTCCGAGCCGCGGATCTGTTTCAGCACGAACCCGGAGGCACCGGCCATGATCGCGTCCAGCAGCGCCTCCTCGTCGTCGAAGGAGGTGAGCATCAGACAGGCGAGATCGGGCATCCGGGAGCGCAGTTCCCGGCAGACCGTCACTCCGTCACCGTCCGGCAGCCGCACATCCAGCACGGCGACCTGCGGGCGCAGCGCGGGAACGCGGATGAGGGCCTGTTCCACGGTCCCCGCCTCGCCGATCACCGTGATGTCCGGTTCGTCGTCCAGCAGGTCACGCACGCCTCGCCGCACCACTTCATGGTCGTCGAGCAGGAAGACCGTGATCCCGGCCGCGGGGGTGGGACGGTCGCTGTCGGACATCAAGAGCTCCTGAATCCTGCGCCGGGATTCCCCGTCCAGCGGACAGGCCCCGAACCGCGCTCACCCATCAGTCTGCGGCTCCCCGCGCAGCGCTACCAGGGCCAGGTGGCCCTGATTCCATGGCGGCATCACCACCGCGCACCTCCCATTCTCCGCCCTTCGGGGCCCGGGCGCCGTAGGGTCCCCGCGGGCGGCATCACGGCGTCGCGTGGCGAGTACGGTGGAAGGGGCTGGGAAGGTAGGCCTCCGACGCGTCACCATGCACCTGGAGGCATATCGGTGGGAAACGTCGACGAGGGGCCCGAGCACTCCCCGCAACTGCGGCTCGACGAGCTTCTGGAGGAGCTCCAGACCAGGCTGGACGCGGCGCGCGGCACCCGGGACCAGGTGCGCGGTCTGCTGGAGGCGGTGCTCTCCGTCGGACGTGAGCTGGATCTGGAGCAGGTGCTCCGCAATATCGTCGAGGCGGCGGCCGTACTGGTGAAGGCCGAGTACGCGGCACTGGGCGTGATCGGACCGGACGGCGAGCGGCTCGGCGAGTTCCTGACCGTCGGTTTCACGCCCGAACAGATCACCGCGATCGGCGCGTACCCGTCGGGCCACGGAATCCTGGGCGTGCTGATCCGCGATCCGCACCCGTTGCGGCTGCCGCGGATCTCCGATCACCCGTCGTCGTACGGTTTTCCGCCGAACCACCCGCCGATGGACTCCTTCCTCGGGGTACCGATCCGGGTGCGCGACCACGTCTTCGGCAACCTGTACCTGACGGAGAAGCGCGGCGGCGGGCAGTTCGACGCCGAGGACGAGTCCGTGCTGGCCACGCTTGCCGTGGCCGCCGGCGTGGCGATCGACAACGCCCGGTTGTACGAGGAGTCCAGGCGCCGCGAGCGCTGGCTCCAGGCCAACGCGGAGATCACCCACACCCTCATGGCCGGCAGCCCGCGCAGCGCGGTCATCAGCCTCATCGCCGAACGGGCCAGAGAGATCACCGGTGCCGAACTGGCCCTCATCGCGCTGCCCGTCGAGGACGCCGCGTCGCTCTCCGTCGACCTGGTCATCGGTCGGGACGCGCCCGCGCTGCGCGGTCTGGTCGTGCCGGTCGAGGGCAGCCTCGTGGGCGCGGCCTTCTCCTCCGCGAAGCCCGTGACCAGCGCAGATATCAACAAGAACGAGCCGGTCGGCACGGATGTGCCGGGAAATGCCGGGCTGGAGGCCGCGGTCGCCGTCCCTCTCGGTACCGGTGACGGCCCGCGCGGCGTGCTGCTCCTGGTCCGCGCGGCCGGCGAGACGGCCTTCACCGAGGGCGAGATCGAACCGCTGCAGGACTTCGCCGGGCAGGCGGCGGTGGCGATGGAACTGGCCGAACGGCGTACCGACGCCGAGCAGATCGCGCTGCTGGAGGACCGGGACCGGATCGCCCGCGATCTGCACGACCTCGCGATCCAGCGCCTCTTCGCCACTGGCATGACGCTGCAGAGTGCGGGCCGCTTCATCGAGCACCCCGAGGCCTCGGAACGGGTCAGGCGCGCCGTCGACGACCTGGACGAGACCATCAAGATCATCCGTTCGACCATCTTCGGTCTGCGGTCCCGTGAGACCGGCGCCGACCACACCCTCCGGGCCCGTACGGTGCGGGCCGCCTCCGACGCGGCCGCGGTACTCGGCTTCACTCCCAGCGTGCGGATGGAAGGGCTGCTGGACACCCAGGTGCCCCGGGAGGTCGCCGACCATGTGCTGGCGGTGCTCGCGGAGTCGCTGAGCAACGTCGCGAAGCACGCACACGCCACCCGCGTGCAGGTGGCCCTGGAGACCGATGGCCGTCAGGTCGTCCTCACGACGACCGACAACGGCGTCGGCCTGCCGACGGAACGCAGCGGCAACGGCCTGCGGAACATGCGGGAGCGCGCCCTGCAGATGAGCGGCGACATGGAGTTGATCTGCCCGCCGGACGGCGGGACCACTCTCGTCTGGCAGGTGCCGGTGAAGACGGAATAACGGATCCGCGACAGGCTTCCTGCTGGGTCGGCCGTCATCACGGCATGTCGGCGGGAGACTTCACCTGCTCTGCCGGGACGTACCCGTTCTGGTCCACGACGCGCCCTGCGACGAGTTCGGGTTCGATGTGGATGAAGACGCCGTCACCCGTTTCCAACCACGGCCGCGGACCGCTCGACCGCAACCGCGCTTCCTTGACCGGATTCGTGACCACCGAGGCCCGGCCGGTGACCACCACGCTCCATCCGGTGTGGCCGGCGTCGTCGAAGTGGTCCGCCTCGAACGCGACCACCGCACCCCGCACCGCACGGGCCATGTGTGAGGCGGCGGAAGCCTGGAACAGCACGGCACCATCAGGGTCCAGGAGGAAGTGCACCGGCAGAACGGTGGGCAGGGCGTCTTCTGTGTAGATGACCCGGCCGATCGTCACCAGTGACAGCAGACGCAGGCTCTCCCGGCGATCCAGCTCCCGGAAACCGTTGTGTCGGTGCATCGTTCGATCCTCAATACCGTCCATGCAGTCCTGACGATCCATTCGCCCACTGACCATGCTTCCTCATGGCGCCCGCACACGATAGGGCCGCATGTCCCAGGTCGGGGCCACATGGCCCTGGGCGCCGCCCGGCAGACGTGCCCGGGCGTGCCCAGTCGTGCCTGTCCGTGCTCAGCCGTGCTCAGTCGTGCGGGACGACCGCGAGCGGAGCGGCGGCATGGTGCAGCACCGCATGGGTGACGGAGCCGATGTGCGCGCCGATCGCCGAGGTGCGGGTGCGCCGGCCGACGACGACCAGATCGGCGCTGCGGGCGGATTCCACCAGATGGTGGGAGGCCCCGCCGATCACCGCCTGAGCGGTGACCTCCACTCCGGGGAACTTCTCCCGCCACGGACGCAGCTCGTCCGCCAGCGCGGTCTTCTTCTGCTCGGCCAGTTCCCCGCCGACGTCCTGGCTCATGGCGACGTCCGGGACCCCGAAGCTGTAGTAGGCCGGCAGGTACCAGCCGTGGATGACGCGCAGCGCCGTCTGACGCAGGGCGGCGGCTTCGAAGGCGAAGGCGATCACGGCATCACTCGGCCTGTTCAGGTCGAGCCCCAGCACGACATCGCGGGGCGGAACCGGGGTCGAGTCGGTCACGGAGGCGTCCGCCACAAGCGCCTTCCCGTCCGGTTCCCCGGCCCGGACCAGGACCACCGGCCGGGTGGCTCGCCCGACGACCCCGAGCGCCACCGAGCCGACCAGGAAACCGGCGACGGCACTCAGCCCCCGTGAGCCGATGACCAGCATCTCCATGTCGTTCGAGGCGCCCAGGAGCGCCGCCACGGGCTCGTTGGAAATCTGCTCGCTGACAATCTGCAGATCAGGGTGACGCAGCCGCACCTGTGCCCGGGCGTCGCGCAGCACACGATCCCCCCAGTGGCGCTGCGGGGGGCCGGGACCGCCCAGCGGCGTGTGCGGGGTGACGGAGTCGGGCTGCCATTCGCCGGCGTGGACGAGGTGCAGGGGAAGCCCTCTGCGCAGCGCTTCCCTGGCCGCCCAGTCCGCTGCGGCCAGGCTCTCGGGGGAACCGTCCAGACCGGCGGTGATGGTGGGGAACATGGTGTGGGCCTCTCTCGGGGATGTGGACAGGGCGGGCCGCCGCTCGGGCGGGTGTCAGCGGAGCCAGCGGTGGTCACGGACGACGGGCAGTCGGGCCCAGGTCCGGCCGAGTCCCCAGACGGTTCCGGCGGAGGCGACGGCGAGCGCGATCATGACGGCCGCGTACAGCACGTGGTAGTCGACGAGCGGGTTGCTGGACATGCTCAGCGAGCCGTCGGACAGATGCCGGGCCGGCGGCCACTCCGCCATCCACATCAGCGCCATCATGGCCGTGCCCGCGACCGCGGCGAACCGCAGTGCGACACCGGCCGTCAGGGCCACGCCGATGCTCAGCAGGCCGAGCATGAACATCCAGTTCGCCCAGCCGGCACCCGCCCAGGAGTGGAACGTCGACTGCATCGGGCCGGCGGAGACCCCGCTGAGGAAGCCCTTCGTCGGCGAACCACCGTCGACCCAGCCCTTGCCCGACGAGGTCGCGTAACCCCAGCCGAACGCCTTGTCGAGGAAGGCCCACAGGAAGACGAACCCGGTCAGGACACGGACCCCGGCGAAGACCCGAGCGCCGGTCGACGTGACCGCCAGAGCCCGATCCTGGACCTGCGACGCGCCGGACACCGCTGCCGCACCGGTCTTGTGTCGGGCCGGCAGGTGGAACCTGGTGTGCTGCGGGTGCTCGTGGACTGCCATGACGGCCATCCCTTCCGGGATCTGGAGGAGAGACGCGGCAACCGCGTCCGGTCTCAATGTGCCGCCCCGGGAGCCGGGACCGCAGGGGTCCGCAGTCCCGACGATCGGGCCGAACGTCCCTACTGCGAGGGCCCGTTCAGCCGGTCGGCGATGGCGGAGGCGAGCCGTTCCCCGACGCGTACGCGACGAGCACGCGTTGGCCGGTCCTGACGGGTCTCGTCACAGCTTCCGCAGCCAGTCGTCCGCAACGCCCTGCAGCGCCTGTTCGGTGGGCCGCAGGTGGGAGTCGTCCAGTTCGTAGCTGAGCTTGTCGAGCACCCCCACCACACCGTCGATCTGGCGGATCAGATGGATCGCGATCCCGCATTCACTGCGCCGCTCCAACCGGCCCTCCAGCGTGACCACGCCGTCGCGGACGCCGACGCCGATACTCAGCGGGGCCAACCAGAGGGTCTTGACCACCACTTCGTCGATCACTTCCTGGCGGATCTCGATGTCCGGCCGCAGGAAGATCTGCAGCAGATCGCGCCGGGTGACGATCCCGATCAGCCGATCCTGCTCGTCGACCACCGGCAGCCGCTCGACGCGGTGCTTCGCCATGACGCGCGCGGCGTCCGCGATCGACTCCTCGGCGTGCACGAGTACCGGCGGCTGGGACATCAGCTGCCCCGCCGTGCGGGCGCGCGCCTTGGCCTGCCCCCTGCGGGCGGAAAGGGACCATGCGAACGGCCGGCGTCCCCCGGCATCCATGGTGGCCGCCTGGCGCGCCAACAGGTCGGTCTCGGAGACGACGCCGATGACCTTCTCGTCGTCGTCCACCACAGGAAGCCCGCTGACGCCGTGCCGGGCGAGGCGCTCGGCGACCACTTTGAACGGTGTGTTGTGGGCCGCTCTGACGACTTCGCTCGTCATCACGTCGGTGACCCGGTTGTGTTTCATCACGCCTTCTCCTCCTTGACGGCTGCGGGAGGCGCACGGCGAGCCGCCGGATTCGCTTCACCGGGATCGCCGTGCTCCAGCAGGCCTGCTCCTTTCCAGCCTGCTGACCGCAGGGCGGCAGAGCGAGAGGCCACAGGTCCCTGCCGCGGGCCGACCGGCCCGGGCCCGCGTGGAGGGTGGAAGGGTCTGACACGATGCAGGCGAGTTCACCCGGTGCCACGGCGCCGGCCGGCAACCACAAGGGGGTACATCCCGATGAGCAGCACTGACAACCAGACGCGTCACCATCCGGTTGTCGTCGCGCACCGCGCCGGCCGTTCCTCGGACGTTCAGCTGCGCATCGCCGATGCGATCACCAAGTTCGCCGGCTCCATGATGTTCGTCTATCTCCACGCCGTCGCCTTCGTGGTGTGGATGCTCGTCGTCGAGTCCAATCCCTGGCCCACGTTGACTCTCGTCGTGTCGCTCGAAGCGATCTTCCTGTCGACGTTCGTCATGATCGGCCAGAATCGGCAGGCGGTGTTCCAGCAGGCCAAGGCGGATCACGACTTCGTCGAGCAGGAGTTGGAGCTCAAGACCAACACCGAGCTGACCCGGGCCATCCACGCCATGACCACGGAGATCCACCGGCGACTGGCATCGGAGGAGGACAGCGGCAGGGCGTAACCGCCACCCCGCTCCGCTGTCGCCGGTGGTTGCCTCAGAACTCCGAGTTGGCGAACCAGTGCGCGAGCAGTTCCTCGTCTCCCCGGACCCGGAAGCGGTCCGAGTCGCGGTCGAGCCGTCCGTACAGGAGCAGCAGCAGATCCGCGGCAGGGCCCTGCACGGTGGCGTCGGCGGTGGTCGGCGTCTGCGGCCCGCCGGGGTGCGGGTCGAGTCCGAAGCTGTCGGGCCGCAGGCGGACCAGCCAGTCGCCGTTGCCGTCGGTGCGACGGAACCGGATGGTCTTCCCGTCGCCGCGCAGGTTGGACACCTTCGGTGCGAAGGATGCGGCGAAGGGCAGATTGGTCAGGAACTCGTCCACCCCGTCGGCCGCCAGGTCGCGGTCGATCTCGGGCCGCAGGTCCATGGCGAGTTCCGCGTCGGTGCGGTGCACCAGCGTCTCGAAGAGCATCCGCCGCGCCCAGAACCGGGCATGGTGATCGGCGCCCCACACCCACATCGGGGCATTGAGGTCGGTGGCCGCGAAGGCGCCGGCGGCCTCGGCCGCGCTCTCCGTCAGCCAGCCGGGGTAGCCGTCCTGGGTCGCGGGAAGTCGCAGCTCCACGTCCCGGCTGCGGGGTCGCTCCTGGACCCGTTGCCGCAGCAGGACGGAGAACCAGCGCTGCACGCTGCCGGTGTGCTGGACCAGGTCCGCGAGTGTCCAGCCGGGACAGCTCGGCACCGGGGTCGTCAGGTCGGCTCCCTTGACCACCGCCACGAATCTGGCGGTCTCGGTCCCCACGGCATCGCAGTGATCGATCGAGGTCACCCTGCGACCCGAATGATCCGAACGATCGGACGACGTGTTCACCGTGGGTTACCTCCGTGATGTCTCCGGCCCCGGGCGTCGGCAGTCCGGACGGCCGGGATTGCTCCTCGCAGCCTGCCACAGCGCCGTCCGCGGGCGGCCGACGGCGTCCCGGCCCTGCTGCCGGTGGATGGCCGGGCGGGCCGGGTCGCGCGGCTCCAAGCGCCCCCACCTCTCGAAGAATTACCGCCAATGGTATAGACAACGATGACCGTCCCGGTCCAGTATGGGCGGTATGTAGTAGGTCGTGGGACAGATCTCAACGCCGGAACCGGCCAAGCCGACGCTCGATGAGTCCGTATCGCGAATGGAAAGTCCACCAGGCCAAGGGCCCCCCAGAAGGCGCACAGACAGTCACAGAGCGTCATGTCGGGCCCGCAGAGCTGTTCCTTCGCGAAGCCGTCGGCCGCGCCCCTCCCTCCGGGGGCCGCCGGAGCGCCGGCCCGCTCGACAAGGAGGCGTCATGGCCACGGCAGACCCGTTGGGGGTCCGTGCGGGGGCTGCCGCGTACCTGCGCTGTTACCCCTACGACCACTGGCGGATGGCGCTCCACCTGCACGCTCTCGAAGAGCACGCCCAATGCCTCGGTCACCACGCCCCCGAGATCTTCCTGGACAACGGCGTGTCCTGCCGGACGGTACGGCCGCAGCTGCGCCTGCTGCTCGCCCGGGTCTCGGTGGGGCTCATAGACACCGTGCTGATACCCGGCCGCTGGGTCTTCTCCCTCGACGACCACACGGCGGACTCCGTCATGGGTTTCCTCCGGGGATCCGGCGCCGAGGTCGTCGAACTGCCGCACCGCAAGGCACCCGCGCCTCCGCACCACCCGCACCACCCGCACCACCACCACCTCGTCGGCTCAAGTCGGCATTGGCCCCACTGAACGCACGAGGGCGCCCCCTACCCTCCGGCTGCCACCTGTGCCCGCTCCGCGGACAGCCACTACAGTGAGGGCATGTCCGGTGAACTGGTGCCCGATCATGGCGAACTGCGCGCGTCCCACGAGGACCGGGACCAGGTCGTGGAGCAACTGCGGGTCGCCGCGGGCGACGGCCGGTTGACCGCGGACGAGCTGGACGAACGGCTCGAGGTCGCTCTGACGGCCCGCACCTACCGAGAACTTGAGTCGCTGCTCACGGATCTGCCGGCGACCGGACCGGCGTGGGCGGGCGGTGTCCCGGCCGCTGCGCCGAAGGAACTGTCGCGGATCACGGTCGACAGTGGGAGCACGAAGCGGGACGGCGCCTGGGCAGTGCCGCTGCGCATGGAGATCGAGTCCAACAGCGGCTCCGTCGTTCTTGACTTCACCAGTGCCGTCATCGCGTCGCCCACGCTGGAGATCGACGCGTCGGTGCGCAGCGGGTCGGTGACGCTGGTGGTTCCACCGGACGTTTTCGTGGACGTCGACGAAGTGGCGGTGAGCAGCGGCAGCGTGCGCAATCGGGCACATGTCGCCGACGGAACGCCGGTGCGGCTGCACATCCATGTGTCGGGGAAGGTACGCAGCGGCAGCATCACCGTGCGACCGCCCAGGCCGCCCCGCCGCGGTTTTCTGCAGTGGCTGCTGCGGCGGCCCCGGCCGACGAAGGCACTCGCTCGCTGACGAAGGCACTGACTCGCTGACGCAGCGCGAGGCGGTGTGTCGCACCCCTGGACTACAGGGAATCCCACGCGGTTTCCGCGGGCGGCAGGTCCTGTTCGGCCCAGATCGTCTTGCCCGTGGGTGTGTAGCGCGTTCCCCAGTGCTCGGTCATCTGGGCGATGAGGAAGAGGCCGCGGCCGCCTTCGTCGTCGGTCGCCGCATGGCGCATGTGGGGTGAGGTGTGTCCGGAGTCGGAGACCTCACAGATGAGGGTCTGGTCGCGGATGAGCCGGAGTTGGATGGGGCCTTCGGCGTAGCGGATGGCGTTGGTGACCAGCTCGCTGACGATCAGTTCGGTGGTGAAGGACACGTCGTCCAGTCCCCATTCGCCCAGCTGCCCGGTGGCCGCGGCACGGGCCCGGCCGACCATGACCGGGTCGGCGGCCAACTCCCACACGGCCACCCGGTACCTGTCGAGCCGTCGGGTGCGGACGAGGAGCAGGGCCGCGTCGTCGTCCGACGGCCCCGGGAGCAGCATCGAGACGGCCAGGTCGCAGAGCTCCTCCAGGGGGCGCCGGTGGTCGGCGAGGATCTCGTCGAGCCGGTCGAGCCCGGCGTCGATGTCGCGGTCGGACGACTGGACGAGGCCATTGGTGAAGAGCGCGATGAGGCTGCCCGAGGGCAGTTGTACGTCCGTGCTCTCGAAGGGCAGGCCGCCCAGTCCCAGGGGCGGCCCCGCCGGGAGTTCGGGATAGCTGACGGCGCCGGTGTCGGCGTCGACGACGGCAGGCAGCGGATGGCCCGCGCGCGCCATGCTGCACTGTCCGGTCACCGGGTCGTACACCGCGTACAGGCAGGTCGCGCCCAGGGCTTCGTCGTTCTCCGGCCCGCCGCCGCCCTCACCCCGCACCGCTGCCCACTCCTTGGCGGCCTGACCGACCAAGTGGTCCAGCCGCGTCAGGAGTTCGTCCGGGGGGAGGTCCAACTGGGCCAGGACGCGGACGCTCGTGCGCAGGCGCCCCATGGTGGCGGCGGCCCCCAGACCGTGGCCGACCACATCCCCGACGACGAGGCCGACGCGGGTGCCCGACAGCGGAATGACGTCGAACCAGTCGCCGCCGACCCCGGCCCGGCTGTCGGCGGGCAGATAGCGGTAGGCCAGCTCGACAGCTGTCTGCGGCGGCAGGCTCTGCGGCAGCAGGCTCCGTTGCAGCCTGAGGGCGGCCATGTGCTCACGGGTGAACCGGCGGGCGTTGTCGAGGCTCACCGCGGTGCGCGCGACCAGCTCTTCCGCCAGGTCCAGCTCACCACCGTCGAACGGGTCGGAGTGCCGTTCCCGGAAGAACGTGACGAGTCCGATCGTGCTGCCTCCGGCGCGGAGCGGCACGGCAAGGCGCGAGCTGCGCGATGGGTCGCCGTTCGCGGTTTCCTGGGCTTCTGTGCGGCTCTCCAGCACCGGCCGGCCCGAGAACAGGCTGCGGGCCTGGGCAGATGTCTGTGGGTAGTCGACCAGCTCCCGTACGGCACGTCGCGAGTCTCCCGCGGCCGCCGACCCGTTCCGCGGACCGCTCGCCTGCCCGTTCGCAGGCCCGGTGGCGCCCCACATACGGACCAGGCGCCGTCCGGCCGTGGTCCCCGGCGTGGACTGGTCCCCCTCCAGCACCGCCTCCAGCAGGTCGACCGTGACGGCGTCCGCGAACTGCGGGACGGCGACCTCGGCAAGCTCCCGCGCCGTGCGGCTCATGTCCAGGGTCGTACCGATACGCGCTCCGGCCCGCACCAGCAGGCCCAGCCGCTGCTGGGCCCGGTAGCGGTCGGTGATGTCCACCGACTCCTCGCAGACGCCCGTCGACTTACCCTGGGTGTCCTGCAGCTGGTAGTAGGAGAGGGACCAGACGCGGTAGTGGTCCGGGTCGACGGGCGCGCGGCCGCGATAGTGCAGGTCGATGACGGGCTCGCCGGTGGCGAACACGTCCCTCATGACCTCTTCCAGCGTGGGCGGATAGCCCTCGGAGAGAATCGCGGCGTTGAGCAGCATCTCGTCCGGGGACATGCCGATGTACTGCGTGGAGCCCATTTCGCGGTTCAGCTCGGCGTTGATCCACACCACCCGCATGTCGGCGTTGTAGATGGCGAGCCCTACGGACGAACGGGTGACGAGGCCCTGAAGCATCGCCTGCTGGTCCTCCCACCGGGCCAGCTCCTCCGCGTCGGACGCCACCAGCAGCCAGGCCGGACCGGACCCGGCGGAGGTCACCGGGATCATCGTCGTGGCGATCCGCATCGGGCGGCCGTCCCGGTGGCGCACATGGAGAACGACGTTGCGAGTACTGCGGCCCGCCCTCGGCGGGCGCGCCCGGCCGCCGGTGTCCGCACCGCGTGCCAGGAGGTCGTCAGCGGGGCGTCCGAGCACCTCGTGCGCCTCGTAGCCGAGCAGTTCCTCCGCCGCCGGGCTCCACCCGATGACCCCGCCTCGGGCGTCGAGCACCGCCGTGGCTGCTCTCGTGACGTCGAGGGGTCCGCGGGAGTCCACCCCGTCAGCTCCGTCCATCGCACAAATCCGACTTGGTCCGCTACCTCATGGTGGGCCCGGAGCCCCGGCGCCACAACCGCTCCGACGCGCCTCAGGCTCCCCCGCCGTTCCGCGTCCGGGCCTGTCCGGCCCATCGATACGCCGAATGGCGCAACCACGAGCTCCGCACCACCCACCGGACCAGCGGCCGTACCAACCCGACCCCGGTGAAGGGGCGACGCGGTCAGCAGCCGCCGGACACGGTGCGTGCGGGAGCACCGGTACCCATATCCACGGTGCCGGGGGCCGAGCAGCAGCCACCAGCGTCGATTGTCGTAGATGCTCGCGCCGTGCTGCCCGCCGCTGACGCAGAAGCCGCTGACCTGGGTGTACTGCCGCGTGGTGCCGTGCTCGCGGCCATGGCCGGCGTGCTGACCGGTCGGGGGCGCCGACCGGACCGGCCCTAGCCGACCCGCTCCGCCAGGAAGTCCTCCCAGGTACGCTTGCCCACGGCAGCCCCCTCCAGCGTCAGGTTCTCGGCGGCGCGGTAGGCGCGGCCGACCTTTCCGGGCATCCGGACCGGCATCATCAAACGGTGCTTGCCGCGCGCCTGCAGGTAGCCGCGGCTCAGGTCGGCCATCCCGTACACCGTCGGTCCTGCCAGATCGGGCACCAGGCCGGCCGGCTCACCGAGGGTCAACTCCACGAGCCGGGCGGCGACCTCGCGCGAGTCCACCGGCTGGAACCGCAACCCGCCCGGGACCGGAATCACCGGCAGCTTGCCCATCTTCTCCACCACGGTCAGCACCAGGTCGTGGAACTGGGCGGCCCGCAGCGTCGTCCACGGAATGCCGGACTCGGCGACGGCCCGCTCCGCGCCCAACTTCGCCTGGAACCAGCCCAGCGGCATCTTGTCCGTGCCGATGACGGAGATGTACACCACGTGCCGTACCCCCGCTCTCGCCGCGGCCCGCATCAGGTTCCGCGTCGCCTCGTCATCGCCCTTGGGACCGCCGGCAAGGTGCAGGATCACCTCGACCCCGTCCACCGCGGCCTCGATCCCCTCGCCCTTGAGCAGGTCTCCGCTGACGTACTCGACGCCGGCGACGGACTCACGGCTGTGCCGGCTGAGGATCCGGACCTCGCGGCCGGCCGCCCGCAGCAGCGGGACGACGTGTCCCCCCAGGGTGCCCGTACCACCGGTGACCAGGATGGTTGACGTCATGGCTGCTCCAAATTCGTTCGGCCCGGGAGTCCGCCTCCCGATACCTTCGGCTGGGTTTTGTGGATCTACTGCTATGACCCCCGGCGACGAAGGAATGTGACCGATGGACGAGAACGCATGGCTGATCGAGCGTTTCGAGGAAGACCGCACTCGCCTGCGAGCAGTGGCCTACCGGATGCTCGGCTCGGTGAGCGAGGCCGAGGACGCCGTGCAGGAAACCTGGCTGCGCCTCAGCCGCACCGACACCAGCGGCGTGGAGAACCTGGGTGGTTGGCTGACCACGGTGGTCTCCCGCGTGTGTCTGAACATGCTGCGGTCGCGCGAGCACCGGCGCGAGGAACCGCTCGAACTGCATGAGCCCGAACCGGCCCTCGGCGGGGCGGACGGGATCGACCCCGAGCAGGAAGCGCTGATGGCCGACTCCGTCGGGCTGGCCCTGCTGGTGGTGCTCGACACGCTGACGCCGCCCGAGCGGCTCGCCTTCGTACTGCACGACCTGTTCACCGTGCCCTTCGACGAGATCGCCCCGATGCTCGAACGCTCCCCCGCCGCGACGAGGCAACTCGCGAGCCGCGCCCGCCGCCGGGTCAAGGGGGCCGCGGCGGTGCCCGACGCCGACCTGAACCGCCAACGCCGAGTCGTCGACGCGTTCCTGGCCGCCACCCGCGGTGGCGACTTCGACGCGCTGGTCGCACTGCTCCATCCGGACGTCGTACTCCGAGCCGACAAGGCCGTCATCCCCACCCCCGAGCCCGTCGTCATCAGCGGTGCCCGCACCGTGGCCACGAGCGCGATGGCCGCCATGGAGCGCGCCCAGTCCACCGAAACGGCGCTGGTCAACGGAACGGTCGGACTCGCGATGGCCCCGCTCGGACGGCTGTTCCTGGTGCTCCGCTTCACGATCACGGACGAAGGGATCACCGAAATCGACGTGATCGCCGATCCGGACGCCCTCCGCCGGATCGACCTCGCCGTCCTCGACAACTGAGGAACCGATTACGCCGCAGGGCTCTCTTCGACGGGGAGAAGATGCGCGGCATGCACGGCAGAAGCCTGCGCAGCTGCCATGATCACGGATCGGTCATGTCCTCATCCGCAGTAGTACAAAGCCCCCGAAGAACAAGGAGCGTCATGGTGCAAGGCAAGTTCGGTCAGCGCGCGGCGATGGGCGCGGCGGTGCTGGCTCTGGTCGCGACCCCGGTCCCGGCCTTCGCGGCCCAGTCCGCGACCAGGACCGTGGAGGGGGTCGCTACTCGGCAGGCGCCCAGTGACGGGCTGCGGAAGCCGGATCTCGATGCCCTGCATCAGGTCTTCACACAGGTGATGGCCGGTGGCGCGCCGGGTGTGATGACCCGTATCGACAGCGGGAACACCGTCTACCGGGAGACCGCCGGGGTGGCCGACCGCTCCAACGGGCGGGCCATGGACACCGATGCGCGCTTCCGTATCGGCAGCATCACCAAGTCCTTCTCGACCGTGGTGCTGCTGCAGCTCGTCCAGGAGGGCAAGATCGCCCTGGACTCGCCGGTCAACCAGTACCTGCCGGGTCTGCTGCCCGACTCGACGATCACGGTGCGGCACCTGCTGACCCACCGCAGTGGCCTGTGGGACTACACGAACGACATGTTCGCCAACACCGTCCCCGGCTTCGAGGCGGTCCGGAACAAGGTGTTCACGTACCAGGAGCTGGTGAAGCTCTCGCTCGCCCACCCGATGACCGCCAAGCCGGGTGCCGCCTACCAGTACTCCAACACCAACTTCGTGGTCGTCGGCGCACTGATCGAGAAGATCACCGGCCACCCGGTGGCCACCGAGTACCAGCAGCGCATCATCGGCCCGCTGCACCTGAACGACACCGTGTACGTGCACCCGAGCACCACCATCCCCGGCCGCCACATCAACGGCTATCTGACTCCCGACCAGGCGGGCGCGCCGCTGGTCGACTCCACCGACCAGACCGTCTCCTGGGCCCAGTCCGCCGGTGCGATGGTCTCGAACCCCCATGACCTCAACCGCTTCTTCTCCTCCCTGATGAGCGGCCGTCTGCTCAGCGCGGGCATGCTCACCGAGATGCTCAAGATGACCCCCAGCGACGACACCGGGACCCGCTTCTACGGACTGGGTCTGCGCCAACGCGACCTGTCCTGCGGCATCTCGGTCTACGGCCACACCGGCACCGTTCAGGGCTTCTACTCCTACGCCTTCACCACCCGGGACGGCCGCCGCAGCGTCACCTCGATGGCCAACACCTCCAACAACGGCAACGTCAACACCATCCTCGGCAACACGCTCGAAGCGGCCTTCTGCGGCAAGACCCCCGCCGCGAACGCTCCGGCCACGACTTCGAAGCGGTTGGCGGTGACCGCCCCGTCGGCCCCGTTCTACGAGGACATCGCCCCGAACATCGCCCGCCACTGAGCAATTCCGGCGGGGTGGCCGCGCGACCCTTCGAGGGCGCGCGGCCACCCCGCCGCCGCACTCAGAACGTCTCGCTCACCCGCCGGTGGCCGGTGGGCTGGAGCGGACGGTTCTGCGCCGGGGCCGCCGGGGGCGTGAACAGGGAGACCCGGTGGCCGACCGGTACCGGGGAGCGCGGTACGGAACGCCGGGTGGGGTCCGGCGTGCCGATGTAGAGCCAGCCGATGAGTCCTTCGTGCGGGGCGAGGCCCAGCAGGGTCCGCGTCCCGGCGGAGTCGACGGACGAGCCGGTACGCCAGATGCTGCCGAACCCCCTGTCGTGCAGGAGCAGCATCAGCGAGTTGACCATCGCGCTGCTCGCGGCGAGCTGCTCCCAGGCCGGCACGCGGTGGTTGCGCTGGGGCACGAAGACCAGCGTCGCGAGGAGCGGGGCGCGCAGTGGCTTCCTCGTCTCCCGCCGCACGCTCTCCGCGTCGCCGGCGCCGGACGCGAAGGACGCGCCCAGTGCCGCCCGGCTGTCCCCGCGCACGAGGATCCACCGCCAGGGGCGGAGGTGTCCGTGGTCGGGCGCGGTCGCCGCCCATCCGAGCAGATCGACGAACTCCTCGCCACTCGGGGCCGGCTCGATCAGCCGGTGCTCGCTACGGCGGGTCCGGATGGCGGCTTCCAACTCCATCAGCAGTCGCTCCTCATCGCGCTCCGCACCCGCTCACCTTGCACCGCGGCGGAACCCCAGCGCCGCTCCAGTACCGCCCCCGATGGCGCCCCGGTGCCGCCCGGTGCTACCGCCGCCCGGCGAGATCCAGCCCGGGCGCGTCCAGCCCGTGTGCGTCCAGCCAGCGGGCGATCGCCCTGCCGATGGCGTCGGGCTGGTCCTCGGGGGCGTGGTGTCCCGCCGGCCCGCAGTGCTCGATCTCCAGGGCGGCGATGTTCTCCCTGCTCCAGGCGATCATCTCCTCGGCGATCAGCAGGGTCGGCGAGGAGGCGAACGTCAGGAGCAGCTTGGGGACTTCGGTGCTGTTGGCCAGCCAGGCGTCGTAGTCGGTGATGCGGGCGACGACGTCGGCCGGTTCGCCGTCGATCGGCATCATGCGCGGCCAGGCAAGCAGGGGCCGGCGGCTCTCGGGGGTCGGGTACGGGTCGCGGTAGGGCTGGACGTCCGCCTCTCCGAGTGGAGTCAGGACGCCGCCGGTGAACGCGGTCTCGATGAAGATGTTCTGCTCGAGCACCATCCTCTCTCCGACTCCGGGGGTGCGGAACGCCTCGAACCGGGAGCGCGCGGGAGGCGCCAACTCCTCGGATTTCAGGGGCTTGAGCATGGTCTCCAGCAGGGCCACGCCGCGCACCCGGGCCGGGTGACGGGCCGCCCAGTCCAGCGCCAGCACACCGCCCCAGTCGTGGCCGACGAGGACGACCTCGTTCAGGCCCAGCGCCTCGAACCAGGCGTCCAGGTAGCGGGCCTGGTCGGCGAAGCTGTAGTCGATGTCGGGTTTTCCCGAGGCACCCATACCGATCAGATCGGGAGCCAGGGCACGGGATCGTCCTGCGATGTGCGGAGTGACGTTGCGCCACAGGTGCGAGGAGGTGGGGTTGCCGTGCAGGAACACCACGGGCAGGCCGCCCTCATGGCCGCCTTCACCGGTTTCGGTGTAGGCGATGTGGGAGTCGATGACGTTCACGTTGATGGTGGTCATGATCGGTATGTCCTTTCGTGGCGTTTCACTGGCCGGGCCCGACGGGGACGCGGCGCACGCGGCTTCCCCCGCAATCCGTTCACTCGACAAACGTTCGTCACACTAACGTTTGCTACATGGGCGACCGTACATCGTTAGTGCCACTAACGCAACGGGTAGGATCAGCATCATGACCAATGAGGACGCCACAGCCACCGCGGCGACGACCACCGGCTCCGGCGACGAGCACATGGACGACCAGGCGACGCCGGAGCGGGTGCGCAACCTGCCCAGCAGGCTGCTGGCCCGGACCGCGTCACACGCCGACCGCCTGGTGAACGAGGCGCTGGCCACCGAGAGCGCCCGCAAATGGCACTTCGTGGTCCTCGTCGCCCTCGCCGAGGGCGGCCCGGCCAGCCAGTCGACCCTGAGCCGCCGCACCGGCGTCTTCCGCAGCGACATGGTCGCGGTCATCAACGACCTCGCCGACCGGGGGTTCGTGGAGCGCGCACCCGATCCCGACGACCGCCGCCGCAACATCATCACCGTGACCTCAGAAGGCCGCAGCCACCTGCGCCGCCTCGACGAGATCATCAACGGCATCCAGGACGACCTGCTCGCGCCCCTGAACCAGACCGAACGCGGCCAACTGACCGAGCTGCTCACCCGGCTGCTGAACCATCACTCGAAGGCGGCGCCGCACACCGGCGGGAAGTGATCACGCGACGCCGGTGACCGGCCTGCGCGTCTCGTCCTTCTTCCAGGGACCGACACCGAGCTTCCCTGTCGTACCCAGGTCGAGCTCCGGGATCACCATCACCGGGTCGGCACCGGGCTTCGCCCACACCCTCACGTACGGCGCGTTCACGGGATTGCCCACACCGGCTTCGACGGTGTTGCGCCACACGAGTTGGGCGTAGGCTCCCTCGCCGGGCTCCAGGACCAGCGGCTGGGGTACACCGTCGACTCCGGCACCGGTGGCGACGGAGTCACCGCCGGGGAGGATCTTCACGCCGCTGATCGACTTGTGGTCCTCGTCGAGGAGTTGGAGCTGTGGGTAGCCGTTGAGCCGGCTGGTTCCGGTGCCGCAGTTCTGCAGGTGGACACCGACGACGCGCAGTCCCATCGCGGCGTCGCCCAGGTCGGTGTAGACGCGTACTCCCGAGGCCGGGCAGGCGCCTCCTTCGTTGGGCGCCTCGTCGGCGGGAACGCTCCTGACCTTGCCGATCCGCATGCGCGTCGTGCCGCCTGCGCGCAACCGAGGCTCGTCGATCGCAATGGTGCCCTTCGCGGTCTCACCGGGCTTGACGGACGGAACGGTCTGCGTCGGACGGTCCAGCGCCTCACCGGATTCCGACAGGAGGTCGAAGGCGATCGTGTAGGTGAAGGGTTCGGTCCCGTGGTTGGTGACGTCGAACTCGGCGCACGCATGGGCACCGTTGCCCAGGGCGGTGATCCTGACTCCGTCCTTCTGAAGATCGGACGGGTTTCCCGGCAGGGGCGATTTGCTGGGCGCGCTCGCTGCGCCGGATGCCTGAGCCCCGCAGGAGGACTCGCCGGAAGGATCCGGGGAGCCGGACCCCCGCGACAGGCTGTCGCCCGGCGAAGCGGCCCTCTGCGATCCGCAAGCCGTGAGCAGCAGGACGCCGGCGACGGCCAGGGGAAGGGTGAGAGAGGCGCTACGCATGGGTCGAGTCGATCAGCCTGGACCACGTCGGGCCGTGACGGGCGTCACCATTCCGGTAACAAGCCCGCTACAAGGGCCGCACCGAGCACATCAGTCGGCCGTCACGTCGTCCCGCCCCGAGGCATGACCCTGCGCACGCCCCGCCGGGTCGAACGGGGCGGGCGGACGCTCGAAGAAGGTCTCCAGGACCACGATCGCCTGAGTGCCCGTCACCCCGTCCACCGCGTGCAGACACCGCAGCACCGTCTGGAGCTCCTCGGTGGTCGATGTACGCACCTTGACGAGCACGGATGCCGCTCCCGCGATGATGTGCGCCTCTTCGATCCAGGGCAGCGCCAGCAGGGCCTCCTTGGTGGGCGGGTCACCCATCCACGCGTTGGAGTCGACGAGGACGTGAGCCAGCACGCCCAGGCCGAGGGCTGCCGGGTCGACCTCGATGGTCGTGCGGCGGATGACGCCCCGTTCGCGGAGCTTGCGCACCCGGTCGTGTGTGGCGCCGCCGGACAGCCCGACGGCCTTCCCCAGCGCCGCGTACGACTGGGAGGCGTCCTCCTGGAGCAGCGCCACCAACCGGCGGTCGATCTCGTCCATCCCGCTCCGCTCATTCCAGGCCCGGCAACCGACCGATGGTTCATCGGTTCAACTTGCTGACTACCGTAGCTCATTCGGCTACTTTCCTGATAGACAGGATCTCATTCGGAACCTACGGAGGAGCAATCTCATGGAACCGTCCTACGCCACCCCCTACGAGGTCATCGATCCGGCGTTCGTCCGCTGTGAGGGGGACATGCGGATCGAGAAGCTCCACGAGGGCTCCCGCTGGGCGGAGGGCCCGGTCTACGTGCCCGCCGGGCGATATCTGCTGTGGAGCGACATACCCAACGACCGGATCCTGCGCTGGGACGAGACCACGGGATCCGTCGGCGTGTTCCGCTCCCCCGCCGGGTACACCAACGGCCATACGCTCGACGCCGCCGGACGGCTCATCAGCTGCGAGCACGGCAACCGTCGGGTGACGCGCACCGAACACGACGGCCGTGTCACCGTGCTCGCCGACCGCTACCAGGGCAAGCGGTTCAACAGCCCGAACGATGTCGTGATCGCCGCCGACGGCGCGGTGTGGTTCACCGACGCCTCGTACGGCATCGACAGCGATTACGAGGGCAACCGCGGCGAGAGCGAGATCGGTGCCCGCGGCCTCTACCGGGTGGACCCGGCCGTCGGCGAATGCACCCTCATGGCCGACGACTTCAGTCAGCCGACCGGGATCGGCTTCTCCCCCGACGGGCGCCACCTGTACGTCGCCGACTCGCGCGCCAATCACCTGCGCGCCTTCGAGGTCAAGGACGACGGCACCCTGGCGGGCGGCGAGGTCATCGCCTCCGCGGACGGCGCGCCGGGTGTGCATTTCGACAGCCTCGACCTGGACGACAGCGGTCGCATCTGGCTCGCCGCCGGCGAGGGCGTGCGCTGCTACCGGCCTGACGGCACTCTCCTCGGCCGCATCCTCACACCGGAGACCACGTCGAACGTCACCTTCGGCGGTCCGAAGCGCAACCGCCTGTTCATCTGCGCCTCGACCTCGCTGTACTCGATCACGTTGACCGTGAACGGCGCGCCCCGACCGTACGACCGGCACAGCGCGGTGTGACGCTACCGGCGCAACCGGCGCCCAGGGTGCGGTGCCCAGCGCAGGATCCCGCGCGGTACCTAGCGCAGGATCCCGGCGGAGCGGGCCGCCTTCAGCCAGGACGGGAACTCCTGCAGCAGCCGGTCGTACAGCTCCTCGTCCGAGATCTTGTCGATGTCGTCAACGGCGAAGAAGCCGACGTTGTCGACCCTGCGGCCCGGCAGGGTGTCGAACTTCTGGAGCACGCCGAAGTTGGCACGGCCGAGACCGACGAACTGCCAGAACACCGGCTCCTCCACCGCCCCGCGCAGCTCCGTCTCGATCTCGGCGTTGCGGTACACGCCGCCGTCCGAGAAGAACAGCACCAGCGTCGGCGCCTGCGCGGGGTTGTCGCGCACGTACGCGCGGACCTCGGCGATGACCTTCTGCTCCTCGTTCTGGATACCGACCACGCGCATGTCGACCTGTCCCGGCAGCTGCCCTTTCGGCGGCTTCTTGCGGCCGAAGAGGCTGATCTGGCCGACCCGTACGTGGAGTTCGAGCCATCGGGGCAGTTCGCCGACGGTCAGGTCGGGCAGCCGGGCCGGATGCGAGGCGAAGGTCCATGCCTGCATCTCGCCGTCGTCGTCGACCTGGGCGGCGACCGCGGCCATCCGCTCCACGACGCTGTGGACGGTGCCGCGCGAGTAGAGGCCGGCCATCGATCCCGAGGCGTCGAGGACGAGGATGACGCGGGCGACCACGCCTTCCGCGCCGTGTTTGCGCAGGCTGACGGCGACCTGTTGCTTGCGCAGCGAGAGCCGCTTGCGCATGTCGACGGGCAGGTTCTCCTCGCCCTTGGTGAGCCGGGCCAGCACACCCGGGGTGGCAGCGCCCGTCGGGGGCTGCGAGGGCGAGGCCGGCGGCTGCACGGGCATCGGCGGCGGGGCCGCAGCCGGCGGCTCCTCGTCCACGCTGATCCCGAAGTCCTGCGCGAGGCCGGCGAGACCCGACGCGTACCCCTGCCCCACGGCCCGGAACTTCCAGGCGTCCCCGCGCCGGTACAACTCGCCGCCCAGAAAGGCGGTCTCGGTCGTGGCCGTCATGTCGAACCGCGCCAGCTCGACGTCCGTAGCCCGGTCGAGAAGCCGCAGCCGCAACCCCGGGACCTGGCCGAACGTGCCACCGTCGGCGGACGCGCCCAGCACCACACGGTGGATGCCGGGCTCGATCCGGTCCAGGTCCACGTCGATCACATCCTCGCCGGACGCCGCCGAGCCCACATGGCGCACGGCGCCCATGGGGTGGTCGGGCTGGTTGTAGAAGACGAAGTCGGCGTCCGAACGCACCCGCCCCCCGTCCGTGAGCAGCAGCGCGGAAGCATCGACGTCCGGCACACCCGGACCCGCGCCCCACGTCAGCACGGCCCGGACGGCGGTGGCGGCGACGGGAACGTTGGCGCCCTTGCCGAGCGAAGGAGTCGAGGTCACGACGGACATTCTGCCGCACGAACGACCGATTCAGGCGCGGCCGAGAACACGGCCGACTCCGCCGCGCGCTGGGGCGGGGCCCACGGGGTGCACACCGGCCGGGTCGGCGCCTGGACGGTGCGCTACCGGCGGTGGCTCACCATCGGCGTGCTGCTGGTGCTCGCGCTGGTCTTCGCCCTGTGGAACCACCCGACGGTGCTGACCGTCCTGCTGCCGGCGCTCGTCCTCCTCGCCGCCCTCGCCGTAATCGCCCTGCTGGCCGCGACCGGCCGGACCACCGACACCACGGGTCCGGACGACGTCGGACAGGGGCCGGGTGATGCCGGTCCACGCCCCTAACCTGCCTCCGTCCCAGGTCAGAGGCGCGCGACCGGCACAAGGAGCGGAATCGGCGTAGCCGTGGAACGCTGGAAGAGGAGCTGCCGACCGGCCCGCTCAGCGGGCCCGGGCGACTCCCCTGACCACGGAGGCACCTATGGCCGGCAACATCCACCAACCGCAGGCCGCGGGCACCCGTACCGGCGGGTCGTCGCACATGATGCAGTCCGGATGGGTCGTCTTCGCGGCGATCATGATGATCTTCAGCGGAGCGATGGCCATCCTCGAGGGGATCGCCGCCATCGCCAAGGACGACGTGTTCGTCAGAACCACGAACTACGCGTTCCGGTTCAACCTGAGCAGTTGGGGCTGGATCCATCTCATTCTCGGCATCGTCGTGCTCCTCGCGGGCTGCGCACTGTTCTCCGGAGCGCTGTGGGCGCGCGCAGTCGGCGTCGTTCTCGCCGGTCTGAGCCTGATCGCCAACTTCATGTGGCTGCCGTACAACCCGTTCTGGGCGATCGTCCTGATCGCCATCGACACCTTCGTCATCTGGGCCCTGTGCGCCCCGGCACGCTCCGGGACATCAGCGGACTACACCGCCTGAGCGACTCCGCGCGGCGGACCCCCCGGCCGGCCGGCGATCAGAGGTACTCCGTGGCCGCGTCGAGGAGCCAGTCCGCGAGATAGCCGGCGAAGGACGAACGGACCAGGACCCAGAAGCCCCGTTCCCGGCCGACGAGCACGACCTGCGCGCGGGCGAGCGTCGTCTGCGCGCAGCGGCCTGGGCCGAAGGCGCGGGGGTGCAGGTCGAGGGAGCAGCCGTGGGAGAGCAGGTCGCGGGAGCGGGGGCCGGCGACCAGCAGGGTGGTGCGCTGGGCGGAGACGTCCGTGACGGCGGCGGGCTCGTCGCCGACGGCGGCACGGATCCGGGTCTCCAGGTCCTGCTGGGTTCCGGGCGGGCCGACGACGAGCCATTCGTCGGGTCCCAGCCAGAGGACTGCCAGGTCACGGACGGCGTCACGGGCGCGTACGGCGGTGTCGGGTTCGAGAGGGAGCGGGAGGCCGAGCGCGAGCCCGACGGCGTCGGCGGCGGGGCTCTTCGGGTCGAGGCGGACATTGAGCTGGGCCAGGAAGGGGAGTTCGGCCAGGCGGAGGTCGCCACCCGAGGTGCGGGTGGCGGCGGCGAAGCGGTCGGCGGCGTGTGCCAGCGGGCTGTGGCGGGTGGTGCGGGTGGCGGTCTCAGCCATCGCGGCGGGCTCCCTCGGGGTCGTAGAGGACGGGGCTGGCGACGGTCACCGGAACCATCCGGTCGCCGACGGGGGCGTAGAGCCGCTCGCCGATGCGGTCCCGGCCGCCCTTGATGAGGGCGAGCGCGAAGGTCCGGCCGAGCGCGGCGCTGCGGTAGCTGGAGGTGACGTGACCGAGCATGGGAACGGGGGGCGCCGGGAGCACGCTGTCGGCGACGAGGTGGGTGCCCTCGGGGAGGAAGGTGCCGGGGTCCTCGGGGAGCAGTCCGACCAGATGCTTGCGGTCGGGGCGGAGCGTGTCGGCCCGGGTGTAGGAGCGCTTGCCGACGAAGTCCGGCTTCTTCTTCGATACGGCCCAACTCATCCCCAGGTCCTGCGGGGTGACGGTGCCGTCGCTGTCCTGGCCGATGATCGGGTAGCCCTTCTCGGCGCGCAGGACGTGCATGGTCTCGGTGCCGTACGCGGTGATCCCGTACCGGGCCCCCGCTTCGTCGAGTGCCTCCCAGAGGGCGAGGGCGTCCCACGGCGAGACGTTGATCTCGTAGGCCAGCTCACCGGAGAAGCTGATCCGGCAGACGCGGGCCGGAATGCCCGCGACGGTCGTGTCGCGCCAGGCCATGAAGGGGAAACTGTCGTTCTCCACGGCCAGATCGGGGGCCAGGCCGCCGAGGACGTCGCGGGAGCGGGGACCGACGAGGGCGACCGTGGCCCACTGCTCGGTGACGGAGGTGCAGCGGACCCGCAGCTCGGGCCACTCGGTCTGCAGCCACTCCTCCATCCAGTCCAGGACGGCGGCGGCGTTGCCCGTGGTGGTGGTGACGATGAAGCGGTCGTCGGCGAGCCGGATGGCGGTGCCGTCGTCGAAGATCATGCCGTCCAGGCGGGCCATGACGCCGTAGCGGATCATGCCGACCTTCAGGGTGCTCATCATGTTGGTGTAGAGCCGGTCGAGGAAGACTCCGGCGTCCGGGCCCTGGACGTCGATCTTGCCGAGGGTGGAGGCGTCCATGAAGGCCACGCCCTCGCGGGCGGCGCGGCATTCGCGCTGGACGGCGGTCTCCATGTCCTCACCGGCCAGCGGGTAGTACCAGGGGCGCTTCCACTGGCCGACGTTCTCAAAGCGGGCGCCGTGGGCGGTGTGCCAGGGGTGGAGGGCGGTGACGCGGGCCGGGTCGTGGAGGACGCCCCGGTCGCGTCCGGCGAGGGTGGCGAAGGAGACCGGGGTGTACGGGGGCCGGAAGGTGGTCGTGCCGAGGTCGGAGATGTCGACGCCGAGGAGGTGGGCGACGGTGCCGGAGGCCAGCACGCCGGAGGTCTTGCCCTGGTCGTTGGCGGTGCCGGCGGTGGTGTAGCGCTTGGTGTGCTCGACGGACCGCATGCCCGTGCCGGCGGCCCGGGTGAGGTCGGCGACGGTGACGTCGCGCTGGAGGTCGACGAAGCTCGACGCCTCGGCGGTACCGGGGACCACGTAGACGTGGGCGGGCGGTGAGTGCGGTTCGCCTGCCACCGGCGGGAGTTGGGGGGTCGTGGCCGGGTGGCCCGCGGCTTCGATCGCGCGGGCGCCGGCGGCCGCGCCTTCGGCGAGGACGGCGGCCAGGTCGAAGACGCCGTTGGCGGCACCCGCCACCTCGACCGCCTGCCGGCAGCTGTCGGGGACGAAGGAGCCGAGGGCGTCGTCGTGGCGGAGCTTGCCGCCGGCCTGGCTGAACAGGTGCGCCACGGGGTTCCAGCCGCCGGAGACCAGGAGCAGGTCGGCGGTGAACTCGCGCTGCGGTGAGCCGGATCCCTCCGGTCCCTCCGATCCGTACGGCGCGACGGTGACCGAGGTGAGGCGGTCCCCGCCCTGCGTACCGATGACCGCGTGGCCCGCCAGGACTTCGACACCGGGGACCCGCTGGCCCGGTTCGCGGCGCGTGTCGACGATCGCCACGACGTCCACGCCCGCCGCGACGAGGTCACGGGCTGCGGCGTAGGCGCTGTCGTTGGTGGTGAAGACGACGGCCTTGCGCCCCGGGACGACTCCGTACCGGTTGACGTACGTACGGGCCGAGGCGGCCAGCATGATGCCCGGGCGGTCGTTGTCGGCGAAGGCGAGGGAGCGCTCGTGGGCGCCGGTGGCGAGGACGACACGGCGGGCGCGGATGCGCCAGACACGCTCGCGCGAGACGTTGTCGGGGGCGTGTGCGCCGAGGTGGTTGGTGCGGCGCTCCACGGCGAGGAGGTGGTTGTCGTCGTAGTAGCCGAAGACGGTGGTGCGGCGCAGGACGCGTACCTCGGGGGCCGCGTCGAGCAGTGCCTCGATCTCGCCGGGCCAGGAGGGGAGTTGGCCGGTGCCGAGGAGGCTGCCGCCCAGCTCCGGCTGGTCGTCGGCGAGGATGACGCGGGCGCCGCTGCGGGCGGCGGCAGCGGCTGCAGCCAGTCCGGCCGGTCCCGCTCCGACGATCAGCACGTCGCAGTGGGCGTGCACGGCGTCGTAGCGGGCGGGGTCGGGCTCGGTGGCGAGCCGTCCCCGGCCGGGGAGGCCGGTCGCGACGAGGCCGTCGTACAGCTCGACGGTCGTCGCCGGGAGCATCGGCTCGGGGAACGGCTCCTCGATCTGGATGACGGCGTTGGGCTCTTCGACGCCGGCGGAGAAGATGCCCCGGGGGCGGCCGAGCTTGATGCTGGTATTGGTGCGGATGACGCCGTTGGCGAGGAGGGCGGAGGCGAGGGTGTCGCCGGGGTGGCCCTGGTAGCCGACCCCGTCGAAGGTGAACGTCAACCGGTCGCTGCGCGCGATGCGGCCGCCGGTGCTGAGCCTGAACGGCTGGGTCGCCGCTGCCCTTCCCCCAACCTCGGGCCGGGGGGACTCCCTCCTTTCCGGAACCGGGAGCGCTGCCCCTGGACCCCGAGGCTTCGTCGCCGACTGCGGGCCGGTGGTCGGGTTGTGCCCACCCGACGGCGATGACGGCGTCACGAACTCGTTCGTCGAGGTGTCACGTACCGCGTTGAACCAGCGGCGGCATCCCGCCGAGTGCATCCAGCGCTCGGCGAAGGGACCCTTCGGGTTGGCACGGAAGAAGAGATAGCGGGCCCACTCCTCGTCCGTCAGGGCGGAGGGGTCCTCGGGGTAGGCGATGTGTGCCTGACCGCCGTAGTGGAACTCGGCCTCGTCGCGGGGTCCGCACCAGGGGCATGGGATGAGCAGCATGGTTTCGGGCTCCTCAGTGGGCTACCGCGGCCGCGCCGTGCTCGTCGACGAGCGCGCCGGTGGTGAAACGGTCGAGCGAGAAGGGGGCGTTGAGGTGGTGCGGGGTGTCGTGGGCGATGGTGTGGGCGAAGACCCAGCCCACGCCGGGGGTGGCCTTGAAACCGCCGGTGCCCCAGCCGCAGTTGAGGTACAGGTTCTCCACCGGGGTCAGGCCGACGATCGGTGAGGCGTCGGGGCTGACGTCGACGATGCCGCCCCAGGTGCGCAGCACGTGCGCGCGGGCGAAGACGGGGAAGAGCTCCAGCGCGGCGGACATCTGCTCTTCGATGATGTGGAAGGCGCCGCGCTGCGTGTAGGAGTTGTACGAGTCGATGCCCGCGCCCATCACCAACTCGCCCTTGTGGGCCTGACTGACGTAGACGTGCACGGCGTTGGACATCACGACGGTGGGGTGGACGGGTTCCAACAGCTCGCTCACCAGCGCCTGCAGCGGGTGGCTCTGCAGCGGCACCTCGAAGCCCGCCATCGCGGCGAGGACCGAGGAGTGGCCCGCCGAGCAGAGCGCGACCTTGCCCGCGGCGATCGGACCGAGGGTGGTCTGTACGCCGATGACGCGGCCGCCGGCGATGTCGATGCCGGTGACTTCGCAGTTCTGGATGATGTCGATGCCGGCCGCGTCCCCCGAGCGGGCGAGGCCCCAGGCGACATGGTCGTGCTTGGCGATGCCGGCGCGGGGTTGGTACGTGGCGCCCATGACCGGGTAGCGGACGTCCGGTGAGATGTTGACGATCGGGCAGACCTCTTGGACCTGTCGCGGGTCGAGCCATTCGGCGTCGACGCCGTTGAGGCGGTTGGCCTCGACGCGGCGGACGCTGTCGCGCACGTCCTGGAGGCTGTGGGCGAGGTTGAGGACGCCGCGCTGGGAGAAGAGGATCGGGTAGTCCAGTTCCTCCTCCAGACCCTCCCAAAGCTTGAGCGCGTGCTCGTAGATCCCGGCGCTCTCGTCCCAGAGGTAGTTGGAGCGGATGATCGTGGTGTTGCGGGCCATGTTGCCGCCCGCGAGCCACCCCTTCTCCAGGATCGCGACGTTGTTGATGCCGTGGTTCCTGGCCAGGTAGTGCGCGGTGGCGAGGCCGTGTCCGCCGCCGCCGACGATGATGACGTCGTACGACTTCTTCGGCTCGGGTGTGCGCCACAGCCAGTCGGGGTGCTCGGGGAGATCGGCGCCGGGGGTGCGGGGGCTCATCGGGCGTCTCCTGTACTAGCGGCGGAGGCGGGACATGGACGGGTCGAACAGCGGCTCCTCGGCGACCTGCGCGGCGACACGCCGGTCGAAGTAGCCGACGTGCAGCACGCGCCCGGGGGTGGCGAGCTCGGCGGGGAGCCAGGCGTAGGCGATGCCCTTGCCAATGGTGTAGCCATAAGCGGCGCTGGTGACGTAGCCGACGGGGCGGTCGCCGTCGTAGACGGGTTCCTTGCCCATGACGACGGCGGACGGGTCGTCGATCGTCAGGCACGTCAGGCGGCGCTTCACCTCCGCCTTGCGACGCTCGAGTGCGACCTTCCCGATGAAGTCGGGTTTGTCGGGCTTGACGGCGAAGCCGACGCCCGCTTCGTACGGGTCGTGCTCGTAGGTCATGTCGGTGCCGAAGGAGCGGTAACCCTTCTCCAGGCGCAGGCTGTTGAAGGCGCCGCGGCCGGCGATGATGCCGCCGAGCGGCCGGGCGGCGGCCCACAGCGTGTCCCAGAGCTTCAGGCCGAGGTCGGCCGTGGTGTAGAGCTCCCAGCCGAGTTCGCCGACGTACGACAACCGCATCGCGGTGACCGGCACGGAGCCGATGTGGGCGCGCTTGGCGCGGAAGTACTTCAGGCCGTCGTTGGAGAAGTCGCAGTCGGCCAGCGGCTGGAGGACCTGGCGGGCGAGCGGGCCCCACAGGCCGATGCAGCAGGTGCCGGGGGTGATGTCGCGCACGGCGACCGAACCGTCGGCCGGGAGGTGGCGGGTGAACCGGTCGAGGTCGAGATTGCCGTTGGCGCCGACCTGGAAGAGATCGAGCGCGAGACGGGCGATGGTGACGTCGCTGCGGATGCCACCGTCCTCGTCCAGCAGGAGCGTGTACGTCACCGAGCCGACGGACTTGTCGATCTTGCCGGTGGACATCCGCTCCAGGAAGGCAGCCGCGCCGCGCCCGCTGACCTCCAGCCGCTTCAGGGCCGTCATGTCGTACATGGCGACGGTCTCGCGGGTGGTCTGGGCCTCGGCGCCGACGATCGGGGACCAGTAGCGGGCGGCCCAGTCGTTCGGGGTGGGGATGGAACGGCCCTCCACCAGAGCGGCGTTGGCCTCGTACCACTGGGGGCGCTCCCAGCCGTTCGCCTCCAGGAAGAAGGCGCCGAGCTCCTGCTGCCGTCCGTAGAAGGGGCTGGTGCGGATCGGGCGCGGGGTGCCCGGCGGCTGGAGCGGGTGGAGGATGTCGTAGACCTCGGCGAAGTTCTGGCAGTCGCGGGCGAGGACGTACTCCGGGGAGAGCTGGTGCGGCTCGAACCGGTTGACGTCGCACTCGTGCAGGTCGAAGGAGGAGCAGTGGCCGTCGATCAGCCATTCGGAGACGGCCCGCGCCACGCCGGCGGAGTGGGTGACCCAGACGGCCTCGGCGACCCAGAAGCCCTTCACCTCCGGTGACTCGCCCAGGAGCGGAAGGCCGTCGGTGGTGAAGGAGAAGAGGCCGTTGATGCCCTCCTCGATCTTTGCCTCGCGGGTGGCGGGGAGGAGGGAGAGCGTCTCCGTCCAGGCGTCCGCGAAGTCGTCCTCGGTGAACCGCAGCACCGACGGCATCCCCTCGGCCGCGTCAGCCGCGTCCACGGAGAGGATGTCGTCGACGGAGACCGGCATCGGACGGTGGCCGTAGGAGCCGATGCCGATGCGGTCGAAGCGGTCGCGGTAGTACAGGTCGGCGTCCTGGTGGCGCAGGATCGGGCGGACGGCCTCCTCCGTCTGACCTTCCAGGGCGGGCACCGGACCGGTCCACGCGAGCTGGTGGGCGAGCGGGGTGAGCGGGAGGTTCATGCCGACCATGCGGGCGATCTTCGGGCCCCAGATGCCGGCGCAGCACACGACGATGTCGGCGGGGATCTCGCCCTGGTCGGTACGGACGCCGCTGACGCGACCGTCGCTCCGCAGCACGTCGAGGACTTCGTGGCGGGCGAGGAAGCGTACGCCGCGCTCCTTCGCCTGCCGGATCTGCGCCTCGATCGCGAGCACGGACTTGGCGATGCCGTCCGTGGGCACCAGCAGCCCGCCGAGGATCCGCGAGGGGTTCAGGAGCGGGTGGAGCTCGACGCACTCCTCGGGGCTCAGCAGGCGGGATTCGACGCCCCAGGCGGTGATCCAGCCGTGGCGGCGCCGGAGTTCGGTGAGGCGCTCGGTCGTGGTGGCCACTTCGAGGCCGCCGACCTGGAGGAAGCAGGGCCGGCCGTCGACGTCGAGAGAGGAGAACTTCTCGACGGTGTAGCGGGCGAGCTCGGTCATCGTCTTGGAGGAGTTGGTCTGGAAGACCAGACCCGGGGCGTGCGACGAGGATCCGCCGGCGGCGGGAAGCGGGCCCTGGTCGACGACCGTGATCCCGGTCCAGCCCGCGGCGGACAGTTCGTCCGCCAGCGCCGCTCCCACGACGCCCGCTCCGATGATGACCACCCGGGGTCCCGCCATCGCCGCACCTCCGCCTTACAGCAGTTCGAGTTGCTTTCAGCGCAACAAGCTTCAGGTTGCGCAACTCAATGTGCCGGTCCCTCCGGGAGGTGTCAAGGGGGCAAACGACAGTGCCCGGCGGGCTGTCGGAACAGCCCACCGGGCACTGCGGTTGCGGTCTCGTCGGCGCGCCTCACGCCGGTGGTCGGTCGCGCCGGCCCGCCCCTCCCCCGGACCTCGTCAGGGGGAATCCGCAGCGGAACGTCCGCCCGCCACCCGACGGGTCATTTCACCCAGGCGGCGACCTTGTCGGCGTTGGCGTCGACCCACTTCTTCGCCGCCGCCTCGTCCGACATCTTGTCGACGGCGATGTACTTCGCCACGAGGTTCTGGTCGTCGTTGGTCCACGAGAAGTTCTTGACCAGGTTGTAGGCCGGGCTGCCCGACGCGGCGAACTTGGTGCTGACGATCTTGTCCAGGTCGTACACGGGGTAGTCGCAGGCGACCGCCGCCGCGACGGCGTCACAACCCGCCTTGTAGGGGGGTAGCTCGACCTTGACCAGCGGCACCTCGGACAGGAACCACTGCGGCTCGTAGAAGTAGCCGATGATCCACTGCTGCTGCTTCTCGGCCTGCCGGAAGGCCTGGATGAGCGCGGTCTCGCTGCCCGCGTACACCACCTTGAAGTTCAGGTTCAGGTTCTTCACCAGCGCCGCGTCATTGGTGACGTACGACGGGTCGCCGTCCAGCAGCTGGCCCTGGCTGCCCGACTCCGAGGTCTTGAACTGCGACGCGTACTTGTTGAGGTTCTTCCAGCTGGTGATGTCCGGGTACTTCTTCGCGAGCCACGGCGGTACGTACCAGCCGATGACCCCGTTGTTGCCGGTCTGGCCGGCCGCGACGGCGGTCTTCTGATCGGTGATGTACTTCTTCTTCAGATCGTCGTGGCCCCAGTTCTCCAGGACGGCGTCGACCTCACCCGTCCCGAAGCCCTGCCACGCGACCTCCTCCTTCAGATCCTTCTTCTTGACCGTGCAGCCGAGTTTGTGCTGCGCGACATAGGCGACGACCGCCGCGTCCGCCTCGTAGCCGACCCACGGGTTGACCGCGAGGTTGAAGTTCCCGCACTTGCCGGAGCTGCCGCCCGCGTCGGAGGAGGTGTCACCGACCTTGGCGCCTCCGCAGGCCGTGAGGGCGAGGCCGAGTGCCACCAGTCCGGCCACGCCGGCGCGCCGTCTCGCGGAACCGGTGCCCGCGACGAGGTGTATTGCCATGTGTCGTGCTCCTTTTGACTGCCTTAGTGCCGACTGCCGTTCACCGCCGTGGTGCGCCGCGCCGCCGCCTGAGTGATCCCGTCGAACATGACGCCGAGCAGCACGATGGCCAGCCCCGCCGCCAAGCCCTTGCCGTACAGCTGGCCCTGCGAGAAGCCGGCCACGACGTCGTAACCGAGGGCGCCCGCACCGACCAGGCCGCCCACAACAACCATCGACAGCACGTAGATCAGGCCCTGATTGGTGGCGAGAGCCAGGGCGCTGCGTGCCATCGGCAGTTGGACTTTGGTGATGATCTGCCAGGTGTTGGACCCGGCAGCCGTGGCCGCCTCGACGGTGGTCTCCGGTACCGCCCGCACCCCGTCCGCGATGATCTTCATGGTGACGGGCGCGGCATAGACCACCGCGGCGACGATCGCGGTGAACCGGGTCGCCCCGAACAGCGCGAGGAACGGCACCAGATAGACGAACGGCGGCATGACCTGCGCCGCGTCAAGACTGGGCCGGATGATCCGGTCGGCCATCGGGCTGCGCCCCATCCAGACGCCCACCACGACGCCGAGCGCCATCACCAGCACGGTCGCCACGGCGGTCGACGCCAGCGTCGTCATGCTGTCCGACCACATGCCCGTGCCGACCAGCAGACCGACGCACACCCCTGTCGTGGCCCCGGCCCGCCGGCCGCCGAGTACGGCGCCGACGGCGACCAGGACGGCACCGACCAGCCACCACGGGGAGTCGGTCAGCAGCGACTGGAAGGGGTTGAGCAGGCCGTTGGTGACGGCGTCGCGCAGCGCGTTCGTCATCCCGGAGAGGTGGTCCTGCGCCCAGGTGGTGACGTTGTCGGCCGCGCTCGCGATGGTGCTGCCGGTGCTCCCCTCGCCGGGGAACTCCGCCGCCCACACATAGGTGTGCGACGGATACACCAGGACCGCCGCCACCACACCGCCCGCCACCAGCAGGTGCCGGCGCCACTTCAGGAAGATGCCGCCCGGCCGGCCGGCACCCCCGGCCGCGGGTGCCTCCGTACCGCCGCGTTCGCTCGCCGCCGTCGTGACACGGTCGAGGACGATGGCCATGACGACGATGGCGAGACCGGCGTTGAAGGCGGTGCCGACGTCCAGCGACTGCAGGGCCTTGACCACGGTCTTGCCGAGGCCGGGGGCGTCGATCAGCGCGGCGATGGTGACCATGGACAGAGCGGCCATGATGGTCTGGTTGATGCCCATCACCACGGTCCGCCGGGACATCGGCAGCAGCACCTTGGTGAGCGTCTGCCGCCGCGTCGAGCCCAGCGAGTAGGCCGCCTCGACCGTGGTCCCGGGCACCGACCTGATGGCGTGCGCGGTGATGCGTATCGCGGGAGGCGCCGCGTAGATCAGCGTGGCGATCGTGGCGGAGGCCGGACCGATGAGGAAGAAGAGCGTGAGCGGGGCGAGATAGACGAACGTGGGCATCGTCTGCATGAAGTCCAGGAAGGGCGTCATGATCCGCTCGGCCCGGTCGGACATCCCGGCCCACACGCCGAGCGGGATGCCGACGAGGAGCGAGACGAAGACCGCCGAGAGGGTCAGCGCCAGGGTGTCCATGCTCTCCTGCCACAGGCCCTGCAGCCCGAAGAAGGTGAAGCCGGCCATGGCGAGCAGGGCGACGCGCGCGCTGCCGAAGGCCCAGGAGACGTAGCCGACGATGCCGACGACTCCGAGCCAGCCGATCTGCGGGACCCCGCGGCCGGCCGCGGGCGTGGATATCAACGACTGGATGAAGGTCACCAGGTTGTCGATGACCAGCCGGATCTCGTTGAAGAAGTACAGGAAGAGCGGATTGCTGTTGCGGTCGGCGCCGATCGTGTCATTGACGTCGTTGAACCAGCGGTGCAGCCCGGTCAGGTCGGCCGCCGCGAGCGCGAGCGTCTGGTGGCCGCGCAGCACGGCGAAGAGCACCAGCCAGGCGACCAGGATCCCGGCGACCACGACCCGGCGCGGGACCGCGCGGATCGCCTTCGGCCGCGCGGGCGTCTCGGCGACGACGGCCATCACGCACCGCCTTCCACGCCCGCTACCACCGCGAGGATCTCCTCGTGGCCGACGATGCCCAGCAGCTTGCCGTTCTCGACGACCTTGACCGGCTTGTCGGCCGCCAGCACCGCGCGGGTCGCCTCCCGCACCACCACGTCCGGGCCCAGTTCTGGGCCGTCGAGGGCGTCGTCCGTCCCCGCCGGGCGCATGATCCAGCGCAGGGTCAGGACATCGGCGCGCGGCACGTCCTTCACGAATTCGCGTACGTAGTCGTCGGCGGGGGCGCCGACCAGCTCGTCGCCCGTACCGCACTGGACTGTCCTGCCGTCGCGCATGATCAGGATGCGGTCGCCGAGTTTGAGCGCCTCGGACAGGTCATGGGTGACGAACACCATGGTCTTGCCGACCTCGTGGTGCAGCCGGATGACCTCGTTCTGCATGTCCCGCCGGATCAGCGGGTCCAGCGCGGAGAACGGCTCGTCGAAGAAGAGCACATCCGGGTCGCCGGCCAGCGCCCGGGCGAGGCCGACGCGCTGCTGCATTCCGCCGGAGAGCTGGGCGGGGTAGGAGTTCTCGTAGCCGGACAGGCCCACCAGCTCGACGACTTCGAGGGCGCGCCTGGTGCGCTCCGCCCTGCCCATGCCGCGAATTTCCAGGCCGTACGCGACGTTGTCGACCACGCGGCGATGCGGCAGCAGCCCGAAGTGCTGGAAGACCATGGAGAACTTGTGGCGGCGGAGCTCCCGCAGTCGCTTGGGGTCGGCGTCGCGGATGTCCTCGCCCTCGAAGAGGACCTGGCCGGCGGTGGGTTCGACCAGCCGGGTCAGACATCGCACGAGGGTGGACTTGCCCGAGCCGGACAGGCCCATGACGACGAAGACCTCGCCGGGCGACACGTCGAAGCTCACGTCCCGCACCGCCGCCGTGCAGCCCGCGCGGTCCATGAGCTCGCGGCGCGACAGACCGCACAACTCCTTGGACTCCGGCACCTTCTCGGCCTTCGGCCCGAACACTTTCCACAGCCCGCGCACGGAGACGACCGGGGTCCGGCCCTGAGCCTGGTCCTGGGACGTGTCGCGCTGCTGCGACGCCTCGGTCTGTGCTGGGATCACTGTCGACCTCTTTCCGGGATTCAGGTGTTCGGCCTTCAGGGCTACGGAGCTTCAGGGCTCGGGGCTTCAGCCGCGGAACCAGCGTTGCGGCCGCGGTTGGATGTTCTGCCAGATGTGCTTGGGCTCGCGGTACTCGTCCAGGCCGGCAGGTCCCAGCTCCCGGCCCACGCCCGACTGCCCGAACCCGCCCCACTCCGCCTGCGGCACGTAGGGGTGGTAGTCGTTGATCCATACGGTGCCGTGCCGCAGCCGCCGGGCGACGCGCTGCGCCCTGCCCGCGTCCTGCGTCCATACGGCGCCGGCCAGTCCGAACTCCGTGTCGTTGGCGATGCGTACGGCGTCATCCTCGTCGCCGTCCCGGAAGCGCTCGACGGTCAGCACCGGGCCGAAGGACTCCTCGTGCACCACGCGCATGTCCTGCGTGCACGCGTCGAGAACGGTCGGCGGATAGTAGAAGCCGTCCGCGAGCGCGGGGTCGCTCGGGCGGGCGCCGCCGCAGCGCAGCACGGCGCCTTCGGCGATGCCCGCGGCGACATGGGCCTCGACCTTGTCGCGGTGGGCCGCGGAGATCAGCGCGCCGGTCTCGGCCTCGGCGTCGAAGGGTCCGCCGAGGCGGATCAACCGCGCGCGGCGTACGACCTCGTCGACGAGAGCGTCGTGCAGGGAGTCCTCGACGATCAGACGGGCGCCGGCCGAGCAGACCTGGCCCGAGTGCAGGAAGACGGCGGTGAGCGCGAAGTCCACCGCCGTCTCGAAGTCCGCGTCGGCGAAGATGACGTTGGGGTTCTTGCCGCCGAGCTCCAGCGCGACCTTCTTCACGGTCGCGGCGGCAGCGGCCATGATCCGCTTCCCGGTCTCCAGCCCGCCGGTGAAGGAGACCATGTCCACGTCGGGATGCTCGGAGAGCGGCGCGCCCACCTCCGGGCCGGTGCCCAGGACGAGGTTGGCGGCTCCGGCGGGGAGCCCGGCCTCCTCCAGCGCCCGCATGAGCAGGATCGCGGTGGACGGGGTCAGCTCACTGGGCTTCAGGACCAGGGTGTTGCCCGCGGCGAGGGCCGGCGCGACCTTCCAGGAGGCTTGCAGGAGCGGGTAGTTCCAGGGGGTGATCAGGCCGCAGACACCGATCGGCTCATAGACGACCCGGCTGACGGCGTCGTCCCGGCCCGTGTCGATGACCCGGCCCGCGCTCGTGCCCGCGACCCCGCCGTAGTAGCGGAAGCAGTTGACGACATCCGCGATGTCGTACTCGCTCTCCACCAGGCGCTTGCCCGTGTCGAGCGATTCGGCCCGGGCGAACTCCTTGGCGTCCCGTTCCAGGATGTCGGCCACGAGAAGGAGTAGCGCCCCGCGCTCCCGCTCCGGTGTCCTCGGCCACGGACCCGCGTCGAACGCGCGGCGGGCCGCGAGGATCGCGGCCTCGGTGTCGGCCCGCGTCCCCTCGGCCACGGTGGCGACGAGCGTGCCATCGGCCGGGCAGCGGATCTCCCGGCTGCCACCCTCAGCCGGGCCGCGCCACTCACCGTCCACGTACAGGTCTGCCACTCGCGGAGCCCTTCAGACGAATCCGTTGCGCATAGCGCATCGAATTGCTTGTGGTGGAACACCCTGGCCGAACGGGTGGCGCGCGTCAAGAGGTTGATACCTGCGGCTTCCACCTCTTGACCGCAGGTGGCGCGGGCCTGGACCATGTTGCGTATCACTCACCCTGTTGCTCATTACGCACCAGCGGAGGTCGCACATGTCTCCTCGACCGCAACCGGGCCACGAGTACGTCCTCACCCTCTCGTGCCCGGACCGGGCCGGCATCGTCCACGCGGTGAGCGGCTTCCTCGTACGGAACTCCGGCAACATCCTGCAGAGTCAGCAGTTCGACGAACGGCTCAAGGGCCGGTTCTTCATGAGGGTCCACTTCGACATCTCTGATCCGGACACCGGTCTCGAAACCCTGCGTAGCCGATTCGGCCCGGTCGCCGAGGCGTACGGGGTCAGGTGGACGCTGCGGGACGCGGCCACGCCGACGCGCACGCTGATCATGGTGTCCAAGTTCGGCCACTGCCTCAACGACCTGCTCTTCCGGCAGCGGACCGGTTCGCTCAACATCGAGATCCCGGCGATCGTCTCGAACCACCGGGAGTTCGAGGAACTGGCGACGACGTACGGCGTGCCGTTCCTGCACGTGCCGGTGACGCGGGAGACCAAGGGCGAGGCCGAGGCGCGGCTGCTGGAGCTGGTGCGCGAGCTGGACGTCGAGCTCGTGGTGCTGGCCCGCTACATGCAGGTCCTGTCCGATGAGCTCTGCAAGCAGTTGGAGGGGCGGGCGATCAACATCCACCACTCCTTCCTGCCGAGCTTCAAGGGCGCGCGCCCCTACAACCAGGCATACGACCGCGGAGTGAAGCTGGTCGGGGCGACGGCGCACTACGTCACGCCGGAGCTCGACGAGGGGCAGATCATCGAGCAGGACGTGGTCCGGGTCGACCACTCGCTCGACCCGGAAGAGCTGGTGACGGTGGGGCGGGATGTCGAGGCGCAGGTGCTCGCGCATGCGGTGAAATGGCACAGCGAGAGCCGCGTCATGATCGACGGGAACCGTACGGTGGTCTTCCGCTGAAGCTCCGTGGCACCCCGGCCGTAGCGGCCGGCCGTGACACCCGGCCGTACACGATCGCGGGGCGGCGTCGGGGATCTCAACCTCCGGCGCGGTCCAGCATCGCGCGGCGCCAGCGTTCGGTCTCGGAGATCTGGTTGAACGTGAAGACGTGCAGCCCCGCCACCGCCGCCGCGGGCGCCGTCAGCGCGGGCGCGGTGCGCGCCAGGAGCCGCTCCGGCGAGTAGCCGCCGGGCGCGGCGAGGCGGACGAACCACGAGGCGTGCTTGGCGAGGAAGCGCGTCGACTCGCCGACGCCGATCTTGGTGGCCATGGCGAGCAGCTTCGTCCGCTCGACGGACCCGGCCACACCGACATGAACCGGGAGGGTGACGCCGCGGCGCCGGACGCGCGTGAGCCACTCCCCCAGGACGTGCGAGTCGAAGCACAGGTTGCTGACGATGTACGTGGCGTGGGCGCGCTTGTCCCACATGGCCTGGATGGTGATGTCGTCGGCTATCAGCGGATGTCTCTCGGGGTAGCCGGTGATGCCGACGTGCCGGAAGGGGCTGCCCAGCTCGCCCAGCCGCCGCAGTACGGGCAGGGCCCCTTCGTACGCGCCTGCCGGCGGGTTCGCGTCACCGGCCGGGACGAAGACGTCGTCCACGCCGGCGGCCCGGAGCCGGTCGACGATATCCGCGACGTGCGCACCGTCGCGCAGGAGCCGCGCGGGCACGTGCGGGACGACGCGGTAGCCATGGCCCGCGAGCCGGACGGTGAGGTCGAGCGTGGGGTCGAGGCCCTTGACCGGCGACGCGGTGACGGTGATCACGACGTCGCGCGGGACATGGGCGACGACCTTCTCCTCGGTGGAGTCGGCCGGCAGGACCTCGTAGCGGACCCGCCGCAGCAGGGTTCTCACCGGGGGTCGCGGTGACGGTAGTACTCCGCCTTGGAGGGCGGCAGGGGGTCCTTGCCGAGGATGAGGTCCGCCGCCCGCTCGGCGATCATCATCGTGGGGGCGTAGATGTTGCCGTTGGTGACGTAGGGCATGACGGACGCGTCCACGACGCGCAGACCATCCACGCCGTGCACCCGCAGGCTGTCCGGCGCCACGACCGCCATCTCGTCGGTGCCCATCTTGCAGGTGCAGGACGGATGCAGGGCCGTCTCGCCCTCCTTGGCGACCCAGTCCAGGATCTCCTCGTCCGTCGCGACCGACGGCCCGGGAGAGACCTCGCCGGCGTTGTACGGCTCCATGGCGGGCTGGTTGAGCAGCTTGCGTGCCACCCGGATCGCCTCGACCCACTCCCGCCGGTCCTGTTCGGTCGACAGGTAGTTGAAGCGGAGCGCCGGATGCTCGCGCGGGTCCTTGCTCCTGATCTTCACCGAGCCGATGGCGTCGGAGTACATGGGCCCGACGTGCACCTGGTAGCCGTGCCCGCCGGCCGGCGAGGAACCGTCGTAACGGACCGCGATCGGCAGGAAGTGGAACATCAGGTTGGGGTAGTCGACGTCCTCGTTGCTGCGGGCGAAGCCCCCCGCCTCGAAGTGGTTGGTGGCGGCCGGACCCTTGCGGAACAGCCACTGCAGGCCGATGAAGGGGTAGCGCCACTTCTTCATGTACGGCTGCATGGAGACGGGCTGCTTGCAGGCGTACTGGACGTAGACCTCCAGGTGGTCCTGCATGTTCTCGCCGACGCCCGGCAGGTCGTGGACGACGTCGATGCCGAGTTCGCGCAGCTCCTCCGCCCGGCCGACGCCGGAGAGCTGGAGCAGCTGGGGTGAGTTGATGGCGCCGCCGCAGAGGATGACCTCACCGGCCCGCACCCGCTGCGGCTTGCCGCGGCCGCGCTGGTACTCCACGCCCACCGCGCGCTTGCCCTCGAACAGGACGCGGGTGACGAGCGCCCGGGTCCTGACCGTCAGGTTGGGCCGCTTCATGACGGGGTGCAGATAGGCCTTGGAGGCGGAGAGGCGACGGCCCCGGTGGACGTTGCGGTCGAAGGCGGCGAAGCCCTCCTGGCGGTAGCCGTTGACGTCGTCCGTGAGCGGGTAGCCGGCTTCCTGGACGGACGCGAGGAAGGCGGGGAAGAGCGGGCTGGACGCGGGGCCGCGCTCGAGCACGAGCGGGCCGTCGTGGCCACGGAACTCGTCGTCCTGGTCGGCCGCCAGGCAGTTCTCCATGCGCTGGAAGTAGGGCAGGCAGTGGGAGTAGTCCCACTTCTCCATGCCCGGGTCGGCGGCCCAGCGCTCGTAGTCCAGGGGGTTGCCGCGCTGGAAGATCATGCCGTTGATGCTGCTGGAGCCGCCCAGGACCTTGCCGCGGGCGTGGTAGACGCGGCGGCCGCCCATGTGCGGCTCGGGCTCCGACTCGTATTTCCAGTCGTAGAAGCGGCTGCCGATGGGGAACGTGAGGGCGGCGGGCATCTGGATGAAGATGTCCCACGCGTGGTCGGAGCGGCCGGCTTCGAGCACCAGCACGCGGTTGGCCGGATCGGCGGAGAGCCGGTTGGCCAGTGCGCTGCCGGCCGAGCCGCCGCCGACGATGACGAAGTCGTACTGCAAGGGAGCCATGGCTGTCTCGTCTCGCTCGCGCCGTCGATACGCGAGGCATGCTAGTACGAGTACCGCCATACGCACCAGGTTGCGTGCAACGCAACTTGGATCGCCGAGATTCCCCCTGTCGCTTCCTTCGGGCCGTTGTTTACCGCGCGTATAGTTTCGCTGTGAGCAACTTCAGTGCAGATAACGAAACAGCCGGGCCGCAGACCGGCGGAGTGCAGTCCGTCGACCGCGCGATCAGCGTCCTGGAGATCCTCGCCCAGCGCGGCGAGGCCGGTGTGAGTGAAGTGGCCGCGGAGATCGACGTGCACAAGTCGACCGCCTTCCGGTTGCTGGGCGCCCTGGAAGCGCGCGGCCTGGTGGAGCAGGCCAACGAGCGCGGCAAGTACCGGCTCGGCTTCGGGATCGTGCGGCTGGCCGGCGCGGTCACCGGGCGTATCGACATCACCCAGCAGGGACGTCCGGCCTGCGAGCGGCTGGCCGAAGAGCTCGAGGAGACCGTCAACATCGCGGTCCTGGAGAAGCAGTTCGCGATCAACCTCTTCCAGGTGCGCGGCCCCGGCGCCGTCACCGCGCACAACTGGGTCGGCCAGCTGACCCCGCTGCACGCCACCTCCAGCGGCAAGATCCTGCTGGCCCACCTGCCCGCCCGGGAGCGTGCCGAGCTGATCGCGGAGGCGGGTCTGGAGAAGATCACCCCGCACACCCTGACCTCGAAGACCAAGCTCGAGAAGAACCTCGCCGAGGCCAGGGAGCGCGGCTACGCCTGGACCCTGGAGGAGTTGGAGCTCGGCCTGCACGCCATGGCCGCGCCCGTCCGCTCCCGCGACGGCGAGGTCATCGCGGCGGTCACGGTCTCCGGGCCGTCCTACCGCTTCACCGAGGAGCGGATGCACGAGCTGGCGCCGGTGCTGATCAGAGGAGCGGCGGAGATCAGCCACCGCATGGGCTACCTCGGCTGAGGAGCCGCCCCCAGCCGCTCCTGGACCCACGTGTGGAAGGCGCCGATGTGGTGCTCGCTGGGGACCAGGACGCCGCCCTTGGCGTACAGCCGCGAGCTCATGGCGGGCTGGCAGCGCTCGCAGGCGTCGAAGTCCTGCCGGTTGACGCGGTCGAAGAGCTCGACGGAGCGGGTGACGTCCTTGCCGCTGTCGACGACGTCCTTCAGGTAGAGCCAGTCGCACTCGACGATCGTGCGGTCGGCGGCGACCGGGTACATCCGGTGGAAGATGACATGGTCCGGCACGAGGTTGATGAAGACCTGCGGCTGGACGGTGATCGCGTAGTAGCGGCGGTCCTGGTCGTCGGAGACGCCCGGTATCCGGTCCAGTCCCTCGGTGCCGTCGACCGTGAAGCCCTGGATGTCCGCGCCGAACTCGGCGCCGTGGCCGACGTAGTACTGCGCGGCATAGCCGTCGGCGAACTCCGGCAGGACCTCGGTGAGTTCGGGGTGGATCGTCGCGCAGTGGTAGCACTCCATGAAGTTCTCGATGATGAGCTTCCAGTTCGCCCTGACGTCGTACACGATGCGCTTGCCGACCGCGAGGTTCTCGATGTCGTAGTGCTCGATCGGCTCCACCTCGCCCAGCCGCGCCACGACCGCGCCGATGACCTGCTCCTCGAAGGAGGGCGGCTCCTCGGCCAGGCAGACCCAGACGTAGCCGAGCCATTCGCGTACGTGCACGCTCGCCAGGCCGTACTCGGTGCGACCGACGTCCGGCATCTTGGTGAGGTTGGGAGCGGCGATCAGCTTGCCCGTGAGGTCGTACGTCCAGGCGTGGTACGGGCACTGGAAGGCCCGCTCGACCGCGCCGGCCTCCTCGGTGCGGAGCTTCGCGCCGCGGTGCCGGCAGACGTTGAAGAAGGCGCGGATCGCGTGGTCGCGGGAGCGGGTGACGAGGATGCTCTCACGGCCCACGTCGACGGTCCTGAAGGCGCCGGGCCTGGCGAGTTCGGCGGAGCGCGCGACGCAGAACCACATCGTCTCGAAGATGCGCTCCTGCTCCTGGGCGAAGATCCCCGGATCGGTGTAGCAGGAGCCGGGGAGGGTGGCGATCAGGCTGTCCGGCAGGCTGGTCGATGTCACGTGGGCACTCCCCGGGGATGTTGTGTGATGTGCAACCTGACGTGGATTACGCAACTTCTAGCGGGCAGAATGTGGCGCGTGGGCCGCGCTGTCAAGAGCCGGCGGCAGCCAGTTGCCTGCGCCAGCGCGTGAACAGCCGGGGCTGGTCCATACCGAGCACCGCGACCGGATCACCGGCGCGGCGGTAGACCGCGAGGAAGCTGCGGTCGTGCGCCGCCCCCTCCTCGACCGTGACGCTGTCGGCCACGGCCGCATGGCCCGCGAACTGGATCCGTACGCCGTACTGGTCCGACCAGAAGTACGGCGGCCGTACGGGGCCCGGTTGCCCAGCTCCGCCGGAGAGCAGGGTGGCCACGGCGACGGCGGGGCGTTCCTGTGCGCCGGTCCAGTGCTCGACGCGGCGGTGGATGCCGGCCGCGGGGTCGTACCAGTTGGCGCAGTCGCCGACCGCCACGACGCCGGCGAGGCTGGTGCGGCCGTCCGCACCGCACTTGACGCCGTTCTCCAACTCGACGCCGGAGCTCTCCAGCCACTCCACGTTCGGCCGGGCGCCCACCCCGACGACGACGGTGTCGGCGGGCAGCCTGCGGCCGTCCGCCAGCAGGACCGCGTCCACGGTCGATCCGCCGCTGAGTGCCTTGACCCCGACGCCGCACAACAGCCGCACGCCGTGGTCCGCGTGGAGCGATGACACGACACCGCCCATCGTCTCCCCGAGCGGTCCGGCCAGCGGGGTCGGCGAGACCTCGACGACCGTCACGTCCAGCCCGAGGCCGTACGCGGTCGAGGCGACCTCGGCACCGATGAAGCCGCCGCCGATGACGACCAGGCGCCCGCCGCGGGCAAGGTCGGCGCGCAGCGCGCGGGCGTCGTCCAGGGTGCGCAGCGTATGGACGCCGGCCAGGGCGCCACGGCCCTCGCGGCCCGGCAGGGTGCGGGCGGCGGCGCCGGTGGCGATGACGAAGCCGTCGGCACGGACAGCTGTGCCGTCGGCGAGACGCACCAGGCGCTCGTTGCGATCGAAGCCGGTGGCACGGGTGCCGAGCAGCCACCGCGCGCCCAGCTCCTCGTCCTCCGCCTCCAGTGCGAGGTCGGCCTCACCGATGGTCCCGGCGAGAAACTCCTTGGACAGCGGCGGCCGGTCGTACGGCCGGTGGGGTTCGTCGCCGATGATGACGAGCCGCCCGTCGTACCCCTGCTTGCGCAGGGAGCGGGCGGCCGACAGACCGGAGAGCGAGGCACCCACCACGGCCACGGTTCTCACGCGGGGCCTCCGGCGAGCCGGGCCCCGACGCAGGGCGGGAGATTGGGCGCGGCCAGGGACGGCTCGATGTAGATCATGCCGTCCTCGACGAGGACCTGGTGCGTACGGACGGGCCGCTTGGCCGGCATCGCGTCGACCGCGCCGGTGCGCAGGTCGAACTTCGACGCGTGCAGCGGGCATTCGACCTCGCACCCTTCCAGCCAGCCGTCCGCGAGCGAGGCGTCCTGGTGGGTGCACGTGTCGTCGATGGCGAAGACCTCTCCGTCGTCGGTGTGGAACACCGAGACAGGGGGGTCGATTTCGAGCCGGTAGGCCTCGCCTCGCGGCAGATCCGCGAGCCGGCACACGGGAATCTTCATGACACCTCGGTGCGTATGACGAAACTGATTGCGGGGAGCGCAACAACAGTTTGGAGGCGCCCCCAGCCGCTGTCAAGAGACACGAAAACCGCCCCACAGCATGGGGCGGTTGACGTACGAACGGGCAGTTCAGGGGCGGTCAGTGGCCTCTCTTGATCCATTCGTCGAGCTGCGGTGCCTCGGCTCCGACGGTCGTGCCGTCGCCGTGTCCGGTGCGTACGACCGTGTCGGGCGGCAAGGTGAGCAACCGCTCCCGGATGGAGTCGATGATCGTCGGAAAGTGCGAGAAGGAACGGCCGGTGGCACCCGGCCCGCCGGCGAACAGCGTGTCGCCGGTGAAGACGGTGCCCAGCGCGGGCGCGTACAGACAGACGGCGCCCGGCGCGTGGCCCGGGGTGTGCAGGACGGTCAGCTCGGTCCCGGCCACCGACAGCACCTGGCCGTCGGCGAGTTCGCCGTCGGGGGACCGTTCCGGGTGGGTCTGCTTCCACAGGAAGAGATCCTCCGGGTGGAGCAGGATCGGCGCACCCGTCAGTGCGGCCAGCGCGGGGGCCGCGTCGATGTGGTCGTTGTGGGCGTGCGTGCACACGATCGCGCGCAGCCAACGGTCCCCGACGGCGGCGGCGATGGCGGCGGCGTCATGCGCGGCGTCGATGACGATCGCCTCGCTGTCGTCGCCGACGATCCAGACGTTGTTGTCGACGTCCCAGCTGCCGCCGTCGAGACGGAACGTCCCGCTGGTGACGACATGGTCGATGCGGACGGCAGGGGCGGCCATCAGAAGACCACCACCGAGCGCAGCACGTCGCCCTGGCGCATCCGGTCGAAGGCCTTCTCGACGTCGTCCAGGGCGATCGTCTCGGTGACGAAGGCTCCCAGGTCGAGGCGGTCCTGCAGATAGAGGTCGATCAGCATCGGGAAGTCGCGGCTGGGCAGGCAGTCGCCGTACCAGGACGACTTCAGCGCGCCGCCGCGCCCGAAGACGTCCAGCAGCGGCAGCTCCAGCTTCATCTCGGGCGTGGGCACGCCCACCAGCACGACGGTCCCGGCCAGGTCGCGGGCGTAGAACGCCTGCCGGTACGTCTCCGGGCGGCCGACCGCCTCGATGACGACATCGGCGCCGTTGCCGCCGGTCAGCTCGCGGATGGCCTCGACGGGGTCGGTGGTCTTGGAGTTGACGGTGTGGGTGGCGCCCATCCGCCGCGCGGTCTCGAGCTTGCGGTCGTCGATGTCGACCGCGATGATCTTCGCCGCGCCGGCCAGCCGGGCCCCGGCGATGGCCGCGTCGCCGACGCCGCCGCAGCCGATGACGGCGACCGAGTCACCGCGGCCGACGTTGCCGGTGTTGATCGCGGCGCCGATACCGGCCATGACACCGCAGCCCAGCAGCCCGGCGACCGCCGGGGAGACGGCCGGGTCGACCTTGGTGCACTGCCCGGCGTGGACGAGGGTCTTCTCGGCGAAGGCGCCGATGCCCAGCGCCGGGGAGAGCTCGGTGCCGTCGAGCAGGGTCATCTTCTGCTGGGCGTTGTGGGTGTCGAAGCAGTACCAGGGGCGACCACGCCGACAGGCGCGGCACTGACCGCACACCGCACGCCAGTTGAGGATCACGAAGTCGCCGGGGGCCACATCGCTCACGCCCTCGCCGACCGCCTCGACCACCCCCGCCGCCTCGTGGCCGAGGAGGAAGGGGAAGTCGTCGTTGATGCCGCCCTCGCGGTAGTGCAGGTCGGTGTGGCAGACCCCGCAGGCCTGGACCTTCACCAGGGCTTCGCCCGGTCCGGGGTCCGGCACGATGATCGTTTCCAGACTGACCGGGGAGCCCTTCCCCCGGGCGATGACGGCACGAACCTGGTGAGCCATGACTGCTCCTCGGCTGGTTGCTTATCGCGGCACGCAGCGCACGCGTCGCAACGAAAGGATCCGTGAAGCGAACTCGGCGGTCAAGGACCGGGGCGGGTGCGCCCCCCGGGTTTCGCGCCCGGGGCGGGACCCGCCGCGGCTCCGCGGTTCACCGCGTAACGCGGGCATGCCAGTACGTGTACTGCTCCAGGGGGTCGCCGTCCAGCACCCACGGCCACGGTGTGACGGGTGCGCCGATCGCCTTGAACACCTCGGCCGCGTCCAGCGAACGGCCGGATTGCACGAGGGCGTACGCCAGCAGGTTGAGGTCCGCCAGCGCGGCCGCGTGCGTGAGGAACCCGGGCCTGGGCCAGTCGGCGAACGCCCGGTCCAGGGCGTCCGACATGGGCGACTGCTGCCACTGCCGGCGCGCCAGCAGCTCCGTGACGCCGCCGGCCGACACCGTCCGGTGATGGCGCTCGATCATCGAGACCAGCTCCACGCTCGCGGCCGGGGCCCCCGGCGGCATCGCGGAGCGCGCCGCGTCGACGAAGTCGAGCCTCTGCCCGTGGGAGCCGCACTCGTCGGGAGAGAGGTAGCCGAGCATCTGCAGATGCGCCTCACGGTTCCAGCTGTCGCGCGCCGTGATCTCGCGCCAGACGGAGAAGACCTCCCGCGACGGACGGCGCAGGACTCTCAGGAGCCCCAGCAGGGTGACCCACGGCAGCGGGTCCTCCGGCTCCAGGTCGGCTGCCGCGTAGCAGGCGTCGGCCACGGACTGCGATTCCGCCGGACTCTCGTCCAGGCCGCCGTGCACCAGACTCACCCAGGCGTGGAAGAGCATCGCGTCGGCGATGCCGGGTGAGCTGCGGAGCCAGGACTTCGCGAGGGCCGGCGAGGCCGCTCCGGCGAGGACGACGATCCGGTGTGTACGGCGGTCCCAGTCCCGCCCCGCGTCCTGGATCACCTGCTCCAGCAGACCGGACAGGACGCCCATGTTCCCGGGCCGTTGCGGGGCTACCAGCTGGTTACGGACCTTCCCTGCCTTGATGTCGTCGAGTTCCGGAGCCAAGCGCGGGGTCGTTCTCCTGCGGGGTCTGAGTATCGCCATGGCGCCGGAGCCTAGAGCGAACCGGGAGCACCGGACAGATTTCACCCTGAATCGTTATCGCGATGACAACTGCGCCGGTCACGGCGGCGCGCACCGGGCGGACGTCGAGGGGGTGCCGCACCGGCGCGTGGCACCCCCTCGACGCGTCCTACGGCTGCATATCGTACGCACCCGACAGGGCCGCCACCTGCTCCCAGACGCGGGCCGCGCGGCCCGCGTCCGAGACCGGGCGGCGGACGTGGGCCAGCGCCCAGGCGGCCTGCTCGTCGGTGGTCGAGCTCTTGCCGTGCAGCTCGGTGGCGTGGGCGGAGAAGTCACGCACCAGGACGTCGAAGATCTCGTCCAGCAGGTCGGCGTCCAGGCCGGTCGTCTCGGCCTGCTCCAGCACCAGCTGGCCGTAGACCACCAGGGCGAAGAGCTGGCCTATCTCCAGCAGGAAGTCCAGGTCCTGCTGCTGGGCCTCGCTCGGCGCGTGGGTCAGGAGCAGCGCGCAGAGGCCGTCCGCCTGCTCGCGGAAGCGCGCCACGTTCGGCAGGTGCGCGTGCGCGTCGTACGCGGTGCGCCAGTCGTGGAAGCGGATCGCGCCCAGGCCCCGGGCCGGGCCCTGCTGGAACAGGAAGGTGTCGTCGGCCGGGTCGAGGCGGCTCGGCACGACGGGGTACTCGGCCGGGTTGAACAGGTAGTTCCCCATGAACTTGAGGATCAGGGCGAGGTTGACGTGCACCGTGCCCTCCAGCTTCGGCAGGCCGCGGATGTCGCGCGCGGCCTTGTCGAAGTAGGTGTCCGTCTCGAAGCCCTTGGCCGCGATGACGTCCCACATCAGGTCGATGACCTTCTCGCCCTCGGTGGTGACCTTCATCTTGGTCATCGGGTTGAAGAGCAGGTAGCGGCGGTCCTCGGGCGAGGCGGAGCGGAAGTAGTCGACAGCGCGGTCGCTGAACAGCTTCATCGCGGTGAGGCGGGTGTACGCGTCGGTCAGCTCGCGGCGCACGTGCGGGAAGTCGGTGACCTTCCGGCCGTACAGCACCCGGTTGTGCGCGTGCGTGACGGCCTCGTACATCGCGTGCTCGCAGATGCCGATGGACGCGGTGCAGAGGTTGAACTTGCCGACGTTGACGGTGTTCAGCGCGGCGTCGAAGGCGGCCTTGCCGGTGTGCAGCACGTCCTGCGCACGCACCGGGTAGCCGTCGAGGCGGAACTCGCTCACGTACATCTGCGCGTTCACCACGTTCTTCACCAGGTGGTATGCCTCGTGCCGGCTGTCGGCGGCGAAGAAGACGTAGCCCTCCGGGCCCTCGATGTCCGAGCGGCGGGCGAAGACCGAGACCAGGCCGGCGACGTTGCCGTTGCCGATGTAGTACTTGGGGCCGCTGGCGGTGAAGCCGCCCTCGCCGTCCGGGGTGAGGATCATGTCGGTCGAGTAGATGTCCGCGCCGTGCGTCCGCTCGGAGAGACCGAACGCCATGACATGGCCGTCCGCCAGGAGCTCGGCGGCGTGCGCGCGCACGGTTTCGTTCTCGCTCTGCCAGACCGGTCCCAGACCCAGGATGGTGACCTGCCAGGTGTACCAGTAGCCCAGGCCGTAGAAGCCGAGGATCTCGTTCAGCTCGGCGATCCGCGCCGTGTCCCAGCGCTTCGAGCCGTCCACGGAGGAGGGGGTGAGGAACTCCGCGAACAGCCCCTCCTTCGCCGCGAATTCGAGGAAGTCGCCGTACCAGGCGCGCTCGACGTAGGTGTCGATGAGTGCCTTCTTGCCGCGTGCCTCGAACCAGTCGACGGTGGCGCGGAGCAGCCGGCGGGTGCGCTCGTCGAACTGCACGGGATCGTACGTGCGCGGATTGAAGAGCATGTCAACTCCAGTGAAATGAGGGTCAGTTGGCAAGTCGGTGGAGCGTGGCGAGCACGTCGTCCAGCCAGGCCAGGGTCATCCGCTCGTACTCGATGCCGCCGCGCAGCACCACGTGCTGCAGCTCCTGCTGGGCGGAGAGCGAGGCCGGGTCGGGGAAGTCGCGCCGCTCGCCAGTGAGGTAGCGGGCCAGCAGCGCGGCATGGCTCTCGCGGTGCCGCTCGACCTCGGAGATCAGCGAGGTCAGCGCGGCCGGACCGTCGAAGGCGGCGGCGCGGATCTTGACGGCGAGTTCGTGCCGGACGGTCTCCGGTTCGACGGGCTCGCGCAGCCAGGACGCCAGGGCCGCCCGGCCCGGCCCGGCGGCGGAGTAGACCTTCTTGTCGGGCCGCCCGTCCTGGGCGACCTCCTCGGCGAGGATCCAGCCGTCCGTCTCCATCCGGCGCAGCACCCGGTAGATCTGCTGGTGGGTGGCGGTCCAGAAGCGGCCGATGGAACGGTCGAAGCGGCGCGCCAGCTCGTACCCGGAGCCGGGCTGCTCCAGCAGGGAGACGAGGATCGCGTGCTCTAGTGCCATGCCCGCATCCTGCTATGCAACGAGTTGCATAGGCAATGACGCCCGGCCCGGTTGAGACACGGATCACGCACGGCGACGAGCGCCGGTCCGGGCCCGGCGCCCGAGGGGGGCCGGGCCCGGACCGGGCGACCGAAGGGTCAGTGCAGGATCGCCAGCCGGATCCCGAAGGCGATCAGCAGTCCGCCGGTGGCCTGCTCTATGCGGCTGCGTACCGACGGACGGCGAAGGAGCGCGCCGAAATGATCGACGGTGAGCACGTACAGGCTGAACCACAGCAGGTACAGCAGCACGAACACCACCGACAGCACCAGCGCCCGCCCCAGCGTCGCGCCCTCCGTCGGCAGGAACTGCGGCAGGAAGGTCACGAAGAACAGGGCGACCTTGGGGTTGAGCGCGTTGGACAGGAAGCCGTCCCGCACGCAGCGCCGTGCGGGCAGCCCCGGAGCGGACGGCGACGCCGCGGCCGGTTTCCGCTCCTGCGGCCTGCCGCGGCGGGCGCTGCGCAGGGTCATCACACCCATCCACACCAGATACACGGTGCCGACCACCTTGAGCACCGTGAACGCGGTGGCCGAGGCGAGCAGCAGCGCCGAGACCCCCAGTGACGCGGCGCTGATGTGCACACTCAGACCGAGCATGCCGCCCGCCATCGTGTACAGCCCGGCGCCGCGTCCGCCCATCAGTGCGTTACGGGTGATCAGCGCCTGGTCGGGACCCGGGATCATGATGAGGACGAACGCGGCCACGGCGAAGGTCAGCACGGCGCCTCCGCGGTCAGGAGCCGGTGGACGGCGTGCTGCGGCCCCTGCCGGAGATAGAAGTGCCCGCCGGGGAAGGTCCGCACCGGGCACGGCCGTACGGTGGTGAGCTCCTCCCAAGCCGCCAGCTGATCCCGGGTGACCAGGGGGTCCTCGCGCCCGCCCAGCACCGTCACCGGTACCGGCAGCGGCTCGCGCGGCTGCCAGCTGTAGGTCTCCAGGATCGCGTAGTCGGCCCGCAGGCAGCGCGCCGCCGCCTCCCGGAGTTCGGGATGGTCGAGGACCTCCTCCGGGATGCCGCCGTGCCTGCGCCCCACCTCGTCGAGGAGCTCGTCGTCGGGGAGCCGGTGCAGGCCGCTGCGCTGCCTCGGCAGGTGGGGAGCGGGGTACGAGGAGACCAGCAGCCGTTCCGGAAGCGGCCGGCCGGCCGCCCGCAGGGCGTGGGCCAGCTCGTAGGCGATCAGGGCGCCGAGGCTGTGGCCGAAGAGCGTGTAGGGCGGAGTGAAGGTGACCTCGTCCACCAGCGCGCCGACGAGGGACGCCATGTCGGTGAAGGGCTCCTGGCCGATCCGTCCGCTGCGGCCGGGCAGTTGGACGGCGATGAACTCGACGTCCCGCAGCCCCCGGCCCCAGCGGATGTACTCGGCCGCCGCGCCCCCGCCGTGCGGGAAGCAGAACACCCGGCGGGCGGGGCCGGGACGGTCCCCCGTCGGGACGCGGACCAGCCATCGGGCCGCGGGTGTGGTGTGGGTGTTCATTCGGCACCCACCACGGATCCCGTCGCGGACACCGTCCCTGCAGGAGCCGCGTCCGCTGGGGCCGGAGCCGCATTCGCCGTACCGGAACCGGCCAGATGGGCGGCGAGTTCCGCGATCGTCGGGTGCGCGAAGACTTCGGCGGGCCGGACGTCCCGGCCGGTGCGTGAGGTCAGATCGGAGATCAGCACCAGCGTGGTGGCGGAGTCCACTCCCAGGAAGCCGAACGGTATGTCGGTACCGACCTCCTCGGAGCGGATGTCGAGCAGTTCGGTGATGAAGTCCACCAGCCAGTCGGTGAGTTGCTCCTCGGTGAGCAGCATCTTGGGCGTCTGGATCATCCGGGTCGTCATGCTCCCTCCAGTACGTCGGTGAGCGGGGTGGACGGGCCGAGGATCTCCTCGAACCAGCCGTCGAGCGCCGCGACCGTCGAGTTCTGCAGAATCACGGCCACCGGCACCACCTCCCCGAAGGTCTCCTGCAGTCCCGCGGCGAGCCGGGCGGCGAGCAGCGAGTCACCGCCCTCCTCCAGGAAGTCGTCCGCCAGGTCGACCTGGTTGAGGCCCAGTACGCCGGCGAAGATGCCGGCCAGTTTGAGCTGCCGGTCGGTGATCGGGGGGCTGGAGATCCGGTTGCGGCCCTGGCCGCGCGAGCCCGCCTTGGCCAGGACGGTCCGGTCGACCTTGCCTGTGTGGCTGAGCGGGATCGCGTCCAGCGGATGGATGCGGCCGGGGACCATGTGCTTCGGCAGCCGCTCGGCCGCGTACTCACGCAGTGCCTGCTGGTCGAACGTGGCCCGTTGGTCGGGTCCCTGCGCGTGGATCACATCGAATCCGACGGCGGCCGGGCCGTCGCCGTCCCGGGTGAGCACCGCGCTGCTGGTGAAGCCCGCGGCGGCCAGCCGGTCGGTCCACTGTCCGCGGTCCAGCAGCGGGTGGCCCCAGGTGCGCAGCCCGGTGTCCTCGTAGCCGTCGAAGCCCTGCTGGAGTCCCATGGTGAGATCGAACCACGGGTGCATGGCGGTCTGTTCGATCATCAGCAGGCTGCCGCCGGGGGCGAGGACGGACCGCAGGGCGTTCAGGGAGATGTCGATACCGCGGGTGTCGTGCAACACGCTGGCCGCGATCACCAGGTCGGCGGTCAGCTCGTCATGGCCCTGGAGCTCCGGGGGCTGGTCGAGGTTGTAGATGCCGTAGTGGACGAACGGGTAGCCGGCGAACTCCTCCCGCGCGCGCTCCAGGAAGTAGCCGGAGATGTCGGTGAAGAGGTAGTCGGTGCGATCGGCGGGCAGGTGCGGCAGCAGATGGCCGGTGAGGGTGCCGTAGCCGGAGCCGACCTCCAGGATCCGCAGCGGCCGGTCGGCCGGCCACTGCGCGGCCAGGGCCCGGACGGCCTCGGTGGCCACGTGGTAGGCGGGGCCGAAGAGCCGGGCGTACACCTCGGGGGTGCGGTCGGAGGTGTACAGCTCGGCGGAGTGCAGTGACTGGGTGAGGATCGCGGCGAGGTTGCCGGACAGTTCCAGCATCCAGTCGACGAGGTCGTCGTCCACCGCGAGGGTGCCGGTCAGCGCCCTGCGGGCGCCGTCCGTGATCTCGGCGGAGAGGGACTGCGGCAGCTCCCGGGCGACGCACAGGCCGTCCGGGGTGGTGCGCAGGAAGCCGCGGTCCAGCAGGACGCCGACCGCGCGGTCCGTCCAGCGTTCGTAGCGCGGGACGACTCCGGCGGCGCGGGCCGCGGCCGGGTCGAAACGCTCGCCGACCTGGTGCGGCAGGCCGAGGGCCCGGAACGCGGCGGCCGCGGCGTGGACGTGGACGTCGTCCAGTCGGGCCCAGGCGTCGAGCAGTTCGGCGGCTGTGGGGCCGGGGGCGGCGGTCGCCGCCGCGGAACGCAGGGCGGTGCGACATCGGGCCGTGTCCGCCGGGTCGGCGGACACCGTACGGAGCAGCGAACCGTCGGTGCGGTCCGGTACTGCGTAGCCGAGCAGCCGGGCGCCGGCGCTGTCGTCGGACGACTTCACCACCACGGCGCGCTCGACGCCGGGGTGTCCGGCGAGGACCGCCTCCACCTCGCCGCACTCGATCCGGTGGCCGCCGATCTTGACCTGGCCGTCCCGCCTGCCGAGGAACTGCAGGGTGCCGTCCGGCAGATAGCGACCGTAGTCACCGGTCCGGTAGAGGCGCACGCCGGTGACGGGGTGGGTGATGAAGGAGGCCGCGCTGCGCTCCGCGTCGCCCCAGTAGCCGCGGGCCAGTCCGCACCCCTCGATGTACAGCTCGCCGGCCACCCAGGTCGGGCAGGGCCGCAGCCGTTGATCGAGGACGTGGAAGGCCTGGTTGGCCAGCGGCTTTCCGTACGGGATGCTCGGCAGCCCGGCCGGGACCTCTTCCGCGGGGTGCCAGTTGGACCAGATGGAGGCCTCGGTGGCGCCGCCGAGGCTGATGACCTGCGCGTCCGGCCACAGGGCGGTGATCCGGCCGGGTAGGTCGAGGGGTATCCAGTCGCCGCTGAGCAGCACCAGGCGCAGACCCGCCGGGATGTCGGCTCCCGCTTCGAGGTGCTCGACGAGCATCTGCATCTGCGCGGGCACCGAGTTCCACACGGTGACGCCGTGCCGGGCCATCAGCTCCGCCCAGTGCGAGGGTTCCCGGCGCAGCTCCTCGTCGGGCAGCACCAGGGCGCCCCCGGCGGCGAGGGTGCCGAACAGGTCGTAGACGGAGAGGTCGAAACCGAGGCCCGCCAGGCCGAGGACCCGGTCCTGCGGGCCGACCCCGAAGCGCTGGTTGATGTCGGCGACGGTGTTGAGGGCGGCTCCGTGTTCGATCATCACGCCCTTGGGCGTGCCGGTGGATCCGGAGGTGTACAGCACATAGGCGAGGTCGGCGGGGTCGGCGGTCTCCGTGGGCGAGGTGCCGGCGGCCGGTGCGGGCGGCAGGACGTCGGTGAGCAGCCGGGGAAGGTTCTCGGGCCAGGCGAGCCGGGCGTCGAGGGCGCTGTCGGTGATGACGGCCATCGCCTCACCGTCCGTCATGAGGGTGGTGCGGCGCTGTTCGGGGAGGTCGGACCCGACGGGCAGATACGCGCTTCCGGCGAGCAGCACGCCGTACGCGGCGGCCACCTGGTCGGGGCCGCGCTCCAGGGTGACGGCGACCAGCCGGTCGCGGGCCGGGGCGCCGGGGCACGTGCCGGCCAGCCGGGCGGCCAGTTCGCCGGCCTGCTCGGCGAGCCGACCGTAGGACACGGTGCCCGAGCTGTGCAGCACCGCGGGTCGCGCCGGGTCGCGCTGCGCCCAGCGGAGCATTCCGTCCTGCAGCAGCCCCGCGGGAGCCGGGACCGCGGTGGCGTTGGCCTCTGCGCGGGCGGCCAGTTGGTCGACGGGCAGGCCGACGCCGGCGTCTGACGTCCAGTACGCCTCGCCCTGCTCCTCGTCCGCGAGCCGGGCCACGGCGTCACAGTAGGTGGCGAACATGGCGTCGAGGAGTCCTTCGGGGAAGAGCTCCTCGACGCAGTCCCAGGTCAGGTCGAGGGAGCCGGTGAAGTCGACGACCTGGTGGTCCAGCCACACCTGCGGGGTCTGACTGAGCCGGTAGTTGATGTCGCCGAAGTACGCCATCGGGGTGGACACGTCGGCGACCGTGCCGAGTCCGCTGGTGAAGACGACGGGCATGGTCTCGAAACCGCTCTGCAGACCGCGCCTGCGGCGCTCGCGCAGGGTGTGCAGAGCGCTGACGTAGCGATGCCGCAGATCCTGCTGGAGTTGGGTCTGGGTGCGGACGACCCGTTCGTCGAAGGGCGCCCCGGTGGTGTCCATCTCCAGCAGGCAGATGGAGGTGAAGTCGCCGATGACCCGGCGCAGATGCGGATGGACGATGCGGCGGCCGGTGTCGTCCTGGGAGAGCAGCAGCGGCAACCGGTTGAACAGCGTGAGGTTGAGCGTGAAGCGGGAGGTGCCGCTCCAGGTGGCGAGGACTTCGGCGAAGACGGTCGCCAGGACCGCGGTCGGGGTGAGTCCGCGCTTCTCGGCCCGCGCCTGCAGCCGCTGCCAGTCCTCCGACGGCAGATGGAACTCGCGGTGGGTGAAACCGGGTTTGGGGATCGCGGCCGGCGCCTTGGCCAGCGGCAGTTCCGGGGGCGGCGCGAGGGTGTCGGCGCGCGCCGCCCAGTAGTCCAGCGACCTCTTGTGGCGCGGCGCTTCGGTGCCCTCCTCCAGCGCCAGCACATAGTCGCGGAAGGTGACATCGATCGGAGGCAGGACCAGGCCGGGGTCCTGGCACAGCGCACTCCACTCGCTGAACAGGACGGTGATGCTGGCCAGGTCGACCATCAGCAGATCGAGGCTCATGTGCAGCCGGTCGTGGTCGGCCAGCCGGCTGACGCGGATGTCGAACAGCGGCCAGCGCGACGGGTCGTACACCCGCTCCGACATCTCCGCGCGGGTGGCGTCGAGCCGTTCCCGCACGGTCTCCGGCGAGGCCTGCGACAGGTCCTCGCAGATGATCTCGAAGGGCGGGGTGTCGGGCAGGACCCGCTGCCTGCCGTCGTCGTCGACCACGGCTCGCAGCATGTCGTGGCGGTCGGCGAGATGTCGCCAGCCGCGGGTGAGGAGATCCGCGTCCAGGCGGCGCCCCTCCAGTTCGAAATAGGCGTGGGGTGCGACGTTTCCGAGGACGAAGTTGGGTCCGCGTCCGACCCAGTAGGCGTACTGGATCTCGGTCAGCGGAAAGGACTCGTTCGACATGTACTGATCTCCCCCTGTGGAGCGTCTACGGTTGTTCGGGTACGGCACTTCCCAGGGTCCGAAGGACGTCCTCCTGGGCGTAGTGCACCCGCCGTCCGGTGCGCTCGCGGCGCCATTTGTGCTCGTTGGCCAGCCAGTAGACGGTGCCGGTGGGCATCCGCCAGGTCGCGGAGATCTCCCGGGCGGTCAACCCGGTCGGTGCCGCGGCGCCGGGTCGGCGCAGGGCGTTCCAGCGGCCTGCAGGCCAGCGGTGCGAGGTGTCGGTGTCGCATTCCACGACCGACGGAAGCAGCGCGTCCGGGTCGTGGACCATCGCGATCAGCGATCCGGGGCAGTCGGGTTCGATGCATGCCCCGACGGAGATGTAGCGCTCGGCGGGCGGCTGAGCGATCCGTACACCCCGGCGCGTAGTTGCGTCGACCTCGGTGACGAGGTCGTAGGCGGCGGGGTGGGTGGCCAGCCAGTCGATGTGGCGGCGCAGGAATCCGGCGAGTGCGGGAACGGTACGACGGACGGGACGGACGCCGCGGGCCTCTGCGGTCAGATCCGCCCAGGCGGCCAGGGTGCCGCGGATCGCGGCTCGGGCCTCGACGGCCTCGACGTTGAGCGGGATGCCCGGTCTGCCGCTCCCGGTGACTCGGTCACCCGCGACGGGAGCCAGGAGGAGGGCAGCCTCCAGGCCCGCATAGAGATCAGGGATTTTGGTGAGTTGGCTCTGTAACTGTTCCCGGCAGAGCCGGCATAACTCGGATTTTCCAACGGAACATTGGTGCGAAATGCGAAGTTCGGCGTGCTGCACTGAACGCTTCCTTCCCCCGCCGCGAAATCGCGGTCACCGCAGCAGCGAAGCAAGCGATCCGGTGTCCGAGCAATGAGATTCCATGTGCGTTCACACGTCATGGCGCACTCGCGCCGGGCCTCGACGCGGCCGAACGGCGAGGTGACTCATCGTCCGTTTCCGCATGTCAGCGGTGAAACGGCGGGGTACTTCCGGCAGGACGGGCAGCAGACGACCGGGGATCCGCGCAGTTGGCGGGGCGTTCTCCTGGTGCTGTCGGCGTGTCCGGATTCCGGAGAGTGTTCCGTGACTCCGGTTCCGGTTCGGGAGCCGGAAGGGGTCCGCACGGCGTCGACGAGGGCCCGCCGGGGCGGACGGCCGGTCCGGAACCGGCCACGGGTGTTCGAGCCACCCCCGCCGGGCGTCACCACTGGCCCGATCTCGGGGGTGATCCGGTGGCTTCGGGCGATGTCGCCGTCCTCCCGGAGCCGGGCGTTCGGACCGTCCGAACGGAGTCGGTCCGGCCATCGCGTCCGAGTCCGCGCATGTGGAAAGGGTGTTGACATGTGCGACCTGGCTCCAAGAAGATGACGCTCAGATTGGTGTTCTGCGCCCACAATCAGGTCCCCCCGCAGGGGAAATGACCTCGGAAACCGGCCTCCCAGCTGCCGGACCCTCGCGCCCAGGAACCGCCGAAGAGCCGCCGAAGAACCGCGCCCAAGCCATCGCACATGTGCCCACCTGCGCATTTCCCACTTCCCTCATGCAGCGGCAGCATGCCTGCCACCCCTCAGAAGGGTTCTCTCTGTCGTGTTCCGCACGATGCTGAAGTCGAAAATCCACCGCGCCACCGTGACTCAGGCCGACCTCCACTACGTCGGATCTCTCACCATCAGCACCGACCTCCTGGAAGCCGCCGACCTCCTGCCGGGCGAACAGGTCGACGTCGTCGACATCAACAACGGTGCCCGGCTCACCACTTACGTGATTCCCGGCCCGCCCGGCGCCGGTGTCATCGGGATCAACGGGGCGGCCGCCCGCCTGATCAGCCCCGGTGACCTGGTCATCATCATCAGCTACGCGTCGGTTCCCGACGCCGAGGCCAAGGGGCTGCTGCCCCGCGTCGTCTTCGTCGACGAGCAGAACCGCATCGTCCAGCAGGGCGACGACCCCGCGGCCGCCCGGCCCGGCACCGGCACCGTGCGCGGCGACATCGTCGCGCCCCGCTGAGCCGAGGCATCCGACCGGCGGTTCACCGCACACCCATCTCCTTCCCCACCGGCACGAGAGGCGTGTATCCATGCTGCCCAGCACCACCGACCCGGTCGTCGTCGAAAATGCCTTGAACAGGTACGGTGCGCAGATTCGTGCCGCGCTGGCCGACCTGAGTGCGAACCCGACGGGAAGTTCCGGCGACATGAACGCCACCGGATTCGGTCCAGGGTTCGAACTTCCTTCGGAGAGCGAGGAGTTGACCCGCTACTTCGAGGTCTCCGACCTGGCCTTCAGTGACCTCGGGAGCTACCGGGGGAAACGCGTCCGGCTGCTCGACCTGATGCGCAATCCACGCACCCGCACCACCAAGACGTTCGCCTCGTTACCCATCGTCGCGCGCGCCGTCGAGCACATCCGGCGGACCGACGAGCGCGTCATGATCCTCTCCCCCTCGTCGGGCAACAAGGCCACCGCGCTGCGCGACGCCGTACTGCGAGCCCATGAGACGGGGCTGGCCACACCCGAGCAGCTGTCCATCCTGGTCGTGGTCCCCGGTGCCTCGCGGGCGAAGCTCTGGGCCTCACCGCTCTCCGAGGACGAGTGGCTGCGCGCCCGCAACCCGGTGGCCGTGTACGACGGGGCCGAGCGCGGGGACGTGAAGACGCTGGCCCGCGCCCTGTCCGACGGGCACGGTGCCGATCTGCGGGACCGCGTCGGCATCAACCTCTGGTACACGCTGGACATCAACAACTACAAGGCGGCGGACATCCTGCGCGCCTACGCCGAGCACGAGTTCCTCCCCCCGTCGGACGCTCGGCTGCATGTGCACGCCGTGTCCAGCGCGTACGGGTTGCTCGGACACCATCTGGGGGCGCAGCGACTGGCCGCGGCCGGGCACGGCGAGCCCACCGCCCGCTACTTCCTCGTTCAGCACCTGGACACCCCGGACATGGTGCTCAGCCTGTACCGCGGATCGCACGACCGGTCGCACCTGCCCGAGTACGTGTACGACGACACGACCGGGCTGTTCCGGCAGGACACCGACCCGCGCTTCCCGGCCACCGCGTACGACCCGGGAGAGAACCTCGACCCGACGTTCTACACCCGGCGGCCGGTGACCTCGGACGAGATGAACCCGATCATCCGGCGGCAGGGTGGCGGCGGCATCGTCGTCTCGCTGCCCGAGTGCCTGGAGCGCTACCCCCGGTTGCGGGCCATGCTGGCGCCGGCCGGGGTGGTGCTGCCCGCCGACCCGCGCGAACTGCGGGAATGGTCGTTGGTGATGGCGCTGACCGGGCTGCTCAACGGCATCGACCGGGGTCTGGTGGAGGAGGAGGACATCCTCGTGCACGGTTCCGGCAGTTACCACGACGGCGACTTCTCGCCGCTCCCCGCGCCGCACCTCAGCCGGGTCGCCGATGTCGGACAGCTGGCCGAACTCGCCGAGAGCGCGGCCGAGGGCAAGGCCGTATGACTCAGGTTCCGCCTGCTCGGTCCCCGTGGATCGCGCGGTTGCCGCGCGGCCCGATCAGGAAGATCTGCCTCGCCACGCTGGTGTCCAACATCGGCAGCGGCGCCTGGTACACGTGCCTGGCCATCTTCACCGTCCGCTCGGTCGGACTGTCGCCCACGCAGTTCGGCCTCGGGATCACCATCGCCGGGGTGATCGGTCTGCTGGCCGGCAGCCCACTGGGCTATCTCGCCGACCGGTTCGGGGCCAGGGAGATGCTGGTCGGCATCTCGTTGGCCCAAGGAGTGGCCGCCCTCGGCTATGTCCTGGCGCACGAGTTCTGGTCCTTCCTCCTGGTCTCGTGCTTCGCGGTCGCGGGCGAGCGCTCGGCGCCCGGCATCCGCATCGCACTGATCTCCTCGCTGACCCGCGAGGAGGACCGCTTGCAGAACATCTCCACGACCGTCGTCATGGCGCACATCGGGGCGGCGGTCGGGGCGGGCGCCGGGGCGCTGGTGCTGTATCTGGACACCAGGCCCGCGTACATCGGCCTGGTCCTGCTCTCCAGCGCCTCGTTCCTGGGGTTCGGGCTGATCGTGCGGGCGGTGCCGCATGTGCCGACCCTCAGCGACCGGAAGGTCAAGCGCAACGTCATGGTGTTGCGGGACAGACCGTTCCTGGCCATCACCGGTCTCAGCGCCCTCCTCGCCCTGAACTGGGGCATGCTCGGCAGCGGCGTGCCGCTGTGGATCGACGAGCACACCAGCGCCCCGAACTGGATCATGGGGGTACTGACCACGATCAACGCGGTGGCGATCGTGCTGTTCCAGAACCGGGTGAGCCGGGGAGGTGCCTCGGTCCCCGGCGCTGCCCGGCTCGCCGTCTGGTGCGGTGCCGCACTCGCATTGTCGTGCCTGCTCTTCGCGGCCAGCTACAACGGCGCTGGAGCCTGGGTGATCGTGCTGCTGATCGCGGCGACCCTGGTGCACGTCGTCGGCGAACTCCTCTTCGTCGCCAGCGGCTGGGGCCTGTCCGTCGGGCTGTCACCGGACGACGCGCACGGCGAGTACCAGGGCGTGTTCGCCGCCGGGCCCGCCGCCGCCCTGATGTTCGCCCCCGCGCTGATGACCACCCTGGTCGTCGACTGGGGCGTCACCGGCTGGTTCGTCCTGGCCGGGCTGTTCCTCGTCGGCGGGATCCCGACCGTCCCGGTCAGCCGCTGGGCGCTGCGCACCCGGCCCGCCGGCACGGCGGCGGTACCGGCCCCGGAGGCCGCGACCGGCAGTTCCTGACCTCAGTGAGGCCCGAGGGAAGAAGAACGAACAGTGATGAGTACTGCCGTACAGTCCCCTTCCTTACCGGCCAGGTGGCGGCTGCGGGCGGGTTACGCCTGGGACCACAGCGCGGACCCCAGGCTCACCGCCGCCCGCACCGCCCTCGACACCCGGGTTCGTCCCCTGGTCTGCGCGATCTCGGTGCCCGGGCCGGACGCGCCGAGCATCGGATACGCGGGGGTGCGTCCCGGGCTCGTCAAAATCCATCAGTTGCTCGAACGGCAGGCCCAGCCGCCTGGTGGCACCCCACCCGTCCAGACCCGTCTGCCGGTGGACCGCCCCGCGCTCCTCGCCGGGCGCTGGCTGCCCCCCTCCGACCTGGTCGCGGTGGGCTGCACCCCGGCGCAGGCCCGGCGGCTGCCGGACCGGGCCGCCCTGGTGCTGCCGTTCCGGCTGCACCTGGTGGTGGACCTGCCCGACGGCGAAGGGCAGTGGCGCCGCCAGGTCTCCCGCCGGGAGCGCCAGTGGTTCACCGCGCAGAGCAGATCCCGTGACTGGGGCCTGGAACTCGCCTCCGACGACGAGTCGTTCCACTTCTTCTACGACCGGATGCATCTGCCCACCATGCGGCTGCGGCACGGCGGGCGGACCCGTAGCGAGGGCAAGGCGCGCGCTTTCGCCTGCCTCTTCCGGGGCGGGCTGCTGGCCTTCGCCACTCTCGACGGCAAGCGCGTGTCCGGGGCCCTTTGCCACGTCGACCGGCAGACCGGCACCCTCACCATCCGGCTGGTCGGCGTACTGGACGGATCCCAACAGCTCTACGACGAGGGTGCGCTGCGCATCCACGACCATCTGATGCTCGACTGGGCCGACCGCGGCGGGCTGCGCCATGTCGACTTCGGAGGCACCGAAGCCTGGGTCAGCCAGGGCACCTTCCAGTGGAAACGGAAGTTCGGCGCCCGGGCGGCGGTGGCACCCGATCACCTCGGAAACCTCGCGGTGTGGTGGCACGCCCGGCGGGACACCCCGGCGGTGCGGGACTTCCTGGTGGCCAATCCCGTCCTGGAGCAGGACCCGGCCGACGAGAGACGGCTGCGGGCCGTGTACTTCCACGACGCGTCGCGCCCGGCCCGCTTCGACCTGTCGCACCGCTGCGCCAACGTCACCGAACGACGCACCGAGCACCTGGACGCGTTCTTGTCCGGTGTCCCGGCCGGACCCCGCACGACCACACCATCGCAAGGGAGAACCGCCTGATGCCAGCTTCCAGGGTGACCCAACCGTGGTTCGGCAACCGCCGAAAGCCGCTGCAGACCGGGGTGTCCCCCGAGCAGACCGCCGACGTGATCCGCGAGGCACTGGACGGCCTGCCGGTCGGCGGATCGTCGGTGACGCTGCAGCCGTTCGTCGTTCCGCTGTCGTCGTACCGCGAACTGATGGGCGCCACCAGGTCCGTGCTCGATCTGCTGCGCCGGGCCGTCGTCGAGCTCTCGCCGACCCGCGAGGGCCGGTTGGCCGGGCTCGGCATCGACCCGGACGACTGCCCGAGATTCGCACCGGACGACGACTTCGAACTGGCGCACTGCGCCGACATGGGCCGGGCGGACGTGGTGATCGGCCCCGAGGGACCGAAGTTCATCGAGTTCAACGTCAGCGGTGCCTTCGGCGGCATGGTGCACTTCGAGATGTACCACCGCGCGTGGCAGCGCATCAACGCGATCGCCGGGCGGCCCGCCTTCATCGGCATCGACCCCTTCGCCCGCCTCGCCCAGCTGGTGGAACGCACCTGCGCCGATTACGGGGTGCCGCCCTCGGTGGCCATCGTCGACAACCTGAGCCCGCTCAACCCGGAGACCACCCCCCGGCTGTTCGACGCCCAGGTGGACCTGTTGCGCGGGCACGGGGTGAACGCCGAGTTCATACCCGTGGAAGGACTGCTGGAGGGCCTCGGGCTGCCGCGCGCGCTGCGGCACAAGGTGGGCATCTGCGAGTACAGCGTGCAGGACGCCCGCAAGGTCGGCTTCGACACCGGCCCCGGGCTTGAGGCCCAGAACGCCGGATTCATGATGCTGCCCTCGCAGAGCGCCTGGCTGCTGCACTCCAAGAAGGTCCTCGCGCTGGTCTCCGAGGGCCAACCGTGGATGAGCGGCGCCGACCGCGAGCTGGCGGACCGCTACCTCCCCTGGACCCGGGTGGTCTCCGACCGCGCCGTCGACTGGCAGGGCGGCACCCAGAACCTGCCCGCGCTGCTCGCCGCCAAGCAGGACCGTTTCGTACTCAAGGGCGCCACCGGGTGGTCGGGAAACGAGGTCTTCTTCGGCGGGCGGATGAGCCCGGACGCCTGGCTGGAGCTGATCGAGGAGAGCGTCAAGACCGGCTACTACGTGGCGCAGGAGGTCGTCGAGACCGCGCCCTATCCGGTGGAGGTGCTGGAGGAGTCCGGAGAGGTCGTCCGGATCGCGGCCAACTCGGTGATCAGCCCGTTCTGCATCGGTGGCGCGCCCGCCGGCTGCTTCGCCCGCTTCGTCTCGACGCCCCGGCCCGGAGTGGTCAGCGCCATGTCGCACGCGCGGCTGGCCGTTCTCCTCGCGGAGGCATGACCGTGCCGCTCAGCGGCGGCACCGACGTGCGGATCGGCGTCGCGGTGCTGCCGGAGTACCCGGGGACCGAAGGGCTCGGGATCTGGCGCGACGTCGAGGACATGGGGGCGGAGCACGCCTGGACCTTCGACCATCTGGCCTGGCGTTCGGTACGGGACCGGCCGTGGTTCGACTCGATGACCACCCTGGCCGCGGTGGCGGGTGCCACCCGCCGGATGACCCTGGGGACTCTGGTGGTCTCACCGGACTTCCGGCACCCGGTGACCACGGCGCAGCAGGTCATGACGGTGGATCACCTCAGCGGCGGGCGCTTCGTCCTCGGTGTCGGGGCCGGGGCCGGCGGCACCGACAGCACGACGCTCGGCGGCCCCGCCCCGAGTGCCGCGGAACGTTCCGCCCGCTTCCGGGAGTTCGTCACCCTCACCGACCAACTGCTGCGCGGGGGTCCCACGACGGTCGCCGGAGAGCACTTCAGCGCGGTGGACGCCCGGGTCGTGCCGGGCTGCGTGCAGCGGCCCCGCGTCCCGATGGCCGTCGCGGCCACCGGGCCGCGAGGGATGCGGCTGGCTGTGGAGTACGGGGACATCTGGGTGACCAACGGGGCCGTCGCGGCTCCGGGAGAGCAGACCGACGAAGAGGCCTTCGGGATGTTGCGGGACCAGATGGACCGGTTCGCGGAGGTCTGCCACGCTGCCGGCCGCGACCCGTCCGCGCTGCGCAGGCTCGTCCACATCAGCCGGGTGCTGCCCGACCCGTACGGCTCCGCCGACCGGTTCGCCGAGACGGTCGACCGGGTCGGGAAGCTGGGATTCACCGATCTCGTCGTCAACTACCCCCGCCGCCAGGGCACCTACGCGGGCGACCCGGCGGCCTTCGAACGGGCGATCACCGGGGTGACCGGCGCCGCCGGCCGAAGTCGGCACCTGGATGCGTGAGTACCTGCTCTCCGCGACCTGACAGGCACGATCGAAGGGAACATGCTCGATGAGCAAGGAATATCCGGCGATTCTGCCCGGCGAGGGCGACAACGACTACGCCCGCTACATGCGCACCGACACGCTGCTCGCCCTCCAACGAAGCCCCGAAGAGGCCGCTCACCGCGATGAGCTGCTCTTCCAGATCGTCCACCAGACCACCGAGTTGTGGCTCAAGCTCGCCTGCTCCGAAGTCGCGGAGGCCGCTCTGCGCGTCGCCGACGGCGAACCGGCGGCCGCGGTACGGCTGATCGCCCGGGGCTCGCTCGCCATCGAACTGGTCACCGGCCAGCTGGAGATGCTGCGACATCTCTCCCCCCGGGACTTCCAGGAGTTCCGCCTGGTGCTCGGCAACGGCTCGGGTTTCGAGTCGCCCGGCTGGATCGGAGTACGGCGCCGCAGCGAGGAGCTGGGCTCAGCCTTCGACAAACTGGTCGAGAGCCGGCAGGCCGACCTCGCCGAGCTCTACCGGGGCGACCCGGACGAGCCGCTGCACCGGCTGGCCGAGGCGATGGTCGAGTGGGACGAGCGGGTCGCGCTGTGGCGGGTGCGCCACTACAAGATCGCCACCCGGATCATCGGGCACGGCGTGATCGGCACCAAGGGCACCCCGGTGGACGTCCTGACGAAGCTGATCGCCCACAAGTTCTTCCCCGGGCTGTGGGCGGTGCGTACCGGACTCACCCTGGACGCCGAGCGGTCCGCGGAGGAGGCAGCGGTCGAAGCGGAGGCGGCCGCTGCCTCCTCCGGCGAACCCGCCGCGGAGTCCTCGGGACGTTGCCCGCTGTGACCACGCCGGAGGAGTTCCGGGCGCACTTCCCGATGCTGGACTCCGTTGTCCACCTGGCCAGTTGCAGTCTGGGCGCGCGCTCCACCGAACTGGACGAGGCACTGGCCCGGATGCTCGCCGCGATGGCCTCGCAGGGCGCGCCCTGGCACGCCTTCGAGGAGGAGTCGGCTGCCGCCCGGAGCGGCTTCGCCGACCTGATCGGTGCCGCGCCGGAGCAGATCGCGCTGGTGCCCAATGTCTCGGTTGCCGCCTACCAGGCCGTCTCCGGGCTGGAGTTCGGGCAGCGCCGGCGCATCGTCACCACGGAGGCCGAGTTCCCGTCGCTGGCCCATGTCTGGCTGGCGCAGCGCCCTCGCGGCGCGGAGCCGGCCTTCGTCCCGGACCAGCGGCCGGACCAGGGCGCCGTGGACGGTGCGGCGGCCTGGACGGCCGGGTACCGGGACGCCATCGACGAGCGCACCGCGCTGGTCTCGGTGCCGATGGCGACCTACCGCACCGGTGCCCGGCTTCCGGTGTCGTCCGTGGCAGCGGCCGCGCACGCGGCCGGGGCGGCGGTGTTCGTCGATGCCTATCAGGCCGCGGGTGTGGAGCCGCTGGATGTCGGCGAGCTGGGCTGCGACTTCCTGGCGGCCGGCACGTCCAAATACCTGCTGGGCCTGCCCGGCGTCGCGTTCCTCTATGCCAGGGAACCCGCCGCCGCCGTGCTGCCGCCCCAGCTGACCGGCTGGTTCGGCCGTACCGACCCCTTCGCCTTCGACCCGCGCACCCTGGACTTCCCGCAGGCCGCGAGCCGCTTCGAGACCGGCACCCCGCCGGTGCCGTCGCTGTACGCCGCCAACGCCGGGCTCGGTCTGCTGCGCGGCCTCGATCCGTCCGCGGTCCGCCGCCACATCAGTGAGCTCGGTGCCCTGGCGGCCGAGCAGCTCACCGCCCAGGGCGAAGTACTGGCGTCGCCCGTCGACGCCGCCGCCCGCGGGGCGTCCCTGGCGCTGGCCGACCCGTCACCCACCGCGCTCGCCGCCCATCTCGCGAGCCGCCGGATCGCTGTCGCCCCGCGGGGCGATGTCCTGCGACTGGCGTTCCACTACTACAACACCGCCGCCGATGTGGCCGCGGTGTGCCAGGAGATCGACAAGTACCGGAGTTCTGCAGAGGTGTGACCACCGGGAGTTGAATGCAATGCTCGTTCTGGACGACTGGCTCTTATCCCCTCACGCTCAAAGCTTCCCGTACGGAAAAGTGATCGAGGCCTACCACCAGGTGGGCAAGCATTTCGTGTCGAAAGAGCTGCTGGGTGCGCTGGACGCGGTCCGTAGCGCGGCGGGAGACAGCGACCCCGTCCTCGCGGCCTTCCTCGACACCGCACTCGACAAGTGGGACGGCCGTTACGACTACCGCACGTACCTCGCCCTCGGCGTACTGCCGCTGCCCGCGGCGCAGGACCCGGTGCGCGACGGCGCGGCGGCCGCGGTCGGCAGGGACCGGCTCTTCACCCATCTCATCCTGGACGCGCTGGAGTTCGAGGACGCGGCCGGCTCCGGACGGACCGGTTTCTTCCCCGAGATGCGGCCGTCCCCACAGACCGCCGTCAAACGTTTCCGCCTCGGCGTACGCGCGGTATCACCGGCCGCCGCCCGTATGGGGCTGCCCGTCCCCGACCCTTCCGGGGACCCGGCGGCGGCGTTCCGTGAACTGATCGGGGCCGCCTCGGCGGACCGGCGGGACGACGAGCGGGAGTCCTTGGCGCACAGCATGCTGCCGGTCTACGTGTCGCACGACGAATATCTCTTCCTGCGGATCCTGCAGGCCTTCGAGACGGTATTCGCGCTGCTCGCGGTGGAGTTGACCGCGGCGGTGAACCAGCTGTCCGGCGGCGACGCGGAGGCGTCGTCGGAACGGCTGGTGGCGGCCGAGGCCGCTCTGCGGGAGTCGGCGGGGCTGTTCCCGCTGCTGGCGACCATGCAGGTGGGGTCCTTCCAAACCTTCCGCCTCTACACCGAGGGCGCCAGCGCCATCCAGTCGCGCAACTACAAGACCGTCGAAGCGCTGTGCAGGGTGCCGGACCAACCGCGGCTGGACTCGGCCGCGTATCTGTCGGTGCCGGAACTGAGGGACCGGGTGCTGGCAGGACAGGCCAATCTCGACGACGTCATCCGGTCCATGGACGGGGCGGGCCGGCTGCTGCCCAACGAGCGGACCGTGCTGACGGCGGCGATGGACGCCTTCGCCGCCACCCTGCTGCACTGGCGGCAGACCCACTACCGCATGGCGGTGCGGATGCTCGGCGAGGGCCGCGCCGGAACCGGCTACACGGAGGGCACGCCGTACCTGTACGACGTGCGGACCATCCCGGTCTTCCGCAGCACAGGTCCGGACGACGGGGCGAGCATCAAGGGAGGCCCGCAGTGAGCATCGACGCCGAACCCGTAGGGATCGTCGGAGCCGGACCGGTCGGCCTGTCGCTGGCCCTGCGTCTCGCCGCGCTGGGGGTACGGAGCGTGATCCTGGAACGCGACCCGGAGCTGCGCAAACAGGGCTCCAAGGCCTGCCTGATCCAGGGCGACGTCCTGGAGGTGCTGGACAAGTTCGGCTGCGCGGAGCAGATCGCCGACGAGGGCGTCACCTGGACGGTGGCCAGGACCTATGTCCGGGGGAAGGTGATCCGCTCCACCCACTACCCGCGGCCGATCGGCTTCGGCCCGTTCGTCAACATCTCGCAGTACCGGATCGAGCAGCTCCTCGCGGAGCGGGCCGCCGCGGAACCGCTGACCGAAATCCGTTGGTCCCACATGGTCACCGGGATCCGGCAGGACGACGACGGAATCCGGGTGACGGCCGACACCCCGGACGGATCCCAGGAGTTGGCCTTCCGCTATCTGGTGGCCTGCGACGGGGTACGCAGCTCGCTGCGCGAACTGAGCGGCGTGCGGTGGACCGGCTACAGCCACCGCGACCGGTTCCTGATCACCGACATCAAGGCCGAACTGCCGCTCGCCCAGGAACGCCACTTCCACTACGACCCGCCCTTCAACCCCGGCCGCCAGCTGGTGATGCACCCGCAGCCGGACAACGTCTGGCGGATCGACTGGCAGCTGCCGCCGGATGCCGACATCGCCGCCGAGGAGCAGGACGGGCGGCTCGACCGGCGGATCCGCGACGTGATCGGCGACATCCCGTACGAGATCGACTGGATGAGCACGTACCGCTTCCACCAGCGAGTCGTCGACCGCTTCCGGGTCGGCCGGCTCTTCCTCGCGGGCGACGCGGCGCACGCCCTGCCGCCGTACGGTTCCCGCGGTATGAACAGCGGCATCCAGGACGCCGACAACCTCGCCTGGAAGCTCGCCGCGGTACTGGCGGGCAACAGCGGCGAGGAGCTGCTGGAGACCTATCACACCGAGCGGTACGCCGCCGCGGTGGAGAACCTGGCCATCACCGAGGCCACCATCCGCTTCATGGTCCCGCCCAGCCGTGCGCGGCAATGGGCCCGCACGGTGCTGCTGGCGCTGGCCCCGAGGATGAAGTCGGTGCGCGGCCGGGTCAACAGCGGACGAATGGCCGAGCCCTTCAACTACCGGGACTCCCCACTGGTCGACGCCTCCGGCGGCCACCCGCTGGTGGGGGCGTTCGCGCCGGACGGGTACGTCCGCGGCGAGACCGGGCGCACCCGGCTACGCCGGGCGTTCGGCGACGGGTTCACCGTGCTGCACCTGGCGGATGACGCTCCGTCCGCCGCGAAGTTCGCCGACGCCGTCACCGCGCTGCCGTCCCCGGTGCCGCTGCGCGCCTTCGCCGTCCTGCCGGACGGAGCGCCCGGCCCGGGTTTCGAGAGCGGCCCGGACTCCGACATCGGCCAGGGTTCCGACGTCGGCGAGGTCGTCGTGGACGCCGACGGCGCCGTCCGGGCCGCCTACGGACCCCACCCCGGCTGGTTCCTGGTGCGGCCCGACGGGCACATCGCCGCCACCGGCGGCGAGGGCGATCTGGACGCCCTGACCACCGCCCTGCGCCGCTGCGCGGGAGCCGCCGCCACCGCCGGCCGGGACGCCACCACCGTCGCCTGACCGAGCCGGAACCGCGCCGGAACCCCGACGACACAACGACACATCGGCACGACGAACAAGGAGTCACCCCATGCCATCACCCCCCGCCGCCTGGCTCAACGGGAAGGTCGTCCCCTGGGACCAGTGCGTGGTGCACGCGCGTTCCCAGGGCGCCTTCTGGGGCGCCAACGTCTTCGAGGGCGTACGCGCCTACTGGAACCCGGACGAGGGGCGGCTGCGCGCCTTCCGGCTGGAGGATCATCTTGCTCGGCTCGGCCGCTCCATGAAGTCGCTGCGGATGGACATCCCGTACAGCGCCGCCGACCTCGCCGAGGCCTGCGCGGACACCGTGCGGGCCGGCGGCTTCCAGGAGGACCTGCACCTGTGCGTGGTGGCGTACTTCGGGATGGGACCGAACTACGACCCGATGTCGCACACCGAGGAGACCGGGGTGCACATCACCGTCGTGCCCCAGCCGCGCTCGCCCGGCTGGGAGCGCGGCGCCTCCGCCTGCGTCTCGTCCTGGCGACGGATCAGCGACGACACGATGCCGCCGCGCATCAAGACCGGCGCGAACTACCACAACAGCCGGCTGGCGCAGCACGAGGCGACCCGCAACGGCTACGACACCACCTTGCTGATGAACCAGCGCGGCAACATCTCCGAAGCCCCGGGCGCCTGTGTGGCAATGGTCAGGGACGGACGGCTGGTGACGCCGCCCGGCACCAGCGGGGTGCTGGAGGGCATCACGCTGGACACCGTGCTGCGGCTCGCCTCGGAGGAACTCGCGATGCCGGTGGAGAAGCGGGAGATCGACCGCACCGAGCTGTACGTGGCCGACGAGGTGTTCCTGTGCGGCACTCTCGCCGAGGTGCTCCCCATCACCTCCCTGGACCGGATGCCGATCGGCGACGGAGCCCCCGGGCCGCTGACCCGCAAGCTCCAGGCGCTGTTCGCCGCCACGGTCCTGTCCGACCACTCGACCGCGCTGTAGACGAGGAGAACCCGACGTGTCCGTACTGAAAGCCGTGGTGGCCGGCCTGCGATCCGGATCGCTGGAGGTCGTCGACCTCACCGCCCCCCTGTCCGAGGACACCCCGGTGATCGGCCTGCCGCCCGAACGCGGCCAGCCCTGGCCGTTCAGCCGCGAACCGATCAGCCACTTCGACGCCGCGGGACCGGAGGTCTACTGGAACAACCTGCGGCTGTCCGAGCACACCGGTACGCACTTCGACGCCCCGGCGCACTGGCTGCCGGGCCAGGACCTGGAGGATGTCTCCCAGGTCCCGCCGATCCGCCTGGTCGGCCCGGCCGCGGTCCTGGACTTCTCGGAACAGGCCGCGGCCGACCCGGACTTCCTGCTGCGCCGCGAACACGTCGAGGCCTGGCAGGCGGAACACGGGCCGCTGCCCGACGGCGGGTGGCTGCTCTACCGCACCGGCTGGGACGAGCGCGGCGGCAACGCCAAGGAGTTCCTCAACGACGGCCACACTCCGGGCGTCGAACCCGGCTGCGCCCGCTGGCTGGCCCACTCCACCGGGCTGCTCGGCATCGGCGTGGAGACCGTGGGGACGGACGCCGGCCAGGCGGGCACCTTCACCGATCAGCCCTACCCCTGCCACTGGTTCTTCCAGGGCGCGGGCAAGTACGGGCTGACCCAGCTGCGGAACCTCTCCCGGCTGCCCGCCCAGGGCGCCGTGGTGGTCGCCGCGCCACTGCCGATCGTCCGCGGCTCCGGCAGCCCGGCCCGGGTCCTGGCCCTGATCGAGCACTCCGACCCGGCAGGAGCCTGACGATGGAAGAACGCAGTTTTGACCGGGGTCACGAACTGCTGCAACGGCATGTAGCGGCCGCATCCGACCCCGACCGCACCTCGCTGTTCACCCTTCTCGACCGCGAGTGGGATCTCCTTCCCGGCGTGTTCACCCCGACCTACACCCCGGTGACCAGGCTGTTCACCACCTGGCTGCCCTTCCGCGAGGGCGGCACCTTCCTGGAGATGGGATCCGGCGCCGGAGTCACCGCGGTCAGCGCCGCGCTCGCAGGCTGCCGTGAGGTGGTGGCCCTCGACATCAGCGCCGCCGCCGTCGAGAACACCCGGCGCAACGCCGAGCGGCACAAGGTCGCCGACCGGGTCGATGTGCGGCACAGCGACATGTTCGAAGCGCTCAAGCCCGGCGAGGCCTTCGATCTGATGTTCTGGAACTCCAACTTCGTGGAGGCACCGGCGGACTTCGTCAACGAGACGGACCTGCACCACGCCTTCTTCGACCCGGAGTACACCGCGCACGCCACCTATCTGCGCGAGGCGCCCCGGCATCTGACGGACGGCGGCCGGCTGATGCTGGGCTTCAGCGACCTGGGCAACTGGCCCAGGCTGCGGACCATGTGCGAGGAGGCGGGGCTGCGGATCGAGCAGTTGTACTCGTCCGAGGCGGTGCTGGAAGTGACCATCGACTTCCAGCTGCTGGAGCTGCTGCCTGTCGGCGGCGGACCCTGGAGCGAGTTTAGAATCCACCGGAAACCGGCTGTTTGAACCTCATGGAGAAGTAGGAAGGCCACCGCATGACTGATGCCTCCGAGCAGGCCAAACTCGAACAGCTCCTCACCGAGCTGCCCCGGGGCGTCCTCGCCACCATCAAACGCGACGGCCGGCCCCAGCTGTCCAACGTCGGATTCAGCTACGACCCGGAGTCCAGGACCATCAGAATCTCCGTCACCGACGACCGGGCCAAGACCCGCAATCTGCGCCGCGACCCGCGCGCCACCTTCTACGTCACCACGCCCAACATGGGCGCGTACATCGCGGCCGAGGGTGACGCGGAGCTCAGCCCGGTGGCCGCCGCCCCGGACGACGCCACCGTCGACGAGCTGGTCGGGGTCTACCGCGCGATCTCGGGCGAGCACCCCGACTGGGCGGAGTTCCGGCAGGCCATGGTCGACGACCGGCGGCTGGTGATCCGGCTGCCGGTGAACCGGATCTACGGCTGGTACGGCTGGGGCCCGACCGAGGGCTGAGCGGCCGGGCCGGGGTCGCGGGTCGCGGCCCCAAGCCGCCCGACACACAACCGACAGGAGTTGACGCGTCATGCCCGCCACGCCGCGGCTGCAGATCATCATCGCCAGTACCCGACCCGGCAGGGTGGGCCCGGCCATCGCCGAGTGGTTCACCGAACGAGCCGTCCACCACGGCGGTTTCGAGGTGGACGTGGTCGATCTGGCAGAGATCAACCTGCCGTTCCTCGACGAGCCCGAGCCCGCGATGACCCGGCGGTACGTCCAGCAGCACACCCGGGACTGGAGCGCCCGGGTGGCTTCGGCCGACGCCTTCACCTTCGTCATGCCGGAGTACAACTACGGCTTCAGCGGCGCGCTGAAGAACGCGATCGACTTCCTGCACCACGAGTGGCAGTACAAGCCGGTCGGCTTCGTCAGCTACGGGAACACCTCGGCCGGGCTGCGGGCCGTCCAGATGATCAAGCAGGTGGTGACCACGCTCCGCATGATGCCCGTCACCACCTCGGTCGCCCTCCACTATGTCCGCGAACAGCTCGACAGCGAGGGCCGGCTCAAGCCGTCCGAGGACCGGGACGAGGACGCCAAGGACCTGCTGGACGAGACACTGCGGCTCACCACCGCGCTGTCCCCGCTGCGGCAGCAGTAGCACTCGCCGGCAGCGACCCGCAGCAGCACCCGCCCGCCCTTGCCGGGCCCGACACCCCTGGGGTGTCGGGCCCGGCTTTTTCGCATGCGGCGGGTGTGCAGTGGCGGGTGAGCAGTGGGGACCGGCTACTGCTGCGGCTCCCGCGCGTCGATCGCCGACCCATTCCCCCAGCGCATGGCCCCGATGCGATCTGGTCGCTGGTGGAATGCCGTCCCGCCTCCTAACGTCGCCCTGTACAGCGGGCGTTGACCAACGGGGGGAATCATGGAATCGGACCGAGGACGGCACTTCGTCCCGCGGGGCCACGGGCACGGGTTCGGTCTCGGCACGGCGCAGGGAAGCCATGCCGTCGCGGGACTGGGGGGCGGCCTTCTACAGGTCGCGCGGCGGCTCATCCTGGGGCTCTGCGTCGCCATGGTCATCACGTTGTTCGTCACCACGCCCCGGAACGCGTTCATCAAGGGCGCTGTCACAGGAGTTGTGGCGCTCGCCGTGCTCGGCCTCACGCTGATATGGCGCCGGGTGTCCGCCCGGTTCGGGCTCACCAGGTGCTACCTGTTCGCGGGCGGCTTCGTCGTCACCAACGTCTTCGGCGGTGTGCGAGAAGTGGTCGTGTGGAGCGACGTGCGAGCGATGCATCTGATGGGCTCGCAGTCGCTCCTCATGTCCTTCCACCGGCTCGAGTTCGTACGGAACGGTTGCGCGACCCTGGGGTTCCTGGCGCTGGGGGTACAACCAGCCTTGGTGGAAGCCCTGTTGAGCGAGGCGACCAAGAACGGTGTGCGCTGCGCCTGACCCCCGGCTGCCGGCCTTGAAGATCGGGGCGACGACGACTCCGGCCGCGATCGTGATCCACGCAGGTGTGCCGCACTGGACCGTCAGCCGGCAGCGGTGGCGGGATCCGTTCCGCGGCTCCACGATCGAAGGCGAGGCAGAAACGAGGCTCCGATGTCCGACTCCCCGCCGTCCACCCCTGCGGGCGGCAACGACCGCTCGGCCGGCCCGCCGGCGACCGGCCACTACGGCAGAGACCTCTTCCCGCCGGAGCGCCAGGGGGAGTCCACGCGGATCGACTACGGCGCGCTGGCCTACGACGAGGTGACGTTCCGGCGGCTAGCCGCGCTCGGAGCCGGGCCCGGGTGGGCCTGCCTGGACGCGGGCGCCGGAACGGGGACCGTCACTCGCTGGCTGGCCGAGACCGCAGGCGTCGACAGCGTTCTTGCCGTCGATCGCGACACCCGCTTTCTGGCGGTACCGCCGGGCGGCCGGGTGCACGCGGTCGTCGCCGACCTCGCCGACCCGGACCTGGCCGATCCGAACCTGGGACCGGGCCGGTTCGACCTCGTGCACTGTCGGTTCGTCCTCATGCACCTGCCCCGGCACGATGCCGTGCTGGCGCGGCTCGCGGAGTGGGTGGCCCCCGGCGGGTGGCTCGTCGTCAGCGACGCCGTCGACCTGACCACGGCCCGCTCCGCGCACCCGGCCTACCGTCGCACGATGGAAGCCATGTGGCAGGCACTGGGCGACACGATCGGCACCGACATCAGCTGGGTCACCGAGTATCCGGGACTGCTGCGGTCCCATGGGCTCTCGGACGTCGGAGCGGAGATCTACGTGCCGCCGCTGACCCCCGACGCGCCGGTAACCGCCTTCTGGCGGGCCACCTGGGAGCGGATGCGACCCGGTCTGGACTCCACCGCGCCGGCAGACCCGACGACGGTGGACGAGGCGCTGGCTTATCTGGCCTCCCCTGAGCTGGCCGAGCTCTCCCCCGGCATGATCACCGCCTGGGGGCGCCGCCCGGCCTGACCGGGAATGCGCCGCTCCCGGGCCGATGCGATGCTGGAGATGAGCAGGCGCGCAGACGGGCAGACGGGCAGACGGGCAGACGGACGAGGCTCCATGGACGCCGAACCGGACGACGGCGAGTCGGCCCTTCCGACACCCGGGAAGGTGTCCCGTCCGCGGGCGGTGCGGCTGGCCGTCACCGGCTGGCGCACCGGCGCGGATCCGGCGCCGACCGCGATCCGACGCGCCGTGCGGATCACCCTTGCCGCCTGCGCGGGTTTCTACACCTGCCTGTACGGCCTCGACCGGCCCGTGGCCGCGACCTACGCGCTCTTCTCCGCCATCGCCATGGCCGGCCTCTCCCGGATCCCGGGCTCGGGCCGGCAGCGCGCCGCCACCATCGCGTCCACCCTGCCGCTCGCCTGGCTGCTGGTGACAGCCGGAACGCTGCTGGCCGTGCGGACCTGGGCGGCTGTCGCAGGCATGGCGCTCATCGGCTTCGCGCTGGCCTTCTCCGCCGTGACCGGACCGCGTCTCGGCGGGGCCGTACCAGGACTCCAACTGCTCTACATCCTGCCGTGCTTCCCGCCCTTCGCACCGCAGACCCTGGACGAGCGCCTGGCCGGTACGACCCTGGGCATCACCCTGCTGATCGCGGCGGAGCGCTTCCTGCTGCCCGACCCCCGCCGCCCGGACTTCCCGCGGCTGCTGGCAGCCGGCGCCGACGCGGCCGGACGCTGCGCCGACGACCTGGCCCGTGCTCCGTGGGCCGTGACGGCGGCAGCGCGCCACCGGGCCCGGGCGACCGCCGACGCGCTGCGCCCGACCCGGATCCCGGAAGCCGACCGGCCGGCCGGGCCCAGCGCGCGGCAGCGCGCCCTGGCCCACGCGGGCGGGGCCTGCCGCGAACTGCTGGCGCGCCTGCAGGACCTGTCCCTGCTGCGCAAGCAGCCGAGCGCGCCGGACACGGGCGCGCCGCGGCCGAACCTGCACCCTGGCGCCCGCGGGCAGGAACTGCTGTACGAAGTGAGAGCGGGAGCCGACGCGGCGGCCGTCGCGCTGCGCAGCGGCGCGGCTCCTCCGTCACCCTCGACGCTCCAGGAGTCGTTGCGTGAGTTCCGGCGCGAACGGGCCGCCCGCTGCGAGGCGCACGGCGAGGGAACGTCAGCAGCGGTACTGCGACGTCAGGCGGAGCTGATCGACGCGGCCGAGTCGGCCCTGACCACGCTGCGCGCGGTCGATGTCGCGTTCGCGACTGCCGCGCCGCTGAAGCGGAGCCAGCCTCCTGGTCGGCCGCTCCGCCGGGAGCCGCCGGCTCCGGCCGCCGCCCCGGCCCGCGCCGACAGCACCTTCTGGTACGCGGAGATGAGCCTGCCGGCGCTGTGGCGGCACCGGTTGGCCGGCCACCTCGTACGACGCTCCGTCTACTTCCAGAACGCGGTACGCATGAGCCTGGGCCTGGCCGTCGCCCGGACGGTCGCCGGTGTCGTGTCCCTTCCGCACGGCTTCTGGGCCATGCTCGCCGCGCTGACCCTGACGCGCACCACGGTCGTGCAGACCCGTACCACCGTCCGGCAGGCGCTCACCGGCACGCTGCTGGGTGCGATGACAGCCGCGGGCATTCTCGTCCTGGTCGGCCGGAACACCGATGTGTACGCCGTCGCGCTGCCGCTGATCATGCTGGCCACCTTCTGTCTGGGGCCGACCCTGGGCGTCGGCTGGGCCCAGGGCCTCTTCACGGTGACGGTCTCCACCGTGTTCGCCCAACTCGCCCCTGCGGGCTGGCATCTGGCCGAAGCCCGGTTCGTCGACGTCTTCACCGGCAGCCTGATCGGCCTGGTCTGCGGGCTGTTCGCCTGGCCCCGCGGTGGTCTCGACGAACTGCGCCGGGACACCGGTTCGCTGCTGCGGACCGTCGCCGAGACCCTCACTTCCACCGTCGCCACCCTCACCGGCACGCGGGACGACCCGGCTCGTTCCGCCGACCGCCATCAGCCGATCCGGCACGCGTTGGTCCTCATGGAGTCGTCGTACACGCAGGCCCAGAGTGAGCCCACGGTCCCCTGGTCGCATCGCCTGGACTGGCAGGCCGCCCTCATCGCCGGTCACCATGCCGTGCGCGGCGCGGAGCGACTTCTGGATCACCGAGGCCCGCCGGGTACGCGCCTGGGCCCCGTTGCGAGCGCCCGGACCAAGGACTTCGCCGACGGTGTCGCCGCCCGCTTCCTGCACCTCGCCGAACAGCTGGAGAGCGTCGGCGCGTTCCCCGAAACGCCTTGGCCGGCCCTGCCGCCTCTGGAGAACACCGTCTTCGCCGACACCCGCTCGGACACGCCTCCCGCCGCCCTCCCCCTGCTCTTCGACACCGGCGCCTGGCTGCAGGGCCTCGACGCCGACCTCGACCGCATCGCCTCGGGCCACCGACCTCCGGTATCCGCCGCCGGACCGAGCCGAAATCATCGTCGTTGATTGACGGCAACCAGAATCGCGCGAGAACGCACATCCTCCTGCAGACAGCAAGAGGTCGAGATCCAGCCAATCCAACAAACGATCTTGAATGGTGCGCCCGGGATATTCACCATGAACCTGTCGACCTGTTCAGGGGCAGCGTGGGCCTAGACATCACCTGTTGTGCCGAACCCGCGGCCTGCAGGCGAGACTTGACGGAGGCTCACATGCACGGCTACTTCACGACGGAGCAGCACGAGGTTCTACGAGAAGAAGTCCGTATCTTCGCCGAGACGGAAGTACGACCCCGGATACCGCAGATGGAGTCCTCCCGGGCCGTTCAACACGGACTGTCCCGGCTCATCGCCGAACAGGGGTGGATCGGCGTCACGATCGGCGCCCAGTACGGCGGGATGGGGCTGGGACACCTGGCGAAGACCGTCATCATCGAGGAGCTGTCGCGGGTCAACGGCGCGATGGGAGCGATGGTGCAGGCCTCCCAGCTCGGCGTGGCCAAGATCGTTCATTTTGGCAGCGAGGAGCAGAAGAAGCAGTGGCTGCCCGCGATCGCCGCCGGGGAGTGCCTGCCGACCATCGCCGTGACCGAACCCGGGTCGGGCGGGCATGTCCTGGGGATGACGGCGAGCGCGGAGCGCGACGGGGACGACTACGTGCTCAACGGCCGCAAGGTCTTCGTCGGCAACAGCCACGTCGGCGATCTGCACGGTGTGGTCGCCCGCACCGATACCGGCTCCGGCGGGCTGTCGGCGTTCCTGGTGGAGGCGGGCCGTCCCGGCGTCTCGTTGGGCCTGCACCAGCCGGCGATGGGGCTCCACGGCTTCAGCTTCGGCGAGCTGACCTTCGACAACTGCCGTATCCCCGCAGGGAATCTGCTCGGCTCCGAGGGCGACGGGCTGGCCGTGGCGTACTCCTCCAGCGTGCTGTACGGCCGGCCGAACCTGACCGCCGTCTCGCTCGGGATCCACCGGGCGCTGATGGAGGAAACCGCCGCGTTCTGCGCCGAGCGACATCGCTACGGCAAGCCGCTCCACGAAGTGGGTCCGGTCAAGCTCAAATTGGGCCAGATGCAGTCCCGCCTGATGACGGCGCGGCTCGCCGCCTATCACGCGGCGCATCTGCTCGATCTGGGAGTGCCGTGCGACGCGGAACTGATGAACGCCAAGTTGATCAATGTGGAGTACGCGCTGGATTCGGCGCGCACCGCGATGGAGGTGCACGCCGCCAGCGGCCTGTTCACCGACCGGCCGGTGGAGCGGTACGTACGCGACGCGCACCACATCTTCGCTCCGGCCGGCACCTCCGATGTGCAGCTGCTGCGGCTGGGCGAGGTGGCGCTGGGCCTGGGCAAGGGTCAGTGGTCGCAACGGTTCGCCGACGTGGTGCGGTCCAATGTGGCGTACGACGACCGGCTGACCGGCTGACCCGCCGCTACGCGAGCCCCGCCTCGCGCTGCTCGAGGAGTTCCACGGCCTCGGCCGCCAGGGCCTTGATGGTCTCCAGACCGCTCTGGCCCCAGGGCCGGGGCTCGATGTCGACGACGCAGATCGTGCCGAGGGTGGTGCCGGTGTGGTCGATGAGCGGGGCGCCCAGGTAGGTGCGGATGCCCAGTTCGTCGACGACCCGGTTCCCGGCGAACCGGGGGTAGTCGCACACGTCCTCGAGGACCAGGGACTTGCGCCGGTTGACGACGTGCGGGCAGAAGCCCTGGTCGTAGGTCATCTCCCGGCCCGGTTCCGCGGCCGCCTCCGCGGCGGGGGCGGTCTGCGGCCCGGAGGGCGTGTGCAGTCCGGCGAAGTACTGCCGCCCGTCCATGAACAGGTTGACCATGGCGTACGAGGCGCCGGTGGTCGCCGCGAGGCGGGCGGCGAACTCGTCGAGCTGGGCGTCCGGGCGGTCGGTCAGACCCATCGCGCGCAGCCGCTCGTCGCGCTGAACCGCTTCGGTGTCCTCGGGGATCAGCAGGTGCCGCTCTGCGGGGTCATAGATCATGACGGGCCTCCCTGGTCGGGCATGTCTAGTGGGCGGGCTGGCGTCGGGATGACGCGCTGTTCAGCAGATGGCTGATGAGGTCGATGAGCACTCCGGTCGAGGAGCGGCTCTCGCGGGCGTCGCACATGACGACCGGTACGTGCGGGCTCAGGTCCAGCGCGGCTCGGACCTCGTCCGGCCCGTAGGTGTAGGCGCTGGCGAATTCGTTGATCGCCACGAGGAAGCGGATGCCGCGCCGTTCGAAGAAGTCGACGGCTGCGAAGCAGTCCGCGAGCCGGCGGGTGTCGGCCAGGACGACGGCGCCGAGCGCACCGTCGGACAGCTCGTCCCACATGAACCAGAAGCGGTCCTGTCCGGGGGTTCCGAACAGGTACAGGATGTGCGCCGGGTCCAGGGTGATCCGGCCGAAGTCCATGGCGACGGTGGTGGTCGTCTTGTTCTCCACGCCGGCCAGGCTGTCGGTGCCGACACTGGCCGAGGTCAGGATCTCCTCGGTGCTGAGCGGCTCGATCTCGCTGACCGCGCCCACGAACGTGGTCTTGCCGACGCCGAAGCCTCCCGCGACCAGGATCTTCAGCGCGGTGGGAAACAGGTCACTGCTGTCGTCGGCGTAAGCCATCGAGCACTTCCTCCAGAACGGCTCGGTCTGTGAGATCGGCGGGTGGGAGCGGAGGTCGCGCGGTCAGCGCCCCCCAGTCGATGAGGTCGGAGAGCACGATCTTGGTGATGGCCACGGGCAGTCGCAGCTGCGCACCCACTTCCGCGACCGTGACCGGCCCCCGGCTCAGGTCCAGTGCCCGGGCGTGGTCGGGTTCCAGGTGCGCCGAGGGGACCCGCCCGGTGGCGCGGACCATGGACAGCATGTCCAGAGCCGCGGTCGGGCGGGTACGGCCGTTGCTGACGGTGTAGGGGCGGACTAAGCGGCCGGCATCGTCGTCGATCCACGGTTCGTCCTGCTCTTCCGCCGCCGTCACCGTACAACGTCACCCGTAACGGCCGTCGCGGCGCGGGCAGGCGTCTCGAGGTTCGGCCGGACCTGTTGGATCAGCCGGTTCATCTCGTAGCCGAGGACGCCGGCATCGGCGTCCCGGCCGGCCATGACCGCCAGGGCACTGCCGGAGCCGGCTGCGGACACGAACAGCAGCGCGTCCTCCAGTTCGGCCACCACCTGGCGTACGTGCGGCCCTCCGCCGAGGCGCGCACCCGCGCTGCCGGCCAGGGACCTCAGGCCCGAGGCGACCGCGGCCAGATGGTCCGCGCTGTCGCCGTCAAGGCCGTGGACGGCCTTCTTGAGCCCGTCGGAGGAGAGCAGCACTGCGCTGCGGGTATGAGGGACGCGGCTGACCAGGTCGGTCAGCAGCCATGCGAGGTCGCGGCCAGGGGGGACGTCGCTCACCATGGTGAAAGGACTCCTTGCGGGGAAGGTGACGCAGGATCAGGGGGTGGTGTCCGGTCGGCCCGGCAGACCGTCGGGCTGCTCGGCGTTGGCCTCGGACTCACGTACCCCGATGCGGAATGCGGCCATCAGGTTCGGATCGGGCTCGCCGCCCTGGTCGTCGCTGCGGGGCGCGGGGCCGTTCCGCAACTGGGGTGCGAGGTGGGACTGGCCGCGACGCTGCGGCAACGAAGGTCGCTCTCCCCCGGCCGGGGGACGGCCGGTCGGTTCTCCCGCGGATCCGCCGGAGACGGGGTACGCCTCGGGCGCCCGGGCGGGCTCCGGTACGGCGGCCCGCATCTCGGCGGGCTGCTGGGGGTGGACCGGCCGTCGGCTCTCCATGGAGCGGGCCGGCACGGGGGGGCGGCTGTGCACGGGTACCGCGTCGATCGCCACGGCGGCGTGCTGGCCTGCCGTGGCGCCGATGCCGGGGCGCGGCGAGGACGACGCGGGCTGCCGTTGCGGGAGCACCGGCAGTACCGGAGGCACCGCCGGCACCGGCGCCGCGTGCGTCGCGGGCCGTGCCTGGACCCGCGCCGGCGGCTCCTCCTGTGCGCGCTCCGTTCCCACCAGGGCGTGCGGCAGGATGACGAAGGCTTGGATCCCGCCGAAGACGTTGCTGCGCAGCTGGACGGTGACGCCGTGGCGGCGGGCGAGGACGGCGACGACGTACAGCCCGATCCGGCCGTCCTTCAGCAGCGTGTCCAGGTCGATGCGCTCCGGGTCGGCCAGCAGCGCGTTGTTGTTCTCCTGAGCGGCCAGATCCAGTCCCAGGCCGCGGTCCTCGACCTCGATGACCAGACCGGCCGTGACCTTCTGCGCGCGCAGCAGTACCTGGGTCTCCGGAGGGGAGAACGTGGTGGCGTTCTCGATGAGCTCCGCGATCAGGTGCACGACGTCGGCCACGGCCCGGCCGTCGAGTTCGCCCTCGATCGGCGGGACCAGCTTGACCCGGGCGTAGTGCTCCACCTCCGCGACGGCCGACCGGAGGACCTGCGTCAACGGCACCGGCTTGCTCCACTGGCGGCGCGACACCGCGCCGCCGAGCACCGCGACGTTCTCCGCGTGCCGGCGGATACGGGTGGCGAGGTGGTCGACCTGGAACAGTCCGCGCAGCAGATCCGGGTCCTCGACCTGGTGTTCCAGTTCATCCAGCAGCTGGATGCCCCGGTGGACCAGGGACTGCAGCCGCCGGGCGAGGTTGACGAACACCACGACCTGCTGGTCCGCAGCGCTGGCCGGAGCGACCGGCAGGGCCGCCGCCTGGACCACCGCGGCGCACGCGGCGTACTGCGCCTGGCGCAGCTCGTCCGTCAGGGCCGTGAAGCGGTCCCGGCCGGCCGTGGTGGCCGGCGCCGGGCCGTAGGGCACGGGGGTTTCACCCCGCCGCACCTGCGCGACCAGGCTCTGCAGCTCTTCCCAGCCGCGCGAGTTGATCGCGCGGGCCTCCTGCACCCGGCGGTCCACCGCACGGTCGGCGGAGAGCGCGGCGGCCGCACCCACCGCGAGGATCACACCGCCGAGGACGGCGGTCCCGGCGAACACCATGGCGGCTAAGGACCTGGACGGCTCCACGACCATCAGCCAGCCCGCGACACCACCGCCGAGCACAGCCATGAGCGCAGCGGGCAGCACGGCGATCCACCGCAGCCCGGGGCCCTCACGCTCCGGGGAACGGCGGCCGCGAGCCTGGGATCTGCCGTGGCGTCCACTGTCCCGATGATCGGACCGCACGCCGGATGAAGGGAGTTCAGACATCAACGTCCTCAGCACAAGGAGGGTGACCGGTTGGCAACAACCATCACACTAGTAACCGCTCGCCACACATGTGGGAGGAGTTGACACTTCCGTCCCACGGGACCATCATCCCGCCGGGCCGAACCTCCCGTGCTCCAGGGAGCTTCAACACCCTCCCATATTCGGCGTGTTGGGCGCCAACTGAGCCGAGGGCGGCCCGAGGCCGAGGCGCGGCGCCGTCACCGGCGCGCGGTTTCGAAGCAGGAGGGCGCGCGACGGCCCAAGCGCTCCCCCAAGCCTGACGTACCCTATCCGCCGGCCCAGTGTGCTCCCGATCGCCCAGGTCAGGGCTGGTCAACTCCTCGAATGGTCCCAAACCCCCACTTTCGGCGTGCGGCTTCCTTTCGGAGGACGGACCATGAAGCCGATGAGCGGAGTAAGGGTGACCAAGGAGATTCCCACCCCGGCCACGGGCGATCTGGTCGTACTGAGCAACGTCAACAAGCACTTCGGCGAGCTCCACGTCCTCCAGGACATCGACCTGACCATCGCCCGTGGCGAGGTCGTCGTCGTGATCGGGCCGTCCGGGGGCGGGAAGTCCACGCTGTGCCGCGCCATCAACCGCCTGGAGACCATCGATTCGGGCGAGATTGCCATCGACGGCAAGCCGCTGCCCGCCGAGGGCCGCGAGCTGGCCGCGCTGCGGGCCGATGTGGGCATGGTCTTCCAGTCCTTCAACCTCTTCGCGCACAAGACCGTGCTGCAGAACGTGACGCTCGGCCAGGTCAAGGTCCGCAAGAAGGACAAGAAGGCCGCCGATGAGCGGGCCCGCCAGTTGCTCGACCGGGTGGGTGTCGCCTCCCAGGCGGAGAAGTACCCCGCGCAGCTCTCCGGTGGCCAGCAGCAGCGCGTCGCGATCGCCAGAGCGCTGGCCATGGACCCGAAGATCATGCTCTTCGACGAGCCGACCTCCGCACTCGACCCCGAGATGATCAACGAGGTGCTGGAGGTCATGCAGCAGCTCGCCCAGGACGGAATGACCATGGTCGTCGTCACCCACGAGATGGGGTTCGCCCGTTCGGCCGCCAACCGCGTGGTGTTCATGGCGGACGGCCGGATCATGGAAGAGACGACGCCGGAGCAGTTCTTCAGCAACCCGAGCAGCGAGCGGGCCAAGGACTTCCTCTCGAAGATCCTTCACCACTGACCGGACTCCTGAGCACCAGTGAGCACTAGGGATGATCACCATGAAGCTTCGCAAGGTCACCGTCGCGGCCGCCGCTGCGCTTGCCCTGTCGCTGACCGCCGCCGGCTGCAGTTCCGACAACGGCGGCTCGAGCAGCGGCAAGAAGATCACCGTCGGTATCAAGTTCGACCAGCCGGGCATCGGCCTGAAGACCCCGGACGGCAAGTACACGGGCTTCGACGTCGACGTGGCCACGTACGTCGCCAAGGAACTCGGCCATGACCCGGGCGACATCGTGTGGAAGGAAGCCAAGAGCGCCGACCGCGAGACGCTGCTGCAACGCGGCGACGTCGACTTCATCGCCGCCTCGTACTCGATCACCCCCAAGCGCGAGGAGAAGGTCGATTTCGCCGGCCCCTACCTCCTGGCGCACCAGGACGTCCTGATCCGGGCGGACGACGACTCCATCAAGAAGCCCGAGGACCTGAACAACAAGAAGCTCTGCTCGGTCACCGGCTCCACCTCGGCGCAGAACGTCAAGTCAAGGATCGCGCCGAAGGCCCAGCTGCAGGAGTACGGCGGCTACTCGGAGTGCCTGACCGGCCTGGAGAACAAGGTCATCGACGCTCTGACCACCGACAACGTGATCCTCGCCGGTTATGCCGCGCAGCCCGACTTCAAGGGCAAGTTCAAGCTCGGCGGCTTCAAGCTGAGCAATGAGAACTACGGCATCGGCGTGCAGAAGGGCAGCGCTCTCAAGGCGCAGATCAACACCGCCCTGGAGAAGATGGTCAAGGACGGCTCCTGGGACGCGGCCGTCAAGAAAAACTTCGGCCCGGCCAACTTCCAGAGCGGGCCCGCACCGAAGATCGGCGTCATCGTCAGCTGAAGCAGCTGACCCACGGACGGCGCGTCGCCCTCGAAGCGGCGCGCCTCGCCCTTCATCCACGCGGGAGGCCGGGAGACCGTGTTCGACTTTCTTGAGGGCTACAACCTGTTGGGGGCCTTCTGGGTGACGGTGCAGCTCACCTTCTACTCCGCCATCGGCGCTCTGATCTGGGGAACTGTGCTCGCTGCCATGCGCGTCAGCCCGGTGCCCCTGATGCGCGGCTTCGGTACCGCCTACGTCAACGTGGTCCGGAACATCCCCCTCACCGTGATCATCGTCTTCACCTCACTGGGCCTGTTCCAGACGCTCGGCGTCACCCTCGGCGCCGACAACTTCACGACGATCAACTTCCGGCTCGCCGTGCTCGGTCTGATCGCCTACACCGCGTCGTTCGTCTGCGAGGCGCTGCGGTCCGGCATCAACACGGTGCCGGTCGGTCAGACGGAGGCGGCGCGTGCCATCGGCCTGAACTTCCCGCAGGTGCTGCGGCTCATCGTCCTGCCGCAGGCCTTCCGCTCCGTGGTGGGTCCGCTGGCGAACGTGCTGATCGCCCTGACGAAGAACACCACGGTGGCCGCCGCGATCGGTGTCGCCGAGGCCGCGGCGCTGATGCGGGAGATGATCGAGAACGAGGCGCAGCTCATCCTCATCTCCGCCATCTTCGCGTTCGGCTTCATCTGCCTCACCCTCCCGACCGGGCTCTTCCTCGGCTGGGTGGGCAAGAAGGTGTCGGTCAAGCGATGAGCCCGCCATCCACCCTGTACGACGTCCCGGGGCCGCGTGCCAAACGGAACAACGTGCTGCTCACGGTGGTGTTCCTGATCGCCCTCGCCGCCGTGATCTGGTGGGTGGCCCGGAGCCTCGCCGACAAGAACCAGCTCGAATGGGTCAAGTGGCGGCCCTTCTTCACGGACTCCCGCGCGTGGCAGACGTACCTCCTGCCGGGGCTCGAGAACACGCTCATCGCCGCGTCGCTCGCCATGGTCATCGCGCTGCCGCTCGGAGCGCTGTTCGGCATCGCCCGACTCTCCGACCACTGGTGGGTACGGGGTGCGGCCGGCATCGTCGTCGAGTTCTTCCGTGCCATCCCGGTGCTGATCCTGATGCTCTTCGCGAACGCGGCGTACTCCGAGTACACCGAAGTCAGCACCGACAGCCGGCCGCTGTACGCCGTGGTCACCGGTCTCGTCCTCTACAACGCCTCCGTGCTCGCGGAGATCGTACGCGCCGGAATCCTGTCCCTCCCCCGGGGCCAGACCGACGCGGCCAAGGCGATCGGCATGCGCAAGAACCAGGTCATGCGCTACGTGCTGCTGCCGCAGTCGGTCACCGCGATGCTGCCGGCGATCGTCAGCCAGCTGGTGGTCATCGTGAAGGACACCGCATTGGGTGGTGCGCTGCTCGGCTTCTCCGAGCTACTGGCATCGGTCCGCCCGATGAGCGCGAACTACGGCGCGAACACCATCGCCAGCTTCACCGTCGTCGCAATGGTCTTCGTCGTGGTGAACTTCGCGCTCACGTCCTTCGCGAGCTGGCTGGAAGGCCGGCTCCGGCGCGGCAAGAGGTCCACCGGCGCGGTGGTCGGCGCAGACGCGGTGGAGAAACTGGCGACCCCGGGCGAACACGTGAGCCACGACGACCTCGGCGGCCCGGGCGGCACCTCCGGCAAGTGACGCCACCGCAGGTCCGGGGGCTGCCGGAGCTCCGGCAGCCCCGCTGACGCGCGCAATGGGACCCGTCGTGCTGCACTGGACAGGTAGGACCATGCATCGCCTCTGAGGGATGCATGCGGAACGAGTGGACGAAGGGGCGGCCGCAGCTGCCCCGTCGGTCGCAGCTTGCTCTGGGCCGCTGTGCACCGCCTTCACCGAAGCGGAGGTACTCATGACCGGCCGCGTAGGCAAGACTCGCAACATCTTTCTCGTCTGGCTCATCTGGCCGCTGATCACCTTGGGCATTTATCACCTGGTCTGGTACTTCAAGGTGAACCGCGAAGCTCGCGACTTCGATGAGCGCATCGAGGTCCAGCCAGGGCTGGCGGTTCTGGCCATCGCCGTGGGTTGGATCGTGATCGTGCCCCCGTTCGTGTCGGTCTACAACACAGGTGGGCGCATTGCGCAAATGCAGCGCTCGGCCGGGATGCAACCGACCTGCAATCCATGGATCGGCCTCATTCTCATGTTCATCCTTGGCCTGTACCCGCTGTACTACCAGCAGGAAATGAACCGTATCTGGGCCCACTACGGGAATCGTGAGGAAGGCGAGCGCGTCCCCCTGGCCGCCTGACGCCCACGCCGCGGACACTCATCACGCCCCGGACAGCCGGCGTCGTATCGCCTGGCGCTACGAAGCCTTGTGGGGGCCGTGCAGCTCCCGCTCCCACAGGGCCTCGCACAGCAGGTCCAGGCCCTGGCGCAGATGGCGCCGGTAGGTGCCGTAGGGAAGGCCCAGGCGGCGGGCGGCGGCTTCCTGAGTGGGCGCACCGGAGAAGTAACTCGCCGTCAGGGCTTCGCGGGCCCGCACTCCGCGCGGGTCGCCGGCGAGCTCCTCGACGGCCTGACGCAACAAGGCGCGCAGCTCCTCGACGGGGTCGGCGGAGTCGGCCACCAGGCGGGCGCGCATCAGGGCGCAGGCGGCGAAGGCACCCGGATCGCGCCAGTACGAGAGGGCTTCGCGCACGGCCTGGTCGAACACGGTGCGCGAGCCGTGCGACGGTCCGGGCTGGGCAGGCAGGTCGGGGACCGATATGAAGCGGTGCAGCCATGCCTCGACGGGCACCTGGCGCCAGTCGACGCCGAACAGCCCGTAGGTGTGCTCGCCGACCCGCGGTCGCGCACGGGTGTCGGTGAGGGTGCCCCTGACGCGCTCGGCCCAGGCATCGGCGTCGCGCCAGACGGCGAAACCGTATGCGCGGCCGCGGGCGCGGGCGGCCTCCGCCTGGGCGCGGGAACTGCTCAGGTCGATGACGCGCGAAGGGACCTGGTACCGCTCGGGGTAGATCGAGAAGCGGCTGATGCCGATGTGGTCGCCGGGGCTCACCGGCGCCGTGGCATCGGTGTACTCCCAGGCGGCCGCGACAACCGGATCGGTCGCCAGCTCCTGGGGATCGGGAGGGGCCGGCAGAGCGAGTCGGGCCGTGAACGCCACGATCCGGCCCGTGTTCACCAGACGGTAGACGCTGAAGGCCTGCGGCTGGCGCCGCGCCCAGTAGCGGACGAGATCCGCGGAGGCCGGGCCCTCGGTCTCCGCGGCCATGCGCAGTATGACGTCGAGGTCGTCCGGGTGCAGCGGACGGTCGTGCACCTCGTCCTCGCGGGACCAGCTGCGCAGTCGTGCCAGGGTCTCCACCTCACGGAAGAGGTAGAAGAGTTCGTCGGTGACGGTCCAGACCCGCTCCTCGGGTGCCTCGCGCAGCAGGCGCAGGTACTCGTCCGCCAGCCGCCGGCGCATCGTCACGAAGGCGTTGGGCGCCCGCCAGCGCAGGTCGGCGGCGAGGGTCTCGCGTGCGGCGTCGTGCGGGTGGAGCCCTCGGTGCGTGGACTCCATGAAGGGCAGGTCCCTCAGCCAGCCGAACAACAGATGGGCGTCCTCCTCGGGCAGCACCGCGGCCAGCAGCTCCTCGGAGGTCGAATGGGCCTGAGCCACCACCTCCAGGGCACGGCGGTGAGCCGCCGTCGGCACCTCTCCGATCAGCCCCGCCAAGAGGGTGCGCAGGACGTCGGCCGACGGCGCCCAGATCTCCTCCCTGCTCCAGCCCGTCGAATCCGCTGCCGCCGCGAGGGACAGGGCCAGTGGGTTGCCTCCGGCGAAGCGGAGCACCAGATTTCGCAGTTCGGGCCGGATTCGCGCGGCGACCAGCAGGCTCCGGGCCTGCTCCTCGGAGAACGGCTCCAATTCGGTCACGTGCAGGAGCCCGGCCCAGGCGGGGTCGGCGCTCCACTGCGGCTGCGGCGCGAGCCGACCGCCCAGGACGACCAGGGCGCCGTCCGCGGCGCGGGGCAGGAAGTGGTGCCACAGCCAGCTCTCCAGCCACTGGCAGTGTTCGAAGGAGTCCACGAACAGGACGGTGCCGGCGACGTCGAGGAACGGGCCGGCCGCTCGCTCGAAGTCGGCCGGGTCCCGGCCGACGAAACGCCCGTCCAGTTCGACGAGCAGCCGGCCCGCCGTACGAGCGTGGTCCGCCAGCCGCCGCAGCAGCGTCGACTTCCCGATGCCGCCCGGCCCGAACGCGTAGAACGCGAACGGCGCCTGCGGATCGCCGGCCAGAGCCTTCTCGAAGCACGCGAGTTCATCGTCCCGGCCGACGAAGGCCTGTACTCGCGCGCTGCTCAGTCGCTCTCCGATGGAGACCATGGCGGCTCCCCTCCGCTCGTCTCAGTTCCGGAGAACGCTGTCCGGAAGTCCCTTTCAAGCCCCGCGGTGACAGGCGCCGGCCGACCTGGTAGAGGCCGGGACGAGGGTCGGGGTTCCGCCATGGCCGATGCGCCTTCGTAGACCGGTGCGCCTTTGTTGACCGGTGTGAAGTCCAGCGACAGGGAGACGGGACCGCGTGTGTACAGGCCGGTCTCCCGGTAGAGGAAGCCGGGGCTGTAGCGGACCTGGTCGAGCAGGGGGAGCAACAGCGCGGCCACGGTCTCGATCTCGGCGCGAGCGAAGGCCGCACCGACGCACTGGTGGAGTCCGGTGCCGAAGGCCAGGTGCTGGGCGGCTGCGGTGAAAGAGCGAGCGGTGCCCAGGTCCGGGCGGTGGATGTCGAAGGTGTCCGGGGCGCTGAAGGCGTCGGGGTCGCGGTTCGCCGCGCCGATCATGCAGAAGACGGTGGCGCCTGCCGGGACGACGGTGTCGGCGAACACGGCGTCGTGCTCCGCTTGGCGGGGAATGAGCTGGACGGGCGGGGTGTAACGCAGAGTCTCAGCGATCGCGGCCGGCAGCAGGGCCGGGTCCTGGCGGACCTGCGCCATCTGCTCGGGGTGGTCGATCAGGTGCTTGAAGAGCAGCCCGAGGGTCTTGTCGGCGGGCTCGATCGCGGCGACCAGGACGTTGATGACCAGCGCGGTGACGTCCCGATCGCTCATGGCGATGCCGTCGAACTCGGCCGTGCACAGCTGCGATATCAGGTCCTCGCCGGGGTGGCGGCGCCGCCGTTCGATGGCAGGGGCGAGGTAGGCCTCCAACTGCTCGGCGCAGTCCAAACAGTGCCGACGGCGTTCGGGAGTGAGGACCATGCTGGTGATGAACTCGCCGACCCCGTTGAGCCAGGCGGTGACCTGCTGCCAGTCCTGCTTGTCCAGGCCGAGGACGTCGAGCGTCACGTAGACGGCGAAGGGCTTGCCGAAGTCGTTGACGAGGTCCATCCGTCCCCGGGGAAGAAAGGGCGCGACGAGCTCGGCGGCGTTGGCGTGGATGGCGCGTATCTGGTCCTGCAGGGCCTGCCCGGTGAAGCCCCGGACGACGATCTTTCGCTTGGCGGTGTGCTCGGCCCCGGTCATCTGGGCGAGGACCGGTCCGCGCATCACCGGCTCCGCGCGCACCTGGAGCGTCTCGGTGGTGAACGCCTCGTGATCGGTCAGGGCCCGCTTCACGTCCTGATGACGGGAGAGGAAGTAACTGTCGATGGCCGGCTCGTAGTGCACCGGTGAGTGCTCTCTCAGCCGGGCGAAGTGCCGGTAGGGAGCGGCGGCGAAGTCCTCGGACAGGATGCTGAAGCGAGGATCAACCATGGGTACGTCGGCCTCTCGAGGGAACGGGCGCCCCGCCAGGATGACTCGACGACGACCCACCCATGGAGATTGGTGTGTGGACTATAGCCCGGAGATCCGCCGGGACGTGAAGCCCTGGGCCTGAGGCCGGTCAGTCAGGTCCTGTTCCACAAGCACCGGTGGGACCGGGTGGACAGGCGCGGACAGGAGTGGACAGTGGCCGCCCCTGCCGGGCCTGGAAAGTGGACAGCGCCCGGCACGAGGCTTCGCGTCATGAACCTCCGACGCAGACAAGAGGGCCAGTCGCCCCCCACCCCTCGGCCGGCGGCCGTGCTCGCGGCGCTCGCCGCAGCGCAGTTCACCGTCATGCTCGCCACCTCGATAGTGAACGTGGCGCTGCCTCAGATCCGCGCCGGGGTGGGCCTGTCGGACGGCGGCACCACCTGGGTGGTCAACGCCTACGGCCTGGCGTTCGGGGCGCTGCTCCTGGCGGGCGGGCGGACGGCCGACCTGCTGGGGCGCCGCCGGGTGCTGATCGCCGGCCTCATGCTGTTCTCGGTGTCCTCGCTGGTGGCAGGAGTGGCGGCCTCCCCGGGCGTGCTGATCGCCTCCCGCGCCGTTCAGGGCCTCGGCGCCGCCGCCATCGCCCCGGCCGCGCTCGCGCTGACGATGGACCTGTTCCCGTCCGGCCCCGGTCGTGGCCGGGCGCTGGGGGTGTGGGGCGCGGTCTCCGGTGCGGGAGGGGCGGGCGGTGTCCTGCTGGGCGGTGTGCTCACCCAGGCATGGGGCTGGCCATGGATCTTCTACGCCGTCGCACTCGGGGCGGCGCTGGTCCTGGTCGCCGTGGTTGCCCTCGTGCCACGGGCGGCAGCCGGGCGGAAGGCCGGGCGGTTCGACGTGTTGGGCACCGCCACCGTCACACTCGCCCTGACCTGCCTGGTCTGGGGGCTGACGACCGCACGCGGCGCCGGCTGGACGGACGTCCGGGTGCTCGGCGCTCTCTTCGGCGCCGCCGCGTTGCTCGCGGCCTTCGCTCTGATCGAGCTTCGCCGACCCGACGCGCTGATCTCACCGCGACTGCTCACCACCGGCCGGGTCGCGGCGGGCAACCTGCTGATGGCGCTGCTGGGATCCGTGTGGATCGCCCTGTTCTTCTTCCTGCCGCTCTACCAGCAACTGGTCCTCGGATCGACTCCCTTGGTCACCGGTGCGGGCCAACTCCCCCTCGCAGGGGCCAATATGCTCGGCGCCGCAGTGTCGCCCCGCATCTCCCGGCGCATCGGCGGCACCGCGACCGTGACCGCGGCCCTGCTCACCGAGGCCGCCGGGCTGCTGTGGCTGTCACGGATCAGCGCCGACGGGAGCTACGTCGCCGACATCCTCGGTCCGAGCATCCTGATCGGCCTCGGCCTGAGCATCGCCTTCGTCCAGCTCACCGCATTCGCCGTGGACGGGGTCCCGCAACAGGACGCGGGGCTGGCTGGTGGACTGGTGAACACCACCCGCCAGGTCGGCGGTGCGATCGGCCTCGCCGCACTGGCCACCCTGGCCGGCTCCGTCACCGCCCACGCGTCCACCCACCAGCCCCATCTGGAAGCCCTCACCGCCGGCTACCGCGCCGCTTTCACGGTCTCGGCCGCGGTCCTGGCCGCAACAGCCCTCCTCGCGCTGATCCTCACCCGCCGCACCAGCCCGCGGACCGCAACCACTGCCACCGCCGCCACCGGCCCGGCTGCCGACCCGCAACCCGCCCGAATCGCCTGAATCTTCTCAATCTCCTGAATCCGGCTGAACCGATGGATCAGCCGCGCCACCGAAACATGTCATCCAGAGAGAGGTACCCGCAGTCATGTTCACCATCGACGAGACCGCCCCCGTCATTGCCCGCCTCAGCACCGAGATCAACGCCCCGCTCGCGAGGGTGTGGGAGCTGCACACCGACATCGCGGCCTGGCCCACCTGGAACACGGACATCGACCGGGCCGAACTCAACGGCCCCGTGATGCCCGGCAACTCCTTCAGCTGGCGAACCCACGGCCTGGAGATCACCTCCACTGTGCACGAGCTGGTCCCCGACGAGCGGATCGTGTGGGGCGGCCCCGTCGACGGCATCACCGGCATCCACGTGTGGACATTCGAGCAGGTCGGCGACCACGTCACCGTCCGCACCGAGGAGTCCTGGAGCGGCGCCCCGGTCGAAGCCGCGGCCGACCACCTCGGCAAGGCCCTCCACGACTCCCTGGAGAGCTGGCTCTCCCACCTCAAGGCCCGTGCCGAACAAGCCGTCTGACCAAAACCATCTCATCTCACTCCCTCCGAAGGAGATTCCTGCCATGACTGCTGCGAAGCCCTACCTGACCGGCCACTACTCCCCCGTCGCCGACGAGGTCACCGCCACCGGACTCACCGTCGAAGGCTCGCTGCCCCCCGAGCTGACCGGCCGGCTGATCCGCAACAGCCACAACCCCAAGCCCGGCATCACTCCGACCCACTGGTTCAAGGGGAGCGGGATGGTCCACGGCATCCGGCTCCGCGAGGGGCGCGCCGAGTGGTACCGCAACCGCTGGGTGCACACCCCCGCCCTCGACGGCGCCCCCTACATGACCGACCGGGGGCCCGACCTGACCGCGAGCACCGCCGGCACCCACGTCATCGAGCACGCCGGCCGCCTGCTGGCCCTCTGCGAGGCCAACCTTCCCTTCGAGCTCACCCGGGACCTGGAGACGGTCGGCGCCCATGACTTCAACGGTCGGCTGAACACCGCCATGACCGCGCACCCCAAGGTCGATCCGGTGACCGGAGAGCTCCACTTCTTCGGCTCCTCGCCGTTCCCGCCCCACCTGATGTACTACGTCGCCGATGCCAAGGGTGAGATCGTCCACAGCGCCGAGATCCCGGGAGCGACCGCCTCGCTCAAGCACGACTTCGCCATCACCCGCCACCACGTGGTCTTCATCGAGGGCAACGTCACCTTCGACCCCGCCGAGCACTCCGGCATCCCGTACGGCTGGAGCGATCAGCAGCCTTCCCGTATCGGCGTCATGCCCCGCGGTGCCGACGGCGCCGGGCACATCCGCTGGTTCTCCATCGAACCCGGCAACATGCTGCACGCGGCCAACGCCTATGAGGACGGCCAGGGACGCATCGTTCTGGAAGGCCCCACCGTGGACCGCGAGGGGTTCCAGCTCTCCTGGAACTGGTGGGTCGGCGCGCCCGGGCGCGGCACCGAGCCCAACACCCGCTCCTACACCCGGCGCTGGGTGATAGACCCGACGGCCGGCACCGTCGACGAGCAGATCATCGACGACCTCGCGGTGGAGTTCCCGACCCTCAACGAGGAGTACCTGGGCGCCGAGCACCGCTATCAGTACGCGGTGTCCTTCCCGGACCAGGAAGGCTTCGGCGGCTACGGCGTCGTCAAGTACGACCGCACCACCGGCGCCCGCCGCATCCACCAGGTCGGCGACGCCCGGCTGCCCAGCGAGGCGGTGTTCGTCCCCGCGGCCGGCGCCACCAATGAGGACGACGGCTATCTGCTCACCGTCGTCTCCGACCTCAAGCAGGACGCCTCACAACTACTGGTCCTGGACGCCTCCGGCCTCGACCGGATCTCCACCGTCCACCTGCCCCGCCGCGTGACCGCCGGCATTCACGGCTCCTGGATCCCCGACACCGCCCTGGACGGAAGCGAAGGCTGACGCCCGTCCTCCCGGAGCAGCCCGAGCAACTCCCGCAACAACGTCTCGAACCCGCACAGGCCGAGGCGCACGACCAAGGAAAGTCGATATGACAAGAAACCGGAAGAACGTAGGCTGGATCGCCGCCGCCCTCGCGGCGCTCGTAGCCACCATCGCCGTACCGGCGCTCGCGCAGACCGAGGACGCCGACCACCGGACCCCCGCCCATGGCATCGACTGGCACGCCTGCGCCGACACCGACTTCCAGCACATGCAGTGCGGATCGATCCAGGTACCGGTGGACTGGTCCCACCCCCGCGCCGACAGCACCACCCTCGCCCTGGTCCGCCGCCCGGCGGACGACCGGGCCCACCGCCAGGGCACCCTGCTCCTCAACGACGGAGCCGGCGGCTCCTCCATCGAGCAGCTGCGACTGGCGATGCACATCCACATGCCGTCCTTCGCCGGCGCCATGACCCAGAACTTCGACCTGGTCGCGGTGGACCCGCGCGGAGTCGGGCACAGCACGCCGATCCGCTGCGCGGAACCGCTCAAGCCCGCCGGAGTCAGCCACTTCCCGCAGGACCAGACCGCGTTCAACGCGCTCGTGTCCCACAACCGGACCTTCGCCGAAGACTGCCTGCGCCGCAACGGCCCGCTCATCGCCCACGTCGACCAGACCAGCACCGCGCGGGACTTCGAGGCAGTCCGGATCGGACTGGGCGAACAGCAACTGAACTGGTACGGCATCCACTACAGCACCCTCCTCGGACGCACCTACGCCAAGCTCTACCCCGGCAGACTGCGCACCATGGTCCTCGACACAGCCCTGGACGACACCGGCTCGCCTCTCTCGCGGGTCACCCAGGAGGCGGCCACCGCCGAGACGGCCTTCAACCGCTTCACCGCCTGGTGCACCACGTCGAAGGACTGCGCCCTGCACGGCAAGGACGTCGCGGCCGAGTACGACGCCCTCGTCGCCCGTGCCGACCGCGACCCGATCCCGACCGGGAACGCGGCGCATGAGCCGCTGACGGGTGAAGACATCCGCGAGACCACCCAGGACTTCCTGGGTGGTCTGTCCGGTCCGACCTGGCCGGAACTGGCGAAGGCCATCGTCAACGCCCAGGGCGGCGACGCGAAGGACTTCACCCACGACCCGGACGACACCCTCGACCCGGTCCAGGTACAGGTGCCCGCCTGTCTCGACAACGCCCGCCCGGTGCAGACCCTCGCCCAGCTCACCCAGCTGCGGACTGAACTCGCCCGAGTCTCCCCGCATCTCGGCGGCGCCGTGCGCTCCTACAACGCCGTTGTCGGCTGCCTCGGCTGGCCCACCCCGGCCGAGCCCGTCACGGCGGGTACCCCGGTCCACGGCGCACCGCCCGCACTGATCGTCCAGTCCACCCACCAGGCCCTCGCCCCGTACCGCGCGGGCGCGGCCATGGCCGCCCAGCTGCCCGGCAGCGTCGTCCTCGGCCACGAAGGCGACGACTACAGCATGTTCCTGGTCTCCAAGTGCGTCCAGGAGGCCACCAACCGCTACCTGACCACCCGCGCCCTGCCCGCCCCCGGCCGCATCTGCACCACCTGAGAAGCAGCACCGGGCCACTTCGCCGGGCACGGTGAGGGTTGAACGACCGTGCCCGGCCCTTGGTGACTCTCGCGTCAGAGAATGCGCCAGGCGACGGCGTAGGGCTGGGCGAACCGGGTGATCCGGTGGGCGCGGACGACGACCTCGGCCTCCCCGGCGGGGATGTCCCGCCAGTGGACCTGCTCGACGTTGTTGAGACGGTCGAAACCGGGATCCGTGCCCATGTTGCCGTGGCGTTCCTGACCGCCTGCGCGGACGATCAGATCGAGGTCGTTCTGCAGGCTCGCCCCGGGTGGGTCCGTCCACACGAGGGTGATCTTCAGGGTGTGGCCCGCCCCCTCCGGAACGGAGATGCGGAACTCGCGTTCCTCTCCCTGGTTCAGCTCCTCGGCGTCGGTGAAGCCCGCCCGGTCGCCATCGGTCGGGAGGACGACGGCGCGCTGGAGGTTGACGATGCCGAAGCCGGAGTTGTTGTTCGGGGAAGGGCCCGCCTCGGTGGGGACGTACTGGCCTTCGAGCTCATCGGCACCGTTGATCAGCATGGCCTTGATGAGCGCGGCGCTCGGTTTCGGGGTGCCGTTCTTCACCAGCGTCTCGCGCAGCACCGCCACACAGCCGGCGACCAGCGGGGTGGCCATGCTGGTGCCGCTGTCGAACATGAACGCGGGGTCTGTGGAGACGCCGAAGCTCTGGTGGTCGGGTGCCACCCGCGAGCGCGTCGACAGGATCGACGTGCCGGGGGCGACGACATCGGGCTTGAACCGGCCCTCCGCGGTCGGACCGCGGCTGCTGAAGGCCGCCATCCCGGCGGGGTTGTCCGCCATCTTGTCCCCGTGGATCGGCGAGGCGGGGAACCTGGTCGGTCCGTTGAGCAGCCTGCCATCGTAGGTGAACGGGATCTCGGGGCGGTTGCCTTCGCTGGCACCGACGGTGATGACGTTCTTGGCTCCCGTCTCGCCGCTGACGGACCTCAGGTTGATGCGCCCGTCCCCGTCCCGGTCCGTGCCGTCGTTGCCCGCGGCGAAACAGATGACGAAGTCCTTGTGGTCCCAGACCATCTGATCGGCCTCGCCTGCGGCCGGGCCGTACGGAAGCCCTGGGGTGACCGGGCCCCACGAGTTGGTGTGGATCCGTACCTCGTCCTCCAGAAAGGGCGGCTCGAACAGGTCGAGCAGGTTGTGCGGGATGCCGGCGAGCTTTCCGTTCTCGGCCATCACGGACTGGAGGACCAGTCGCGCCTTGGGCGCCGTACCGGTGATGGCGCCGCCCATGGACTGCGACGTCCCGTCGCCGAGGACCGAGCCCGCCACGTGGGTACCGTGCCCGGCGGGGTCGTCCGCCCGCGCCGGGCTCGTGCGTCCCAGGGCGACCAGGCGCTTGACCCGGCCGGCGAAGGCCGGGTGCACATCGGTGGTCGACCCCTGATCGAAGCCGGTGTCGGCGACGCACACGATCTGGCCCTCACCCTGGAACTTCGTACCGTTGAGGGACACGTGGGCGTGCATCAGCGTCCCCGCGACGGTGTTGTACAGCACCCGCTCCGGGACGTCCTCGATCTCCTTCACCTCGTCGAGCGCGGCAAGTGCGGGCAGGTCCTCCCTGCGGATCGTCATACGCACCTTGCCCCGGCTGGGCTGTACGTCGCCGGGGCTGGCTCCGGTCGCCGCCGCGATCCGGTCCCGTACGCCGTCCACGCTCGCATCGACGTCCTCGTGCAGGACGATGTCGACGGTGCGGGTCCCGTCACCCGCCGCCTCCAGGGGATCGGCCAGCACGGCGACGCTCGAACGCAGCCGGGCGGACTGCAGCGACCGGCCGATCTTGAAGCCGTTGAAGTAGACGTCCGCCCAGGCCACGAACGGCAGTGCGCGCACAGCGTCCAGGTCCGTGGCCCGGTAGCCGCACAGGTAGGTGTCCTCCGGAACGTACTCGTGGACCACTACCCCGTGCGCCGCGAGTTGTTCCTTCTCCTCGGCCGTGGGTGGGTGCGTGGTCTGGACGAGCAGGTAGTTCGAGGCGGAGGCGTCCGCGGATGTCAGGGATGCGGTGACCAGCTCGTCAGCCTGGACCAGCGGGTCCACCGTGACGCCGTTGATGGTGATACGGGCCATGCCGAACTCCCGGAGGGTTGGGGAAGGCGCGCACCGGGCAGCCGTGGCGCCCCGGCACAGCTCGTGCCGACCCCCACATGGCCGAAGCCCGTCTGAACCGGTGGCACGCCGGGCTGCGTGGTTACTTCCGTTCGCCCAAAACGCTAGGCGGGCGACTGTCCACCCGCACGTCGAGCGTGGGGGGAGGCCGCCCTCATCCGGGCTTGCTGTCACTCCGGATGGCACTCGAGAGCAGCGCCGGCGCAGCGTCGGCCTGCGCCTCCACGGAATACACCGGAATCACGCCGGAGCGCGCTGCCCAGTACTCCGTTCGAGTGATGTTGTCGGCGGCTGGAGATGAGCAGAACCCCAGCTCGTGAGGTTTCTTCACCTTTCCGGCATCAGCCGTGCGCGCTCTGCCCGCGTGAGCGGTTCGAGATCATGCGGCCCATGTCGACGGTGGAACGTACTGGGTATCCGCGGTTCAAGATCAGGCTCTCGCCCGAATCCGCCTGCCGAACGGCCTCACGGGGACTGCGCACACCCCGTCGGCGCGCGGCCGCCGGCCTGACCGGACCATCGCTGTGATCCCGGCGCAGGCCACGCGGCCCGGCAAGGACGTGCGCGTCGTGGTCGTCGGAGCGGGATTCTCCGGTATCGGCGCCGCCATCCGGCTGCGCCAGGCCGGGTTCCGCGATGTGCTCGTTCTGGAGAAGGCGCCGCAACTCGGTGGCACATGGCGGGAGAACACCTATCCGGGCTGCGCCTGTGATGTGCCCTCGACGCTCTACAGCTACTCGTTCACCCCGGACACCGCCTGGAGCAGGGTTTTCGCCGGGCAGCGGGAGATCCACTCCTATCTGCGCACGACGGCCGAGCGCTACGGGCTCGGCGACGTGCTGCGCTGCGGAGTGCACGTGCTGGAAGCCCGGTGGGACCCGGCGGCCGGGCGCTGGTTGCTGGAGACCAGCGACGGGCCCTACAGCGCCGCGGTACTGGTCCTGGCCACCGGACCGTGGCACGTCCCGCAGCACCTCGACGTTCCCGGGATCGAGGACTTCCCGGGGCCCGTGCTCCATACCGCCCGGTGGGACCACAGCGTCGACCTGACCGGGCGACGCGTTGCCGTGGTCGGGAGTGGCGCCTCCGCTGTCCAGGTCGTCCCGGCGATCGCGGGCCGGGCGGCAGCCGTGCACCTCTTCCAGCGGACCGCCCAGTGGGTGCTGCCCAAGCCCGACCTTCCGGTCCCCGCGCTGTTCAACCGGTTCCTGGACCGCTTACCCGGTGTCCGCACCCTTTTGCGCGCCGGGCAGTACGCATTGCAGGAAGGCTTCGGCTATGCCTTCCGGCACCCGCAGCTCGCCCGCCTCATCGAGGTGGGTGCCCGTGCGCACCTGCGGCTCGCGGTCCGTGACCGGCGGCTGCGCCGGACGCTCACGCCGGAGTACCGACTGGGCTGCAAGCGTCTTCTGACGTCCAGCACCTTCTACCGCGCCCTGGCCCAGCCGCATGTTCGTCTGCACCCCACCGCCGTGACGGCCGTACGCGGGGACGAAGTCGTCGGCGCCGACGGCACCGTGACCCAGGCCGATGTCCTCATCACGGCGACGGGCTTCCGCATCGGTGAACTGCCGCTGGCCCGGAGCCTGTACGGCACCAACGGCCGGACTCTGCACGAGACTTGGGACGGCGAACCGCAGGCGCATCTGGGCACCACCGTCAGCGGTTTCCCCAATCTCTTCCTGCTTCTGGGGCCCAATCTGCTCGGCGGCTCCACCTCCGCGATCACTGTCCTCGAAGCCCAACTGACCTACCTCACCGCCGCCCTGGCTCACCTCGACCGGGGCGGCCACCTGGCCCTGGACGTCCTGCCGACCGCACAGGCCGCGCACAACACCGCGGTGCAGGAGGCATTGCGGACCACGGTGTACAACTCCGGCGGCTGCACCAGCTACTACTTCAGCCCCAGCGGGCGGAACACCTTCGCCTGGCCGTGGTCCACCGGGCGACTCACCCGCCGACTGAGCCGCTTCGACCCCGGTTCCTACACCTGGTACACACCGGCCGGACCCGCCCTCCTGCCCGTACAGGCGAGGCCGCAGCACAACGACCGTACGGTGCCCGAGAAGGGCGAGCGGCCATGACGCGGCGCCCGAAGTCGTCATGTTGCCGCCGAGCGCTGAGGCCGTATCTGGCGCCCCTGCATCCTGGCTAACCGTCCTGATCGGCGGGGTTGTTGAACCGGCCGGCACCGTAGTCAAGTTGCTTCGCGCTGTTGATGAGGGGTGCGAGCGGGTCTTGTGTCGCAAAACTCCACCTGAGCCATGCACTGCGGACCTTCGCTGCGCAGATGCACACGAGCCATCTCTTCATGGTGGGCGCCTCTGGTTGAACCTCGGCCGCAGCCGGGGTACGCCGATGCTCCGGCGGAATGTCGCGCCATAAAAACGCCACGGTGCGCCACCTCTTCCGCCAGTGAGAAATACCTACAAGCATGTGCCTGGCGAATCCGGACAGACCGTCGGAATTTCGCACAACTTTGCGGCCTGCCCACACCCGGGCCGGCCGTACGCCGTCCCCCGCGAAGGAGAGCGTGCGCCATGAGAACCGACGCCAGGCAAGCAGTGGAATGGCTCGCCGCCGCCGCGTCCGACCCGAGGCAGTGCAAGCGCCAATGGCACCGCGAGGAAGGAACAGCGGTTCTGGCCTGCGGTCGGTTCTGGGACGTGCTGAGCGTCCCCGAGGAGCTCGGCCTGCTCGCCGTCGACTTCCTGCTGCGCACCCCGCAGCAGGAGCCCGGGCCCACGCTGGCCGATTTCGCCGCCCACCGGGTGGGGTTCTTCATGCCTCCCGACCCCGCCGGCCGCTGGGTCGGATCCGGCATCCGCTACGCCGGTCACGGAGCATGGATCGCCGCCCCGGCGCCACGGCGGGCCGCCGGGCCCCTGCGGTGGCTTGTCCCGCCGGACGGCAGTGGCACCTTGTATGCGCCTGCCGCCGTGGAGTTGGCGCTCCTGCGGGCGAGCGGGACACTCGCCTCCCTGATCAACTCCGTCTCGCAGCAGGCCACCGTCCTGGGCCGCCGCAGCCATCGTGGTCCGTGGCCGGCAAGCGGCCCGGTACCGACGGACGACCGGGATGACCCGCACATATCGGGTAGGAGTGCTCAGTCTGCCCGATCGGTGCCAGGCCACGATGGGGCCACGCGTTCCCACGACCCCGAGCCCGTCCCGGAGTTCACGGTCGCCTGCCGTCCGCTCCCGGGCGGGGTTGCGAGCGCGGCCCACTGCGTATCCGGCAGACCCGGCAGCATGCGCCCTTCAGCCCACCATTCGACGACGAGAGCGGTGTAGATCGGCGGGTGCATCCCGTGCGGAACACCTGTGTCGGCGTATGCCCGAGGACGCGCGCCATGGTCCAAGGGAGACACCTTCGTTGTGGGGGTGCTGTTCATGACACTGCAACGCAACGGGGAACGCCGGTGGTACGCCCGGCGTCGCCGAGCCCCCAAATCGAGTGAGAGAGCATCCCCCGATCAGGGCCATGTGCTTGTCGGATGAGACGTGAATCGACCGGACGGATGGAGGCCGGCTGCCCGGCGCAGGCGCTGGTTGTCGCCGCTCTGCTGTGGTGACTATGCGTCGCGTTTGTGGAGCAGCAGGCCGCCTGCCATGAGCGGGGTCTGGCAATCACCGTACGGTTCGCGCACCCGTCTTACCCGAACCCCCAACCTCGGAGTCAGCCCATGGGTGGTTTCGACTCGGGCTGAGGCTGCTCAGGGTGCGGGTAGGACGGCTGTACGCGCAGTGGGCGGGCTGCCCATGCGGGCAGGTGCCAGTTCCACGAGCCGAACAGGGAGACAAGGGACGGAACGAGCAGCATCCGCACGATGGTTGCGTCGAGCAGGATGCCCAGGCCGAGTCCGGTCGCCAGGGTTTTGAGGTCGGTGCCGGGGCCGGAGGCGAGCGCGGCGAAGGCGAGGAAGAGGATCAGCGCGGCGCTGGTGACGAGCCGGCCCGTACGGCCGACGCCCTCGATGACGGATGCATCGGTCGACTGCCCCGCGTCGTACTCCTCGCGGATGCGGGACAGGATGAACACCTCGTAGTCCATCGACAGTCCGAACAGAAAGGCGAAGACCATGAGAGGGATCCAGAACGTGATGGCCCCGGTGGCCGCGATTCCGAAGATCGCGTTGGAGCCGTGGCCGTTCTGCCAGAAGATCACCATCAGCCCGAGCGTCGCCCCGAGGGACATCAGGTTGAGCAGCACCGCCTTGAGCGGCAGCAGCAGGGAGCGGAAGGCGCGGGCCAGCAGCACGTAGGTCAGCACCGTGATGATCGCGAGCATCATCGGGAAGTTGCCGTAGACGGCGTGCATGAAGTCGATCTGCGCCGCCCCGATGCCGGCGACACCGCTGACCCCGGGAAAGTTCGCCGTGGCGCTCTTGACCCGCTTGACCACGCCGACGCTCTTCGAGTTCACCGTCTCGTTGTCCGGGATGACCACGACGATGCTCTGCCCGTCCCGGTTGCCCACCGGCCCGGAGGGCGTGAACGCACTACTCACGCCGTCGATCCTGGCCAACTCGGCTGCGACCGGTTTGGCCTGATCGGTGCGGACCAGTACCTCCATCGGGGTCAGCGCACCCGTCGGTACACCACCACGCTTCAGCGTGGTCAGGGTCTCGTAGCCCGGGCCACTCTTGGCCAGCGACTCCGACGAGGCAAGGCCGATCTTGATGCCGAAGAAGACGCCGATCAGGACCGCGAGCGCGGCCAACGCGCCGCCGGCCGCGATCCAGCGGCGCCGCACCACGGCGGCGGTCCATCGACTCCAAGTGCGGCTCGCCCGGTTCTCGTGGCGGATCTTGGGCCAGTCGACCCGCGGCCCGATGCCGCCCAGGATCGCCGGTGTCAGGGTGAGCGTCGTCATCACGCTGGCCAACGGGATGAGCGCCCCGCCGTACCCCATACTGCGCATGAACGGGACCGGCAGGACGACGAGGGCGATCAGGCCGATCGCCACGGTCACGCCGCTGAACACCACCGCATGGCCGGCCCGTTCCATCGCGACCACGACCGCGTCGTGATTGTCCCGGCCGCGGTCGCGCTCCTCGCGCCAGCGGGTGACGAACAGCAGCGAGTAGTCGATCGCGACACCCAGGCCGATGAGGGCGACCAGGAACTGCACGATGAACGACACATCGGTGGCGTAGGTGAGCGGCAGCAGCATCACGAAGGTCGCGAGGATCGACACCGCGGCCACCAGCAACGGCAGCAGGGCGAGGAACGAGGCGAACACGAAGGCGAGCACGGCGAGGGCGCCGACGGCACCGAGGAGCGTCTCCCCGAGCACCCCCGGCCCGCCGCTGTCATCGCCCCCGGAGGCCAGGGTGTCCTGGCCCGTCACCCCGACCGTGGCGCCGGAGGGCATGGCCTTCTCCGCCGCCGACTGGATCGGATCGGTCAGCAGTTTCTGACTCGGCGACGGGTTGAACCGGTAGAACACCAGCGCATAGGCCGTCCGGTCGTCCTTCGTCCGGAAGGCCTTGTCCCCGGTGTTCGCCTCGTCGATCACTCGCACGTTCGGGACCGCGTCGCCCACCGCGGTGAACACCCGGCTGACATCGGCCTCGTGACCGGTGATCGACTGCCCTGCCGGAAGCGTGACCGAGACCAGATACGGACTCGTGTCACCGCCGCTACCGAAGACCTGCTTGATCTTGTGCGCCGTCACGGTGCCGGGCTGGCCCGGCAGTGAGAAGTCGATCGTCAGCCGATCCGTCGTCCGGCCCGCCAGCAGCACGCCGGCAACCAGCACGAGACCCCAGAACCCCACCACCGCCCTGCGATGCCGCAGAACGAACTCGGCCCACCGTCGCATGCCCGGTCCTCCCGCGCGCCGTAGGATGCCCGAGCCCAATCCTCGGTCCCTTTCCTCTGATATCAGACAGATTTGCACACTTTGAACCACTCGGCAGAGCTTGCAGGCCGGCAGACGACGCCGATGCCCACGGCGCAGCCGTCAGCTCGGAGCCGTCGGCTCGGGGCCGTCGGCTCGGGGCCGTCGAATGTCCGTTCCCGTGACGCGTCCCCGGCGGTCTACGCCACACAGTCCGCGTGCCTTCGGGCGAACATCGCGCCGGTGGCGTTGCGGGAAGGGCCCCGGTGGTACGAACTGGTGGATGTCCAGGCCATCGCATCCGCAGTCCGGCAATCCGGACCCCGTCGCGCCCTCCGCCGGGCGCCGGCACCGGATCCGTAAGGCATCGCGCCAAGCGCTGCGCGGCATCACCCCTCCTCCGGCCCGGAACCCGGGCGGTAGGCGCCCGGTGTCCCGCCCCCGGCCCGGTGGCGAGCCGCGAGTGTTCCCCGCCCTGCGGACGGCTGCCGCGTACGCCTGGCGGATTCTTGTGGTGGGCGTCCTCGTGTACGCGGTCTTCTCCGTGCTGGGGCGGTTCCACGAGATCGCCGTGGCTGCCTTCCTCGGCCTGGTCATCACCGCGATGCTCCGGCCGGTGGCCGACATCGTGGCGCGTGTCCTGCCACGACCGCTCGCCGTCGCCTTCACCCTGCTCGGAAGCATCGTCCTCGCCCTCGGCGTACTGGCCCTGGTCGGCGGGGCAGTGGCGGGAGAGAGCGCCGGGCTCGTGCGGGAGTTCCGGGCAGGCGTCGGCAGGATCGAGCGCTGGCTCCAGCAGCCGCCGTTCCGGCTCAACCCGGGGACACTCACCGACATCCAGTCCCGCATCGGGCAGTTCCTGTCCAGCCACCGGTCCACCCTCATCAGTACGGCGGTCAGTGGCGCGAGCCGGCTGGTCGAAGTCCTGACCGTGTTCGTCCTGGCCTTGTTCTCCTCGGTCTTCTTCATCCACTCCGGTGACCGTCAGTGGGGCTGGTTCTGCGCTCAGCTTCCGCCGGCGGCGCGGGAACGGGTGTCGGTCGCGGGCGGCGCGGCCTGGCGGACCTTCACCGGCTACACCCACGGCATCGTGCTGGTGGCCGCGACCAACGCGATCCTGGTCGGCGTAGCCCTCTTCGCTCTCGGCGTGCCGCTCGCGGTCCCGCTGGCTCTGCTGGAGTTCTTCGCCGCGTTCATCCCGCTGGTCGGCTCACCCATCGCCCTCGCCGTCGCCGCCGTGGTGGCCCTGGCGGCCAAAGGCCCGTTGATCGCGGCCATGGTCGTCGCCCTCATCGTGATCATCGGGCAGATCGAGGGCCATCTGCTGCACCCGATGGTGATGAGCTGGGCCGTCCGGCTGCATCCGGTGGTGGTCGCGTTCACGGTCATCGGCGGCGCCATCGCGGCAGGAGTAGTGGGCGCGGTGGTGGCCGTTCCGCTGGTGTCCGTCCTCTGGTCGGTCCATCAGGCGCTGCGCCGAACGGGCGAACCGGGTCCACCGCAGAACCGGGCCCCCGACGGTGGGAGAGGATCCTAGGACCCCTGTGAACATGGCCCAGCTCCACATAACGGTCAATATCGTCGCGCCCAGAACCGCCGAGGGCGTCCTGGACGGTCTGGGTCCAGTCGCCGGTGCAGTCGATGGATACGTCGGGTCCTCGTCTGCCCTCACGGTCGGCCCCGTCGGCCCCCGACGACTCACTCGCTCCTTCAAGCCTAGGCACGCGCAGGGGCGAGTACGAGGCGCGAGAACGTACGCGCCGGCAAACCCCGCCCTTCACGGTTCTTGACACCGCCGGGTCGGAACAGGCGGTGTCGGGCGGTCAGTGGTTGGTGAGTTCGCCGGTGAGCTTGCCGCTCAGCGGTGCTCGGGGTTCTCGAAGTCGAAGCGGCAGCCCGCGTCCCACTCGGAGCGCTGGTTTCCGTGGGCGGGGATGCCGCCGGCGTCCTTGAGGATGCGGGCGAGGTGGAGGAGGTTCCAGGTCATGAAGGTGGTGTTGCGGTTGGTGAACTCGTTCTCCGGTCCGCCGGACCCCTCGTCCAGGTAGGACGGTCCGGGGCCGGCGGCGCCGATCCACCCGGCGTCGGCCTGCGGCGGGATCGTGTAGCCCAGGTGTTGCAGGCTGTAGAGCACGTTCATTGCGCAGTGCTTGACCCCGTCCTCGTTACCGGTGATCAGGCAGCCGCCGACCCGGCCGTAGTAGGCGTACTGTCCGGCGTCGTTGAGGATCGACGAGCAGGCGTACAGCCGCTCGATGACCCGCTTCGTCACGGAGGAGTTGTCACCCAGCCAGATCGGCCCGGCCAGCACAAGGATGTCGGCGGCCATCACCTGGCTGTACAGGACCGGCCACTCGTCGCTCTCCCAGCCGTGTTCGGTCATGTCCGGCCAGACACCGGTCGCGATGTCGTGGTCGACGGCGCGGACGACGTCGACCGCGACACCCTGGCGCTCCATGATGCCGCGGCTGACGTCGATCAGTCCCTGGGTGTGGCTGCGCTCGGGTGAACGTTTGAGCGTGCAGTTGATGACCAGGGCGCGCAGGTCGGTGTACGAGGTCTCTGCGTCCGGCATGGGTGTGCCTTCCGTCGTCGGACGGGCGTGGGTTCTCGTCCACTTCATCAGGTGAATCCCCGCGGCGCTGGCGGGGCTGGGCCGGACGCATGAGAGGCAGACCACTCCTGACGAGAGCCGGGAGCGGGCGCCCCGACGTCGCGACCACGCCGCGCGCTCCTCTTCGTCGAGTCACGTCGCAGCCTTGCCGGCTCCACGCCGGCGGGCCATCGCAGCCAGGAGGCAGACCGCGGAGAGCGCGAAGAACGCGGCGGTCAGCAGCAGCCAGTGCCCGAGGAAGCGGTCGGGGTCCAGGCCGGTGCCGGAGTGGTAGCCCGGGACGCGGCGCAGGATCAGCGGATACCAGACGACCAGGAGGAGCAGGGAGAGGAAGGCGGGCACGCGGAGGTAATTGACCGTCGGCACCCGGTGCGCCCCGCCGGTGGCGCCCCGGCGGCTGCCCGTCAGGGCCTGGGCGGCCCGGTCGGTGAGGGTGTAGAGCGGCAGCAGGACCAGGTCGTGGAGCAGCGCCGCTCCGACGAACCAGATCGCGACGCCGAGCGGATCGCCTTTGAGGAGACGGATCCCGGCGTACAGGGTCAGGGCGAGCGAGCACAGGAGAAGGAGCAGGTGCAGGGGCGATGCTCCGTAGCGCACGCGGAAGCCACCGAGGCGCTTCATCCGGTGGCTCCGAAGGTGAGGCGGGTGACCCATTTGGTGTTGTGGACACCGGGGTTGGCGGGGACGATGATCCGCGCGGGGTAGCCATGGTCGGGTGAGAGGTCGGCGCCGTTGACGCGTAGGGCCAGCAGGGAGCGGGAGTCGCGGACCTGGTTGTCGCGCAGGACGGTGGAACTGAACGACCCGCCGCGCTGAACGGATTCGACGAAGACGTCCGGCGGGCTGTCGACCAGGCCGACGAGCGCGGCCAGGTCGGTCAGCCGCACGCCGGTCCACTGCTGATCGGGGGTGGACCAGCCCTCGACGCAGGCGATGGGCAGGGCCGCCGAGGTCTGGGGGAGCTGCCTGAGCCGGTCCAGGGTGAGGACGGCCTCGCGGCCGGGGCCGCGGATCGTCAGCCGCCAGTCGGGGCCGATGTCGGCGGGGCGGATGCCGACGCCGGCCGCGGTCTTGTTGATCTGGAAGCCGTTCGGGCCCGTGCCGGGATCCTGCCCGTGCGGGGCGAGCAGCGCGGTCGTGCGCCACCATCCGCCGATGCTCTGACCGGCCGTCACCGCGAACAGGGCGAGGGAGCCGGCACCGACCGTGGCGAGAGCTCCGCGGCGGGAGACCGTCGCGGGGGCGGGCCTCGGAGAGACCAGACCGGTGTCGTCGAGTGGCTCGGGGACGGTGCCGGCGGTGTCGGTGCGCAGTTCGGTGCCCAGGCGTCGGCTGCGCAGGGCGCGGACCATGACGGGGATGCGGAAGACCACGTGGACGACGAAGGCGCCGATGAAGACCCAGGCGCCGTAGAAATGCAGGGTGTAGAAGGAGCCGGGGAAGATGTAGTGCAGCTGGATGTTGAGGACACCGGTGATGACCTCGAACAGCGCCCCGCCGACCAGGAGCAACAGGGACAGTCGTTCGATCGCGTGGGCGGGCGAGCGGACCGGCGGCCAGGCGAAGAGCTTGGGGATGACCGACCAGAGCTTGGCGAGCAGGACCGGGATCAACGCGATGCCGAGGGTGACGTGGACTCCCTGGTTCAGGCGGTAGAGCCAGGTGGGGCTGGTCGGCCAGGAGAAAAGGTAGAAGCCGAGCCAACCCTTGTCCGGGGTCTGGTCGTTGACCGCGGCCAGGTCCGGGTTGTACGCGGCGTAGGACAGCAGACCGGTCACGAACATCACCGTCATCCCGACCAGCAGGACCAGGCCGAACACGGAGGTGAGCCAGGGGCCCCGCAGCGGGCTGCGCCAGAACTCCGGTCGCGCGGGCCCGGGAGGCGGCCCTGCGGCGAGCGCCGTACGCAGTGGGGAGGCCCGGCGCTCGGGCTCGGGGCTGGGCTTGTGGCCGGGTGCGGGGCCGGGCTTGTGGCCGGGTGCGGGCGACTGGTGGGGGCCGGGCGTGGGGCTGCGGGGCTCGTCCTCGTGCTCGTGCTCGTGCTCGTCATGGTCGTGGTCCTGGTCGTGGGCGTTCAGTGCGGCACTCCTTCGCGTGCGCGCGCGGAGGAAAGTGGAGGAAGGCGGGGCCGCGCTACACCATCATCTTGTTCGCCTCAAGCCGTCGCAGGAGCGCCGCGCCGGTACCTCGGGTGGACATCGGGGTGCCGGAGAGCAGGCGTGTGAGGAGTTGGGGTGCGGTTCCTTCCCGGGAGTTGGAATACGCCGCTGATGGCACACACCGGATCGGACTTCGCGGCCGGAAACCCGTCCAGAGGCCGCGCCTGTGCGGAACCCGCCCCTGAGGGGCCCTCCCGGAACTATTCTGCTGATCAGTCGGAGGTGGCTGCGGGGAGGGAAATTCCGGTGACCGAGACAGTGACGATCGATCTGGGGGACGGTTCCACCGTCACGGCGGAGGTCATCGGGGATCTGCCTTTCCAACAGCCCGCGGAACCGGGGGCGGCCGGCGGGTACGGCGATGTCCGCTTCGGCGACGGCCGCCGGGCCGCACAGCTGGGCTCCGCCGTGGCTCTGACGCTGGACCAGGTGCGCAGCACCGTGCAGGGCGTCGGCCGGTGGGCGGCCGAGAGCATCAACCAGGGCGCGGCCGGGTCTCCCGACCACTTCGAGGTGGAATTCGGCCTCAAGCTCGCCGTGAAGTCCGGGCAGCTGTTCGGGATCATCGCCGAGGCGGGCAGCGAGGCCGGACTGACCGTCACGCTCTCCTGGGACCTCGCGGCGCGCAGGGAACGGGCCGCGCTCGCCCCCGCCGCTCCCGATCCCGCTGCCGAACCCACGCCCGCCACCGCTCCCGAACGCACGCCCGCCTCCGCCCCCGATCCCGCTGCCGGACCCGCGCCCGCCGGAACGGGGCAGCAGGAGTGACCTCGCCGCGGCTGGGTCTGCGCGACAGCACGGCCCCGCACCGCTGCGCGGTCTGGGCAGGTAGTCGGCCACCAGTACGTCCAGCGCCCTGTGGTCGCCCTGCTGCGCGGCACGCACCACCGCGGTCGGCGACCGAGGCGACTGCGGTCCGGCATCCCCACTGTCGAATTCTCGGTCATGGTTCGAGGAGGGTTCCCGGTTGGGGTCGGCATTACAGAAATCGGCGAATCACCTTGGACCGGCCTGGCGGGCATCATGGCCCGGCCCGGCCTGGCCTCGGCAGCAGCTTGGAGAGCGGACCGACTCCGGTTTCGCCGCCCTGGACGAGGACGGCACCGCCTGCTCCTCCGACTACTACCTGCGCCTGACCGGCGACGGCGGCCGCATGCTCAAGGGCCAGATGGCGCTCACGGCCATCCGCCCGACCTGGCTGGTCATCAGCACCGCGCCCGCACCCGCACTCAGGACGATCTCCCTGCGCTCCAAGGCCAACAACGACTATGTGACCGCCGAGAACTCCGGCGCCGACCCGCTCATCGCGAACCGCACCTCCGTCGGCCCCTGGGAGCAGTTCGACCAAGCCACCGTGTGAGTGCCGAGCCGCGTGATCGTCCGGGCGGGCAGCGCGGTGCAGGGATGCGACCGGATCCTGGTGCCGGTCGCATCCCCGCTGGTGTGAACGTCGGTCACCGCGAGGTCAGCAGCAGCTGGTGGCGGAGGCCGCGACGGGTTCCGGCGCGTCGGCCTCTGTGGCGGTCGGTGTTGCGCAGCAGCTGCTGCCCTCCGACCTGGTCAGAGTGTCGGCGTCGGCTTTGACCACATAGACCTCCCAGGGCTCCTGTCCGGGGCCGTGGACCCAGACCTTGTCCTGCAGCGCGTAGCAACAGGTGGTGTCGTCCTCGACGTCGGTGGCCAGGCCCGCGTCGCTGAGGCGGCTGGTGGCGGCGTGGACGGCTTCGGTGGTGTCGACTTCGACGCCGAGGTGGTCCATGCGGGTTTCCTCGCCGTCCTTGCCCTCGATCAGGACGAGCTTGAGCGGGGGCTCGGCGATGGCGAAGTTGGCGTAGCCGTCGCGGAGCTTGGCCGGTTCGGCACCGAAGAGCTTGGTGTAGAAGGCGATGGACGCCTGCAGATCGGGGACACGGAGGGCGAGCTGTACACGGGACATGACGAGCCTCCTGAAAGGTGGGTGTGGTGGGTGTTGGGTCAGATGGGTCAGATGGGTCAGCAGCCGCCGGACGCTACGGCCACCTGGGCGCCGGTGCCGATCTGCAGGGTGGCCGGGGCCGAGCAGCAGCCTCCGCCGTCGGTGGGGGCCTCGGCTTCGTCGAAGAGGCCCGCTCCGCCGCACACTCCGGTCTCGGGCAGCGTCAACTCGATGCGTTCGGCGGCCTCGTGGTCGCCGGCGAGGGACGCGGCGATGGAGCGGACCTGCTCGTAGCCGGTCATCGCCAGGAACGTCGGCGCCCGGCCATAGGACTTCATGCCGACCAGGTAGACCCCGGCCTCGGGGTGGGAGAGCTCCTTGACGCCGTGCGGGTAGACGGTGCCGCACGAGTGGACGTTGGGGTCGATCAGCGGCGCCAGCCCGACGGGCGCCTGCAGGCGCTCGTCCAGGCCGAGGCGTAGTTCGTCGACGAACGACAGGTCCGGGCGCAGACCGGTCAGGCCGATGATCTCGTCGACCGGCTCCAGCCGGGTGCCGTCCTCCCCGATCAGCACGAGTCGCTCCTCGCCGTCACGCACCACCGCGGCCGTACGGAATCCGGTGACGGCGCCCGCGTGGCCGGCCTCGACGGCAACCTTCGCCCGCAGGCCGAGGGCGCCGCGGGCGGGGAGCTGATCGGCTTCGCCGCCGCCGAAGGTGCTGCCGCTGAGGCCGCGCCGCAGAATCCACACCGCGTGAGTGCCTGGAGCCTGCTCGGCGAGGTCCACCAGGTAGGCCAGGGCAGTGAAGGCGGAGGCACCGGAGCCGATCACGGCGGTGCGCTTACCGGCATATCGGGTGCGTACCTCCGGGTCGGCGAGGTCGGGGACCCGGTAGGCGATGCGGTCGGCGGCAGCCCGCTCGCCGAGCGCCGGCAGGCCGTCACCGCCCAGCGGGCTGGGAGTCGACCAGGTACCGGAGGCGTCAATGACGGCACGGGCGGTGATCCGCTCCTCCGCCCCGTCGGCTCCCGCGATGTACACGGTGAAGGGCTGCTCGTCACGTTCCGCGTCCACGACGCGGTCTCGTCCAGCCCTGGATACTCCGGTCACCCGGGCGTCGTACCGGACCCTCTCCCCGAGAGCGTCGGCCAGCGGCTGCAGGTACTTCTCGGCCCAGTCGGCGCCGGAGGGGTAGGTAGTGCCGTCAGGGTGGACCCAGCCGGTGGGTGCGAGCAGCTTCTCGGCCGAAGGGTCGACGACTTCGCTCCAGGTGGAGAACAGTCGCACGTGCCCCCACTCGCGCACCGCACTGCCCGCGCCGGTCCCGGCCTCCAGCACCAGCGGTTCCAGCCCGCGCTCCAGGAGCTGGGCAGCGGCGGCCAGCCCGACGGGACCGGCTCCGATGACGACTACGGGAAGTGCGGTGGTCGTACTCATGATGGCTGGGCCTTTCTGGGCAGCAGCGAGCTGCGGATGCGGTCGCGGAGGGAATCAGCGCCACAGGCTCTGTCGCACACCTGCGAGCAGTCGTCACAGAACGGGACCCCAGCGGTGCGTCGCACGGCGCTGAAGGAACGAGTGGATCGGAAGCGGGTCCGCTGCGACGGCATCGCACCCTCCCTGTTTCGACGTCTGTCGATGTAGTGAAGCTTGCCACTGGCTTCGACGAGTGTCAACATAGACACATGTCGAATCTAGAGGTTGTTGAGTTGCCGGTTCTGCAGCCGGTTGCGCCGTGCTGCCCGCCGCTGACACAGCAGGCGCTGACCGCGGACGAGGCGGTACGGACCGCCGCGATGTTCAAGGCGCTCGGCGACCCGGTCCGACTGCGACTGTTCTCCCTCATCGCTTCGCACGAGGGCGGGGAAGCCTGCGTCTGCGACATCTCCGACGTGGGGGTCTCGCAACCCACGGTCAGCCATCACCTGAAGAAGCTCCGCGAGGCGGGCCTGCTCACCTCCGAGCGGCGCGGGACCTGGGTCTACTACCGCGTCGCGCCCTCCGTGCTGGTCGCCTTGTCCGGGGCACTGGCGCCCAGCCACTGACACTTCACATGGCCGACGTGTGGACGTGACCCGTCCCAGGCGTGCCGCCAGGCGCCGCCCGGGGTCGCCTGGGCGTCGAGGATGACGAAGTCGACGCCCAGGCGGCGCAGGTGGTAACCGGCGGCGAGCTCCGCTTGGCCACCGCCGATCACCACCACCTACGTGGCGTCGGTCATTCAGCTCCCGCTGCGCTGGTGGCTGCCGCAGCGGCGGAACCGGTCCGGCCGAAGACGAGCGCGACCAGGGCCAGGCCCACGACGGCGCCGGCGAGCTGGGCGCCGACAAAGCCGGCCACCGAACCCGGGGCGATCCCGGCGAAGGTGTCGGTGAACGCGCGGCCGATCGTCACCGCCGGATTGGCGAACGACGTCGAAGAGGTGAACCAGTAGGCGGCGCCGATATAGGAGGCGACCGCGACGGGCGCGAAGCGCAGTCGGTCGGTGCGGGCCAGACCGAAGATCAGCAGGATGAGTCCGGCGGTGGCCACGACCTCACCCAGCAGCAGGTGCCCGGTCGAGCGGTCGTGCGTGGACCACTTCACGAGCGGTTCGCCGAACATCGCGTCCGCCAGGATCGCGCCGCCGATCGCCCCGGCCACCTGCGCGGGGAGGTACACGGCGACCTCGCGGCCGGTCACACCTGCGCCACCGCGCCGTGCGTTCCACCACTCGGCGAGGGTCACGGCGGGGTTGAAGTGGGCGCCGGAGACCGGGCCGAGCAGCAGGATCAAAATGCCGAGGCCGAAGACGGTGGCGGTGGAGTTGGCCAGCAGCTGCAGGCCCACGTCCTTGCTGAGCTGGGTGGCCTGGATGCCGGAGCCGACGACCACGGCCACGAGGGCGGCGGTGCCGACCAGTTCGGCTGCTGCCCGGTGTGCCAGAGGAATGCGGGGCGGAGCGGCGCCCGGGGCGGACTGGGGGCCGGCGCCGGCTATCGGCGACGATTCCGCCGCGGTCACGACGCCGGCCTCGGTGGCGCTCAACAGGACTCCTCGGAACAGGAAGCAGGAACAGGAATGGAGATCAGGGGCAGGGATCAAGGGCAGGAACGCTTGAGGTTGCCCTCGGCAGTGGCGCGAGCCGTGGCGGCGAGCTCGGCAAAGGAACCGGCCAGGGCTTCGATGACGTCCGGCCGCACCTTGTAATACGTGAACCGGCCGCAAGGTTCGGTCTCGACGACGCCCGCGTCGCGCAGCACCTTGAGGTGGTTGGAGAGGTTGGTCTGTCTGGCGCCCGTCTCCTCCACCAGATGCGTGGTGCACAGGGTCTCGTGGGCGAGGAGGGTCACGATCTGCAGCCTGAGCGGGTCCGCGAGAACCCGCATCAGGTCAGTGTCGACTGACGTCATCATGTGCTGATACTGTCACATCAGTGGGCGCTGATGCCAGCGCCTGCTCGGTTCGCGGCCCCGAAGCCCCGGTCCGCCCTGCCCTTTGCGTTGGAGGGCCCGTGCCCGCTCCCGCACCTCGCGTCGTTCCGGACACCCGCCTGCCCGCCGGTCCCCGACCCTGCCGGCGCGACATGGGAGGAGGGCTACGGGATCCGCGACGACCTCGACGTACGCACCACAGCCCTGCTCGCCGAGCTCCTCGCCACCGCCTGACCCTCGCTGTTCGCCGACAGAAAGAACGAGAAGACCGTGTCTGAGAAGCCGTCCGTCCTGTTCGTCTGTGTTCACAACGCCGGCCGCTCCCAGATGGCCGCCGCGTGGCTGACTCACCTGGCCGGAGACCGCATCGAGGTCCGCTCCGCCGGGTCCGCTCCGGCCGACACCGTGAACCCGGCCGTCGTCGAGGCGATGAAGGAAGTCGGCATCGACATCGCGGCCGAGACCCCCAAAGTCCTGACCGTGGACGCGGTCCAGGCTTCCGACGTGTGCATCACCATGGGCTGCGGCGACGTCTGCCCGGTCTTCCCCGGCAAGCGGTACCTGGACTGGAAGCTCGAGGACCCGGCCGGTCAGGGCGTCGAGTCCGTCCGCCCCATCCGGGACGAGATCAAGACCCGCATTGAGGATCTGATCGCCGAGATCGACGCGGCGCAGCAGGCCTGAGTCCCGCATGAGCGCCGGCATCCGCGAGGTCATCGTCATGGGATCTGGCCCCGCCGGGTACACCGCCGCCCTCTGCACCGCCTGCGCCGCCCCCGTCAGGACGTCGGCGTCTCCCGGCCGACCGTCAGCCATCACCCCAAGAAGCTCCGCGAGGCGGGGCTCCTCACCTCCGAACGACGGGGAACGTGGGTCTACTACCGGGTCGACCCCCCGACCCTGACCGCCATGTCGCAGTTGCTCGGCGCCACCGACCGAGCTTGAGCCGCAGCGGGTCGTCATCGCACGCTTCGGTACGGGAGCGGTCCATCCGGCGGCATTGACGGATCGTCGCCGGCCGGCTGATACCGCCGAGCACAACCACTCCGAGGAGTAGTGCGCCGGGATCAGGTGATGAGGTCCCCCAGAACCTCATCAGCCGCCCGCTCGCCTTCCACAGCGCCGCCGTTCATGTAGCCCTGGAAGTCGTAGGAGCAGTGTTCACCACCGATGTGGATGTTCCCCTGCCGGGTGCCTTCGTAGCCGGCGTAGCGGTGGAGGTAGCCGACCGGCCAGCAGGAGTACGCGCCGAGCGCGTACGGGTTCTTGTGCCAGGCGGACAGCAGTGCTTTTCCGTTCCAGCGGGCCTTGGTACCGGGAAAGATCTTGTCGACATCGGTGAGGACGGAGGTTGCCAGGTTCTTGACGTAGCTGGTGGTGTCGGAGGCGAAGGGTGTCGGCGGGTTGAGCGCGTGGGCCAGGGAGCCGCCGCCGTACTGGATGAGGATGCCGCTGCTGCCCGGCTGGCCTTGGGTGGTGTCCCAGATCTGCTGGAAGGGAAGGTCGGTGAAGCAGCTGCCTTCGGCAACTCCTGGCCAGGGCCCGGCGCCGTCCCAGGTGCGGGTGGTGAACTGCATGTTGAGTTTGGTGCAGTAGCCCATTCTGGCGTCCCGCAGCAGGTTGACCATGAGCGGATCGAAGTTCGCCCGGCTGGTGTCCAGCTGCTGCAGGATCGGCAGCGGGACGGTGAGGACGGTCTGGTCCGCGGTGAGGGTTCTGGTGGTGTCGTTGTTGTCGAAGGTGAGTGTCTGGGTGCCATCGGTGTTGGCCCGTACCGCGAGTAGTTTCCAGCCCATCTGCACGGTGCCGGGCGGTAGTGCCGCTGTGATGGCTTTCGGGAGTTGGTCGTTGCCGCCGGCGATGTGGTAGCGCTCGTTGGACAGCCCCCACATGTTGAAGCTTCCGGGGTTGGGCTGGTAGCCCATGAGCAGGACCAGGGCGAGCGAGGACTGGTTCTGGGTGTCGGCGCCGTACTCCACGTTGTACGCGACGTCGATGAACTGCCCGAGCGGGGAGGAATGGCCGCCCGGTACCCGGGTCTCGATCCAGTCGTACAGCGACAGGTTGTCCAACGCGGTGCCGGCGGCCGTGGTCCGGTTCCAGGTGACCTCGCCGGCTGAAGTGAGGTCGGTGTGCAGTGCCTGGTAGACGGCTTTGAAGTCGTCGTCGGCCTGCGAGCGTGAGTAGTAGGCATTGTCGAACCACAGAACGTCGTCGGCTCCGTTGGGTCCGGAGCCGGCGAAGTCGACGGTGTCGAGGCCGAACCGGCGGCAGAGTTCAAGGATCTTCTTGTGGCCGGTGTCGATCAGCTCGCCCCCGTACTCGGAGGTCTGGCCGTTCGCCCAGTAACTGTGTTCGGAGTACATCCTGCCGCCGACCCGGGTCAGGTTGGCCTCGTAGACCGTGCACGGCACGCCGGCGTCGGCAAGGGTGAGGGCGGCGGTGAGCCCGGAGATGCCCGCGCCGATCACTGCGACCCGGGCAGCGCGGTAGGACGGCTTCGTGGCGACGGCCGTCGTCTCGGCGTGGGCACGGTCGGCAGTCGCGAGCACGCCGGAGCCGGCGGCGGCGACTGTCACGCCGGCCGCGCCGGCCCAGCGCAGCAGTTCCCGGCGACCAACCGAGTGCGGGTCGGACGCCGCCTCGGCGCGCAGACCGCGCAACGCGTCCACGGGCAGCTGCAGGCGGCGTGCTGTGGCATGTTCCTCGACGAGCTTCTGCAGGGCCTTCATCGGAGCGGTGCGTGCCATGGGAGGTGTTCCCTTCGCCATTCTCGGAGATGGTCAGCACGTGCGGGGGGATCGCGGGGGCGGTCCGCTGCGAGGTGGCGGGACCGTCGTCGGCGGTCAGGGGGCGGTGCGTTCCTGGGCGCGTTCCTGGGCGTCCTCAAGAATGATCCGGCCCATGATCTCGTAGCGCTCGGGACGTCGGTTCTTCATGTACAGGCCGATGCCGAGGCCGGTGGCGAAGACGACGGCCACGATCCAGGGGATGAGCTTGAAGACCAGTGTCTTGGAGGCGTCGCCGGCCGCGGTGTCCAGGTTCGCGACGAGCAGGTACACCGCTGCGAGCATGCCCAGGCCGCCGAGGGCGGGCGCGAGCAGGGTGCGGAACCAGTGGCGGGACTCAGGGTGGTGCTTGCGGAAGTAGGCGATCACCGAGAACGAGCACAGCGACTGGACGATCAGCAGCGCGAGGGTGCCCAGAATGGCCATCAGTGTGTAGAGGTGGACGTACGGGTCCTTGCCCGCGGCCCAGAACCCCCCGATGATCGCCGCCGCGATGCCCGTCTGCACGAAGGATGCGATGTGCGGCGAGCCGTGCTTGGCATGAGTACGGCCGAGCGCGGGATGGATGAAGCCCTCGCGGCCGATCGCGTACAGGTAGCGCGACGCGCACTGGTGGAAGGCAAGCCCGCAGGCGAAGGCGCTGCTGCAGGCCAGCCACTGGAACAAGCTCACCGACCAGTGCCCGAGGTACTGCTCGAGCGGTGCGGAGAAGACATCGAAGGAGCCCGCCTGCTTGATCGCCGCGTCGGGGCCGCTGCCCGCGATCACCATCCAGGAGACAAAGGTGTAGAGCACTCCGAGGCCGACCACAGCGAGCAGGGTGGCCTTGGGAATGATCCGCTTGGGGTTGCGGGACTCCTCCCCGTACATCGCGGTGGACTCGAAGCCGACCCACGACCAGAAGCAGAAGAACAGCCCGAGGCCGGCGGACGGTCCGGCGAAGGCTCTGGCCGGGTTGACCGAGGAGACCACCAGGCCGTCGGGGCCTCCTCCGTGGAAGAGGATGGAGAAGGCGAGGACGGAGAGGATCAGCACCTCGCAGACGAGGAAGAAGGCGAGCACCTTGGCCGCGATGTCCAGGTCGAAGTAGGACAGGACCGCTGTGACGACGACCATCAGCGCGGCATAGACGATCCACGGCAGATCGACGTCGAGTTGGGCTTTGACCGCGGTCTCGGCGAACGAGGCGAAGATACCGACCAGGGATGCCTCGAAGACCACATAGGCCAGCACGGCGACCAGGCCGGAGGCCATGCCCGCGATCCGTCCCAGCCCGTGCGATATATAGCCGTAGAAGGCACCGGCGGCAGTGATGTGACGGGCCATCGCCACATAGCCGACAGCGAACAGAACGAGTACGGCAGTCACGAAGATGAAGCCGGCCGGGGCGCCTGCTCCGTTGCCGGAACCGATGACGATCGGCAGGTTGCCGGCCATCGCCGTGACCGGAGCCGCGGTGGCCAGAGCCATGAACAACACGCCGACCAAGCCCACCGAGTTGGCCTTGAGCCGCTGCACCTGACCGGCGCCGGCCGGTTGTTCGGGGGAAGCGGGACCCGCGACCGCCTGTCCGCTGTCGCTGGTGGAAACCTGAGTCATTGCCGACCTCCTGAACGGGAGATGATGACGTGGCCGGGAGGGTGCGCAGATGCGGAGCAGAGATTCCCGTGGCCACGTCGAACACGTAAGGCGCAGGTGTCAGCTTGGAGGTGGGGCTACGCAGGCCATAACCGGCAGGCTGTGAACCTTTTGGTTACCGCCGTGTCAGTCTGTTACGGCCTCGGACACAGGAACCGGACGAGCCGACACCCCGGCTGCTCGCTCCGGTCACCTTCCCCGCCTCCCCCGGCGACAACGACACCATCAAGAAGATGTGGATGTGCTGAGCGTGAGGGGAGCCGTCGAGCAACCGATTGGCGCCCCCGAGACGGTGGCCGGATGGCCTGCACTGAACGGCTGCTGGCCGTGACCAGGATCCAGCGGCGCCTCTACCGCGATTCCCCCATCCGATCCCTGAGCCTGTCGCCGGGCAGCGGGATCGTCGAGAACATCGGCGAGCCGCTCGCCTTCGAGCGGCCCTACCGCGCCGGGGACCGTCCCGCGGAGGTCATTCCCTGGCCGGGAAAGGAAGAGGAGCCGTACGCACCGCCCTTCCACCCTCTGGAACTCGGCGAGGACGCACTGCGTGCGCTGTGCGGATTCATCCAGGAAGGCCGTCCCGAGCCGACGACGTCGACGCGGACACCATTGACGCCGCACCTGATTCGGTGCTCCCCACCTGGGTTCATAGGCGGTCGGCCGATCGGCCTCGGCCTCCTCTGAACGGCCGCGAACGGAGCTGAATGAGATGGAAACCGAGGGGAGCCCGTGCGTAACTCCGGCGACAGCGGGCCCGGGTCGGCGCTAGCGTGCGACAGTGATCAGCAATGAGGGGGCAGTCCTGGGCGCGCAGGCCGCACTGCGCTTGGCGCAGACAGGTCTTTTTGAGTTCGAGCCGGGGCTGACAGACGCCGAGTTCGCGCGCATCGAGCGGGAGTACGGGTTCGAGTTCGCGGACGATCACCGTGCTTTCCTTGCGGCTGGCCTGCCAGTCAATGTGCCTCCCGAGGAGGGACAGACATGGTCCAGACCCTGGCCCGAGTGGCGTGGGGGCGACCTGGACAGTCTGCGACAACAGTTCGACTGGCCGGTCGAGGGCGTTCTCCTCAGTGTTGAGCACAACGGGTTCTGGTACGACGCATGGGGTGAGCGTCCGATCCACGACGCTGCCGCCCTGGCCACCGCACGGGGACAACTTGCTGATGTTCCGGTGCTCGTGCCGGTGTATGCCCATCGATACCTCCCCGCCGGCCGGGGAAGCTCCGGACATCCTGTGCTCTCGATGTGGCAGACCGACATCATCTACTACGGGCTAGACCTCGTCGATTACATCTACCGAGAATTCGACGAGGCACGGGGCGCCGTTGACGAGAGCTGGGACCCAAGAGCAACGGTTCCATTCTGGCGTGATCTCCTCTAACCCCAAGAAACGACGGCGGGTCGCGCTCTGAGCTCGGGAATCACCGCTGATCCAGAGGAACTTGCCGCCGCGACCACCCAAAAGAGGAGCTGACGTCAAGCCTTGCGACGTGGTGTCAGCCCTCCTGTTGACCGTCGCTTAACGCCCTATGCGGCACGGGACTGGCACGGTCACCTTCGAAGAGATCCTCAGCAAATCCCACTCGCTTCCCGCGCGGCCGTATGCAGACATCCTGCCCCCTTCGAGCCGAACCGGTCCGTGAGCGCGAACGCACCCAGCCGGCCCGCCGAGTCCTCACAATCGCTCGATGGGCTTGCCGAAGCTGCCACTTGAGGCCTGGGCCTCGCCGGCGATCTGCACGGCTATGGAAGAAACACCCCCATCTTGCCGTACGTCCACCCCGGATCTGAACAAGTCTCTTGACCCCCTCAGAGGAACGCCTTCGCTGGCCCCAGATAACGATCTCGAGAGCGTAATGAGAACGAGTGCTTTGGCCCCACGCACAGCTGTCCGCGGACCCTCGGGACCTTCCAGGCACACGAGTGAGGTCGCGGCCCGCTCTCAGTAGGTCGATCGGGGCGCGTCAATCTCGATGACTGGACACGGCGCCAAGAGGGACCAATCATTGGTCGGGTGATCACGAGAATGGCGTCGCTATGGGATGAATTCGACCGGATGAGAGGTGCGTTGGGCTTCCTGACACCGGCCGAACTGCTGGAGCTCGCCGACAGCGGCACTGTCGTACTCGACCCGTTTTCGGTGATCCTGTCCAAGCAGGTCACGTTGGGCCCTGGCAATCTCTTCTATCCGGGTGTGGTCATCGAATGCGACGACGAAAGTCACTGCGTCATCGGTGGCGACAACGTTTTCCACGGCGGGACGCGCATCGCTGCGAGTGCGGGCGGAAGCATCACGATCGGAGACAGGTCCGTGATCGGAGAAGGCGGTGCCCAGATCAAGTCAACGACCGCAGACTCCGAGGTCTCGATCGGTGACGGTGTCCGGATCATGAACGGTGCTGAGCTTCTCGGTCGCAGCCGGGTCGGCAGGGGCTGCCAGATCCTCGGTCCAATCTCGGCCCGGTCGGTATCCCTGGCCGATGGCGCAACGCACGCTCATCCCGACCCCGACCGACGCGGGGCCGTCCTCAAAGGGTTCGGCCGCGCCCAAAACATTCGGCTCGGCGCCGGAGAAGTCATCAACGGGGCTGGTGATTTCGGCTCGGCTCTCGTAGAACGACAGCGGGCCTACCACCCCCTTGCCCCGAACTCTTGAGTTGAGTGGGGACCGAGTACAGGCCTTCGCTGAAGCCTTCCGGCCTGGTCAATGAGACGCTGACGGTTGTTCATGGCCACCTACAGCCGCCACAGTTGCTCTACTTCGCTGCCGTACTGCTGCGCACCGATGCACGCGCCCTACTTGCCCGGGTTGTCCGCCCAGGCAAGGAACCAGGAGGGCCCGTAGAGCAAGACCAAGACCAAGGCAGCGATCCCCGCCGTCAACACGATGATCGCGATCTTCCATCGTCGTGACATGTCCATCTCTCCTATCCGAGTGCCCATTGCGTGGTAGCGACTTGAGTCCATGAAACATCCCAGTTTCACCTCAGTGAAGTACCCCCAGCATGCAGCTCCGCCCGCCTCCATACGAACGGGTGCCTTGAGGCGCCGTCGCCAAACTTGACCCCCCCCAACGGCGAGTCATGGGTTTCCGCAGGTCAGGATGGCTTGCCGGCACGATCACCTGTTCACCTGCACTGGCGTTGTTCGGCGCCGTGCCTGGCGTGCGGTCCCAAAGTGGTCCCACCGCAATCGACTTCACTCAGTCGGCAAGGATCTCCATGAGGAGTACGCACGCTCTATTTCGCCCACGTACTGTCCCAGATGGAAGCGCACTTCCACGATGGCCTCGTGTTCGAGGCCCGGGTACATCAAGTCGGTCCAGACAACCGTCTCGCCTCGTAGCTGCACGCGGATGTGAAGTTCGTCCAGGTCCGATCCGGACTGCCCATGAGATGCCAGGCTCACGCTTCGAGCAGCGGCCGTCGGGTACAGGGGGCCGCCAGCCCGGAGAAGGTGCCTCGGGTGCAAGCCGACCGCCCTGCTGTCGCTACGCGAGATCATGTCGAGGCCATCGACGAAGAGATACGCGTGTACCGCTGTGCACGCCGGTGGCCCAGGACAGCTGCCAATGAGCAGCGTACTGATCGAACCCAGGCTTCGAATATCGGGCCGTGCAGTCCGAAGCTCGTGCGGGGATCTACGGGGCATCTGCCCCTTGCAGCGTCATGTGCTGATCATACTGACTCACGGGCCCTAGTTTGGAAGACGTGACGTGGATGCGGACTGGCCTGGGAAGTCCCTGACCTGGTGCTGAGCTGCGCCGTGACCGACGTTCCCCGTGAGTCCCCGACGTCCCCGCCCGACCGGCCACGTGGCGGGCACGCATGTGGCGCTTCCGGTCAGGTGGTTACTGCCACGCCTATCGCAGTGATCAGAGAGATGGTTCCAAAGACGGTGCACACCCATCCGCACACGAGGTAGGCCTTCTGCGCGACGGACACGTTGTGTGTTGGTCGGTCGATGGGAAGTTGTTCCCCTTTCCACTGGCGGTGCCTGTAGATGAGGTAGGACCCCGCCAGTAGGAACCCTGCCGCTATGAGGAACAGATGGCTCGGCGATGGTGAATCCTGCTGCGCTGCGGCGTAGTAACGGATCGTGTCCCCCTCGGTATGGCTGATCTCCGTGGAGATCACCTCATGCGTGAGTCCGTGACGTCAAGGGCGGGCGGCGTGCACTTTCCGGCAACTGGGGGCACGCTCACCCCTGCCCCGAGTGGATGAAGCGGGTCAACACGGTCAGCTGTGGCGCCCCTCGCGTTGGGCTGCGATGCGGCGGCGAGTCGCTCTTCGCAGGAGAGGACCTGCGACGGTGAGTTCGCGTCGCATCGAGGGCAGTCACAGGTCCAGCTCGGGTTGGTTCTCGTTCTGGTAACCGAGGTCTTCTTGATCGAATTCCTCGTCGGACTGGACAGGCGGGATGCGCGGCGTCAAGGACTCGATATGACCCGCTGATGCGCCCGCATCGCGGTTCGCAGGACTTCAAGTTCGGTTCGGGGAAACGGCCGGCCCCATTGGGACTCATAGGACGCTTCGCCTTGCTCGTGATCAATCCGGTCGAAGGCCCGGACGGCTGACCGTGCGAGCGCCGTGACGGTGTAACTGCCTGACCAAAGAACCGTCCCGGAACGGTCCGGCGCCCGGTCGTCGTCGGTCAGGACCAGGCGAACATCCACCACAGATCCATCTCGGTGGAAATACCACCGGTACACCTGTGGCTCTCCATACAACTCGGCACGTGTGTCTGCGTCGCCAAGAACGATCCTGATAACGGCATAGAGGAACTGCTCGGGACCGTCAGTGACGTAAGAGGCGACGGCCTCTGCCTCACCGTGATCGTCGGCCACCTTGACGCAAATCCAGCCGCGGCTGAACAACGTCCATGTGATCGCTAGAGACGTCATCTGTCCCCCCTTTGGGGTGACCCTACGGCCCAGGCACGGCTGGGCGGCCGGAGCCTCAGCTTGGAATCACCGCTCATCAGAGTGCAGGAAGTGCAGGATCCGGCCTTGACCTGCTAAAACGGCGATCTAGTGGCATGATTGGCCGGTTCTCCGTCGGGCACAGGACGGGCACGACCATGCGCCTGGGATGGACAGCTCACAGATCGACACGAGACCGGCCGTCTTCTCGGCGGCAGAGGAAGGCGTGTGCCGGCCGGAACGGGAGACCGCGCAGAGCCGGTTCCATGCCAAAACAAGCTACTGAGACAGGGCTTCGGCGAGGAGGAGTTCGAGAAGCCGGCCGGGAGCCCGCAGTGGCAGGTAGTGATCTGCGTCTGCGATCACCTCCAGCCGCGCGCCGGGGATGCCGTCGGTGAGGATTCCGGCGATGACGCCGATCTCCGGGTGGTCGTGATCGCCGACGATCACCAGCGTCGGTGCCGTGATCCGGTCCAAGCGGCCGACGGCGTCCTCGTCGAGGGAGAGCACGTGTCCCTTCTCGGCGGCGGCACTGATTTCGGCGTTCTCCCGCACCATGGGTTCGGCGAGGTCGAACCCCGGGGCCCGATCACTCAGGCTCGCCCAGATCGCGAGCTCCAACTCGGCGATGCGGCGGGCGTCCGAACCGCGATGCGCCGCGACGTAGGCGTCCATCTCAAGGTTCTGGGGCCACTCGTGCCCGCCGGCGGATGCCGCGATCAACGTCAGCGACCGGACCCGCTCGGGGTGTTCCAGGGCGAAGTCGAGTGCGACCTCGCCTCCCATGCTCAAGCCGACGAGACCCGCGGCCTGGAGGCCGAATCGGTCCAGGACCGCCAGCAGGTCGTCTTCATAGCGGAACGGCGCGGTCGGGGGCGACGAGCGTCCCAGGCCCCTGGCGTCATACCGGACCACGGTGTGGTGCCGCGCCAACTCGGCGAACACGCCGTTCCACAGGCGACTGTCGTGGACCGATCCATGGAGCAGGACCAGCGGAGGGCCGTCCCCGGCCTTCTCGGCCCAGATGTGGCTTCCACCGGAGACGGGGATCAGCTCGATCGTCATACCTCCGATTCGATCACACCGCCGCCATCAACGGCGCATCCATCGGCAGCAGAACCCACCCGACGAAGCGAACCTCACAACCCTGCCAAATGGTCGAAAGTCGAAGGGATGATGTCAGCGTTGGTGCTCCGGCGCAGACGGTGACTGCCCGGTCTCTCGGCGTTCGGCCGGGCAGGTCTCCGACGGTCCGAAGGGCGGGTCGCTCCTGCCGGATGACATGCCCTCGCGGCTCATTCCCAGCAGTCGCTCTTCGCGCCGTCGATCGCCGACTCGGCGGATATCTTGTAGCCGGTTCCGGTCCCGAAGTCGACGGGGGTGGGCCCGAGGGACTCGGTCCGGAAGTCGACCGTCAGCAGGATCGCGTCACCGTCGCCGCCTTTGGTGAAGCAGATGCCTTCCACCTCGGGGGGCGCGGCTACCGGTGTGGTGTTCTTCTGCTCGGTCCAGTGGTCCGCTGCCGCGACCCGTCGGTAGTAGTCGAACAGGTCTGCTCTGGATCCGAGATAGGAATACACCCGATAGGCGCTGAGCCAGGCGTCGCCGCTGCTGCCGTCGTCGCACCCGGTGGTGACGCTGCCGAAGTCCTTCGGTACCGCGGTATGGGGTGGGCGGCTGTCGAGGATCGTGAGGGCGGCCAGTTCCTTCAGCCGCTGCTCGGATCCGTCGCAGTTCTTGTCCGAGCTCATCATGGCGCAGCCGGCGAGTCCCGAAGCGAGCGGGGCGAGCAGGGCGGTCGCCAGGGCCAGGGCGATCGTGCGGCGGGGCGGGAGGCGCAAGGGCACGAGGGCTCCGGTGAGTGGTGAGTGTCGCGGTGGGGCGGAGGGGTGGGCGGGGAGGCAGGGCGGTCAGGTGAGGCGGAGAGGTGGGCTCCGGCCCACGCCGGATCAGCGGCGTGGGCCGGAGCCCGGGTGGTGCGGTGTCAGGTCAGGCTGTGGTGTCGGGCGACGTCACCACAGGTAGTGGTGGTTGAAGAGGTAGTTGCCGACGGCGTAGAGGTACGACCAGAGCTGGTTCCGGGAATTGTAGTAATTCATCTGCCGACGGTTCCAGGAACTGCCGACGAAGGTGCGTGCTACCCGGTTGTTGTGCTGGTCGATGCCCGTGTCGCAGTGTTTCGGGGTGCACTTCTCGCCCACCTCGTGGGCGTCTCCCAGCCGCTTCGCGGCGCTTGCCCCGAAGATCCAGGTGAGGGAGGACTGCCACATGAAGTGCCGGACCGCGTTGTTCCTGCCCTTGTTGCCGGTGAGTTGCCAGCTGAGCACACGGGAAATCCACAGCACCACCTGGCACCCGCCCCAGCCGACGGACCAGCAGGCCTTTGCCTCGGCCCATGCCTTGGCCGACATGCGCCCGTCGAGGTCGTACTGGTTGACGGGGTCGCCGTTGCCGTATTCGTAGGCGTTGGCGCTGCCTCCGTGGACCGGGTCCACGGACAGGAAACGCCCGGTGGCCGCGTTGTAAAGGCGGGCGCCCATGAGCGTGACCCCGGTGGGCGTCTCAGCGGAGCGCTGCGCGCCGCCGAGCCAGCCGTAGCGGGTGGCCGGCTGACCCGTGCGCGGGTTGCCGTACTCGTCGGCGTCCAGCACCGTGGGGGCGACCGCGGTGTCGGCGGGCAGCTGCAAGGTGATGTCGCCGTGCAGGTTGGCGAGTTGCAGGATGACGCCGCCGGTCTTGGTGGTGGTGGCGGCCAGGTTGCCGTCGGGTCCCTCGACGTTGCGGGTCAGCGCACCGGAGGAGGTGTTCTCCACGATCCACCGGGGGGTGTCGCCGTCGGCCCCGTAGTGGTTGATCTTGGAGCCGGTCTGGGCCCAGGTGCCGGCGGTGTTGGTCTCCGTGGTCCAGGCGCGGAAGCGCTGGGCGGGGTCCAGGGTCCAGGTCTGGCGCTGGGTGCCGGCGGTCTGCTGCTGCACCAGGTCGTTGGCGTAGTACGCCAGCGTGGTGCCGGGCAGGGCGGTGGTGCGGCCGAGGGCGTCGTAGACGTAGCCGGCATCGACCTGCCGGTCCGCGCTGTCGTACGTGGCGTTGGTGGTCGTGGCGCCGCTCGTGGTGCAGTCGGCGTTGACGGCCGCGGTGGCCGAGGCCAGGGACTTGCGGTTGGTGTTCTTGTCGAAGGTGTAGGTGCGGGTGGTGCACACCGCGTCCGTGCTGGTGTCCTGGGCCTGGGTCAGGCGCCCGGCCGCGTCGTAGGCGTAGGTCTGCGAGGCGGTGATGCCGGGGGTGCCGGCGTGGGTGGCCCGTTGCCCGTGCACGGTCTGGGTGATGCTGTCGGCGACCAGAACGCTGGAGTCGCTGTTGCGGGTGTAGATGCGGCTGGTGGCGGTGCCCGCGGGGTCCTGTTCCTGCGTCATGGTGTAGCCGCCGGGCAGGCCCTGGGTGGCCAGGGTGCCGTCCGCGTCGTAGCGGGCGGTGAAGGTCCCGGCGATCGAGTCGGCGACCGAGGTGGCCACGCCGCGCGGGTCGATGGCGGGGTCGTAGGTGTAGGTGGTGGTGGACGGCACGTTGTCGGTCACCGTGGTGGGCCGGTCCAGGGCGTCGTACTGCGTCGTGGTCGTGCCCGCGTCGGCGTCGGTGTACGCCATTTCGCGACCGAGTTGGTCGAACGCCTTGGTGATCGTGCCGCCGGTGGTGGTCTGCTGGGTGGGCTTGCCGGTAGCCGGGTCGTACGTCGTGGTGCCCGCGAGCACGGCCGCCCCGATGCCGCCGGCCACGGTGATGGTCGTCACGCGCCCGGCCGTGTCATAACCGTTGGTGGTGGTGCGGGTGACGCCGTTGGCGGACTCGATGACCTTGGTGGCCTGCCCGTACAGGCCGTACTCCATGGTCTTGGTGGCCAATTGGGCCGGGTTGGAGCCGCCCCCGGTGATCGCTGCCGCCGGGGTGACCTGGCAGACGGCGTCCGCCCACTCCGGCTTCGCACCGCAGGGGCCGGTGCCGGTGCCGGTGTAGTAGGTGACCACGCTCGCCCCGGCGTCGGTCCCGGTCGAGGCGGGCTGGGTGCTCTTGATCACCTGGCCCTGGCTGTCGTAGGCCGTGGTGGTCGTGATGGCCAGACCACCGGGGTCGGTGATGGTGCTGGTCGCCAGCCCCTTGACCCAGTCGTAGGTGGTGGCGGTGGCGCGCGGGTCGGCCAGCAGCCCGGGCCAGGACCGCGGCTGCGCCCCGACGGTGGTCTTGGTGACCTGGTCCTCGACGAACGCGGTGCCGTCGGTGGGACGGCCGGTGTCGTACTCCTTCAGGGTGTGGGCGCGCGCCATGAGCTGGCTGCCCGCGGCCGCGACGGTGGTGGCTCCGCTGGTCAGATTGGCCGCCAGGGTGATGCGGTGCAGCGGCCCGTAGGCGTCGGTCTCGCGGGTGCCGCCGGCGTCGTAGACCGACGTGGACGACAGCAACTGGGCCCGCTCGGCGGAGGGCAGGGCGTTGATGCCCAGATCCGTCAGCTGGGTCTGCTGCGCGGTGGTGCCGCCCAGGGCGAGTTCGCGGTTGGCCGCGGTCAGCGTGCGGACGGTGTGGCCGAAGCGGTCGTACTCGGTGACGTCGAGATGGTGGCCAGGCGAGGCCTGGTTGACCTGGCGGCCGGAGGAATCGAGATAGAGGATGCCGGCCCGCTGGTAGTCGCCGGCCGTCAGGCTCGCGCCGTCGTTGCCGGCGGGGACCTGGTCGGCGGGGAAGATCGCGGTCGCGTCGGTCGGGGTGTCGGTCTGGCCCCACGATGCGGTGGCAGCCGCTCCCAGGTTCTCCGGCGCGGTGGTCCCGGACAGCGGGACGCCGTAGACGATGCTGCTGGTGGCGGTTCCGTTGGTCTGGCTCGCGCTGCCCGGGGTCAGGGTGGCGCGGGAGAGCTTGAGGAGCATCCCGTCACCGGCGGCCGGGTTGGAGCCGGCCTGGCCGTAGCTGAACGTCCACGGCAGCTGTCCCGGCGGGGTCAGGGTGGTGACCCGGCCCGCGGCGTCGTAGGCGTAGGCGGTCTTCAGCGCCGGGGAGATGCGCGGGTCCCACACCTCGCGCAGCCGGCCGGCATCGTCGTAGACATAGCTTGCGACGGTGGTCGCACTGGCGGCACCCGCGCCGGGCGCCGTGGCCCACAGGCGGATCGAGGAGACCTGGTCCTTGGTGTCACCGAACACCGCGGCGGTCGCGGTGGTGGCGGTCGCGTAGGTGAACTCCAGCACCCGGCAGCCCTTGGTGGACGGGTCCGTCTCGCACGCGGCCAGCGTGGTGGCGCTGGTCGCGGAGATGACGCGCTTGGGCCGGGCGAGGGTCTTGTCGCCGACGGTGACGGCCTCGGAGACGACCTGGGTGGTCGAGTCGGCCAGACCGCCGGACAGCGCGGTCGACAGCGTCCATGTCGTGGCCGCGGCGGCGACCTTGTGGAAGGTGGTCACCGTCCCGGCGGTGTCGGACAGGGTGAAGTCCCCGGAGGCGAAGGCGCCCTTCAGCGTCAGGTTCTCCGACCCGCGTTCGGGCACCCAGCCGTTCTGCGCGGCGTTGGCCGTGAACGTGGTCGCCGACCCGTCACCGGAGACCACGTCGAGGGAGGTCGCCGAGGTCTTGCGGAGCTCGGTGTAATCGGAGTCGACCGCCTGGGCGACCGTCCCGGAGAGCCATTCCTTACCGAAGATGGGGGCCTGTCCGTCCTGCTCCGCGCCGGCCTGCGGGGACCGCGAGGAGGCGGTGCGATCCACCGACATGCTGAACGCCGAAGCATCGGTGGAGGACAGGGTGTAGTCGCCGGTGAGCAGGTTGACCGAGCCGGGCCCGATGTTCTGGCTCGCCGCACCGTCGGCGTTGCGGTCCACCACGACCCCGACCGGGTCGGAGGAACCGGTGGCGGCGGCCGGTCCGGTGAAGTCGGCCCGCAGCTGGACCGCGCCGTCGGGGGTGACCGTGGAGGTGGCGTTCCACGTCAGGTTCGGGCTCTTGCCGGCGGTGAGGGCGACCGGCCAGGCGGTCAGGGCCTGTCCGCCGTTGGTGACGTCCCCGGCGGGGACGGTGGTCCAGGTGTCCGCGTCACCGCGGCGCCAGGAGAAGCTGACGTCGGTGAACTTCGCGCCGTCGGCCTCCGCGGCCAGCGGGACGCGGGCGGCGGTGCGGGTCCCCTCATCCGGGCTGGTGACGCCGCCCGGACCCACGTGGAAGGTGTAGGGCATCCAGCTGGACTGGTTCTCCGCCTTGTCGGTGCTGCGCACCGTCAGGGTGTTGGTGCCGGCCTTGTCCGGCGCCGCGGTGATCGTCACCGGCGTGGTGGTGCCGCCCGTGGCGACCTTCGTCCACGTCACCCCGTCCAGCGTCCACTCGATGCCGTTCTGGTCGCCGGCGGGCGGCGTGACCGTGAAGTGGCCGGCCTGGCCGACACCCTTGACCCACGCGTTGCTCGGGTAGTCGGTGGAGGTGACGGAGACCGGTGCGGAGGGCGCGGACGTGTCGACGGTGAAGTACGCGTAGGCGGACCAGCCGGTGTTGTAGCTGGTGCCGTCATAGGGCGAGGTACGGAACTTGTACGTCTTGCCGTTGGTCAGCAGCCCCGCCGGCACGGTGACCGAAGCCGGCTGCCCCGACGCCACGAACGGCGACACCAGGACGTTGCCGACCTGGGTGCCGGTGGCGTTGTCGAAGATCTGGAAGGTGCCGTCGACCTTGTCGTTGTTCGGGTCGACGAAGGTGTCGCGCAGCGTGGGGGTCAAGGTGTTGACCTGCCAGGTGCCGGCGGTGTCCTTGAAGAACGGCGGCCCGGCCTGCTGGTCGGTGCCGGTGCGCGGCCGGTAGTTGTAGGTGACCGTCAGCTTCGGCGGGTTGGCGGCGGCGTTGGCGGAGTTCACCCGCTTCCACTGCGGCAGAACGGTCTCGCTGGAGGCCCGCAGGCCCATGACCGAGGTGGCGGCCTTCGCCGACGCCCAGACCTGCGTCAGGTTCGTGACATCGGCGTTGATCCACCCGTCCGGAGCGGACGTGCACGCCGGGTTGCCCTTGGTCTCGGTGGAGGTGGCGTACTTGGTCGTCATGGTCGGCTGGTTCGTCCAGCGGCTCGCCGTGGACGCCGGGTTCGCCGACCACACCTCCCACGGATACGCCAGGCAGTCGGGGTTGCCGGAGTGGAAGTCCCACAAGCTCAGCTTGGCGCTGGAGACCAGGGCGTCCGCGATCGGCGCGGTGTTCCAGTGAATGAAGGACCGCGCGGTGCGCGGAGTGCCGTCGGTGTTGGTCGTACCGGGGTTACCCAGGTCCAGCTCGGTGTCGGCGGACTCGTCGACGGTGACGCCCTGCTGGACGTAGGTGTCGAAGACGTTGCCGAGCGTCGCGGTGGACGGGTCCACCGTCACCGGAAACTTCGTCGCGGGATCCGCCAGGAACTTCGGATCCGGGGTGAAGACCAGATCCACCGAACCCTTCTGCTGTACGACCTTCAACGCCACCGGCGCCTGGTGGGTGTGCTCTCCGGAGAGCGGATCGACCTTCGCGTCCCACATGACGGGGGCCGGCATCACGGCCTGCTTGCTGTTCTTGCCGTCGGTGAACTGCAGGCTTCCGTCGGCCAGTTGCTTGACCGTCAGGCCCTTGGTCTTCAGCGGCAACGTGTAGGTGTACCCGTCGCGCGCCGGCTTCTGGACGATGTCGACGAACTGCTCGAACCCGGTCCGGGTGGCCTCGACCACGACGTTGGCGCCGGGGATGGCGTTGACGTAGGTGGCGCGGGTGCCGCTGAGGGTGGGCTTGGGAAGTCCGCCCTTCCACTGCAGGGCGATCTGCTGGTCACCCTCGCCGAGGGTGACCAGGTCCCGTGCGGGCGCGCTGCCCGCCTCGGCCAGCGAGCGGGCTGTCGTGCCGCTCCCGCCGGCCAGCTTCAGGCCCCGGGGATGGGCCTTGGGCGCGACACTGCCGTCGCTGTTCCGGACCAGGTCCAGATCGACCGGGCGCCACTGTCCGTTGTCCTGAAAACGGATCGGCCCGGCCGACAACTCCGTGGTCAGCGACCCGTTCGCGTTCACCCACGTCGTGGACGTCTCCGTCCGCTCCGACAGCGCCTCGACCTGCTTGCCGGACAATCGCGCCGCGATCCGCGCGGACGGCAGGTCCGCCGCGGTCGTGGCAAATTTACCGGTCGTCTTCTGCGCAGCGGTCTTCTGCGACGCGGCCATCGCGGCACCGGCGCCGGCGCCGTCCAGCATCGTGACGGTCATCGCGACCGCCACGGACACGGCGATACGCCGCGTCCAGGTGCCCCCCGGAGTGGGCCGGGCGCTCCCGCGCCAAGCACGCATCCCTCTGACTCTCATGTTCCCCTACAGTCCGTGCACGGCCCAGGAATTGGACCACTCACGCGCACCGTAGCGAGGCAAAAAAGATGCCGCGTTCCCCCAAACGGGACTTGTTGATCTTTAAGGAACCCCTACAACGGCAATCTTTATCCATCCGTGAGATCGGCGAGATCGGCGCCGTCCCACGGGCGCAGCGAAGACCCGACAGGCTCCCGGCAGACCTCCCACCCACCGGACCGAGGCGGCCGCCACCTGCACCGACGGCCGGTCGAGCCGGTCTAGCCGGTCGACAGGCGACCGGGTCCGTCCGGGGGCCTGTCGACCGGGTCCGTCCGGGGGCCCCTACTGCCGGGCTGGATGCTGTGCGGGGCTGCGTACCCGCTGCTGTCGGGTCCGCCCACTATTGCCCGATCACCCGGCGGGTGCACTCAGCGACCCTCGGGCGCCTCAGTGACCGGCGGCAGCGCCGGTCAGGGTGTGGGGCCGGCTGAAGGTGGCGGCCAGGAGTAGTCGTACGGTGGCGGGCTCCACGGTGCCTGGGCAGGCGATGGTTTGAACGGTCCCGCCCGATTGGCCATGAGGATCAACATCGTCGCGGCGACAAGCAGGCTGATGACGATCAGGGCAAGTCCGACGGGGTTACGAGGGTTGTAGTAGTAGCGGCTGGTTCCCCAGTTGCTTCGTTTGAAGACCGGCTCGTCGTCGTACCGCACAGGCTGCGTCCCAGGTCGAAGGTTGTCCGGCGCCCGCACTCCTCCAGCGGGCCTCCGCTCGCTCCCACCAGGAGCTGATGGCACTTTAGTCAGAAGGCGCAGCCGGCCGCCTTCCGGGCGGCTGGGAAGCATGCCGTAACCAAGCGAGTGACGGCGTGGCGCGGCTTCGTGGCTCGTCGCGCTGGGGGAACCGCTCGGCCCCTTCGCGCGTACCGAAGGGACCACAGGACCTGCAACGTCCGCTCGTAACTGGCGCATCGTGGACTGGGCGTTCGCCGAGGCCGACAATCGATCAGGTGGCCACGTGCATCCACGACGCTGTCGCGCCCGAAATCAACCGGACGGCGTGACCGGGGACCACACACCGAACCACTGCTCGGCGCCCCATTCCTCGAACCGTTCCACCTCGGTGAACCCCAGCTTCGCCGCGAGGCGCATCGAGCGCGCGTTGGCGGTCTGGGTGGTGAGCACTACTGGCTCGCCGGGAAGCGCGTCGGCGAACCAGTCGAGCGCCGCTGCGCACGCCTCGGCGGCGTACCCGTACCCCCACACCGCGGGCAGGAACATGGATTCCACTCCTCGCCGGCCTGGGAGAGAACGAGGAGACCGAAGCACCCGAGCTGTTCGACCGCTTGTTGGATGAACTCGGACTCGTTTCCGGCTGCCTGTCGATCCGGACGACGCCCGGTGGGCGCGGCCCGCCCCGCACCGGCGACGGGCCCGTACCTTCGACGAAGGCGGCCGCGGCCTGCTCCTGGTCGCCCAGCTCACGCAGGGCTGGGGCACCCGCCAGACGCACACCGGCAAGACGATCTGGGCCGAGCAGACCCTCCCCACCGCCTGATGGCCCTGGCGCGCCGAAGTCGTCCCCCGCCCGCCCATCCCACCTGAAGGCAGCAGCCGCCGAGGCACTGGGCCACGCACGCACAGACTGTGTCGGTTCGATGGGATCCTGCGGCTGGTCCGCGACGGACGCTCGCCGCGAACCGGCCGCGGGCGCTCGGCGGCCGGCCAGGTGCCGACCGTCTCGACGTAGTTCGTTCCGGCGACCTTCTTGCCCTCGTAGGTGCCGGTGAAGGCCGCGGTGCCTTCGATGCGAGGGCCCGCGCCGCCGAGTTCCCGGGCGTCCGTGCCGGTGATCCGGACGGAGCGTCCCGCCCACGCGGTCGGCTCCGGGGCGGCGCAGGGGGGTGCCGTTGTAGTGGACGACGGTCCTTGATGCCGTCTTTGCCGGGTGGGGCGGGCCGCCCGGCGCGCGGAGAACACCAAAAAACTGTTATCGCGCATGCCTCTCGTGCGTCTCCATGCCTCGCAGGGCGCTACGGCAAGGCGCGATGGCACAGGACCACCCCACCACACGGGAGCGAACGAAAAGATGGCAGAGCACAAAAGGCACCGGGTGAGCCGCCGAGGCATCCTGCGGATCGGCGCGGGAGTCGCCGTCGCGGGCGGCCTGGGCGGCGCCGCGGCGGCCGCGTTGAGCGGCGGCGGCGAGACCGGAGCCGCACCGACCCGGGCAACCACCGTCACTGCGGGATCCCCCGGGAGCACCACCACCCCCGCGGTCGCTTCCGCCACGAAGCCCACCCCCACCCGCACCACCGCCACCCCGGGTTCCGGCGGGGCCGGCAGGGCCGGGACGGGGGCCTTCACCTTCGCGCACCCCGGCATGCTGCACACCGACGGCGACATCGACCGCGCCAAGGTGGCGGTCGCCAGGGGGGACAACCCCTGGCTGGCCGGTTGGAAGCGACTGAGCGCCAACCGGCACGCCCAAAGCGGCTGGAAGGCCAACCCGCAGGCCACCGTCGTCCGCGGCGGCGGCTCCGGCCAGAACTACACCACCCTCTACAACGACATCCACGCCGCCTACCAGAACGCCCTGCGCTGGAAGATCGCCGGTACCAGGGTCAACGGCGACACCGCCCGCGACATCCTCAACGCCTGGTCGGCGACGCTCACCACCATCACGGGCAACGCCGACCGGTTCCTCGCCGCCGGACTCTACGGCTGGCAGTTCGCCAACGCCGCCGAGCTGATGCGGGGCTACTCCGGATTCGACCTGTCCCGCTTCCAAACGATGATGCGCACCGTCTTCCGCCCGGTGAACGAGGACTTCCTGACCCGCCACAACGGCGCGGTCATCACCAACTACTGGGCGAACTGGGACCTGTGCAACACCGCCTCGATCATGGCGACCGGCATCCTCTGCGACGACCGGGCGATGTTCGACCAGGCCGCCGACTACATGAAGCACGGCCCGGGCAACGGCTCCATCCCCCACGCGATTCCCTTCGTCTACCCATCGAGGGACCTGGCCCAGTGGCAGGAGTCCGGCCGCGACCAGGGCCACACGATGATGGGCATCGGACAGATGGGCGCGATCTGCGAAATGGCCTGGAGCCAGGGCGTGGACCTGTACGGCTACGACGACAACCGCTTCATGAAGGCCGCCCAGTACGTCGCCGGGTACAACCTCGGCGGCAGCGTACCGTTCACGACGTTCGCCTGGCGCAACGGAACCAGGGGCAAGTACAACGAGCAGACCGTGATCTCCGACGCCTCCCGCGGGCAGCTCCGCCCGGTCTGGGACATTCTCCACTTCCATTACGCGGGCCGCCGCGGACTGTCCGTCCCGTACATCACGGCGATGGCGAAGAAGGCGCGGCCCGATGGCGGCGGCGGGGACTACGGCCCCGACAGCGGCGGCTTCGACCAGCTCGGGTTCGGCACCCTGATGTACGCCAAGTAGCGTCGGGCACCTGAGGTGACAAGGACGGGAGAAGGGGCCAGGGTGGGCGAGCGGCAATGGGCGGGCACAGTGACCGCCGCGCAGGCCGGTGACCGGCAGGCATTGGACCAGCTCGTTGCCGGCTGGCTGCCGCTCGTCTACAACATCGTCGGCAGGGCGCTCAACGGCCACGCCGACGTGGACGACGTCGTGCAGGAGACCATGATTCGCGCCGTCGACCAGCTCGGTTCGCTGCGCGACCCGGACAGCTTCCGGTCCTGGTTGGTCGCCATCGCCATGCGCCAGGTCCGCCAGCGGGCCCGGCGCCGTACGGACGGGCGGGAGTTGGCCGAGCACGACGGCCCGGCCGGGGACTTCGCCGGGCTGACGGTGCTGCGGCTCCAGTTGGAGGGGCAGCGTCGGGAGGTCGCCGAGGCCGCGCGCTGGCTGGACGACGAGGACCGGCAACTGCTGTCCCTGTGGTGGCTGGAGGTGGCGGGCGAGCTGACCCGGCGGGAGCTCGCCGCGGCGGTCGGGGTCAGCCGGCAGCACGCCGCAGTGCGGGTTCAGCGGATGAAGGTGCGGCTGGAGACTGCCCGTGGCATCGTCCGCGCCCTGGACTCCTCCTGCGGGGATCTGCTGCGGCTGACCGAACACTGGGAGGGCACGACCGACTCGGTCTGGCGCAAGCGGCTGGCCCGGCACATCAGAGGCTGCCCGCGCTGCGGCGGGCCCGCCGAGGGCCTCGTTCCCGCCGACCGGCTGCTGGTCGGACTCGCCCTGGTGCCGGTACCGACCGGCTTCGCGGTCTCCCTCGTCATGGGCGCCAAGACCGCAGCTGCCGCCGCCCCGGTCGCCTGGTCGGCCAAGGTAGCGGGCCTACTGACCAAGCCGGTGGTGGCGGTCACGGCGGGGTCGGTGCTGGCCGCGGGCGGCGCGTACGTCGCGGTCCGGCAGCAGTCCGGCCCGCCCGAGCGGGCCGCGCCGCCGCCCGTGACCAGCACCGTACGCCCGCCGGCCCGCACGGCACCCGCCCCACCTGCTCCGTCCACGACACCCCCGCCTACCCCGCACACCGAGCTGTACGGCACGGTGGTGGACGCGCTGGACCAGGCGCCTGACCCGAACGACCCGCCCCGAACCCTGCCCCGACGCGCCGAGCGCGGCCTGACCCTGTCAGGTGCGCCGCCGACCGGTCTGGCCCACCGCGGCGAGCGTGTCACCTTCAGCGGCACGGGCTACGTCCGGGTCCGCTGGCAGATCCTGCCCGGCGAACGCGCCGGAAGCCTCGTCATGCCCACCTGGACCGGGCTCAGGGGCAAGCTCTTCCACGTGGCGTCCGGCGGCGGCCGGCGGATGGACGACGTACAGTCCGGGTCGGCGGACGGCACCACGTGGATGGGCGGCCCGGCCACCGGCCGCACGGTGCTGCCGGCCGAAACCCAGCGGATGTGGCAGAACGAGTACTTCTGGCTCGACGGCACCGTCACCCTCCACCAGAACGAGCGCGGCGCGGACTACAACCTTTTCGTCCAGCCCTCGGCCTGGCAGCAGATCACGGCCGACCTCACCGCCCGCCCCGACCCCGGCGCGGGCCTGCTCCGCTACGGCCTGGTCCGTGACACCGGCAACGACACCGCACCCGTACCGCAGTACCTCACCCGAGCCGACCCCACGGACCCGGCCGACGTGCCACAGCACTCCCGGGTCACCGACCGGCCAGTTGCCGACGGCGCCGCGCGCCGGGGCGTACCGACCGCACACTGACCCGCACCCTAGGAGCAATTCCCCATGACGCGATCCTGGCGCCTGCCGGTGGCGGCGGCCCTCGTGGCCGTTACACTCACGCCCCCGCTGCTCACGACTCCCGCGGTGGCCGCGAGCGGTGACATCACCGCCGCCGTCCTCGCGAACCGCGATGTCGTGCTGAGCGGCGACGCCGTCATCCGCGTCCCGGCGGGCACGCACACCTACACCGGGATGATCAGCGGCACGGGCTCCCTGCGCCTGTCGGGCACGGGCACCCTCGTCCTGTCCAGGGACAGCACCTTCACCCTGCCCGGCTCGCGCCGACACCAGCAGGTGACCGTCCGCGGCGGCAATCACCCGTACACCGTGATCAGCAACCCGGACCCACCCGCCGTTACCGTCGACGCGGGGGCGACCCTCCAGTACGGAACCGGCGCCGCCACCGGCCTGATCGGCGCGTTTCCCTACAACACGCCCGGCTACCAGCAGAACCAGGACAACATCCGGGTGGACGGCACCCTCCGGCTGTCCCTGACCCGGGTCTTCAACCTCGGCATCATCAGCGGCAGCGGCCTGGTCACCCAGCCCAGGAACATGTGGGGCACGCTCGACATCTGCGGCACCAACCCCTTCTCCGGGGTGCTGGACAACGGCACCGGCATGAACTTCGCCTCCGTCAACTGCACGGCGGCCCTGCCCAACGCCCGCAAGATCCTCAACCAGGGCTCATGGATCATCGACACCCCGCCCGGCCAGACCGTCGTCCAGCCGCAGCACTTCTACAACCGGGAATACGGCAGCGACATCAACGTGCACTCCCGGCCCGGCAGCAAAGTGATCCTGACCGGCTCCTACAGCTGGAGCGACCAGGGCGGGGACACCGACCCGTCGTTGAGCGATCCCGGCCTGAACCGGCGGACCGTAGCGCACCGGGTCAACACCCGCGGCACGAACATCGAGGGCGCGGACGTCCAGTGGGGAGACGGCACCACCCACGAGATATTCATGCCGGGGAACGCCCAGACCGAGTACATCAACCTGCACGCCAAGCGGCAGCGTTCGCGTCTCACCTTCGACTACGACGGACCCGTCACCCTCGGCGCGCCCATCGGCGGCGGCCAGTACCACGACACCCTCAGCACTCCCGGGGCCGGGGACATCGTCATCAAGGGCACCCGCGGCAACGACGTCACCTTCGCCGCAGTCCAGTTCTACGACGGATCCACCACAATCGAGCGGCACGCCACCCTGCACCTGGGCAGCGGCGCGGCCGGAGGTGACGGCGGCCTGTTCACGAAGGGCGCCCTGGACAAGGTCGTGGACGACGGCACGCTGGTGATCCGCAACACCAAGACCTCCATCACCCTGCCGCCGGTCTCCGGCAGCGGCTCCCTCACCCAGTCGGGAACCGCCACCACCACCCTCACCACCGCCGACTACACCGGCCGGACCTCGGTAGACAACGGCACACTGCGAGTGGCCGGCACGAGCCTGGCGACCTCCGGCGAGGTCGCCCTCACCTCCCCCACGGCCGTCCTGGACCTGACCGCGGCCCGGAACCTGACGGTTCGAAAACTCTCCGTCGTCAAGGGAGCGAAGATCATCGTGGCCGGCGGTGCCCACCTCGGAGCCATCAAGGGGAACCGTGTCACCTTCGGCGCAGCCGCCTTCACCGTCACCCACGCTGCAGGCGGCAGCACGGTGCTCACCGCCACCACCACCAGCGCCCAGGTCTCTCGCGCGGCCAAGGCGTCGCCCGGCGCGTCCCCGGCCGCGGTCGGCGAACCCACCTCCACCCCGTCCGCTCCCGCCGCCAAGGCCGGCGGCAGCAGCTCACCGGCCGTGTGGACGGCCGCGGGCCTGGCCGCCGCGTTCGCCGTGGCAGCGGCGGTGTGCGCCGCCACTCGCAGTCGTACCCGTGCCCGTGCCCGCCGCTCCGCCCGCCACGGCCGCTGACGCTGGCGCTGGCGCACGACCCTCGTCTCGCAAGAACTTGGATGCCTCGGACGTCCAGGAGGTCCTGTAGCTGTAGCCCTGCTGTGCGCGCTCACCCCGTGTTCCGGGCGTTCACCATCTACTACATGTTGATCATGTGGCCTGCGAGGCCGTGGACGGCTTCCTCCACTGACCACGAGTACCGCCGCGAAGGATGATCTTTGGTGGCGGCTCGCCGTCGCCGGGCCATCACGTGTACCACCAACGCATCCAGCGGACGTCGTTGCCGACAAACCCGCTGGTCGCACCGTCGGGACGACAGGATTTGAACCTGCGACCCCTTGACCCCCAGCCGGATCGCCACCATCCACCTGCCCCGCCGCGTGACCGCCGGTATTCAGGGCTTCTGGATCCCGGGCAATGCCCTGGACGGAAGCGAAGTCTGACCCCCGTCCACGGGGGACTTGCGTGGGATGGCTCCTGTCCAGCAGTTTTGATCCGACTCACGGGCATCACGCCCCTAAGACCTACCCCTGACACCTGCCCCACGGACACACCACGGGGTCATCACCAACGAGCGATCCGACAGCCACACGAACACCAACGATTCGAAGGTTTGATAACAGCTCTTGACGACTTGTCCGGTACGGACACAAGGGATCGTCGCGCTGTCGGCGCATGGATACCTTCACAGCCAAACAGCCCAACGACTGGGGACAACGGCAGGCGCCATCGCCCCCAGCTTGTCGCCTTCGACTTCTTCATCACGGCCCGTGGCACCGACAGGTTGGGAGACCCGGTCCAGCGTGTCGCGCAGCGAGCGCAGTTCGTCCTTCACAGCTTTGGAGTCCCACGATTCGCATTGGTGATCACCACGTGGTGGCCCCAATCACCCGCCCAGCCCGCACCTGCGTGCTCCAAATGCCGCGTCAATTCCGTGTGTGATCGGGACCGAAGCCTTGTGTATCGCGATGCCCCAGCACGCCGAGCCGGCATGCGGGAGCATCCCATGGCCCTCGCCTGAAGCGACGCCCGATGGTTTCGGACAGCAGTTCTCCAGTGGCGGTAAGTGCCCGCCTCCCTGACGCTGGCCTGGACGAGTCCCCCGTCTGCTACCGGGCTTTCCGGAAGGATCCCCCATGGCTGTCACCATGACCGACCACTTGGTCCCCCACACCTCGACCGTCCCCGCCACGAAGGGCCAACCGGTCGAACTCTTCGTACGGGAGCGCGACGGCACACCCTCCGGTGCTCCTGCGGCCCGCAAGGTCGTCCTCATGCTGCACGGCAGGAGCGTTCCAGTGCTGGCCGGTTTCGATCTTCAGCACACCTCGTACGGTTGGGCTGAGGCACTGGCCAAAGCCGGTTACGACGTCTTCATGTTGGACCTCCAGGGCATGGGCCGGTCACCCCGTCCCCGGATGGACGACCCGTGCAACGTCAATCCCGGGCAGCACGCCGCCGTTACTCCCCCGCTGACGAGCCCGTGCGCCCCGAGCTACCCCTTCGTACTGACCAACTCCCAGAGCGACCAGGACGAACTCAGCACCGTGGTCGAGTACATCCGGAGCACGTGCAACGTCGCGAAGGTCGCCCTCATCGGCTGGTCGGCGGCCGCCTTCGCCATGGGCCCATACGCGATCAAGAATCCGGGGAAGGTGGAGAGCCTGTTCCTGCTCGCGCCGATCTTCCCGCCGCTGGGCCCCTCGAACCCGCCGACGCTGCCGGCGCCCGGCTTCCCCACCAACGTGCTCACCCTCACGGGCTTCGAACAGGCATGGACCAACGAGGTGCACTGTACGAACCAGCGCGAACCCGGCATGGTCGACGTCGTGTGGAGCGCCCTCATGGACAACGACCCGATCGGCCGTACCTGGGGAAAGGTCCTGCCGTCCGGAAAGCCCGTCGGCGTCAGCCGGTTCCGGAATTTCGTGACGTGGGGCTGGAACAACAGCACCGCGGGCCAGGGCGGCGTCCTGGGCGGAAGCGTGCCCGTGCTCATCGTGCACGGCGAGCACGACAAGACCGCCAACACCACACCACCCAGCGCCATCAAGGCGCTCGACTTCCACGTCCCCGCGCTCTACGACGCCATCACGGGGTCTCACAAGCTCCTGGTCACGGTGGAGTGCGCCGGCCACTCAATGCCCTGGGAAGGGCAGCACAACAACCTGCACAACCTGTCGAAGCACTGGCTCAAGCACACCAAGGTCGACGGCAAGACCCACGGCGTCTTCGACATGGACCAGAACGGCAACATCAACCCGACACCCTAGCCTCACGCTGTCACGCGACAGGTCGCCCGGCGGGTGATCAGAAACGCGAAGGGTGATCCGAGCAAGGCCCTGTTGGATTGCCGACGACGGCTGAAAAGATCCACCCGACGCCGAGACCGAGGCCAGCGGGCCCAGCCCGGTCGACTGCACGCGTCCGGGCAGCAAGCACGACGCCCTCACCAACAGCCAGGGCATCCCGCTTGCGGTGTCGCTGACCGGCAGGAATCGCAACGACATCACACAGTTGCCGGCCGACCCGGGCCGCCGCACCCTGAACTCGGTCCCGCCGTGCGGAGCCACTTGGGTGAAATGGCCGCCCGGCGGAATCGGGGCGGAGATCTCCCTCCCGGGCAAGCTGCCCCGGGACCTGAGTGAACTCGAACTGATCAAATTCCTCAGGAGCAAGGCGGCGGCGGTGCGCGCCGCTCTGGCGTCGGTATCGGTCCCCAGCCCAAATCGAACTGATGCAGTTCGCGCAATGGCTGATCGACCCCACGCAGCCCCCCGTCATCACCGACAACGTGCGCCGGCTGATGCTGTTCGTGAGCAACGGTTATAAGGATCCGGAGCGGCTCTTTCGGCAGTTCTTCTACGTGTTCGCCGCTACAGCACTCGCGCTAGGCCGATGGGACGCCTGGAACGAAGCCGAGATCAACGCGGCCCGCAGCCGGTCGGTCACCGTGAAGGCCTCCACAATCACACGCAACGAGTGCGGTGACGACGGAGGAGGCATCTACTGCTCCGTGCTGTCGCACATCTCGGTCGCCGACTGCCGGATCGACGGCAACAGCGCGGGCGGCGGCGTCCGCCTGTCGATGGGCTCTTCGGGGTCCTTCACCAACTGCGTCGTCGACCACAACGTGTGCGGCACAAGACCGGGCGTGCAGATATCCACCGCCCGGCCGGCCTCATCCATCAGCTTCGGCGGCTTCAAGTTCAACAGGCCCGCGAAACCCTCCGTTCCTGTGGCAACGGCGGGAGGAGGCGGTATCTCGGTCCGCAACGCGGACGTCGCATTGACGAAAACCTTGATCGGAACATCGCCAGGCGGGCCGACGGGCAACATCACCAGCGATCATCCCGGCGGGAGCCTGCTGGTGTACGCGGACACCGAAGGCGACATGGCAGGTTTCCCTGACATGTGGACCACGATCCAGCACGACGTCTTCGAGGTGCGCAGCATCCGGGTGACGGTGGACGCGGGCTGCCGGATCACGGGGAACAGCAGCGGATTCCGAACCGGACCGACCCCGGTTGCCGCACCCCTGTTCGCCAAAGGCGGGGGTGTCTTCCTCCTGCACGGCAGCTTCCCCGACGCGCCCTCGATCGAGGTGTCCATCGCGGACGTCGCCTCCACCGTCCGGGGCAACCTCGCACAGGTCCACCCCTATGTGTCCAGCTTTGTGCCGAACCTCGCCATCCTCGCAGCCCACGAGGTCTGCATCCAGGCATCAAGGGTCGCAAGGAGTGGACGGAAACCAATGACGCCCCTCTGATCAAAGCCGGGACGCTTCTCTGGCCCTAACGCACAGGCTCAAGATCGCGTCCTACATGGTCAGTTTGAAGAGCCACTTGTAACAGCACAGGAGCCACCGGCGCCCTGCCGAAACGCGACGAGCAGATGGTCCGCCTCGAACAGCGCACGCGAAGGACCTCGTCACCTCCCATGCGACGGCCGAGAAACGGAAATACCTGCACCGGTACGCGACTTGGCACCTCCAGCGAGTCCTTCGCCGGCGTAGCCGCGGCAAGGACATCACGCACTACCAGGACCAGGCCGCGCGGCAACATCCTCTGACGGCCGTCTCGCGGAGCGGTCCGCATCCGCCTCGGCGCCGTTCCGGTGGACCTACCCGCATCCGTCGCTGACCTGGCCCTTCAGCAGGTTGAGGTTCGCCACAGCAATGCCGCCCTCAGTCGAACGGACTCGCCCTGGCTCTTTCCCGGAGGCCAGCCCGGCCGCCCGATCAGCGCCTCCGGACCGTTCACACCCGGGGCCCTGCCGGGGCCACGAGCCCGTCGGCTCCGCAGCTCCACCGTCGACCAGCATGAGCGCGAACGGTGATGGGTGCAGTTCCTTTGGGAGGACACAACCACGCTCTCCGCCCCCCGGCGCGGGTGCCGGACGCCGCCTGCGGGCTCATCATGGGAGCATGATGGACCTGTTCCCGCCGATGCCGCTGATGGAGTGGCGAGATACCAAGGAGACGCTGCACCGCTTCGCGCAGATCGTCGGCAAGATCCGTCTCGCGGCGAGCGCCCGGTGCAACCACTGGTGGAACGTCCCGTTTCATCTCACGGGGCGCGGCATCACCACGCGTCCGATGGGGCAGGCCGACGGGAACCCGATCTTCACGATCGACTTCGACTTCGTCGACCACCGGCTCGTCGTCGCGACGCTGGACGGCGAAGAGCGATCCTTCCCACTTCCGGGCCAGTCCGTCGCGTCCTTCCACGACGCGACCCTGGCCGCTCTGGCCGCACTGGGGGTCCGGGTGGACATCGCCATTCCCAGGCCCTTCGACCTGCCCGACGCCGGCCGGCCGTTCGCCGAGGACACCGAGCACGCGACCTACGATCCCGTGGCCGCCAACCGCTACTGGCGGATCCTGAGCCAGGTGGCGTGCGTGCTGGAGGAGTTCGCGGCGGGCTACTCGGGAAAGCACAGTCCGGTGCACCACTTCTGGCATACCTTCGACATCGCTCACAGCCGGTTCTCCGGGCGACGGATCGACCAGCCCCCGCAGACCGACCCCGTCACCCGGGAGGCGTACTCCCGCGAAGTGATCAGCTTCGGCTTCTGGTTCGGCGACGAAACCTTCACCGAGCCCGCCTTCTACTCCTACACTGCCCCCGAGCCCGCCGACCTGGCCGGGGAGGCGCTCAGCCCTGCGTCCGCGCAGTGGGTCGCGCGCGGCGCCAGCCACCTGGCCGTGTTGCGCTACGACGCGGCCCGCGTCGAGACCGATCCCCGTGCCGCCGTCCTCGCCTTCTACGAAAGCGCCTACCGGGCCGGGGCCGGACGCGCCGGATGGGACATCGCGGCGCTCGCGTGCCCCGGAGGCATCACGGACCCGTTGCGGCAGATCTGACTCCCGGACCGGAGAGCCCAACGATCGAGCGCGGTCAGTGGAGCTGCCGCTCCCAGTCCGCAGGGACCTTGTCCTGGGGGCCCGGAGTGGACTGCGAAGCCGGGTGCGCGGTGGGCGGGGCCAGCTCCGGCCCCTCGTAGTACTGATCGGTCTCGATGTTCCAGAACCAGTCCTCACCCGGTTCGAAGCTGGTCAGCAGAGGGTGTCCGGCCTCGCGCGCGTGTTTCGTGCCATGCTGCGCGGGCGAGGTGTCGCAGCATCCGATGTGACCGCAGGCAGCGCAGCGCCGCAGGTGGAACCACCACCCCGGTCCGTCCCCCGCCAAGCACTCCACGCACCCGGTTCCGCTGGGCATTGCGGTCGGATCGAGGCCTGGGATCTGCTGGTGTGCCATGAGGGAGAACCTCTCTCGTGAGGCGCCGTTCCGCGGTCAGGTGCCGGTTCCGGTGCGTGCCAGGATGCCCTTCAGCAGGCCCGTGGCCTGTCCTACCTCGATGAGATAGCCGTCCGGGTCGCGCATATAGCAGCGCAGCTCGGCGCGCCGGTCGATGGGCGGGGTGAGGAACTCGGCTCCCTTGGCGCGGGCCGCCGCGTAGAACCCGTGGATGTTCGCTACCCGTACGTTCAGGAAGCTGGAGACGGTATGGGGGTCCTCCGGCGTGCGCAGGACGACGTCGGGTTTGTCGTCGGTGGGCCCGCCGCCGGGGTTCATGATGATCCAGCTGTTGGCGACCTTGATGATGCAGGGGTTCTCATCCAGCACCACCCTTCCACCCAGTACGTCGGCGTAGAACGCCCGCGAGCGGGGGACGTCGCTGACCGTGAGGAAGTGCGTGAGCAGCAGGCCCTCGGCCGGTGCGGGAAGGTCCTCGGCCGACGCGCCTTCAGAGATGAAATCGGACATATGCCGAGCGTATGGCGCGAGCGGCCGCACGGCATTCCCACCCTTCGACGAAGAGCCGGTCTTACCGGGCTCTGCTGTCGCTCTGGCGCTGCTGCCACCAGGAAATGCCCTCACGGCACCGACCAGAGCACCGTCCCGTCCCGTCCCGTCCCGTCCCGTCGAGCCGATGCCCACGAGGCCCCCTTCCCACCCGACGCCAAGCCCTTTTCGACCACGCGGAGCTGACCACCCAACGGCGCTCGTCCACGCAGCAGCGGGTCAATGCCGCAGCCACCATGGTCGCGGGTCTGCTCGTCTGCCGTTACAGCGGCAGACCGAGGAGCCGTGGCTCAAACTCGCAAACTGGCTATACGGCCTGTTCCTCCATGTCAGGCTCCAGCGCCGACAATTGATGGGAGCCGCTCGAAGCGGTCAGCACGCTCCTCGTAAGCGGGCGTCCGCCTCGGAGTTCGTTCCTCCCCGCTGTCGGCAGGTGTGTGTCTCACTTCGTCTCGCGGATCCTCGACAGCTGGACCCGGGTGCCCCTCCGGACGGTCGGGTTGGACACACACGGTGCGGATGCGCAGTTCTCGGGATGTGGGCGTACGGCTGGGGGCGGGGTCCCGGCCCGGACCTCACGCCCAGGCCAGCCGCGATCTGTGCGCCCAGTAGGCTTCCGCTGACTCGGCCAGCCCGGCCAGCCGTTCCAACTGATCGGGATTGAGGCGCAGGTCCGCCGCCAAGAGGTTACTGGTGAGTTGCTCGATCGTGGCTGCGCCGGAGAGGACGATGTCCGCCCAGGGCCGCGCGGCGACCGCGCCCAGAGCCACGGCGTCGCACGGCACGCCGGCCTCCTGCGCGATCTCGCGCAGCATGACGGTGTCCGGCCCCGTGGCGTGCCGACCGGCCAGGCGTCCGTTGGCCATGGCCTCCTTGACGATCACCGTGCGCCCGGTGGCGTGCGCCTCGGCCAGCGCCTGCCCCGCTGACGGCTCCATGAGGTTGTAGGTGGCCTGCACGCTGCCGAAGAGCGGTTCGCCGTCCATCGTGATCTCCAGCGCGGCCCGGATGGCTTCCGCCTGTGCCGGGCCGCTGGTGGACAGTCCGATGGTCACCCCCTCTGCGGCGAGTCTGCCCAGCCGGTCGTGCAATGCGGAGTCGGTCAGCGCCGGGCTGTCCGGGGTGACCGAGTGGATCTGGTAGAGGTCGAGCCGGGTGCCCAGCAGCGCACGCGTCTCCGCGAGCTGGCGGTCGTACGTCGCGGTGCTGTGGTGCTTGACCTCGTGCACCTCGGCGTCCGTGCGCCAGTCGGCGGTGTAGGTGTAGCCCCACTTGCTGCCGATCACCACATCCCGTGCATCGGGGCGGGCCTCCAGCCAAGTGGCGAGGAACTCCTCGGCCCGGCCGTAGGAGCGGGCTGCGTCGAAGTACCGCACGCCCCGGGCGTAGGCCGCGTCAAGCAGCCGGTGGGCATGGCCGCGCAGAACGGTGGCCGAGCGGTCTGCGGGCAGGTCTGCGTCACGACCCAGATTGATATAGCCGGGACGGCCGACGGCGGCCAGGCCCAGACCGAAGGGCGGGATCGGCGAGGCGATGAGGCGTTCAAGGTGCATACGGCGTGTCCTCCGGGATCGCATGATCTGGCGTGACGGTTGTTTCCAGTAGACGCGAGAGCGGCAGGCTTCACCCAGCATCGGGCCAGGTCAACACTGTCACGCCGCTGAGGTTCGGTGCGGCCTGGCTCAGCCGGTCATGTGTTCTCCTTGCCGACCGAGCGGGCGTCGTGACGGCGTGTCCGGTACGCGCGTTTGGCCGGCACGTCGTTGAGCTGCTCGGTCGTGTCGTAGTTGCGCCAGCCGGTGAGGCGTCCTTCGGAGTTGTGCCTGGCGGACAGTCCGGGAGGATCCATGTGATCTCCGTGTTCCCGGACCAGGTTCTGGGGAAGCATGACCACTGCTGTGATGCCGCGGGGGGATGACCTGCGGAGCTGTACGCGGATGTCGTGGCGGCCGGATAGCCGGCCGACGACGAACACGCCCATGCGCCGTGCCACCGAGACGTCGACGACTGGTGGATTCAGGAGCCTGTCGTTGGCCTCCTCAAGGTCCTTTGCGCTCATGCCGATGCCACTGTCCTGGATTTCGACCTTCGCACCGCCGCCGGACAGCAGCCGGCACGTGACGAGCACCTCGGTGTCCGGCGAGGAGAACGTGGCCGCGTTCTCCAGCAGCTCCGCGATGAGGTGAACGATGTCGTTCGCTGCCCGGCCGTCGATGTCCGCGGTTACCAATCCGCGTAGCTGCACACGCCGGTACTGCTCGACCTCGCCGGTGGCGGCCCGGAGCACATCCACGAGCCGTACTGGGGCGCTCCAGCGGCGGCCTGCCTCCTCGCCCGCGAGGACGAGCAGGTTCTCCCCATTGCGGCGCATGCGGGTGGCCAGGTGGTCGAGCTGGAAGAGGCTGGCGAGCAGGTCGGGGTCCTGCTCGCCGTTCTCCAGATGGTCGATCAGCTCCAGCTGCCGTTCCACGAGGATCTGGCTGCGCTGCGAGAGATTGACGAACATCGCGTTGATGCGGCCTCGCAGCTGCGCTTGCTCGAACGCCAGCCGTACGGAGTCACGATGGACGTCGTCGAACGCGCCCGCGATACCGCCGATCTCGTCGTTCGAGTCGATACCCATGGGCCCGGCCTTGATTGCCTCCAGTCGCGCGTCGCTGGAGCTACGCAGCAGCCGGACGACCTCCGGCAAGTGGCGTTCGGTGATAACGAGCGCGGAGGCACGCAGGGTGTGCAGCGGGCCGACAATCGACTGCAGGGCGACGTGCGTCACGCCGAACGTGAGCAGGATGATCAACAGCATGACGAGTGAGGCGATGAACACCCAGCGCTCGGCCTGGTGCTGCTCGCGCGAGCTCTCGTCTTCGACGGATCCGACGAGCCGCTTCTCGACCAGACGCATCAGCTCGAGCTTGCTCGTCATGGTGTCGAACCACTCGCCGGCGTCGAGGCGGAGGCTGCTGGTGCCCTGCCGGGTGAGCGCCTGTTTCATGAGTATCTCGGCCCTGTCGACGTCGCTTCCGGTGACGGTGCGCTCGTAGAACTGACGCTGGGCCGGCGGCGCACCGGACCGGAACTCGCCGATCAAGGCCTGTTGCTGCCGACTGGCGAGGGTCAGGCTCTCGGCCTCGCTCGCATCAAAGTGACCCTTGGTCAGTGCCCCGCCGAGCAGCGCGCGTTGCCGGGAGGCCTGCTCCGTGGCCTGTGCGAAGGTCTGGAGGGCACGGGCCCCGACGGCGAGGGTCTGGTGGGCGACGTCCGGCGTGAGAAGGTCGAGGGCGTCGGTGAGCTCGGCGATCAATGCCGTGTATGCGTTGACCACGGATAGCGAGAGCATTTTCGTGTGGTCTACCGCGTGGCGCAATGACGTCGCCTTCCCGCCAGAGGCGTCGAGCACCGCAAGCCGGGCGTCCAGGGCGGGGTTCGTCCCGCAGTGGACTCGGGTGGCCTCGGCACGGACCCGGGCGAGCGCCGCGTCCACCTGGGAGCGCTGAGTGTCCAGCCGGCTCATGTCGCCCGTACGCCCGGCCGCGAGGTAGAGCGCGGTGAGATCGCGTTCATCCTCGAGCTCCTGCAACAGCCCCGTGCCCTTGTCGACGGTACGAACGAGCTGATGGACGTTGTCGAGGTCCTGTGCGTTCTGCACCGCCGAGCCGATCCGCAGACCGCCGAGTACGAGCACGGTGATGATCGGGATGAGCACTGCGGCCAGCAGCTGGGTGCGCACACTCCAGTCACCCGGGGCGAGCCCCTTCTGGTTACTGCTCCGGCGCGGGCGACGCCCTCCACCTGCGCGCGCGGGGTCGGGATCGGTATGGTCCGGTTCGGTACTGCCGTTGTCGGAATCGTTGCCTCTCGCCTGCGGCGTCGGCACTGGTTCCGTGCCGTGGCGATGCACCGCGGGTTGTGTTTGCACTTGCCTTCGCACCTTCTTCCCGCCAATGAACGTGCGCGCTTCAGGGGCGCGGGCGCGCCACCCTCATGACGCCGCCTCTGTGTCTGGCCGCTCGCTCCTCCGCCCGCTCGCCGCGGTGACAGTCGCGAGGGCGGAGAGAATGAGCACGGTCGACGCTGCGCCGGGGTCCTCGTGACCGATGGTGCGTGCGCCGAGATAGCTCGCGCGGCCCTTCCGAGCCTGCATGCCGACGGTCTGCTGCAGGCCCCGCACGGCGGCGTCGGATGCCGCGCGGGTGGCGTTGCTCAGGTCGCCGCCGGTGTCGATGACGGCCTGGTAGGCGGTCACGGCCGGGCCGAGGGCGTCGATCATCGTCTTGTCGCCCTCGAGCGCTGCGCCGATCCGCTGGATGCCCGCGAGGGCAGCCGCCAAGGCCGCCCCAAGTTGTGCCGCAGATACGTCAGGTTCCTCGCCCAGGGTCCGCGCGGCCTGCCGGAAACCGGTGCCGTACAGCGGTCCCGAGGCCCCGCCGGTCTTGCTGATCAATGCCCGGCCGACGGTGGCGAGCACCGCACCGGGGGTGGGCGGGTCGGTTTCGTCCAGCATCGCCACCGCCGCCTGCAGGCCACGGCGCATGTTGATGCCGTGGTCGGAGTCGCCGATAGCGGAGTCGAGGCTGGTCAGACGGTCGGTGTTGTCGACCATCAATCGGGCCGCCTCGTGGATCCAGGCCCGGAACGTGCTCGCGTCCATGGTCGTCCTTCTCCCTCGTGGTGTCCGTAGCGGTGTCCGAGGCCGCTCAGCGTCCCCAACGCAGCGCGGGGGTCTCGACGGGGACATCCCACAGATGGGTGAGCTGCGGCGTGAGCCGGCACACCGTGATCGTGCAGCCGGCCATCTCCAGGCTGGTGATGTAGTTGCCGACCAGGTTGCGGGTGATCCACACGCCATGGCCGGCGAGCCACTCCGCAACCGCGGCGTACACCACGTACAGCTCGATCAGTGGGGTGCCGCCCAGGCCGTTGACCATCACGAGCACGTCGCCTGAGAGCGGCATGTCGGCGTGGATGGCGTCCAACGCGACACCGACGATCTCCTTGGCAGAGACGAGCCTGCCGCGGGCGCGACCGGGCTCGCCGTGGATGCCGACGCCCAGCTCGATCTCGTCCTCGCCCAGCTCGAAGCCGGGCTTGCCCGACTCGGGCAGCGTGCACGGCGTGAGCGCCACCCCGAACGAACGGGACCGGTCGTTGACCGCCCGGCCCAAAGCCGCGGCCGAGGCCAGGTCCGCACCGAGCTCGGCAGCCGCACCGACGATCTTCTCCACGAACACGGTCGCCCCGGTACCCCGTCGGCCGGCCGTCCACGTACTGTTCTCCACGGCGACATCGTCATTGACCACGACGCCCTCCACCCACACGCCGTCGTCGGCGGCCAAGTCGGCGGCCATCTGGAAGTTCAGCACGTCGCCGGTGTAGTTCTTCACGATGTGCAGCACCCCCGCCCCGCCGTCAACGGCCCGCGTGGCGGCGAGGATCTGGTCCGGCACGGGAGATGTGAACACCTCACCGGGACAGGCCGCATCCAGCATCCCGTACCCGACGAACCCGCTGTGCAGCGGCTCGTGTCCGGACCCGCCACCTGACACCAGGCCTACCTTTCCGGCGGTCGGCCTGCCCGCGCGGATGATGTAGCGGTCGGACGTGTTGACCGTCAGTGAGGGGTGCGCGGCGGCCACGCCGACGAGAGCATCGGCAAGCACTTCATCGGGCGAGTTGATGAGCTTCTTCACGGTTCAGACCCCTTTTCGACTTGATAGGAACATCAGCAGAAATCCATCAAAATGGCATGGGTCAGCGGGATTTGACGCGGGATTTGTCAGGGCGTCATCTTGCGCGTCACACAGGCCCTTTGATGGGCCGGGTCCGGTCGGACCTGCCCACGCTCGACTGATCGCGCCGTGTGCGCGGCTCGGGTCAGGGCAGTGACGGCTGGCAGCACTGCTCGACGAGCCTCCAGACCTCTTCGGGGGTTTCGCGGGTGAGGGCGATGACCGCCAGGGAGGCGCAGGTGTCATGGCGCAGGCGGCGGATGCGGGCGCGTACTTCGTCGAGGGCGGCTGGTGCCACGGAGAGGGTGTCGCAGCCGAGGCCGATGAGGAGGGGGGTGACGAGGAGATGTGCGGCGGCGTCGCCGCAGACGGAGACCTGGCGGTGGTGGCGGTGGGCGGCGGTGACGACTTGGGCGATGGCGTTGAGGACGGCGGGGTGTGCTGCCATGGCGGGGGTGGCGGTGGGGTCGCGCCGGTCCAGGCCCAGGATCTGGCAGGTGAGGTCGTTGCTGCCGATGGAGAGGAATGCGGCTTCGCGGGCGAGGTCGTCGGCTGCGGCGACGGCTTCGGGGAGTTCCACCATGATGCCCAGGGGCGGGGGCGGGACACCGGCTTCGTCGGCCGCGGCCTGGAGAAGGCGTCGGCAGGCGCGCAGTTCGTCGACGCCGGCGACCATCGGGATCATGATGCGCAGGTCGGTATCGGTGCCCGCGCCGAGCAGGCTGCGGAACTGATCGGCGAAGGCATCGGGTTGGGCCAGCATGAGCGGCAGGCCGCGGCCGATCCGCGCGCCCTGGATGCGGGACAGGAACGGCGGGAGTTTGTCGTCGGCGAAGTCGAGGGTGCGGGCGGTGACGGTCCGTCCGGCGAGTGCGCGCATGATGGGGACCAGGGTGGCCGCGTGCTGGTTGCGGGTGGGCCAGGCAGGGTGGTTGAGGAAGGGCAGTTCGGTGCGGAGCAGGCCGACGCCGTCGGCGTTGGCCGCGAGGGCTGCGCGGGCCTCGGCCGGGGTTGCCACGTTGGCCCGCAGCCCCACGTGGTGGTGGTCCAGTGTCTGTGCGGGCAGGTGGCGCTCTTCGGCGAGGGCGAGGCGGCGAGTGCGGGCGGCGTCCATGGCATGCAGCGCGCTCGCGCGCTCGTCGTCGTTGGGGTGGGCGACGGCGGTGGCCTGGTTTGTGTCGAGGAGGATTTCCTGCCCGTCCGGCAGGTCGAGAAGGGCGGCGTCGACGGCCAGCAGGAGGGGGATGCCCTGTGAGCGGGCGACGATCGCGGCGTGGGAGTTGGGGCCGCCGGTGACGGAGATGGCGGCGGTGACCGTTTGGCCGGGTTCCAGCAGGTCTGCCGCGCCGATTTCGTGGGCGACAAGGACGAGGGGTTGGTCGGGTGCGGGGCCGGTGTCGCCGTGCAGGTGGGCCAGGACGCGGCGGCCGACTTGCCGTACGTCGGCGGCGCGATCGGCCAGGGTCGGGTCGTCAAGGCCGGCGATGGTCCGGGCATAGGTGTCGATGGCCTGCCGGACGGCGACAGGTACCGGCTGCCCTTGGTGCGCTCGCTTGATGGCCTGTTCGAGCAGATCGTGGTCCTGCGCGATGTAGCTGTTGACCTCCATGATGTCCGCCTCTTCGTCGTTGCCCCGTTCACGCAGCGAGGTGGACAGGTCGCGCAGGCGAGCGGCGACGGTGTCGAAAGCGTCGGCGATCTGCTGTGCGGCGTCGCCACCGGTGCGCTGAGGGAGCACGGCTCGGGTGAGCGGGCGGTCGGTGCGGTGGAGGAACCCCAGGGCTATGCCGGGTGCGGCGGTGTGCCCGGAGTAGGTGTGGCGGTTCATCGGGTAGCCACCACTTCGGCGAGTGCGCGGAAGATGAGGGCGGTGGAGGTGGCGCCGGGGTCCTGGTGGCCGATGCTGCGGGTGCCGAGGTAGGAGGCTCGGCCCTTGCGTGCCTGCATGGGGGTGGTCGCGCGCATGCCGTCCTCAGCGGCGTCGGCGGCGGCCAGGGCCGCGGCGGCGAAGTCGGCTCCGGCGCCGGCGTGCTGCTGGAAGGCGGCCAGCGCGGGAGCATATGCGTCGATCATTGTCTTGTCGCCGGGTGCGGCCGCGCCGAGCTTCTGAACGCTCTCCAGGCCGACAGCCAGCGCGGTCGCGAACTGCTGCGTGTCGGCGGTGGGTGCGTCAAGGGCCTTGCCCATGGCGCGGAAGGCGCCGCCGTAGAGAGGGCCGGAGGCACCCCCGACGCTGGAGATGAGTGTGGTGCCCGTCTTGACCAGCACGGCCCCGACAGTGTCCGGTTGGTAGTCGGCCAGGGCCGTGGTGACGGCGGAGAAGCCGCGTTTCATGTTGACGCCGTGGTCGGCGTCGCCGATGGCCGAGTCCAGCTGGGTGAGGTGGTCCTTGTGCTTGTCGACGGCGGCGGCGATGGCCTGCACCCAAGTGCGGGCGAGGTCGATGTCCACGGGGTCTCCGTTCATGGTTGATACGCGGTGGGTTGACGCTTGGGGGTTCCGGAAGCGGCGGACGCGGAGGGGCGGTTGGGTGAGCCGGGGGCGGGGGCGGACGCGGGGGCGGTCGGGTGAGCCGGCGCGGGAAGGCCCCCACCCGGCCCTCGCGTATCGCGCGGTCCGGCCCCCGGCTCGGTTCAGGCGCCCCAGCGCAGGGCTGGGGTGTTTACGGGTGCGTCCCATAGGGACAGCATGTCGGTGTCGGCCTTGCACACGGTGATGGAAACACCGGCCATGTCCAGGCTGGTCACATAGTTGCCGACGAGATTGCGGGCGATGGCCACACCCTTGTCCGCCAGTGCGGCCGCGACCTCGTGGAAGACCACATACAGCTCGATGAGCGGCGTACCGCCCAGGCCGTTGACCATGACGATGGTCTCGTCCCCCGCGGTGAGCGGCTGGTCGGCGAGGATCGCGTCCAGGGCGGTGGCCACGATCTCCTTGGCCGGGCGGAGCTTTTCTCTGCTGCGGCCGGGTTCGCCGTGGATGCCGACGCCGACTTCGATCTCGTCCTCGGGCAGGTCGAAACCGGGCTTGCCCGAGCCGGGTGTGGTGCATGCGGTCAGGGCGACCGCGAAGGACCGGGAGGCGGCGTTGACCCGCTTGCCCATCTCCGCCACCGCGGCGAGGTCCGCGCCCTTCTCGGCGAGAGCGCCGGCGATCTTCTCGACGAAGACGGTGGCTCCGGTGCCGCGGCGCCCGGCGGTCCAGGTGGAGTCCTGAACCGCGACATCGTCGTCGACCAGCACGGTCTCGACCGTTATGCCTTCCTCGGCGGCCAGTTCGGCGGCCATCTGGAAGTTGAGGACGTCGCCCGTGTAGTTCTTCACGATGAACAGCACGCCCGCACCGCCGTCGACGGCCTGGGCCGCGGTCAGCATCTGGCCGGGCACGGGAGAGGTGAACACCTCTCCGGGGCAGGCGGCGTCCAGCATGCCCAGGCCCACGAAGCCACCGTGCAGGGGCTCGTGCCCGGAACCGCCGCCGGAAATGAGGGCGACTTTGCCCGTCCCGGTGCCGCCCGCGCGGGCGATCACCCTGTTCTCCGCGTCGACTTTCAGTTCGGGGTGGGCGGCGGCGATCCCTGCCAGGACCTCGTCCAACACCGCCTCGGGGGCGTTGATGAGCTTCTTCACGACAGGGCTCCTTCGGTATTGACGGGCTCAACAACCCGGTTCCCGGCCGTGGTTGTGGCGGCTTGGCGGTGGGCGTTGAGCGCGGTGTAGAGGACGCCTGCGGCAACCGCGCCGATCACCTCGGCAGCCAGGTAGACAGGCAGTTGCTCCCAGTGGACCGTGCCATTGAACAGCTCGCCGGTGATCATCGGGCCAAGTGTCCTGGCCGGGTTGATGGACGCCGCAGTGGCGGGCGCCACCGGAATGATGATCGCGAACACGCCCAGGCCGATGGCCAGACCGGCGAAGCCGCCGGCCGCGCGCCGGTCGATGGCACCGAAGACGATGAACGCGAGGATGAACGTGCCCACCGCTTCGGCGAAGAAAGCCTGCCCGGCACCGACACCGGTGCCGTAGGCGGCGATACCGAGGCCCACGTCGACCGCCTTCTTCCCCAGCACCCCGACGATCGCAAGCGATCCCAGCACAGCACCGACCACCTGGGCCGCGATGTAGCCGGGGACGTCCCGCCAGGGCATCTTCTTCGTGACGGCCAGCGCGAGGGTGATGGCCGGGTTGATCTGGCAGCCGGAGATATGGCCGATCGCGTAGACCATGGCGATGACGGCGGTGGCGAAAGCCAGCGAGATCATTCCCAGCTGCGCCATGGTGAATGGCGCGGCGCCGCCGACGATGAGCGTTGCGGGGACCGAACCGACACCGATGAACACCAGCACCGCGGTGCCCAGCATCTCGGCCACAAGCTTCTGTGAGTAAGAGTTTTCTTCCATGATGGCGCCCAGTGCCGAGCGGCGACGTGGGCGTCTCACCTCCTCCGCGTGAGCGGGCTGTGAAGGGAGGGGGCCGCGAGGTGGTCAGGGTCGGGCAACCTGGCGGCCGGCTCAGGGGAATCGGATATCCAGCGGAATCCGGTAGTACGTTCGGTATTGATGAACGTTGTTCCGGAAGTTAAGCCCACGTTTCACGCCTGTCAAGAGGTTCGGCGACGATCGTGCGCACCGCGGACACGCAGAAGGCCCCACGGCGACGTGCCGAGGGGCCTGGGCGGAGGGGCAGGAGGTGGAACGGCGACCTCGCCGCCGGACTACAGGTGGATGCGGAGTATGCAGGTCAGGTGCCCGTGAGGCCGACAGGTGCGGATCGCGCCGGTCAGGCGCCTGCCATGCGGGCGGCGCCCCTCGGGGCGCCGAGGTCGCGCGAAAGATTGCGGGCTGTCTCACGGACCGCGACCGCGAGCTCCTGACGTGCCGGTTCGGCCAGCAGACGCTCAACGGGGCCGACAATGCCGATGGCGCCCAGCACCTCGCCGGAGCGGTCGAAGACAGGGGAGGCGATGCCCGCGTCCCCGATGGCGGACTCCTGGTCCTCGATCGCGTACCCCGTCCGGAGAACCTCCTTCAGCTGGCCGGCCAGCTCCTCCGGGTCGGTGATGCTGGCGCCGGTGAGCACCGCCGCCTCGCCCACGAGCAGCCGCTCCCGCTCGGGGACCGCGGCGAAGGCCACGATGGCCTTGCCCAGGGCGCAGGTGCTCCACGGGATGCTGGCTCCCACTTCGAGGATCTGCACGGCGCCCTCGGGCCGGAAGGCGTGGTGCACCACCAGGATGTGGTCGCCGGTGAGTACGGCCACCCACACCGCCTCGTTCGTCCGGGTGGCGAGCTGGTCCGCCCAGGTCAGCGAGCGGGTGCGCAGCTCCTGGGTGTCGAGGTAGGCGTTGCCCAGCTGCACCAGGTCCGGGCCGAGCTGGTACTTCGAGCTGTCCCGGTCCTGGACCACCAGCCCCTCGGCCTCCAGCGTGCGCAACAGCGCGTGGACGGTGGGTTTGGCCACGCCCAGGCGGTCGGCCAGCTCGGTCACACCCAGCCGGGGCCCGGTGGACGCGAGCTCCCGCAAGATCTGCACCGCACGCTGCACCGCTTGCACCATCGAAAATTCTCCTTGTTCAGTATTGATGAACAGCGTTCCGAGATATAGCGTTGTTGTTCATGAGCAACCCTGTCGGCATCGTACTCGTGTCCCACAGCGCCGAGCTCGCCGCGGGCCTTCGCCTGCTGGTGCAGCAGATCGGCTCCGACCACGTTCCCCTCGCCACCGCCGGAGGAACCGACGACGGCCGGATCGGCACCAGCTACGACCTCGTCCTCGCAGCGATCCGGGAAGCCGATCACGGGGGCGGCGTCGTCGTCATCCCCGACCTCGGCAGCTCGGTCCTCACAGCCCGCACCGTCCTGGAAGACCATCCCCGCACCGACGTAACGATCGTCGACGCACCGTTCGTCGAAGGAGCCGTCGCGGCCGTCGTTACCGCCGCATCCGGCGCTGATCTCAAGACCGTCGCCAACGCCGCCAAGGAGGCCCGTCATGTCCTCAAGTTCTGACGCCACCACCACAACCGCCACGACCACGGCGAATCACGAGATCGCCGTCGTCCTGCCCGCCAACCTGCACGCCCGCCCGGCAGGCCAACTCGCCCGCGCCGCAGCCGGGTACGCCAGCGCGATACAGCTGGAGCACGGCGGCCGCACCGTCAACCCGACCGGCGTCCTCGCCGTGATGGGCCTGGGCGCCACCGCCGGAAGCACCGTGACCGTCCGCGCCGAAGGCCCCGACGCCGAACAGGCCGTCACGGCGTTGGCCGACATCCTCGCCACCGCCGAATAACCCGGCCACCCGCCACGGCACAGAACGAGCCGCCGCTTCCCATACAAGAAGCCGAGACAAGTGGAGGTGGTCGAAGATGACCACTCCGGCCATGACCACGCCTGACACCAGCGTGCCACCGCACCCGCGGACCGAGCACATACTCCCGCTGCCGCACATCCCTGAGACCGTCTCCACCGTGCGCCGCCGCGCACGCACGGTCCTGGCCCGCTGGGCTGCCCACGGAGACAGCGGACGACGCCATCCTGGTGATCTCGGAACTGATCACCAACGCGATCGCTCACGCGCTGCCCCCGGCAATGTTGCGGCCGTCGATGCCCGAGGTCAGCGGCCGAAGCCGCCCTGGCCTGCCGTCGAGCCAGGCCAAGGCCCGTTCTGACAACAGGCACCCACGCTCATCCCACTCCTCGGCTTCCCGCGTCCGTCACAGTCGCAGCAATCCGTCCCTGATCCGTTCCAGCAGGGCGACGGAGGCTCTGTCGTCGTGCTCGTTGAGGTGGTCATGAACCTGGACGTGGCGCTCCACGGACAGATCGGCGACCAGGACCCGGGCCACCCCCAGCGGGGCCGGGAGCAGCGCGGCGATCTCGGCCAGCGAGCGCGGGTACTGGCAGAGCTCCACGATCGCGCGGCGCTCGAAGTCCAGCGGCGCGGCCAGGGCTGCGGGAAGCGCTGATACCAGGGTCTCCAGGCGCAGTTGGCTGTGGACCGGGCGGGTCCGGCCGCGGGTCACGATGAACGGCCGGACCACCTCCCCGGTCTCGAAGACCTCGTCCTGCGGGTTCATCGCGTGGCGGCCAGATCGGCCTGGCCGGTCAGCAGCCGGCCGGGCAGCAGTATGGAGGCGGTCACCCCGGCCACCGGCGAGGGCGCCAGCCAGGCGCGGGCGCCGAGTCTGGCGGCCAGCCGGCCGACGACGTAGTGGCCGAGCAGCTGGGTGCCGCCCACCAGGAAGTTCTCCTGGCCGGACAGGCGCCGGTTCGCCGTCGCGAGCGCCGCATCGGGGAGCCCGGCGCCGTGGTCCACGATGACGACCAGGTAGTCGGCCCCGTGCCCCCGGGCGTAGATTTCCACGTCCGTCCCCGGCGACGACGCGGCCAGGGCGTTCTCGATCAGCTCGGCCAGCAGGTGGGACACCTCGCTCACCGCGCCGCCGTCGAGCAGCGCTTGGTCGGAGTGGCGCAGCAGCACCCGGTGGTAGTCATCCACCTCGCCGAGCGCGGACCGCAGGACGTCGCCCATGGGCACAGGTCGCGCCCAGCGGCGTGGGCTGCGCTCCCCGGCCAGGACCAGCAGGCTCTCGGCGTTGCGGCGCATCCGGGTGGCCAGGTGGTCCAGCTCGAAGAGGTTGGCAAGGATCCCCGGGTCGTTCTCATTGTGTTCCAGTGAGCTGAGGAAGCTCAGCTGACGGCTCACCAGTTCTTGATTGCGCCGGCCCAGGCTGGCGAGCGACTTGGTGCTATTGCGCTGCAACACACTCTGTTCGACGGCGAGTTGCAACGCGGTGTCCGCGACCCGGACCAGCGCGCCCGCCACCTTGGCGATCTCATCGCCGCGCGCTGCCAGCTCGGAGCCGGTCAGGCTCTCGGCGAGCTCGGCTGGATCCGCCCCGCCCGGCTCCTCCTGCACCCGCGCCACTGCCTGGGGCAGCGTCTGCTCGGCCAGCCAGTGGGCCTGTTCGGCCAGGGCGTGCAGGGGACGCAGGATGGACCGAGTGGCCACCAGCCCCAGCACGACCGCCCCGCCCGCAGCCAGCAGGGCCAGGGCCGCCTCCAAGAGGAGCAGGCGCAGCGCGTCGCTGCGCAACTGGTCGGCTCGGGCGCGGCTGTCGTCGGCGACCCGGACCTGCACCTGGTGCAGGGCGTCCACCAATGCGGTGGCGGGCTGCCACCAGTCGGCAGGGGTGAGCGGCAGCTTCTTGGCGTCGTACGCGGTCAGCACGCGCTGTTCCATGCCCGCGACCGCGACGGCGGACTGGCTTCGCAGCGCGGCGTCCAGGGCGTGCGTCTGCGTCGGGTTCGCGGTGCGCGGCACCTCGCCAAGGGCGTCCTCCTTGCTGCCGAGCAGCTTGATGAACGTCGGGTAGTCGCGGTCGTGGAAGGATCCGGCGGCCAGGATGCCGTTGAGCGTGCCGCGCTCCAGGGCGGCGGCCTCGGCTGCGTCCGCGAGTTTGCGCAAGGTACCGAGGTCGCTGATGAGCTGAGGGTCCGCCGGCGTCGTGCCACCGCTGAAGGCGGCACCGCTGAGCGCGGTGATGGCCCGGGTGTAGAAGGCGAGCACATCGGCGCGAGTCGCGCTGCCGGTGTTTGCCTCGCCGCGTACGGTGCCCAGGTCGTCGAGTCGGGCCAGCGCGTCGCGTACGACGCCGGCAGCCGGAGGGCTGCCCGCGAGCTGCCGGTCGAGCGCGGTACGCGTCCGGTTGGACGCCATGCGCTGGGTGACCATCGTGCTGCGGAAGCTCTCGTCACCGCCCAGTAACCCGGCGGTCAACCCGCGCTCCCGCTGCAGCTCATGCACCAGCTCCTCGGTGCCCAGCACCAGCGCAACCTGGTCGCCGGTGCGCCCGGCCTCCACGTAGCGGCTGGACTGCGCGACCGTTCCCACCGTGGCGACCACCACAAGGGCGCAGGTGGGCAACGCCAGCAGCAGCGGCAGCCTGCCGCGGATCGTACGGGGGAGCGCCCGCGCCGTCAGGGCGGCCAGGCGTCGTGGTTGCTTGGGCACGGTTGCGGCTTTCCCTAGGCAGCGGCCGGACATGGGCGGTCGTTCGGGATGCGATGCCAAATGCGGCCCCGCCGAGCCTAGGGAACCGTGATTACCCCGAGGTTTCCGGCTCGCTCCGACTTGGCCCAACTGCCCGGGGAGAAACGGGAAATGGACCAGTCGGCGTTCCGTAGCCCGCCGGTAACCTCCTCTCTTGCCCAGGTGAGGGTGTGACCGGCGCCGAGCATGTCTGGGGTCCAGGGGGCTGCCAGCCCAGTTCGCCCACCTGTATACGCCGCTGTTCGCGCGCAGGCTGCTGGTCGCCGCCGTCGACCTGACCGGTCGCCTGTGCCGACCGGGCTTCTCGCAACTCAGTAGCGTCGCCGAGGAACTGCTGCTCCGGCTTCTCCTGGAGACCACCGAGGCGACCCTCGACATCCACGGGCTGCTGGATGATGGTGTCCAGGAGGCGCTGGGCTCGTTCCGTGAGAACGTGCACGAAGACCTGGACCACGAATCGCTCTACGGGCCCTTCCCTGGACGGGATCGACCAGGCTCCCGCCGCCGCCCTCGTCGGCGCAGCTCCCATGAGCGTGGACGACGGGTTCACACCCTTCAACGCCGAACGTCCGGTCCACCCTTACTCTGCTGGATCCGCCGCTGACGAGGAATGGGGGCCAGCGCCGCGCGGCGGCTGGGGCGCGGCGGCCCCGCGGCCACCGCGCGATCTTCGGGAGTCCACACAACCCCCTTCGATCACGCGGTGGCCGTTCCGTTCCTGCCCGGTCCGACGCGAGATCGCGAAGTCGGACCGGAGTATCAGCTGGTGGAGTTAGCCACGCCGTAAACCGCTCGTCTGATGCGCCGGTAGAGCGCATCAAATCGCGATCACCGTGGATCAGGCGTTTAGCGCTGCAGGGTAAGGACGCCCGGCCGGTACGGCAGTTGGTCGTAGGGGCCGCCGGCGGTGGGCGACTTGCCCTGGTAGAGGAGTTGCAGGTTGCAGGGGTCGATGGTCATGGTCTGGTCGGGGTTGTTGCGGACCAGATCACCGTGGCTGATGTCGTTGGTCCAGGTGGCGCCGCTGTTGGCCTTGCCCGCGAAGGGGTTGCTCTCGGTGGCGGCCTGCGGGGTCCAGGAACCGTTCAGGCTGGTGGCTGTGAACGAGCGGAAGTAGCGCTGCTCACTGGCACCCCGAGCCTCAACGATCATGAGGTACTGGTTCTGGCCCTGGACCTTGTAGACCTGCGGCGCCTCGAACAGGTTCTTCACCGTGTCGCTCATGACCGTCGTGTACGACGAGCCGAAGTTGCCGGGGAAGTTCCCGATCGGCATGCTCGCCCGGTAGATGCTGCCGTTGTCACCGGCGAAGAACAGGTACATGTTCTGGTCGTCGGCGATCAGCGTCTGATCGATCGGGGCGGCGCCCGGGATGCCGCCGGTGAACAGCGGCTGCGGCGCGGACCAGCCGTTGGGGTTGGTGGGATCGCTCGAGGTGCGGTAGATGAAGGGCCACGCACCCCACTGGTACGCCAGCACCCAGATGTTCTTGGGCGCGAAGTAGAACAGCGTGGGCGCCACCGTGGACTGGCTCATCCCGTTCTGGCCGGCCGACGCCATGTCCGACCAGTTCGTGAAGGGCCTGAACGCCATCGAGCCGTACGACGATCCCGATACGTTCGACGCGTAGACCACGTGCTTGCCGTTGTACACCACATTGGTGAAGTCCTTCAGTGAGGCCCACCCGTTCGCCGGCTGCGCCAACGCACCAGTCGACGACCAGCGGTAGGTCGACGGAAGAGCACACGGGCCGCCCGTCGGCGAAGGGGTCGACGTCCCGGACGGGCCGGTCCACTTCTGGTTGCTCCCGGACCCGCAGGAGTACAGCTGGATCTTGGTGCCGTTGGCGGTGGCCGCGCCGACGGCATCGAGGCACAGCCCGGACTGGACGCCGGCGATCGTGCCGTTGGTGTTGATGTTCCACTGCTGGTTGGTGCCGCCGTTGCAGTCCCAGATGACCACCGCGGTGCCGTTGCTGGTGCCCTTGGCCAGAGCGTCCAGGCACTTGTTGCCGTAGATCATCAGTTGCTTGCCGGCGGTGTAGGTCCAGCGCTGGTTGGTCTGTCCGCTGCAGTCCCACAGCTGCGCCTGGGTGCCGTTGGCGGTGGTGGAGCCGTTGATGTCGATACAACGGCCGGAGGGGACGCCCTTGATCTCTCCGGTGCCGGTCTCAGAGCCCGTCCCGCCCGGGGTCGGACCGGGGGCTGCATTGAGGGCGTTCATGACGGCGGTGTAGGCGGCCTTGGGGTTGCCGCTGTTGTCGAACAGCAGGGGGCTGTCGCCGCTGCGCCAGGAGTCGCGGTCACGGATGCCCCATACCGTGATGCCGGTGCACCGGGTCACGGACAGGCAGGCGTTGACCGTGTTCGCGTAGTTCGTTGGCGACGCCTGGGCGATGTCCAGTTCGGTGATCTGGACGTCAACGCCCAAGGCGGCGAAGTTGGACAAGGTGGTTCGGAAGCTGGGCGGCGGGCCGCCGGTGCCGAAGTGGCTCTGGAACCCGACGCAGTCGATCGGGACGCCGCGGGACTTGAAGTCCCGGACCATGCTGTACACGCCCTGGGTCTTGGCGTCCGACCAGTTCTCGATGTTGTAGTCGTTGTAGCAGAGCTTGGCCGAGGAGTCGGCCGCCCGGGCGGTGCGGAACGCTTCCTCGATGAAGCCGTTGCCCAGCACGTTCTGGAACACCGAGCTGCGGTGCTGGGTGGATCCGTCGGCGAACGCCTCGTTCACCACGTCCCAGGCGTAGATCTTGCCTTTGTAGTGGGTCATCTCGGTGGTGATGTGGTTGTTCATCACGCTGCGCAGCGTGTTCGCGTCGCCGATGGAGCTGACCCAGGACGGGAGCTGCGAGTGCCAGACCGTGGTGTGGCCGCGCATGCGCTGGCCGTGTGCCATGGCATGGTTGAGGATCTGGTCGGCGGGGCCGAAGTTGAATTTGCCGCGGGACGGTTCGATGGTGTCCCACTTCATCTCGTTCTCCGGGGTGATCATGTTGAACTCCCGGTCCGAGATCGCGGCGTACGTCGAGTCGCCGAGCCTGCCGGCAGCCACAGCCGTGCCGAAGTACCTGCCCGAGGGGGCCGCCTGCGTACCCAGGTTTGCGGCTCCAGCGGAGGGGAGCAGCGTCACGACACCGGCCACCACCACCGCCGCGGCCGACAGTCCTATCGTCACTGTCCGGCGACGCCGGCCGAGCCGGTGCAGGCCCTTCATGATTCTCCTCGGGGGCCGCGGGTCGCCCTGGGTTCCGTGATCGTGTGCGCATCGGCCGGTACGGCCTGATCCGCCGCGGGGTGGGTGCGGTGCAGGACGTGGGGCCGTCCCTGCGTACCGGTTGCCCGGGGTTCGTGGGTGTGTCGCGTCATCGGAGAGGCTTTCTTCAGGGGATACGTCAACGGGGGAAGTCGGGGAACCTGCCACACCGGCACGTCATGGTGAGCGGCGGGAAAGGCACCCCACGAAGTGGAGGCCTCCGAACTCGCGGTCTCGTAACAGAAAAGTCGCGCCGTCCGGACGATTGCTCAGTGATGCATTTCGCAGGCAAAAAGCGTTACGTCAAGCCCCGCGGTCTGGTCCAGGGCGATTGCGGAGTTTGGTGATCTCGGGTCGGTGCTGGTCAGCTGAGCCCGAGGGGGGTCAGTGGTCGCTCGCAACGCGGCCCACGCCTCACGGCGCCGCTGCACAGGCCGTTGACCTTCGACCAGCTCGCCCCCTGGTCGGTCGAGCGGTACGGCGCCTGACCCTCCTCGGTCCAGACGATCGCGGAGTCGTCCGCCGAGAGCGCGACCTGGCCGCTGTCGGCGCTGCCCACCGGCTCCGACTTGAAGCTGTTCCAGCTGCTGCCGCCGTCGGCGGAGTAGGCGCCGTCCTGCGAGCCGCCACGGCCCAGCAGCAGGGTGCCGTTGTCTGCGGGGTTGATCGCCAGCCGCTCGCCCGCCCCGCGGCCATGTTCGTTGGCGCCCAACTTGAAAGGCAGAGCGGTGCGCTGGAAGGTGCGGCCCCGGTCCGTGGAGCGCAGGAGCTCGGCGTTGCCGGCCCAGTCGTTGGTGTAGGTGCCCGACGCGACGTAGAGCCGGGGGGGTCGACGGGGTCGGTGGCCAGTGAATCGATGCCCAGCAGGTTCCGGTCCTTCTCGTCGACCCAGTCGGTCAGCGGGATCCACTGCTCGGCCGCGGCGTCCCAGCGGTAGGCGCCGCCCATGTCGGTGCGCGCGTACGGCAGACCCTTCTCGCGCGGGTTGAACACCAGCCCGTCGACGTAACCGCCACCCACCACCTGGGCGTTGTTCCAAACATACGGACCGGCCGCAGGCGTGGTCTGCCAGCGTCCGGGTGACGCTGGTGCCCTTGGTGTCGACGGCCTCGGGCCCGAAAGGACACCGAGCTGGGCGAAGTCCTTCGCGGCCATCGGCCTGTGGGCCAAAGAAACGCCGCAGGACACACTCGCGCGGCTCGGAGCCCAAGCGGTTGCGGTGATCAGCCTTCAGGCCGGCACGGCGAGGCAGCCGTCAATGAATATGGGTCGAAGCTGGATTCGGCGCAGCACTCGGCTCACCGCCCGGTTGAGAACGGCGTGGTGCAGGATCGTGCAGGATCACCGGCTTTCACTACGCGACTCGGTCCACAATGCTCCGGGAGCTGTTCTCAAGCCCAGGCCTTGCGCATGATGAAGGAAGCCTGGCCGGCGAAGGCCCGAGTGCCGTCGGAGCCATCGAGCCAGATGCCACCTTCGCGGTGGCGAAGGATCGATCCGGGATAGTTGTGCGCGTGCAGAGTTACCGACCCGGCGACCGCCCCGGGGTGCGGACAGAAGGTGGCGTCTTCACGGAACAGTTCGCTGCCGTCGTTGGTGCTCAGCCGTAGCCGCAGGTCACGATGGCGCAGATAGCGGCCGTCGGCGGCGCGGAAGGTGATGCACCGCGTGTCGGCCAGCCCCCGGATGACCGAGAAGGTGACCCGCTGCCGTGTCTGCGCGCTGCTGGACGCGGAGACTGGGCCGAGCGTCGCGAAGTCGCTGGCATATGTGAGGTACAGGGCGGGCTCGTCCACGGACTCCAGCGACTGTGCGCCCAGCGGAACAGTGCCTGCGGATGGACTCACTGGGGACGGTCCGGCCGGCGTGGTGGTGCGCGATGGGATCGGCGTGGGATTGCCGCCTGTGGGAGCGGCGATGACGCCGGGCACCCGATGCGCCGGTTCGGGCCAGGTCGCGTAGGTGGCGGTCCCGGCGATGAGCACCGCGCCGGTGGCGAGGCCCGCCAGCGGATGAGCGGTCATCGCGTGGAGTTTGCCGATCAGCGAGCTGTGCAGACTGCCTCCCCCCGTCGCCGTGCCGACGGCGACGTGTGCCGTGGCCAGCCCGGCGGCGCTCGCGGCCGTACCCGACAGCAGGCCCTTGGCGGCCAGCGCGGCGATGAGCCCGGCCGGGACCGCCAGCGGCGCGAGGCTGAGGATCAGTAGGTCGGCCGGAACCCGTTCTGTCGTCGTCGCCGTGCATTCCGGGCAGCCGCGGGCGTGCCGCGCGATCCGCTTGCGCCACACCGATGTACGGAGACCGACCCAATCGACGACGGTCTCGTCCAACTGCGGACAGCGCGGGTCGGCCTCCAGCGCGGCGACGATCGTCCGGCTCAGTTCCAGCTGCTCGCGCATGCGTTGCAGGCTCACTCCGACGTGGGCGACCGTGAGCCTCGTCGCTATGGCGATATCGTCACGGCTCAGCGAGCCGGCGCATTCCTGCCACCACAGCGAAAGCAGCACCCGATGGTCCGGGTCGAGCCACCGGCCGGCTTCGACAACCTGACGGCGCTCGTCCGACACATGCAGACGCAGAATCGTCACGTCCTCAGGTTCGGGGCCGGCGTCCGGTATCTGGCGTGCCTCGTCGATGACCGCGGTCCGGCCGGCGAAGGCGCGTTGCCGGTGCCGGTGGGTACTGATCTGGCGGAGCGTGATCGACACCAGCCAGGACCTGAAGCTCTCCGGGGCACGCAGGGCAGGCAGGTCGCGCACCACGCGCAGCAGGGTTTCCTGGACGACGTCGTCGACGTCGGCATGTCCGCTCAGCGCTCGCCCGACGATGTTGTAGAGCAACGGCAGATACGCGGCGATCAGCTCCTCGCACGCCCGATCGTCACCGGCCTGCGCCGCGACAACCAGCCCCGCGTGGTCCGCATCCGTGAGCCTCATTCCCACTCCCTCAGGGGAAAACTGCACCGTGCAGCGGGAGCCGCGGCGACGATGCCCTCGTGTTCCGCACAACTTCTTTTCACGTTCCGACGTACGTCGCCGCCCTGGCCAAGCACCGCAAAGGATGATCTGGCCGAAGAGGTCAACGGCCGCTCCCCAGCTCTTCGGAGCCCTGGGCGGGCGGGAGCGGCGGGCTGCTCCCAGGCGCCCGGAGCGATTCAACGTGTTGTAGTGAAACCTCCCCAGACCGCGCTGGAGCCTGCCGAAGCCCGTGCGTCAACGCGGTAGCTGTCGCGCGTGGCATTGCGCATGCCGGTGGCGTGGTTGTACTGGCCGGCGAATTCGTGCTGCCCGGGCGGCACGGTACGTCCCGGCTTGAGCACCCAGCGGTAGACCAGTGCACCGCCGACCTGCTGGACGGTGACGGTGAAGTCGTCACTGGGCAGGGTCCGCCAGGCGCCGGTGCTCCGCACGCCACCGGTCTGCGCGACGCGCAGTTCGACGGTGAGCGAGGTGAGCTGCTGAATGGTCCTCAGGGTGAGGTTGTTCTGGGCCCAGTAGACGCTGCTGGCCGGATCGATCGAGCCTTCCGACCACAGCGGCCCGTTCTCGACCCGAGTGCCGGCCGACGGAGTCGGGCGCGAGCTGCTCGGAGTTGTGCTCGGAGCGGGAGCGGTGGTGGCATGAGCAGAGGGCGTGGGACTGGGGGTGGCGGTCGGGGACGGGGCGGCGGGAGCGGCGGGGGTGTGCGACGGCGAGGGGGTTCGGACGATGTCGGCGACGGCGAGGCCGCCGGTCGCCAGGATCGCGGCGGCAGCGAGGCCGGCGAGCCCGGCCTTGGGCCACGACCTCGCGATCGAGCGTCTGCGGTGAGGGGCGACAGTGCCGGTTGCGCCGCGTTCCACGCGGGCCAGGATCCTCGCGCGGTCGGGCTGGTGGGCCTCGGCGGCCTCGCGCAGGCGCCGGGTGGTCTCCTCGTTCACCGAATTCTCCTCCCGGTCGACAGTGCCCCGGTCGTTTCCGCGCCCAGTACCCGTTCCAGCTCCGCCATTCCCTTGGACGTCTGGCTCTTCACCGTACCGACCGATATCCCCAGAGCCTCCGCGGTGTCCTTCTCCGACAGGTCGAAGGCGTGGCGCAGGACCACGCATGCCCGCTTGCGGAACGGCAGCCGGGCGAGCGCCGCGCGTACGTCGAGCACGGCCGCCACGTCCGGACCCTGCACCTGCTCCGGGCTGCGGGACCAGAACAGCGCGGTCCGGCGTCGCTCGCGAACCGCGCTGCGGATCCGTTGGCGCGCCATGTTGGCCACCACGCCGCGGCTGTAGGCGAGGGGGTGGTCAGCCTTGCGAAGCCGGTCCCAGCGCTGCCACAGGGCAATCAGGGCGTCCGCAGCAAGGTCGTCGGCCGCGTCCGTCTCGCCGGTCAGGAGGTGGGCGAAACGGGCCAGTTCGGCGTAGTGGCGTTCAAAGAAGTCGTGGAACTCCGTGGACGCGTCATCGAGGAACATCTCCCTCGGTCGCCCTCTCGTTGCAATGTGAGCGTTAACATGACGCCGCAGCGTATCAGCGGACATCACGAATCCGGTCGGCAGGCACCCGGGGCCGGGCCGTGACGGCGGGTGGGTGTCGCGGTTAATGCCGGGCGAACTGGACGCGTGTGGGTTGCACGACGTCCGCCTTCAGCGCGATCCCTTCGACGGTCAGTTGTTCTCGATAGATGTCGGTGACCCTGATCGCCCCACCGCACCCGCTGCCGTCGGTGGAGAGGAAGAAGTTGTAGTCGGTACGCCGCAACTGCCGCCAGCCGGCGGTGGTGCGGACCTCCAGTACCGCTACCGGGTTCCGGTGACCGATCACCTGGATGCCGCACCACCAACGGGTGGACCCAGCCTTGTAACGGATGGAGATCGTGCCCAAGGAGCGAGGGCTCAACAGCGTCCACGTGATCGGGAGCCGGCCGAGTGAGAGATCCGCCAGCTTGGCGAAGGCCTGGTGACTGAGATCGAGTTGCCCAGGTGCACAGGGCAACGGGCATTCGTTGACGATCCGTACCGTGATGGAGGCCCCGTTGGCGGCGCGGACGAGCACATACGCGCCGCATGCCTTGGACGACTCGTAGTCGGTGTGGTTCATCGCCGCGATCATGTGATCGCTGGAGGGGTTGTACAGGCAGGCGCCGGAGCCGTCACCCGCGTCATATGCGGTCGCGACACCGTGGTAGGCGACCGCGGGCTTGATCCGCCCCGCCAACGACGCCACGGCGGACGTCGTGCGTGGGGCGCTGGTGGCCGAGGGCTGCGGAGTACCGCTGGCTGACGGCTTTGGGGTGCCCGTTACCGACGGCTGTGCCGCTGTGGTCGTGGCAGCTGCCGCCGCAGCCGGGGATCCGACCGCAGACGGGACGTCGGCCGAAGTGGCGCCGACGGACGCGGCAGCGGGACGCCCGGCGTCGGCGTCGCTCTCGGGGAGGAACGCAAGGGCCAGACAGGCGAGAACTACGACAGCGACCAGCGCCAACGGAATGCCCACTGTCAGCCCGCGTCTGCGCGGGGACTGCGGAGCGGCGTGCTTCAGAGCCCTCATGACCATCCAATTGGTAGATCGAGTCAACGTTGCAGCACTCAGTTGCCGCAGAAGGCGAAATGGTTGCCGCTTCGCGGCGATGTCGCTCCTGGCCCGTGGGCTGGACGGCGCGGACCGGCTGCCCGCCCCCCAGCCGGGAGTGGCGCTGCGCACGCACAACGGACGGATGACACGGTGGGGGCCTCGGCGCATCCAGGGCGAGCCGGCGCGGCTGGGGCATCCAATGGCGTCGGGCACAGTGTGGAACATCCTCCACGCGGCCGGGATCGACCCGGCACCAAGGCGTCACGGGCCGAGCTGGACAGAACTCTTGACCGCCCCGGCCGAGGGCATCGTGACAGCGGACTTCTTCCACATCGACACGGCGCTGGGCCAACGCCTCTACGCCATGGCCTTCCTGGAACACGCCACCCGCCGACTGCACCTCACGCCCGTGACCGCGCACCCCAGACGACAGTGGGCAGTCCAACAGGCCCGCGAGTTCACCAACGCACTGGCCGATCGCGGCGGACAAATCCGGTTTCTGCTCCGCGATCGGAACACGAAGTACACCGCCTCCTTCGACTCCGTCTTCACCGGCGAGGACGCAGAAGTCCTGCTCAGTGCGCCGCACGTGCCCAAGATGGACGCCGACTGCGAACGGGTGATCGGAACCGTACGCCGCGAAGCCCTCGACCACGTCCTGATCACGAACACGTCCCACGCCACGAGAGTCCTCGCCGACTTCGCGGACCACTACAACCGGCACAGACCGCAGCGATCCCGAGCACAACTACCGCCCGACGCCTCACAACAGACGCCAACAGCCATCAAGATCCACAACCGCCGACTGCTGCGCACCCGCGTACTCGAAGGTGCGATCAACGAGTACCGCTACGCCGCTTGATCTGCAGCGACGAATAGATGAGCCCCACAGGGTCGAGTGCTTACTCAACGACCTCGACGGTCTCCGGTTTAGGAAACGGCATGACGTCCCAGCCCATTGGCCACCCTTGCCAACGTGGCTCTCCAGGAACAGCTTCGAGAATTCGCGGAATGCGCCACATCCACCACTGGCCTGGCTCTTCCTCTCGGTCGGGCCACGCAATCGTGGCCGCACGAAACCGATCATCGAGCCTGTTGAGCTCTGGCCCGCGAATCGCCTGCACTCGTGGGGGCAGGAGCGGCCAGACTCTGCCCAGCGCGCTCCGGCACCAGATGTCATTGGCAAGCTCTGGCGCGCACCATGAATAGCCTTCCTGCATACCCTTCACGACACCGCTCCACTCCGCGAGCAGGGAGTTGAGTGTGCACGACTGCCCGCCGGGCCGACGCCCTGCCCCAGCTGAGACAGCGGCCTGTATACCCTCGTACTCCTCAGTTGTTAGGGGTGACGTCTCGTCGAGAGGGTCAGGTGTTCGATCCATGCATCGACTATCCCAGAGACCTGCACTGAGTTGATGGAGTCAAGCAGCCAGCAACCCCATGCCTGCTGTGCCGCCTTGGATGCCTTGCCACGACGGCCCTTGCTTCCATCCCAGAGTCCGGAGCGCCCCGCCGGAGGCTGTCCGTGCCCTCTCGGCTGGCAATCCGCGCAACCGCCCTTGCCCCAGCCCGGACCTGTGGTTCCCCGCCTTGTGGGCGCGGACGGCGACTGGCGCGGCCAGCCGGTGGCGCAGACATGGAGGCGAGGCCGCGCCGGGCGACGGCCGGCGCCGCCGCGCTGTGCGCGGCCCTTTCTCTCCCTGAGAGAAGACTGCCCTGCAGACCCTGAGAGGCCCGGAGCTACGGGCCGCGGCGAGGGGAGCGAGTTGCCTTGATCTAGTAGAGAAAGTCTGTCCCCACGGTCGCTGCGGCGTCAAAGATCGCCGATGACGGGGACGTCGTGCCCCGGCGATCGTCCGAAATCCGCAGGATGCATGCTCTATCCGTCGAGATACTGAGAATCGAGCGCCCCGTCACTGAAGGAGGTGTGTTCGTGGAGGATCCGGCGTTCACGGTGCGGCTGACCGAATCGGGCGACGGTGGAGAAGATGCTCTGCGCGCGGTCAGGGCACTGACCGGGCTTAGCCTGTTTCATAGCAAGCTCCTTCTGAAGAGTGCGCCCGCGACGGTTTTGAAGGGCATCCCGTTCGACGCGGCCACCGATGCAGTACGGCGGCTGCAGCAGGCCGGTGTACATGCGACGGCCCAATGCACCTGGTGCGACCGGACAATGCCCGGCGACGGCAGACTGCTCGACCCGAGCCCCTGTGCGTCCCGCTTCTGGCCGGCCGCCCACTGCCGCGCGAACTCCCTCATCACTTGTGACTGCGACTTCTGCACCACATACGGGCCTCTGGTCACAGGTGACCGCCCCACCCGCTGACACCGCGGCGGCATACAAGCTGATGACGTTTCCCGTGGATCGGCTACGACTTCCGCTTCCGTGAGGCTCAGAGCCGTGTGGGGAGCCGGAACGAGGCACCACCTACTGCAGTTCCCCAAGCTTGACGGCGGAGACCCGCCGGATGCATCCGGCGGGTCCTCACCTCTCACACACGTCTCACCAACAAGACCACCGCTCCTGGACCACAAGGCCTCGACCTGGCACTACGCCACTTCCCTGTACCAAGTGGACGCCCATGGGCGGTCTCTACGACCTGTGCCAGGCGGGATCGTCGTCGCAGCTCCAAGTCAGTGGCCTCCACCCCGCGCGGCAGGTCCCGCTACTCGCAGTCGGATGCCTGGGCGCCAGGACTACGCAGGTGTCCATGCCAGCGGGCTGAACATCAGCGGTTCCCCGCGCTGGTGCGAAAGCCTGGCCTGCAGCAATACGCACCGCCACAACCGCAGGAGCATCCTGAAGACCACGCCGCCCAGAGCCGATTGAACCCACCGCTGCCGGCCGGGCCTAGGGGACACCGCACTGCGACCACCACTGCGACCACCCGACCCCGAAACGCGGAAAAGACCGCCTTCGCATTTCTGCGAAAACGGCCTCCGACCTGCGAAAACGCTGGTCGGGACGACAGGATTTGAACCTGCGACCCCTTGACCCCCAGCATTTAGGCCGGGGAGCGGCGTGCTCCGGGATGTTATTCGAGGTCACCACAAAGCCCACTCGGCCGAGTAAAGGAGTCTCACGTTTCGACCCCTACACGGTCACGAACCTGAGGCATCCCCGACTCCTCTTCGTCCTACATTTTGGCACCCTCAAGGCCGACCCACCAGAGTTGCTCAGGCCGGCAAGGAGCAGGTAGTAGGTGTGACCACCGCGTCGCGGAACGCCGGTCTATCCCTTCGGCGAGTGGGGAGCAGTGATTGGCTGCAGGTAGGCGCCGTCTGCGAGAAATCGAGTACTTCCACGGATTCGGGCATGCCCTCCTCCCCCACTGAACGGCACCCGAGGCAACGGCCACGCGGACAGCCCATCCGGCCAGCGCAGTTGAGCGGCACCCCAGCATCGGTCGTGCCGGTGGCGTGCTGCCACACCAGGTCCTGCTCAGCGCCGGCGACCTGTTCGGAAGTGTCCGACGAGGCACGCCGTTGCAATACGAGGAGCTGTCCGCGAGTCTGGATTCGCCGGGCGGCGCCGTGCCCGTACGACTGCAAGCCCGCACCGTCATGGTGATCTCTGGCCGGGTTCTCTACCCGATCCGCTACGCCAAGACGAACGTCCCCGTGACCACAGCCAGGCGCAGGCCCCTCTCCCCCGGTTCGGGGGAGAGGTCTTTTCGGACGGATGCCGACCCTGCGGGCATCCGCACGTCCTGACGGCCGGTGCAGCGCCTGCCGCTGCACCCCCATGGGAAGGGGACAGAACGGCAGGCCGGGGCTCAGTCGGCGAGAGCAACAGCGTTCTCCGCGATGGCCTCGGTGCGGGGCTCTGCGATCCGTAGGTAGTCGCTCACGTCCAGTGCCACGGACAGGTTCAGATCGGCTGCGTTGAAGAAGATCTCTTCGTGTTCCAGCAGAGCCGGGTCGACGACGAGTTCCAGCGCCGGATCGAAGGCGAAAGGCACGATGGCGCCGCTGACACAACCGGACAGGCGCTCAGCGGTGGCGCGGTCGGCGAAGGACGCGTGCCGAGCCTCCCACAGCTCCTGGATCCTGCCCAGGTTGACCCGGCGGTCACCGGGCACCACGGCCAGGACGTAGTGAGAACTCTTCTTGGTCACCTTCACTCGCACAACGATGCACTTCGCTGCCTGCCCCACCGGGTGCCCGCGCAGGGCGCTCACCACGTCGGTTCTGCCTTCAGGGGCGTGCTCGATCTGCCGGAAGCGGGCGCCGTGGTGGGTGAGAAGGTCGAGGAGGCGAGCACGCGCCGTGCGGTCGGCGGGCGCAGCTTGGATCAATGTGTCGCTCATCCCCAAACCATCGCGGAATCCGATTGGTTGTCGGCAAAGCCGAAAACGCCTGGCGCAACGGTCGGATCGGGCAGACGGCTGCGGGGTCACGCGGTCCACTCGAACTGCGGCACACCCCGGCTCGCTCGCGACAGTGTTCGCGGTCGCTGCGGCCCGCCCGGCAACGACGAGCATGTGCGAGGTCTCCCCCACTCGCGTGCGCATCCCGCATTCGGACTGGGACGACCCGACCGTGCGCGAAGCGGTCGACCGCATCTTCCTCAAGACGGGGCCGGCTCTCCCGATCCGATGCAGGTCGGTGCCCTCGCCTGATCGGTCACCGTGTCGCTCGCTCCGACCTCCGGAACGGACCCTCTCGCCGCGCGGACGGCACGCCACTATTCAACCGATTGGTTGACAAGCCAGGACTCCGACCCTATGGTTATTTAACCAATTGGTTGAGTATGAGAGGTGCTAGGTGCCCGACGACCGGCTGTCGCTGGTGTTCTCCGCACTGGCCGACCCCACTCGGCGCGACATCGTGGCCCGGCTCGCCGCCGGGGACGCCACGGTCAACGAACTGGCCGAGCCGTACGACGTCACGGTGCAGGCCGTGTCCAAGCACATCAAGGTCCTGGAGGACGCAGGTCTGGTCAGTCGCAGCAGAGACGCCCAGCGGCGGCCCTGCCACCTCGAGACAAAGGTCTTCGACCTGATGACGAAGTGGATCGAGCGTTATCGGCGCGAGGCGGAGGACCGTTTCCGCCGTCTCGATGCCCTCCTTGAACAGATGGGCGAGCAGCCGGCGACGGGCACCCCGACGAAAGAGGCGGCATCATGAGCACCACCGACACGCACCACGGCAACGAGACGCGGATCGTGGCCGACCCCGATCTGCCCACCATCCTGATCATCCGAGAGTTCGACGCTCCGCCGGATCGCGTGTTCCGGGCGTACACCGACCCCGATCTGGTCGTCCAGTGGCTCGGCCCTCGTCGGCTCACGATGCGGATCGACCAGTACGACGCGCGCAGCGGTGGCTCCTATCGCTATGTGCATCGCGACGACGACGGAACCGAGTACGGCTTCCACGGAGTGTTCCACGAGGTGCGCCCCAACGAACGGATCGTGCAGACCTTCACCTACGAGGGCTTTCCGGACGGCGTCAGCCTGGAGACGGCCGTCTTCGAGGACCTCGGTGGTCGCACCCTGGTCACCGGCAAGTCGCTCATGGACTCCATCGAAGCCCGCGATTCGATGCTCAAGAGCGGCATGGATTACGGCGTCCGCGATGGCCACGAGCGGCTTGACGAGCTGCTCGGCGGCCAACAGGGCAACGGCGTCGACCGACACACCGAGACGGGATCTTGATCGTGACGAGAACAGCAGCCGATGAGCACCGCACCGTGGCACGCGTATTCACCGACCGCGTACGCGGCACGGATCCAGAGGCATGGGACAACCCGGCGCCCTGCGAGGGGTGGGCTGCCCGGGACGTTGTCCGTCACCTCGTCGAGTGGTTCCCCGCCTTCCTGAAAGCCGGCGCCGGGGTCGAACTGCCGAAAGGGCCCTCGGTGGACGACGACCCGGTGGCCGCCTGGGTGGTGCACCGCGATGGAGTGCAGGCCCTCCTCGACGATCCAGCCACCGCACACAAGCTGCTGTCGAACCCGCACATCGGAGAGATCCCACTGGCCCAGGCGGTCGACCAGTTCTACACCCCTGATGTCTTCATGCACACCTGGGACCTGGCACGGGCCACCGGCCAGGACGAAAACCTCGATCCCGCCAAATGCGCCCAGTTGCTCGACGGGATGCTGCCGCTCGACGATGTGCTCCGAGCGAGCGGGCAGTACGGGCCGCGGGTCAAGGTGCCGGAGGGAGCCGATGTCCGGACTCGCTTGCTCGCCTTCATCGGCCGCAAGCCCTGACGAGCCGGAAGACACCGTCGGCGGGGTCAGCGCAGGACATCGCTGGTGCGGTGCAGGTACACCCGCTCGGCGTCGTCGTCGGTGTGTTCCGCCGCCTGTCGTGCGCTTGTGCCGCCGCCGTCGTGCGGCTGAGGCGGCGGAGCAGGTCGACGCGGGCGGCGTGGAAGACGTGGTAGCCGTCCATGTCCAGGGCCTCGACCAGGAGCAGCAGCCCCGCCGCCAGGCCCGCGGACTCCGCCACGACGACCGTGCGGTTGGGGCGACCACCGGGGTCGGGGTCGATCAATGAGTGGGTAAGGCCCGGCCGGTCAGGCAACGGGACGAAGGGTCGCCGTGGTCAGTGATGCCGACCACATATATTCGCGGTGCCGGTCAAGCGCCTTTGAGGTCGTCTCGTTTGGTGCTGAAGTGACTGGAGTTGGGCTCGATCGGTCAGGTGTTCAGGGGCAGGCAGTGCCGTTGAGGGGCGACTTGGACATCGTTTCTTATGGTGGTTGTTGACGTCCGGGCAGGGATACTGCTGTGGTGCTGTTGACGTGGATCTCTGAGGTAGCGGACGAGCCCCTGGTGCTTGAGCCGACCGACCGGCGGGTGGAGTGGGAGACCAACACCTGGTGGCTGAGTGCGGCGGACGGGGACAGGGAATCGCTGTCCGTTTCCGAGGTGGTGGCTGCCTTCGAGCGGACTGCTCTAGCCATCCGGGGCCGCGTTCGCGAGCTGGGCTTTCCCGGGGTGGCGACGTTCTATGTGTGGCACGACGAGCAGGCCGGGCAGCTCCGGTGCTCGACTGCTTCTGTGCCCCCGGACGCATTGCCTTTTAGCGGTACGTATGTGGCTTGCGACGATCTCGGTCCGGTGGTCGAGGGGTTTCTGACCGAAAGTGAGCCAGGTGTCATCGCCTGGGCAGATCTGGACGATGCGCAGAGCCACTCGAAGCAGTCCGAGATCGAACCAGAGACCGCGCCCTTCCCTGTCTGGGTCAGTATCGTCGGCGCCTCACACTGACTGGTTCTGTCCGTTCACACGGATACTGACTTCGGCGTTTCAGGGTGACGGTGGTGGGAGGTCGAGGGAGAGTCCGGTCGCGGCGATGAAGCCGTTGAGGATGTCGGGGCGGTACTGCAGTTGTTTGAGTCGGTTGCGGACTCAGGTTTCGAGGCGGCCGAGGGCGACGCTGGCGAGGTTCGCGAGGCTGCGTTTCACGTGGGCCCACAGGTATTCGACCGCGTTCAGCTCCGGTGCGTAGGCGGGCAGCGTGCACACCGTCAGCCAGTCGCGCGCGTTGATCAGATCGCGCATGGTGTGGGAGACGTGGGTGTTCAGCCGGTCCCACACGAGCACGAGCGGCGCTTTGGCCAGCTGGTGCATTCCGTCGATCAGGTCGATGTAGTCGCGTTCGGACAGGCTGCGGCGCTCGCCCTTGCGCCCGGTGTGGCGCCGCAGCCGGTGGCACAGGTGGGTTCGCGAGCCCGGGCGCATCGCGAGCAGCCCGGCGACCGAGACCCTCCCCGAGCCGCGACCGCTGACTTTCACGACCGGGGTGATCCCGTGCCGTCCCCAGGTGCGTCCGGTCGGCGGCCGGCGGGTGAACCCGGCTTCGTCCTCGAAGCAGATCCAGCCCCGGCAGGCCGCCCGGGTGGTTTTACCTGCTCCCAGGTCGCCTCCTTCCACGCCGTGACGGCCTGCTCGTCGCGTTCCGCGGCCTGCCGCGTCGGCATCTGCGGGGTGAAGCCGAGCCTGCGCATCAGCCGGGTGGACCCCGAGACGCTGTAGGAGACGTGGAACTTCCTGCCGATCAGCGTGGCCACCCGCGCGCCGGTCCAGACCTGGTCCTGGTCCCAACCGTGTGCGGCCGGCCCCTCCTCGAGGTACCCGGCCAGCTTCTCCTGGCACCGCACCGCACCGACAGCTTGCAGCGCTGCCCGACCGGTCCGCACGAGGCCAGCGCCGCAGCACCGCCCTGACGCCAGGCCTGTTGCCACTGGTAGGCCGACTTCGAGCTCACCCGCAGCCGGCGGCCCACCTCGAGAGGACTGATCCCCTCGGCGAACAACCCGGCGGCCTCCAACCGCACCGCCTCACGGCGTTGACGGCCCATCGCCGTCAACCCGCCTCCATCCGCATACCGCATAGAGACGGCATACCGCGCATATGACCATCAGTCAGCCACAGAAACTGGCCAACCACCTCAAACCGCCGAAGTCAGTAACCCCGTCTGTGGTGGGAAGGCGCAATGGCCGCCCCGACTTTCGGGGGTTGGGATTGTGCCTTCCCACCAGACAGCCTCGGCCGTCGATATCCTGGCCGAACCACTGGTGCGCCAGGTGAGTTCGAGGGGGTCGGACAGCGTGGTCACGGTTTTGTTCGTGCATGGCACGGGGGTTCGCGAGCCGTCCTACACCGTTGCGCTGGAGGCGATACGCGCCCGTCTCGTGCGGGTCCGGCCCGATGTGCGGGTGGAGCCGTGCGACTGGGGGTCCGCGCTGGGGTCGTATCTGCGGGCCGGCGGCGTTTCGATTCCCGGGTATCCGGAGTACGCGGCAGCGGCTGGCGGGCGGAAAGCGCAGGAGTCCGGCGGCCCCGGGGAGGACGAGGACCGGGCGCGCTGGGCGATGCTGTACGCCGATCCGTTCGCCGAGCTCGGCGTCTACGCGCTCGCGGAGCGCCCGTCCAGCGGCGGCCCCGTCGGTTTCACGCCAGGTGTGGCGTCCGGCGGCGATGAACTGCTGGCGTTACTGGCGGGGCTGGAGACGTCGGCAGCGGTGCGCGGGGCCTGGGCCGCCGTCGGTCCCGAACCCTCGGTGGCCGGCGCGGTCGCGGCGCTGCTGGCCGCTCCTGAGCTGCGGCGGGCGCTGGTCGCGGCGCCCGCCGAGGGGGACGCGCTGCCCCGGCTGATCGCGCGGGCGCTGACGGCCTGGGCGCTGGCGCACCCGGCCCGGGAGGCCGGCGCCGTGCCGGTCGCGGCGCGGGACGATCTGGTGGAGGTCTGCACGAGCGAACTGGGCGGTGATGTAAGGGGGTTGAGCGAGGCGCTGGTCTCGGCGCTCGGGTTCTCCGCCCGGCTCTTCGAGCGCTCGCTGGGCTCCCGGCTGGTGGTCTCCCGGCGGGCCGCGCTCAGTGGTCGTTCGGTGGGCTTCCTGGGCGACATCGTGAGCTATCTGACGCGCGGTCAGGCGGTACGTGACCTGGTGGCCGACACCATCCGCGCGCTGCCCGACCATGGGCCGGTCGTCGTACTCGGCCACAGTCTCGGCGGGATCATCGCCGTGGACCTGCTGGCCGGCCCGCGGCCGGACGTAGCGGTGGAGATGCTGGTGACGGTCGGTTCGCAGGCGCCGCTGCTGTACGAACTGGACGCGCTGCCGTCCCTTCCGTACGGAACCGTGCTGCCGGAGACGTTTCCCCGGTGGCTCAATGTCTACGACCGCCGTGACCTGCTCTCCTACCTCGCTGCCGAGGCCTTCGGCCATGACCCGCGGATCACCGATCTGCCGGTGGACAACCGGCAGCCGGTCTCCGCGGCGCACAGCGCGTACTGGGCCAATGACCATTTCTACCGGGCGCTTTCCGAAACGCTTCCCGGTTGATCGGGGAAGCCCTTAATCTGGGCCTTCATCGTGGTTCGGGCACATGTCACGGTGCGAGGGGGGACGCGCGTGGCCACGGGAGGGTTTGATGCCGTACAGCATCGGGTCCTGCGCGCGGTGATCAAGGCTCTGGAAGATCCGGCGGTGCGGCTCATCAACGACAGCAGCCGGGACCTGTGGCGCCAGATGATCCATCTGCACATCCCCGGCCTGACCGCCGTCAATTTCGCTGTACCGCGGCAGGAATTCGTCAGTGTCGTGTACGCCTGCGCGGCGCTGGACGACGGTATGGACCGGCTGGTGGAGGCCACCTGCCTGGTGACGCCCGCGCTGGAACCTCCGCTGCAACTGCTGCTGGCCGAGTGGAAGGCGCGGCTGGCGTTCCCCGGGCCCGACTGGCGGCCGTTGCGCCGGGTGCTGGAAGTCCAGATGGCCGAGCTCGGGGCGTTGGTGGACCGGGCCACGGACGGCCTGGTGTCGTTGCCCGAACACTGCGCCACCCCGTGGCAGGCCTTTGTGCATCTCGCCGACCAGAACGGCCGTCCGAGCGGGCTGCTGCCCGCCATGGCCTTCCTGGAGCACTTGGCACACTGCCCCGAAGTTGCCTCGGGCCTGGGGGAGCTGCGCGCCTGGAACGATCACTTCTCGCAGGAGTGGCATCTGCTGGAGCCGCTCGCGGCACTGCGGACCGCCCTTGGCGACGGCCCCGCCGCCCCGGAGGCCGGGCCCGCCGGCCACCCGCAGCCGGCTCCCCCCGTCAGGCCGCTGATCAGGACCTATGTCAAGGTCGAGCCGGACCGCACGCCGCACGGAGGGGTGGGCAGACGCCGGACCGGTCGAGCGCAGCGCTACTACCTCTCCGCCTGTGTGAAGTATGCCGAGTCCAACGCACTACACCAGGACTCCCGCACCGAGCCCCGAGAAGCTGTAACGCGAACCCAACTACCGTCGGCTATGGCAGAGTTTCTCACCCATATGACTCATTTACGTCACTCCCGCGCCGAGAACGCCGCCCTGGAGATCTTCCTCCCGGCGGAGCTTCTCAACGAGCCCGTGGAGTGGTGGGACCGTGATCCGTCGCTGGGCTTCCCCAACTCCCTGCTGAGCCGCTACCGGGAGATCCGGCTGCACAGTCTGGAGCGGGTGCAGCGTCTCGCCTTCCACAACGCATGGCGGGCCCGCTGGGCGCACTGGAGCGTCGGCGAGGGGCCGGGACTGGTGCATGAATGCGATCCGGAGGGGCTGACGGACGCCGAACACCTCGCCCGGCTGGACGCGAAGATCGGGCGGGACGACGATGTGGTCGGCCTGGTGCTCAGCCGGCCGCCGCACCGTGACAGCGAGTTGGGGTTGCGGGAGATGAGTCTCGCCCTCGACCTCGGGGTACCCATAGTGGTGTATCACCGCGACGACCCCGCGTCGGAGGTGTTTCGCAGCATGATCCGTGAGAGCTTGGCCAATGAAGGGCTGGCGGGTCTCCCCGAGCGTGCACAACAGTGGAAATCCGATGTTGCCGTCCATGCCACCGCCGCAAGTGAGGCAAGCGCGATACACGACCGGGACGTTGACGCCATCCGGTCGTTGAGCATGATCTGGGACGATCCCGAACATCTTCTCGAGGGCGGGCAGAGCGCTCCCGCCACGTTCTTAGGGGGGGCCGAGTGAACGCGGCGCACTACGGCGGGCCGCTCTACCGGGGAACCGGAGAGCTGTTACCGGACATGCCGTACGAGGAACGGAGCTGGCCCGAGGGTCCGCCCTGGCGCAGCTTCCGCGGCGCGGTCACCATGCCGGAGCCGCCCGCCGACGACGAGGCCGACCGCCGGCTGGGCCCGCCCGGACGGCCGCGTACCCCGCGCGCAGAGGAGGTGCGGCTGGTCAACGCCGCGCTGCTGCTCCGCAGGCCGCTGCTGATCACCGGTCGGCCGGGCGTGGGCAAATCCGGGCTCGCCTACCGCATCGCCCGGGAGCTGCGGCTTGGACGGGTGCTGCACTGGCCGGTGACCAGCCGGACCACGCTGGCCTCCGGGCTGTACGAATACGACGCCATCGGGCGCGCGCAGACCACCCAGGACAGCCGGGACGGCGAGGAACCCGGCGGGCACCCCAGCGTCGGGAACTTTGTGCAGCTGGGCCCGCTGGGCACCGGGCTGCTCCCCTACCGGTTGCCGCGGGTCGTCCTCATCGACGAGATCGACAAGTGCGACGCCGACCTTCCAAGTGATCTGCTGACCCTCTTCGAGGACGCCTGGTTCGAGGTGCCACCACTCGTCCGGGTGAAGCAGACGGAAGGAACCGTGAGCGTCCATACGGCTGATCCTGGCGGCACCGCGGTGGTCCGGGAGGGACTGGTCAGAGCCCATTCCTTCCCGGTGATCGTCATGACGTCCAATGGTGAACGGGAGTTCCCCGAGGCATTTATGCGGCGCTGTCTGCGACTCGATATTCCGGATCCGGATGCGGAAGCCTTGGCGGAACTCGTGTCGGGGCATTTCGGTGACCTGCTCGGCACCGCACAGGAGGAGTTGATCCAGGAATTTCTCCGGCGAAGTGCCCGGGTGGGCGGACTCGCGGCCGATCAGTTGCTGAATGCGGCGCATTTGGCGACCTCGGGCCTCTACCGCCAGGACGGTTCCGATGCGAAGGAATGGCAGTCGGTCCTTGCCGCAATTTGGCACCCGCTGGGCGGTGAAGGGGCGGATACCTCGTGACCGCGGAATCTCCGGCGGCCGGCGGTGCCCGGCACGGCCGGGACGGGCCGGCCGGACCGTCCGACAGCCGGCGGCTGCTCCTCGCGGAGCTGTATCCGTGGGAGGTCGCCGATTCGTTGTGGCTGGCCGCCCATCACCCCTGGCTCGCCGGCGGGGAGCGCCCGGCGCAGGAGCAGACCGCGGACGCCGGGCCGCGGCCCCCGCACGGCCGGCTGCCCGACGACGACCCGGACAACGCCCCGGAGCAGGATCAGCAGAAGGAGCTGGAGGAGGAGCCGGAGGGGGAACAGGACCTGGGACCGGAGCAGCAGACACCCGCCGCCGGATCCTCGCCGGCCCCCGTGGGCGATAACGGCCCGCAGTACGGCGGGTCCGGCACGGGGGACGCGCCCGTGCCCGGCGATGCCCGGGAACCCGCCGCGCCCGGGACTCCGGCCGGCCGGCCCGCGGCCAACCGGCGGCGCGGACCGGACCACCTCGCCCTGGGCCGTGCGCTGCGCCCGTTGCGAACCTTCCTCGACTCCGCCCACTCCCAGGTCATCGACGAGCCCGCCACGGCCGAGCGCATCGCGGTCGCTTCCCATCTGCCGCCGGTGCTCGTGCCCGAACCGGAACGGCACTGGAGCGCGGTCCTCGTCGTGGACAACGCCCCGCACATGGTCCTGTGGCGGTCCGGCATCGAGCGCTTCCGCTCGGTGCTGCGCCGGTACGGCGGACTGCGCGACCTGGAGGTGATGTCGCTCGACACCGCCGACGCCGGACGGGCGGTGCTGCGCGGCCCCGGGACGGATGCCCGCCCCCGCCCGGCGCGTACCCTCACCGATCCGACGGGCCGACGGATCGTGTTCCTGCTGACGGACGGTGCCGCGCCCGCCTGGCGTTCCGGGGCCGCGCAGCAGCTGGCCGCGGCGTGGGGGAAGTGCCAGCCCGTGGTGGTGCTGCAGATGCTGCCACAGCGGCTGTGGCACCACACCGGGCTCTTCCCAGTACGGACCCGGTTGCGTGCCGCGGGACCCTGGTCGGCCAACGGGCAGGTGCACTGGCAGGCCGCCGAGCCGCTGGCGGCGTCGTTGCTGACCGGCCACCCCGACCGGGTCGTGCCGGTCCCGGTGCTGGAAATCGGCGCCGCGTGGCTCGGCCCCTGGGCCCGCTTCGTCTCCGGGACGACCCTGCGCTGGGCGGACATGGCGGCGGTCCTCACCAGCACGCGGCCGGTGCCGCCGCCCCCGCCGGTCCCCGCCCGGCGGCAGACGCCTGCCGAGCTGGTGGCGAGGTTCCGCACCCGCGCCTCGCTCGACGCGTTCGCGCTGGCCACCCGGCTGGCCGCGGTGCAGCTCGACCTGGAGACGATGACGGAGGTGCAGCGCCACACCATGCCGCAGGCGTCGCGCGCGCATCTCGCGGAGCTGCTCATCAGCCCGTTGGTCGAACCTCTGCCGGGTTGTGCCGGCCATTCGTATCTCTTTGTGGACGGAGTCCGTGAGGAATTGCTCGCCGCAGGAAGCAGGACGGCCACGGAGCGGGCTCTGAAGAAGGCAGCTGAATTTTTAGCGCCCCGCAATGAGGCGGCGCGTGAACTTCTTGACTATTTGCATGGTGAAATTAATGAACCGCGCCATACCCAGGCCATGGAATCCGTCGAGCCCACGGCCGACAATCTCCGTTTCCGCCAGGCCGAGCACGCCGCGTTGCAGGCGATTTCCGGAGTTCACCTGCACCGCGCCCGACGACTCGGCGAGCATATCGCCCAGCATGTCGAAACCGTCCCTCCGAGGGGCCAGGACACGCCCGTTACCCCGGCCGGTGGCACCGCTGCAATGGAGCCCGCCGATGAGACACTCCCCGACAACACCAATGGCACCACTCCCATGTCTGGAGGCCCACTAGTGAGTACGGTCCCCGCCCCGGCACACAGCCTGGCCCTGCAACACCCGGCCGGAGGCGGCGCGCGGCCGGCCATGCCCGCCGTCTGGGGCAACATGCCCCCGAGGAATCTGGTATTCACCGGGCGGGAAGAGCTGCTGATCAATTTGGAACACGGCCTGCGGGAAGGCCCGACCGCAGTGCTTCCCCATGCTCTCCACGGAATGGGCGGCGTCGGGAAATCACAGCTGGCCCTGGAATACGTATACCGGCACGCCGCAGAGTACGAAGTTGTCTGGTGGATTCCCGCCGAGCGGCCCACGCAAATTCAGCAGGCGTTTGTCGAACTGGCCCGGCGTCTGCATCTCCCGGTGAGCGCCGAGGCAATTACCGCAGTCCCGGCCGTGCTGGAGGCTCTGCGCACCGGGAACCCGTACGGCAACTGGCTCCTGGTGTTCGACAACGCAGAGAGCCCGTCGGCCGTCCAGGAATACTTCCCGAGCACTCCCGAGGGCGGACCGGTAGGCTCCGTAATCGTGACATCTCGGAACCCTCAGTGGAACACGTTGGCGCACCCGCTGGAAGTCGATGTGTTCGAACGCGAAGAGAGTATTCAGCTGCTCCGGCGCCGTAATCCGGACCTGTCCACCGAAGACGCGGACATGCTCGCCGCCGTCCTCGGTGACCTGCCGCTCGCGGTGGAGCAGGCATCGGCGTGGCGTGCCGAGACCGGTATGCCGCCGGCTGAATATCTGCGGGTGTTCAAGGAGAAAAGCGCGGAACTGATGGCGGTATCGCCGCCGACGCAGTACGAGAAGACCGTCGCCACCGCGTGGAACGTGTCCCTCGACCATGTCGAGGGGAAGAACGCCGGCGCCATTCAACTCCTCGAACTCTGCGCCTACTTCGCACCCGAACCGATTTCCCGGCAGTTCTTCTCCAACGCCGCCTCCGAACCGATCGCCCCCGACCTGGACCGGATCTTCACCGACCCGATCCGGCTGAGCCGGGCCATCCGCGAGATCAGCCGGTACTCCCTGGCGAAGATCGATCACCGCACCAATTCGATCCAGATGCACCGGCTGGTCCAGGCGGTGCTCGAAGCACGCATGACGGAGGAGCAGCGCCGTAAATTCCGGCACGGCGCGCATCTGCTGCTCACGGCGAACGCCCCCAGCGACCCGCGTGCCCCGCAGAGCTGGCCGCGCTTCGGTGAGCTCTATCCGCATGTCATCGCCTCCCAGGCGGCCCGGTCGCCCAACCGCAATGTGCGCCAGATGGTGTACAACATCGCGGAATATCTCTTCTACTGGGGAGATCACGAGGCGGCGCTGGACTTCGCCGGCGAGACCTACGACAACTGGTGCCGGCTCTTCGGCGACGACGACCAGCAGAGCCTGATCCTCGGCCGTCATCTGCGGTTCGTCATGTGGTCGATGGGCCGCTACGCCGAAGCCGCCAACCTCGGCGAGCGCATGCTCGCCACGCTGGAGACGGCCGGTCCGGACGCGGAGGAGGAGTACCTGCGTGTCAAGGGCCAGGTGTCCGGCGACCGCAGGGCGCGCGGTGACTTCCGCGGTGCGCTGGAGTTCGACGAGGACGTCTACGGCAGGGCCGTCCGGTCGTACGGTGACGAGGACCCGGAGACGTTGCTGCACGCCCACAACCTCGCCGTCACCCTGCGCGTCAACGGCCTCTTCCACCGGGCACGGGACCTGGACGAGGGCAGCTGGCGCACCAAGGTGCAGGTGTTCGGCGCCGATGCGCCCACCACCCTCGACTCCGAGGCGTCGTTCAACCTGGACCGTCAGGAGCTCGGCGAATACGCGATGTCGGAGAAGGCCTGCGAGGAAGCGGTCGACACCTTCCGCGAGACCTTCGGCGACCTGCACCCGTCCACGCTGCGGGCGGTGTCCCGGCTCGGGCTCGCCCAGCGCAAAGCGGGTCACCACACGGCCGCCGAGGCCAACAGCAGGATCGCCCGGGACGCCCTGACCGAGCGGTACGGCGAGCGCAACCCGGACGCTCTGCAGGCCTCGCTCAACCTGTCCATCGACCTGCGGCAGAACGGCGAGCTGCAGGAATCGCTGAGTCTGGGGGAGCGGACCAGGGCGTTGTACGCCGAGGTGTTCGGCAAGGACCATCCGCACACCGTGGCGGCCGACGCCAACACGGCGATCACGATGCGGCTGCTCAATCGGGTGGACCAGGCGCGAAAGCTCAACGAGTCGGCCATCGCCCGGTTCCGGAAGCCGCTGGGTGACAGGCATCCGCACCCGTTGGTCTGCGCGGTCAACCTCGCCAACGACCTGTTCGCCCAGGGTGAGGCGGCTGCGGCGCTCGAACTCGACCAGCGGACACTGCCGTTGCTCATCGAGGCACTCGGTGAGGACCACCCCACGGTGCTGGTGTTGCGTGGCAACACGGCGTCCGACCTGCGGGCGCTGGGCCGGACCGGGGAGGCGGAGGAAGCTCACCGCAAGGCGCTCGACGACATCAAGGAGAAGCTGGGGCCGGACCACCCGGCCTGCCGGGACACCCTCGCCTGGCGGCGGGCGAACTGCGATATCGACCCCATGTCGATCTAGGACGAGCCGGAGGGCCCCTCGGCAGCCGGGTCCGCCGGTGTCGCCCGGCTCAGCCAGCGGGCCAGCGCGACCGGCTCCGGCGGACGGCCCGCGGCCGTTCGTATCGCACGGTGCACGGCGGCGGCGAGTTCAGGCGCCGCCGCCAGGGCACCGACGGCATCGGGTGCCCGGCCGGCATCCGCCAGGGCGAGCCGCAGCCCGCTCCACGCTCCGGGCCGGGCCGCGGCGCTGTTGATGTCCTCGATGTACAGCCGCAAGGCTGCGGCGGGTTCGGCGCAGGCCCAGAGCAGGTCCGCCCGGCGGGCCCCGCTGATCCCGGGAACGGTGTCGCCGGGGCTGTCCCGCATCTTGTCGAGGGCCGCGGGGTCGGTGAGGCCGATCCGTACGAGCACGGTGCGCGCGTCGAGGTGCCGCGCCCCGGAGTCCCGCACCGGCGGGGGCCGGCGCGGCGGCAGCGCGGGCGGTCGGTCCCGTGCCGCGCACCAGGCGGCGGTCAGCCGGGCCACGTCCGCGGGATGGGGCAGGACGTGTGCTACCCGCCACGACGCCCGGTGATCGGCGGCCATCCGGCGGCCCAGTGCCTCCTCGGGGCGGTCGCCGGATCGTTTCCGCAGCCGGCCGACGGTGCTGAGCAGGTCCTGTAACGCGGCGCGCCCCACCGGGAACAGCGCGGGGTCGGCCAGCAGCCCCGGCAGCGTCCGCGCCAGCTGATCGAGCCACAGGGCGCTTTCGAACATGCTGTGATCACCGGAGCCGGTGGGACCGCTGTCCGGGCATCCGGGGCGCAGCGCGGAAGCCTGCCAGAACCGTGCCACCGCGGTGAACGCGTAGGCGCCCTGGACCATCCCGCCGAGCGGCCGTGGATCGTCGCGCCAGGGGGCGTAGTAGAGCCGCTCCGGCTGCGCCGCGTCCGCCGGCGGCGGCTCGTACAGCGGGCTGAGATGCATCAGCGTGTTGAGCTTGCTGTGCTGGAGCTCGTGCACCAGCGTGGCCGCACAGACCGCCACCGACCCGGGCAGTGAGGACGCGATTCCGCCGACGCCGTGCCCACTGGTGACACTGCGCACCCGGAAGGGTTCGTGGGCGGGCATTGGCTGGAACGAGCGCAGCAGCGCGGCGGCGTCGGCGGTCGGCGGGTCGACGGTGGTCAGCAGCTCGTACGCCTGCTGCAGCAGTCCGGTCCAGGAGGCGTAGGCGCTCTGCGACAGTCGCTTGGGGGCACCGGCGGGCAGCGGCGCGATCCGGTGGGCGCCCAGGTCGTCGACCGGAATGCGGTGCGTGCCGCCAGGGACGAGGGACAGCCGGCGCAGATGCTGCCAGCCCTCCGCCGGGCGGTCCAGGCGGGCAGGCAGCCGCAGCTGTCCGTACCGGCTGGTGACGCTCAGCCGCCCGCCGCCGGATCGCACCTCGGCCGTGTCCCACGGGTACTGGTGCCGGTGCGCCGTGGAGAGCTGGGCCAGTCCCAGCGTGGGCAGCCAGACGCTGCCCCGGTGGGCCGGGACGCGGAACGAAAAGGCGAGGTCCGCCCGTGCGGCGGCGGTGGCGGCGAGGGCGTGCAGATGCCCGGTCTCGGCCCACAGCGGGGCGTCGCCGGTGCGGGTGGTGCGCAGCCGGGCGAGAAGCCGGTTCAACCAGAGGCCGGTCTCGGGAAGGAGGAGCAGCTCCTCGACAGCGGCCGGGTTCCGCCGCTGGGCTGCGGCCAGCAGATCCCAGGCGCGCTGGGCGGCCGGGAGGGGGCCGGTCACCCCGGTCAGCGGGGTAAGGGCGTCCATCAGCAGGTCGAAGAGCAGCAGGCGGTGGCTGAACTCGGCGTGCGCGAGGGCGGTGAGGGTGGCGGTGCTGCCTTCGCCGGCGGCGAGTTCATGGAACTGCCGGGGTGTCAGTGAATGACGCGACTCCGACTCGTGCGGCGCTTCTGTCGAATGCGGCGGCTCATGTGCATGCGGCGGCTCTGGTTCGTGCGGCGACTCCGATTCGTGGCGGCGACTCAGGGCGCATACCTTCCCTCTGCAGGGGGACCGGAGCGGGGCATCAGAAGGCCCAGCTGTTCGCCCCACCGGTGGACGCACTTCTGGTAGGCCGACCGACGTCCTCAAGGAGCCGCTTCTTGGCAGCCGCCTTGCGGTCGCCAGGCTGAGCGCGCAACTCGTCAAGGGACGTGCCCGTGAGATCGGGCAGGTCCGACGTGATGGCGGATTCCGGCTTCTCCACTGCCGTAGACCTCCCCCGGGGATCCGTGCGGTTTTGATCCGCCCTTACATGATGTCCCAAGCACGCACCTCTGGAAACATCCCGTACCGGGCAGCCTGGATGCCCGCCCGTCACGAGGTGGCTGAATTCCGGGGCGTCAACTCCCGTTCGACGGCGGCGGAGTGAACCACTCCGGATAATCCCGGAGCACCTCCAGCAGTCCGTCGAGCGCCGCTGTCCCCGGATCCACCAGGGACACCGCCGCCCACAAGTGCGTCAGACCGTCTCCGAACGCCAGGCAGGTTTCCACGAGAGCCAGGATTTCCAGGCGCATCACCCCTGATCTGGCGACACTTCCGGCTATCTCGTCCGGAAGCAGCCCGATCACCTGGCTCCGCGACTCCGGGTGCCCCAATACCCCGACGGCCGCCAGCGCGTCGTGCAGACGGCGCCTATCGGCCAAAACAAGTTTTTTCCGCGGCGCGGGACACCCGGGAGCGGTGTGGGCCGGGGCGGGGGACGAGGGCGGGGGCTCCGGGTGGTTGCCCCGGGTTCTGCGGGCCTCCCCGTCCCCCTCGAACCAGAGCGAGGTGCTGGTCCCGAACCGGTCGCGCAGCGCCCCGGCGAGCGGCTGGGGGGAGCGGCGCCATTCGGGGTGCTCGCACAGCAGCCGCAACGCCTCGGCGCTGAAGACGCCGGAGCGCAGCCCGTTGCGGGTCGTCCGGCCGGGACCGCAGGCGAACAGGATGTACTGGTCGGCCTGTTGGCGCGGGGTGGCACGGGGAAGGGGATCGGGCGGCAGCGCCCCGGCCGTCGCCGCCGGGTCGGCGTAGGTCTGGCAGGCGTCGAACAGCCAGAGCTGGCGGGGATGTCCGGGCGCGCCGTCCGAGCGGTACAGGGCGAGGGCCGCCTCCAGGTCCAGACTGCGCAGATCCCGCTGCACCGCATCGGCGAACAGCAGCCGGCGGCTCTGTTCCGCGTCGATGAGGCCGTGTCCGGACCAGGCGACGAACAGCCAGTCGCTGCGCTCGACCGCCAGCTCCCGGGTCAGCACCCGGTGGACGGTGTCCCGGTCGGCGGGCCGGTACGGCAGCCCGGCACCGTCCGCGAGTTCGCGGTTGCGCTCCAGCGGGGACAGCAGCAGCGTCAACTCCTCGTCCCGTAGGCCGAGGTCCCGCAGCCAGCGCACATACCCGAGCGCGTCATGCACCGGCCCGTCGAGGCTCCACGCCGACCCCGCCTCGTACGACTCCACCCCGACCACAAGCGCCCGCATCCGTGTCTCCCCTCTTCGCCCCCTGCCACTGTGAACCAACCGGCCTGTGCCGTACGGGATTTCCGGGCAGCGGGTTGCGGGCGACGGGCGGGTCGAGGCCGGTTCGTCCCGCCCGTACGGCTGGAGCATTCCCGGTCGGCAGCGCAGCCGGGTTCGGGCGGCGGGGGTTCTTCGGGATCCCCGGCCGGATCTTCCGGGCTCAGGCGAGGGCGGCGTAGACGATGAGGTTGTCAACGGGGTGGCCCTGGGCCGTCCATCGAGCCGTCACCGGTGAGGAGGCGGAGGGTGGGGACGGGGGGGGTACGTAGACCTGCTCCGTGGGGAAGGCCTTCTTGCTGACCGTCCGGGAGGCGGTCACGGTGAAGTGGGTGCTCCTCCCGCCCGCCCCGCGGATGGTGATGTCGGCACCCTTCTTGATCTTCTGGAGATCCTGGAAGACGGCTTTGCCGAACCGGGTGTCGTTGTGGCCGATAACGACGGAAGCGCCGCGCTCGCCGGGTACGGCGCTGTCGCTGTACCAACCGGCGGTCATGCCCTGTTCGGGCGGGGGGACCTGCACGGTCCGGTCGGCGTTAGCCCGAGCCGCATCAGGGAACTGTCCACTCCGAGCGAGGAGATGACCACCTGGGTGGGAGCGCCGGGTGCGGTGGCCGCCGAACACGCTGCTGGCCACCGCCTTTGACCTGAAGGTCTTCTTCTCCGTGGTGCCCAAGGAGCCGACCGACGTGGTCACTGCGGACATCTGGCCTGGCCCGCACGAGCGGCCTGCTGTCACGGCTTTCGTGGAGGCGGCCCGCCGCCTTGAGGCCGACCGCGACCGTGGAGTCATCGGTCCCACGCGCATGGCTTCCCTTGTTTCCGGCCGCCGTTGACGGATGCGGCCCTTGGGGACGTGAGCGGGGCGGGGAGCCGGGCATGGGCTAGGAGGGAATGCTGTCCCTGGCCGGGGTGATGTTCTGGTTGTGGCGGAAGAGGTTGTGCGGGTCGTAGGTGTCCTTCAGCGATCGAAGGCGCAGGTAATCGGTCGGCGTGTACGCGGTCTGGATCGCCGCGGGACCCTCGTCCGGCGAGACGGAGTTGATGTAAGTGCAGCCCGTGGTCCAGGGCGCGAGCTGCGCGAACAGGCCGTCCACGTAGCGCATCTGCGCCGGGGCATACCGCGGGGGTCCTGCGGCGAGGATCCACAGGCTGAAGGCCGCGTCGCGGTTCCCGACGGCGTTGGGCACCCTCGACGGTCGACTCTGGGCTCCTCCGAGGTGCCGCAGTTCGACCATCTGGACCGGGCAGTCGGCATCAGGGCCAGCAGCGGCGACCAGCGCGTCCACGGCCTGCTGGGGCAGGCCGCGCAGCATGGCGCTGCGTTCCAGGAACGGCATGGGATCGACCGGATCCGCATGGATGCCGGCGAAGTCCTCGTCGGGCAGGTCGGCGAGCGTGTCCAGGATCGGGCCGACCGCGCGCAGCGGGGCCACCAGCGCCTCGCCCTAGGCAGCGGTCCCGATCGCGGCGACGCGGATGTGGACGACAAAGCGGTCGCGCAGGAACTCCGGCACGAACGGCAGGGCGGGCAGCCGCAGCAGCACCACCGAGGATGTCACGCTTTCGGGGACCGTGGCGGCCCAGGCAGCGTAGGCGTGCAGGACCTCGGCCGCGCGTGCGCCGTCGAAGAACAGGCCGCCGGCGAACAGCTGCGGGCAGGGGAACAGGCCGAAAGTCAGTGCGGTCACGATCCCGAAGTTGCACTTGCCGCCCAGCAGGCCGCCGAACAGGTCGCTCTCGCTGTCGGGGGTGACGGTGTGGAAGGTCTGCGAACGGCCTTCCCTCTTCCGGTCCACGGTGGACCCGATACCCCGACCGCCCTCCAGGATGCGGATGCCCTCGACTTCCGCGAGCACGAAGCCGCCACAGGTACCCCTGAGGAGAACCTGGCCACGGCGCAGCGCCTTTCGTCAGCGCCGAGCACCATGGCACGCAGTTCGATGAAGTCCGACACGCTCTTCTCAAGGTCTCGCGCCCCCTGCGCGCTTCCTTCAGCTGCCGCCGCCGCTGCTTCGAGGAAGCGGTCCCTCCAAGCGTCGAGGCGCGCAAAGGTGTCGGCATGCAGGAACTCGACGGCGTCGGTGCATTCCAAGGCTGGGACGACCTGCCGTGACAGCATCGCCTGCGTCCTCACAGCAGCCTGCCGACGCGCGAGACTGGCCGTGTTCACTTCCCACGGCTCGGGTTGTCTGCCGCAGTCGGCGCACGCGATGCCCCGGATGCGCTTGATGGTGCAGCCCCTACAGTTGATCTGGGAAAAAGCCAGCTTGAACCTGACGTTACGCACGGTCATGGGCTGCCATCTCTGTTGTTCCTACACCGGATATGCCGGGTGCGGCGGTGGGCGGGAGGAACAGTGCCCCGCCTCGCGCTGACGAGGGCACCTGGGTTCAACGGGCCGTCACCGCGGCGACGTCGGCACCGCCATCGCCGCCACCGGGCTCCGACTGAATTCCTGCACGGGCACGTCGGGACGCTCTTCGTACGAGTGGGCGTTGCACCGTCTCGAAGGACCGGGAGAACGCCGAGCCCCGAAAGGACTGCTTCAAATGCCAGCGCTTCGCCGGCGCCCCGCCGGGATCTACCCGCGGGTATATGGGGCCGCTGGACCCTAACCCGCTCCAGCCGGCTCGCCCATGAGATGAAACCGGGGCGGCGGACAGCCTTTGTGGATGTCCGTCGCCCCGGTTGCGACATTGCAACTAGCGCCTGCCCGTCATCTCACCAAGACAGAGGACAGACTGGTTTTCTCGCGTGTCACAGACGGTCCGGAGAATCGGGGATCGGCGCGTGCCCGTCTGCCTTGGTGGCTGGCCTCACGCCCACGGCGCAGTGATAGCACAGGTACTCGAACTCGTCGTGCCGATACCACTCATGCGCACCGCAGTCCTTCGAGCCCTTAGGGAAGAGCCGTCCGAATGTGAAGGGGAGGACGCCTCTCGCCCTTGTGCGCCATCTGTATTTGGCCATACTGGTTCACTTCCGCATCTGTCGCGAACGGCCGGGGGTCAGGTCACCACGAGAAGGCCCAGGATCCCAGAGCACCCAATCCCAACCCCGCCGCGACGATTTCGCAACCGCCGAAGAAGCACGCGGCACCGGCGGCTCCGACCGCCACGCCCCCAAGTCCCCACTTCGCGGCGGTGCGGAAGCTGGAATGGTGATGACTTTGGTGATGATGAACACTGTGGTGTTCTCGGTTGTTCCGCCCCTGCGACTTCTGCCGGCGCGCTGGAAAGCCTCTCAAGGTCGTCGGCTACTCGATGGCCGACCACCATCGCGCCTCGCTCGTCGTGGACGCGCTGGCGATGGCCGTCGGGAGCGGCGTCACTGCCGTCCTGTCAGCAGGGAGGCGAGGAGCTGAGCTCGGCCGGAACCGCGAGCTGTAGCGGCCCGGCCCTCTACGCACCTCGTTCCGGCGTCCCCGTCGGCTGTGGGGCTGTCCAGCCGGTGAGGAGCTGCAGGGCTCGGATGGTGTCGGAGGCGGGTTCGACGTTGTAGACGCACAGCGTCTGGTCCGTGTCACCAGGCACTTGGAAGGACTCGTAGGAGAAGTGCAGCTCGCCGACCAGGGGGTGATGGTAGTGCTTGGCGCCGTGGGTCCGGCGCAGCACCCTGTGATCGTTCCACCACGTGGAGAACTCCGGTGACTTCAGCGTGAGTTCGCCGACGAGGTCGGCGAGCTGGCGGTCATGGGGGCTTCGCCCGGCAAGAACGGGCCGGACCAGGCACACGAGCCCCACGGCGTCGATCCGGGACGTGGACGGATCGACTCGTCAACTCCCTTGCACGCGACTTCGATTGATGGACTTCGACGAATCGGAGCCGTGGCGCCGGGTTCGCTCGGTGCACGGCATGAAGCACTACTCGGGCAACTATGCCTCCGCCACAACGGGCGGTCAGGTGGGCCGTCCCCGGGGCCGTTACGTAACGCAAACCGCCGCGACCGGCGGACCCCCGAGCGGGGGTCCGCCGGTCGCGGGTGGCCGGTTCCGCGCCTACGGGACCGGAACAGGCCACTGGGCCACATCATTCCGCAAGGCTCGACGTCCCCGGTCCGGCTAGAGCTGGCCGGGGCGAGGAAACACACCAGTCGACATGGACGGCGGCCAGGTTTGCGCCTTTAGACGACGTTGAATTGGTAGATGTTTCCCCAGGGCGAACACCTGTCCCAGTAGTTGTTGACGTAGTTGTTGCCGCTGAATTGGATCTGGACGGTGCCGCCGTTCTTGGGGCAGAGCTGGCCCCAGCCGTCGACCTCTATCCAGTTGTAATCCCAGGTAGAGCCGAAGCACTGCACCCCGCCCAGCACGGCCATGTGTCCGGCGTAACTACAGCTGACGCGGGTGGTGGCGTTCGCCGCCGGGGCCGTCGCGATCCCGAGCCCGGCCAGGGCCAGGGTCGCGGCGGCAAGGGTGCTGGCCATCCTCTTCATTCGCATGTGGTTCATCCCTTCGATCAGGTCGCCGCGTGATGTTTCCGTGCGCGGCGATCAGTGAAGCGCTCCAGGCGTCAGCCGACCCCTTTCTGAAAACCCGGAAGTGGTCAGCTCCCCCGTGCGCCAGCGTGCCGTGCCGTGGCTGGCGCCTCCTCGTCGAGGGGGCGACCGACCGCGCTCCACCATCCGGCGAAGATCCGGCGGCAGCCGACCGCGCGGCGAGGGCGTCGAGCTGGCGGTCGAGCTTTTGTCCCCGGTGGACACCCGTGCGTATCCGATGCGGATCTCGGTAAGGACGGCGAGCTCGGCGATCAGGAGTTCGAACTGCGTGTCTTCAAGTGGCGTGCTCGCGCCCGGAATCCTGTCAGAAGACGGTGGTCGGGGGTTGTTGAACCACCCTCGTTTTTGAAGGAGTCCTTGAAGGCTCTGGGACCCTCCCGGCGGCCCGCCCGGCGATCTTCAACATACGTTGGGTTTTTGAAGATCGACAGCCGAAGAGGATGCCTTGGGGACCATGATCAATCTCACCGATGACCACGGTTCGATTGATCCCGGGGGCCGTACGAACAAAAGTTCAGCTGCTCTGGCGAAGGCCGCAAGGCAACCGGTGTCGACGATCCGGAGTCAAGCCCTGTCCTCACCCCCAGTAACCCCCAGTTCCCGGGCAGGCGTGGTAGGTGTTGGATGACCAAATCGGGTCACGGTTGTTGTTGTAGATGACGAAATTTCCGTCGGCCTGCACGACGGCCTGCCAGGAACCCTGGTAGTCGGTCTTGGTGATCCATGTCGCATCCCACACCGGGTAGTTGTAGTTGGTGTAGTGGTACTGCCAGGTGGAGATGTTGCCGCTTCTCTGGAAGATCACCTTGGCAGCGAGCGGGTTGACGTTGATGCCTGAAGCCCAGACCGCGCGACTTGAGCCCTGGCCCTGGCAGTACAGGACGAAGTTGCCGTCCGTCTGCATCTTCAAGACTGTGAACGGCCCCCACCAACTCTTGTTGGCAAGGTACTGGCTGTCGTCGAAGGCGATGCCGGTCTGGTGGTTGCAGCCGTCGCCACCGGTGCAGCCGTAGCTGGCGAGGGCCGGTGAAGCTGTCACGATTGTGGTGGTGGCTGCGGTCGCCAGCGCCAGTGCGCCGGCAACCGCAGCGGACTTGAAGTCGATCTTCATCTTTCCTCCTTCGATGCCCCGGCCTCCCCGGGGCCACCCGTCGATTCAGATCTTGCGGGAATCGCTTCCAGTGAGACGGAGACGTTGCTTTCGCCCCTCGTTTTGCGGGGCGGCGGTTCTGCAGCGCCAGCCAGATCATTGATGAAGCGACAGGCGTTGACCAGGCAGAAGTTCAATCGGCAGAAGGATCGGCAGTTTCCCGGGCGCGCCCGGTAGGGTGTACGCGGCTGATGCAGGGTGGGGACCATGCCGGGGGGCAAGGGTGGAAGCGGACGGGTTCGGGGCGGCTTTACATGCCCGGCGCACTGAGGCACGACTGACGCAGGAGCAGCTCGCCGATTGTTCCGGGCTGAGTGTGCGGGCGATCGGCGACCTGGAACGCGGCAAGGTCGCCAGGCCGCGCCGCGAGTCGGTCCAACTGCTCGCCGAGGCGCTCCGGCTGGACAGCATCGGCTATGAAGAACTGATGCGCCTGGCCGGTCACGTAGCACCGCAGTCCGTCCCAGAGCCTGCTGGGGGCCCGCTCCCATCCGTCGAACGCACCGCTTATGGGCCAACGCCCGTTGTTCCTGGCGGGTCAGCCGCCCAGAGCGAGCCGCCAGGTCTCTCCTCGCCGGAGGGAGAAGCTCGAGCGCGGGGTCCACTCACTCCGCCTCCGGTTGCCTCCATCCGGACGGCTCGAGCTGCGGCCGTCTTCGTGGCGACAAGGGTGGCCGTCTGTCTGACAGCGTTGGCCACAGCTCTGTGGCCCGGCCCTGGCGGCACCGTGTCCCGGCCCTCCGCGGAATCGGGCTATGTCGCCCGGGTCGCCGCCGATGCCCAGATCATCTCCTCCACGGGCACAACGCTGCGGGTGGACAGGCCCGTACAGTCAGGCGATGCGGTGGTGGTGGCGCTGATGCTCACCAGCACCACCCCGGGCACGGTCGCCGTCACCGACTCCCGAGGCAACCGCTATGCGATGGTCGCCGATGTCACCGACGCGTACCGTCACCGCACCCTGGTCTTCGCCTCGTTCGGAGGCAAACCCGTTCGACCGGGCGACGGCTTCCACATCACGTGGCCGCAAGCAAGCAAATACCTCGTGGCCGTCGAGGAATTCCACGCCATCACGGCGGCCCGAGGCCAAGCCGCAGGCTTCGGCCCGTACGACAACCACAGCAGCCGCCCCATCACCGTAGGCATCAGCAACGGCTGCACGCCCGGAGACCTTGTCTTCGCCGCGGTGGGAAGCAACAGCGGCCCCGCGCCCCGGCTGACCTCCGGCTGGCAGCGGCTACCCGAGCTCCAACTGTCCTCCTACCGGCTGACCGTCGCCTTCCGCCGCGCCGCCCACTCTGACGATTGCAGCCTCACCGGCACGAGCAACGCCCAGTGGGAAACAGCACTGGTCAGCCTCCGATAGCCCCGGGGCCCGACGCAGTACGCTGCGATCCGGCCGACCGTATCGGACACGATGCACTGGCCTACCCCCACGCGGCCCGCTGCGCAGGTAGTCGGCGAAGTCCGGTCCGGACGACCGGGAATGAGCTGCCCATCGGGTTCGTGGAGGTGGGCAGCAGGGCGTCCGCCCCGGGGGCGCGGGGATGAACCGGATTCCTTGAACGCCCTGCCGGGCATGGTGGAATCATGCCCGGACGACCGGGGACGAACCAGGCGCCAACGTCACCTGTTCGCGGTGAGCAGCACGCTGCCACAGTCGACCGGGCCGGGCAGGTGAACCGGGAAGGTCGCCCTCGACTCCGACCAGGTGGCAGCCGGTAGCCGCCACTCTCGAGCGCACGTGTGGAGCGTCGTGCTGAACCAAGCGCTTAGGGTCCGTTCGGCGACGTCATGCCATTTCCTTGGTTCTCGGGCCGGCTCGGCGAGTGCCTGCGGTTCCGGGCCGCGTGATCTCGTGCCTAGGAGCCGGTGGATGTACGCATCAGTGTTCATGTTCTGCAAACGGAACGTTCTGAATATGGAACGATAGGTCTCGTGGGCACCGTCGTCAACGAGACCGAGAGGCGGGAGGGCATTCGTGGAACTGGCTGACCAGGTGGGTCACCGCATCAGGGAGCTGCGGAACGAGCGGGGACTGTCGCTGTCCGAACTGGCCCGGCGGTCAAAGGTCGGCAAAGGCACTCTCTCGGAGCTGGAGAGCGGCCAACGCAACCCCACGCTGGAAACCCTGTACGCGCTCACGACCGCGCTCCACATCCCGCTCAGCTCCATCTTGACGGGTACCGGAGCAGGAGCCTGCATCTCGGGCAGCGCCGTGGACGCGGTCCTCACCGAGCGCTTCGAGCACCCGGCCGCAACCAGCGAGGTGTACCGGGTGCGGATCCGCGCCGGTGCGATCCAGGAGTCCGCCGCCCACGCTGCCGGCACCGAGGAGCACCTGGTCGTTCTGGCGGGCACCGCGCGCGTTGGCGACGCCTCGTCACCCCGCCTGGTGAGCGCCGGCGAACACGCCCACTGGGCCGCCGACGTCCCCCATGTGTACTGCGCGCCGTCCGGAGACGTCGAGGCCGTCCTGATCGTGCGCTACCCAACCGTGGGCGCCCCGCTCTCGCATTCCGAGATACGGGTTTCCCGGGCAGGCGCTTCCGGTGAGGACCGGCCCGGTGAGTGACATCAATCGGACGTTACGCCGGGTCGCACCGGCCTCCGCCGTTGCCGCCGGCCTGATCGCGGTGCTGGTGGGAGTCGTCAGCTCCGCCGCGATCGTCTTCACCGCGGCCAAGGCAGCGGGAGCGGGCCCGCGCGAACTCGCCTCCTGGATGCTGGCCCTCGGTGTCGGCATGGGAGTGACCTGCATCGGGCTCTCCCTGCGCTACCGGGCGCCGGTGGTCACAGCCTGGTCCACTCCGGGTGCCGCCCTGCTCGCGTCCGGGCTCGACGGGGTGACGATGCCGCAGGCCATCGGAGCCTTCCTCGTCTCGGCCGTGCTGATTCTGCTCAGTGGACTGACGGGTTGGTTCGAGCGGGTTATGGGCCGGATACCGGTGCCGTTGGCCGCGGGGCTGCTGGCAGGGGTGCTCGTCCGGTTCGGTACGGGGCTGTTCAGCAGCATGGACGGTCACTTCGCCGTCGTGTTCTCCATCTTCGCGGTCTACCTGACGGGCCGACGGCTGCTGCCTAGGTACGCGATCTTCGGGGCGCTCGCGGTGGGGGTCGCGGTCGCGGCGGCGCAGGGCTCGTTGCAGCCCGGCAAAATCCATTTCGCGTTCGCCGAACCGGTCTTCACGGCTCCGACGTTCTCCTGGCAGGTGACCGTCAGCGTCGCGCTGCCGCTGTTCGTGGTGACGATGGCCTCGCAGAACCTGCCGGGTGTCGCGGTCCTGCGGGGCGACGGTTACGAAAGAGTGCCGGTGTCGCCCCTGATCACGTGCACCGGGGCCGCCAACGTGCTGCTCGCGCCCTTCGGTTGCTTCGGCCTGAACCTCGCGGCCATCACAGCGGCCATCTGCACGGGACGTGAAGCACACGAGGACCGCGACCGACGCTACCTGGCCGGAGTCTGGGCCGGGCTGTTCTACCTGTGCGTGGGCGTCTTCGGCGGGACCGTCGGCTCACTACTGGCCGCGTTGCCCACCGCCCTGATCCTCGGCATCGCCGGGGTCGGGCTGCTCGGCGCCATCGGCAACTCGCTTTCCTCCGCACTCTCGGACGAGGGTTTCCGGGAGGCTGCCGTCATCACCTTCCTGGCCACCGCGTCCGGTGTGACGCTGCTCGGCGTCGGCTCGGCGTTCTGGGGATTGCTGGCCGGGGCACTGACCATCGCGGCGATGCGCGGACATCGACCGCGCCGGCCGCGGCCATCCGCCGTGCCGTCCCACGCTACCGCCCTCGAATCTTCGAACACGTCACCTACCTTGCCCAGTCAACGAGTTGACAGTCCATCAGCTCAGCGGTCCCAGGATACTAGGCCGTAAGGATGGATCACTATGCGCGACATACACCGCACCGACCTCCTCCTTATCTGCCGCGACGAGGGCCTCTAGGGCTCGACCTCCTCGTCGCGGAGTTCGGCCAGGCGCCACACAGTCGGCCCGCCGCCGCGACGAAACCACCGAGGAACGGTTACGAATGAACACGCAGTTCTCCGTTCAGCCGACCAGCAATTACCCCGACTTCCCGCTCCAGGTGCCATCCGGGATGCCCTACGGGCGATACCTGCCCTTCCAGGGCGTCCAGTTGACCGACCGCACCTGGCCCGGCAAGACCATCACCAAGGCGCCGCAGTGGTGCGCGGTCGACCTGCGGGACGGCAACCAGGCCCTCATCGACCCGATGGGAGCCGACCGGAAGCTGCGCATGTTCGATCTCGTCGTCGCCATGGGCTACAAGGAGATCGAGGTCGGCTTCCCGTCGGCCAGTCAGACCGACTTCGAATTCGTCCGTCAGCTCATCGACGAGGACCGGATCCCGGACGACGCCATTCAGGTGCTCGTACCGACCCTCCGCCACCTCATCGAGCGCACGTTCGAAGCGGTGCGCGGCGCCAGACCACGCCATCATCCACCTCTACAACTCCACCTCGACGCTCCAGCGGCGCGTGGTGTTCGGCATGGAGCGCGAGCAGATCACCGGGCTGGCGGTGAACGGCGCGCAGCTGTGCGCCGATTTCGCCGAGCGCATGACGGACACCGGCATCGGCTTCCAGTATTCCCCCGAGTCCTACACCGGCACTGAGCTGGATTACGCCGCCGAGATCTGCAACGCGGTCATCGATGTCTGGCAGCCGAGCGCGGACCGCAAGGTCATCGTCAACCTGCCCGCCACGGTCGAGATGGCTACCCCCAACGTGTACGCGGACTCGATCGAGTGGATGCACCGCCACCTGGACCGGCGCGACGCAGTCGTGTTGTCCGTCCACCCGCACAACAACCGGGGTACCGCCGTGGCAGCCGCCGAGTTGGGTTATCTGGCCGGCGCCGACCGCATCGAGGGCTGCCTGTTCGGCAACGGCGAGCGCACGGGCAACGTGTGTCTGGTCACCCTGGGCATGAACCTCTTCAGCCAGGGCGTCGACCCGATGATCGACTTCTCGGACATCGACGGCATCCGCCGCACGGTCGAGTTCTGCAACCAGTTGCCGGTGCACCCGCGCCACCCGTACGGCGGCGACATGGTCTACACGGCCTTCTCCGGCTCGCACCAGGACGCCATCAAGAAGGGCCTGGAGGCTCTGGAGCGCTCGGCGGCCGCCGCCGACACCCCGGTGGAGGCCTTCACCTGGGCTGTTCCGTACCTGCCAATCGACCCCAAGGACGTCGGCCGCTCCTACGAGGCCGTGATCCGGGTCAACTCTCAGTCCGGCAAGGGCGGCATCGCCCACATCATGAAGTCCGAGCACAAGCTGAACCTGCCGCGCGGCCTCCAGATCGAGTTCTCGCAGGCCGTCCAGAACCGCACCGACGATCAGGGGGGCGAGGTCTCCCCGGCACGGATGTGGGAGGCGTTCGTCGAGGAGTACCTGCCCGTCGACGCCCCGGAGGCGGGGATCGTCGGCCAGGACGGGGAGATCACGCCGTGGGGCCGGATGTCCCTGGTGTCCCACCAGTCGGCCACCGTCATCGACGAAAAGAACTCGTTCTCGGTGGAGGTGCTGCTCGACGACGAGAAGCGGACCATGGACGGGATCGGCAACGGCCCCATCGACGCCTTCGTGTCGGCGCTCGGCGAGCTCGACATCGACGTACGGGTCGGGGACTTCCAGGAGCATGCGATGTCCACGGGCGGCGACGCCCGCGCCGCCGCGTACGTGGAGGCCTCGATCGACGGGCGCACTTTCTGGGGTGTGGGCCTGGACTCCAGCATCGTCACCGCCTCTCTCAAGGCAGTCGTGTCGGCGGTCAACCGGAGCTTCCGCGACCAGTCCTGACCCAATGGCCTGACCGGCCGTCAGTTGCAGTGCAGCGCGGGGCCGTTCCGATGGGGCGGCCCCGCGCCATGACCGCCCTCCCGAGGGCGACGTACGTGTACCTCGACGCCACGGAACGGACCGGTCGATACGAGGTGCCGGAACGGGTGCTGGCCGATCCGGCGCTGCGCCGACTGAGCGAGCTGCAGATCGACATTCTCGTCCACTGCAACGACGTGCACTCTGTCGAGCACGAGGAGACCCGAGGCGACACGCACAACCTGGTGCTCGTCCTCGAGACCGAAAGTCGTCGCCCCCGCCACGAGGTGATCGAAGAGATCCGTCGCAGGGTCAGCGAGCTCGCCAAGGAGTTCCAGCGCACTACCGCCGGGATACCTGGCCTCTTCGGGCGCCTGTCCTGCGACCCGTACGAGCGTATGAGCACCGACCGCTATCTGAGAGCCATGACCCGCCAGTTGCGAGTGACCTACGACTGGTCCCTCGCGACCAGAAGTATGCCGGTCAGTTGGGACAGGTCGGCAGTGATCTTGCCCAAGTCCAACAGCGGCATCGGTGAAAATCCCGAGTCAAGGTGTCGCTGAGCGGCATGCTCCACCTCATAGCAGGCCTCCGGCGACCGTGGAAAAGGCCCCGTGCCTTCACCTGCGAAGCGTTCACTCGTACCGGGCGGGTCTCATCTCGGTTCCAACCTGCGCGCTGCCGACCTGGAGCGCACGTCCAGCCTGGCTGATCGTCAGGCGTGACCGACGTGGGTCCGGACAATGCCGCGCTCGCCGTCGGAGGGCCCGGGTTCTCGGTGTACAGACCCCACCAACCCCAGGCCGACCTGTGCGTCGGCGCCTCGCGGTGAACGGCCATGAGTGGCGCGAGCGCCACTGGCAGCGCCGGCGACCGCTCAGGCCGTCGCTGGAGTCACGGGATGTCGCACAGTTCCCGCAGAAGCGGACAGCCGGCATCTCTGGAGGCACAACGCGGCTGATCGTCATGGTGTTGGCGGTCAGCATCCCCACCCAGAGGTCACCCGGGCCCTCGGGCCTGCCCAATTCTCGCACCACCCGGACCGGCGTCACTCTCGTCCAAGCGGGCGTGGCGCGCCGCGAGCGGCTCGCCGGGCGCCGCGTCAGGCGCCGGTCGGTCCGTGTGGGCTGAGGCGTACGAGCGCCGTCCCCGCGTCCAGGTCCACCCGGCTCCGGGGCGGCGCACCGTCCCCCTCGTCGTCCCGCAGCATGAGTGTCGTCTTGCGCTGCTCCATCTCGGCTTCCTTGCCGGCCGAGAAGGTCGCGTGCAGCTGTTCGAACCCGGTCGCCGACACCTGGCCCTCGCGCCCGACCCCGCGCCACGGCAGTGCCCCGGCGCGCCCCAAACGCAGCATGACCTGATCCACGAAGGCGACCAGCGTCAGCAGAATCGCCAATCCCGGCAGCGTCAGAAAGATGATGAGTTCCATGCACGCATCCTCCTCGCCGAAGGAACGTCCGGCCAGCTTCGGGGCGCCTGCACCACCCCGGCGCCCGTTCCGTCCGGCCTCCGGCAGCACCATCGCCGGTGGCGTCCGTGCGGCTGGCCAAGCAGCCTGATCAGGCGAGGTCGGGCGGCAAGCTGTCAGGGATGTCGGCCATGGCGTCGGTCACGAACTTCGCCGGCAGAATCAGGACGGGCAGCCGGCCCAGGCCAGCAGGACTTTGCCTTCGCCCAGGACGTCTGGCTGCTGGGGATCGGTGCCCGGGCTGGTCGTGGAAGAGGCCATCGGCTGCTGCCCTCCACGCGGGGGCCGTTGGTCAGGCGGCGGTGACCAGGCCGGTGCGGTAGGCGAGGATCACGAGCTGGACCCGGTCGCGGGCGTCGAGTTTGGTCAGCAGATGGCCTACGTGCGACTTGGCGGTCCCGGGCCCGATGTGCAGCCGCTCGGCGATCTCGGTGTTCGAGAGGCCTTCCGCGACCAGGATGAGAACTTCGCGCTCGCGTTTGGTGATCGCCTTCAGCAGGTCGGCTCCCGGCGGTGGCGAGGTGGCGGGCCGGGCGGCGAACTCCCCGATCAGCCGGCGGGTGATGCCGGGGGCGAGTAGCGCGTCGCCGGCGGCGATGACCCGGATGGCGGAGAGCAGTTCCAGCGGTGGGGTGTCCTTGAGCAGGAAACCGCTGGCCCCGCGGCGCAGCGCTCCGTAGACATACTCGTCCAGGTCGAAGGTGGTGAGCATGAGCACCCGTACGTCACTTGGTCCGGGTGAACCGGCGGTGATCAGGCGGGTCGCCTCGAGACCGTCCATGTCGGGCATCCGGACGTCCATGAGGACGACGTCGGGCCGTTGTCGGCGGGCCAGTTCGACTGCTTGGATGCCGGTACCGGCCTCGCCGACCACCGTCAGGTCGGGTGCTGTCTCGACGATGCCGCACAGGCCGGCCCGGACGAGGGTCTGGTCATCGGCGACCACCACCCGGATGGTCATGCGGCGCTCTCCGCGCTCGCGGTGAGGGGCAGCAGGGCGGTGACCTGGAAACCGCGCTCTGGCAGTGGCGCGGCCTGGAACCGGCCGCCGTAGAGGTGCACCCGCTCCTGCATGCCGATGAGGCCATGACCGAAAGAGTGGCCGTAGCCGGCCGGACAGCCCTGGCCGTGGTCGGTGATCTCGATGGCGAGTTCGTCCTCCCGATAGTCGATGGTGGTGCGGGCGGCGGTAGTGCCGGCGTGCTTCACGACGTTGGTGAGTGCCTCCTGCACGATCCGGTAGGCCGACAGGTCGATCCCGGCGGGCAGATTGCGGGGGCTGCCGGTGATCGTTAGATCGACTCGCACACCCGCTTTGGCGGTCTGTGCGAGGAGCCGGTCCAGGTCGGCGAGCCGGGGGGCGGGGGCGAGCGCGGGAATCCCTGCCGTACGGCAGGGATCCTCCGCGCGGAGCACTCCGAGCAGCCGCCGCATCTCCGCGAGGGTTTCCCGGCCGGTGGTCTCGATGGCGCTCAATGCGGCGCGGGCCTCGGCGGGCTTGTCGTCGATGACCAGATGGCCGAACCCGGCCTGGACGGTGATCACGCTCATGCTGTGGGCGACCACGTCATGGAGCTCGCGGGCGATCCGCATCCGCTCCTCGACGACGCCTCGTCGGGCCTTGTCCAGTTCGGCCTCGGCGAGCCGGGAACGGTGCCGCAGGAGTTCCTCTCCGTACCTGCGGTGCTGGCCGACCGCGTACCCGGCCGTCCAGGCGGTGATGAAGGCGAGCGCGAAGGGGACGACCGCGCCCGGGTGGACCGGGAGCATCACCGCCGGCAGTACGGCCAGGGAGACGGCGAGCGCGGCGAGCGCGGCACGCCGGCAGCAAGCGACCGCCACCAGGTAGAGGACGTAGGCCAGGGGGGACATCGCCATCACACCCATCCCCTCCGTCACCGGAGTCGCCAGCAGCGCCGTCAGCAGCGCCCCGTACGCGGCGAGCGGGTGGCGCCGCCGGAGCGCGACCGGCAGGGCGACGAGCCCGGTCCCGGCCAGGGCCAGCGGCAGACGGGCCGCGCTCTGGTGGTGAGTCAGCATGGCCAGGGCGAACAGGGCGTACAAGGCGGCGGCCAGGTAGTCCAGCGCCAGCCAGTGGCTGGGGCGCAGCCGTTTGATCAGCGGGGGGCGCGGCTCAAGGTGCATACGCCCACGGTAACGGCGTCCGCCGGGTCATTCGTCGGCCCGGCGGCCTATGCCCGCAGGCATACGACCGCTCCCGATCACGGCCGCATGGCCTCTGGGGAGAGCGCTGAAAGTGCCCTGTGGGCAGACGACTGCGACCCCGCACGCCCGGCAGCCTGAGGGCACGGCGCGCTTCCCGGACGAAGGTCGTGGAGAAGAGTGCCGCCAATACCGCGAAAGGGGAGTATCGGATGCGCCTGTCCGCAAGAACGGTGGTCGCCGTCGGGGCCGCGCTCTGTGTCAGTGTCACGACGGTGGCCGGAGCGGCCGCGTCCACGCCGCCGCGGCACGGGTTCCAGTGCGTCGTCGATGCCGCCGTCCAGCCACCGGTCCCCGGCGCGATCCTCGACGTCACCGGGCCGCGTAGGCACTTCAACGGCGCGAGCGGAAAGTTCACGTCGGGCGGCCGGAATCTCCGTGCGACCGACACCTTCCGTATCGCGAGCCTGACCAAGACGTTCACCGCCGCCGTGGTCCTCAAGCTCGTCGAACAGCACGAGCTGCGACTCGACGACCCGATCGGGAAGTACCTCGACGCGGGCCTGGTGAGTCGCGTCAACGTGGCGAACGCAGTCTCCTACGGCTCGCGGATCACCGTCCGGCAGCTGCTGAACCACACCGCGGGCCTGTACGACTACGCCACCGACCCCCGGTGGCAGGACGACGTGCTCGCCCACCCGCACAAGACCTGGACTCCGCGCGAACTCGTCGAGTGGGCGATCACCAACGGCACGCCGTACTCCCGGCCCGGCGCGGGTTACCACTACTCCGACACCGGATACGTCCTGGCCGGATTCATCATCGAAAGGGTCACCGGCAAGCCGCTCGCGCACGCCTACCGCTCCCTGATACTCGATCCACTGCGGATGACGGACACCTATCTGGAGCACTGGGAGAAGGCGCGCGGCGGCCCCCTGTCGCACCCCTACTGGGGGACCGTGGACACCCGCTCCTTCAACCCCACCTTCGACACCTTCGGCGGCGGCGGCCTCGTCTCCACCAGCGCCGACCTGACCACGTTCATGCGCGGCCTGTTCGGCGGCACGGTGTTCCGGCACCCCACGACCCTGCGCACCATGCTGACCACCACCCCGCAGAGCGGCGGGACCTATGGGCTCGGCATCCAGACAGGCACCGGGGCCGGCGGGGAGAGGTTCTGGTTCCACAACGGCGCCTGGGGGGCGTTCCAGATGTACTCGCCGACCCGCCGGATCTCCATCACCGGCACCGTGAACCAGGCGGCCCCTCCCCACCCGCTTCTCCAGAACGCCTTCACGCTCGCCCTCGGCAAGCCGGTCCCGCCCTGCAGCGCGCCGAAGCCCACTCCCCCGATCGAGGAGAACCGATGATCAAAGCTGCAGAACTCACCAAACGGTACGGATCGGCCCTGGTCGTCGACCACCTGTCCTTCGAGGTCCTTCCGGGGCGGGTCACCGGCTTCCTCGGCCCCAACGGCGCCGGCAAGTCGACCACCATGCGGATGATCCTGGGCCTGGACACCCCGGCCGAGGGGCGGGCCCTGGTGAACGGCCGGCCGTACCGATCCCTGCGTAAGCCGCTGCGCGTGGTGGGGGCGCTGCTGGACGCGGGCGCGGTCCACGGCGGCCGAAGCGCGAGGAGCCACCTGGAAAGCCTCGCAGTGACCAACGACCTCCCGCGCAGCCGTGTCAGCGAGGTTCTCGAACGGACCGGCATGCAGAGCGTCGCCAGCAAACGGATCCGCGGGTTCTCGCTCGGCATGAAGCAGCGGCTGGGAATCGCCGCGGCGCTGCTGGGCGACCCGGAGATCCTGATGTTCGACGAGCCGGTCAACGGGCTGGACCCCGAGGCAATCCACTGGATCCGCGGGCTGATGAAGTCGCTGGCCGCCGAAGGCCGCACGGTCTTGGTCTCCAGCCACCTGATGAGCGAGATGGCGCTCACCGCCGACCATCTGATCGTCATCGGCCGTGGTCGCCTGATCGCCGACACCGGTATGGCCGACTTCATCCAGTCCAGCGCGCTCAACGACGTGCTCGTCCGGTCCCCGCAGAGCGGCCATCTCGCCGAACTGCTCACGGCCAAGGGCGCCAGCGTCGTTCCCGAGCCCGACGGCGGACTCGCCGTCACCGGCCTCACCCCCGAGAGCATCAGCCAGCTCGCCGCCGCGAACGGGGTCGCCGTGTACGAGTTGGCCCAACGGCAGGCCTCGCTGGAACAGGCCTACATGAAGCTCACCGAGGACGCCGTCGAGTACCGGGCGGCCACCCCCACCACCGACAACGGAAGGCACGACCGCCGATGACCGCGATCACCATCCCGCCAGGCGTCATCGTCTCCGAATGGATCAAGCTGCGCTCGGTCCGCTCGACCTATCTTGCAATGCTCGGGGCGATCCTCTTCGCCGTCGTCCTGGGAATGGTCGACACCTCCTCCGTCGCGAGCAACTGGGCCACGATGACCGCCCAGGAGCGAGCCTCCTTCGACGCGGTAGGCGACTCCCTGGCCGGATTCCAGCTCGGCGAGCTCGCCTTCGGGGTGCTCGGAGTGCTCGCGATCAGCACGGAGTACGGGACGGGAATGATCCGTGCGACGTTCACCGCCGTACCGCGGCGCGGGACCGTCTTCGCGGCCAAGGCCCTCGTCGTCGGCGCCATCACACTGGTCCTCGGGGAGCTGTTGGTCTTCGCGACGTTCTTCCTCGGCCAGTTGATGCTGTCGGGCAAGCACCTGGATGTGAGCCTCGCAGACCCCGGCGTGCTGCGAACCCTGGCCTCCTCCGGCCTCTACCTGTTCGTCGTGGCGATGGTCGGGTTCGGACTGGGCGCGATCATCCGCTACAGCACCGGAGCGGTCGCGGCCCTGTTCGGCTTGATCTGGCTCCTCTACCCGGTCGGCAGAGCCCTGGAGAGCTGGTCGTATCTGCCCTCCCGGCTGCTGCTCACGAACGCCGCGGAGGTGCTCGGCCAGGTACACGCACCGGCGGGGAAGGCAGCACTTCGCGTGCCATCCCTCGGACTGGCCTACCTGGACCTCGCGATATACCTCATCGTGTTTCTCAGCCTCGGCGCCTGGCGCGTCTCCCGTGACGCCTGACCTCCTCGGGCGAGCCCGTGCGCGCCCGGGAGGGTGGCTGGCGCCACGGCGAGCGGGATGAACGTCCTGCCCTGCCCTACGGGTGATCCTGGACATCGTCCCCACACCTCCGACCAGCACCCCTGGTTCCAGCAGGCGTTGGCGGCAGCGCCCAGATCCCCGGAAAGGGAGTGGTTCATCTTCCGCAAGGGGAGGGGGGAGGACGGCAGCAAGCCCCCAACGACTGGCGCGCGGCCTTCGGCGGCCCCGCCTGGACCCGCACGCCGGACGTCCAGTGGTACCTCCACCTCTTCGCCCCCGAACAGCCCGACCTCAACTGGGACAACTGTGAGCATCATGGTGTGCCGCTGGGGACCGGAAGCCTGACCCGTGGGACAACTGGCCGCAAGCGCCCTGTTTAGGATCTGTCGGCTTCCGGTCCTCAGCGGCGATTGCTGCCGCAGGCCTGGTGAGCGTGTCCCGATAGGGGCTTTGCTGCATAAAGCACCATCACAGTTCTGACCGCCCACCGGACCGGCGTCGGCCACCCGCCCGAGTCCGAGGAGCCTTGTGACCGTCACCAGCATGCCCCAGCCCGCACTCACTACGCAGCACGATCCTGCCCTGGCCGAAGACGTGATCCTGGGGGTCGACACCCACAAGGACATCCACGTCGCCGCAGCAATTACCCCTTTGGGAGCCTCCCTCGCACACCGCGAGTTCCCCACCACGGCCGTCGGCTACCGCCAGCTCATCTGCTGGGCACGATCGTTCGGCATCATCCGACGCGCCGGCGTCGAGTGCACCGGATCTTACGGAGTTGCCCTGACCCGGGTCTTGCGCCGAGAGAACATCGACGTCGTCGAGATCAATCAGCCTGACCGCGCCACTCGGCGCAAGCGCGGCAAGACCGATGCCATCGACGCGGACGCGGCCGCACGAGCCGTCTTATCGGGACGGGCGACGACCACGCCGAAGACCGCGGACGGACCCGCAGCGGACATGCGGGTCCTGCGGCTGGCCAAGGAATCGGCCGTCAAGGCGCGCACCCAGGCGCTGAACCAGCTGAAGGCCGTGCTTCTGGTCGTCGATCCGGAATTGCGCGAACTGCTCACCGGCCTGACCAACCCGGCTCTTATCGCCACCTGCGCGGCACTTGACGACGACCGAGGCGAGGCTGTCTTCACGATGTCCTTGCTTGCCCGCCGGATCCAGCACCTCGCCCAGGAGATCAAAGAGCTGACCCGGCGCACTACCACGGCCGTCCGGTCCAGTCGGCCGCAGCTCCTGGACGTGGTGGGAGTGGGCCCTGACAGTGCTGCGGTCCTCCTCATCGCTGCGGGCGACAACCCCGATAGGCTCACGGACGAGGCATCCTTCGCAGCACTGTGCGGAGTCAGGCCGGTCGAGCAGTCCTCCGGCAAGACCCAGCGACGACGGTTGAACCGCGGTGGCCATCGGCAGGCCAACGCCGCTCTCTACCGCATCGTCCAGTCCCGCCTTCGTTGGGACGAACGCACTCGGGCTTACCTGCAACGACGCACCGCCGAAGGTATGTTCAGGCGCGAGATTATCCGCTGCCTCAAACGCTATGTCGCACGAGAGCTCTACCGGCACATCCGACCCTCGGCGGCCGCAGCGTCCTCCCTAGTGCTCTGGCCGGAAAGGTTCACCGGTTCGCGACGCCCGGCACGGCACCTCGCTGCGTTGTCGGAGTCGTCCGAGTACGCCCGGTACGAGGACGATCCTCCGCCTTGCGATGCACCGCGCCGGCCGCCGCGAACCAGGCAAACCTTTCCGGCCAGAGCACTAGGCGCTTGACGGATCATAGGGGCATCCCCGAGGTCCGAGCCGAGTTCGAGTCGGTCCTGCGCTTCTGGTTCGACCTGGGAGTCGACGGCTTCCGCATCGACGTCGCCCACGGCATGGCCAAGGACCCGGCCCTCCCGAACCTCGGCCTGACAGAGTTCTCCGTCATCGCCAGTGAGGACCAGGAGAACCACCCGCACTGGGACCGCGACGGTGTCCACGACATCTTCCGCAACTGGCGCGCCATCGCCGACAGCTACCCCGACCCCCGCGTCTTCGTCGCCGAGGCGCACGTCCGCCCCGGCCGCCTCCCGGGGCGATGTGCACCAGGCCCAGAGCACCGTCGCCCACAGCGGCACCGGCGACCAGGAACAGCAGAGACGTGGACAGCACGGAGCGGGCGGCGAGACCGGACACCAACACCGCTATGAGCAGGGCGACACCGAACGGTCCGCGGACCCGGTGAGCAGCGGGCCCTTGGCTCCCTCACGCCGGGGACGGTGGCCCCAGGGCGCGCAGGGCGCTTTGGTGGGTGAGCCATCCCACCAACTGGGTGTGGTCCTGGTCCAGGACCGGCAGGCCGGTGCCCGGAGCGGCCACCAGCACGTGCAGGGCCGTGGCCAGGAACATGTCGACAGTGACGGGGCCAGGGAATTCGGCCAGTTCGCCCGCGGTGGACGGGACATCGGATTCACCGCCCGTTCCTTCGGCCAGGGCTTCGGCAACGGTGCGGGCGGTGAGCGTGCCCAGGCAATTGCCGCCGGAGTCCAGCACGGGCAGCACCCCGAGGTCGGACAGGCTCAGCAGGCCGGCGGCGTCCGTGAGCCGGGTGGTGGCGGGAAGCGGATCCGGCAGGTCCTCCAGGACGGTGGCGACCGTCTGGCTGCCCAGGCGCTAGCAGGCCAGCAACGGGCCCCGCACCCACGGTGCGGGGCCCTTTGCCGTGCTGCGTCGCCGCCCCTGCCGACGCGGCGGCAACCGGCCGACGCCCACCCTCAGCCAGCGCAGCCAGACCATGACCCGACCGCCAGCCGCCACCCGCCCCACCCACACTCCATCAACGCTCATCAACACCAGGTACAGAAAAGGGGGCACAGCCGAGGGGAAGTCAGCGTAGTACCCCCTCGCAAATGGGCAGCTGACCTGCGGTAACGACGAGACCCAGCCCGGAGCAATGCAACAGATGTCGCAACAGAAGACGCAACAGAAGACGCAACGGAAGTCGCAATAGATGTTGCCGTTCGCGTGTGTTGGGAGTGGACCCCTCTCGACTTAGGGAGTGTGGTTAGTCATGTCGGAACGGGGTGGGCGGCAACCCTCCCGTACCGGCGGACCAACCCACCGACAGCGGAACGGCTGAAGGCCGGCCTTTACGCTCACCTGCCCGAGGAGCCGCATTGCAGACGATCGAAGTCGATCCGGAACAGGAGTACACCAACATCGAGCGCGCCCGACGCGGCGCCTCCGTCCTGGAAATCTCCCGCCAGCAGTCGCAGTGCGCCCCGCCGATCACGTGCGAAGGTTCGGCCGCGCTGGCCCGGTTCGCGGTCGAGGCGTACACAACCGCCCGACAGATCCCCGGACCCGACCAGGCCGCCGAGTGTGGTTGCAGTCTCCCGAACAGCCGGAAGCCAAAAGCCACCGTGTCTGTAAGAACTCCCGTTCACCGACCGAGCATTTATGTACCGAAGCTCGGCCGTCCCGCTGCCTCGCGCTTGGTCACCAGCCGATGGTCAGCTGGGTCTCGGGCCGGGTGATGCGGGTACCGGGGGCGAGTTGGCCGGCGGGTGTACCGGCGGGGTAGGCAGAGACGACGGGCTGCGCGGGTCGTTTCCGGCTCCAAAGGTGCAGGAGATCGGTGACCTGGCCGACAAGCTTGCCGCTGTTCGGGCCGTGCGCGATGAGGCCGAGTTCGTTGGCGTCCTCACCGGCCGGGCGGGCGGTCAGATAGACGAGGGTGCCACCGTCGTACAGGCCCGCTCCGGCCCACCGGATAGCGGGGTCGGCCAGGTTGAGGTCGCGGGCGGCGGAGCCGATGGACAGCCGGCCGAAGCTGAGGCCGCTGTTCATCGTGGCGAGCCAAAGGTCGAGGTGAGCGGCCGGTTCGTCGTGACGGACCTCGATGTCGGTCCACTGCTCGTGGGCGGGGTGGCTGAGGGCCTGGGCAAGGGCGGGCTCGTCGGGAAGGTCGTCGGCGTCGAGCTTAAGGATGACGTCGTCGGCGAGGCGGACGTGTCGTTCGCCCATCTCCGAGGCGCCCCGCATGGGCACGAACCCGCACACGGCGGCGTTGGTGCTGAGCATCAGGCCGTCGTCGGTGTGGTCGAAGGCGAGCGAGCGGGTCAGGCCGCTGCCGTGCAGCCGCAGGGGTACGACGATGCGTCCGCCGACGGAGAGTTGCTGCCACCAGGCGGCGGAGATGTCCCAAGCCCCGGCGGTGACGATGATCCTGTCGAACATCTTGCTGCTGGGGTCACCGAGGGCGCCGTCGCCGCAGATCACCTCGACCTGGTCGTATCCGGCGGCGGCCAGGCCGGTACGGGCGCCGTCCGCGAGGTCTTCGTCGAGTTCGATGGTGACCACGGAGCCGGTCGGGCCGACGAGCTCCGCCAGGAGGGCGGCGTTGATGCCGGTGGCCGCACCGATCTCCAGGACGCGGTGGCCCGGGTGGACGTCGAGCTGCTCAAGCATCTTGGCGACGATGTTGGGGCTGGAGGCGGAGGAGACAGCGGTGCCGTCCTCGGCTCGCTTGGTCACCACGGGCTTGGGCGCATAGGCCGTCGCCAGGTCCACGCCGGGCAGAAAGACGTGCCGGGGCACGGCGCGGAAGGCTTCCCTGACCCGGTCGGTGCGGAAGGTCCCGATGCTGTCGATCTTGGCGATGAGGGCCTCGCGCAGATCGTGCGGGTCGAGGGCCGGGGCGTCGGTGGAGTGCATGGTCACTGGCCTGACTGTAGTGGGGTGGGCGGGGTCGGTTCGGCTGCTTCGGTGGGGGTCGCCGGGTATGCGTTCCCGGTGGAAGATCACGCGGGTGGCAGCGGTCGCCAGGACGTTCTGGTGGGTCGCGGAGATACCGAGCCGGTTGAAGGTGAACAGCAGATGGTCGGTGAGGACGGCCCGCAGCCCCCGGCTGAGCTGCCCGTGGTGGGCCAGGTCGGCGAGCGTGCGTCCGGCGTCCTCGAAGGCGGCCGGCCAGTCGGGCAACTGGGTGAGGGAGCTGTCGTGCGCGTCGCCTTGGGCGGTGATGAGCGTCTGCACCCCGCAGGGGTCCGTCCTGACTGGGGTGGCCGGTGGGAGTTCGTTCACGGTGATCCGCTCGGGCCACCACGGTCCCGCCGAAGCCTGCTGTTCCCAGTTCTCCAGCCAGCGGCTGATGCAGGTGATGGCGGCCTCATGTCCCTCGACGACGACGTTCCGTCTCATGGCCAGGGCCAGGAATGCGAGAGGTCCGGAACAGCCATGCGCCACACCGAAGTTGGCCTCGCCGGCGGCGAAGGCGGGATCGCGGACGTGGGCGGAACTGTCGTGGGTCCACCAGCCTGGTGCATCCGCCCCGGCCTCGTCGGCGGCTGGCACCGGCTCGGTGAGCCGGACCAGGTAGGACAGGACCCGGCGGACGAGGTCGCCGTCGGGGTCGCGTTGAAGGAGGTAGGCGCCGAGGCCGGTCAGTCCGCGGGTGAGGTCGAACTCGTACTGCGAGGGACGCCGTGCGGTGTCGATGCGGGCGTGGGCGGCCTTGAGCCGGGTGTGGGCGAGCCTGGTGACGCCGTCGTCGAGGCCGGCCATCGCGCCGTGCGCATGGGCCGATTGCGCAATGCGCAGTGGCTGCGCATTGCGCAGTGCGGAGCAAATCGGGCACTGCGCAAAGGGCGGTTGCGCAGAGGCCCGTTGCGCCGTGCGGAACATAACGGACGCTGCGCAGTGGCTCGGGGGCGCGCACGGGCCACCGCCCCGGTCACGAAGTTCGATGGCACCCCGGGATGGCGCCGCCTACGGCGTGGCACGGGACACGCGTGTCTGCACACCGTGGGAGGCGCCGATGCAGCCCGTGGCTCCTTGGGCCGATGCCGTGGTCAGTTACCTCTAGACCCCGGTGTTGGTTCTTTCGGACTCCGTGGTTAGTTCGTCAACCATGGTTAGCTTCCATGAATCCCATGGGTAGTTTTTGTGGATTCGTGGTTAGTTTCCATCCGATCCGTGGTTAGTTCTCTGACGACCGCGCTCGGATCCATGGTTAATTCCAAAAATCTTTTCCAGATCTCACTCCCCCGGCGCGCACGCAGACCTGCCCGATGGGCAAGCCAAGTAGCCCCTGACCAGCCATGGAGAGGCTTCTTCCTGGCAACTAACCACGCCTGGTCGACAACCAACCATGGGGCGTTACGGAAACGTGATTTCTGACCCCCTTTCATGGTTACGTTCGTGGTTAGGTCCGTCGGGTTCTCTGGAGGCATCCCCACCGCCTCTTTCCAGGGAGCCCCGGCATGCCGCCATTCACCCGCAACCGCCCATCGCCGGAATCTCCGGATACCCCGCGAGAACTGCGCTCCCCTGCGGCCGCACCTGCCGTGGTGCGGGCAACGCACCGCCGGGTCTCGATGGCCCGGATCGGGGTGTGGGCGGCCGTGGCCGCCGGCCCTCTCGCCCTGGCCGTCGGCGTCGCCGTCCCCCGCACCGTCGTGGCCGCCACCGCGCCGAAGACCGATGTGACGACCACCCCGCGCAGCGCGGATCCGGCCGGCGTGGCCGCGTTGTCGGCTGGATGCCCGGTGCTCTTGTCAGCCGCCGTCTCACTCTCCCCCTCACGCTCCCACGTCTCACAGGTCTCCCGCTTCTCCATCACCGACGCGCGCTCCCGCACGAGGATGTGCGCTCCCCTACAACGAGGTGATGGGGCAGTGTGATGGCACAGGGCACGTGTCCCGCGACAGTGCCCGTTCACTGCTCGCCACTCTCAGGACACCACTGCGGGCGATGGAGAAGAGCAGCAGCAGTGGGAGGGCGGCGCCCGCGTACGCGAGCACGAGGGCGTTGACGACCGATGCGATGTGGTCACAGCCGATCCGCATGCCGGCGCTGTAGAGCTTCCGCCAGTGCGCGCCGGGCTCGGCGTCCTTCAGTTCCCACACGGCCGCGACCTGGGTGACCGTGACGTCGTCCAGGACGCCGAGCGAGCCGATGATGATGCCTGCGAGGAGGACGCCCTTGATCTCGAGGTTGGGGTACAGGGTGTGGATGAGGCCGGTCTCGTCGGAAGTGTTGCCAGTCAGGTGGGCCCAGTCGAGGAAGACCGAGCCGAGGAACCCGATCAGGAGCAGCGAGCACAAGGTGCCCACGACCGCCACGGATGTGCGGGCGTTGACACCGTGGCATAGGTACAGCGCGGCGAGCATGATCGCGGAGCCGCCGACCACGGCGACCAGCAGCGGATTGTCGCCGTGCAGGATCGCCGGAAGGATGAAGAGGGTCAGGATCGCGAACGAGATGACCAGCGCGACCAGGGCCATGACGCCGCGCATCCGCCCGACGACGATCACGGCGAGCGCGAAGATCGCAGCCAGCACAGCGAGCGGCAGCCCGCGGTCCACGTCGGTGACCGAATAGCGCAGCCCTGGCGGGGCGTTGGGGGCGTAGGACAGGACGACTCCCTGGCCCTGGGTGTAGCGGCGGGTCTGGTCGTGCTGACGATCTCGGTGAAGGTGGTGCCCTTGTCGGGGCCCGAGGCGACCTCGATGGTCGCCTTCTGGCAGTTGTCGCTGTTGGGACCTGTGGCGGTGGAGGGTGCAGCGTTGATCGCTTTGCAGGTCACGTCGAGGAGTTTGACGACTGTGCCCTGCCGGGTCTGCTGGTCGAAACCCGCACCCGTACGGGGGTGCGAGGGCGCCCCACCAGGCCACAGCACGATCAGGCCCACGACCGCTGCCGCTGCGAACGGGACGAGGATGGCGGCGATGATCTTGCGCAGATGCTGGGAGACCGGCGGCACGGTCCGTGGCCGTGGCTGTGCACATGAGCTTCAGGGGAGTCCACGGGCCGATCATCGCAAGAGAAACCGGCCCACGCCTGCAACCTCACCGGCGCGCCTGAGACGCGGACCCCGACCAGACCCGTGATCCGAGGCGCTGGACGGTCTCGTTGTCCCGCTGGCTGAATTCCGGGTCTGGAACGAGAGCACCGCGGCGGTTCGCACTCCATCGACTTCAGTGGGATAGCCGCATCAGCGCTGCCGATCGGAGTGCTACTGGAACGCGCCGGGCAAGCGCAGCCACATGGCCCCGGTCGCGTTTTGACCTCGGGCAGGACCGAGCGGGCGCCACCAACAGCGCCCGCCCACCATGGACCAGCACGTCACACCGGGGCGCAGATACGCAGGCGCCCGGTTAACGCCCGCAACGGGTTGAACCGAGCCGTGTCCGGGTCAGCCTGCGCGCTTGACGCGGGTGGCGCCGCCGCGTGCGCGCAACGTGACACCGGCGTCAGCGAGCATGCGGTGGATGAAGCCGTACGAACGCCCAGCGTCCTGGGCCAATTGCCTGATGGAAGACCCCGCCTCGTAGTCATGCTTGAGTTCGGCGGACAGCTTGGTGCGTGGCACGCCGACGACCTGCTTGCCCTTGATCACGGCCAACTCCTTGACGCAGAATCCGGAGAGCAATCATCGCGTAACGGACGGGGTCCCGTCAGTACTTCCGCCGCTTCCATCCGACGTGGCGGGCCTCATTGTTCTCTGACACGACTGCTGGTCAGGCACATCCCCGTTAGGTTCCATCTTCCGGCCCGTGCGTACGCTTCTTGCGCCAGCCGATGAAAGGGACGAGTGATCACGCTCGCAGGGAGGGCGAGGCCGCAGTACGGGAGCTATGCGGCGAGCTCGGAGGGCCGTAGGTCACCTCGATCCGAAATGATGCCTATCACGGCCCAGGTTCGCGGAGCGCGGTGTCATCCGGTGACTGCCACGGTGACGTCGTAGCTGCCTTGGCCCGGTGGGCATCGCCTAGCTTCGCCGCAGGAGCTGCGGTGGGCGGTGACGTGTGCGGTGCCTGGTTGCTGTGCGATGAAGTGGGTTGAGGTTTCGCCGCAGCCGCCGCCGGGTGGGCAGGTCGCACTGTGGCTGATTTCGCCACCACCAGCGGGGGCGAGTACGGGCGGGTTGGAACTGGCGGGGGTTGACCAGTAGGTGTTGTGCAGTCGGATCACCACAGTCGTCCCGGTGCGTACGTGCACGGTGGTGCCCTCGGCATGCTCGTCGAGGGTGATCGGTTTCGGCGTCACCGTGCTCGGGGTGGACGCTGATCCTGTCGTTGTGGCCCCCGAAGTCGCCGGTGGCTGGCTGCTGGAGGCGGGGGGACTGCTGGTCGACGAGCAGCCGCTGGCCGTGCCGACGGCCAGGGCGAGGGCGAGGGCGAGCAGAGCGTAGACGAAGGGCGGGGTGTGTCGGAGAGCCGGTCGAGGACGCATGCTTCCTCCTGTGGCGTAGTGCCGTAGTGCCGTAGTGCGGCGACTGTGGGGGCCCATCCTGACGGACGCGCCCCCACAGTCTTGGTGATGAGGTGGTGTCAGGAGGCGTTCAGGGCGGTGTCGTCGATGACGAATGACGTCTTGAGGCTGGAGTCCTCGGTGCCGGTGAACTTGAGGGTCACTGTCTGTCCGGCGTAGCTGGACAGGTTGAAGGACCTGAGGGTGTAGCCGCTGGCCGCGTTGAGGTTGGAGTATGTGGCCAGGGTGGTGGTGCCGACCTGGACGGTCAGCTTGTCGTAGGCCGTGGTCGTCGTGGTCTCCGCGGTGTCGATGTGGGCGTAGAAGGAGAAGGTCGCGGCGCAGCCGGCCGGGATGGTCACCGACTGGGACAGGGTGTCGGTGTGGGTGCTGCCGTAGCCGTTCATCCAGGCTTTCCAGCTGCCGGAGTGCGCGGCTTCGCCGGCGGCGTTGTCGATCACGCCGGAGCTGGCGGTCCAGGGGGCGGCGGTGCCGGTCTCGAAGCCGGGGTTGCCCAGCTTCTGGCCCGGGGTGGCGCAACCGCCGGTGCTGCTGACGGTCCAGCTGAACGAGGTGCTGCCGGAGGCGCCTGTGCTGTCCTTGGCGGTGACGGTGACCGAAGAGGTGCCGCTCGTGGTGGGCGTGCCGGTGATCAGACCGCCGGAGGAGATGCTCAGCCCGGCCGGGAGGCCGGTCGCGGTGTAGGTAAGGGTCTGGCCCGAGCCCGAGTCGGAGCCCGTCACCTGCAGCGACACGGCTGTGCCGACGGTGCTGCTCTGGTTGCCGGGGTTGTTCACGGTGACGGTGTTGCCCGTGGTTCCGCCGACGATCGGGTGAGTGATGGCGCACGCGTTGGTGTCGTTGGACCAGCTGGCCTGCTCGGCGAAGGTGCCGGTGCCCATGCGGACGTTCGCCGCTCCGCCCGTCGCACCCGGCGCTATCCAGGCGCACTCGTCGGAGTTCTCCTGGCCGTCGTACGAACTACCGGTGTGGTTGGTCCAGCCGCCGGCCGGATTCTGGTCCGACATCATCTCCTGCCACTCGTGGCCGAGCGTCATCGTCCAGCCGTCGAGGGTGCCAGGGGAGTTGACGAACCCGACGCCGCAGCCCGCGCCCGAGTCGATGTTGTACGGCTGGTTACTGAAGGCGACGTTGCCGACGGTAGAGGGCACCGCGCCGCCGGTCAGGGTGGTGTCACCGTTGTAGTCGTGCCAGGCGCAGTACTGGCCCTGGTAGCTGTCCGGGTTGGTGCCATGCGGTGACAGGATCACGTAGTACGCGTCCCGGTTCGCCGCGGCCGTGGTGTTCCCGAAGTGACTGGCGGCCTTCACGGCCTCGACACCCAACTGGTGGCCTGTGGCGGCACTCGGCGAGGCAGCCGCGTTGTCGTACCACACACCGCTCAGCACGCCACCGCTCTGATACGGGACGAAGTTGGCATTCGAGGGACAACTCGTCGCACCGGTCGCTACGTTCGGACCGTCGCACCATTGAGTCAGGTCGGCCGACCACAGCTCACTGCCGGTACCGATGTCCTTGAACATCTCCTGCGCGACAGGCGCTGCTCCTGCCGAGTCGCCGGAGAAGGTGGCGTCCCCGCTGCTGTTGGTGCCCTGCGTGCCCCACTGGGTGCCGTAGAACACCAGATAGACCTTCGAGTGACCGCTCTGGACACCGATGCCGTCGATCCCGCCACCGTAGGACAGCGTCTGCGGTCCGGTCGCGACGGCCGGGGAAACCTGGGAGTCCGCCCAGGTCTTCATCTTGGCGTGCTGCTGCAGGGTCGGCACCGCACCGTGCCGGTACGCGTGGTCGTGCGCGGGGCTGTACGGATTGGCAACGGGATTGCTCTGCGCCGGCTGCGCGGCGGGCGCTTCGGGCGCGGGCTGTGCGGCCACCGCTTCGGGCGCGGCGACCGCGAAGGCCCCCGCTATGAGCGTGGCAGCGGAAACGGCCACCGCCATGCTTCTGAATCTGCGCCGGGACATGGGGGGAGAAGAGGTGCGCAAGGGACTGGCCTCCTGGCGAGGGGGGACGGCGACCGACGCTGCCCTCGTGGGGAGGCGCCGGATCTCGTGCCGCTGTGGGGGTGGGGGAGCTGTGCACGTGCTGCCGCCTGCTGATTCCGGCCCCGAGTCACCTCGTATGACGGCGACGTGGGGTGGTCAGGATCAGATCAGGACCATGTGGAGCCACGGCGCGATGCCGTGCGCATGACATGTTGGCAGAGGTGCCACCCCAGGAAGTGGTGTCCACCAGTAAAGAAAGAGTAAGAGGATTCCTGCCACCCCCGAGAGCCCCAAGCACCCCTCAAAGCCATCTGGTTCGGCTTCGAAGTTCGGGTCGCGCGGACTGACGCCCCCACCAGACATTCATCAACACCGAACGTCGCCCAGGACATCCACGGACGGCTCCCAATCGCGCCGGGATACCACTTGAGGTCGCCCCACAACCCAGGAAGTCCCCACCAGACCGCCCTCCCGAATCCATTGCCGGACCTTGACCCTCCCTTGGTCCGTCGCGCAGGCCCATGGCTATATAAAAATGAATGTCATTTGGCCGAAGCCTAGGGCGGGGGCGTACCCGGGGTCTGTGGGGACGTACTCGCCTTGAATCGGCCTGCCCTGGCACCACGGACCCCGAAGCCGTTGCCGCACAGGCAGTTCATGACGCCCGATAAGGGGTGGCGGTCCGTAGGCGGTGGAGCGGCGCGGATGCAGCAGCACTCAAGGGGGTCCTTGAATGCGCGGTGCTGGACTCGTGCCGACTCACCAACCTGCCGTCGGCAGCGCGTGGGGTGCTGTCGGCGGCAGCTCCCAGGGAATATCGCACGGCCCGAGCTGGGCTGACCGAACACGCCCGCACCGCCTGGCCGCAGCTGATGGGCCTGCAGATCTGCCACCGGGGCGTTCGCGGTAGGGAGGTTGACGGCCTGCCCCTGGGAGGGGTTCCCTGCTGGATATGGAACCCCTGGTGGTCATTGGGCTGATCGTCGTAGGTGTGTGGCTCTTCTGGAAGTGGGAGACCACGTGGAGCGACTCCTCAACCCCGAGGCGAGAGGGAGACCTGTGCCGCGTCTGCCATGGGAAGGGGAAGACCCTTCAAGACCCCCAGTCCTGTGCAGCATGCTGGGGCTCTGGAAGATACGACCCGCGTATTTGAATCAGCCACCTCGCCGGTCCAGACCTCTGATCAGCGCGTGTCCGCCTCAGCGGGGTTGCGGGCCGCGGACGACGAGGACAGGGCAGGTGGCATGCTGAGTGAGGTGCTGTCCGACGGAGCCGAGCAGGGCTTCGGAGAACCCGCCGTGCCCGCGGTTCCCCACAACCAGCAGCGCGGCGTTCTCGGCTTCGTTCAGCAGCACGGCAGCCGGGTGGCCCTGGACAACTCGGGTACGGATCTCGACAGGATGATCGGGCCCGGTGGCTTGATCGATGGCTTCGGTGAGGATCTTGCGGGCGCTGTCCTCCCAGTCGAACGAAAGGTCCCCAGGCGGGGGCCAGCCGGTCCAGTTGCGCGGGAAGTCCCAGGCGATCACCGCCACAACCGCATCACCGGACAGTTCAGCCTGCCGGACGGCCCACCGCAGGGCAGCTTTCGAGGGCTCGGAACCATCGACGCCGACCACGATCCGTGCGGCGTCTACCACGGCCGCGTCGCTCATCGCGCACCTCCGTGTCCGTTGGGAACGTTCGTCACTTCGTCCTGCGTGCTTTCGACTGCCTCCGGCAGCGGGTGAGACTGCCACTGCACCGGTTGACGCTCTCCAGGCAGGTGCTCTGCCCGCGATGAGGGCACGCTCTGCGCTCGATCACTCCCCATCCCTGTTGTCCGGCGGACGCCGTGCGCAGGCGATCCGCCGCCGATCGCGATGGGGTCGGAGTCACTGCTCATCCGTCTGTCTCCTGCGCTTTGGCGGCCGTGACGTGCGGTGCCTTGCCGTCGCTTGGACTCCCCGGTCCTCGGGAACTTCTCGCTGCAGGCGCTCACGAAGGCAGCTCGGTTCCGGCCTGCTCGCGCACCATGTAGTCCGCGTACCAGTCCGGCCAGTTCGGATCCTGCGCACCGGTGCGGGTCTCGTGCTCGCCGTGTGCGGTTGTGGCGCGGCGCAGCGCGGCCGCGAGGTCCGGCGAGGAGGAGAAGGTGGTGACCGTGGGGTCCATTCGTCCCGGGAGCCGGGTGGTGATCTCCTGCAGGATCCAGCCGTTGCCGTCCGGGTCGCTGAATGACAGGAACGAGCCGTAGCTGCTGCGTCGCGGATCCGGGCCTGGTACGCGGGCGTCGGTTCCGGCGTGGTGGAAGACGCCACCTGCATCGTGGAACACCTCGCTCGGGTCGGCGCCGAGTTGCTTGAGATGGTCGTGGGCGGCGTCGATCGCGTTGACGATCAGGTGGAGTCCCTGAGCCGAGCCCGGTGTCTGGGAGGTGACCGAGGTGCCGAAGATGACCGACGCCGGCGAGCCGGGCGGGGTCACCTGCACCACCCGGAAGTTCTCGTCGGTGGCGAGGTCGGCGTCGAGCCGCCAACCCAACGCTGTGTAGAAGTCCTTGGCCCGGTCGACATCGGCCACCGGCACCACGACGACTTCGAGTCTCATGTCCATGCCCCGCGGGCCTCCTGCGCTCGTCCGAAACTGCCGACAAGGCGAGACTCGCACGGCCCGGTCGCCGGGGCACCCCAGGAAATCGCATGGGTCGAGGTGGGCGAGAGAAGGTCACAGGCCCGAGCGGCCCCACGTGTCAGTCCGATCCCGGACCGGGTGACGATGGAGGAGCTTGGGCAAAGAGCACCTGGTCACGACGACCACCCGGGTGTCCCACGGAACCTCGACCCAGGGACGTGGAGGACATCCGGGCACGCCAGGCTCCCCGCCCTCGCCCGAGCACGGCTCCGGTGAGTACACCCCCGAACCCGGCGGGCCAGGGCAACCCGCTCACCGTCCGCTGACCGAAACCTCAGTCGGCGGCTCCGACCTGCGCCGGCCCAGACTGGGACGTGATCCGCTTGTACGGGTAAGCGACCGCACCCTCGGGGAACTGCACAGGCCGGAGGACGCCTGTAGCGTCGTGCGGTGGCGGAGTACGGCTCGTGCGGTGAGGCGTCAGTGGCCGGCACTCTGACCGCCGTCGACGTGGAGAATCTCGCCGGTCACGAAGGGCGGGTTCTCCAGATACCGCATGGCGTCGGTGATGTCGTCGACATCGCCCATGCCCCAAACCGGATGCAGTGCGGCCCAGGGCCGGGTGGTGCTACTCGGGGTGCATCGGCGTCCTGATGACACCCGGGCAGATCGCGTTGCTGCGGATCCCGCGAGCGGCGTACTCGATCGCGAGAGCCTTCGTGGCGGACTGGAGTCCACCCTTGGTCAGCGAGCATCTGCTCGACGGCGAGCTGGGTGATGCGGGAGAAGCTGCACAGGTCCGGCAGGCACGCGTATGCGGCTGCAGGGCGGAGCCGGCCGCGGTGAGGGGGACCGAACGGCGTCGCGATCGCGCGGCCCAGACCGCGCGCCGACCGGGTCGGCGGCGTCTGTGGGTTCGACGCCAGCCGCACGCCGAGATCGCATTCGGACGCCTGGGCTGCTGGGACAGGGACGGGCCCGAGAGGACGAGCTCCACGAGAAGGTCCCGGGCACCCTGCCTCTGCGCCCTTGGATGACCCTCACCGTCACTGCCCTCGAGCAACACCCCAAAAAATCACCCGTCCGGCGCATCCGCGGTCGTGGTCGCGCACGTGCTGGCGTTCGCCGATGTGTATGGACCGGTGCGCCACGCCTAGCGGGTTCCGTGCGGTATACGGCTAGCGGGTTCCGTGCGGCATACGGATGGCCCTCCTCGTCACCGCCTGGGGCCCGCTGAAGCCGGCAGTCGGCTGAACCGTGCGAGGAGGTCTCCTTGATGGCGCATTCCATCGCCGCGGGCAGGTGCCCGTGACGCCGCAGGGGCGCGCCAACCGGGCGATGGCCGCGCGACGGCACACGCCCCGCTCAGCTCAGGGCGATTTCGAGCCGCACTCCAGAGAGCAGGCCCACTGGGGGTCATCGAACGCCAGTCGGGCCAGTCGAGACCCGCGCATGTACGCGCCTCGCGGGCGTAATGTCGACTTTCACACCCATACGGCGGCTGCGCTCGAGAGAATGGACATCGTATGGCCACTCTGATCGCCGTGAACGTCGGCATGCCGAAAGACGTTGCCTGGCATGGCAGGACCACGCATACCGGCATCTGGAAGCACCCTGTCGCCGGACCTCTGATGGTGCGGCGGCTCAATCTGGACGGCGACGGACAAGGCGACCTATCTGGGCATGGCGGCGAGCAACGTGCCGTACTGGTCTACCAGCTGGACTCCTACCGCCACTGGCAGGAGCACCTGAAGCGGGACGACTTCACGTACGGCCAGTTCGGCGAGAACTTCACGGTGGAGGGACTCGCCGACGACGAGGTGTGCATCGGCGACCGCTACGAGATCGGCGGTGCGCTCTTCGAGGTCACACAACCCCGCGTGACGTGCTACCGGGTGGGGTTGCGGCTGGGAGAACCTCAGATGCCCGCCCTACTCGTGTCCCACCGCCGCCCGGGCTTCTACCTGCGCGTGCTGACAGAAGGGCAGGTGCGGGCCGGAGACGAGATCGTAAAAGTCGTCTCCGGCCCCGAGGAGATGACGGTCGCAGAGATGGACGCGCTGCTCTACCTGCCCGGTCACGCCCGGCCGCAGCTCGAACGCGCCTTGCGCATCCCAGCACTGAGCCCTGGGTGGAAGACGTCGCTGCGAGCCTTGCTCGACGACGCGGATCGCGGCCCTGGCGCCGTCGGCGGCAACAGTGGGCTCAGCGCCACCAGCCCGCCTCCGGCATGGCCCGGGTTCCGCCCGCTCAAAGTCGTCCGCATCGAACCGGAGAGCGCGAGTATTTTCTCGCTCACTCTGGCGTCAGTTGACGGTGAACCGCTCCCAGCCGCGCTCCCGGGGCAGTTCCTCGGAGTCCGCATGCGGCCGGACCCACAGGCCTCCCCAGTCATCCGGAACTACTCGTTGTCGGGCCGACCGGGTGCCGAGACATACCGCATCAGTGTCAAGCAGGAACCGCACGGTCTCGCCAGCACCTACCTTTCTCAGCACGTGAAAGTGGACGATGTTCTCGATGTCGCCGCTCCGCGCGGTACGTTCCTGCTGGCGGACGCGGATACTCCTGTTCTGCTGCTGTCCGCCGGTGTCGGCGCCACTCCGGTCCTGGCCATGCTGCACGCTCTGGCTGCGAAACCCTCACGGCGCCCGGTGTGGTGGCTGCAGGCGGCTCGAGACGGCGAGAACCACCCCTTCGCCGACGAAGTGCACGCGCTGCTCTCCCGGCTGCCCGCAGGCCGGTCATTCGTCTCCTACAGCCGTCCGCGCAGCGTTGATCGCCCAGGTATCGACTACACGATGACGGGGCGGCTCAGCGGCGAGCGGATCCGCGCCCTCGAGCTGCCTCCGAACGCGGACGCCTACCTTTGCGGTCCAGGCGCGTTCATGCAGGACTTGTCCGAAGCCCTGGAGGCCTGCGGCCTGCCGTCCTCGCGTATCCACACCGAGATCTTCGGGGCCGCGTCCGCCGTCACCCCCGGTGTGGTGGCGGGATCCGCCGGGGCACCGCACCAGCCGGCCCCTCGTCCCGGCGGACAAGCGGGGCCGTCAGTGTCCTTCGCTCGCAGCGGGCTGACCGTCCCCTGGCACCGTGACTACGGGACTCTGCTCGAACTCGCCGAGGCATGCGACGTGCCCGTGCGATGGTCCTGCCGCACCGGGGTCTGTCACACCTGCGAGACGGGGCTGCTTTCGGGCCACGTCGACTACTCCCCCGAGCCCGTAGACCTCCCCGCCGAGGGAAGCGCCCTCATCTGTTGTTCGACGCCGCCTGGCGACTTGGTCCTGGACATGTGACCGGCTTGCGTCCGCAGCCAAGGGCGTCACGCTGCTGCGCCCGTATCCGTTCCCGGCGCCGCACCGTGCTCGTGCCAGGGCCGACCCGCGGGCTGCCCCCGCGCCGGTACTGCCATGCTCGCGCCTCGCTACAACGCCCAACTGGCGCGTACTGCAGCTCGGCGACCACCGCCGACGGCCACCCGCATCCGAGGCCGCCGAGGCTCCTCGCGCGCACAACGATACTGAAGCGACGAATGCACCACCGCCACCCAGACGGTCAGCTGTAGTGGACAGAGCATCCGGGTGCGCATGGTCGCAGGCGTGCCTAAAGTGGCACAAGGGGGATATCCGGCGGCGGTGAGTCGGTTTCATAGGTCATCCCACCGAACCCCGGTACGCGGCCGAGAGGAGATCTTTGCCATGGCCAAGGTGCTTTTCATCGTGAGCGGAGCCACCTACTGGGTGTTGAAGGACGGCACGAGGTACGCGACGGGCTACTGGGCCGAGGAGTTCGCGAACCCGTACAAGATCTTGACGGACGCCGGCCACGAGGTCGTCGTCGCGACGCCGAACGGCGTGACCCCCACCGTCGACATGATGAGCCTGCGCCCCGAGATGGCCGGCGGAAACGATGGCGCCCTCGAGTTGGAGGCCATCATCCGTTCCGCGGAGGTGATGCGCCGGCCGCTGCAACTGTCGAACGTCCGCCTCGAGGACTACGACGCGGTGTACTTGCCTGGCGGTCATGGCCCAATGTCGGACCTGGCGTGGGACGCCGATGTCGGACGGCTGCTGACGCAGCAGCTGACCTCGGGCAACCCGCTGTTCATCGTCTGTCACGCCCCCGCCGCGATGCTGGCCACCAGGATCCACGGCGAGTCGCCGTTCAAGGGCTTCAACATCACCTGCTTCACCGACGAGGAGGAGGAAGGCGTCGGGCTCGCCTCCAGGGCGCCGTGGCTGCTGGAGACCGACGTGAAGGAGAAGGTCGGGGTCAACTTCAGCCGCGGCCCGATCTGGAAGCCGTACATGGTCGAGGATCGCAACCTGGTCACCGGGCAGAACCCGGCCTCGGCCGCGGTCCTGGGCGACCGGATGCTGGAAATCCTCAAGTGACACCGTCCGGGAGCGATCCGGCTCAAGCGGCGTGCCCGCGCCCGCAGGCAGGGTCCGTGAGGTCGCCACCCGCTCCGAATCCGCTGATTCCCGCATTCGCCGGGCCCCAACTGCACTACTCCGCCCGGCGGGTGCGGGAAACGGTCACTTGTCGGCCGGGCCATGGCTGTGGCCGCCCGAGTCCCGGCGGGTGTGCTGGGATCGGTCACCGGCCTGAGCCGTGCCGATGAGGCGAAGGATGTGAGGGGTGAGCATGAACGACACGACGGCTGCGGACACCGCCCAGAAGGTCGCCATCATCACCGGCGCCAGCGGGGGCATCGGCTCCGCCATCGTCACCGCCTACCGCAGCCTCGGGTACGCGGTCACGGCCACCAGCCGCCGCATGCCGGAATCCGAGGACCCGCAGGTACTCGCCGTCAGCGACGATCTGGTCGCGTCGGGTGCGGGCGAGCGGATCGTAGGGGCGGCGCTGGATCGGTTCGGTCGGATCGACACCGTGGTCCACAGCGCCGGCGTCTACATCGGCAAGCCGTTCACCGACTACACGGACAAAGACTTCGACCTGATCGTCGGCGTGAACCTGCGCGGATTCTTCAACATCGCGCGCAGCGCCATCGGCGCGATGCTCTCCCGCAGCGAAGGCGGCGGTCACCTGGTGAACATCTCCACCTCCCTGGTCGACCAGCCGAACGCACAGGTACCCTGCGCCCTCGCGTCGTTGACCAAGGGCGGGCTGAACGCGGTCACCAAGGAGTTGGCGATCGAATTCGCGGGACACGGCATCCGCGTGAACACCGTCGCGCTCGGCGTCGTCCGTACGCCGATGAACCCGGAGACGACGCCCGAGCTCGTGGCTCGCCATCCACTTGGGCGAATGGAAGAGGTCGACGACGTCGTCCAGGCCATCGTGTACCTCGAGCAGGCGTCCTTCGTCACCGGCGAGGTCCTGCATGTGGACGGCGGCCAAAGTGCCGGCCACTGAAAGGATCGCGATGAACGACACCGCAGACACTGAGTCCGTTCTCCGCAACGGGCTGAAGGCCGGATACCGGATCCTCGAGTCGAAACGGCCCGCCGACGACCTCGTGCTCGGCTACCTGGACGTCGAATTCACGTACAGCGACAGGGACCCGCTACCCGTCCACCTCGGCGTGATGTTCAAGCGCGACGCAGACGACCGGTACATCTGCTACCACCAGGTCTCCCGCAGCATCTAACTGAGATGCAGTCACCGCTCTGACGCGGGCTTGGCTCCGCCATCGGCATGCTGGTCATGGGGTTGCGAAAGGCCCGCCAGGCGGGCGATCATCGCGACTGCCCAGCGAATCCAAGCCCTTCCTTTAACCCACGACGGAAGGCGGTTGAGCCCATGCGTCCCGACATCGTTCAGGGCTGCGTCCTCCCGGACTTCGCACTGCCTGACCATACCGGAACAGTTCGCACGCTCAGCGAGCTGCAAGGCCGCAACCCGTTGATCCTCACCCTGGCGCGCGGACACTACTGCCCGAAGGAGCACCAGCAGCACCTGGAGATGGCGACGGTGCTCCAGCCGAAGGTCGACGTGGCCTACACGCAAATTGCGACGATCTCCACTGACGACCATCACACGCTGCAGGAGTTCCGCCTTTCGGTGGGCGCCCGGTGGCCCTTCCTGTCCGATCCCGGGAGGATCGTCCAGCGGGACCTCGACATCCAGGAGTACACCGACCCCGAGCACGATCCGATGATCCCCTACACGCTCGTGCTGAAGCCGGGCCTGATCGTGCACAGTCTCTACAACGGCTACTGGTTCTGGGGGCGCCCGTCCGCCTACGACCTGTGGCGGGACCTCCGCGAGGTCACGCGCGAGATGCGCCCGGACTGGGATCTGAGCACGCCGGGCCTACGCGCAGCCTGGGACGCCGGCGATCGCTCACCCTTCCACGGCTGGGACAGGCGACCCACCGACCCACAGAAGCAGGCATAGGAAGTCGGCGACCCGCATCAATGACGCGGGCGAGGTCATGCTGGTCACATCGTCGCCGTCTCGTTGGCCGGACTGGCGGCGAGGCCGACCGGTCGGGTGGACGGGACTGTGTGAGGGCCGCCAGCCGAGACACCTGTTGACCCAAACCCCGTGCTCCGCTCAGTGGCGCAACGACGACCTCCGACCCAACGTCACGGACGAGTTCGACATGGCGCGCCCGAGAGCCGCCACCGGATCGAGATCCAAGAGGCCGCTATGGCCGCTGCTCCCGCGGTGTCCTGGTGACGAAGGCGTCGGCCCCCGGAGGCGTCAAAGCTCACACAGCCTCCTACGCCCCGCGAAACCGAGTCCGACCCGCACGACGAGAAGTGCGACAGGGCAGTGGTGATTCGCATGCGGTGCCGGGCCCAGGCTCGCGTTCACCCTTTCGGACGAGTCCGGACGCCGGCACAGGCCTTGCCAAGGATCCGGAACGCGGTCCCGGTCGCGGCGCCGTAGACGAGGTGGGGGCCGAGATCGGCCGCGAGGGTCTTGCGGTCGTACTTCCAGATGGGCTTGTAGAGTCCCGCGATCGGCAAGGTGATGTAGTCGCTGATCCACACGAGCGCGCCGAACGACACGCCAGAGACCCCACAGGGCTTGCGCACCGAGCCGGCGAGTACGCCGTAGATCGCCCCATTGGCCGCACCGTACGACCAGTGCATGAACGTGCTGACCGGCCAGGCCGCGGCATCCGGGAGTTCGCGCTGGGTGAAGCCCTCGATCAGGCGCTTGCCGACCTGTCCGGGATCGGGAGCCTCCTGCCAGGTGCGGACGGGAGCGAACTCCCACCGCAACGGATTGCGCTCACCGCCGGCTCGGCGCTGCCGTAGGAACCGGACCGTGTCCATGCACGCGGTGCCGACCAGACCGGCGGCCAAACCCGACGCGATCGCGCCGAGCGGAGTCAACTGCTTCGGATTGCGCATTCTGCATCGCTCCTGCCAGTCTTGGCGATACGGGGCCGGTCTGCGCGACGTCGCGCAGACGCGGGCGACGCCGACATCTCCTCGCAGGCATGCTCACACGCACACCCTCATGGCACCATTCGGAGCGGGAAGAGCGCACGGTGGCGGGTGAGCCGGCCTTCAGCATCCCGTTCCAGCAGGGCTGCCTGCGGATAGAGGTCTCACCGGAGGCGGCGGTCTACACCCCCCTGCTGGGTGGATGGAACTCGGGATCCGGCACCACGGCGTTCCGCTGACCGTGGCCAAGGACAGCCCCCGCCCCGCCGCAGCGCCGACGGCGGCCGAGCCGACCGCCGAACCCGGCAGCCGCCCGGCCGCGCCCCCGCCCGCCCGCCCGCCCGCCCGCCGTGACTGAGGCACGGAAGCGCCGCTACCAACTGTAGACGCGGCTGATGATTTCCGTGATCTCCGCCTGGTCAGGGCCGGGGTATGTGACCACCACCGGCACGCCGTTGGGGTCGCTGCCCTCGACCCGGACGAACCCCTCGACCGTCTCGGTGGCGACATGCGCACCCCGCGCCTTGAGGACCCGCTCGCAGCGCAGCAGCTCCTTCGCGCTGGGGGCAGTCCAGATCGCGGCATGCAGGCCGATGCCCGACGTGGCGTGGGGGGCCCTCGAGCTCAGCGAACGCAGGTACAGCTGCGAGCCGTCCAGGCCGACCAGCAACGCGGCGGTGGACGTGGTGAGCCTGACCCGGAGACCGAGAACGTCCTGGTAGAAGCCGGTCGACTGCTCGAGATCGAATACGTTCAGCACGACGGACGCCAGCCGCATGCCCGGTGGGGTGAATTCCATCAGTGGCTTCCTTCTCTCAGGGAAAGGCGAGGACCAATGACCGTGCCAGGACTTCCTGAAGGCATCCGTGCCTACCTATTCGATCTTGACTGCGTGCTTACCCGCACGGCGGTGCTGCACGCGGCAGCCTGGAAGGCGATGTTCGACGACTTCCTCAGCCTGCGGGAAGGCGCGGGCTTTCGCCCGTTCGACCCGGTCGCGGACTACGCCGCGTACGTCGCCGGTCTGCGGCCGACGGGGTCCGCTCCTTCCCGGCCTCCCGCTGCATCCTCCTTCGCTAGGGCAGTGCGGACGGCCCTCCGGACCGCGAGACGGTGCACGGGATGGGCACCCGGAAGAACACTCTGGTACTCGCGCTGATCAGGGAACACGGCGTGGAGGCCTACCCGGGGTCGGTGCGCTACGTCGAGGCGGTACGGGACCGCCGGACTCCGGCGCGCCGTGGTGTCCTCCAGTGCCTCCGGCTCCACGGCCTCGGCGCGAACCCCGTATCGGGCGGCTAGCATTTCCACCAACTGCTGCGAGCCATCGGTGGGCCAGGTATTCACGCGCCGCTCACCTCCCCCTCGCTGCCGCTGTCGGTGTGCTCGGCGCGCAGAGCGTCGAGCATGGCCCGGGCCTGCTGGACCGCTTCATCATCGTGGTGTTCCTGTCCCCAGCGCAGGGCGCTCACGGCGTCCAGGGCGGCGTACGCGGAGCACGCCCGGCGCTCACGATCAGTCAATGCCCGCCCGTAGCCCTGGTAGAACGCGAAGCGCAGATCCGGCCGTCGGGCGAAGACCCGGTACTCCAGTCGCGACAAGTCCCGGCGGGCGGCGCTCTGGATACCGGTCCGCTCGAAGTCAATGATGTGCAGGCGCTCGGTGTGGGAGCACGTGCGGCCAGGGCGGCCTCGACATCCCTGGGGGTGTCACCGATCAGCACCACGGGGGTGCCAGGCGGCAGTCGGTGGAAGGTACCGATACGAGACCGGGCGACGTCCACCAGCGCGGCGCGGTCGAGGGAGTCAGCGCCGTAGGCCGCCACAGCGAGATCGAGAAGCACATCCAGGCCAAACGCACGGAGCTTCACTCGAGCGTTGGACGCAACGTTCCCGGTCAGAACGGAGGAGACCATGGCCTCCTCCTGAGCCACCGCGTTCAACGCGCGCCGCACCCCGGGCAGCACTCGGCCTCGTCGGGCCAAATCCGCCTCCCGCCCCGCTCCAGCCGTCTCCAGCGCCGCCCCGGCTTCATCCCAAGGCGGGGGGTCCATAGCGTGATCGCGAAACATGTCCGCGATGATCAGCCGGTCTGTACGCCCTGCCGTACGCGCCGGCTGTGCCGGAGCGCGTCCGGCAAGCAACGTGAACGCAGCGGCATAAATCTCTTTGCTGACCCCGGCATTGTCGATGAGCGTATGGTCGATGTCCCACAGCACGATGAGCGGCACACCATCAGCCTAAACCGATGCCGACGCGACCTCTCGCTGCAGCGAGGCATCCTTGCGAGTGAGACATCGTCTCCGATTGGATGACCCGGGTGAATGAGCGACTTCGTTCCGCGCTCGCCCAGCGGTGGCCTCTCCGTCGAAGTGCTCGCCGAGGCCTGCGATGTTGACCCCAAGACGGTCGGCCGGTGGCTCTCCGGACGAGTGCCACACCCACGCCACCGGTGGGCCGTCGCACAGCAGCTGCAGATTGATGAGACCTACCTATGGCCAGTCGAGGGCCCCCGCCCACCGCATCTCGACGCGGCACGCTCCGAGATCATGGACGTCTATCCCAACCGGGCCTGCGTCCCACGAGAGGTCTGGCTCTCCCTGCTGCTCGGAGCGATGAAGCAGATCGACGTCTTAGTGTTTTCAGGAACCTTCTTTGCCCAGAGCAACCCCCATGTTGCCCGGATGCTCCGGGAGCGTGCCCAAGCGGCAACTCGGGTGCGGCGGTGCTTCGGAGATCCCTACGGCGAGGCTGCGGCGCTACGAGGTCGCGAGGAAGGTATCGGAGACTCCCTCGCTGCCAAGATCCGCGCCTCACTTACGTACTACCGCGGCCTTCTGGGCGCTCCGAATTGCGAAGTGAGGCTGCACGACACGACGCTGTACAACTCGCTCTTCCGCTATGACGACCAACTGCTGGTCAATCCCCATATTTGGGGCCAACCCGCCAGCGCCAACCCTGTTTTCCAGCTCAAGCAGACAGCCGGCACCGAATGGTTCGACCTCTACAGCGCAAGCTTCGACGCAGTATGGAACACCGCGCTCCCCTGGGCGCCCGACCAAGAGGAGAACCACCAGCGTGGGCAGGACCGAGTACTACCGTGACCCCAAAGCACCCAAGGCAAACACCCTCATCCCCGCAAGTAACCTCCTTGTCGTCAACGACGACGGCGCGATCCTGCTGCAACGTCGCCGCGACACGGGACAATGGGCCCTACCCGGAGGGGCACAGGACATCGGGGAGAGCCCAGCGCAATGCGCACTCCGCGAATGCGAAGAAGAGACCGGCATCGTCGCCGAAATCACCGGCTTCCTCGGCGTCTATTCCAACCCGGCGCACATCGTCGCCTACACCGACGGAGAAATTCGCCAGCAATTCGAGGCCGCCTACATCGGGAGGCCCATCAGCGGCACCCCAACCATCAATGACGAGGCCGACGGCGTGCGTTGGGTACAGCCCGAAGACCTCGACGACCTCGACATCCATACCAGCATGCGTGAACAACTCGGCCACTACCTCGCGGGTACCTATCCCTACCTGGGATAGATAGGGCCATCACAACGCCAGCCCGGCTTCAGCTGCAAGAGCTTGTACGCGCGCCACACTGCTGTGGATCTCGGGGCCGGCGCGGCGAATGAACCCCCCAACGAGACTGTCGTCCCCATACCGGTCAAGAATCTCCGCCACCCGATCCCGCGAGGTCGTGATCATACCGTCGGGTGTTGTCGTCATATCGCAGAAGACCAAGGCATCCACCAACAACGGCTCATCCAGCTGCGGAAACTCGTCCTCCAAGACATCCCGAATCCCCAGTTCCTCGGCCTCCAATGCAGCAAAGGAATGATTCGCGACCAGCCGCACGATCCTCTCATCTACACCACTCGACGCACGCAGATACCGTGCCCCATCCAACGGATGGAAGCCAGTCATTGCGATCTCGGGCGAATAGCCGATGTCGTGCAGCACAGCGGCCGAGACAAGAGTCTCAGCATCCTTGAGCAATACCGACGCCAAGGACTCAGCACGCTCCGCCACGCCCCGCGAATGTGCCCATCTCCGTGGCAACGTTCCCGCCAGCAAAGACTCCGCCATCGCATAGGCCCACCCGGCACCAGTCATGCCACCGAGTCTACGATCGTGAACCCTCTCCCTCAGCGACATGCAGGACTTCCTCCACTACGCAGCGAAGAAAACCGGCTCTTCGCAGTTGAGGGTGCGTCGGGCTGCGACCGTGGCTGATGGTCGGCGCTCACTCCACCTTCCTCATCGCATTGTTCCTCGTCCCCGCGCCGACGGCGCGCCCGCTCGGCGATCCCGCTGGAGAGCTTGCCCCTTACCGAGCTGGCCCGGTCTAGGGCCTCGTTGCCAAGGCTTCTGGCGGCAACGACGCCCTCTGCCCCTGTCTGAAGCGCCTTGTCCCTCGCCTCTGCAGCTGCGTCCACCCATCGTCTCGCCTCCGACGACTGGCGACCAGACTCAACCCCAAGCCGCCCGTGGAAGTCATAGGCGCTGTCCGCGACGTGGTTGCTCGATTGGACCACAGCCGGGGACTTGGTCGGGTGCAGCAACACCTTCGCATTGGCCGTGCCAGCAACCGCATTCATCCTGGCCACCAGACGCCCGGTGCTCCTCAAGATGAGTTCCTGCCGGGCCTGCCGGGCAGCCTCCAGTCCGAGGCGATGCCCGTTCAACTCCTCCGGAGACGCGTTCAGCACCCGGTCGAGTTCAAGCACGGCGATCCCTGACGTTGCCGTCCACCGCTGCCGTCAAGACCCCAAAGAGGCCCCGCTGGGAACGAATCCAGCGGAGCCTCCGAGGTATTTCATGGCGTGCTAAAAATGCGATTCCTGTTCAGTTGAATTCACCGAGGATGCTCGGCAAGGAAGGCGTCAATCATGGAAAGCAATTCCATCCCTGCCGCCACCTCCAGGTCGGCCGACATTCCTTCGCCCTGCCTCGACTCGTCGAGCATCCACGGCGCATATTTGGAAGCCACAATGATCGACCAGTGAAAGGCGCACCGACGGTCCAAAACTCGCTGGGCTACCCAATCGCGGAAGCCATCCAAAAGGCACTGCTCAGTGGCAGCGTTGCAACCCTCAACGAAAGCGACGAGAGTGTTGTAGCGCCCGTCCGGGAGGAACATCCTTGGGCGGGCCGCCAGTTGGCGGAAGAGTCGCTGGAAGTCCATCGCTAGAATCCAAAGTTGATGTAGGGAGCGTTCTCGCCCCACTGCGCCTTGAACTGATCTTTCGGCAATCCGGCCCTCCCGGTCGTCCCATCGTAAACCCGCCCATCCTTGACGACCGCGTAGTGCTCGTCCCAACTTCCGTACGGGTCATGCGTCGACTCACCAAGCCTCGGAAATGGCTTCTGCGGCGTGATGTGGACCACGTCGCCGCCAATCATCTCCTGAATCTTGTACGCGCAGTCCTTCGATTTCTCCTGCTTGGGCCAGCCATTTACCACCCGACACGGAATAGGGCCTGACGCATTGTGAACCAGGACCGGCGTGCTGCCAGCCAGTACATAGTACGTGTGTAGGTCTGCAACGGTGAGGTTGTAGGTGATGATGTGGTCGGTGTAATTCGAGCGCGGATGACGTCGGCGGTCCTGCCGTCCGCCGTGCGGAGCTGTTCGCCAGCCCGGAGTTCTGCGGCGTCGATCCAGCGGTGCCGGTCAACGCTCCAGTAGGGGTGGTGCTGTGTAGAGGTGATCGTCTCCGGGCCATCGGGGGTGCTCACGGCGCCACAGCGCGATCAATTCTTCGTAGCTGGCTTCATGGATTGTCCAGCCGTGGGCGTCGAGTTCCTTGTATGTCGGAACCCGGATTCCGTCGAGCGTCGGCTGCCCGTCCCCGTATTTTCCGACCTTCAATCCGGGGACGCGTACCGCGACTACCTCCGCGAAGACGGCTGGAACGTCTTCACCACCACCATCCCCAACCGCCAGATCTACGCACAATCCATGCTCGAACCCGTCACCGCCCGCGGATGGGCTTCGCGATCAAGGCGGGGTCCTGGTACAGCGAATCGCAGTACGAGTCGTCGGCGGCGTTGGTGAAGTACCTCGCGACCCGTTTCGGTATTCCGCTGGACCGTGAGCACATCATCGGCCACGACGAGGTTCCCGGCCCGCTCGACGCCAACGTGGCCGGCATGCACTGGGACCCGGGACCCTACTGGGACTGGAACCACTACTTCACCCTCATGGGCGCGCCGACCGGTGACGGCGGCGGGGGCAGCCCCGTCCTGGCCGGCCAGGAGATCACCATCGCGCCGCCGTTCACCACGGCCAACCAGCCGGCCATCGTGTACTGCTCCCCCACCTGCGCCACGCAGACGCCGCACCCGGCGAACTTCCTCTACCTCTACAGCGATGCCTCCACCAGCTCGCCGCTGATCCCGGATCCGTATCTGCGCTCGGGCGCCGCGGGCAGCACGCAGGGACCGGACTGGGCCGCCAAGGCCGTCGCCGGAGGCCACTACGTGGTCGCTGCGGTGAAGGGCGACTGGACGGCGATCTGGTACGGCGGCCGGCAGGGCTGGTTCTACAACCCCGGGGGCCAGTTGACCGCCCCGGTGGGCACGACCGCGCAGCCGGTCGTGACCCCGAAGGCGGGGCTCGCCTCGATTCCCGTGTACGGCAGGGCCTATCCGCGGACGGCCGACTACACCGGCACCCAGGTGCCCGTCCAGGCGGATACCGACAAGGCGCTGACGAGTACAGCCTCAAGGCAGGACAGTCCTACGTGCCCGGCGGCCCCGCCGTGGCCGGCGACTACTTCTACGCCATGAACTTCGACAACAGCGCCGCCGGCGATCACACCCTGGTCACCGGAAGCACCAAGTTCATCCCGATCCGGTTCAACCACCGCCTGGCCTGGGTCCGCGCCGACGACGTGCAGCAGATCAGCAGCACCCGACCGTCCAACAGCGCCACTCGTTCCGACCTGGTCGCACTCGACAAGTCCGGCGTGCTGTGGCAGTACCAGGGCAGCGGCAACGCCACGACCCCCTTCCTGTACCGCTACCGTCTCAGCGCCGGCTGGCAGGGTTACAACGCCCTGATCGACCTGTCCGGCTTCCACGCCAACGGAACGGGCGACCTGATCGCCCGCGAGCCGTCGGGCACGCTCTGGTACTACAAGGCCACCGGCAACATCGCAGCCCCCTTCGCCGCACGGGTCAAGGCCGGGACCAGCTGGCAGATCTACAACGCCCTCATCGGCGTGGGTGATGTGTCCGGGGACGGCAAGCCGGACCTGATCGCACGGGACACCGCGGGCATCCTCTATCTCTACCGCGGCACCGGCAACCCCTCCGCACCCTTCGCCACCCGCCTCAAGATCGGCACCGGCTGGCAGATGCACAACATGCTGGTCGGCGGCGGCGATCTGACCGGCGACGGAAAAGTCGACCTGATCGCCCGGGACACCGCTGGCAACCTGTGGCTCTACCGCGGCACCGGCAACCCCTCCGCACCCTGGGCCGCCCGCCTCAAGATCGGCACCGGCTGGCAGATGCACAACCTCATCGTCGGCACCTCCGACCTGACCAACGACGGCAAAGCCGATCTGCTCGCCCGGGACACCACCGGCAAGCTCTGGCTCTACCGCGGCACCGGCAACGCGGCAGCCCCCTTCGCCGCCCGCACCATCGTCACCACCGGCTGGCAGATGTACAACGCTCTCATCGGCTGACCCGTCGACGGCGCCGACAACCCGGCCCGTCCAGGTTGTGCGCCCGCTGTGCGGCACCGGCTCTCGCCGGGGTCGCACAGCGGGAGCCTATCCGTGACCCACGTCCTGGCGCTGCTGGTCAGTGCCGTTGTGCTCGGCTGCCTGATGCCGCTGTGGTACCGGGCAGCGCTTGCCGCTACCGATGAATGGGCGGCAGCCGTACGAGCCTTGGTGAATGTCGGTCGCAAGCCGCTCGCCGAATCGCTGGGCTTGGCGCTGCCCTCCACCCTGGAGGGAGAGCGCGCTATGTGGGCACTGGTCACCAAGCTGTCCCGACTGCCCTACCACGAAAGGGCGGCGGCGTTGGACGTCCACCGCGTTGGCCTGCCCAGCGAGTGAGTAGTCGACGTAACGTTGAAGCGGCAATCAAGTGGGGAAGCTGATCGCTCCTGGGGATTTTCGGGGCTGTGGCGGATATTTCGTGAAGTCCAGTTCCAAACATCCGTCATGCCGGGCAATGCCCCTTCATCAGCATGGTGTTCGTGGGGGACGAACAGTTCTGGGATCTGGTGTGGCCGGACGTTGAGGGGCTGGTCATCGACGCAGTGGGCGTCGTTGGGGATGCGGTACGGATTGATCTGCATGCTGGGCAGCCGGCAGTGGCATGTCCCTCGTGCGGTGTGACCGCCTCACGCGTGCACAGCACGTACATGAGGCACCTGGCCGACCGTCCGCTGGGCGGTCGGCGGGTGCTGCTGCGTCTGCGGGTCCGCCGGTTCTTCTGCGACAACGGCCTGTGCTCCCGCCGGACCATGGCGGAACAGGTGCCGAGCCTGACTGCGCGGTACCGGCGCTGGACGACGGCCCTGGCCCGGATGGTGCAGGCGATCGGGCTGGCCGTCGGCGGCCGGGCCGGTGCCCGGCTCGCTGGCTACCTGCCGGTGCGGACGAGCCGGGACGTGATTCTCGGGGAACTAAGGCGACTTCCGGACCCAGCGTCCGCCCAGGTTAGGGTGCTGGGGATCGACGAGTTCGCGTTCCGTAAGGGCGCCACCTATGGCACCGTCCTGATCGACGTCGAAACGCGCCGGCCTATCGACCTGCTGCCTGATCGCACCGCGAACACGGTGGCCGCCTGGCTTGCGGACCACCCTGAGATCAAGGTGATCTGCCGGGACCGGTCAAGCATCTTCAGCCAGGCCGCCGCCCGCGCGGCACCCGCCGCGATCCAGGTCGCAGACAGGTGGCACCTGCTCCACTCGCTGGCCCGTGCCGTTGAACGAACCGCTCACCAGCACCGCGTCTGCCTGCGAAAAGACGCCGAGAATGGTGAGACGTACCAGACCCAGGAGCCTTCAGACCTGGCGTCCCTGGCCGCGCTGATCGGACCACCTGATCCGAGCGACCCACCGGACGGGCAGCTCCTGGCTCGCGTCCGTCAGTGGCACACCGATATCCACCGGCTGCGCGAACACGGCTGGAGATCAGCGCGATCGCCAACCGCACGGGACGGGACCGCAAGGCCGTCCGCCACTACCTCACCACCGACCTCGACCAGATCCTCGCCTCGGCTCGCGAACGCCGCCCCAACGGCCACATCAACCGCTTCAAGCCATACCTGCAACACCGCTTCCGCGGCGGTGCCACCAACGCCGCCGCCCTTTTCCGCGAGATCCGTGAACGCGGCTACCGCGGCAGCTGCGTCGTGGTCACCAAGTACATCGCGACCCTCCGCGCCGGCACAGCCGCCCCCGAACCCGCACGGCCGATCCCCAGCCCCCGCCGGATCACCACCTGGATCATGCGAAACCCCGACACCCTGACCGACAGCCAGCGCGACCAGCTGAACCGCATCCTGGAGTACGCCGTCCGCGCTTGGTTTTCGAACGCATACGCGCGCGAAGCTGCGCCTGGTAGAACGCGGCCTTGGATCGTGTCCCGCGTGATGGTGTAGCCGATCAACTTGTGGGCGTGTTTGGTGTGTTGGTTAGCGCCGGGGCGCTTTCGGGGAGTTCGGGGTAGAGGTCGTCCATGCTGCCTTCGGGGAGGTAGCGGCGGGGGAAGGCGATCCATTCGTCGTGCATCTCGAAGAGCACGGCGGTGACCGGCCGCAGCAGGGCGTCGTCGTTGGGGAAGACCTGGACGACGTCGGTGCGGCGCTTGATCCCCCGGTTGACCCGCTCCAGCGGGTTGGTCGACTGGATCTTCTTCCAGTGCCGCTCCGGGAAGACCGCGAACGCGGTCAGATCGTCCTTGGCCTCCAGCAGCATCTGCTTGACCTTGGGGAACTGCCCGCCGAGCATGTCCGCGACGGTGTCGACCTGGGCTCTGACCGCGCTGTGGCCGGACTGGGCGAAGATCGTGCGGATCGTCGCGGCCACCATCTCACCGGCGTGCTTGTCGATCACGCCGAAGACGTTGCGCAGGAAGTGGACCCGGCATCTTTGGTAGGCGGCGCCGAGCATCACCTTGCCGATCGCGGCGACCAGACCGCTGTGATGGTCACCGATGACCAGACGGACCCCGGACAGGCCGCGTTCGCGCAGGTGACGCAGGAACTCGGTCCAAAACGCCTCGGTCTCGCTGTCGCCGACCATCACGCCGAGGACTTCGCGGCCGCCGTCCTCGGTGACGCCGGTGGCGATGACCACGGCCCGAGAGGCGATCTGGTGGTTGACCCTCGCCTTGCAGTAGGTGGCGTCGAGGTAGATGTAGGGGAAGCGGGTGTGGTCCAGCGGCCGGGTGCGAAACGCGGTCAACGGCTCGTCCAGGGCGGCGCAGATCCTGGAGACCTCGCTCTTGGAGATCCCGGTGTCCGCCCCCAGGGCCTTGACCAAGTCGTCGACCGACCGGGTGGAGACGCCCTCGACGTATGCCTCCATGATGACTGCGTAAAGAGCCTGGTCGATACGGCGCCGACGCTCCAGCAGACAGGGGGAAGAAACTACCGGACCGCAGTTTGGGGATGGCCAGGTCGAGGTCGCCGGCCTGGGTGGTGAGCGTCTTGTCACGGTGCCCGTTGCGGTAGTTGGTGCGGGTGTCGGTGTGCTCGTTCCACTCGGCGCCGATCTTCGCCGCGGCCTCGGCCTCGATCAGTGCTTGCAGCATCCGCTCGGCGACACTGCGGACGAGTTCGAGTCCCTCGGTCGAACGTAGTGACTGAAGCAGGCGTGTGAGTTCAGACTGGGACAGGGCCACTGCTCGTCTCCTCCCCTCGATGAACTGGGCGTTCATCAGGGAGAGTTGCACGGTGGCCCGTCCCCTGCGCAGGAGCGGACACCGCCAGCCGGAGCACACCGGCGCACTACTCAACGTCGATCGGCTACACCATCACGCGGGACACCATCGGCACCTGCGTCCTGAGCGAGCCCATCTTGCGGCGCGAGCTCTTCGCACCACCACATACGGCCAGCTCATCGGTGACGTGGATCCTGCCGACCTGACCAGGGCTGAGGTGTATCCCTTGGGGTGGGATGAGCCTGGAGCACTTGAGTGGGGACGCCGACTGGTGCGACGGCCTGACAGAGTTCTTCGAGGCCGCCGCCGCAGCGGATGACGCATTGCTCGTCTGGCTCGACTGACACGGGGCGCGCGCCAAGGGGGACGCCTGGCTTGGGAATCACCGCTGGTCCAGAGGAACTTGGCGCCGTGGCCCGCCGGGCCTCGGAACGTGGCGCCCAGACCTCCTGCTGACCGCCACTTACCGCCCTATGTCGCGCGGATTCGGCACGGTCCCCATCGAAGAGAACCTCATTCGTGGCGTCACGACGTGTATGCAGTTCTAGTGTGGGCTGGCACCGGGTGGGCCGGAGTTGACTGCACGGGGAGGTACGCGTGGGGTGGTCGGAGCTGGCTGATGCCCGCAAGGTCATCGGGGCGAACAACGTGGGGCCGCACGATGTGCTGTACCTCGGGGCCTTCCTGCTTTTCGGCGTTGTTGGTTGGATCTACCACTCTGGCGTGTGGCGGCGCACTCCGGTGCGGCCTTGGAAGATGCGCGTCGTCACCCACTTGGTGTTTACGGTCTACATGACCATCGTTGGGGGGACGTTCGTCTGGGCCCTCATCCATGCGGTGGAGAACGCTTCCTGAGCCGTGCGCGGCTGAGCCCGCTGGCTTTCGACGGCAACCTGCGCTCGCCCTGCACCAGACCCGACCATTGACCAGGCAAGTCGCTGAACTGCGCGTCGGTGAGCGCTGAACCACCGCTCACAACGACATCGGGCGCGGCTTCAAGTCGCGGGTCAGTGTGCCTGGCTTTCGGGTCCATAGTGACTCTCAGGAGAGGTCAGAAGCCCCATGATGTGGATGGCGAGGGCCCACGCAGCCTCGTCATGAAGGCCGTGCATGCCGGTTGCACGATCAGCCCTCAAGTGGTCGGCTATTTCCTGCCCGAACACCTCCGCCTGCGCGAGATGGACATGGCTGGCCAGCCCACGAAGCCACTCTGCTACTAGGCAGACGTAGTACGGGCGTGGCCAGGGCCCGTTCTCGATCGGCGCTGCTAGGACTTTGATCGCTGCCGCTAGGCGGGCAAGCGGTGAGTCATGGCCGTCCAAGATCAAGCCGAGTTCATTCGGCCGGGAGAGTGCGCCATCCGGGGCAGTGATGATGGGCGGCAGCGGGTGACGAGCGACTGCGGTCAGCTCAAGAACTTGATCGCCCAGGCCGAAGCCGACATGCACGCGTGAGGCGTGGCCTGGATCGTCAGCGCACACAACGACACGCTGCGGACCGGGCTCTACCAGTCGGGTGATCCATCGGGTGAGGTTTTCCAGGTCGGCGACGCACACCCGGGACTCCTCCACATTCAGCACTCCGTCGAAGACGATGTTGCCGATGATGGGCATTGCACGGCTCCAGACCGATACTCGGCTGAGCGCCGTCTGCCCACGAGTCTGGACAACGATGTGCTTGCCGTCCCCACACGCCGGAGTATCGTCCCACTCCAGCTCCGGGGGATCAGTGGACCCGATGAAGACCACCGCATGATTCGCGTAGATGTCTGCCGATCCGACCAGCACAAGAGTCTCCGGTTTCTCTGCAGAGCTCATATGCGACAGAGTGCTGACTGTGGAGCGGCAAGCATACCCACGAGGGTGGTGGAGCGGCTTGGCTGACGCCCTCGCCACGATGCTCCCGGCTGCCATCCCGTCTGCCGTCGTCCCACACTCTGGAGCGGGCGTGGTTCAGGGCGTCAAGGTAGAGCGCGCCACTGTACGAACGACCTTGACGCCCTGGGCCGCGACTGCTCGGCTCTGCCTGGGACGTCGGCAGGCGGGATGGCAGCTCCCCACCCCGACCACGCACGGTCCGCGGTCGCCGTCAGGGTTTCCGCCATCCCAGAGTCGGAGCGCCCCCGCCGGAGGCCCTGTCCGTACCTGGTTGGCTGGCACTGCGCGTTACTGCCGGCCCTGAATCCCCGGACCTGTGTTTCCCCCACCTTGTGGGCGCGGACGGCGACCGGCGCGGCCAGCCGGTGGCGCAGACATGGAGGCGGGCCGCGCCGGGCGACGGCCGGCGCCGCCGCGCTGTGCGCGGCCCTGATCTCTCTGAGAGAAGACTGCCCTGCAGACCCTGAGAGGCCCGGAGCTAGGGCCAGCAGCATGCGCAGCGAGTCGCCTTGATCTAGTTGAGAAACTCTGTCCCCAAGGTCGCTGAGGATCTGGGGGGACGTCCGCCCTGTTGGGCTCGAGTTCCATGGACCCATCCTGCGAGCCGGGGGCCATAGATCATATAGCAGACCCAAGGCGGTTATAATAATTTGCTGCACTTAGCTGCAGCACCGGAGTGGAAGAGTTCATGAGATCCCACTTCACAGTTCTTCTCTTCATACATGCACCCACGCTAGCAGCCTTGCCCATTCCACCATGAGTGGTCGACTTCCGCTTCTTCTAGTGCTGCAAGGCGACGAAAAACATGAGTAACGAATTCACTGGGAAGCCGGACCGCATGGGCCGTTAGATAGTGGCTAAGCCCAGTAGGCCAGATGAATTCCCCGTCCGTTAGTTCCCCATTACCATTAGGCGCGTTGCAGACTCGGCAACTGGAGGCGCCCATGAATTGACGTGCAATCTGCCCTTGATTGAGATAATCGGCCACTATTTCGCGCTCCGATTCATCCCACTCGACATCCATCATCGATGTGACATCCGGGAGGCCGGGGACATTTTCCGATCTCCAGTAACCCAATGCCTTTAGGTCCATACCGCCACCTTCACTTCGGTTCAAATGGAATCCATTCGCCTTCTACGGGTCGCTCATTTTTGTCCCACAATACCACCTTACCGCTGTTAGTAATTCGGACGTCCTGCATGGGCGCGAGCACCAGCGTGCCGAGTTCATTGGCGAGTTCTTGGGCACCCGTTCCACAAGCCGCCTGACACGCCAGCAGGCGCACGGGCTCCCCGTCCCATCCAGCAGCTCTAACCTCCTGCGCCAACTCGGCAGGCGAGATATTGGTCCCCGGAAGTCCTGGGTCTCGGATGAAACCGTTGGCCTCATCCCCATGCACAACGACGTCGAACCACCCTTCAGGGGTCTTAATCTTGGCGAAGGGGCTGTGATCACCACCCCTGATGGGATATTGCTTGGGCATTACGTGAGCGGACTTCCCCATCGTTATCCCGCCGTTCTCAGCAACGGCGTCCCTCTGCCATCCCTTCAACCCGCCCAGTCCAGCCACGACGACCTGCTGGGTGAGCTGATCACCTGCGGCATCGTAATGGTCTGCAAGTTCGTCGCAGCCTTGCTGTCGGAGCATTTCAGCGGCACGATAGAGGCGGTAGGCGGGGCGAATGGGGAGGTATTTGTCGACGAAAGCTCCTGCCCCACCGTTACGGCCTGAGACAGCGTTGGCGAGGTCGCCGACGAAGACGAAGGGGAGCTTCGCGCCCTCGACGAGCCCGCCGCCGAACGCCTCAACGCGGCTCATAATCGGGTCGGTCCAGTCAGCTCCGGAGGGGTCGATGGCGTAGGTGGGGCCGTTGTTCGCGTAGGCGTAGTCCGCGGTGTACGGGCTGGCCGTGCGCAATTGGATGGGGTCCTGGCTGGTGAAGCGGCCGGTGGTGGGGTCGTAGTTGCGGGCGCGGAGGTTGTAGCCGGCGCTGGCGGGCGTGGATTCCTTGTACTGGCCGGTGTAGCCGAACGGGTCGGCCGGGGCGGTGGCGACGAGTTTGCTCTGGGTTTGTTCGCCGTAGGCGGTGTAGCTGTTGCGGTACTGGTTGACGCCGGTGGAGCTGGTCAGGTCGGTGACCGAGCCGAGGGCGTCGTGATGGTAGGAGAACGCGTCCGCGGCTGTCTGCTGGGTCTGGATCTGCTCCAGCGGGTTGTATGCGTAGTCCGCGATCAGGGCGCCGGAACCGTTGGTTTCGGTGGCGATCTGCGGGAGAGCGTTGTTGAGGTCCCAGGCGGTGGCGCGTTGCAGGGTGCCGGCTTTGGAGGCGGTGGTGCGGTTGCCTCCGGCGTCGTAGGTGAAGGTGTAGCTGGTCCCACTCGTGGTGGCCTGAGTGAGGCGGTTGTTGGCGTCGTAGGCGAGGGTGTCGCCGCCGCTGCCGGTCTGGTTGCCGTCCGCGTCGTAGGTGAAGGCGCGGGTGGTGGCCCCGGTGACCGCGCTGCTCAGTTGGTCGGCGGCATCGTAGGTGTATTCGGTGGCCACGGTGGGGGTGGTCTGGGTCTTGCGGTTGCCCGCGCCGTCGTAGGTGTAGGTGGTGGTGGCCGGGCTGGGGCAGGTCGCGGCCTGGATGGCCGCGGTGCACTCGGTCAACAGGCGGCCGGCGGGGTCGTAGGTGTAGTACTGCGAGGCGGCAGGCTGGCCAGCGCGGGTGGCGTCGACGCGGGTGGGTCGGCCCGCGTCGTCCAGAGTCAGCGCCCAGTTCGACAGCGCAGTGCCCGCTTTGGTGCTCCCGATGGTGGCCAGGCGGCCGTCCCGGTCGTAGGCACGTTGTTCGGTGTAGCCGTTGGCGGCGGGCAGCGTCGTAGTGGTGAGGTTACTGGCCGCGTCGTAGCCGTAGGTGGTGACGGCGGAGGTGGGGGTGGCGGCCTGCCAGGGGTTGATCCAGGTGCCGTTGGTCGCGCGCTTGGTGTAGCCCAGCAGGCCGGTGGCGCCGGCCAGGACCTTCAGGTCGGTACCCGCCGCGATGGCGGTGGCCTCGGTCAGTCCGGTCAAAGCACCGGCGGCGCCGAAGACGTCACCCCAGGTCGTCCAGGTGCCATCGGTCTTGCGGACGGCGTGCCAGAGCTTGCCGGAGGCGACGGTGAGGACTTCCAGGCCGGAGGCGGTCGAGGCGACGGTCACGCGCGTCGGGTCGGTCAGCATGCCGTGGACGGCCCCGAAGACATCCCCCCAGGCTGTCCAGGTGGCATCCGGTTTGCGGATGGTGTGCCAGAGCTTGCCGCCCGCGATGGCCACCAGTTCCAGCCCGGAAGGTGTCGCGGCCACGGTGATGCGGGACGGGTTGGCCAGGGTGCTGCCGACCGCGCCGAAGACGTTGCCCCACGGGGTCCAGGTCCCGTCGGGCTTACGGATGGCGTGCCACAGCTTGCCGTCGGCGATGGCGACCATTTCCAGGCCGGAGGCGGTGGAGGTCAAGGAGGAGTAGGTGAGGTTGGCCAGGGTGCTGCCGACCGCGCCGAAGACGTCGCCCCAGGGGGTCCAGGTCCCGTCCGCCTTGCGGACGCTGTGCCACAACTTGCCGCCCGAGACCATGGTGACCTGTAGACCGCCACTGACCCAGGCCGCCGCCACCGCGCTGACGGCCGGCTTGCTGCCCGTCTTGGGGGCCAGATCCTCGAACGCCGGCCAGGTGCCGTCCGCTTTCTGCTGCGCGTACCAGACCTTGCCGTCAGCGACCGCCACCGCATGGGTCTGCGTGCTGTCCCCGGCGATCGCGATGCCCTGGAGCTTGGAGGGATCGAGCGTGCCCGCCGTGACAGGGCCCGGGGTGCTCATGGTGCTCTGCCGGCCGTCGCCGTCGTAGCCGTAGGCGTACGTCCTGCCGTCCGGGTAGGTGCGGTTGGTCAGCTGTCCCGCGTCGTCATAGCTGTAGGCGAAGGCCCCACCGTGATCGGGCGTCGCCATCTTCAGGCGGCCGGCCGCGTCGTAGCCGAAGGTGCGGGTGCCGGTGGCATCGGTCAGTGTCTTGCGCTGGCCGTTGGCGTAGTAGTCGGTGGCCATCGGTGCGGTGCTGTCGCTGTACGTGGTGCCGGACGGCAGGCCCCGCCCGTCGAACACGGTGGTCGCGGTGGTTCCGCGCGCGTTGGTCACTGTGGTGGTGTTGCTGTCCGCGTCGTAGCCGATGCTCTGTTTGCGCCCCAGCGGGTCGGTGACGCTTTTCTGCCGGCCCGCGTCGTCGTACTCGTAGGTCGTGGGGTGTCCGTTGGGGTCCGTGCGGGTCGCCAGGGTGCCGGTGACGTTGTAGGTGTAGCTGGTGGGCGCGCCGTCGGGGCCGGTGACTTTCTTGATCCGGCCCAGTTCGTCGTATCCGGTCCTGGTGACGTGGCCCAGTGGGTCGGTGACCGTCTCGACCTGGTTCAGGGCGTTGTACCCGGTGGTGGTGATCTTGCCCAGGGGATCGGTGACCTTGGTGGTGTTGCCGGCCTCGTCATAGCGGTACGTGGTGGTGAACTTGGTCGGGTCCGCGTTCGGGACGTTGCCGCGGGGATCGACCTGGGTGGCCGTGCGCCCGTCCGCGTCGTAGGTCCAGGTGGCGGTGAAGCCCAGCGGTGTCGTCTGAGCGGTGCGGTGCCCGTCCACGTCATATCCGTAGGACGTGATCTTGCCCAGCGGGTCGGTCCTGCGGTCCTGAAGGTCGGTCTTGGTGTAGGTGTACGCCGTGACCTTGTTCAGCGGGTCCGTGGTCGCCGCGATGTTGTCGTTGCCGTCGTAGCTGGTCCTGGTGACGTGCTTGAGGGGGTCGGTCACCGAGACAGCACGGTTGAGCGCGTCGTACTCGGTCGTGGTGAGCGCGCCGGCGGGGTCAGTGACGCTGGTGCGGTTGCCGTTCGCGTCATAGCCGTAACTGGTCGTGAAGGCAGCCTTGTTGGCGCCGGGAAGGTTCCCGCGCGGTGTGAGGGTGCTGAGCAGGTGGTTGTTCTTGTCGTAGGTGTAGGTCGTGGTGTTGCCGAGGGGGTCGGTGACGGTCTGGAGATTGCCGACCGGGTCGTAGGTGTTGGTGGTGATCTTCCCGGCGGGGTCGGTGATCGTGCGGACGTTTCCGGCCCGATCCCAGGCGTAGGAGGTCAGGTGGGAGGCAGCATCGGTCACCGAGGCGAGCATTCCGGCGTCGTCGTAGTCGTAGGACGTGAGGTGCCCGAGAGGGTCCGTGACGGACTTCAGGGGTCCACGCGGGTCATACACATAAGTGGTCGTGAAGGCCGCAGGATCGGCGCCGGAGACGTTCCCGCGCGGGTCGGTCTTCGCCGTGATCCGGCCTGCGGGGTCGTAGCGGAAGGTACTGATCTCCCCGAGGGGGGTGGTCACCGATGTCCGGTTGCCTGCCGGGTCATACCCGTAGGTCGTCTTCTTGCCCCGCGGGGTGGTCACCGATTCAAGGGCGCCGAGCGAGGTGTAGGTGTAGGCGGCCTTGCCGCCGGCGGGGTCGGTGCTGTCCATCAGCTGGTTGGCGACGTAGTGGTACTTGGTGGTGTTGCCGCGGCTGTCGGTGTGGCTCTCCATGTTGCCGGCCGGGTCGTAGGCCCAGCTTTCGCTGTAGCCAACTGATGCGGGAGCCTGCCGGGTGAGCATGCGCCCGGCACCGTCGTACGTCATCGACGTCGTGTTACCGAGTCGATCGGTGATGTCCACCGGGCGCAGGTAGCGGTCGTAGTCGTAGGAGACCTGCTTGCCGTACGGATCGGTGCTCTGCAGCAGGACGTTGCCGGAGTAGACGTCGCTCCACACGCCGCCGTTGGCGTCGGTGGTGTTCGAGGTACGGCTGTTGTCCCAGCTGAAGTTGCTCTTCTTGCCGTTGGGATCGGTCTGCGTCAGGACGCGACCGCTCGCGTCGTAGGTGTTGGCGACCTTCCCACCCATGGGGTCGATGATGCTGTTCAGTCGCTGACCGGTGTCGTAGCCGTACGTCGTGATCTTGCCCGCCGGATCGGTGGCGGTCGTCAGCAGCCCCGCAGTATAGGTGTAGCCCACGAAGGTGCCATCCGGCAGCGCCACCTTGCTCAGCCGCCCGTCGGTACCGACGGTGAACGCGGTGCTGCGGCCGGCCGTGTCAGTGATGGAAGCCAGCCGGCCCGAGGCGTACGCCAAGGTCAGTCCGTGGCCGCTCGTGTCCAGCAGCGCGGTGAGTTGGCCACTGCTGTTGAAGACACTGCGGGAGTGGTCCTCGGCCGTCACCGTGTACGTGCTCCCCGACACGTCCAGGACCAGATGGGCACCGGCAGGAGTGGCGTACGTCCCGTTGCCCTGCTTCTGGAAGACGACCAGGGAACCGTCGGCGGTGCGCAACGAAGCGGTACTGGCGGCGAGTGTCAGTCGGGAGTCGAACGGCATGGACCACCCCCGGCCCAACAGACCCACCGCGGCGGAGTCAGAACGGTAGAAGCGGTCGAGGGACAGCGGCGTGCCCGCGCCGATCAGTGTCGCGTCCGTAGCTCTCTCGAAGAACGTACCCGTCGCGGTGTTCACCGGGTCCGCACGATGCGCCTGCGCGTAGCAGGTGCAGATGCCCACCTGCGCTCCGGGAATGCCTGGCGTGTAGAACGCCGTGGTCGGCGGGGAGGTGGTCCCGTTCGGGCTGGTCGACCCGTCGGTGCCTTCCATGAAGATCCAGGCGTAGTACTCCTTGCCGTCCTGCAGCGGACCGCCCGCCGTGTTCGACGCCCACCAGAAGCACTGGTCCGCCGGGTAGGAGTTGCTTCCCCACCAGCCGTAGCACCAGGCCCCGGTCTCAAGGAATTTGCCCTGCGGGTTGCCGGTGGCCTTCTTGATCTCCTGCTGGTAGACCGGGTTGCCGGCATTGTCCATCACGTAGAGCCACAGGCCGCTGTACGAAGCAGCCGTGCCCGCACCGAACTTCGCCTGGCCACCGATCGACAGATAGGCCGGATACGCAGTGGCGTAGGCCGACACCCACGCGGGGTCGGCGACCGCGGCAGCCGTGGCCGGGCGGGAGGGCTTCCGCGCGGCCACGGCCGGACCCGTACTCGCATGAGCCGCGGGGCGGTCGTGGGGCTGAAGGGCCTGCTTCTTTGCCTGGGCCTTGAGGTTCTTGTTGGTGCTCGGGTCGGCGTAGCCGCGCATGGGTGACAACTGGGCCTGCTGGGACGCCAACTGACTGCGCCGCTCGGCGAGAGACATCGCCGTCGGGGGCTTCGGAAGGTCCGCCGCGGATCTGGTACTCGCTGCTTCCGCGATGGCCGGCAACGCGTTCATCTGTGCCGGCCGGGCTCGCGCCCAGGTGGGCGACCCCCCACTCACCGCCAACAGCGCGAGCACCACAAACGCCAGAAGCGTCTTCCGAGCATGCCTGAACATCCCGCCCCCTACGACCGACCAGCAACCGTAGGGATCTTCGGCGAAACCAGAAGCGATCAACCCGCCAACGCGGAGACATGGCGCAAAAGCGTTCTTGATTCAAACATATGTCTCATTAACTATGGGCTCGACCTTCGCCGGCCTCCGCCGTGATGCCGCGCAGGGGAAGCCGGGCACCATCGCGGACGAACCGCACGCCGCACCGGCTCACGACGCCTGCTACGTGCCGAACGGCATCGACATCCAGAGGCCGCCCAACCGTCCGAGTCACTGGGGCTGAGTGGAGCAAGCTGTCCTACCTGGCGCAAATAGGTTCGCAAGCTTGGCTCTTGACGCCGAGTCCCCGCAGGTCAGCACGTCCGGAGCGTGGTAGTGAGAGCAGGATGAGTGCAGGTTTCTCGCTTCTCGTGGCTTTTCGCTGAATGATGGGAACCCCAGTTCCATTCTCGGCTTTGGAAGCGATCATCATGCGCTCCGCAGCCCGTCGCGGGCACACCTACCGACGGTGCGGCTGTCGCGATCAGCACAGCAAGCAATTCGGGGCCCGCTGCCCCCAGCTCGATGCTGATCCCGGTCACGGCAGCTGGACCTTCTCACTCGACCTCCGCTCCCCCGACCACCGACGCCAGGTACTGCGCCGAGGCGGCTTTCGCGATCAGGAAACGGCCCGAGCTGCCCTGCACGGGATGCTCGAGGGCCAGGCCGCCGGCTTCACCGCCGACCCCAACGAGACCGTCGCCGACTACCTCGCCGCCTGGGTTGAGGACAAGCAGCTCGTCCTCAAACCCACCACCTACGTCCGCTACCGCGACTACGTCACCCACGACCTGATCCCAGCCCTGGGACAGGTGAAACTCGACGACCTCGCCTACTCTCACATCGCCGCGTTCGTCCACGCCCAACTCGACGCCGGACGGGGCAAGGTGACCGTCCACCGCTGCCTCGCCACACTCTCCAGCGCCCTGGGCGAAGCCGTCCGCCACCACCGTCTCCCCGGCAACCCGGCCCGCCCGACCGTCATCCCCCGCCCGGCAGCAGCCGAACGTCACATCTGGACCGTCTCGGACGCTGTCCACTTCCTGTCCTGCTGCCGTACCGCGGATCCCGCCTTCGCGGACTTCATCGAAGTCCTGATCGGCTCCGGCCTGCGCAAAGGCGAGGCCCTCGCCCTGCACTGGGACGACATCCACCTCAACGAACGTGTCCTCTATGTCCGCTACACCCTGTCCGCGGTCGACAACAACCACCTCGTCATCACCGCACCCAAGACCCGCAGCAGCAACGACTGGGTTGCCATCTCCCGACGCGTCGCCGACGCCCTACAACACCGCGCCTACGACAAAGGCCCCGCAGCCACTCGCGCGCCACGCGGCGGCTTCGTGTTCCACCGCCCCGACGGCCAACCCCTCCACCCGCAATACGCCCTGAACCACTTCCACGACCTCTGCCGCGCATTCGGCGCACCCCGCACCACACTCCACGACCTGCGCCACCTCGCCGCCACCATCTCCATCAACGCCGGCGTGCCCCTGACCGTCGTCTCCAAGACCCTGCGCCACTCAACACTCTCCACCACCGCCAACATCTACAGCCACCTCACCGCCCCCGCAGCCGTCGACGCCGTCAACACCATCGACCATGCCCTCACCACAGCAAGCGACGCCCCCACCCAGGGCCACCGCCGGCCATCAATCTCACCAGCCGACCACACACCCCGCAGCCACAACCAATTCACCGTCACCAACACCCCGCTGCAGGACGCCGCATGACCCCACACCGCCCGCGACCCCGGAGGCCGGCACTCACCACCGATATCACCCCGCCCTCACCGGACCCCAAAACGCGGAAAAGGCCGCCTCCGCATCTCTGCGAAAACGGCCTCCGACCTGCGAAAACGCTGGTCGGGACGACAGGATTTGAACCTGCGACCCCTTGACCCCCAGCGTTCGTCAGAGCCTGACGGACCGTATCCTCCGGTCCGGTGCAGTCCCGATAGCCCAGGTCAGGTCCTGTTCCACGGGCCCCATCATGACGGCTGCTCCGACTCCATGACGCCCCATCCGTGAGACGCCCGTGAGAGGCGGATGAGACAAGCCCGGGACGTGACCTTCAGTTCAGGCGCCTCCAGAGGGGTACCGCCACGGTCGTACAGGCCTTTAGCGCACCCCCACTTGCAGCTGCTTCTGCACGACAGGCACAGCCCCGCCAGACCTCGATGTCCACGCCAAAATGGCGGCAGCGCGCAGGATAGTTGCAACCGCCCAGCTACTGAATTCGCACTCGTGATATCGGCCTTGTAAGCCGCGCACCACCGTCACTGAGCTGCTCTCGGCCTGCAACAGCGAGGCCCGGTACGGTGCCAGCTCAACGCACGACAGCCAAGGGCTGAAACCGCTCGTGCTGGATATCTGGTCCTGCTGGGTCAGCGGGAGGGGGAGGTGGGGGAACTGTGCTGCTGCCACTGCTTCTTGAGTGCCGGGGCCCCGCACAGGTGCGCCTTGGCCGCGGCCACGATCGCTGCGGCGTTGCCGGGCGTCGCTCCCGCGCTTCGGTACGCCTGGACGGCGAACGCAGTGACCGCCGCGGTCGGGCCGCCGGCGTAGATCTCGTAGCAGAGGAAGGTGCCCTGCCGCCATGCCTCCACGTCGTTGGCAGCGAGCGCGGGGGCGATGGTGCGCAGGGCGGCGAGGTAGCCGGTGAGGGCCGTGCGCGGAACGGATTCATAGCCCTGGACCACCGCCCTGTCAGCACCAGCGGCGGGGGCCGTGGCGCGGGCTGGAGCGGAGGCGGTGGCCCTGGGCCTACTGGCTGAGGCTCCGCACGCGGTGAGCATCAGGGCCAGGGCCACGACCGTGCCGAGCAGGCGCCAGGGCTTGCGCATGGTTCTCCTTGTTCGTCGTCTCATCACGTTGTCAGCTGGTCAGGTCGCCGGACCGTCAGGCGAGCTTCACCGTGGCGGTGAGCGTTCCCACGGCATTGGCCAGCGGATTGAGGACGACTCGGTAGGTACCGGTGGTGGGGAGGGCCACGGCCGCCGGGGTGCAGGAGGTTCCGCAGTACGTGGTGGTGACCAACGTCGTGCCGTCCGGCTTCAGCACCGACACCTCGGCGTTGTACTGGCCGAGGGTTCCGGCGGAGAAGGTGAGGGTGGCTTTCTTTCCTGCGGTCCCCGCGAAGGTCCACACACCGTTCTGGCCGGGCGTGGTGATGGTCAGTTTGGACGCGGTCCCGGTGGTGGGCAGCGCCGCAGTGATATCCGCCGGGACCAGATAGACGCGCAGGCTCAGAGCGCCGTATGTGGTGCTGGCCGGACGCAGCAGCACGGTGTACGTCCCGGTCGCCGGCAGAGCGGTCGTGTCGAAGCCGCAGGACGTCCCGCAGTACTGCTCGGCGAGGAACACGCTGCCGTCCGGCTTCAGCACCGACACCTCGGCGTTGTACTGGCCGAAGGCACCGGCCGTCAGGTCGAGGTAGACCCGCTGGCCGGACGTCCCAGCGAACGTCCATGACCCGTTCTGCCCCACCGCGGTGGTGGTCAGCTTGATGGCGGGCCCGCCGACGGTGGCAGTGGCGGTGGCGACCCCGGAGACGCTGGCGGTCAGCGACCCGGTGGCGTTGCCGTCCGGATCGAACAGCACCGTGTACGTCCCGGCGACCGGCAGCGTCGTGACGCCGAAGTTGCAGGACGCCCCGCAGTACTGCGCGGCCAGCAATTCACTGCCGTCCGGCTTGAGTACCGACACATGAGAGTTGTACTGGCTGATCGTGCCGCCCGACAGACCCACAGCCACCTTCTGTCCCGCGGTCCCGGCGAACGTCCACCGCCCGTTCTGACCCGGCGTGCCCGCAGTCAGTGTGGACGCCGTGCCGGTGATCGAGATCGTCGCGCCGGCATCCGCGGGCACCTGGTAGAGGCGGAGGGTGAGGGGGCCGTGCGTGGTGCTGACCGGACGCAGGAGCACCGTGTAGGCGCCCGCTACCGGCAGGGCGGTGGTGTCGAAGACGCAGGACGTTCCGCAGTACTGCTCGGCGAGGAACACGCTGCCGTCCGGCTTCAAAACCGACACCTCGGCGTTGTACTGGCCGAAGCCGCCGGCGCTGAGGTCAGCGAAAAGGCGCTGCCCAGCGGTCCCGGTGAAGGCCCAGCTCGCGTACTGCCCCGCTGCGGTGGTGGTGAGGGTGACGGCGGGCCCGCCGATGGTGGCAGTGGCGGTGGCGACCCCGGAGACGCTGGCGGTCAGCGCGCCGGTGGCGTTGCCGTCCGGATCGAACAGCACCGTGTAGGTCCCGGCGACAGGCAGCGTCGTGACGCCGAAGTTACAGGACGCCCCGCAGTACTGCGCGGCCAGCAACACACTGCCGTCCGGCTTGAGTACCGACACATGAGAGTTGTACTGGCTGATCGTGCCGCCCGACAGACCCACAGCCACCTTCTGTCCCGCGGTCCCCGCGAACGTCCACCTCCCGTTCTGACCCGGCGTGCCCGCAGTCAGTGTGGACGCCGTGCCGGTGGTCGAGATCGTCGCGCCGGCATCCGCAGGCACCTGGTAGACGTGAAGGGTGAGAGCGCCGTAGGCGGTGCTCAGGGGTCGAACAAGGACGGTGTACGTGCCGTCTGCGGGGAGAACGGTGGTGTCGAAGCCGCAGGCTGTCCCGCAGTACTGCTCGGCGAGGAACACACTGCCGTCTGGGGCGAGGACGGAGATCCGGGCGTTGTACTGGCCGAAGGCGCCGCCTGCCAGATCGAGGTAGACCCGCTGCCCGGCGGTCCCGGGGAACGTCCAGACGCCGTTCTGTCCTGGTGCGGTGGTCGTCAGGGTCACGGCCGGGCCGCCGACGGTGGCGGTTGCGGTGGCGAGACTGGAGACGCTGGCGGTCAGCGCGCCGGTGGCGTTGCCGTCCGGATCGAACAGCACCGTGTAGGTCCCGGCGACAGGCAGCGTGGTGACGCCGAAATTGCAGGACTGCCCACAGTACTGCCAGTTCAGCAGCGTGCTGCCGTCCGGTTTGAGTACTGAGGCGTGGGACGCGTACTGGCTGATCGTGCCGCCTGACAGGCCGAAGGACACCTTCTGCCCGGCCGTCCCAGTGAACGTCCACCGCCCGTTCTCGCCTGGGATGGTCGTGGTGAGCGTGGACGGCGTGCCGTTGGTCGGGATCGCCGCGGCCAGGTCGGCGGGCACGGTGAGGAGGGACGCGGTCAGCGCGCCGGTGGCGTTGCCGTCCGGGTCGAACCGCACCGTGTAGGTGCCGCCGACCGGGAGCACGGTGGTGTCGAAGTTGCAAGAGGTCCCGCAGTACTGCCTGTCCAGCAGTGTGCTGCCGTCGGGCTTGAGCACCGTCACCGCGGCGTCGTACTCGCTGATGGTGCCGTCGTGGAAGCCGAGGAACACCCGCTGTCCGGCATTCCCTGTGAACGTCCAGGTGCCGTTCTGTCCCGGCGAGGTGGTGGTCAGCGTCGAAGCCGGTCCGTCCAGCGAGGCGGTCGCGGAGGCGTCGGACGGGATGTTGGTGACGCTGAGCGTGTACCGGCCCGGCGTCTGGTTCTGGGTGTGAACGCGCAGCCGGTACGTGCCCGCGGGCAGGTCGCGGACCTCCTTGCCCATGCAGCTGAAGTCCGAGGCAACCTCCCGGCCCGCGGCGTTCTCCAGTTCCCACTGGAGTTGTCGCGTGCCGCCGGGGCAGGTGTGCGGGTCGACGAACAGCGACGCGCCGGCTGTCACGGCGAAGGTGTAGTCGTCCTCCGATGCTCCGTTCTCCAGGTTCCCGGCGCCAGCCGCGGGGGTCCCGTCGGACACTGAGAACGGCAAGGCTGTGGCGAAGGTCTGCGGTGGCACCACGTCGATGTGGAGTGCGACGTCGTCCACGCCGAAGGCTTGGTCGGCGATGCCGGTGGCACCCTTCGCTGAGACCTTGAACTCGGCTTGGCTGTCGGTGTGCGTGAAGGGCACCGTCACCCGGTACACCGCGTAGCGCACGCCGCTGGCGAGCGTGCCCGTCGATGCCGGTGTCAGGGACTGCGGCCTGATGGTGTACGGCTCTTGCCGGTCGGTCGCCACGGTGACGGACTTGGTGTCGGTACCCGTCGTCCAGTCACCGATCGTCAGCAGGTTGAAGCTCAGTGTCCCCTGCAGGTGGGACGGTAGGGACTGGACGTAGAAGCGGTATGCGTCGGTGCCGCTGAAGGGACCGGCGAAGGCGGTCGTGCCCGGGTCGGTGGACACCCGCGCGGGCAGCAGGTTCGACGGCAGTGAGGAACCCTCGAAGTCGACGGTCAGATCACCCGCGGCGTCCACGCCCCGGGCTGTCGGGTCGTAGCTGATGTTCTGCTGTTGGGCGGCGGCGGTGGCGAAGTCGGTGTTGGCGGTGAGGGCCAGGTCCAGGACGCAGCTGTTGAACGCCGGGCCCGGGGCCACGCCGGCCGTCTCGCACTGGGCAGAGGCGAGTGAGACCTGGTCCGGAGTCAGGTCATGCACGGTGGTGATGGTCGACGGGAAGGTCAGGTCGGTGAAGGTGGACGTGTCCTGCCCGTCGGCGTAGGTGAAGAGCGACTCGTCGGCGCTGAGGCGCCAGGAGTCGGCGAAGTCGCTGTGCAGGACGGTCGGTGAGGTGTCGGCCGGCAGCTGGGTGCCGTCGGCGAGCCGCAGGTCGTTGCTGGGATTGCCGTCGCCGTTGCCGAACAGGCCCGTCAGGTCACTGCCCTGGGACGGCGGCACCCAAAGGCCGGCGGAGCCGGACTTCCAGGACAGGATGGGTCCGCCGACGCCCCTCCACAGCACCAGGTAGCCGCCGTTTGGATCGTGGATGACGTAGCCGCCTTCGCCGAGCGAGAGGATCTTTCCGTAGCCCAGGCTCCGCGCCTGGCCGTCGACGAACAGCTGGCTGGAGGTGAACTCCGCCCGGTGCTCATTCACGTCCATCGCGACGCGGCTGATCGTGGAGACGGAACTGGAGGAGCTCAGCGGGGTGAAACGTCCCTGGACGTCCATCCCGTAGGTATCCGAGTGGGCGAGGGTGAACTCGCCTGCGGACTGCAGGTCGTAGTGCAGCCCGTCGACGGTGGTCATATGCGGATCGCCGTTGGCCAGGCCGCCGTGGTGGATCAGATACCAGAGGGCGAACAGCAGGATCGCCACAGCTCCGGCACCCAACGCCGCCTCCACCGTGAGGAATCCGGCTTCCGCGAGAATCACTGAGCCGTCAGCGCCGCCCAGCATCACCTCCAGCTCCGCGATCAAATCCGCAGCAGCGGCCTCCGGTCCGCCCGCCGCAGCCACATCACCGGCGAGTCCACCGTCCTCGGCCACCGTCGAGATCACCTCAGGCAGCGTGTCGGGGACGGCGATCAGCACCGGTGGCTGGGGATTGGAGGACGTCGGGGGCTTCTCCTCGCTGCAGGTGCGCTTGTCCCGGACTTCCTCGATGCTCAGCAGGCCGGATTGCGGCGAGGTGGCCTTGTAGGTCCGCCAGATGTACCCGGTGCCGCCTGTGGTTGTGCAGGTCTTGTTCGTGTCCCGGACCAGGAACTCGTCGGCGTACGTACCCCACCGGTTAAGGGTGTTACCCCGCCGCACATTCACCATTCCCCGCTGGGTGAACTGCTGGACGTAGCCGTCGACCTGGGTTCCCCACTGCGCGTAATCGGCGTTCTCGCCCTTGACCTTCGCCTCGATCACATCCACCCCGGCGGCCGGGTTGGTGCGGTCGTAGACGAAGATGTCGGGTCGTTTGTTCCCGGGCAGGTACATCTCCCACTGCACGTTGGGGCTTATCAGCCCCTGGCTCGGGCTCTCCAGATGATCACTCAGATACTTGATGGCCCGCGCCTGGCCGATGGCCTCGACGCCTGGGCCGCAGGTGAATCGCAGGTAACCGTCAACGGGGGCGACTTTATCGAAGCAGCCCGGGTTCGGCTTGAGAATACGGCGCGTCTTATACATGAAACTGTTAATGCATCGAGCCGACTCCTTGCGGGTTCCCGCCGACCAGTCGGAGCTATTCGTGCATGTGGCAGCATAAGCCTTTTCGGGGAACCATGCGGCCTCAACGGGAACAAGCATTGCAGCAACCAGAACGGCCGCCACGAATATGCAGAGTTGACGCAGTGTTCCCAGCCGAAACCCCGGAAGTATCCCCATGAGGACGTGATGCTAGCCGAAGTGATCACGCGCAGCAAGGGGGCCTCAACTTGGACACGGGCGTGGAAAATCGGAATTCCTCCTTCCGAAACACCACACTCCGAAGTGCAGGATTATGCGGCCGAATTGCGGCGAATCGGCTGCGGTTGGGAGAAGTACACGTGCCCATGAGTGGTCGCACCTCGCCGGCCGTACCCACCTGGTACGGTTTCCGGCGGCAGGGCGAAGGCAGGTATCACTTCGGTGGGAGGCTCGGTGGCAGCGGATCGGCCATGGGAACTGTCGGTGGACGGCCTGGAAGTGCGTCGCATCGAGCGGGCCGGGCTGCTGCTGCAGGCGGACTCGCCCGGCAACGGACATCGGACGGTGATCGTCCAGGACTCGGACAACGGAGCATTCGTCAGGGTCCCGTGCACGCCGACGGATCTGCGCATCGACGCAATCGCGCTCTCGCGTGACGGAAGCCGACTGGCCTATCTCAGCAGTTCCGTCTCCGGCCACGGGAGGGCACACCTGGTGGTGCACCTTTTGGCCGACGGCACCGAGGCACGGTTCGACGCCGAAGCCGACGGCTCGGACCTGCGCGCGGGGTTCTCCCCTGCCGGGTGCTCACTCGCCGTCCTGTCCGCCGACCAGGACCGAGGGCCCGACGACCAGTTTGTGGCCGACCTGCTGATCGTCAGTCTCATCGACCTCGTCACCGGTGACCGGCGCCGCCTGTGGTCCGGTCCGGGTCTCGCGCCCGCGGAGAGGGCGATCAGTTGGTCGCCGGACGGCCGCTTCATCGCCATCGTGCACCTTGATGTCGACGAGACGTGCGCCATCACGGTCCTCGATTCCGGCAGCGGCCGACTCGTCACCCACTTCACCGAGATGGAAGCCCTGGACTCCTCACAGGGTTCCTGGTTCAGCGAGCAGGAACTCGTCATGTTCCCCGAAGACGTCGACTACGACGAGACTCCCCGGGCGCCGGCACTCATCGTCGACGTCGTGAGCGGCACGACCCGACGCATCGACCAGACCGAAGACCTGCCCGACGGCTGCTTCGCCGTCGGCAACGGCCGGATGATCGGGCCGTTTCCGCCCCACGGCATCGGCACCGCCGCCCTCGACGGCAGCAACCCCCGCCTCCTGCTCACCCACGAGCCCACGATCCAGGTCAGCGTCGTCGATATCGCCCCGGACGCGTCGCCCCTGCCGTAACGCCTCACATAGAGGAAGTCCCACCGCGTTCACCCGTACCGGGCGGATCCCGTCTCGGTTCCCATCTGCTCGCTGCCGACCTGGAGCGCACGTCTGGCCTGATGCGACGTCTTTATCCAGGCTGGGAGATCGAGGAGAGTACGGGCTCGGACCTTTCGGAAGGGGCATATCCCCCGACGGAAAGGCCCTACGCGTCCAGTTGGCCCGGCGTAGAGGTCGTCTGCGAACCGACGGGTGATGCTCGATTTCCCGTCGCAGCTTCCGGAGCATCCGGTCGCGGCGAGTGCCGGCCGACGGCTGGTCCTGCATGCCCAGCACAGTTGGTCGATTGGCTGGCCTTGGCGGACAGTCCAGTCGGCGCAGCCAAGCGTGCTGAGGCATTCCTGCCTTCCTTGGCGAACCGCTGGCTACACACGCAGGCGGTAGCAGCGCGCTCGGCAGATATCGGCACCCGTGCCTGAAGACGAACGGGACCTTCTGTATCCGTGGCTGTACAGCAACCTGCAGGCCAGGACAAGTGCCCGTCGTCAAGGACGCATGCGCCTTCGCTCGGGAGACCTTGGGCCGTATGGTCGCGAACGCATCCTGACTCTCGACCAAGTCATGCGGGATTGCTCGCAATGGCTACCGGTGACCAGGTCATCATGGTGGCCTTGGTCGTGTCTCACGACCCACGCGGCCCCCAGTCGCCTCACTTGGTCACCCTGCAGAGGAACGGATGCCGCCCCACGGTGGCATCCGCCATCGCGGTCTTCAGACACCCGGTGGACTGATCCAGCTGAACGAGTCTCCCACGGAAGACGACGAGTTACCCGTTCTGGAAGATCGAAGAGGAACGACGCCTACGCTGCAAGCTCCCGACGGCCTGGAACAAGCCGGCTACACCGCCGCGATCTATTGCGAGTTGTACGTCTTGATGCTGACCGCAGGCCCGTTGGAGTAGTGGGCGACCGCATCTGCCGCGGCGCCGGCGACGGCCACCGTCGCGTTGCCGTGGGCTGGAACGAGGAGCAGTCCGCCAATCGGGACGACGGTCGTGGCCTGTTGGCTCTGGCCAGCGGCAGGCTGGTCGTACACGAGATAGACAACGCGTACCCAGACGGGGAAGTCATCGGTGTTGGACACCGTGACTGAGGAGAAGCGACTGAACTTGCTGACGTCCTTGCCCTTGCTGTCCCGCGCCTGCGCATTCGCGTAGTGGAGTCCGGCCCGGATGCTGGCCGTGGTGACGCTGTGGACGACTACTCGCACGTCGGCGACCTCGTGCTCACCCCGTCCGGAAAAGCGCAGGATGTCGTTGGTGTAGCCGTACGGCGCCACCAGACTCCCCCGGTCGCTGCCGAACACGCCGGCAACTTTCACCTGCGGCAGGACCTGGCCGTGCGCGTCCACGGCGGTGAACTCCAGTACAGGAAGGACCGAATGCTGGTAGCTGTTGTGGATTTCCAGCTGCTGGTCGATGGTCTCCGTTGCTGCGGCATGCCGGTGATACGTGAAAGACAACAGGTCCGCAGTCGGCCCGATGACGGTAGGACTGGCGGCAACCGTTGTCGCAACCCCTCGAGCCGAGTGCTGGGCTCCCGTCGTGGCCGGCCCGCAGGCCGTCAGCACCGCCAGCAGAACGCCCATGGCCGTACCGGCCACAGCATGCCGCCCTCGTCCCCACCCCATACCTGTTCCCCATCCCCCGTGGCCGAACGCCTGTTCGCGATCGCGTGAGGGTAGCGCATTGCCGCACTCGGGGCGGCAGAGTCATGCCCGATACCTTCGGCGGCCATAACAAGGAGTCCGGATCCGCACGACCATCCTCAAGAGCTGCAGGCCGGGCCGGGGTCCGTCCCACGCGTCTTCGATGCACCCTCCACCCGCGGCAGAACAAGAACCCTTCACCCGCCGGCCACACCGAGGATGAGCCAGCATCCACGACCTTCACCACACTCACATGATGCCGACCGTGATTCATCCCAAGGCGGGCAGTCGATAGACAGGAGCGACTCGGCGAAAGAATCATTCTCGCGCAGGCAGGAAGCAGTACTTGAGGCCCGAACACCTCAGCGCTGGAGCCCACCCAATCACACAGCGACAGATCCCTACCGACTTAAGCGCTCCACCCTTCCAGTTAGGCAGACGAGACGGTCCAGGGCTTCCTCAAAGGAATGACCGACGATCCAAATCTCGTCCTCGAGGCTACATACCGTGAGCCCCGACGAAGAAACAAAGATCCCGTCGACATACATACAGGCGATAGGGAAAAAGTCCTCCTGGAATCGCTGGAACAACTCTTGGATGACATCCAAATCTGCAGCAAGATCGGGGTCGAACTTGATCTTATCGACATGGAAATTTGCACCTTCAGGCCCAACGGGATCAACGATCAACCCATGCAAATTCTCCAGAATTGACCGGGCACGACTATGCATCGAAATTCCCCAAATTTCGAACTCACGCGCCTTGTCAGTCATATCCACGTGCCGACCAGAGTACCAACCAGCTTCCGTCAGCATCGCCCGAGTCGCCGCATCCAATTCTTCAGGAGAAAAGATCCCCATTGCCATCATCCACTTCAGTCGCATAGAAAGCACCAGCGCGTTCAAGGGTTGTCATGCAGCGCCAATAGAAGGTGAGGCCCCCGCAAATGTCAGGGTTTTCATGATGTCCTCTGACCGGTGTGAGCTTATCTCGCCCTCGCTCGACCCTCGGATCACTGTCGGACAGCCACCCGTGGCTGTCCCTCACTCCGCGTCGTTGCGTTCCAGAACCAGGCCCACGGACCCGACTTCAAGGCCATTGCCCGCGTCCAAGTGCAAGTGACTCCCGTCCGGAGTGCCATCCTGAGCGAGTACCAGCAAGTGGTTGGCAAGTGTTCTCAGTCCTGCCGCATTCGCTTCGACGACCACCTCGTCGCCCAGGTTGCGTACCTCAATACGAGCCTCCTCCTCCCAAGAGAACACCCGGGCGACAGCATCTGTCGTGACAGCGACCCGCGTGCTGGCCGGCGGAGCACCGTTGGACTCTGAGTTCATGCGCCCATCCTCTCCTGAAGGCTCGTAACTACTCGTCACGAAACTACCGGCGTCACGGTCGGTGCGGCGTGCTGGGCTGGTCAGCCGGGGTCCTGAGGTCATATCCGATTGACGGCAGCCAGAGAAGTTGCTGTACTCCGCTGCTGTACCGAGAACTGGAGGGGGTCATGACCAGACTGCCCGAGAGCGTGGACCATGACATTTTGGAGCAGCGCATCATCTTCGCCCTCAAGACGATCCGCGACACCCTGGGTTGCTCTCTCCACGAGGCGATAGACCTCTTCGGTGTGCGATACGACGAACTTCGACGCGATCGCCCCGACGACTTCATCGTCGGACCTGATGAGTACGGCCGCGGCTTCTACTCGTGACGGCAAACCGGCTGACGTAGGCCTACATCGCGAACAACTCCCGGAACGGGCAAGGTTCCAAAGGGTCCTCCGGCCGGTCCGACCACTTCCACCACACGTGCTTCTGCCAACATCCTCACACCATGCGGCACGCTCGCTGTCCGTCGTCCTCTCGGCGGCAGAGAACGAGAGCAAACCGCCGTCAGCGGTTGGCCACAGTCGGAGCAGACCGGCGAGGACAAGGACATGCAGCGCACCATACAACCGCCCGAGTCGCCCACACGATAGTTACTGGCCGATGGTCCTGGCGGCCTACCCACACCTGCGGCAGTTGATCCATTGGCTCCTGGGCGGTTGGGAGGGCGCCGGTCAGCCCCTTGGGCAACCGTACGTAAATCGTGCCTCACCCGCCATGATCTACGCCCTGTCCGGTTACCAGCAGAGGCGGAAAGGTGGCGAGGGCGAGATTCGTTCGATGTAGGAGGCCATTGGTGACCAGCCATCCCCAACGGGGCCGGATCTACCGTACCTGCAGCTGCCGCGATGCCCAGCGGCGCCTTCGGGGACCACGCTGTCTCCAGCTGCAAACAGACACCGAGCACGGAAGTTGGGCGTACGCGGTGGACCTGCCGATGCCGGACACCCGTCGTAACACCCGGCGTCGTACCGGATACAGCAACTAGGCCGAGGCCGAGCAAGCACTGGCTCTGTTGCTGAAGGGCGAGCAGGCCGGGGTGTACGAGGATCCGCGCCTGAGCCTCGGCGCGTACCTGGTCGAGTGGTTGGCGGCGCGGGAGCGGGTGCTGCGGCCGACCACTTTCGCGAACTACCGGACAGCCGTCCATCACGACCTGCTGCCCGTCTTCGGCGGCATGCGGTTGTGCGACCTGCGCGCGCGTCACGTCGATGCCTGGGTGGCCGGCCAACTGCACGCCCAGCGCGGACAGGTCACCGTCTACCGCATCGCCGCCACTTTGCGCACGGCTCTGAACGCGGCGGTCCGTGCCCGCCGGCTGGCCTACAACCCGGCCGCTTTCGCCGTACTGCCCCGACCTCAGGCGGCGGAACGGCTGTGCTGGAGCCCGATGCAGGCGGCGGCGTTCCTGCGCCACAACGCCGAGTGCTACGCCGATCAGCTTGCCGACCTGTACGAGGTGGTGATCGGCACCGGACTGCGGCGCGGGGAGGTTCTGGGCCTGCACTGGCCCGACGTGCACCTGATGGACCGCACCCTGTTCGTGCGCTGGTCGCTGACCGCCGTCAACAACAACGAACTGCATCTGGGGCCGCCCAAGACCCGCGCCAGTCGCAACTGGGTAGGTCTGTCACCGCGCATCGTCGCCGCTCTCCAACGTCAAGCTGCAGCCCACCACGCGTTGCAGCCTCCAGGGACCCCGCTGGAGGGGCTGGTCTTCGCGGGGGCGGACGGGGCCCCGCTGCGTCCGCAACGTGTGCTGGATCAGCTCCGCAAACGCACCGCGGAGATCGCACTTCCGCGGATCGGACTGCACGATCTGCGGCATACCGCGGCGACCATCATGATCAGTTCCGACGTCCCCCTGGGCATTGTCTCCAAGACGCTGCGGCACTCCACCGTGGCCACCACCATCAACCTCTACGGCCACCTGCTCCGCTACGCCGCCCAGGACGCGGTGACCGCTCTGGCCGACGCCCTGAACCTGGCCGACGCAGACCACGCCTCCGGCCGCCCCGCCACCGCGCTGCGCTTCGCCGCCTGACCCCTCTCGAGGGTCCGGCGCTCCCCACGATGCTGGTGCGCTGGTTGGGCAGCCGATCTGGCCAGCGGCGTCATTGGGGACTCCGCCAAGGGGGCGTCGCAGGTCAGCCGGTCCACGGGCCGCGCTGTTGTCGCACCGTGCGACAGCACCTCAGGAATCCGAAACAGACTCATTTCAACCCATACCGGTCTTTTCCGTCCAGCTACTGGACTCCCGCCAGACCTGCAGGCCCCGGCGGCGCGGGGTGGGAGGCCACTCGCAGCCGGCGAGGGCAGGCGTCCGGGCCAGGGAGTCTCGCCCCCTTCGGGGCCGCATGGGTGACCCAGGCGGGCAGGGTCGCGCGACATCCTGCGACAACAACGACGCAGGCCGTCCCCGCCTTGCGGCGGGGACGGCCTGTGACCTGCGTAAGCACCGTCGGGACGACAGGATTTGAACCTGCGACCCCTTGACCCCCAGGCGCGCGCACTTCTCGCAGAGACCCGTATGCGACTGACTTGACCAAAGCCTGGTCCCTGGCCCTGCATGCGGCTGTACGCAGATTTCCACCGCTGTTGATGTCACTGACTGATGTCGTTCGGGCGCTAGGTGAGACCACGGTGGGTGGACATCGGCCCCGCGCATGACCAATGCGCCGCCTCGGTTCCCTTAGTAACCAAAGACAGTGCGTCACTGAGCTGGCAACCGTAGACTGGGTAGAGGACCTCCAAGGTTGGTGCATAAATGGCCAGTCGAACAAATTCGATACGCCAAGAGTCGATGCATAGCGGAGAGTGCAATGCTGGAATATAGTCGCGCGGCGCTCCTGAACGCTTTCACGCCGTCGCACGAGGTGGTCGAACCTAGCCTCTTCGCCGGCCGCCGACAGCAGATCCTAGAGTTGTCTGATGCACTGCAGTCGACGGGACAGATCCCAGTTATTTACGGCGACCGCGGTTTGGGGAAGACAAGCCTTGCAATCCAAGCTCAACTGATCGCCATGGGCGCCACCGAGCTTCTAGATTCCATCGACTCACATGATCGAGTTATTCCTGTCGATGACACATTCATTGCACTCTACGTAACATGCTCGGACGAGGTACACAATGGCACGGAACTAATTCAGCTACTAATCAACGGCATGGAAAGCCTCGATTTGGAAGACCGCGGCTCCGGCAGAGCATCGAGGCTTGTAGATCGAAAGACCAGCATGGGAGTCACCCTTAAGTTGTTCCACCTCGACTCAATAAAAACCTACCAAGCGGAAGCCGAGAGGATTCGATATGAGAACCTGAACCATTCGGAGAAGCTACAAAAGACCGTTCGGGCGATCGAGGAATCAACTGGCCAGCATAAGTTTCTGTTCATTATTGATGAGCTTGACCGCGCAGAGAGTCTCTCTGGATTCGCTTCGTTCCTCCATAATGTCAGCAGCCCTACCTTGAGATTCATACTCATTGGCGTCGCTCAGAATATCGCCGACCTGCATCTTTCTCATCCATCCATTGATCGCGCCTTGGTACCTATAAACGTGCCACGGATGACCAAGGGTGAGCTGGCCGACGTTATTGACCGGGCTATCGCGTCGTTGCATCGAATGGGAGCCCCTCACCGATTCTCCACCGATGCCCGCAAGAGGCTCGTAGAAGTGTCGGGGGGATTTCCATGGTTCACGCATGTCATAGGACAGCAGGCCCTCGTATTGGCAGCGGACGCCGGCGATGAGATCGTTTCGAACGACCATCTCACCCAAGCGATACGTAGCCTGACGCAAAGGCGCTTTGCTCAGCAATTCGCAGACATGTACCACCAGGCGGTTCGAGACTCGGCCCAACGCGAAAAGACATTGCGCCTATTCGCCTCCTGGCAAGCATCTCAGATCCCCACAAGTGATATATATTCCATGCTTCGGCGAATTGGAGTTACGAACCCGGCAGCCTACAAAGGGCACCTGGCCTCAAGCGAATATGGAGAAGTTCTCATCCCATCTGGCTACAGACAGCCCGGCCTCTTGCGATTCAAAAATGAGATGTTCAAGCAATACGTATACCTGCGCCCCTCCATCTTCGCGGACGTTGATCACGAGGTGGAAAACATAATGCGAACCCACGGGACGTGATGCATGGACTGGTGTAAGGTATCCGACTCCTCACTAGTATCAGCCTGCGCCTACGACGAGGCGGCTGAGAGAATATACGTGAAGATGCATTCCGGTGCGGTATGGATGTTCGATGAATGTAGCACCAACGAATGGCGGCTGTTTATGACAGTGGGAGAAAGCAAAGGTAAGTACCTAAATTTCGTCCTCCTGCTACATCCCCATCGTCAGGTACTTGACTAACGTGAAGCCCCTGAGCACCTCGCGAGCATGCCGCGGATGCCGATAGGGGCAGCCTGGGATCCGTCGTCGATAGTCGTCCCTGGAAACAAACGCTCGAACAGCCCGGCGCTGATGACGTTCAGGCGGTCAAAGTGGCCCCCGTCCCGTGCGTACAAAGGAGTTCTTAGACAGCGGAGATGTACTGCACCACGGACCGCCCCAGGCCAGCGTCCGCACAACCTCTAACACCTTGTGCGAACTCACGCCATTGATCCCCGACAGCCGGTAGATCTGCAGCGTTGACCGAGTAGGTGCCGAGCTTCGACGCAAGTTCGTTCACTGCCTCGGCGGCGTTTGTCTGTGAGACTGCAAATGCCAAGGTCTTAAGGTGCGCCTCCGCTGCCGACTTGGGGCAGGTCTGGCAGTGAGCCCCGCAGAATGGTCTGACGCGCGTCGGTTCGTCTGACAAGGCAGTGGCCATGCCTTCCAGCCCGTAACTCGCCCCCTGCCAGCAGGCGTCGATGGCTCTCGCCAACAGGTCATCCGACGAACGATCAGCAGACTCCTTAATGATGCGGGCCGCCCGACGCCACTGGCGAGCCGCTAGCTCCAGCCCTCGAACAGGCAACCCTTCCGATCCACCGAAGACGCTAGCTGCGTCGTCGCACATCTCCGCCAGGTCCTCGAAGATCTCGCCAATAACCACAGTCCGCACGCTCATGTCGATACCAATCCCCCGAAGTGAGGCATTCATCTCGCTCTACCCCCTAGATCCACCTGTCCGGCGCATACCAGCAACGAAGCAAAGCAAGGGATCGACCAGCTTAGACGCTGAGTAGGCCATTCCAAGCTGCCGCCGCCCCGTACCCGGCCTCCAACATCGAAGCTCGTTCACGCACGAGACTGCACGGGACGAACGGAGGCCGGCAGTCGCGCCATGGCCCTTACGGGCGCGTTAAGCCGTCGCTATGCGCCACCAAAGGTAGGCAGGGCCGGAGGCCTTGCGGCACACGGGATCTGAGGCACCGTCCGTCCGTGGTTGTCCGGGTGAGACCGCTAGGTGTCGCGGCCGGTGGCTCCCTGCGTGGCTCCCCGCGCTAGCCAGGAGGTGCCATAGCGGTCACGCGCACCTCCTGGACGAGCGACGGCGGAATAGGGCGCGCTGCCCGGGAGGAGGCATGGTGCACCCGTAAGGCGACGACGGCGGAGCCCCCGCGCGCGGCCCCGCCGCTATTCCGAACGGCCATCCACTGAGAGCGTGTCTGGGATCGTTTCAGCGGGCTTGGCGAAGGGGTTTTGGTCCGGAGCGAGTCGCGGGTCCGCTGCGGGTGAGTCGGCGGAGTATTACGTCGGTCATGGCCCAGCGGATCATGGTTTCTGCGTGGGCGGGTTTGCGTTCGTAGTCGCAGACGAGACGTCGTCGCATGGTGATCCAGGCGAAGGTGCGCTCGACTGCCCAGCGTTTGGGTTGAACCTGGAAGCGGCGCTGGTCGGGTTGTTTGCGGACGATGTCCAGGTCGCGTTTGAGGGTGCCGGCGGCCCAGGCCACCAATCGACCGGCGAAGCCCTGATCAGCCCAGATCTTCTGCACGGTGGGGTGGTCCAGGCGGGTCCACGGTAGCGGCCGCTTGGCACCGTCGCGGTCCTGGACACTGGCCGCTACAACGTGGACGGCCAAAAGCAGTCCGAGGTTGTCGGTGACGATAAACCGCTTGCGGCCCTTGGTCTTTTTGCCCGCGTCGAAGCCGCTGGTGTTCCTGGGGACGGAGTCCGCAGCCCGCACCGACTGGGAGTCGATCAGGCCGGCGGATGGCTCCGCGGTGCGGCCGTCAGCCTGTCGGACCTTGGTCCGCAGCGTGTCGTGGATCTTCTCCACGGTGCCGTCGTCGTGCCACCAGGTGAAGTACCAGTACACCGTCGGCCAGGGCGGGAAGTCCTTGGGCAGGTACCGCCACTGGCAGCCGGTCCTGGCCAGATACACGATCGCATCCACGATCCGACGCCGCGGATGCTTCTCCCGCCGCCCACCCTTCGAGCCGACACGCGGCGGCGGAAGCAACTCCTCGATCAAAGCCCACTGTTCATCGGTCAAATCGGACGGGTAACCGTCCCGCGCAGCACTCACACACACCCAACGAGTCACCCATACAGCCGACACGGCAGATCTCAGGCGCGCTCTGAGCGCGGAGAGCGCAGGCGTTGTTTTCTCTCAGTTCTGGGTGTCGTCCTCAGTGCTGTCGGGCGTGCCGCGATTGCACCATTTCCGGAAAGCAAACGTCACTACCGCGATCACGAGAGCGGCTGCAAGTGAACCGATGAACTCCGGCACGGCTGGCAAGAGTAGATGCTCGATGCCGCTGACCTGACTGCTCAGGATGACGTTGTTCATGTGGGCGACGTCGTAGAGGGGTGTAGCCACTGGTTCTCTCCTCGGTACATCTGTGGAAGACGGGGTCATGCGTGGGCCGTTGAGGAGAGAATCGTGTTGGGGGCAGAGCGCCCCCAACCTTCAGAGGGGCCGTCTGGGACGCATTGAGTGCTTCAGGCAGTTGAGCAGGCGCGATGCTCCGTGTCCCTGGGACGTCCCTGGGACGCCCCAGGGACACGGAGCAGGATCGGAGGGAGAGCAGTGACACCGTCACAACGTCGCCACGAGGAACCCGACGTGGCGCTGGGGCAGTTTTTGCGAGACCAGAGCCAGACGGCTTGCCTCAGCGCGCGGGAGATCGAGCAGCGCTTTCAGCGCCGCGCTGGTCAGGAGAGGGCGCGGACGGACGCTGGGGAAGACCCGCCTATCGCTCCGGTAAGCGGAATGAAGTACTCTAAATCGCACCTCGATCGGCTCTTCAAAGGAACGGCCTCGCTCCCCTCCGAAGATTTCATCAGAGTATTTTTGAGAATTACTAGTCAAGCTGCTGGCGTGCGACCTGATCTCCATAGAGAATTGTGCCGCAAGGCAGATGGCCTGTTGATTTCTGCCCGCCAATATCGTCAGCGTGCGGTGGGATCATCAGTGGCAACATCACGAGTCTCTGCGGAAGTCGCTGTAGCTACTCTTCGGGTCCAGCTCGACCTTGAGCATGCTCACCGTACCGAGGACAAGCTTCGATGGTCATTGAGCGACGCTCAATTTTTGATGACCACGTTATTGCAGATCATCAACACTCTGCGGAATATCGTCACGGACCTCGATACCCAGCATATTTTGGCCCTCCGATCGGGTGTCGATCCGGCTGTCTTAGGCGCCGCCGCAAACGAGCGACTCGAGGCATTGGCACATAAGTCCACAGCAGAATCACAGCTTGCTCAAGTCAACGAACGTCGCGTTTTGCTAGAGAATTTATGGGAACAAGCCCGCAGTAACGTTCATCGCTTGTCCCTGCACCCCGATGTTATAGAAGTCGTCAACTTTCCGACAGGTCGCGCCCTGCCACAGCAGGAGCCTCGATCGGCGGCGCTGTTGGTTCAACCTGCTCTTACGGACATTGCCGTAGCCCTGGGAAAAGCTGGAGCAATCAATGTAACAGAAGACCGTAAAACCCGTGAATGGCAGCAGAATCTCACCTCCGCTACCCATCCACAGCCGATTGACGAACACGCCACCCTGCTTGCGGCCACTCGGCTGACTGGCGCTGCCAACCGCAAGACGGCGCTCCATTCGCTCGTCAATCATTGGTCCCAGAGCCCTGCCACCCGCAACGCCCTCGTACGGTTGACTCTCGATGACCAATTGGAAATCCGAGTAAGTGCGATTCGGAGTTTGGCGCAAGTATGGCCCGGTGACGCCGCCGCCCGCGAGGCGCTCATCGCAGTGATCCGCGACCCTGACCCGAGGGTCCAGGTTGCCGCTGTGTGGGGGTTGGCTCAAGCGTGGGCAAGTGATATCGCTGCCCGCGACGCCCTCGCGACCCTTACTAGTGAACACTCTCAGGTGGTTCGAGAAATGGCGCTTGAAGGGCTAGCGGAAGGGTGGTCCGGTGATGTGGTCGCACGGGACGCCCTCCTGCCCCTCACACACGACAGCGCTAAGTACGTGCGGGAAACCGCCGTGGAGGCGCTTACAGAAGGCTGGGCCGGTGATGTCGTAACCCGAGACACTCTTCTCGGACTTCTCCGCAGTGGCGACGTCGCCATGCGAGAGGTCGCAACGGAAGCCTTGAATATTGGCTGGCCAGGCGACCCTTCCGCGAGGGAGGCTTTTCTCGAACTGCTACACGACGCCGCCCCAACAGTCCGTTGGGCTGCCGAACGAGGCTTGGCTCTCGAAGCTCACCCCATGGGAATTTCTACAATCGGATTCACGGGAAGCAAGCCTCAAGAAAAGTCTAAAAATCTCATAAATTCAAACTATGGCGTATCTCAACCAGGGCAACAGGTCGACTCGCCCAGTGATAGCATTCTAATCGCTTCACGCATTTCCTATCCCTACGCCACTGGAACACCCCTTCAGATCATTTCGGCATTACACCGAGGTATCGGGTTTGGCCCCGGGATCACCGTCCTATCAGGCGACAACGGAACGGGCAAGTCAATCTTATTGTTGGCACTGGCTCTTCGGATCGGCTGCCTTTCAAAAAAACAGGACTCCATGCATCGCTTCATGGCTCGCGAAAAGCCACCTTTTGCTCTAGAGCTCGCAAAGAAACTTGATCTACTATGGAGCGAAAAGCCCGCCCCCAATAAATGCTTCTACTTGGCGGCACCTGACTCTGTACTCCATAGTAGATCTCCTCGCGAGAGTTTTCTCGATGAACCCACGCGATACCGCCTGTTCCTTCTTGATGAACCGATGGCGCTGAGGGACCCGAAGCAGGTGAGCGAAATGTCTGCCAAAATGAACCAACTGGCAAACCAGGGTTGCCAGTTCATCGTCGTCGCCAGTGACTTCGCTAGTGCGAGACTTGCTGGTGCAAAAGACGTCCGTCTCGGCGGCCGCCGACCAATTCACGAGCGTGTGGATTTCCACGTGCCCAACACGACGGCGGACTCATGGTCGCCGAACAGACCTGACGCTGCCGGGCCTGCGTGAACTTGGTCAACTTCTTCCGTTCTTTCGGGAGCTGACCGCGGATTAGAAGGGCGTGGCCAGCGTGGAGTGAATTGAGGGGCGGTGAGCAGGGAGCCATGGCATCGCTGGGCATGGGCGACAGCGGTACGTGCACCCGGATCGTCGCCTCATAGGGGCGAGGACGCTGGCGTGGCGCGGATGCTCGTCATCCACCCAGTGAACGCAGTTCCGTCAGTCGGGCGCGTCAGAGGACGCTCACGGTGTTGCAACTCAACTGCAGGGACTGAGGGGACAGCGACCAGCAGACCCGGACATTCCGTCCGGGTCTTTTCTTGTCTAATGACACATGCTGACCGCAGCGGTGACGAGGAGCCGAGATCTACGGCCCTCGCGCCGTCGCGTCGGTACCGTGAGAGACGCCCCTATACGGCAGCAGGAGGCAGCACACATGCGTGGCCTTGGAGATCATCTCAGCATCGGCGAACGAATCGCGTTCTACCGGAAGCGCCGCGGATACACCCAAGAAGTCCTGGCAGGACTGGTGGGCCGTAGTACGGACTGGTTGGCGAAGGCTGAGTCTGGGCGACGCCGACCGCCGCGGATCGACATGCTCGCGGAACTCGCGCGCATCCTGCGGGTCCCCCTCGGGGACCTGGTGGGGCAGTCCATGCTCATGGAAGATGAGAAGCAGCAGGACGACGTGCCGGCAGTACGTGATGCCCTCATGAGCCCGCGGCGACTCTCGTGCCTGCTGTTCGGGCCGGACGTGGGTGCTCAGCTCCCAACACCCGCGCTGGCCGCGGTTCGTGTCGAGAAGGCATGGAGCGACTATCAGGGCGGCCGTCTGGGGAGTGTGCTCGCCGCCCTCCCTGCGCTTCTCCTGGCTGCCCAAGAGCTGGAGGACCGTGCTGCCCGCCGCGAGGAGGACCGGCACGACTGCTGGGCAGTATCGGCCCGGACACATCACCTCGCCGCAACGACTCTCGCGAAGATCGGAGAGTCGGACATCTCCTGGCTTGCAGCGGAGCGCGCCATGCAGGCGGCTGATGCCTCCGAGGACCCCTTGGTTCTGGCGTCTGCCGCACGGTCCGGGACGCACGCTCTGCTCGCCAACGGACGGTACGAAGCGGCGATGTCATTGGGCGACGCAACCGCAAACTGGCTGGCCCCTCGTGTCGGAGAGAACGACCCAGCAGCCTTAAGCCTGCTCGGGATGATCCACCTGCGGGCGGCCGTCGCAGCGGCCCGCCATCAGGACCGCCCCACTGCCACGCGCCTCCTAGACCGCGCTACGGAACTTGCGCACGATCTCGGTTCGGATGAGAACTACTGGCAGACTGGCTTTGGCCCGACGAACGTGATCCTGCACCGGCTGTCCGTTGAGCTGGACCTCGACAACGTCTCGTACGTCGTGAAGAACGGACGAATCAACGTTGATCACATGCCGCAGGAGCGCAGCGTCTCGCACCGGATCGACTTCGCGCGGGCCCTGTCCCTCGCGGGGCATGGCGACGATGCCTTCGCGGAGCTGCGCAAGGCGGAACGGACTTCTCCGCAGCTCGTACGCAACAATCCAAGGGTGCGCGAGACGCTGCGGGACTTGACCAAGCAGTCTCCCGTGACCGCGGGCTCTCGCTCGTCGGAGGTGTTCGTGATGGCCCAACGTTGCAGGGCGGTGCAGTGAGCACGGGAAAGCGTGGCGTTCTCGGAGTAGTAGGTTCCGCGGCCGGCGGAGTGGAAGCACTCCGCAAAGGGCTGGTCGAGCCCGCGATCGACCGCGGCTGGCAGGTCGCTGTGACATTGACGCCTACAGCGGGTGCTTGGCTGCGCCAGAACGGCGAAGTGGAGCGACTGGAGAAGCTGACCGGGCTGCCGGTCCGGGATGAGCCACGATTCCCCGGAGAGGCCCGCCCGCACCCACTCGTTGACTGCTACGCGGTTGCTCCCGCCAGCGCCAACACGGTCGCCAAGATCGCAGCAGGCATCGCGGACAATCAGGCGCTGACGCAGGTGGGCGAAGCCATTGGGACGCTCGGCCTGCCGGTCGTCGTCTTTCCTCGGGTGAACGCTGCGCATGCGCGACATCCGATGTGGCGGCGCCACCTCGAAGTACTGGGGGAGGCGAAGGTTCGTCTCGTCTACGGTCCGGACGTGTGGCCGCTGTACGAACCTCGGGAGGCGCCTCCCGGGCGCGAACTTCCGTGGATCGCGGTCTTGGACGCGGTGGACCAAGCAACGAAGTGACCTCCAGTCAACTACGTTGACCTGCAACGACGATGGACCCGGACACTCTGTCCGGGTCCATCGTCGTTCTCCCGCCCAGGCTGTTCCACATGACGGAGACGTTCGAACGAAACTGCGGCGAAGCGGGCCTCACGCCCGCGCAGTGCGCCCTGATCAGAGCGAGTCTCAACAAGGCGCGTATGGAGACGGAACGGCTGGTCTATCGAGCCGATGCCGTCACCGAGCTGGTGCTGAACCGTCTGAGCCAACGATCTGCTCAAGGCGCTCAAGGCGCTCTCCGAGAAGACGGATCGTCTCGTGCATAGCGCTGATCTCAGTGGCGAGCGAGACGAACGCGGATCCATCGCGCTGCGGGCCATCGACGGGCTGCGAGGGGTCAACCACGAAGGTGCCGCGCCCCACCTCCGAGAAGACGAGACCTTCGTCTCCGAGCTCTCGGTAGGCGTTCTGCACCTTGACCAGGGTCACCCCGTACTTCTTCGCCAGTTCGCGGGCGGCCGGCAACTGGTCACCGGGGCCAAGGTTTCCGTTCACGACCTCTTGCCTGATGTCCGCGGCGATGTCCTTGGCCGTGGGCCGCGGGGCGCCGGTGCTCTTCTCCATGCGTTCGAGCGTATACGGCCTAGGTCAATTTAGTTCGCCGCTCCCCCTTGACGCTTCGGATTGACCTGGGTAGCTTCATGTCCAACGGATGGGCCTAGGTCAATCTGAATCAAGAAAAGTGCCGCCCTACCGGTGGCGCCGCAGGACCCGTAACGCCCGGAGGCCGCCTGAAAGGGCGGTTCAAAGGAAGCGGATGTTGCTTGAGAACTCCATAGTGTGATCCACCACCGCAGTACGGCCGTGTCGTGACCGGCCGGGGTGAGTGGAGATCCGTCGGCAGGAGCAATCGCACTGCGGTTGCACCGAACGAACGCCTTGATCCGCGATGGCTCATTGATCGCGGGGAGCGGGAGTTGCAGGACTGACCGACGTTAAAGCACGAACACGCGGCACACCTTTGCTGCCACAACCCTCGGCATCCAGGTCACCGAGGCGAGCCGTCCGCGTGAGAGATCCGGAGGGGCACCCCGTTTCCCCTGGAACCCCAAGACGGGCACACACGGCGGAAGAGACCGAGTATCCACAAAAGCATTCCGACCGGCGGGCCCACGGCCCGCCGGCGAACACCTCTGTCCCCTGACCTCGGAGGTTGCTGCGTTCCAACTACATGCCTAGGCGCTGCCGCCGTGGTGGTCCACCACGGCGGCAGCGCCAATCGCCTCGCTGAACAACCCGCCGCGGCGGTGGTGCCGGTCCTCGCGTCCAGCGCTCCCGCGCGGCTGAACACCCTTTCGGCAGCGCTACGGCGTTGTGGCCGGCTGCTCCCCCGCCCGTACAGCCCGTCTTGTACGGGCGGGGTGGCAGGGAGCCGGTTCGGCTTCACCACGGGGCGGTCGCCTCTCACCAAAGATCGCGGCCTCCCCGGTTTCTCCGTCCCTTCGTCTACTGGAGTTCCGTCATGCGTTCGTACATCGGTAATCAGCAGGTAGTAGGCAGCGAAGAGTTCGAAGAGCTGGCACTCGGTATCGACCGCGCCCTGTTCCTCGGTGAGCAGGGCGAGAGCAGCGAGGAGCGGGCGGCGCGTGAGGCTGCGGCCCACGACATCCTCGCGGACCTCATCGCCCAGGGCGAAGCGGGCGACGAGATCGCCGGATGGGACGCGCTGTACGCCGAAGCACTCACCCACACCGTGGCGTTCCTGAACTCCTCCCGCCCCCGCTCGGTGCGGGCGGCCCGGGTGGTGGAAGCGGCATGAGTCAAGCGATGGCCGCTGTGGCCGCTGCCTTGCCGCTAGCGGCCGGATGGTCCGTCCATGGCCTGCGGCTGCACCACCGGATCGAGGCCACCCGCCGCGACCCGTTGACGGGCCTGCTCAACCGGAACGCGTTCACCGCCCGCGCCGACCGGGCCCTGACCCACGGCCGCAGCGCGGTCTACGTCCTGGACCTGGACCGGTTCAAGGAGATCAACGACACCCACGGCCACGCCGCCGGGGACGTAGTCCTGCACGCGGTGGGGCAGCGCCTCACCGCGTGGGGGCAGATCAACGGCCCCATCATCGGCCGCTTAGGCGGCGATGAGTTCGCCGCCATCACCGCTATCCACAACCCCACTGAACTGCTGTGGATGCTCGGTGAACTCCTTCGCTGCCTGCGTGAGCCGATCGAGTTCGAAGGCCATCGGCTGAGCGTGGGCGCCTCCATCGGCGCCGTGGCCGTCGACACCCGGACGGAGACCGCCGACCTGTCGGCGCTGCTGCGCCAGGCGGATGAAGCGATGTACGCCGCGAAGCAGAACGGCGGTGGCTGGCACATCGCCGAGGACACGGCCCCGGCCGCCACGGTCAACGGCCGCCGCGCCGGCCGCCGAGGAACCCACCTGACCCGCACGGGAGGTGCCAAGTGACCGCCTACGACAACGACGCCGACGATTACGAGGACGCGGACGACTACCGCGAGAGCGACGACGAGGAAGGGACCGCGGACACCGGCGCGTGCGACCGCTGCACGATGCGGCCGGGCGAGATAGTCGGGCCCGGGATCTGCTGCGCCTGCTCCATCGGGCAGGGCGCCACCGAGGACGACTGCATGTGCGGCCCTGAGGACATCGAGGGGGCTGGCCATGACGACCGTTCCTGAGCCGCTCCGACTGCCGCCGCTGACCCGCTTCGAGCGGGCCCTTCTCGTAGGGGCCATCGTGTTCGGGGTTGGGGTTGGTGGGACCGGGTTCGCCGTGTCGTTCGGCACGGTGACGGCCGCCGCGGTGCGGTGGGGTTTCGCCCCTCCGCAGATGCTCCCGATCGGCATCGACACCGCGATTCCGGTGTTCTCCATCGTGAATCTGCTGCTGATCCGTATGGACATGCCGTTGGCGTGGGTGCGGTTCGTGCCGTGGTTCCTGACCGGGGTGACGTGCTGGCTCAACATCGCCGCCGGGCACTCCCTGTCGGCGAAGATCGCGCACGGCACCATGCCGCTGCTGTGGGTGGCACTGTCCGAGGTTGCCGCGCATGTCTACGCGGCCCGGATCGGTGCGGTGACCGGCCGCCGGATGGAGAAGATCCGCCGTTCCCGTTGGCTGCTGGCCTTCCCCTCCACGTTCGCGCTGTGGCGCCGGATGACGTTGTGGGAGATCACCTCCTACGCCGTGGCGCTCGATCTGGAGCGGGACCGGTTGTTGGCCCGTGCCGATCTGCGCGAGGAACACGGCCTGCTGTGGCGCTACAAGACTTCCCGCCGATCGAGGGTCCTGCTCAAGTTCGGCGAACTCACCCCCGCCCCAACCATCCCGGACACAAACTAGGAGGAATGCGCGGTAGAGATCGGAAATCAGTCGATGTCTGACCTGCTGGTATCGGCCCCGGCCGCCGACACGCCGCAGCCGTCCTATCCGGCGCTCGAAGCAGCCGACCCAACTGCGACCGCCGACCCGATCGAACCCATCACGGTGCAGCCGACCTCGGCCGCCGCGCAGTCCAAGCGTCGGGCGACCGGTCGAGTCCCCGTCGCCGCCCGCAACCCCCGGCCGACCCGCACCGCCGATCAGCTCCTGACCGAGGCGAGGGAAGCCACCGCGGGATGGTCGGACGCCGAGTTGACCGCCGAAGCGATCCGCAAAGAGCTGCGGACCGCGCCGGCCAAAGCCCGGGTAGTGCGCGATGCGCTCAAGGCTGAGCGCGTCCTCGTTGACGCACCCTGATGCGCTTCTACGACCCGGACGGGGCCCGGTTCGGCATCCCCACCTACCCGTTCCGCCTCGCCCCTGACGGCCTGGCCACCCGCCGCCAACTGCGCGCCACCGGGCTGCGGCCCGGCGGGCAAGGCATCTGCGCGCAGGTGATGTGGTTCTCGCGCCGCTACGGCCGCCGTATCCGCGTCGCGTACCTCTACCGCATCGACCGGGCGCTACCGGTCCGGCCGATGACGCCGGCCAAGTGGGCCGCGCTCGCCGCCGCGAACACCGCCCGGCGCATCTGCCCGCACTGCCGCACCGACGCCGGATACGTCATCCCCATATCGCTCGGTGCCTGTGTGACCTGCGCCTATCCCGAAGAACAGCGCGCCGCCTGAACCGATCGAGGAGAACCGCCGTGAGTACGCACACCGACCACACCACCACCGGCCCGGCCTTCGAGGACATCGGCCGGGGCGACACCCTCACCGCAGACCTGGCGCCGCTCTGTCACGGCAGAGCGATGGGCGACCGCACTGGCGTCTTCGACTACCTCGGAGCGGCTGCCGCAGCCGAGATGCGCGCCGACATGGCCGCCGGGCTCATCGGGCGCTGGCACTGCTGGTACTGCGAATGCGAGATCTACGCCGACGCCGCCGGAGTCGTCACCGAACCGCCGTACGACGCCTGCAACGACCACTGCACCTGCTGACCACCGCTGTTCGGGGTCCGGCCGTCAACCGACCAAAGCGCCGGCCGGACCCCTTCCACTCCCATCACGAGGAGCACACCCACCGTGTCTGAGACCCACGACTTTGACCACCCGGCAGAGGATCCGGACGGCACCGACAACCTCACCAACTCGGCTTCGGTACTGCCGTTCCCGCTCCGCAAGACGGCCACCGGCCCCGCCCCGGCGCCGCCCGTGCCGGATGAGATCAAGCCTGGGGAGTGGCAGGCAGACCTTCCCGACGAGACCCCCGACGATGAAGGGGAGGTATCGGAGGGCGACCCGGTCGACCCGCCGAAGGCCGTGTATCCGCCCTCGATCGCCGAGTGGATGCAGGCCCACGACAAAGCGCGTCAGCCGGTGTTCCCGGACTGGGTGAAGCTTCCTGACCAGCGAGCTGCGGTGCGCCGGTGGGCGGTGCGGCACTACTCGGCCATGGCCGGGTACCACGCGTGGCGCCTGCCGTGCATCTACACACCCAAGCTCCTCGCCTACGCCCCGCGCGGGGCGTGGAAGTGGTCAGCGGCCGCCGGGCACTGGGTGTTCGACGCCGAAGGCAAGACCCTGCGCCTGGCCGCGGTGGCTGCCGAAGACGCGGGCGAGTACCTGAAGTTGTCGCGGCAGCGCGATGCGCGGGTTCGCCTGCGCGGCATCCTCGCCAGCCTCGCGGGAGTCGTCGGTCTGACCGTGGCGCTCGTGCTCTGGGTGATGGCGCCCACGTGGCTGCTGGCCCTGACGGTCGCCACGATGACGACGACGTTGGGGGTGTCGGGTGCGCCGGCGGACCGGCCGCTGATCGACCGGGCGAAGGTCACGTTCCGCAAGCGGAAGCTGTCGTCCGACATCATCACCCGCGCGTTCACCGCGGCCGGGCTGACCGTCAAGGATCAGGGGATCGCGTTCCCGCGGCCGATCGGCCGGGATGGAGACGGCTGGCGCGTCATCGTCGACCTGCCCTACGGCAAGTCCTTCAACGACGCGTTGGCCAAGCGCAAAGCCCTCGCCTCGGGTATCGACATCGCCACCACCCAGCTCTTCCTCGACCCGGATGTGTCGTCGGAGCGGCGGGTGTCGATGTGGATCGCCGACCGCGACCCGCTCGCGGTTCCGGCCGGGCGTTCCCCGCTACTGGGGGCGACACGGGTGGACTTCTGGAAGCCGTTCCCCTGGGGTGTCGATGAGCGCGGCAACCCGGTCATGGCCACCGTGTTGTGGCTGTCGCTGCTGGTCGGTGCGGTCCCGCGGCAGGGCAAGACGTTCTCCGCCCGCACCATCGCCCTGGCCGCGGCCCTGGATCCGTATGTGCGGCTGATCGTGTTCGACGGCAAAGCCTCCCCGGACTGGCGCAAGTTCTCCCTGGTCGCGCACCGGATCGGCTTCGGGATCGTACCGCGCAACGGCCTGGACCCGGTCGAGCTGCTGGTGCGAGCGCTGGAGGAGCTGAAGGGGGATGTGGAGGACCGCTACCACCGGTTGTCGGAGCTGCCGTTGCACATCTGCCCGGAGGGCAAGCTCACCCCGGAAATCTCCCGGGACAAGAAGCTGAACATGCCACTGACGCTCGTGGTGGTGGACGAGGTGCAGGAGTACTTGCAGCACCCCGTGTACGGCAACGTCATCTTGGACCTGCTGGTCTACCTCGCCCGCGTCGCCCCGGCGGTGGGGGTGTCGGTGATGCTTTCGACGCAGAAGCCGGACGACACCGCGTGCCCACCGAAGCTTCGTGACCAGCACCAAGCCCGCTTCTCGCTGCGGGTCGGTTCCTGGCAGGTCTCCGATGTGGTGCTCGGTGCCGGCTCCTACAGCGAGGGCCTGGATGCCTCGCGGCTGCTGAAGTCCCACAAGGGCGTAGGACTACTCAAGGGCATGTCCGACGACGCCGGGATCGTGCGCACCTACCTCGCGGACGGCCGCGACGCCGAAACGGTCCTGACCCGCGCCGCCGCCCTACGCGCAGCCGAAGGCACCCTGACCGGCGACGCCGCGGGCGAGGAGCGGGCCACCCGCCGGGCCGACGCCATCTTGGACGAGGTCGCGGCCGTCCTGGGCCGCTCAGAAGCCAAGGTGTGGTCCGAAGTCATAGTGGACCGCCTCGCCGAGCTGAACCCCGACGCGTACGGCGACTGGAAGGCCCTCAAGGGCCGCGCGAAGGCGGACCAACTGGCCACCGCGCTGAAGCCGTTCGGCATCACCACCGGGCAGGTGTGGGGTCAGACGGAGGCCGGTAAGGACGCCAACCGGCGCGGGATCGAGCGTCAGCACATCATCGACGCGATTACGCAGCGCAACAGGGAACGGGCCGAGAAGTAGCCCAAAGGGTTGCTAGGTCTAGCAAGCCCCGTCGCTAGACCTAGCAACCTCGCTAGCAACCCATTCGCCATCTGATCAGGCGCCTAGCACCTAGCGACTGACCTGCGAAAACCCCGAAACCCGGCCCTGGAGCCCCTTCGTGACCCTCCCAGCGCTTGCTAGCGCCTTCCTCGCCATTGTCACACTGTGTTACATCGCCGTGTGTGCTGGGCAGCCGTTCGCGGCCTGCCGCAAGTGCCGCGGCTTCGGCTTCGCGGTCACCACCAACCGCCGTGGCAAGGCCAAGCGCGGCAAGGACTGCCGCCGCTGCCACGGCCACGGCATCCGCATACGCCGCGGACGCCACCTGTGGAACCTGTGGCGCCGTACCTACGAACGCGGCACCCACTGAACCCTTCCCGCCCCACCGCACCGACAGGAGTCCCGCTGTGGCTGTGACCGTCTCCCTCGTCCTGCTGTTCGGCGCCCTGCTCGCCTTCCTGCTCAAGGTCGGCTCCATCAAGGCCGGCGTCTGCTTCGTCGCCGTGATGTTCGGCTTCCTGCTTGCTTCTACCGGCGCGGCAGGCCCGATCAACCACGCACTCACCGGAGCCGCCCACACCATCGGCGACATGCGCCCCTGAGCACCGGAACGGAGAACCCATGTACGAGTCTGCCCCACCCGCCACATGTCATCAGCTCATCGCGGCCCTGCCCAAAGTGGCCCCGGCGCTGGCCACGTCAACCGTGCTGATCCTGGCGCGCATCTGGAACGCCAACGGCGCCGAACACTCCGTCGGTGACGCGTGGCTGATCGGCGCCCTCGCCGCCGGAGCCGCCATGGCCGGGGGCGCCTCGGCAACCGGCCGCAACGCCGACGGCACCGTGACCGGGATGGCATTCACCGCGGCCGGGACGCTCGCGTTCGCCGGGGTCGCTGCCTACTCTGCCGACCTGCCGCTACCGCTCCTGCTGTGGGCGATTGCCACCGTGCTCGCCTACGCACTGGCCGCCCGCTACTGGCGTACCGACCGCCGCGAAACCGTCGCATACGACCGGCGCACCGTCGAACGCCACGAGGACCACCGGCACGTAGAGACCGTGGAAGTCATCCGGGCACGCGCGCAGGTCGAAAGCGCGCACGCCGGTAGCGCTTACGCCACAGCCCTGGCGGCAGCACTGACCGTCCGCGCAGCCCTGCCCGGGTTCGACCCCGCCGCGCTGGCAACGTCCGGACTGCCCGAACTGACCGCCCCGGACACCGACCCTGACAGGACGTGGTGACCCGCATGTTGATATTCGACGCGTACGACGATGCCCCGCCGATCGTCCGCGAAATGAACCTGGTCCTGAACCTCGTTGCGGCCCTCCGGGTCGCGTCCACCCCCGAGCGGGTGCGGGAGCTGCAGCTCCGCAAAGCCGCGCTCCTGGACCGCATCTCCCTGCAGACACCGGCAGACACCGAGGCTGCCGATGTGGCTGGCGACGCGGCCATCGCGTTGCTGGACCTGGATCACGGGGCGCTCGAAGTCTCGGCTGCAGTCACGCGGACCCGGTTGGGAATCCGGGCCCGTTGCTACGTCCGTGAGCAGTACGCCGCGTACTCCGACGGGCTGCCCATCACCTGAATGTGCCCGGGACGGTCGCCTCTCGCCAAAGACCGCGACCGCCCCGGCTTCTCCGTCCCTTCGAAGAAACAGGAGAACCCCCAGCATGACCCAACTCACCGACCTTCGGCGACCCCGCTTACTGGACGCGTTCTGCTGCATCGGTGGCGCAGCGCGCGGCTACCAGCAGGCCGGCTTCCACGTCACAGGCATCGACATTCGCCCCATGCCCGACTACTGCGGCGACGTCTTCATCCAAGGCGACGCCGTCGAGTACATCCGTGCCCACGGTGCGCAGTACGACTTCATCCACGCCTCTCCGCCCTGCCAGGGCGAGGGCGCACCTTCCAAGGGCAGCAATGCTGCCCGCAACGCGCTGCTTCGGCGCAACCACCCCCGGCTGATCGCCCCGACCCGGACCGCGCTGGACGCCACGGAGCGGCCGTACGCGATGGAGAACGTGGCTGGCTCGGAGGTCCGCAAAGACCTGCGGCTGTGCGGCGAACAGTTCGACCTGGCCATCCTGATGCACCGGTACTTCGAACTCGGAGGGTGGAGCACCGTCAGCCCCGCTCACCCCGCCCACCGAGGACGCGTACGGGGCTGGCGGCACGGCGCGTACTACGAGGGCCCCTACATCGCCGCGTACGGCAAGGGCGGCGGCAAAGGCACCGTGCAGGAGATCCAGCAGGCCAAGCAGATCGACTGGTCCGCCGATCACTTCAACCTGCGCGAGGCCCTACCCCCCGCATACACCCGGTGGATCGCGGGCGCGTTCCTCGCGAACACGGCGGAGGTGGCGGCATGAACGAGCTGCTGAACACCGCACGAGACCTCGCCGCTTCCGGCGTGCCCGTGCTGCCGCTGCGCGCGGGGAAGGTGCCGTTCGGGAACTGCCGGATCTGCGCCGGCAACGCGTGCGGTGGGCGGCCGAACATGAAAGCCGCGGGGACCTGCCTATGCGTTTCGGTGTGCCATGGATGGGCCGCCGCAACGACCGACACCGGCGTCCTCACGTCTGCCCCGTGGGCGGCGTGCTGGCGGCAGGCTCGGGCAGTCGCCTACCACCCCGGCGGGGCATGGCTGACCGTGGTGGACCTCGACAACGCGCAGGCCATCGCATGGGCCCGTGAAATCCTGCCCGCCACCCGAGTCGTGACCACCACCCGGGGCGAGCACTGGATCTACCAAGGGTCCATGCGATCCGCGAACGCCGTACGACCCGGGGTCGACATCAAGTCGAACATGGCCTACGCCCGCTGGCTCGGATTCGGCACCGGCGCCATGACGGTCCTACCGGACGTCGTGCGTGCCCTGACCACGAAGCAGCCGGCCCCGGCCCGCCCGGCGGCCGTCACGGTACCCGCGCCCACCGGGGACGGGCAGTGTCCGCACCGCACGCCCAAGTATCTGGCCCGTGGCCTGGCCATGGCGGAGCAGCGCATCACCGAGGCTCGGGAGGCGGTGCACGCCACCGTGTACCGGACGTTCCTCGCGGTGCTGTCCGCGCACGGCCGGTGCGGCTGCCTGACCGAGGCGCACATCGGGCGGTTGTTCGCCGCCGCGCAAGCCAAGGGGGAATCGGCCCGGCACTGCACCGACGCGTGGAGCAATGCCCGCACCAGGTTGGGACTGTGAGCATGTCTGAGGACGAGAAGACTCCGGCACGCGAGGTCATCGCCGACTACGCGCAATCACACTTCCGGTACTTCCGCACCGCCGACGGAACCGTGTACGCGCAGAAGAACGCCCACCCCGTGGCACGCCCGATCCGATCGCAAGGCACTGCGGGCAGCCACCGGCAGGAACTCATGGTTGGTCTCTTCACCGACGGGTTCGGCGTGTTCAACGGGACCGCGCTGAAGGAGGCGTTGGACTTGATCGAAGCACTGGCGATGAGCCAAGACGTGCAACCCGTCCATATCCGCGTCGCCCCGGGATTCGACGGCGCGACCTGGCTCGACCTGGGCCGCAATGACGGACAGTCCGTCCGCATCCACCCCACCGGGTGGGACATCCTCACCCCCGACCCGCAAGAAGTGTGCTGGCGCCGCACCCAGCTCACCGGGGAACTGCCCATGCCGGCCAAAGACACCGGCGGTAAGGGCATCGACGTCTTCCTGCGGCTGTGCAACTTCGCGAACGCGGAGACCGAATGCTTGGCCATCGCGTGGTTGATCGGCTGCCTGGGGCCGTCTGTGCCGGTCCCCGCCCCGTTCCTCACCGGCCCTCAGGGCGCGGGGAAATCCACCGGCGGACGGATGCTCGTGCGCATCATCGAGGGCATGAGCGGCGACCTGCGCCGGGCGCCGAAGGATGAGGAAAACCTGATCGCGGCCGTAGCCGCCGGATGGATCACCGCCCTGGACAACCTCTCCCACCTCACACCCGACCTGGCCGACGCCATGTGCTGCATCGTCACGGGCGCCGAGAGCATCAAACGCGCCCTCTACACCGACGGAGACGTGGTCCGCTCCCGGTACCGGCGGCCCCTGCTCATGACCGGCATCGACGTCGGCGTCATCCGCCCCGACCTCGCCGAACGCCTCCTACCGCTACGCCTGGAACGCCCCCGAGTCCGCCGCACCGAAGCCGAGCTGTGGCGGGAGTTCGAGGACGCTCTGCCCGTCGTCCTGGGCTCCCTGCTCGACCTCACCGTCAAGGTCCGCGCGGCCGAGGCGGACATCCCTACCGACCTGCGGATGGCGGACTTCGCGCACCTGTGCGCGCAGCTCGACGCGGCGGCCGGCCTCGGAGCGCTCACCGCCTACCGCACCAGCCTGGACGACCTCAACGACGACGTCATCGAGGGCGACCTGCTGGCACAGACCGTCCTCAAGCACGCGGCTGGCCTAGATCCAGGCACGCAGACGCGGATGACGTCCGCCGAGTGGCTGCACTGCCTCACCCGCCTCTACAGCGGCGACGACTGCCTTCCCCTGCCCAAGGGGTGGCCCACCACCGGCAAAGTCCTCTCCGACCGCCTCAAGCGCCTCCAGCCGACCTTGGCAGCCCGCAGCGTCCTCATCGACTGGGGCCGCAGCAATACCGCCCGCTACATCGAACTGACCCGGCCCGCCGCCCCGCCCCCAAGCCAGCAGGAGGCAGCGTTCTGAACCGCGCCACCGCGCGCACAAGCAAGAAGAGCACCGGCCCCCGGGGTGCTCTTCTTGCTGCTCGGCGGCAGCGCCGCCGCCTGAGGGACGTGCCGCGCAGCGGCTCCTTCTTGGCTCTATGAGTCGCACCAGCCCACTACACACGCTCCTCTCTTTTTCCTAAGGGAAGAGATGCTGCGTCACCTGCGTCACCACCGGGTCGAAAACGGCCCGTGACCTGCCGCTACAGCGGTGACGCAGACGGCCAATCGCTGCGTCACCCCGCGTCACCCGCGTCACCGGTGACAGACACCACCCCTACCGGTGACACACCCCGCACTGCCTGCGTCACTCAATAACCGCAGGCCAGACGCCCAAATGACGCAGGTGACGCAGTGACGCAGAAATCCCCACCTCGGACAGGCGCAACGCCCTCGCGCACGCATAACGCTCACTTCGCCAAGGAGTTGCACCATGGCCCGCCCCAAGATGCTCAAACTCCCCGAAGTCCTCGCCGAGATCGACATGGGCGGCAAACCGCACGACCGGTTGATCCGCTACATGACCGGCCCCAGGAGGACACGGTGACCACCGCCCCGCCGCAAGCCCTGACCGTCCCCGAGGTCATGGACAAGCTCCGCATCAGCCGCAGCAAGGTCTACGACCTGTTCCGCGCCCGTGAACTCCCCAGCTTTACCGTCGGCCGATGCCGGCGCGTAGCTGAGACGGCTCTTGCCACGTACATGCAGCACCGAATCGAGGAGAACGACTGATGGCCAAGCGCCGCGCCAACGGTGAGGGCACCATCACGAAACGGAAGGACGGCCGTTACCAGGCCGCCGCCTATGTCTACCGCCCGGACGGAACGCGAGTGAGGAAGTTCGCGTACGGCAAGACCCGTACCGAAGTCGCGGAGAAGCTCACCGCGATGCAGGAGCAGACGCGGAACGGCATTCCCGCCGCCACGTCGGCGATGCCGCTGACGGATTACCTGACCTACTGGCTGGACGCCGTGGCAGCCGTCCGACTCAAGCCGTCCACGCTGATGAGCTACGAGGTCATGGCCCGTGTCTACATCGAACCGAAGCTCGGCCGGAAGAAGCTCAACCGCCTCTCCCCCGCCGACATCCGGTTGTTCCTGATCGAGTTCAAGAACGGTTGCCTGTGCTGCTTGCGGGGACTGGACGCCGCTCGGCCGGATGAGGACCGGACGTGTTGCGCAGTCGGGAAGTGCTGCCGGCGCCGACCGTCCGCCCGCACCGTCCAGTACGCACACTCCGTGCTCCGCTCGGCCTTGCAGCAGGCCGTCCGCGAAGAACTGATCACCCGCAACGTCGCGCGGATCGTGGAAACGCCCACGGTGCCGCGGGAGGAGGTACGCCCGTTGGACCGGACGGAAGCAAAGATGCTGCTCAAGTCAGCGAAAGATCATCGGCTCTACGCCCTGTGGCTGCTGCTGGTCTCGACTGGCTTACGCCGCGGCGAGGTACTCGCGCTCACCTGGGCCGACATCGACATGGAGCGCGGACAGTTCCGCGTGCGCCGGAACCTCCAGCGGATCAAAAAGGAACTGCTCTTCGGCACGCCGAAGACGGCACGCTCCCTGCGGACGATCTCGCTGCCCAAAGGCTGTGCGACGGCGCTCACGGCGCACCGCGCGATCCAGCAGGCAGAGCGCGCCGTAGCCGGTCAACGGTGGGCCCCGCTCGCTTCGCAGCCGGCCGGGCTCATCTTCGCCACGTCCACGGGTCGGCCAACCGACCCACGCAGCCTGAACCGGATGCTGACCGTGTTGTGCCGAGACGCGAAGGTTCGCCGCATTCGCGTTCACGACCTCCGGCACACGTGCGCGTCGCTGCTGCTGGCGCAGGGGGTGGACGCTCGCACGATCATGGAGACCCTGGGGCACAGCACCATCACGATGACCCTGGATACCTACGCGCACGTCATGGACTCGACCCTAAAAGCCGCCGCTGATCGCATGGACGATGCGTTGGGGCTGGACGAAGGGGAGGAAGGAGAAGACGGTGCGGCGGGGGTGCCGGCGGTCGTCTGACGGCCGCGTTGATGTCAGCCGTTGATGCAGAAAGCCCTCTGGGATAATCCCAGAGGGCTTCTGAGCACCGTCGGGACGACAGGATTTGAACCTGCGACCCCTTGACCCCCAGTCAAGTGCGCTACCAAGCTGCGCCACGTCCCGGTGCTCGGTCGTTCTGGGGTTGTTTCCCCGGGCTGACCGCGCATGAGAACAATACCGCACTTGGGGCGGTGCCTGCTCACGCCTTTGGGTCGGCGGGGCGATCTTGGTGGGGAGGGGGGTGGGGGGAAGTTTGAGTAGGTGTACTCATGTGGCGTGGGCCACAGTTGTCCAGGCTGGGGGTATGACGAATCCGATTCATCAGCAGACGACGGCGGCGTACTACGCGCAGGCTGCGATCTCGTTCGGGATCGCCCTGGGGAGCATGGCGCTGGGGGTGGCGTATCTACCGGTGGGGGCGTGGGTGCGGGCGTTCTTGGGGGTGGGGTTGCTGTATCTGGTGACCTCCGCGTTCACGCTGGCGAAGTGCGTGCGGGACCGGCAGGAGGTGGGGCAGGTGGTGAGCCGGGTGGATCAGGCGCGGCTGGACAAGCTGCTCGCGGAGCATGATCCGTTCCGGGTGGACGGGGTCTGAGGCCGGGCCGCTGGGGTCCGGTGGCCGTTTCCGGGGTGGGGGCCGGGGCAGACGCCCGTTCGACGAGGGAGGTCGGGCGTGGATGCTTCGATACAGCGGTCCGGGAGTGCGGGCCGAGCCACGGTGGGTGGTAGTGCCGTCGAGTGGGCGGCGCGGTGGGGGATCGCCACGCGTGGCGTGATCTACCTGTTGGTCGGCGCGCTGGCGATCCAGGTCGCCCGTGGCGGGAACGGCAAGCAGGCCGACCGTGGTGGCGCCGTGGAGCAGATTGCCGGGCAGCCGTTCGGCAAGGTCCTGGTGTGGGTGGTCGGGCTCGGGCTCGTGGGTATGGCGCTGTGGCGGCTGTCCGAAGCGCTCTTCGGCGCCGCCGGGCCCGACGGGGACAAGACGTCGAAGCGGCTCGCCTCGGGCGGACGGTTCGTGTTCTACGGGCTGGCCGCGTATTCGGTGATCGCTTTCGCGCTGGCGAAGACGGCCGCCGAAGGCGCCAGCCAGGGTGGGTCGAGCGACAAGCAGTCCAAGGACTGGACGGCGAAGGTGCTGGACCTGCCCCTGGGCCAGTGGCTGGTGGGGATCGTCGGGGTGGCGCTCGCCGCGGCCGGGCTGTGGATCGTGGTCCGGGCCGGGCAGCGGAAGTTCCGCAAGCACCTGAAGATGGGCGAGATGTCCCGGCGGACCCGTCAGGTGGTCGAGTTCCTCGGGGTGAGCGGCGGGGTCTGCCGGGGCGTCGTCTTCGCCACGGTCGGCGGGTTCGCCGTGGCGGCGGCCGTGAAGTACGACCCGGACCAGGCCAAGGGGCTCGACGACACCCTGCGGTCCTTCCGGGAGACGCCGGCCGGGCCGTGGCTCCTGGTGGCGATCGCGGTGGGGCTGGCTCTCTTCGGCGCGTTCTCGTTCGCCATGGCCCGCTGGCGCAAGCTCTGACCTGCTGAAATGGGCCCTGACCTGCGGTGATGGGCATCGTGGCGCGTGGGTTCGATCCGGTGCGGAGCTGCCGCGCCGGATCGTTTCTAAGTTCGTCGCTTCTTTGCGGAGTACCTCTCGTGGCTGACGGCCGTCAGTCTCAAGAGGGGGGTTCCAACCGTTCTCGCGGGCGATCCCGTGGCGGTTCACGGCGGCCAGGATGGGCAGGAAGAGCCCGTCGCCCAAGGAAGGACCCCTCCGCATGCCCTCCAGGAAGCCCGTCGTCGTCGGACTCGCCGTCGGTGGCCTCGGCCTCGTCGTGGCGGCGGCGCTCACCGTGCCGCAGGTTGTGGACTGGTACCAGGGACGGCACCTGGTGGAGGCCGGCTACTCGTCGGGCAGCGAGGCGAAGAAGGCCCGCGACTCCGTGCCGCGCTGGCTGCCGGACGAGGCGACGGCCGTGAAGTACCGGATGTCGACCACGGGCGGCGACCGGCTGCTGAAGGCGACGCTGCCCGACGGGAAGCTGCCGGCTGGATGCCGGCCGGGCGCGGGCAGCGGGCGCGCTCACCTCAAGGCGGACTGGTTCCCGAAGGGGACGGACAAGCAGGGGACCGCGGCATGCGGGGCCTACAACGCGGTGCTCAAGGGCACGGATCTGTACGCCTGGCAGGATCACGCCGATTGGGTGAAGGCGAACCAGGAGGGCTCCGACGCACCTTAGGTCGGGAGGGAGCGTTCCTGATTGCGACGGTTTCTGCTGTTTTCCGGGCCCGGGCCTTGGCCTAGCCTCTAGCCCGGCATCCTCAGGGCGTTTCGCGGGGGGCCGGGACCGCGGTGCTTCCCGGTTCCGGCAGCGCCTTCGTATCCGGGGCGGGCGGCGGTTCCGGGGCCGGCGGGCGGACGTCGTCGCCGGTCTGCGGGCCGGCCGGGTCCGTCGGACGGGCCCGCGTGCGGTTCGCGCGGCGGACGGCGTCATCGGCGCTGTTCAGGGCGCCGAGCGAGCCGAAGTAGAAGCCGGCGACGGTGGCGAGCACCGTCATCAGCGACGTGACGATGGTCTTGCGCAGGTCGCCGGAGTCACCTCCCGAGGACAGCATCGCGACGGCGAGAGCGAAGCTGATGAGGGCGAGGATCAGTACGGCGATGATGCTGCGGGTCAGACCGCGCACACCACGCGGTTCGCGCAGGTCCCGCAGCAGCTCGCGGACGTCGCTGCTCGTGGCCGCCTGGCCGATCAGTTCGTCGGTGACCTGCTGACGCCATGCGGTGGCCCGGCGGACGTCGATGATCAGAGGCAGCACCGCGATCACGGCGATGATGACGACCACCACGGCGATGAGCACGAAGGCCCACGGCCCCTTCAGACCCGGAAGCGGTTCGCCCGCGGCGAGCCCCGCTCCGCCCGCAAGTCCGTTCATCCGCATACCCGTTGCTCCCATACCCACCGTGACCGGACCCGTACTCCTGGTTCCCGGTGGGGGATGATCCCAGCGGCGGCCGTCAATCGTCAAGCGCAGCAAGGGGGTTGGGGCGCCGAGGCTGGTGCGCGGCGAAGTAGCCGGCCAGGTCGGCGGCGAGTGGCAGGACGGTGCGCGGGGTGCCGCCGTCGCGGAGCGAGGCGGTGGCCTGGGCGCCTGCGGCGACGGCCATGCGGGCGGCGACGGGTGATGTGTCGGTGGGTCCGCCGTCGCGGGCGAAGCGCAGGAACTCGTCGATGAGGAGCGGGTCGGCGCCGCCGTGGAAGGCGTTGTCCTGGAGATCGGGGACGGGATGGACGGCGTCCGCCTCCGGACGGTGGCCGGAGCGGCGCGAGTTCCAGACCTTCACCACACCTCCGGGCCCGTCACCGAAGTTCTCCAGGCGGCCGGCATCACCGATGACGGTGTAGTTGCGCCAGTAATCGGGGGTGAAGTGGCACTGCTGGTAGGCGGCGAGGACGCCGTTGTCGAGGCGCAGATTGACGAGTGAGACGTCCTCGACGTCGATCACGGGGTTGAGGTTGCGCTGGGAGCGCGGGGGCCAGTTGTCGTCGTCGAGCCAGTCGGTGGCCTTGGGCTCACCGGGGGCGCGGCGGTCGGCGTCCGGTGCGCCGTAGACCATGAGGTCGCCGAGCGCCTGGATCTGCCGGGTGTAGCCGCCGGCGAGCCAGTGCAGGACGTCCAGGTCGTGCGCGGCCTTCTGCAGCAGCAGACCGGTGGTGTACTGGCGCTCGGCGTGCCAGTCCTTGAAGTAGAAGTCGCCGCCGTGACCCACGAAGTGCCGTACCCAGACGGTCTTGACCTCGCCGATGTCCCCGCGGGTGATGAGGTCGCGCATGAGCCGGATGACGGGCATGTGGCGCATGTTGTGGCCGACGTAGAGGCGGGTGCCGGTCTCGTACGCCGTACGCAGGATCTCGTCGCAGCGCTCGACGGTGATGTCCAGCGGCTTCTCGACGAACACGGGCTTGCCCGCGCGCAGCGCCTGGCAGGCGAGGTCGGCGTGGGTGTGGTCGGGAGTGAGGACGAGGACGGCGTCGATGTCCGCGGAGCCGAGGATCGTACGGTGATCGTCGGTGACCGCAGCGCCCGGGAAGCGGGCTGCCGCCTCGGCGCGGACGGCGGGGTCGAGGTCGGCGATGGCGGTGACCCGCGCTCCGGCGCCGGGGCGGTGCGCGGTCTCGGCGAGGGTGCCGCGCAGGCCGAATCCGATGACGCCGATGCGGAGGTCGGCCGCGTGGGTGGGCGGCGGGTTGTCGGCCGGTCGCGCGTCGGTTGTACGCAAGGCCGTTGTACGCGCGGCCGTTGTCCGCGCGGCCGTTGCACGCGAGGCCGCCGTCCTCGATGCAGCGGCACTCGAGGCTGTAGCCGAATCGGTCACGGGCGGTCCCTTCGGAAGGAGCCCGGCGGGAGCTGGGCATGGCAGGGGGCGACGGGCTGCGGTAAGCGGGAGCGGACATGGGGGCAGGAGGCGGAACGGGGCCAGCGCCAGCTGGCACCCGGCACCCGCGGGCCAGCGCCAGCTGGCACCTGGCACCCGCACCGCGCACCCCACACCCCGCACCGGACCGGACCGGACCGGACCGGACCGGAATCCAGCGTCAACAAAAGGCTTGGCCTCAACCTAGTAACCGCTTACCATCTCGGTCAACACCTCACCGCGGAGCTGATGTGACCTTGCCGCCCTTCCTCACGCTGCCCCCCACCGACCGCGTGCAATCGCCACGCACCGGCTGGACCCGCGCGCACTGGGAGGCGGTGGCCGACCGGATGCTCGACGGGCTCGTGCCGTACGCCTCCCCCGGCTTCGCCCAGTACCGGCTGCCGGGCCGCAACAGCTGGTCCGGGGTGGTGTCCGACGGACTGGAGGGCTATGCGCGCTCCTTCCTGCTGGCCGCGTTCCGGATCGCGGGGGCCGGCGGCGAGGTGGACGCCCGGCTCATCGAGCGGTACGCCGCCGGGCTCGCGGCCGGTACCGATCCGGACAGCGGCGAGGCGTGGCCCGCGCTGACCGACTGCTCGCAGCAGATGGTCGAGGCGGCGTCGGTGGCGATCGCGCTGCACGAGACGCGCCCGTGGATCTGGGACCGGCTCGACGGACGGGTCCAGGCACGGGTGGTCGACTGGTTCTCCGGCTTTGTCGGGCACCGCACCTACGACAACAACTGGCGGCTCTTCCAGGTGGTGTCCGAGCAGTTCCTGGCCTCGGTGGGCGCGCCGTTCAGCCAGTCCGACATCGACGGCGGGCTGGACCGTATCGAGGACTGGTACGTCGGCGACGGCTGGTACACGGACGGCGACGGTCGCAACTTCGACTACTACATCGGCTGGGCAATGCATCTGTACCCGCTGCTGTGGGCGCGGATCGCGGGTGAGCCGGACGGGGAGCGCGCCAAGATCTACAAGGAACGGCTGTCCCAGTTCCTGGCCACCTACCCGCACTTCTTCAGCGGCGACGGCGCCCCGGTCCACCAGGGACGTTCACTGACGTACCGCTTCGCCGCCGTCGCCCCCGTGTGGATGGGCGCGCTCACCGACGCGACCCCGCTGGAGCCGGGGGTGACGCGGCGGCTCGCCTCCGGCGTGCTGCGGCACTTCGTGGAGCGCGGGGTGCCCGACGAGCGCGGGCTGCTGTCGCTCGGCTGGCGCGAGCCGTTCCTTCCCACCACCCAGGGGTATTCGGGCCCCGGGTCGCCGTACTGGGCGAGCAAGGGCTTCCTCGGGCTGCTGCTGCCCGCCGACCACCCGGTGTGGACCGACCGGGAGCTCGCGCTCCCGGTCGAGGAGGACGACCAGTACGTCGCGCTGCCCGCGCCCGGCTGGCTGCTGCACGGCACGAAGCACGACGGGATCGTCCGGCTCGTCAACCACGGCAGCGACCACTACGGCATCGAACCGGCGGTCGGCACGGACGACGCTCACTACGCCCAACTCGGTTACACCACCCACACCGCGCCGAACGCCGCCCCGCACGCCTGGCAGCACCGCGTCGACAGCCACCTCGCGCTGGTCGCCGCCGACGGCACACCCTCACGGCGCGGACGCATCCACCCGCTGACGGCGACGGGCCGGACCGCATCGTCCTGGCACACCGCCACCCTCCCCGAGCATGAAGGCGTCCAAGCCGCTGACGGATCCGGACCCGCGGGGTACCGGATCGAGACGACGAGCGTCCTGCACGGGCCGTGGGAGGTGCGGGTGCACCGCGTCGAGGCACCGGCCGGAGTGACGGTCCGGGAGGGCGGTTACGCGGTCGCGGGAGCAGAGTTGCCGCGCGGTGAGAGCGGCCCGGGGTGGGCGGTGGCCCGTAACGCCGACGGTCTCTCCAGCGCTCTGGTCGGCCTGTACGGATGGGACGAGGACAGCGACGGGATCGCCTCGGTACACCGAGAGGTGGAGGCGAACGCGTTCGGTCCGCACTCGGCCGCCCCTTGCCTGAGCTCCGGCCCGCACCCCGGCGGGAGCAGCGTGCACGTCACCCTCGTCGCGCTGGCGGGCGACACGGTCCACCCGCGGGCGCTGCGCAAGGCGATCACTGTCACGGTCCTCGACGGCGCTGCGGACACAAACGCCAAAGCCAAAGCCAGCGCCAGCAGCACCGGACCCGGAACCGGAACCAGTGTGCGCATCACGTTCCCCGACGGAACGCTGCTCACGGTCTGACCGCCCGACCCTCCCTACCGCCCAACCCGCCGATTTCACGATCGGCGTCCGCCGCAACCGATCGAGGGGCAGGCTGGTCCTGTGCCCTCGATCGCCGGGCACAACGGACCCACTGCCCCGGGTCGTGAATGTCCGTTGTCATTGATGTCGATGTGTCGACGTCCGGTGTCGTCCAGGTGAGGAGCAACTCCCATGCACGAGGCGCTGCGCCCCGCGGCTGTCCCCTACTACGAGGACCCCTCCCCCGGCAGTGGCGCGTTGCCGCCGCGCGCCTGGTGGAGTACGTCGGACGCGCGGTACGTGAGCCTGAACGGTGCCTGGCGGTTCCGGCTGTCGGACACCGCCGACGCGCACGGCGACGAGTTCGCGCGGCCGGAGTTCGACGCCACCCGCTGGGACCTGCTGCCGGTGCCCGCGCACTGGCCGCTGCAGGGACACGGTTCGCCCGCGTACACCAACGTGGTGTATCCGTTCCCCGTCGACCCGCCGCGGGTTCCGACGGAGAACCCGACGGGCGACCACCGCCGCTCCTTCGATCTGCCGGACGACTGGCCCGGCGGGGCGGCGCTGTTGCGCTTCGACGGGGTGGAGTCGTGCGCGCGGGTGTGGCTCAACGGTGCCGAGCTGGGCACGTTCAAGGGCAGTCGGCTGCCGGTGGAGTTCGAGGTCGGGGAACTGTTGCGGCCGCGCGGGAACGTGCTGGCGGTACGCGTCCACCAGTGGTCGTCCGGCAGCTACCTGGAGGACCAGGACATGTGGTGGCTCCCGGGGATCTTCCGGGAGGTGACGCTGATCGAGCGGCCGGAGGGATCGGTCGCGGACTTCTTCGTACATGCCGACTACGACCACACCACCGGCGCCGGAACGCTGCGCGTCGACTGCGAGCCCGCCGGCAGCGTCAGCGTGCCGGAGCTGGGCCTGGACCTGGCAACCGGGGAGAGCGCGACCCTACCCGTCGAGCCGTGGTCCGCCGAGATACCGCGGCTGTACGACGCGGAACTGGCCACCGAAGGCGAACGGATCCCGCTCAGGATCGGCTTCCGGACGGTGGCCGTCGAGGACGGTTTGCTCAAGGTCAACGGCCGCCGGATCCTCTTCCGCGGCGTCAACCGGCACGAGTTCCACCCCGACCACGGCCGGGTGCTGGATCTGGAGACGATGCGGCAGGACCTGCTGCTGATGAAGCGGCACAACATCAACGCCGTCCGCACCAGCCACTATCCGCCGCATCCGGCCTTCCTCGATCTCTGCGACGAGCTGGGGATGTGGATCGTCGACGAGTGCGATCTGGAGACCCACGGCTTCGAAGTGATCGGCTGGCGCGGCAATCCGGTCGACGACGAGCGCTGGACGCCGGCGCTGCTGGACCGGGCCGCGCGCATGGTCGAGCGCGACAAGAACCACCCTGCCGTCGTGATGTGGTCGCTCGGCAACGAATGCGGGACCGGGCGGGGGCTGTCGGCGATGGCGTCGTGGATCCGCGACCGCGATCCGGACCGTCCGATCCACTACGAGGGCGATCTGTCCTGCGCGGACACCGATGTGTACTCGCGGATGTACGCCGACCACGCCGAGGTCGCCCTCATCGGACAGCGCGCCGAACTAACCCTCCCCGACACCGAGTTGGATGCGAAGCGGCGCGCTCTGCCGTTCATCCTGTGCGAGTACGCGCACGCCATGGGCAACGGTCCGGGCGGGCTGAGCGAGTACCAGCGGCTCTTCGAGACGTACGAGCGCTGCCAGGGCGGTTTCGTCTGGGAGTGGATCGACCACGGGCTGCGGCAGCGCACCCGCACCGGGGTGGAGTTCTTCGCCTACGGCGGCGACTTCGGCGAGGAACTGCACGACGGCAACTTCGTCTGCGACGGCCTGGTCTTCCCCGACCGCACTCCGTCGCCCGGTCTGATCGAGTACAAGAAGGTCATCGAGCCGGTCAGGATCGACGGGGACGGCACGACCGGCGTCGTCCGGATCGCGAACGGGTACGACTTCGCCGATCTGTCGTCGCTGTCCTTCCGCTGGACGTACGAAGTGGAAGGCGAGGCGGTCGCCTCCGGCGATCTGGACGTCCCGGCGCTGGCACCTGGCGCGGCCGTCGAACTGAAGCTGCCGCAGACACCCGGCGGCGGATCCGGCAGCGCCCTCACCGGCGAGGCCTGGTGGACGGTGCGGGCGGCGCTTGCCGACGACACGGGCTGGGCCCCGGCCGGACACGAGGTGGCCTGGGGCCAGTTCGCCGCGCCGGCACAGGCGACTCCGGCCGAGCCCGCACCGAACGCCGTCCCCAACACCAACCCAATCATCGCGCTGAAGGCACCACGCCGCGCCGAGGGTGGTGTCGTGCTGCTCGGGCCCGGCACGTTCGACGCCGCCACGGGAGCGCTCAAGTACCTGGACCACATCCAGATCGCCGGACCGCCGCGGCTGGACGTGTGGCGCGCTCCGACCGACAACGACGCCGGTTCCGGCCGGCATCCGGAGATCCAGCTGGACCGGCGGTGGCGGGCGGCCGGCCTGCACCGGATGCGGCACCGGATCGAAGGGGTCACGGTCGGCGCCGACGCGCTGACCGTCACCTCCCGGGTGGCGCCGGCGGCCGGGGACCTCGGTCTCGTCACCGTCTTCACCTGGACCGCGACCGGCGCGCGCCTGCGGCTCACCGTCGACGTCACCCCGGAGGGCGACTGGACCGTCCCGCTGCCGCGGATCGGACTGCGGCTGGGTATCTGCGGCAGCCTCGGCAGCGTCGAGTGGTTCGGCGGCGGTCCCGGTGAGGCGTATCCGGACACCCGGGCCGCCTCCCGGATCGGGCGGTACACGAGCACGGTCGACGCGTTGCAGACCCCATACGTCCGGCCGCAGGAGAACGGCGCGCGGGCCGATGTCCGCTGGGCGCGGCTGCGCCGCGAGGACGGGCAGGGGCTGCTGATCACCGGCGACCCGGACTTCTGGTTCACCGCGCGGCGCTGGACCGCAGAGCAACTCGACGCGGCCGAGCACACCTACGACCTTGCGGCGTCCGAGACGATCTGGCTCAATCTGGACCACGGGCAGCAGGGCATCGGCAGCGGCTCCTGCGGGCCGGGGGCCCTGCCGCAGCACTGGCTCACCGCTGCCCCGGCGACCTTCTCGTTCACCTTCGGCGCCCTGGAGACCACATGATCCGCCCCTACCGGCCCGCGGACCTGCCCGCGCTGTACGACATCTGCGTCCGCACCGCCCAGGAGGGCGAGGACGCGCGACCGTACTATCCCGACCACGATCTGCTGGGGACGATCTTCGCGGCGCCGTACGCGCGGTTGGAGCCGGAGCTGGCCTTCGTAGTGGACGACGGGCAGGGCCGGGCGGTCGGCTACATCCTGGGGACGGCCGACACTGCCGCCTTCGTGAAACGATTCCGCTCCGAATGGCTGCCGGAAGTGGCGGACCGCTACCCGGAGCCGACGAGCCCGGCCGAGACCACCCCGCACGACACGATGATCGCCCTGCTCCACCAGCCCGAGCGGATGCTCGTTCCCGAGCTGGCGCCGTATCCGGCACACCTTCACATCGATCTGCTCCCCGGGTACCAGGGGGCGGGGCACGGACGGGCGCTGATGGAGACGTTCCTCGGGGCGCTGGCCGCGGGCGGCGTCCCGGCGGTGCATCTGGGGATGGTCACGGCGAACGTCCGGGCCCGGTACTTCTACGACCGCATGGGCTTCCATGAGATCGCGGTACCGGACCCGGGACCGCTCACCTACCTGGGACTCGCCACCTCGTAGTCCTCGGCACCATCAGCACCGTCCGTTCCGTCAGCACCGTTCGTTCCGTCTGTCCCGGCGGCATCACCGGTTTCCATGGCCACGGGCGCCACGTCGGACGCGGCGATGGCTTGCGCCTCGACCTCGGGTGCGGGCGCCGCGTACTGCGGCCAGCCGCCCGCCGGCGGCACGGCGATGGCGCGCCACCACCAGTCGTCGGGGAGGTCGGCCGAGGGCTCGAAAGGCGCGCCGGGGCGCGGGGAGGCGAGCTTCGCGCCCAACTCCTTGGCCGCCGCGAGCGTGCCCTCCGCGGGATCCGCCCACGGGTGCGGGGCGAGGTTGAACGTGCCCCAGTGGATCGGCAGCATCGCGCCGTGAGGCGTGCCGCCGGACAGGTCCACGTGCGCCCGCATGCCTTCCTCGGGTGTCATGTGGATGTCCGGCCAGAACTCGCTGTAGGCGCCGATCTGGATCATCGTCGCGTCGAACGGGCCGTGCTGCGCGCCGATCTCCGCGAAGCCGGGGAAGTACCCCGTGTCGCCGCTGTGGTAGATCCGGTGGTCGCCGTCGGTCACCACCCAGGAGGCCCACAGCGTCTGCTGGCGGCCGCGCAGGCCGCGGCCGCAGAAGTGCCGGGCCGGGGTCGCGGTCAGCGTCAGGCCGCCCACCTCGGTCGACTCGTTCCAGTCCAGTTCGTGCAGCCGCGCGGGGTCGATGCCCCAGTACTCCAGGTGGGCGCCGACGCCGAGCGGAACGGCGAAGACGGTGTCCGTGCCGACCAGCGCCCGGATCGTGGGCATGTCGAGGTGGTCGTAGTGGTCGTGCGAGATGACCACCACGTCCACCGTGCCGAGCGACTTCAACGGGACCGGCACCGGGTGAACCCGCTTCGGCCCGGCGAAGGCGAACGGCGAGCAGCGGTCGCCCCACACCGGGTCGAAGAGCACCCGCCGGCCGCCGATCTCGGCCAGCACCGTCGAGTGGCCCATCCACGTCAGCCGCAGCCCGGACGCCGGCGGCACCGCCAGATCGGCGAGCGTCGTCGGGTGCACCGGCACCGGGGCCGCGGGCTTGCGCAGTGCCCGCGCCTCCTTGCGCATGTTGCCGGGCAGCGCCTTGAGCATGCCCCCGCTGGGCGTGGTGCGGGCGCCCACGGGGTTCTGGAAGGCGCCGTCGGCGTAGTTGGGTGACGCGAGGATCCGCTCCAGTCGCGCGCCGACCGGGTCGGCGCCGAAAGCAGCAGGTCGCAGTGCGGTGAGGCGGGAACCGGTCACGGCACCTCCAGCATGGGGGCGGTCAGTCGATGTCACCCTGGCAATTCTGCCTTGTCACTCGTCCGTCCCGAAGCGGCGGCTCCCGCCCACCGACCACACATCGGTGATCAGGCCCTCGCTCACGGCCAGAATGTCGATACCGCTCACCGTGATCTCACCCGCGCCGGCCGGGTCGGGACGGGTCGCTGACCAGCGGCAGCAGACCTGGCCGGACATACCGTCACCGGCATCGGCGATATCGGCACCGGCGGTATCGGCGTCGGCGGTATCGGCGTCGGCGGTAGCGGCGTCGGCGGCGATGTCCACCAGCGGAACGCCGTGCATGCGGTAGACCAGTCCCGGCTTGGCGCGGCGATGGGCGACGACGAACGGGACCAGGCCGCCGGGGCCGCACAGGGCGTCGGTGTCCGCCTCCGGGTTGGCGTTGCCGAAGTGGATACGGAAACCGGGGGTGAGGATGCGCTCGGCGATGCCGACGTCGCCGTTCCACATCCCCGTCCAGTCCTGGAACAGCTCGATACCGAGCTGACGGTGTTCGGAGCCGGTGATGCCGGTGGTGCTGACGGAGCTGGTGGTGCTGGTGTGCAGGTCGACGGTCATGTCGGTGCCTTCCTTCTCGGTGTGAACACCATCTTCGAAGGGGTCGGCGACACCGTCCTGTCGGTGTTTACGAAGTGCCGCCGGACTTTCCCCGACCGCCGGTGTTCACCAGGTCGGCGAAGCCTTCGAGACCGATCAGTTCCCAGCCCAGACTGTCCAGCTCGGCGCGGTCGATCCGGCGCGGCGGCGCCGTCTCGTCCAGCGCCCGCACCGTCCGGATCCGGTCGAGCCGGAAGCCGCGTACCGCTCCGCGCAGCCGGCACCAGGCGATGAGATACCACTGCTCGCTGCCGAGGAACCCGAGCGGCTCCACCAGCCGCTCGCTGGCCACCCCCTCCCGGTCCTCGTACGCGAGCCGCAGTACGCGGCGGCTGGCGAGCGCGTCTTGCAGGACGTGCGGGACGGTGGCGCGCCGTTCGTCCCGGGCCAGTACGTGCACGCGCTCGGCGAACTCCCCCGTCGCGGCCCGCTCGCGGGCCGGCATGACAGCCAGCACCTTCTGCAGCGCGCTGCGCGCCGCTCCGGCGAAGGGCGTGCCGTCCAGAGCGTGCAGGCCCACCGCGAGGGCGGTCGCCTCGGCGGGGGTGATGGTCAGCGGCGGGAGCGTCTGCTCCTTGTCCAGGACGTACCCGCCGGTGCGGCCCGGTTCCGCGTAGATGGCCACCCCGGACTGCTGCAGCGCGCTCAGATCGCGTTCGATGGTGCGGCTGCTCACCTCGAAGCGCTGCGCGAGCCACCTCGCGCTGCGCGGGCGCGGCGCGACCGCGCGCAACTCCTCGACAAGGGCGTACAGCCGGTCGGTTCGGTTCACAGGGCCGGACTGTAGGTCAGCGAGACATGGTCCTGCACCGGCAGGTACCCCAGGCGCCGGTAGAGGGCATTGCTGGTGGGGTTGGCGAGGTCGGTGAAGAGCAGCACCTCGTCCGCTCCCGCGTCGCGAGCCGCCCGGCTGACCGCGGCGGTCACCCCGGCCGCGTAGCCCCGGCCCCGGTGCCCCGGCGGGGTGTAGACGGCGACGACACGGACCATTCCCGCGAGCGGACGGGTGGTTCCGGCCATGGACACGGGAACGCCGTCGACCTCCCACACCGTGACGCCGCCATGGCTGAGGCGGTCCTCGACGAACGTGGCCGCGTTCAGGCCCTGCTCCTCGATCTCGCGGGCGAACGCGTCGTACCACTCCACCAACAGCTCCCGGTCGCGCGTACCGGCGGTTCTGGCGCGGCCGGCCGGGGCGGGCTCCGGCGGCGCCAGCTCTCCGAGCCGGAACAACCGCAGGTTCTTGTCGACCTCGGCCGCCACTCCGGTACGGGACCGCCAGGCATCGGCGAAGGCCGCGGCCGTATCCCGTTCCCCTCGGACACCGGTCAGCGCGCGCCCCATCTTGTCCCACACGCCCGCCAGCTCCGCCAGCGCCTCCGGCGGCCCCTGCGTCAGGAGCGGCGGCAGCGGCGTGGTCTGCAGGAAGGCGGCGGCGACGCTCCCGCCGGCATCCTGCCACCAGCCGAACAGCGGTGGGGTGTCCCCGTACGCGTCGAGGCCGCGGTGGCGCAGCCCTTCGGTGACGGTGATCAGTACGGTGTTCTCCACCGCGCGTTCCCGAAGGAAGCCGCCCGCGGCGGTCCGGAACGCGTCCAGGTCGTGTGTCGTGTGCCAGCCCATGGCCCATCCTGTCCCGCGCGCCACCGTTCGCGCACCACGTTTTCGCTCCGCGGCGGGGCCGGCCGTGGACGGCGCCGGACAGCTCCGGACAGCGCTGGGAAGCAGGCGGTCCTTCGTTCGCACCAAGTGGCAGATCTTCCGATCCGGACGTCAAACGTGCAGGTCAGAGCCGTTCACATGGGCTGATTGGTGGCGCAACACAACGGCAACACCACTTCCGCCCGACCCTCGGTATGGTCCCTGGGAACGCGGCGCAACGGCGCCGCGGCCTCCGCACCGCAGACCTCAGCCCCAGACCCAGACCGGAGAGCCCGATGCCCGCCGAGCGCACCCGTGAGCACACCGCACCGGTGGCCGCCGCGCGACGCCGCCGGTTGCGGGCGGACCGGGCCCGGCAACTCGCCGACCTGCTGCGGCGGCAGGTGCTGCTGCAGGGGTTTCCGGCCGGACTGCTGCCGCACGAGGACGCGCTCGGCGCCGACTACGGCGTCTCCCGCAACACCGTCCGCCAGGCGCTCGACCTGCTGCGCGCCGAGCAGTTGGTGGAACGGGTGCCGGGCGTCGGCACCGTCGTGGTCGGCGCGAAGTACCCGCACGGCCTGGACCGGCTGATGGGCCTGGCGGAGACGCTGCACGAGCACGGGCGGGTCACCAACGAGGTCCGCACGATGGCACCGGTCCCGGCGCCCGCGCCCGTCGCCGAACGGCTGCGCCTTGAGGGCCCGGACACCGACGTGCTGTACATCGAACGGCTGCGGCGGCTCGACGGGCTGCCGCTCTCCCTGGACCTGACCTACGTCCCGATGGACATCGGCATCGAGCTCCTCACCGCGGACCTGGAGAACACCGACGTCTTCCGGCTGCTCGAGGAGATCACCGGACAGCCGCTCGGCACCGCCGAGATCACCTTGGAGGCCGTCAGCGCCGACGCGCACTCCGCCGCCGTACTGCAGTCCCCGCGCGGCGCCGCCGTGCTGATGCTGGAACGGCTCACCCATCTCTCCGACGGCCGCCCGGTGGACCTGGAGTTCATCCGGTTCCGCGGCGACCGCATCACGATGCGCGGACTGCTGCACCGCTCCGTCTGACCGCCCCCGCGCCCGCCACCCGACCCCTCCCCGCGCCCCGTTCATCACTCCCTTCTTCCGCCTTCCTTCCGCGTTCCTTCCGCGTTCCTTCCCCCGTTCTTCAGGTCCTACGAGGAGACAGCCATGCCTGTCGTACCCCAGCGCGCCGACGTGCCGGTGACGATCGACGAGTCCAGGTGCATCGACGGCTGCACGCTCTGCGTCGACATGTGCCCGCTCGATTCGCTCGCGATCAACCCGGACACCAACAAGGCCTACATGCACGTGGACGAGTGCTGGTACTGCGGTCCCTGCGCGGCCCGATGCCCCACGGACGCGGTCACCGTCAACATGCCCTACCTGCTGCGATGAGAGGCTCCGCGATGAGAGGTTCTGCGATGACGGGCTTCGCGACGCGCGGACGCGTCCGCACGTATCTGGCCGCCCTGGCCGGCGCCGGGCTGCTGCTGCCGCTGGCCGGCTGCGGCGGGAACGCGGGCGCGGACGGCGGCAAGACCGTCACCGTCACCGTCACCGTCGGCTACCAGTCCAAGACGATCAACACGGTGACTGCGGGGACGCTGCTGCGTTCGCTGGGGTACTTCGAGCGCGCGCTCGGTGAGCTCGGCAAGCGCGACGGTGTGACGTACAAGGTCGACTGGCAGGACTACGCGACCGGCGCCCCGATCACCGCGCAGATGATGGCGCGGAAGGTCGACATCGGTTCGATGGGCGACTATCCGCTGCTGATCAACGCGGCACGCGGCAAGCAGATGAAGGCGCCGACCAAGCTGGTCTCCGTCACCGGGTACAACCTGCGCGGCGGCCTCAACATGGTGGTCACCAAGCCGGATTCGACCCTGTCCTCACTGGCGGACCTGCGCGGGAAGAAGGTCTCCACGAGCGTGGGGTCCGCCGCCGACGGCACGCTCGTGCGGGCGCTGCAGAAAGCCGGCATCGACGCGGACAAGGATCTGCACAAGCTCAACCAGCAGCCCGCCGTGGGCGCGTCCGCCCTGCAGTCCGGCGGCGCCGACGCGCTGTCGCAGTTCGTCGCCTGGCCGGGTCTGCTGGTCTTCCAGGGCAAGGCGAAGCCGCTGTACGACGGCGCGGCGCTGGATGTGCCGACACTGCACGGTGTGACGGTGCGCGCGGCGTTCGCCGACCAACGTCCCGCCGTCGTCGACGCGTTCCTCTCCGCGCAGCTCCAGGCCACCCAGTACCTGCACGAACACCCGCTCGCGGCCGCGCAGCAGGTGGCGAAGGCGACCGGGCTGCCGCCCGAGGTCGTCTACCTCTACAACGGCGCCGGCGGTATCGCCACCTTCGACCCGACGCTGAAGCCGCGGCTGCTGGACGCGCTGAAGCAGGACGTGCCCGTGCTCACCTCTGCCAAGCTCGTCGACGCGGTCGACGTGGACGCCTTCACCGACGACCGCTATCTGAAGCGGGTCTACGGCGCCGGGTACGCCAAGTCCCTGGCGTCCACCGCCAATCCGGCGCCGGTCACCGGCACCGACCCGGTGTGCGGGGGTCGGGCGAACGATCCGACGACGGCGAGCGAGAGTTGGCTGTCGGGCGAGGACCGCACGACGGCGTTCACCACTCCGAGTTGCCTGCTGCGGTACGCCAAGCAACACGCGGGGAAGGTGCGGGCCGGCTACGTGCCCGACGCGCTGACCGGCACCCGCTGGTTCGCGGACTCATCGGTCTGGGTCGAGGATCCGGCCGCCGCCCCGGCTGCCCGATTCCAGCCGTTCACCACTCCCGACAACGCCCGCCGCTGGATCGCGAGCCACCCCGGCACCCGGCTCATCAGCTACGACAGCGCGCTGCGGGAGTCGCCATGACGACGGCCTCCTCGACGAACGTGACGACTTCCGCGCCGACGGCCGTCACGACGCGGGTCAGCCATCTGCCGTGGGGGCGCTACTGCGTGCGGGCCGCCTCCCTGGTCGCGTTCCTCGGCCTGTGGCAGCTGCTCACCGCCCGGCGCGTCCATCTGTGGGTGCACTTCGAGCAGTTGCCGACCGTCGTCCAGGTCGGCCGGGAATTCGGCACCCGCCTGACGGGCGGACCGTACTGGCAGGACCTCGGCGACAGCCTGGTGCGAATCGTCACCGGTTTCGCCCTCGCCGCCGTGCTCGGAGTGACGGTCGGTACCGCGATCGCACGGTCGCGGGTCGCCCGCGACATCCTCGGCCCGGTGCTGGAGGTCCTGCGGCCGATCCCGGCGATCGCGCTGGTACCCGTCGCGATCCTGCTGTTCCCCACCAATGAGCAGGGCATCGTCTTCATCACCTTCGCCGCCGCGTTCTTCCCGATCCTGGTCAGCACCCGGCACGCGGTGCGGGCGCTGACCCCGGTATGGGAGGAGGCCGTGCTCACCATGGGCGGCGGCCGGTGGCGGGTGCTCGCACAGGTCGTGCTCCCAGGGGCGCTGCCGGGCATTCTCGGCGGTCTGTCGGTGGGCATCGGGGTGTCCTGGATCTGTGTGATCTCCGCCGAGATGATCTCCGGCGAGTACGGAGTCGGCTACCGCACCTGGCAGGACTACACGGTCGTGGATTACCCGGGCGTGCTGGTCGGGATGGCCACCATCGGCGTCCTGGGGTGGATCACCTCCGCCGCCGTGGAGCTGCTCGGGCGGCGGGTGACGCGCTGGCTTCCGCGGACCGAGTCCGGTGGCCCCGACGCGGCGGGCTACCGGACCCCGGGCACCCGGCGGCGGACGGTCGTGTCCCATCCCACCACCGCGTCGGTGGCCGAGCCCGCGGCTGCGTCCCTGACCGGACCCGCGAGCAAAAAGGTGGACCTGTGACCAGAGAGGTGGACCTGTGACCAGCACCCGCGTCACCTCCGTCAGCGCGCCCTCACCGGCCGCCCCCGCGCCGCCCGGTGTCCGGCTGACGCTCGACGACGCCACGATCGGCCGCTCCGGCAGACCCGTCCTGGCCGGGCTCGACCTGGACATCGCGCCGGGCGAACTGCTCACGGTCGTCGGCCCGTCCGGCTGCGGCAAGTCCACGCTGCTGCGCACGCTCGCGGGTCTGCTGCCCGTACTGGGCGGGCGGGTGGCGCAGGACGGCGTGCCGATCGGCCGGCCGGGCGCCGACCGGGCGCTGGTCTTCCAAGAGGACGGCCTGCTGCCCTGGCGCACGGTCCGCCGGAACGTCGAACTGCCGCTCGCCATACGGCGGGTGGCGCGCGCCGAACGCCGTACCCGGGCCGTCGGCTGGCTCGAGCGCGTCGGGCTCACCGGCCGTGAGCAGGAGCTGCCGCACCGGCTCTCCGGTGGGCAGCGGCAGCGCGTGCAGCTGGCCCGCGCGCTGGCGGGTGAGCCGCGGGCGCTGCTGATGGACGAGCCGTTCGGCGCGCTGGACGCGCAGACCCGGGCCGGGATGCAGCAGTTGCTCGTCGAGGTGCTGCGCTCGTCGCGCGCCACCGTCGTCTTCGTCACGCACGACGTGGACGAGGCGGTGTTTCTCGGCGACCGGATCGCCCTGCTCGGTACGGACGCCGACCGTCCGGTGCGGCTCCTGGACGTCCCGCACCCGCGCGAGCGCGCCGCCCACGGCGAGCCGGGCACCGTCGCACTGCGGCGCGAGGTCCTGCAGTCCCTCGGCACGTGAACCCCGCAAAGCACCTGAACCCGGTAAGCCACCGACTCCGCACCTGAACCGGCATGTGAAAGGCCACCGATGGACATCCCCGCACTCCACGACGCCGAGGAACTCCGCTGCGACGTTCTCGTCATCGGCGGTGGCACGGCCGGCACCATGGCGGCCCTGACCGCCGCCGAGAACGGCGCGTCCGTGCTGCTGCTGGAGAAGGCGCACGTCCGGCACTCGGGCGCGCTGGCGATGGGCATGGACGGCGTCAACAACGCCGTCATCCCGGGCAGTGCGGAACCCGACGACTACGTCGCCGAGATCACCCGCGCCAACGACGGCATCGTCAACCAGGCCACCGTCCGCCAGACCGCGACCCTCGGCTTCGCGATGGTGCAGCGCCTCGAGCGGTACGGCGTGAAGTTCGAGAAGGACGAGCACGGCGAGTACGCGGTCCGGCAGGTGCACCGGTCGGGGAAGTACGTGCTGCCGATGCCCGAGGGCAAGGACGTCAAGAAGGTCCTGTACCGGGTGCTGCGACGGCGCGAGATGCGCGAGCGGATCCGGATCGAGAACCGTGTCATGCCGGTGCGGGTGCTGACGTCCGGCGGCCGGGCGGTGGGGGCCGCCGGATTCAACACCCGCACCGGGCAGTTCGTGACGGTCAGGGCCGGCGCGGTGATCCTGGCGACCGGCGCCTGCGGCCGGCTCGGCCTGCCCGCCAGCGGCTATCTGTACGGCACGTACGAGAACCCGACGAACGCGGGTGACGGCCACGCCATGGCTTACCACGCGGGCGCCGAGCTCAGCGGGATCGAGTGCTTCCAGATCAATCCGCTCATCAAGGACTACAACGGTCCGGCGTGCGCGTATGTCGCCAACCCGTTCGGCGGCTACCAGGTCAACCGGCACGGCGAGCGGTTCGTCGACTCCGACTACTGGTCGGGCCAGATGATGGCCGAGTTCGCCCGCGAGGTCGCCTCGGAACGCGGGCCCGTCTATCTCAAGCTCAGCCACCTGCCGGAGGAGTCCGTGGCCGCGCTGGAGACGATCCTGCACACCACGGAACGGCCGACCCGCGGCACCTTCCACGCCGGGCGCGGCCACGACTACCGCACCCACGACGTGGAGATGCACATCTCCGAGATCGGGCTGTGCGGCGGCCACTCCGCCTCCGGAGTGTGGGTCGACGAGCACGCCCGCACCACCGTCCCCGGGCTGTACGCGGCCGGCGATCTGGCCTGCGTGCCGCACAACTACATGATCGGGGCCTTCGTCTACGGCGATCTGGCCGGCGCCGACGCCGCCACCGGGCACGAGCTCTTCGAAGGTGAGCTGCCGGCCGACCAGCTCCGGGCCGCGCACGAGCTCGTCTACCGTCCGCTGCGCCATCCCGAGGGGCCGCCGCAGCCGCAGGTCGAGTACAAGCTGCGCCGGTTCGTCAACGACTACGTCGCCCCGCCGAAGAGCGGGGCGCGGCTCTCGCTCGCGGTGGAGACGTTCCAGCGGATGCGCGGCGACATCGAGTCGATGGGGGCCCGTACCCCGCACGAGCTGATGCGCTGCGCGGAGGTCTCGTTCATCCGCGACTGCGCGGAGATGGCGGCCCGTTCCTCGCTGGCCCGTACCGAGAGCCGCTGGGGGCTGTACCACGAGCGCACCGACCATCCCGTGCGCGACGACGCCGACTGGCTGCACCACCTCAACCTGCGCAAGGGCGCGCGCGGCGAGATGGAGTTCCTGACCCGGCCGGTCGCCCCGTATCTCGTCCCGGTGGACGGCTTCGAGCCGGACGGCGGACGGGCGGTGCGGGTGATCGGTGAGGTGCACCCGGAGCAGGTGGCCACGGCGGGGCCGCGTGACGTGGCGCCGGTCGGCTCCGGAGCCGCGCCCGCCCGCGCCGGCGGGTCGATCGGCGCGGCTCCGGCGGCCGGCGGCGGGTCGCCCCGGATCCTGGACCTGCTCGCCCTGGCCGAGGGAGAGCCCGGGCTGTCCGACATCGCGCCCTATCTGACGGACGCCGATCCGGCCGTGCGGCGTACCGCCGTCACGACGTTGACCGAGACCTCTCCGGACGGCACCGGGCCGGCGCTGGCCCGCGCGCTGGCCGACCCCGACGCGGGCGTCCGGGAGGCGGCGGCCGCGTCGCTGCTGGAGCTGGTCGAGGTCCTGCCGGCCGCCGAATCGCTGCGAACGCCCCTGGTGGACGCCCTGGCGGTGGCTGATCCGCGGGTCAGAGCAGCCGCGCTGTACGTACTGCGATCACTGCGGCTCGGCGATGCGGCGCTGTTCGGCGGCACGCTCGACGACCCGGACATCGAGGTGCGGATCGAGACCGTCCGCGCCCTGTTGTCGGTCGACGCCGTCGACGTCCTGGCGCGCGCCGCCGCCGACCCCTCCCGCGAAGTGCGGGTGACGGTGGCGAAGGGTCTGGGCACCGCCGACGGAGCGCTGCCCACGCTGAAGGGGCTGATCCAGGACGGAGACCCGCTGGTGCGGGCCGCCGCCCTGGAGGCGCTGGCGGGCGCGGGCTGCCCGCCACCGCTGGACTCCGCCGCCGCGGCCGCCCTCGACGACCCGGCCTGGCAGGTCCGCAGGGGCGCGGCCGCCGCGCTGGGCGCCGCGGACCCCGCGCACGCGCTGCCCGCCCTGCTGGCCGCCGTCCGCGACCCGCACGCCGACGTCCGCAAGGCCGTCGTCCTCGCGCTGCTCCCGCACAGCGACGGCCCGGACCCGGTATCGGACCGGGTACGGGAAGCGCTGGCCGCCGCCGCGAACGACACCGACGCCGACGTACGCGCCTACGCCCGGCGGGCGACGGGAGCGGCCGTCTGAGGGCATCTCCGGGCAGGACCTAGCCCGGCAGCAGTCCCCGGCGCGCCAGCAGCGGTTCGATGCGCGGTTCGCGGCCGCGGAAGTTGCGGTAGGTGGTGAGGGAGTCCACGCTGCCGCCCTTGGAGAGCAGTTCCCGTCGGAAGACATCACCGTTGGCCCGGCGCATGCCGCCGTTCTCCTCGAACCAGTCGACGGTGTCCGCGTCCAGGACCTCGCTCCAGATGTACGAGTAGTAGCCCGCGCTGTAGCCGTTCGAGAAGATGTGGGAGAAGTAGGTCGTGCGGTAGCGCGGCGGGATCGCGGGGACGGCGATGCCGGCCGCCTTGAGCGCCTCGGTCTCGAACGCCTGGGCGTCTCCCGGCTCGCTGCCGGCCCCTATGGTGTGCCAGGCCCAGTCGAGCAGGGCGGCGCCCAGGTACTCGACGGTCCTGAAGCCCTGGCCGAAGGTGTCGGCCTCCGCCATCCGCTCGACGAGTTCGGCGGGCATCGGCTCGCCGGTCTCGTAGTGCTTGGCGTAGTTGGCGAGCACCTCGGGCCGCAGCGCCCACATCTCGTTGACCTGGGACGGGTACTCGACGAAGTCCCTGGGCACCGCGGTCCCGGAGAAGAACGGGTACCGGACGTCGGAGAACAGCCCGTGCAGCGCGTGCCCGAACTCGTGGAAGAGCGTGTTGACCTCGGAGAAGGTCAGAAGCGCCGGCTCACCGGGCGCGGGCTTGGCGATGTTGAGGTTGTTCACCACGACCGGGCGGGTGCCGAGCAGTCCCGACTGGCCGACCAGCGCGTTCATCCAGGCCCCGCCGCGCTTGGAGCTGCGCGCGAAGAGGTCGGCGAGGTAGAGGCCCAGCGGTGTGCCGTCCTCCTCGGAGACCTCGAAGACCCGGACGTCGGGGTGGTAGCCGGTGAGGTCGGTGCGTTCGGCGAAGCGCAGCCCGTAGACCTGCGTCGCGGCGAAGAACACGCCGTCGTGCAGGACCCGGTCCGCCTCGAAGTAGGGGCGCATGACGGCGGCGTCGAAGTCGTACCGCTCCTTGCGCACCTGCTGCGAGCGGTACGCCCAGTCCCAGGCCTCGATGGGGCCGGTGTCGCTCACCTCGGCCAGCGCGGCAGCCTCCCGCTCGGCCATGGCGACGGCCGGCGGGACGAGCCGGTCCAGCATGCCGGTGACGGCTTCGGTGGTCAGCGCCGTCTGGTCGGCGACGACGTACGCGGCGTGGCTGTCGTAGCCGAGCAGCGCGGCCCGCTCGGCGCGGAGCGTCGCCAGCCGGACGACGAGCTCGCTGTTGCTGCTCGCGCCGCGGGCCAGCGAGCGCTCCAGGAGCCGCTCGCGCACCTCGCGGTTGTCGAGCGAGGCGAGTTCCGACTGGTTGGAGAAGTTCTTCAGGCTGATGACGTACTTGCCGTCGTGGCCGCGGGCCCGGCCGTTCTCCGCGGCGGCCGAGATCGCGTCGGCCGAGAGCCCGACGAGGTCCTCCGGGCTGTCCAGCACCAGGGCGGCGGCGCTGGTGTCGTCGAAGACGTTCTGCTGGAAGGAGGTGGCGGCGGAGGCGAGTTCGGCGTTCAACTCGCGCAGCCGCTGCTGGTCCTCGGGGGAGAGCTGGGCGCCGGCCCGCAGGAAGGTGGTGTGGTACCGCTCCAGCAGCCGCAACGACTCGGCGTCCAGAGCGAGTTCCGCGCGGCTGTCGTGGAGCGACGCGACGCGGGCGAACAGCCCGGCGTCGAGGTGGATCGCGTCGCTGTGCGCGGCGAGCCGCGGATTGAGCTGCGCTTCCAGTTCCTGCACGGCCGGGTTGGTGTCGGCCGAGGACTGGTTGAAGAAGACGTTTCTCACGCGCCGCAGCAGGGCGCCGCTGCGTTCCAGAGCCACGATGGTGTTCTCGAAAGTGGGCGGCTCCTGGCTGCCCGCCACCGCCGCGACCTCTTCCAGCTGCTCCGCGAGGCCTCGCTCGAACGCCGGCAGGTAGTGCTCGTCGCGGATCTCCGCGAACGGCGGCAGCTCGTAGGGAAGGGGGCTCGCGCTGAAGAATGGGTTCGTCGTCACCCGATCGACCCTACGCCGCACCCCTGCTCCCCCCGAGGACGAGGGGGATCGTCCGGACATCCCTGTCAGGCACATCCCTGACAGCCGCGGGGCGGGCTCGGGAATACGAGCCCGCCCCGCGGCCGCGGGAGGTGTGGGTCGGGCGGATCAGCCGCCGCTCTTGCGGCGGAATTCGCGCTGCCCGCCGGCCCGGCCGTGAGCGCCGTGGATCTTCGAGCTGTCCGGGCCGCCGCCGGCGGTAGCGGCGCTCTTGTTGCCTCCGCGCTTGCGCTCCAGGGCTTCACGGAACTTGCGCTTGACCTCGTCCTCGGCCGGTTCGGCCGCGGCGGACGCGTCCGCAGTGTCGGGCACCTCGGTCGCCTCGGTCGCCTCTTGGTCTGATGCCTCGGCAGTCATGGGGGCCTCCTGGTTTCGTTCGGTTACGGGCCAAGCCTCGCATGCCCGGCCGCGTACGACACACTGCTATACCGGCGACGCGACGCCGGACCGCTCTCGGGAAGGACGTGTTCCATGACCTGGATGCTGTACGGCGCCACCGGATATACCGGACGCCTGATCGCCCGGCGGGCCGCGGCCCGCGGTGAACGGGTCGTACTGGCCGGTCGCAGCATCGCGAAGGTGGCGCCGCTGGCGGCGGAACTCGGCCTCGAACACCGGATTTTCGCCCTGTCCGACCCGGTCGCGGTCCGGCGCGGGCTGGAGGGAGTCGAGTCGGTCGCGCACTGCGCGGGGCCGTTCTCGGCGACGGCGCTGCCGATGGCGCTGGCCTGTATCGAGACCGGTACGCACTATCTGGACATCACCGGTGAGATCGATGTCTTCGAGCAGCTGCACACCCTGGACGAGCGGGCGCGCGCCGCCAAGATCATCCTGCTGCCGGGCGCCGGCTTCGACGTCGTGCCGACCGACTGCCTCGCCGCCACCGTCGCCGCGGCGCTGCCCACCGCGAACCGTCTCGACCTGGCGTTCCTGGTCGGCGGGACCGCCAGTCCCGGCACCGCCAGGACGGCGATCGAGGGGCTGCCCGACGGTGGGCGGGCCCGGATCGACGGCACGATCAGCGCGGTGCCGATGGGCTGGCGCCGGATCAGGGCGGCGTTCCCCTCGGGGCCGCGGATGGTCACCTCCATCCCCTGGGGCGACGTCAGTACCGCCTTCCACTCCACGGGCATCCCGAACATCACCACCTATATGCCGTTGCCGCCCGGCGCCGCCGCGTTCAGCAAGGTGATGCGGCTGCGCCCGGCGCGCGTCGTGGCCCGCGCCGCTGTCGGCGCCCTCGTCCGGGGACCCGGCGCGAAGGCGCTGGCCGGAACGCGTTCCGAGGCCTGGGCGCGGGCGAGCGACCCGGAGGGGCGCAGCGCGCAGGCGACGCTGACGCTGCCGAACAGCTACGAGCTGACCGTCGAGTCGGTGCTGCGGATCATGCCGCGGCTCGCCGGTCTGCCGCACGGGACGCAGACACCGTCCCAGGCCCTCGGCGCCGGTTTCATCACCGAGTTCAGCGGAGTGACCCTGACGGAGTCGGGAGCCAAGCGCGGCTGGTGACGTGCCGGCATGGGGACGGGCCCAGTCGGTGTGGGGCCAGTCGGTGTGGGCTCTGCCGGAGTTCTGTGGGCTCAGTTGCCGTGCGCGCCGAGCACGAAGAGCAGCCAGATGAATCCGGCCAGGAGGTGCGCGACGACGACGTAGACCAGGACGCGCAGGACCACGGCCCGCTCCTTGCGCCGCTCGCTGCCCTCGCTGGTACGCAGCTCCGGGGCGAGCGGTTCGTGGCGCGGGCGGCCGGTGGCGCTGTTGGTGACGACGGCGCGGGGCGGGGTGGCGCCGGTACCGGTGGGGGTGGCTCCGGGGGGTGCGGTGTCGTTCATTTCGCGTATCCCGCTCTCTTCGAGTCCTTCGAGTCCTTCGTGTCCTGCGGCGTGATGCACAGGCCGGCCGCCTCGCTCTGCATCAGGGTGTGGAGGAACAGCAGGTCGACCCCTTCGGGTGAGGCGGCCGCGAGGCGGTGCGGCACCAGCGAGTCGAAGTGCGCCGCGTCGCCGGCGTCCAGTAGGTGGGTGTTCTCCCCGAGGGAGAGTCGCAGCCGGCCGCTGGTGACGTAGAGCCACTCCTCACCGGGGTGCACGCGGACCAGCCGGTCCTGCGCCTCGGGCGGTACATGGACCCGCAGCGCCTGCATCGCCCGGCCGGTGCCGCCGGCCCGCCAGTACGTCCAGCCCCCGGCGGGCACCGGCTCCATGCTGTCGCCACGTACGATGGGCAGCGGTTCCGCGGTCGTCTCCCCCAGCAGGTCCGAGACGGTCGTGCCGTACAGCCGGGCAAGCCCGAGCAGCACGGGGAGCGACGGCTGTCGCAGCCCGGATTCCATCCGCGACAGATGCGCGGCGGAGAGTTCGAGCCGCTGGGCGGCGGCCTCCAGGGTGAGGCCGGTGCGGCGGCGCTGTTCCTTCAGCCTCGGAGCGAGGACCAGCGTCTCTGCGGACGCGGTATCGGTGTCCATGACGTCGATGGAACAGCATTCCTTGCCTCTCGGGCAAATGTTTTGCCTGAGAGGCAAATCACCTCAGGTCTGCCGCTCCGGCAGATAGGTCTCCGCGTCCAGCCCGAAGGTCCAGGCGACACCCTCCCGGGCGGTCCTGGTCCGTGGCGGGACCCGCAGCCAGTACGTCCGGTGGGTGCCGTCCGGCTCCGGGGTGGAATTGACCACCTCGACCATCACCACCGCCTCGTCGTCATCCAGCTCGATACGCCACAGGATCCCTGCCGCGTCGCGGGCCACCGGCCTGGCACCGGACTCCGCCAGATAGCGGTCGTAGCCGTAGTACTCCAGCATCACGCGGCGCAGCTCGGCGTTCTCCTCGGTCCGTATCCGGTCCGGAGTGAGGTCCGCGAGGCCCGCGAGGAACTCGGCCGGCACCGGCATACCGCGCCAGGCGTGCAGGGCGAAGCCGTCGGGGAAGGCGAGCGCGGGCCCGTCGCCCCGGTCCAGCCGGCCCGCCTCGTCCCGGTGCAGTTCCACCGGCCGCTCGGCTATCACCACGACCCGCTCGTACGGCCACCACCACCCGGCGGAGCGGGCCACCGCCGAGACGCCTTCGAGCGTCCCGGCCTCCACGTCGAAGGCGGCCAGCCAGGCCGCGTCCTGCTGCCCGAGCACCGCGTCCAGCAGCACCAGCCGCACTGCGGCCGCGTCCGCCGGCTCCTCGGTGAGCGCCTCGACGACCCCCGCGCGGATCCGGTCGGCGAGCGAAGCCGTCGAGTCCCACAGCTGGCCGCCGGTCAGCGCCCACCGCTCGGCCCAGCCCGCGGGGCCGAGCGCCGCGTGCCTGCGCTGCCGTTCCGCCGCCCACGGCCGGGTACGCACCGCGTCCCGGACGCTGCGCCCCGTGCCGCCCTCCGCCGCCAGCCGCATCGCGGTCGCGGCGCCCTCCAGCGGTGAGCCGGTCCACACAACGCGCTCCGGTGCCGGGAGTCCGGCCTGCCAGTACGCGAGCTGTATCCCCGCCTCCGCCGCGGCGCGGTCCGCCGCCCCGGTCTCCGCCGCGATCGCGCGCCAACGCGCCGCTGTCTCCAGTGCCGTCGTCATTCCGTCCGTCCCCGCCCCTCGTCCTCGATCACTTGCACTTCCCCCACGGCCGCGCGGCGCTGCCGCGCGCCGTCAGTCCGCCACGACGCGCACGGCGCCCGGCACGTACTCGCGCTGGCGCACCACCCGGAACCAGCCCTTGGGCAGGGGTATGGCCGCGTGCTCCTCGTGCACCACCCGCCCGCCGTCCGGGAGATGGAGGAACGCGTCGCCGAACGGGCCGGGCTCGCGGACCAGGGTGCCGGGCCCGACGACCGCGTGCGCATGTCCGGTCACCTCGCCGAGCGCGAGCACCAACCGGCCCCGTCCGTCCCGCGGCTGGCGCTCCAACGCCTCCATCCCGCCGGGCAGTTCCGCCGCCTCCAACGGAATGATCAACACGTCCCCCTGCCGGTACACAGCACGCTCCCCTCCGCCGTCCGCACCCTGCGGAGGCCGATGTCCAGAAGCTACGCCCGGGGTCTGACAACGCCCGCCGTCCGCGTTGTCAGTGCGGCTTGGTAGAACTTTTCCCAGATCGGTCATGCGGCGGTCGTGCGGTTCGGTCACGCCGATCAGCCCCGCACCTGCGCCGTACAGACCAGCCGTCAGGCCCGCCCGCCCGTGTCAGGAGACCCGCGTCATGTCAGCCGTAGAGCATCTGCAGGAGTTGCACGGCCTCCCTGCCTTCGACTTCCCCGGGCCGGACAGCAAGGACGAGTTGCCCGCGCCGGACGCCGTCGCCTGGCGGCTCGCCGCGGATCCCTACGACGACGACTCCGACGAGGAGTTCGGGGATGTCTGGGACCGGTTCCTGGAGACCGTCGACCCCTCGCGGGTGCGGGCGATCATCATCGGACAGTGGGGCGAGGCCTACGAGGACGACTCCACCGGGATCGTCGAGGACCTCGTGGACGCCAAGGACCGGCTGACCGCCCTGGAAGCCGTGTTCATCGGCGACCTGGAGCAGGAGCAGGCCGAGATCTCCTGGATCGAGCAGTCCGATGTCACCCCCGTCCTGGCGGCCTATCCGGAGTTGCGGGAGTTCGGCGCCCGCGGCGGCACCGGTCTGCTCTTCCCGGCCGTGCGCCACGAGCACCTGCGCACCCTGACGTTCGAGGCCGGCGGCCTGCCCGCCGAGGTCGTCCGCGGCGTCGCGGCGAGCGAGTTGCCCGCGCTGGAGTATCTGGAACTGTGGCTCGGTGTCGAGGAGTACAGCGGCACCGCCGGCGTCGCCGATCTTGCCCCGATACTGGCCGGCGGCAGCTTCCCCGCCCTGCACCACCTGGGCCTGCGCAACAGCGAGATCCAGGACGAGATCGCCGCCGCCGTCGCCACGGCGCCGGTGGTGGCCCGGCTCACCTCCCTGGACCTGTCTCTGGGCGTACTCACCGATGTCGGCGCGACCGCGCTGCTGGAGGGCCAGCCGCTCACCCACCTGCACTGGCTCGACCTGCACCACCACTTCCTCAGCGACCCGATCGCCCAGCGACTGCGCGACGCGCTGGAGCCGTCCGGGGTCGAGGTCGACCTGTCGGAACCGGCCCGGCCATGGACCAATGACGGTGTCGAACACCGCTTCACGGCGGTGGCGGAATGACGGACACCTTCGCGGGCCTGCCGGTCCACGTCCTGACGCAGCCGGCCGGCACCGTGTCCGGGCTGCCGGCCGCCGACTGCGTCGCCTGGCGGCTGGAGTGCACCTACGACGGTGGCGTGGCCTTTCCCGACCTGTGGCGCGGCTTCCTGGACGTGGTTGACACCGAGCGCGTCACCGCCCTGGTGATCGGTTCCTGGTGGGAGAACGACTACACGAGCCTGAGCCCGGTGGTGGAGCTGATCTCCGCCGACGCGGCCCGGCTGCCCGCCCTGCGGGCGCTGTTCCTCGCCGATGTGGACGGCGAGTCCTGCGAGATCTCCTGGCTGCGGATGGCCGACATCACCCCCGTCCTGCAGGCCTTCCCGCTGCTGGAGGAGTTGGCGGTGCGCGGCGGCAACACCGGGGACGACGCCCTGGTCCTGTCCCCGGTGCGGCACTCCGCGCTGCGCGTCCTGCGGTTCGAGTCCGGCGGGCTGCCGGGGAGCGTCGTGCGCGCCGTCGCCGCGAGCGAGCTCCCCGCCCTGGAGCACCTGGAGCTGTGGCTGGGCGTCGAGGAGTACGGCGGGGACTCCACGGTCGCCGACCTCACCCCGATCCTGGCCGGTGGCCGTTTCCCGGCCCTGCGCCACCTCGGTCTGCAGAACAGCGAGCTGCAGGACGAGATCGCCGCGGCCGTGGCCGCCGCCCCGGTCGTCGCCCAACTCACCTCGCTCGATCTCTCCATGGGCGTGCTCAGTGACGAAGGCGCCGCCGCCCTGCTCGGCGGACAGCCGCTGACCCACCTCACCCGTCTCGACCTGAGTCACCACTATCTGACCGACGCGGTCATGGAGCGGATCAGCAGCGAACTGGGCGCCGCCGGAGTGACGGTCGACGTCTCCGAACAGGAGAGCCCGGACGACGAGGACGAGGAGTGGCGCTATGTCGCCGTCTCCGAGTAGCTCCGACGTCCGCTTCGCCGTCGTGGGCAATCCCGACAACCGCCGCGTGACGATGTTCGCCGACGCAGTGCTCGCCTCCGGACTTCCCGCGCCCCGGATCGTGGCCTGGCGCGATGTGCTGCGCGGGGCATACGGGTTCGCGCCGGGCGAGATCGTGCGCGTGGACTCCCCCGGCGAGGATCCCGAAGTCGACCGGGCGCTGCGCGGCGGCGCCGATCCGACCCGTGTCGAGGGCAGCGCCGTCTGGTACCGGCGGTTCACCCAAGCGGTGCGGGAGGTGGCGCGGGCCGCGGCGGACGCGGGCGCCGCGCTGCTCGACGAACCCGACGACGTCGCCGTGCTGTTCGACAAGCGGCTCTGTCACGCCCGCCTGCTGGCGGCCGGCGTTCCGGTACCGCCGGCGCTCACCGCGCCCGTGCTCGGCTGGGACGACCTCAAAGAGCAGTTGCGCGCGGCGCGGATGCCGCGTGCCTTCGTCAAGCCCGCGCACGGCTCGTCGGCGTCGGGCGTGATCGCCCTGGAGTTCGGCGGGCCCGGCCGGCTCAGGGCGACGACGTCGGTGGAAAGGGCCGCCGACGGACGGCTGTTCAACTCGCTGCGCGTTCGCCGCTATGAGGACGAGCACGAGGTCGCGGCGCTGGTGGACGCGCTGGCCGGCGACGGCCTGCACGTGGAGCGCTGGCTGCCCAAGGCCGCGCAGGCCGGCCGGGCCGCCGATCTGCGGGTCGTCGTGGTGGACGGCAGGGCGACCCACGCGGTGGTCCGCACCAGCCGCTCCCCGATGACCAATCTCCATCTCGGCGGCGCCCGTGGGGATCTCGCGGCGGGCCGCGCCGCCATCGAGGCCGCCGGACTCGGGTGGAAGTCGGTGACGGACATCTGCGAGCGGGCCGCGGCCTGCTTCCAGGGAACACTCTGCGTCGGGGTCGACCTGCTGCCCGGTACCGGGTGGCGGCGCTTCGCGGTCGGCGAGGTCAACGCCTTCGGAGACCTGCTGCCCCGGCTGACGGGCCTGCCCGGCAGCGGCGCGGAGGAACAGGACACCTACGCCGCCCAGGTGGCCGCCGTACTACGCAGGGAGCGCCACCGTGTCGCAGCCGCCGCTTGAGATGAACGAGATCGTGGGCAGCCACGACCTGCTGCTCGTCACCCTGGACACGCTGCGCTACGACGTGGCCCAGGAGCTGGCGACCGAGGGCCGGATCCCGCATCTCGCCGCCCATCTGCCCGCCGGCGGCTGGGAGCGGCGGCATGCACCGGGAAGCTTCACCTACGCCTCCCACCAGGCCATCTTCGCCGGATTCCTGCCGACTCCGGCCACTCCGGGACCGCATCCGCGGCTCTTCGCCGCCCGCTTCGCGGGCAGTGAGACCACGGCGGACGGCACCTACGTGTTCGACACGCCTGACCTGGTGTCGGGCCTCGCGGCCGCCGGGTACCGGACGGTGTGCGTCGGCGGCGTCGGCTTCTTCAACAAGCAGGCGCCGCTCGGCTCCGTGCTGCCGGGGATGTTCCAGGAGAGCCACTGGGAGCCGGAGTTCGGCGTGCCCTCCCCCACCTCCTTCGAAGCGCAGATCGCCCGCGCCGAGCAGGTCGTCGCCGGCCTTCCCGACGAGCAGCGGCTCTTCCTCTTCGTGAACGTCTCGGCACTGCACCAGCCCAACTGGTTCCATCTGCCCGGCGCCACCCGAGAGGCGGGCGACTCCCGCGAGACGCACGCCGCCGCGCTGGAGTACGTGGACCGGCACATCGGCCGGCTGTTCGCGGCGGCGAGCAGCCGCCGCCGCTGCTTCGCGATCGTCTGCTCCGACCATGGCACCACGTACGGCGACGACGGCTTCACCGGCCACCGGCTCGGTCATGAGGCCGTCTGGACCGTCCCCTACGCCCACTTCTTCCTTGAGGCCGAGGCACAGCGATGAGCACGCCGACCATGAGCACCACGACGATCGACCCGGCGGCCGCCACCGGCGGCCGGCCCTACGAGAGCTACGTCTACGCCTACCCGCACAAGACCGCGTACCGCAGGCTGGAACCCCGCCCGGCGCTGCGCGACCTGTGGGCCGGCGAACCGGTGGGCGCGCTCTCCCTCTACGCGCACATACCGTTCTGCGAGGTGCGCTGCGGCTTCTGCAACCTGTTCACCCGGATCGGCGCCCCTGAGGGGCTGACCACCGCCTATCTCGACGCCTTGGAGCGCCAGGCCGGCGCGGTCCGCGCGGCGCTCGACGCGGCCGGGGGCGAACCGCGCTTCGCGGCGGCGGCCTTCGGCGGCGGCACGCCGACGTTCCTGGACGCCGCCGAGTTGGATCGGCTCTGCGACATCGCCGAACTGCGCATGGGCGCCGATCTGCAGGCCGTTCCGCTGTCGGTCGAGGCGTCGCCGGCCACGGCGACCGCCGACCGGCTGGCGGTCCTCGCGGACCGCGGCACGACCCGCCTCAGCCTCGGCATACAGAGCTTCGACGACTCCGAAGCGCGCGCCGCGGTCCGCCCGCAGCGGCGCGCCGACGTCGAGGTCGCCCTGTCCCGGATCCGCGACGCCCGCATCCCCGTCCTCAACATCGACCTCATCTACGGCATCGACGGCCAGACCGAGCGCAGTTGGCAGCGGTCCCTGGACGCCGCCCTCGCCTGGCGGCCCGAGGAGCTGTACCTCTACCCGCTCTATGTGCGCCCGCTGACCGGCCTCGGCCGCCTCGGCGGTGACACCGGCACGGAAGACGGGCAGGCGGATGCGGCATGGGACGAGCAGCGGCTGCGCCTGTATCGATCCGGCCGTGACCATCTCCTGGCGCAGGGGTACGAACAGGTGTCGATGCGCATGTTCCGCCGCGCGGACGCACCCGCCACCGGCGGGGAGGACTACGCGTGCCAGACCGACGGGATGATCGGCCTCGGCTGCGGCGCCCGCTCGTACACCTCCGCGCTGCACTACTCGTTCGACTACGCGGTCGGCATGAGCAGGATCCGCTCGATCATCGACGACTACACCGCCCGTCCCGCCCAGGAGTTCGCCTTCGCCGAGTACGGCCGCCCGATGGACGCGGACGACACCCGCCGCCGCCATCTGCTGCAGTCGCTGCTGCAGGCCGAGGGCATGCCGGTGGACGGCTACCTGGCACGGTTCGGCACGCGCCCAGAGCAGGACTTCCCCGTCGAACTGGACCGGTTCGCCGCCGCCGGATGGCTCGACGGGGCTGCCGCCCCCGAGCGGCTGCGGCTGTCCGCCGAGGGGCTGGCGCACTCCGACGCGGTCGGCCCCGCCCTCTTCTCCGACAAGGTCCGCACCCTCATGGCCGGGTACGACGCGAAATGAGCACTCCCCCAGACCACTCGAACCTCTCACAGGCCCCGCAACCCTCGATGGACCTGTCGATCCTCTACCGCGGCCCGCTCGCGAGCTGCGACTACGACTGCCCCTACTGCCCGTTCGCCAAGCGCCGCGACAGCCGCGAGCAGTTGCGCGCCGACCGCGCCGCTCTGGAGCGCTTCGCCGGCTGGGCGGCGGAACAGACCGGCGACCGGTTGTCGCTGCTCTTCACACCCTGGGGCGAGGGCCTGGTGCGCTCCTGGTACCGGCGCACCCTCGCGGAGCTGAGCCATCTGCCGCACATCCGCCGGGTGGCGATCCAGACCAACCTCAGCTGCCGTACCGACTGGCTCCAGGACGCCGACCCCGGCACCCTCGCCCTGTGGTGCACGTACCACCCCGGCCAGACGCCGTACGACCGGTTCCTCGCCAAGTGCCAGGAGCTGGCGGATCGTTCGGTCCGGTACAGCGTGGGCGTCGTCGGCCTCCCCGGCCATCTCGCGGAGGCCCGGCGGCTGCGCGCCGACCTTCCCGACCATGTCTACCTCTGGATCAACGCGGCCGAGGGGCACACGTACACCGACGCAGACGCGGACGCGTGGACGGCCGTCGACCCGCTCTTCCCCTACAGCCGCCACCCGCACCGCAGCGCGGGACTGCCCTGCCGCACCGGGGAGTCGGTGATCTCGGTGGACGGCGAGGGCACCGTCCGCCGCTGCCACTTCGTCCCCGCCGAGTTGGGCAATCTCTACGACGGCTCGTACCGCGGGGCCCTGCGGCCGCGGGCGTGCCCGCTCGTCGTCTGCGAGTGCCACATCGGCTATGTCCATCTGGAGTCGCTGCCGCTGTACGACACCTTCGCGGGCGGCGTGCTGGAGCGGATCCCCGCCGAACGGCCCGCCCTGACCCCCATGCCCGCCCTGAACCCCGTGCCCACGCGGACCCCCGTGCCCACTCGGAACCCCGTGCCCGCCCTGAGCCTCGTGCCCGCTCAGCCCTTGCGGCCAACCCCGCCGTAGAAGCCGATCCTGCGCAGCTCCGACGGCTCCGGGAGCGGAGCGTCCGGGCGCCACACCGGCACCTGCACCAGGCCCGGTTCCAAGAGGGTGAAGCCGTCGAAGAACGGCTCGATCTCCTTGTGTGCACGGACGTTCATGGTCGCAGTGGCCTTGTTGTAGATCTTGCTGACCTCGGGGAAGCTGCCGCCGTGGAAGTCGGCCGTGGCGTGCGACAGCACCAGGTAGCTGCCGTCGGGCAGCGCGTCGCGCAGCGTTGCGACGATGCCGGCCGGGTCCTCCACGTCGGTGATGAAGTGCAGTACGGCGACGAGGAGCACGGCGACCGGCTGGTCGAAGTCGATCAGCTCACTGATGGTCGGATGGTCCAGGATGCCGCGCGGCTCGCGCACATCGCCCAGGAAGAAGCCGGTGTTCCCGGAACCGGTCAGCCGGGCTCCCGCGTGGGTCGCGACGATGGGGTCGTTGTCGACGTAGGCGACCCGGACATCGGGGCAGACGCCCTGCGCGACCTCGTGGGTGTTCGGCGACGTGGGGATGCCGGTGCCGATGTCGATGATCTGGCGGATGCCGTTGTCCACCAGGAAACCGACGGCCCGCCGGAGGAAGTCGCGGTTGGCGCGGGCGCTGGGGAGGATGTCGGGTACGGCATCGATGACGCGCTGCGCCGCCTCCCGGTCGACCTCGTAGTTGTCCCAGCCCCCCAGGTAGAAGTCGTACATGCGGGCGGGGTGCGGCCGGCCCGTGTCTATCGCCTCGGCGGGGAATCCCTGCTCGGTCACGCCGTCCTCCGGTTCGGTTCTGTTCGCTCGGCCGCGACAGCGGCGGCGCTACTCATCACGGTCACGGCAGTCACAGCAGGAAGTCCGCTTCGCCGGCCTTCGCGCCCTGGATGAACGTGGAGATCTCAAGATCGGTGTAGATCAGCGCCGGGCCGTCGGGGTCGGTAGACTGGCGCAGCGCCACCCGGCCGTCGTTCAGTTTCTTGGCCTCGACGCAGCTTCCGCCGTTGCCGCCGCTCCACGGCTTGCGCCAGCCCTCGTGACCGAGGTCTTTCGCGGGCATGCCGTTGTATATGCGACCCATGGGTCAGATCTCCTTGCGAATGCCACCGAGGATGGCCTTGGTGCTCTGTGCCGGCGCGGCCTGCGCGCACATCCGGTCCAGCGCCTCCAGGAAGGCCGACACGTCGTCGCGTTCGTCGAAGTACGCGCCGCCGATCAGGCTCTCCGTGTAGGCGATGTCCGGGAGTTCCTGGATCTCGAACCGAAAGATGTGGAAGGGCCCGTACATCGCCGAGTGCGGGCCCGCCGTGAACGGCATCACCTGGAGCCGGACGTTGGGCAGCTCGGTGATGTCGGCCAGGTGCGCGATCTGGGCGCGCATGACGTCCACGCCGCCGATGGGGCGGCGCAGCACCGTCTCGTCCATCACCACCCACAGCAGGGGCGCCTTCTCCCGCGTGAGCAGGGCCTGGCGCTGCAGGCGCAGTGCCACCAGGCGGTCGATCTCGTCGACGGAGGCGTGCGGCAGGCCGGCCCACAGCACCGCGCGCGCGTAGTCCTCGGTCTGCAGGAGGCCGGGTACGTAGTGCGGCTCGTAGGCGCGGATGATGCTGGCTTCGCCCTCCAGGCTGACGAAGGCGCTGAACCACTCCGGCAGGACGTCACGGAAGCGGTGCCACCAGCCGGGCCGGTTCGCCTCGCGAGCGAGCGCGAGGAAGCCGCTGACCTCGGCGGGAGAAGTCACCCCATAGGTCAGCAGGAGCTTCTCGACGTAGGGCAGTTTGAGGCCGACCTCGGCCTTCTCCATCCTGCGGATCGTGGCATGAGTGACATCGAGAGCCAGACCGGCCTGCTCGTAGGAGAGGCCCGCCTTCTCCCGCAGGTCCTGGAGCCGTTTGCCGAGCACCACCCGCAGTACGGTCGGGGCGCCTCCCGGCCGTGCTTCCGCCACAAGCCTCCTCCTCCAACTTCCCTCGGTGGTACGCAGTGTGCCATGCCGTCAGTGGAGCGAACAGACCGTACAGGCGATTGTGTAATTTACAGATCGGACCTTGCCATGTGTTCGGCGCGACCCTCATAGTTGCGGAGTGGCTGCTTCCCATGACGCTCTCCGGGTAGCGCGTCCTGACGGCCCGACCCATCCCGGCCGCCATGACGTCTTCCGGCTTCCCGCGCAGAACGCCTCCGTGGCGGACGCGCGCGGACGGGTCCGCGCACGTCTGCGCGACTGGGGCGTGGATCTCGAAGTCACCGATGACGCGGGGCTGGTGGTGACCGAGCTGTTCACCAACGCCGTCCGCCACACCGACAGCGAGAAGATCACCTGTTCACTGCTGGCCCTCGGCCGGGTGCTGCGCCTGGAGGTCACCGACCAGGGTCACGGGCCGACGGAGCCGCGCACCCGCACCGCCGATGTCGACGAGGAGTGCGGGCGCGGGCTGCTGCTCGTCAGCGTCCTCGCGCAGTCCTGGGGAGTGGGGCCGGCCGAGGACGGCGAGGGGCGCGTGGTCTGGGCCGAACTGCCCTGTGCCCCCGCCCGCCGCCACCCCTGACCGACCCCTTCTACCGTCGGCCCGCTACTTCACCCGATGCCTACAGCGGCAGCAGGTCCGGGCGCTTGGGCTCGACGTGGTCACCGGAGGATTCGCCGCGCAGCCGGCGGCCGATCCACGGCACCAGGTGCTCGCGGGCCCAGTGGATGTTGTCGCGCCGTACCTCGCCCGGGGCCCGCACCGGCTCCGGCTCCCAGACCTGCTCGGGGTCCGCGCACACGTCGAGGCCGAGTACCTGTGCCGCGCGCAGCGCGACGCGGGTGTGCCCCTCCGGCGACAGGTGCAGCCGATCGCTGCTCCACGCCCGCCGGTCCTGCACCGAGCGCAGCGACCACAGGTCGAGCACCTGGCAGTCATTGCGGTCCGCGATCGACCGGACGTGCGCCGTGTACGTGGCGATCTTGCCGCGCAGATGGCGCAGGACCGGGACGTCACGGGTGTCGAAGCCGGTGCAGATCAGCACCGTGCCGACCGAGGAGGCGAGGTCGGCGACGGCCGCCTCCAGTCGCTCGGCCACGTCGTCCGGGTCGCTGCCCGGCCGGAGGATGTCGTTGCCGCCCGCGCAGAAGGTCACCAGCTCCGGTGCGAGCTCCTTGGCGCGCGGTACCTGCTCGGCCACGATCTGGTCGAGCAGCCGGCCGCGCACGGCGAGGTTGGCATAGCGGAAATCGTGTTCGGGGCGCCGATCGGCGAGTTGAACGGCCAGGCGGTCCGCCCAGCCGACGAACGTACCGTCCGGACCAGGGTCGCCGACGCCCTCGGTGAAGCTGTCCCCCACCGCGGTGTACGACCCGATCGCGCCATTGTTGTTTGTTTTCGAATCGTCAGCCACGTCAGCCCATACTTCCCTTCCGGAAGTGACCTACGCCACCGTAACCGGGGGTTGACTTGGCGTGATGTACAACACGAGGTCAAATGCGGCGCAGTCGGAATACTGCCGCGTCCAGGTCGCCGACCAGCCCGGACCGCAGTCCGCGGGTGGCCAGCACCGCGCCTCGGTGAACGGTTCCGGTGGCGGGATCCCGGTACTCGGCCGCCGGGTCGAGGCCGCGCAGCCGCAGCGGCGGCTGCGGCTCGCCGAAGGACTGGGCGTGCAGCCAGGCGAGCACGACGGTCTCGTCGCCGTGTACGTACTGCACGGCGCTGAGCCCGCCGTCGCCGGGCGGGCGCAGCCGGTACAGGTCGCCGTACTGCACGACGGGTCGGATCTCCTTGTAGAGCGCGACCCAGTCCCGGGCCTCGGCCAGTTCCGGAGCGCTCCACGCGGTCAGATCGCCGCCGACGCCGAGCACGCCGGCCATCGCGCTCACGAAGCGGAAGCGCAGGCTGCTGACACGGTGGTTGAGCATGGTACCGGGGCTGTCGGTGACCCAGGCGGCCATCACCCGGGCGGGGTGCAGCTGGCTGAATCCGTACTGGATCGGCAGCCGGTCCAGCGGGTCGGTGTTGTCCGAGGTCCACACCTGGTCGGTGCGGGAGAGGATCCCGAGGTCCACCCGGCCGCCGCCGCCCGAGCAGGATTCGAAGGCGACGCCGGGGTGCGCGGCCCGCAGCCGGTCCAGCAGCCCGTACAGCCCGCGCACATGGTCGACCCACAGCCGCTGCGGGTACGGCTCGCCGGGCCATCCGGCGTCGGTGAAGCACCGGTTGAAGTCCCACTTCACGTAGTCGACGGGGGCGCTGTGCAGCAGCGCGTCCAACTGCTCCCACAGGTACTCGCGCACGTCCTCGCGGGCGAGGTTGAGGATGAGCTGGTTGCGGAACTCGGTGCGCCGCCGTCCGCTGTGGTGCTGCACCCAGTCCGGGTGTGCGCGGTACAGGTCGCTGTCGGCGTTGACCATCTCCGGTTCCACCCAGATGCCGAACCGCATGCCGAGGGCATGCACATCGTCGGCGAGCGGCTTGAGTCCGTTCGGGAACCGGTCGGGGTTGGCGGTCCAGTCGCCCAGTCCCGCGCGGTCGCTGGTTCTGGCGCCGAACCAGCCGTCGTCGACGACGAAGAGCTCGACGCCCATCGCCGCGGCGCGGCGGGCGAGTTCGCGCTGCTGCTCCTCGCCGACGTCGAAGCCGGTCGCCTCCCACGAGTTGTAGAGCACCGGCCGCGGCTGCCCGGCGTCCGGGATCACGTGGGCCAGCTGGTGGGCGTGCCAGGCGCGGCTGGCGGCGCCGAAGCCGCCGTCGGTGTAGAGCCCGGCGAAGACCGGGGTGGTGAAGGACTCCCCCGGCTCCAGCAACAGCAGTCCCGCGTCGTCGTGCCCGGCGCCGCCGACGGCCTGCACGCGGCCGTCGGGCAACTGCTGCACGGCGATGCGCCAGGATCCCGACCAGGCCAGGGCCGCGGTCCACACCTCGCCGTGCTCCTCGCCCGCGTCGCCGGCGTCGAGGCCGATCCACGGCAGGTGGTGGTGGCCGGTGTGGCCGCGCCGGCTGCCGATCACCTTCTCGCCCGCGGTGAGTCCGGTCCGGGCCAGCCGTGTCTCGGCCGCCCAGCGGCCGTGCAGGTGCGACAGCCGCCATCCGTCGCGTTCCGGCAGGGTCCAGGCGGCGGAGTCGGCGCGCAGCAGCTCGACGGGGCCGGTGTGGCCGTTGGCCACGTGGGTGACGGTGGTCCAGCGCTCGACGACGTCGGAGCCTTCGCGGACCCGGTAGTGCAGCGTCAGGTCGAGATGGTGGACGGAGTCGTGGAAGTGCAGCCGCAGCTCGTCGTCCTCGGTCTCGGCCTCCTCGAAGCACCATTCGGTGCCGCGCGCCGTGGTGTCACGGACCGACAGCGCGGGCCGGACGAAGCGCGGGCCGCCCTCGACGGGGTACTCCTCGTGACCGTCGAGCCCGGACTCGAAGGGCCGCTCCTCCGGGAGCGGTTCCGCGGCCAGCGCCTCGGCGTCGGCGAGCCGGATCCGGGCGCCCCAGTGCAGGTGGAGCAGCTCGTCGCGCTCGGTCAGATGCACCGCGTAGCTGCTGCCGGGACCCGAGATCAGCCACAGCCGCCCGGTTCCGCCCGTCTCGATCATCAGAACTCCCCTTTTCCGATCACGTCCGCACATCGTCACGCGGGCGGGAGCCGAAGGCAATGGCGCGGCGAACACATACCGGCCGGTACGTCGGTGCGGCCGGTGTCGTATCGTCGGCTGAGGTTCAGCCCCGAGCTCTGAGCCGTGACCCGAAGGAGCGCCGGTGACCCAGCAGCTGCCGAAGACCCCCTCCACCGACACCGAGGCAGGCGCCGGCACCGCGACCGGCGCCGAGCCGGTGCTGACCGGTGTCCGCAACTTCCGTGACGTGGGCGGGCTCCGGGCCGCCGACGGCCGCCGGGTCCGGCCGGGGAAGCTCTTCCGCAGCGGCCACCTCGCGCACACCACAGACCAGGACGCGGCCTTCCTGGCCACGCTCGGCCTGCACACGATCTTCGACTTCCGCAACGCGGACGACATCAAGATGGAGGGCCCCGACGTCGATCTGCCCGGCGTCCAGAACGTGAACATGCCGCTCAGCGACCCCGCCCACGGCGCCGACTTCTGGCACACCGTCCGCGACGGCGACCTGGACGCGCTGCGCGACGCTCTCGGCGACGGCAAGGGCGCCGAGCGCATGATCACCGCCTACCGGCAGCTCATCCTGGACCGCACCGCCCAGCACAGCCGGATGCTCGAACTGCTCGCCGAGGAGCCCGCCGTACCGGCCCTGCTGCACTGCGCCGCAGGCAAGGACCGGGCCGGGACGTCGATGGCCATCATCCTTCTCGCCCTCGGCGTGGACCGCGCCGACATCGAGGCCGACTACCTGGAGAGCAACGCGGCCCACCGCCGCTACAAGGTCCAGCGCGGTGACGGCAGCACCGGCTCCGCCATCGACCCCGAGATCATGAAGCTGCTCAGCCCGCTCTTCGAGGCCCGGCTGGAATACCTCACCGCCGCCTTCGACACGATCGACGAGCGCTGGGGTTCCGTCGACCGCTACCTGTCGGAGGGCCTGGGCTGTACGGAGGAGCGGCGCGCACGGCTGCGCGAGCTGCTCCTCACGGACGACTGAGATCCTCACGGGCGAGTGAGATCCTCGGAGACGAGCGAGATCCTCACCGACGACTGAGGCCGGCTCGCCGGGTCACCAGCCCCACCGCTCGTCGACGACCGCGTCGTGCGGGTCGGGGACCCAGCCCGCGGTCAGCACCAGCCCGGTGGCACGGTGCACGGCGAGGAAGCCGAAGGGGCGGTCGAAGGTCACGGCCACGAACTTCGCCTTCTTCTGCGGTACCCCGGCCGCGGCCATGGCGAAGGCGGTCACGGCGGCGGCCCGGAAGCCCTCCGCGCTGAACGAAGCCGTGATCGACTGCCGTGCCCCGGTCACTGCCAACGGCACCTCGCTGATTCCCGGGAAGTGACCCCGGCTGTCGTCGCGGGACGATTCGAGGCCGAACAGCTCCGCGTCCCGCATCAGGTCGTGGTCGTCGCTGACGGTGAAGGCCGCGGTCGTCGTGTACAGCTGCGGGTCGGAGCTGAAGCTGGTGATCTTCTGGATCGCGATCCCGGGCCCCGGGAGCCCCTCGGCCAGCCGCCCGCCGGGTACCACCTCGTACGCCCCGGCCAGCACCTCGGTGCCCGCCCGGAGCACGTCCCCGGCCGCGGCGGTCTCCTCGCCGAGCAGCAGCCGGACGTCGATGCCGTTCGCACCCTGGACGTCCAGGACCGTGAGCGCTCCCGCCGGCGTCGCCGCGACGCCCAGCAGATCCAGATCGGAGCCGGACCGGGACAGCCCCGCGACCTTGCGCTCCGCCCAGGGGCCGCGCTTCGGCTGCAGGGTGGACGGCGTGAACGGCTGCTGCCACTCGGTCTGTACGCACAGCGCGCTCGCCAGCACCATCAGCGTGGAGGCGTCCAGTTCGACGGGCATCTCCTCGATCAGGCCGCCGGTGTTGCGTGCGGCCCAGGAGTCGAGTTCCTTGCGGTCCATGGCGGCGTCGCCGGTCAACCGCCCGGCGACAGTGGGCGGAAGCCGCTCCACCCACTCCTCGCGCAGCGGCACCTCCCGCTTCGTCCAGACGCCCAGCGCCGTGTCGATGCCGTCCGCCGCGCCCAGCGCCTCCAGCAGCGCGCGACCGTGCTCGATGGCGTGGTCCGCGGGCACACCGAGCGCCTGCTCGAGCTCAGCGCGGGCCGGGCCGTCCGCCGCGCCGCCGAGGAAGGCCAGCAACGGCCAGACGCCGACCGCGCTGAACGCGGTGCCCTTCCCCGGCGTGACCGCCACCCCCGCCCATCGCGCCGTCAACGCGTTGACCGCCCGCACCGTCGCCGTGTCCATCACTCGCCGCCCCGTTCTCACCGATTGGCGACCGCCTGCTTGACCAGCGTCCGCCCGAAGTCCCACATCAGCCCGCCGCCACCGTGCGCGTCGTCCATCACGGCGGTGAACGCCCCGACGAAGCGGTCCACGTCCGACTCGTCGATGATCAGCGGGGGGATCAGCTTAATGACTTCGAGGTGGTCACCCGATACCTGAGTGAGGATCCGGTGCCGCTGCAGCAGCGGGACCACCACCATCTGCGCGAACAGGCCCTTACGGGCCGCCTGCAGCATCGCCCAGCGGCTGCGCAGCCCCAGTGAGGTCGGCTTGCCGAACTCGATACCGATCATCAGTCCGCGCCCGCGCACCTCGCGCAGCAACTCGTAGCGGTCGACGAGGGCGGCCAGCCGGGTCCGCAACAGGTCGCCGGTGTGCCGGGCGTTGGCGACGACGCCTTCGTCGTCCATGACGGACAGGGTGGCCAACCCTGCTGCCATCGCCTGGGCGTTGGAGCCGAAGCTGGCGGAGTGCACCAGGACCCGGTCCATCGAGGAGTAGACCTTCTTGAAGATCCAGTCCTTGCCGAGCGTGGCACTGACCGGCACATAGCCGCCCGACAGCGCCTTGGAGACGCACAGCAGGTCGGGCTCGACCCCGGCCTCGTGCTGGTAGGCGTAGAAGTCACCGGTGCGTCCGAGGCCGGTCTGCACCTCGTCGGCGATGAGCAGCGCCTTGTGCTTGTGGAGCAGTTCCTGCGCGGCGCGGAGGTAGCCGGGTGGGGTCTCGTGGACGCCCTTGCCCTGGATGGGCTCCACGATCAGTCCGGCGACGTCGCCGCGCTTCAACTCCCGTTCCAGCGCGTCCAGATCACCGAGCGCGATCGCGGTGTCGGGCAGCAGCGGGGCGAAGCCGTCGCGGAAGCCGTCCTCGCCGTTGACCGACAGCGACCCCGTCGTCAGCCCGTGGAAGGCGTGCGAGCAATACAGGATCCGCGGCCTGCCGGTGGCGTAGCGGGCGAACTTCAGCGCCGTCTCGACGGCTTCGGTGCCGCTGTTGCCGAAGAACACCCGGTCCAGGTGCGGGCTGTAGGTGAGCAGCTTTTCGGCGAGCAGGCCCGGCAGCGGCTGGCAGTCGAAGCGCGTCAGGTCGGCGAGCCCGGCGTCCAGGACATCGTGCAGCGCCTTGCGGACGACGGGGTGGTGCCGGCCCAGGCCCATCACCCCGAAGCCGGCGAGCATGTCCAGATAGTCCTGGCCCTCGGCGTCCCAGAAGTGCGCGCCCTCGGCCCGCTCGTAGACCTTGTCGAAGCCGATGGTGTGCAGCATGCGCGGCAGTTGGTGGTTGAGGTGCTTGGCATGCAGGTCGTAGCGTTCGCCGCCGCGTTCGGCGAGGAGGGTCGCGATGTCGAAGCCCTTCGCCACGGGTGGCGGTTCGACGGGCTGCGACTCAGACGGTGTCATCGGGTGCCAGCTCCTTGATTGCGTCGCCCACGTCGCCGGCCCCGTTGCGGCGGGCGAGCGTGGCGCTGATCCGGCCGGCGATCTCGGCCGGGGTGAGTCCGATGTCGGCGAGCACTTCGCCGCGTTTGGCGTGGGCCAGGAAGTCCTGCGGGATACCGAAGTCGCGCAGCGGTACGTCCACGTCGGCGTCCCGCAGCGCCTGGGCCACGGCCGAACCGACGCCGCCGGTACGGCTGTTGTCCTCGACGACCGCCACCATGCGGAAGCGGGCGGCGAGCGGCGGCAGCGCGGCGTCGACCGGCTTGACCCAGCGGGGGTCGACGACGGTGACGCCGAGACCGCGTTCGTCCAGCAGCTCCGCGACCGCCAGGCAGGTGCCGGCGAGCGCCCCGACCGATACCAGCAGCACGTCCTCGCGAAGGTCGCGGCGCAGCACGTCGAGCCCGCCGATCCGCTCCAGGGACGGCACCGCCTCGCCCACCGTCTCCTTGGGGAACCGGACCACGGTGGGCGCGTCATCGACGTCCACCGCCTCGCGCAGCTGTGCGCGCAGCTGGTCGGCGTCGCGCGGCGCGGCGATCCGCAGACCAGGGACGACCTGCAGGATCGACATGTCCCACATGCCGTTGTGCGAAGCGCCGTCCACGCCGGTGACGCCGGCCCGGTCCAGTACGAAGGTGACACCGCACTTGTGCAGCGCCACATCCATCAGCACCTGGTCGAACGCCCGGTTCAGGAACGTCGCGTACACCGCGACCACCGGGTGCAGGCCGCCGGTGGCCAGGCCCGCCGCCGAGACGGCGGCGTGCTGCTCGGCGATGCCGACGTCGTAGACCCGGTCGGGGAACGCGGCGGCGAACGCGCCGAGCCCGACGGGTTGCAGCATCGCCGCGGTGATGGCGACGACATCCGGGCGCTCCGCGCCGATCCGGAGCATCTCGGCGCCGAAGACCGAGGTCCACGAGGGGCCGTTGGACGGCGCGAGCGGCTCGCAGGTGAGCGGGTCCATGGCGCCGACGGTGTGGAAGCGGTCGGCCTCGTCCTGCTCCGCCGCCGCGTAGCCGCGGCCCTTCTGGGTCAGGCAATGGACGAGCACCGGTCCGTGGAAGCGCGCGGCGCGCCGCAGCGCGGACTCGACGGCCGCGATGTTGTGCCCGTCGATCGGGCCGACGTACTTCAGGCCCAGGTCCTCGAACATGCCCTGCGGCGCGAAGGCGTCCTTGAAGCCCTTCTTCGCGCCGTGCAGGGACTCGTACAGCGGCCGGCCCACGACCGGGGTGCGCTGCAACACGTCCTTGCCCCAGGCGAGGAAACGCTCGTAGCCGTCGGTGGTGCGCAGCGTCGCCAGATGGTTGGCGAGGCCGCCGATCGTCGGCCCGTACGAGCGCTCGTTGTCGTTGACGACGATGATCAGCGGTCGGTCCTTGGCCGCGGCGATGTTGTTCAGCGCTTCCCAGGCCATGCCGCCGGTCAGCGCGCCGTCGCCGATGACCGCGACCACATGGTCGGGTCGTCCCAGCACCTGGTTGGCCTTGGCCAGGCCGTCGGCCCAGCCGAGCACCGTCGAGGCGTGGCTGTTCTCGATGACGTCGTGCTCGGACTCGGCGCGCGAGGGGTAGCCGGACAGGCCGCCCTTGCCGCGCAGCTTCGAGAAGTCCTGCCGCCCGGTGAGCAGCTTGTGCACGTAGGACTGGTGCCCGGTGTCCCACAGGACGCGGTCGGCGGGCGAGTCGAAGACGCGGTGCAGGGCGATGGTCAGCTCGACCACGCCCAGGTTGGGCCCGAGATGGCCGCCGGTTCTCGCCACCGCCTGCACGAGGAAGTGGCGGATATCGGCGGCGAGTTCGTCGAGCCGGGTCTCGGGCAGTGCCTTCAGGTCGCGCGGGCCTCGGATGTTCTCCAGTATCGACACGATGGACCTCGTTCCCCCTACCGGGATTGCTGCGGTCAGCCGACAGTGACTTCCGGTGCCCCGGAGAACGTGCCGTCCGATTCCATCTGCTCGGCGATCTTCATCGCCTCTTCGATCAGGGTCTCCACGATCTTCGACTCGGGCACGGTCTTGATGACCTCGCCCTTCACGAAGATCTGACCCTTTCCGTTCCCGGACGCGACCCCGAGATCCGCTTCCCGGGCCTCCCCCGGACCATTGACGACACACCCCATGACGGCGACGCGCATCGGCACTTCCATGCCCTCAAGACCGGCCGAGACCTGGTCCGCGAGCTTGTAGACGTCCACCTGCGCCCGCCCGCAGGACGGGCAGGAGACGATCTCCAGCCGCCGCTGCCGCAGGTTCAGCGACTCCAGGATCTGGATGCCGACCTTGACCTCCTCGACCGGCGGGGCGGAGAGCGAGACGCGGATCGTGTCGCCGATGCCCTCGGAGAGCAGTGCGCCGAACGCGACGGCGGACTTGATGGTGCCCTGGAACGCCGGACCGGCCTCCGTGACACCGAGGTGCAGCGGGTAGTCGCACTTGCTCGCCAGCAGCCGGTAGGCGTTGACCATCACGACCGGGTCGTTGTGCTTCACCGAGATCTTGATGTCGCGAAAACCGTGCTCCTCGAACAGCGAGCACTCCCACAGCGCGGACTCCACCAGCGCCTCGGGCGTCGCCCTGCCGTACTTCTCCATCAGCCGGCGGTCCAGCGAGCCCGCGTTGACGCCGATCCGGATCGGGGTGCCGACCGAGGCCGCCGCCTTCGCGATCTCCTTGACCTTGTCGTCGAACTGCCGGATGTTCCCCGGGTTCACCCGCACCGCCGCACAGCCGGCGTCGAGCGCCGCGAAGACGTACTTCGGCTGGAAGTGAATGTCGGCGATCACCGGGATCTGCGACTTCCTCGCGATCACGGCGAGCGCGTCCGCGTCGTCCTGCGAAGGGCAGGCCACCCGCACGATCTGGCAGCCCGCGGCTGTCAGCTCCGCGATCTGCTGCAGCGTCGCGTTCACGTCCGCGGTCACCGTCGTCGTCATCGACTGGACCGACACCGGGGCGTCCCCGCCCACCGCGACCGACCCGACCTCGATGCGCCGCGAGTGGCGGCGCACCGAGAGCGGGCGGGACGGGACGGCGGGGAGGCCGAGCGCTACCGGCTCGATACCCGACATGGCTCTGTCACTTCCCGCGGTTTCCGGCCACCGTCTCACGGGCGGCACGGATGGACTCCTTGAGAGAACCCATCGTGGCGAGTACGGCGGTGGGCTCGTAGCCGCAGTGCGCCATGCAGTTGGCGCAGCGCGGGTCCTTGCCGCGGCCGTACTTGTCCCAGTCGGTCTCCTCGACGAGCTCCCGGTACGTGGTCACGTACCCGTCGCTCATCAGGTAGCAGGGGCGCTGCCAGCCGAAGAGCGAGTAGTTGGGGATGCCCCAGGCGGTGCACGGGAAGTCCACCTTGCCTTCCAGGAAGTCCAGGAAGAGCGGGCTGTGGTTGAGCCGCCACCTCCTGCGGTTGCCGTCCGCGAACGACTTCTTGAACAGCTCCCTGGTCTGCTCGACGCCGAGGAAGTGCTCCTGGTCGGGCGCCTTCTCGTAGGCGTAGGCGGGCGAGATCATCATCTCGTCGACCTTCAGGTCGTCGTTGAGGTAGTTGAGGACCTCGATGATGCTCTGCGGGGTGTCGGTGTTGAAGAAGGTCGAGTTGGTGGTGACCCGGAAGCCGCGCTTCTTGGCCTCCTTGATCGCCTCGACCGCCTCCTCGAAGACACCTTCCTTGGCGACCGACTCGTCGTGCCGCTCCTTCAGCCCGTCGATGTGGACCGTGAAGGCGAAGTACGGAGACGGCGTGAACTTGTCCATCTTCTTGCGCATCAGCAGCGCGTTGGTGCAAAGGAAGACGTACTTCCGCTTGGCCACCAACTGGCGCACGATCTCGTGGATCTGGGGGTGCATCAAGGGCTCGCCACCGGCGATGGACACCATCGGGGCGCCGGACTCGAGCACCGCGCCGACCGCCTGGGCGACCGGCATGCGCTGCTTGAGGACTCCCGCCGGATGCTGGATCTTTCCACAGCCCTCGCAGGCCAGGTTGCAGGCAAAAAGCGGCTCCAGTTCCACAATCAAGGGGAACTTGTCACGGCGTCGGAGTTTCTGTTCCATGAGGTACGTTCCGACCCGGATGGACTGGCGGAGCGGCATAGCCATCTAGCTCACCTCCAGGAGAGCACAGCGGTAGTACGGTGCCATTCGAAAAAGGCAGGAAGAATAGCCCTTAGCACGCGGAATGCGGTAATTCCGGTGCGCAGCGTGCCGACACGTATCAGTTCATACTCGGGAGTGTCGACAACAACGCGGACGGCGGCGACGGGCCGTGGTCCGCGTGCCTGGGCGGCGCGCAGTATTGCGGTGGATTCCATATCGACCGCGATCGCTCCTGTCGACCGCAGAACGGAGCGTTCGGCGCCCCGTACGACATGGTCGGACCCGGCCAGGCGTCCGGTGTGAACGGTGTGCCCCGCCGCTTCGAGCGCGGCGGCCAGTGGTGCGGCCCCATGGGTCTCGTCCGAGACGACGAGGTCGCCCGGGCGCATGCCGGGGCCGAGCCCGGCGCAGAATCCGGTGGCCAGCACTGCCGCGTCCCGCAGTTCCGGGGCGCGCAGCGCTTCGGTGACGGCCCGCTCGGCGGCCTGCGGTCCCATGCCGGTGCGCAGCAGGGCGACAGGACCCGCGGCGCCGGTCCGGTCCCCGCCCCGCAGGGCGAACCGTTCGACGCCGAGGGCGCAGACGACGAGCAGAGCCGTCATCCGGCCACCTTGCCCTTCGTCACGTTGCCGCCCTTCGTCACGTTGCCGATGACTCCCAGCGGCTCCCCGCGCACATAGCGCCCGAGCGCCGTGAGCGGGAAGACCATCCGGTACAGGTGGTAGTTGATGGAGAAGTCCCGGGGGAACCCGGTACCGGTGAAGTACGGCTCGTCCCAGGAGCCGTCCTCCTTCTGCGTGTCGGTGAGCCAGCGCACCCCGCGCTCCACCGCCTCACTGTCGCGCTCGCCGGCCGACAGCAGCGCCAGCAGCGCCCAGGCGGTCTGCGAGGCGGTGGAGACACCGCGGCCGATCCACTCCCGGTCGGAGTACGAGCGCAGGTCCTCGCCCCAGCCGCCGTCCTGGTTCTGCACGCTCTCCAGCCAGTTGACGGCCCGTCGGAGGGCCGGGTGGCTCACCGGGAGGCCGGCGGCCACCAGTGCGGGCACCGCGGATCCGGTGCCGTAGATGTAGTTGACGCCCCAGCGGCCGAACCAGGCCCCGTTCTCCTCCTGTTCGGCCAGCAGCCAGTCGATGCCGCGCCGGGTGTGGGTGTCGCGTTCCAGGCCGATCGAGGCGAGCATCTCCACCACGTGCGCGGTGACGTCGGCGGACGGCGGGTCGATGACCTCGCCGAAGTCGCAGAACGGCAACCGGTTGGGGAAGGCGCTGGTGTTGTCGGCGTCGAAGGCGCCCCACGCGCCGTTCTTCGACTGCATGCCGATGTTCCAGCGGACGGCCCGCTCCACGGCGGCGTCGACCCGTCCCGGATCGGGGTGCTCGACCCGCAGCAGGGCGAGCACGACCTCGGCGGTGTCGTCGATGTCCGGATAGTTGTCGTTGTGGAACTCGAAGGCCCAGCCGCCCGGCTGCAGCCCCGGCCGCTGGACCGACCAGTCGCCCGGCTTGGTGATCTGCTCGTCGAGCATCCAGTCGACCGCCTTGACCAGCGCGGGATGGTCGGCCGGCACGCCGGCGTCGGCCAGCGCGATGGTGGCGAGGCAGGTGTCCCAGACCGGCGACTGGCAAGCCTCGATCATGCGGGTGTCCTCGTCCGGCCAGACGGCGAAACGATCCAGCGAGTCGAGCCCCGCGCGCACGACCGGGTGGTCGAGTTCGTAGCCGAGCAGGTGCAGCGCGATGACCGAGTAGACCGCGGGCGGCTGAATCCCGCCCCAGCAGCCGTCGTCCTCCTGGCGCTCGATGATCCAGCGCGCGCAGGCCTTGAGCGCGGTACGGCGCAGCGGCCGGACGCCGACCTTGCGGTACAGGTGCAGGGCCCGGTCCAGCCGCTGGAAGAGGCCGTCCCAACTGGCGAGCGGGGCGAGCGGGCGGGGCGGATTGGGCTGCCCGGGGTCGCTGTGCAGCTCGCTGATCCCGAAGGGCGCCGGCCGGACCGGCCGGTGGGCGGCGACGACGGTGAGCGGGACGATGGTCTGCCGGGCCCAGCAGCCGAAGGCGTAGATGTTGAGCGGGAACCACTTGGGGAGATAGATGATCTCCGGCGGCAGCTCGGGGAGGTCCTCCCACCGCCACCAGCCGAAGAGCGCCAACCAGATCCTGGTGAAGACCCTGGCCCCGGCGACGCCGCCGGCCTCCCGGACCCACGCCGCGGCGTCCGCCATGTGCGGCGCCTCCGGCGTGTCTCCCGCCAGCCGCAGCGCGACATACGCCTCGATCGTCGCGGACAGGTCTCCCGGCCCGCTGTGGAAGGTGGGCCACGCCCCGTCGTCACGCTGCAGCGAACGGATCCAGCGGGCGGCGGCCTGCGTGGTCCGCTCGTCCTGGATGCCCAGGAACTGACGGAGCAGCAGATCCTCGGAGTCCATCGTCACGTTGGTCTCGAGGTCGCCCTTCCACCACCCGTCGGGATGCTGGCCTGCCAGGAGATGGGCGGCGGCGCGCTGCGCGGCACGCTCCGCCGCCGCCTCGGCACCGCCGACGTGTACGGGGTGCGGTGTCGAGGTGGTGCTGGCCGAAGGTGCCTGGGGGGCTGGGGCCCCCGGACCGCCGTCGGTCGTCGCTGTCATGGCTTCCCCTTTGCAGTTGAGACTTCTGCGGTGTTGGGGCTGCCGTCGACCGTTACACGTGCTTGGTCGGCGACGTGCTGCGCTCCACGTTAGATCTTTATTTCTCGCGAACCACCACAAAATCCGCCAGGCCTACGAGCTTACGTTGAATTTCGTCCGGCATGTCCATTTTATCCAGTGCGGCGATTGCAGTGGCGTATTGCCGGCGCGCTTCCTGGGATGTCCACTCCCGGCCTCCCGCCTCTTCGATCAACGCCGCCCGCAGGGCGAACTCTTCCTCACTGAACGCTCCTGTTTCAGGATTCTTGGCATCTGCTGCCAGCAGTTCGCCGAGTTGCTCCGATGCCTTGCCGCCCGCCGCCAGCGCGGCGACCACGGGCAGTGACTTCTTGCGCTGCCGCAGATCGCTCCAGGTCTGCTTCCCGGTCGCGGCCGGGTCGCCCCAGATCCCGAGCAGGTCGTCGATGGCCTGAAAGGCCAGCCCGAGGTGGTAGCCGTACTCCTCCAGCGCGTCGGCGTCGGAGTCCGACGCGCCGCCGAGCACCGCGCCGATGGAGGAGGCGCAGGCCAGCAGGGCGCCGGTCTTGTTGCCCTCCATCTCCAGGCACTCCTCGACGGTGACCCGCTCCCGGTGCTCGAAGGAGATGTCCTGGGCCTGGCCGTCGATCAGCTTGCGGGTCGCGACGGTGAGTCGGCGGGTGGCGCGGCCCGCGTCCACGGTGCACTGCTCCAGCAGCACCTCGTTGGCGAGCGCGAACAGCGCGTCACCGACCAGGATCGCCTGGGCGGGACCGTGCACCTTCCACACCGTGTCGCGGTGCCGGCGCTGCTCGTCGCCGTCCATCAGGTCGTCGTGCAGCAGCGAGAAGTTGTGCACCAGCTCGACGGCGACAGCGCCGGGGATGCCGACCTCGGGCGGCACGCCCGCCGCCTCGGCGGACAGCAGGGCCAGCGCGGGACGGACGGCCTTGCCGCCGTCGCCGTCGGCCGGCCGGCCGGTCGCGTCGATCCACCCGAAGTGGTAGGCGGCGACGGTGTCCATCGGTGGCGCGAGCCGTTCCACGGCCGAGCGGAGCACCGGTGTGGACAGGGTGCGGCCGCGCTCCAGCAGCTCAAGGACGCCGGCAGCGGTCACGTTTACTCCTCTGGTTGCACTGGCTGTGCTCATACGGCCCTCACAACATCGTTCTCGAACGGAAGGCCTAGTGCGGTCAAAGCTTCTCGGGAGGCGTGCAGTCCGCTGCGCACGGCGCTCTCCATGGTCGCGGGCCAACCGGTGGCGGTCCACGCGCCGGCCAGGTACAGACCGGGTGCGCGGGTGGCCGGGCCCGGCCGCAGCCGGCCAACGCCGGGCGCCGGGGCGAAGGTCGCCGTGCGCTCCCGGGTGACGAAGAAGTCCGTCACCCCGGCCCCCCTGGCCGCGGGCAGCAGACGTTCCAGCTCCGGCAGATACCGCTCGCGCAGTTCCGCGACCGGCAGGTCGATCTCGTCCTCGACGGCGGACTGCGAGACGGCCAGGTACTGGCCGGGCCCGGTCATCCCCGAGCTCTCGGTACGGTCGAAGACCCACTGGACGGGGCTGCCGAGCGCGGCGAAGAACGGCTGACGCAGCACCTGGCGGTCGTACACGACATGCACGTTCAGGATCGGCGCGGTGCCGATCCGCAGCAGCGCGTCGGCATCGTCCAGCGCGCCCTCAGGCAGCAGCCCGTGCGTCTCGCGCTGCGGCAGCGCCAGGACGACGGTGCCGGCGTCGATCTGCTCGCCGCGCCCCGGACCGGTCTCGGCGTCGACCTGCCAGCCGCCCCCGGCGGCCGGCTCGATGCCGGTCACCCGGGACCGCAGCATGATCCGCACGCCCGCCGCGTCCAGCGCCTTGCGGGCCCGGTCGTCGTGCAGCTCGCCGAGTGGCGCGGCCGCCCAGCCGATGTCGGCGGCGCCGGCGTCGGAGAGCAGCCCGGTCTTGAAGACCATGGCGGCAAGCCCCAGCGAGGCGTTGGCCGCGGTGGCGTTGAGCGTCGCGACGCCGACCAGGTCCCACAGCGCCTCGATGGTGCGCGGGGACTGGCCCCGGTCCCGCAGCCAGCTCGCGAAGTCGGTGTCGTCCAGCGCCGGGTCGTCCAGGTCCAGGGCCCGCAGCGCCAGCGCGGCGCGCCCGACCGTGACCCGTTCCCTGAGCGACAGATGCGGATACGTCGCGAGACTCGCCGCCAGGTGCAGCGGTACGGGCAGCGCGGCGCGGCGCAGCCGGCCCAGCCGCATGTTCGACGCGTCCAGGACGGGCACGTCGAGCCGGTCCTGCAGGGTGACCAGGTCGCGGGCCGCGATCCGGTCGACGAACCACTGGTAGGCGGTGCAGCAGCGCAGGAAGACATGCTGCCCGTTGTCGACGGACAGCTCACCGCGCCGGAACGAGAACGCCAGTCCGCCCAGCCTGGGACGCGATTCGATCAGCGTCACCCGGAGCCCGGCGTCGGCGAGGGCCAGGGCCGCCGTGGTGCCGGCCAGCCCACCGCCCACGACCACCGCGGTCGCCGGAGGACGGCCGGAGACCTCGGATACGGTCATTCGCCCTCCCCCCTTTCCATGGCTTCCGACGTGACGCGACGCTCCGTCACCGGCACTGACGCACTGGGGACCTGACTGGTTGCTAGGAACGTCACCCGCGCCCCCGGGCCGTGCGGCGGGCGTCAAGTCCGGCCAGACCGCGTACGGCGACGTACGCCTTCTGGTGACCCGGAAGTGAGACCCGGCCGCGCAGCACCGCCTCGGGATCCGCCGCGATCCGATCCAGCAGTCTGCGGTAGATACCCGCCATCGCGGCCACGCAGGCGCCGCTGCGCCGGTCGAGCGCAGGTAGCAATTGGTACCCCGTCGCGAACAGGGCGCGGGCCCGGCGGACTTCGAACTCGATCAGGCCGGCGAAGTCCGAGCCGGGCGGCGGGGTGTCGGTGTGGAACCCCTCGGAGCAGCCGAACTTGGCCAGGTCCTGGGCGGGCAGGTAGGACCGTCCGTTGCCGGCGTCCTCCCGGAGGTCCCGCAGGATGTTGGTGAGTTGCAGGGCGAGGCCGAGGGTGTCGGCGTACCCGGCGGCGCGCTCCATGTCGCCGGTCCCCCGGCCGCCGGGGCCGACGGTGCCGAAGACGCCCAGCGAGAGCCGTCCGATGGCGCCCGCGACGCAGCGGCAGTACGCCGCGAGGTCGTCCCAGGTCTCGTACGTCTCGCCGTGCACGTCCATCAGGACGCCGTCGATCAGTTCGTCGAGGCCGCCGAGCGGCAGCGGAAAACGGCGCGCCGCGTCGGCGAGTGCCACCGCGACCGGGTCGGTGTCGTCCTCGCGGATCTCGCCCTCGCGGATCCGGGCCAGCAGGGCCCGGGTCTCGTCGAGCCGGATCTGCTTGACGGCGGGGTCGAGGTCGCCGTCGCCGATGTCGTCGACGCGGCGGGAGAAGGCATAGAGGGCCGACATGGCCTGCCGCTTGGGGAGGGGCAGCAGGCGGATGCCGTAGGCGAAGTTGCGGGCCTCGTGCCCGGTCACGGTCTCGCAGTAACGGTATGCGGCGAGAACCGGCCCGGACGTGTGGGCAGAACCGTTCACGGTCCGCCTCACCCCTTTCTTCGCAATGTCGACCCCACTTCGCGCAGCAGGCTTGGCTTGGTGGCTTTCGGCGGCCCCGGGAGCACGTCGTAGCCCGCACTCTCGACCGCGTTCAGCGCGGCACGCCCGCCGCCGACAAAGCCGGCGAGCAGAAGCCTGAGCCTGCCACGGACGCTACCCACCAATGGGGTGCCTTCATTCAAAAGGTCCCGGGCGCGTTCCGCTTCGAATGCCACCAGTGCGCGCACCTGTGCGCCAGCGGTGGGGACGGCGAGGTCCGCTTCGGTGACTCCGAAGCGTTTCATGTCCTGTGCCGGCAGGTAGATCCGGTCGCGGCCGAGGTCCTCGGCCACGTCCTGCAAGTGCTCGACGATCTGCAGCGCGGTGCAGACGGCGTCGGAGAGCCGGATCCGCTCGGGTGTCGAGGTGCCCGTGATCCCCAGAACGAGCCGGCCCACCGGGTTGGCGGACAGTTCGCAGTAGGCGAGCAGATCCTGGTACGTGTCGTAGCGCCGGACCCGCTGGTCCTGGCGGTTGGCCTCGATCAGACCCTCGAAGGGTCCGGGGGTCAGCCCGTGGCGGCGGACGGTGGGCTGCAGTGCCAGGAGGAGTGGATGGCGGGGGGTTCCGTCGAAGACCTTGCGCAGATCGCCCTCGAACGCGTCGAGCATGGCGATCCGGTCCTCGGCGGCTTCCGGCGGAAGGCCGAGCCGGGCGGCGTCGTCCCGGCCGCCGTTGGCCAGGTCGCCGTCGCCGATGTCGTCGACGAGCCGTGCGAAGCCGTAGACGGCCATCAGATCGCCGCGCCAGGCCTTCGGCAGGAAGAACGGAGCGACGGGGAAGTTCTCGCGGGCGGCCTTGTCGAGGACGGCGCGCGACTGCGCGTCCGCGGTCACTGCGGGCGTCCCGTCCCGCGCGCGGCGAACGCGCTGTGGAGCTGGATGGTCCCGATCTTCATGGCCGCCACACTCCCCAGTTCTACACCGCTGGGAAGAAGCTTCCCATTTCGGACACGCCGCGCCCACCCCGGAGCACCGCTACAGCTTACGTCGGGCAGATCACCGGCGTACGCCGGGGGCGCGAGCGACAGGCGGGATTCCGCTCGGATTCCCCCCGTCCGCCGGCAATCGGGCTCTCCGCAGAGCCGGTTGGCGCCGCGGGGAGGGGCGCGATCCGGCGGGCGCGGGCCCTGTCGGCGGATCATGCACAAACGGACGGGCCCCCGCCGGGCAGAACCGGCGGGGGCCCGATCGTTACGTGCGACGCCGCGGACCGCCGTCCGGTCCGCCGGCCGGCTACTTGTTGGTGGCCTCTTCGTAGGCCTTCAGCACGTCGTCCGTCGGGCCGTCCATGAGGAGCTCGCCCTTCTCCAGCCACAGCACCCGGTCGCAGGTGTCACGGATCGACTTGTTGTTGTGACTGACGAGGAAGACCGTGCCGGCTTCCTTGCGCAGCTCGCGGATGCGCTCCTCCGAGCGCCGTTGGAAGGAGCGGTCGCCGGTGGCCAGCGCCTCGTCGATCATCAGCACGTCATGGTTCTTGGCCGCCGCGATCGAGAACCGCAGCCGGGCCGCCATGCCCGAGGAATACGTCCGCATCGGCAACGAGATGAAGTCGCCCTTCTCGTTGATCCCCGAGAAGTCCACGATGCCCTGGTACCGCTCGCGGATCTCCTCCTGCGACATGCCCATCGCCAGGCCGCCCAGAATGACGTTCCGCTCGCCGGTGAGGTCGTTCATCAGTGCCGCGTTGACACCCAGCAGGGAGGGCTGGCCGTCGGTGTAGACCCGGCCGCTCTCCGGCGGCAGCAGGCCCGCGATGGCCCGCAGCATCGTCGACTTGCCCGACCCGTTCGACCCGATCAGGCCGACCGCCTCACCCCGGTACGTAGTGAAACTCACCCCGCGTACGGCATGGACCAGCCGGACGTTGGGCGACGACTTGCGCGAGATTATGCGTCCCAGGGCGGCCGTCGCGCTGCCCTTGCTGTTCCCCGCACCGTGCACCCGGTAGACGATGTGCACATCGTCCACGATCACGGTGGGGACACGGGTTTCGGTCTGCTCAGCCACGGCCGTACTTCTCCTCAGCCTTCCAGAAATACACGTACCCGCCGACGCCCGCGAAGACCGCCCAGCCCACCGCGACCGCCCAGACGTGCGGCGGCATCTGCTCGGCCGTCACGCTGTCGATCAACGCGAACCGCATCAGGTCGATGTAGACGGCCGCCGGGTTGATGTCGAGCAGGATCTTCACGAAGTACGGTGCTTCCTTCGTGAAATTGGCGATGCTGTACATGACGCCGGAGGTGTACATCCACGTCCGCAGGATGAACGGCATCAGCTGCGCCAGGTCCGTCATCTTGCTGCCCAACCGGGCCACCGCCAGCGCCAGACCCGCATTGAACACCGACTGGATGAACAACGCCGGAATCGCCAGCAACCACGACCAGGTCGGCACCTCACCGGTCATCAACACGATCGAGAACAGCACCAGCATCGACATCAGCAACTGCTGCAACTGCATCAACGTGAACGCGATCGGCATCGAGGCCCGCGGGAAATGCAACGCCCGGATCAGCCCCAGATTCCCCGAGACCGCCTTCACACCACTCATGATCGACGACTGGGTGAACGTGAAGATGAAAATACCCGTCACCAGGAACGCGATGAAGTTGTCCACACCACGGTCGGTACCCAACAACAGCCCGAAGATCAGGTAATACACCGCCGCGTTCAGCAACGGCGTCATCACCTGCCACAACTGACCCAGCCGCGCATCGGTGTACTGCGCCTGCGTCCGCGCCTTCGCGAACTCGTTGATGAAGTGCCGCCGGCCCCACAACTGCCGGGTGTACTCACCAAGGCCCGGCCGGGCACCACTGACCGACAGCCCGTACTTCGCCGCCAGCTCGGAAGCCGACAGACCACCGTCGGCCCCGGAGTCCGATGGGGCACTCACGGCGACGGCACCGTCGTGCGCTGTTCCGCTCACAGTAGACACTTTCGTCCTCAAGGTGCGCGTCCGGTGCAGGGGGGTCCCGGACTGCGACCGATGCTCTCAGGTTCGAGCTTGTCAGATGATCGGGGGTCGGCCCAGTCGGGTCAGCCGCCAGACCGTGCGCCACTTCATGGGGCGCCGGGGGCCGCAGGGCGTCGCCCAGCCCTCCCGGAATCCACCGATCCAGGCCCGCAGGGCGGGACCGGACGGGCGTCTCGCGAGCGTCAGCAGGATCCAGGTGCCGAGATAGGCGGGCACCAGGGGCCATGGCAGGTTCCGGCGCGCCAGCCACACCCGGTTGCGGGCCACCATCCGGTGGTAGACCGCGTGCCGGCTCGGCACGGTGAGCGGGTGGTGCAGGACCATGTCCGACCGGTAGTCGATCATCCAGCCGGCGTCCAGCGCCCGCCAGGCCAGGTCCGTCTCCTCGTGCGCGTAGAAGAACTCGTCCGGCAACCCGCCGACCTGCGCCAGCACCTTCGTACGGACCGCGCTGGCGCCGCCCAGGAAAGTGGTCACCCGCGAGGAGCGCATCGGGTCCGACGCCCGCAGGCGCGGCACGTGGCGGCGCTGGGTGGTGCCGGTCTCCGGATCCGCGATCCGGAAGCTGACGATGCCCAGCTCCGGATCGGCCGTGAAGGCCTGGCGGAGCAGCTCCCCGGTGTCCGTACCCGGCAGCAGGCCGTCGTCGTCGAGGAAGAGGACCACATCGACATCGGAGCCGTTCGGGCCGAAGAGCTCCACACCGACGTTGCGCCCGCCCGGAATGCCCAGGTTCTCGGGCAGCTCGACGGTGCGCAGCCGCGACGCGGACCCCTCCAGCTCGGGGAGCGGGGATCCGTTGCCGACCAGCGCGACCTCGATCGGCGGCCCGTCCTGCTTGGCGACGGAGTCCAGCAGGTCGCGCAACTCCACGGGGCGGTTGCCCATGGTGATGATCACCGCGCCGAGCTTCAGCGGGGTACTCACTTCAGCCTGCTCGAAGCCAGGATGCTGACCAGGTGCAGGAGAGTCTGCAGCATCGCGATGCCGGCCAGCACGGCGACACCGAGGCGCGAGAAGAACAGGTCGCCCCTGACCTGGTCCAGGATCGCCAGTACCAGGATCAGCAGTGACGCCTCGATGCCGAGGACGAGCCGGTGGAACTTCGCCGCCGCGGCGGCCTTGCGGGCCAGCGCCATACCGGACGAACGCGGCTCGGACGCCGCCTCCTTGACCGGCGGCAGCCCCTGCTGGTGACGGGCGACGCCGACGAGGTCGGTCTCCGCCTTGATCAGCACGGCGCCGAGGGCGGCCAGCGTGCCGAGGAAGGCCCACAGCCAGTCGATCCGCCCGGAGCCCCACGGATCGGCGGCGCGCAGGCCGAATCCGACCAGCACGGCCGCGTCGCACAGATAGGCGGCGACGCGGTCCAGGTAGACCCCGCCCAGCGAGTACTGCTTCTTCCAGCGGGCGAGCTCGCCGTCGACGCAGTCGAACAGCAGATACAGCTGGACCATCACCACACCGAGCACGGCACCGGCGATCCCCGGCACCAGCAGAGCCGGGGCGGCGAGGACAGCGGCGACGGTCATCACGTACGTCACCTGGTTGGGCGTGACGCGCGTGTTCACCAGGTGCCGGTCGATGCGCAGCGAGAGCTCACGCATGTAGAGCCGGCCGGCCCAGTGCTCGCCGCTCCGCCGGTCCTTCACTCCCGGGGGGTGAACGACCGGGCGGAGTTCAGCTACTGATGGTTTTGGCATAGTCGGCGTATGCGTCCTTGATCTGGTCTGCGGACAGGTCGAGGTGTTCAAGGATCGTGTAGCGCCCGGGGCGGGTCTGCGGTGCGTACTCCACCGCCTTGACGAACTCCTCGTCGGAGAAGCCGATCTCGCCGGGCGTGACCGGCAGGCCGTGGCGTCGCAGCACCTCGGCGATCAGACCGGATTCCTCGTGTGCCCCACGCAGGTACATGGCGAAGGCGGCGCCCAGGCCGCACTGCTCGCCGTGCGCCGCTGCGCGCTTGGGGTACAGCAGGTCGAAGGCGTGGCTGATCTCGTGGCAGGCGCCGGACGACGGGCGGGTGTCCCCGCTGATCGACATGGCGATACCGGAGAGCACCAGTCCCTCGGCGAGCGTGGTGAGGAACGCGTCGTCCCCCACTCCGCCCGGGTGCCGCAGTACGGACTCGCCGGCGGAGCGGGCCATGGCGGCGGCGAGACCGTCTATCGGCTCGCCGGTCTCACGGTGCGACAACTCCCAGTCCGCGATGGCGGAGATGTTGGAGATCGCGTCGCCGATGCCGGACCGCACGTAGCGCACGGGCGCCTCGCGGATCACGTCCAGGTCGATCACCAGCGCTATGGGCGGCGGCACCCCGTAGGAACCGCGTCCGTTGTCGTTGTCCAGCGTGGAGACCGGCGAGCAGATGCCGTCGTGCGCCAGGTTCGTCGCGACGGCGACCATCGGCAGCCCGACCCGGGCCGCCGCGTACTTGGCGACGTCGAGGATCTTGCCGCCGCCGAGGCCGACGACCGCGTCGTACCGCTTGCCGCGCATGGCGTCGGCGAGCTTGACGGCCTCGTCGATGGTGCCGCCGTCGACCGGGTACCAGTCGGCGCCGGGCAGCTCGGGAGCCAGCCGGTCGCGCAGCTTGAGGCCGGAGCCGCCGCTGACCGCGATGGCGAGTTTGCCCGAGCTGGAGATCCGCTGGTCGGCCAGGAGGCCGGCCAGATCGGCGAGAGCGCCCCCGTTGATGTCGACGACGACCGGCGAGGGGATCAGCCGGGTCAGTACTGGCACGCGATCCCCCGTGCCTTCTTCAGGTCGTCGTGGTTGTCGATCTCGACCCAGGCCACGTCACCGATGGGCGCGGTGTCGATGGTGAAGCCGCGGTTGACGAGCTCCTGGTAGCCGTCCTCGTAGTAGAGGTCGGGGTCCTTTTCGAAGGTCGTCTTCAGCGCGTCGGCCAGGTCGGCGGCGGCCGACGACTCGATGAGCGTGACGCCGATGTACTCGCCGGTCGCGGTGGCCGGGTCCATCAGCTTGGTGATGCGCTGAACCCCCCGTGAAGGCACGGACGGGTCGGTGATGACCTTCATCTCCTCGTCGGCGAGCTTCTTCACCGTGTCGAGGGCGAGGATGATCCGCCGGTCCTGGCCGCGGGCCGCCAGCAGGGTCTTCTCGACGGAGACCGGGTGCACGGTGTCGCCGTTGGCGAGGATCACACCCTCCGTGAGGATGTCCCGGGCGCACCACAGCGAGTAGGCGTTGTTCCAGGTCTCCGCCTTGTCGTTGTCGACGAGGTGCAGCTTGACGCCGTACTTCTTCTCCAGGGCGGCCTTGCGCTCGACGACGGCCTCGCCGCGGTACCCGATCACGATCGCCGCGTCGGTGAGGCCGACCTCGGCGAAGTTGCCGAGGGTCAGGTCCAGGACGGTGGTGGTGCCCGCCCCCTCGGGGTCCACCGGCACCAGAGCCTTGGGCAGGGTGTCGGTGTAGGGACGCAGACGCCGTCCGGCGCCGGCTGCCAGCACGAGGCCGATCATGCGGGTTCTCCTGATTCGTCGTGTACTGCGGGTGCGGCTGACGACACCCAGAAACGGATGCTCTCGGTGAGCACCACGAGTGTCAGCGCCCCGGCGATGACCGTCAGCGTGACGGTAAAACCTGTGTGGTGCGCGAGCGCGGCCGCCGCGGTGACCGCCAGCGCCCTGCCCTCGTGTCCGCCGGTCGCGCGTACCAGGGCCCGTGGTGGCGCCCCGGTTCCGCCGCGGATGCGGTACACCGTGTCGTAGTGATGGTAGGCGACAGCGGCCACCAGGCCGAAAGCGGCGGGCAATGCCCCGTTCACGTCCGAGACGGCCGCCAGCGCGAGGATGGTGGTGTATTCGCCCGCCCGGAAGAACGGTGGGACCAGCCAGTCCAGCGCGCCCTTCAGCGGCCGCGCGACGGCCAGACCCGAGGTCAGGACGTATACACCGGCGGCCAGCACCGGCCACCAGCTGCCCCACGGGGCCAGCGCCGCGGTGGCCACCAGCGCGGCGGAGCCGAGCAGGGCCACGGCGGGGGCGGCGAACGACGGCAGGCGGCGGGCGAGCGGTGCGCCGGCCCGGGCGACGGCTTCGGCGAGCGGCCCGCTGTCGGCCAGCTCGGCGAGCGCCTGGGCGGCCCGGTCGGTGCGGGTGGCCTTGCGGGTGAGCGAGCGCAGCATGCGGCCCGCGGTGGTGTAGCAGGCGGCGAGCGCGCAGCCGATGATCAGCACGGTCAGGGTGATGCGGGGCGTGGTGACGGCGGTGAGTACCGCGATCATCGCCCAGCGCTCGCCGATCGGCAGCACGATCATCCGGCGCACCCAGACGGTCCAGCCGACGCTGTCGAGCCTGTCGGACAGCGCGGCGGTCGGGCTCGTGTTGGCCGTCGCGTCGTGGTTGGCCTCGGTGAACGAGAAGTCGACGACGTGCCGGCAGGTCTGCAGCACCATCGCGCCGAGCGCCAGCGCCCACACGTCGTCACCGCCGCAGGCCGCGCCGAGCGCGAGGCCGGCGTAGTACGCGTACTCCTTGGCCCGGTCGAAGGTGGCGTCCAGCCAGGCGCCGAGCGTCGAGTACTGCAGCGAGTAGCGGGCCAGTTGCCCGTCGGTGCAGTCCAGGACGAACGAGGCGATCAGCAGGACGCCGGCGACGACGAAGCCGGGCCGGGTGCCGGTGGCCGCGCAGCCGGCCGCGATCAGCGCGACGAGCAGGGAAGCGGTGGTGACCTGGTTCGGGGTCAGCCCGCGCCGGGCGCACCAGCGCGCGAGATAGCGCGAGTACGGGCTGATGCAGTAGGTGGTGAAGAAGCCGTCGCGCGCCTTGACGGCGTTCCGCAGCCGGACCTTCTCGCCGTCGACCGCGGCGACGGCCGCTGCGGCCTCGGCCCGGTCGGCGTCCGAGGCGGGTACGGCAGCGACCAGGACACCCAGTTCGGGACGGTGCGGGGCCACGCCCTCGGCGTCGAGCGCGCTGCCGAGGGTGTCCGGCAGCCGGCCGGCGGCCGGCCCGGCGGCGAGCGCCCTGGCCAGCGCGGGACGTGCCGCGGCCTGCACCGAGAGCGCGCCGGGAACGGCGGAGGCGTCGAAGCGGGGGTCCGTGAGCGCCAGTCGCAGCGCGTGCGCGTGGCCGACGAAGCGCCGGTCGACGATCGCCACCCGGTCGCCGGCGGGGACCGCGGCGATCAGTGCCGCGAGACTTCCGGATCCGTGGTCGGACTCCCGCGCTTCGACCACGTCGAACCCGAGCGACCTCAGGTCGCCCTCGAGCGGCGACGCCGGAGCCGGCGGGCCGGTGAGGATGGCGGTCGGCAGAGGAACTCACTCCCTGGACATGTGGGGATGCCGGCGAGGATGGCGGTCGGCGGGCCGGTGTGGACGGCGGTCGGCAGAGGCTATCGGATCCGCGGAAGCGGCCGTTCATCACCCGTTTGCTTCCTCGTGCGCTTCGCCGGGGGCCTCCCCGCCATGCGAACCACGTGATCATCATGGTCGATCCGGGCCCCAGCGACAAACAGCGGCCGGGCGACGGCCGGACACCGCCGTCCGGGTGATGTCGCAGCGATCGCCTCGCGCTGCATCGTCGCAGGTCACCGCGTATGACAACGATTGCCGGTATCGACGTGCCTACTGTGCGTCAAACCGCTTCGCCGATGGCTGTCGGACGAAGACCGCGCGGCTCGCGCTCGCGGAGGCCGGCCAACGGTCGACGGTGAGCCCGACGACCGCTTCGACGTCGAGCACCGCGTCCTCCGGCCGGCACCGCTCGGGCCCGCGGAACGCGAGGCACGCTTGTGCCACCGACCCCCTTCGGGTGACGTGGGGCGGGCGGTGCAACCACAGCGGGTGGCGCCACGTGAGGCAGACTGAGGACTTGTCGTCGAATGCGAAGGATGGACATGCCAACCAGTCCCGCCACCGGCCGGCCCGGCACCCCCGCGACGGATCCCTCCAGCAACGGAGTCGCGGAACCGATCATGCTGGAGCTGGTCGACGAGGCCGGTGTGACGATCGGCACCGCCGAGAAGCTGTCCGCGCATCTGGCCCCCGGCCGGCTGCACCGGGCCTTCTCCGTCTTCCTCTTCGACGACGAGGGCCGGCTGCTGCTCCAGCGCCGGGCGATGGGCAAGTACCACTCCCCGGGCGTCTGGTCGAACACCTGCTGCGGGCACCCGTACCCGGCCGAGCCGCCGTTCGTGGCCGCCGCCCGGCGCACCGCCGAGGAGCTGGGGACGGCTCCCGCGCTGCTGCGTGAGGCCGGCACCGTCCGCTACAACCACCCGGACCCGGAGTCCGGGCTGGTCGAGCAGGAGTTCAACCACCTCTTCGTCGGCCTCGTCCGGGCGCAACTGCGGCCCGACCCCGAGGAGATCGGCGAGACCGCGTTCGTGACGCCGCCCGAGCTGGAGGAGATCCGCGAGCGCGGCCCGTTCTCCGCCTGGTTCGGGACGGTGTGGGACGCATCGCTGCCCGCGATCCGCGAGCTGACCGGCGACGCCGGCTGGTAGGAGCGGGCCGGAACCGCCGGGCCGGCTCCGGGGAGGAGCAGCGCCGGTGGTTCTACGGGCCCGCGATCGGCAGTGGCAGCAGCGCCCAGATCACCTTGCCGCCGGATTCGGTGTGGGTCACGTCGCACATCCCGCCGGATTCCGCCGTGACGGCCTTGACCAGCAGCAGGCCGCGGCCGCCGGTGTCGCCGTACTCCGCTTCCAGCGCCTTGGGGCGGTAGGGGTGGTTGTCCTCGACGCCGACCCGGATCCAGTCGGGGCCCACCGCGACCTCGATGGTGATCTGCGGCGACAGCAGCGCCGCGTGCCGGACCGCGTTGGTCACCAGCTCCGACACGATCAGCAGGATGCCGGCCAGCAGATCGTCACCGACGGGCACCTTCCGGTCGGCGATGAGGTCCCGGACACCGTGCCGGACCTGGGGTACCGAGGAGTCCACCGCCGGCGCGGTGAAGCGCCATGCGCCCGCGTACGGTGGCGGCGGTGCGAAATGGGCACCGGGACCACCCGAAGCGCCAAGGCCGCCCGGATCACCCGGATCGACCGGTACCTCGGCCGTCGCCGGATCGGGCGGGACGCTCCCGCAGACCTCCATGACGGCACCCACCATCGCCTTCGTGTGACGTGTCCCCGCAGTTCCCGCCGCCGCCCGCTGCCGGGCCGCCGACGAGATCCGCCTCACGGACCGAGTCTCCGGAGTGGGGGGAGTTCACCGGGCGGGTAACCGTAAGTCCGCACCTTTCGGCGCATCCTGTCCGCAGTCGAAAGACTTTGTCACTCGGGCGACCGATTCTGATCGCCTTGTTCCTGCTTCGTGGAATGTTCCACAACCGGGCTATCCGGCGATCCCGCCGACCCTGCGGGTTCCGAGCCCGGCCCCGTCGCGGGTTCCGTCCGAGCCTCGGCCGCGGCCTCCGCCCGAGCGTCCGCCGCGTCGCGGGCGTCCGTGACCATGCCGACGACGCGCCGGCCACCGATACCGCCGGCCACCAGCCCGAGGCCGTCGAAGAGCAGGGTGAGGGAGAAGAAGAAGCCGAGGACGTATCGGCTGCTCTCCGGCCAGTTGGCCAACACCAGGACGCCGAGCAGGATGCCGACCGCGCCCTGCAGCACGGTGGAGAGCGTCTGCGGGCCGCGGACCGCCAGCCCGCCGAAGAGCCGGAACACCCCGCCGGTCAGGAAGAGCAGCGCGGCGAACATCGTCAGCGCCGCGGCGGTGCCGTCCGGCCTGCGGATGACGACGACCCCCGCCGCCAGGTTCAGCGCGGCGACCACCAGCGCGAGCCAGAAGAAGTTCGTATCGCGCGACTGGACGGCGTGCAGCAGGCCGACGAAGCCGCCGATCAGCAGCAACCAGCCGAAGAGCAGCACCGAGGTGAGGGTGGCGAAGGCCGTGTAGGCGAGACCGATCAGCCCGCACAGCACCAGTACGACGCCGAGCGCGGCAAGCCATCCGAAGCTGCGGCTGATCCGGGCCTCCGGTCGCCGGTCCGACTTCCTGAGTGCGGCCATGGCCGCCTCCTCGCCTCGAACAGATTGATGTCCTACAGCCTTTTTACCCCTGTTTGTTCGCGGATAGGATTCGGTGATCGGCCACATGCGCAGGCGGCACGCGCGCCGCACGGAACGTACGGAAGGGGAGCCCGGATGCCCGAGCCCGGCCCGAAGCCCGGCGCACAGCCCGGGTTGTTGCTGGACATCGCGGACGGCACCGCCACGGTGACCATCAGCAATCCGGCCAAGCGGAACGCCATGACCACCGACATGTGGGAGGCGCTCCCCGGCCTGCTGGACGGTCTCGCCTCCGATCCGGCCGTGCGGGTCCTGGTGCTCACCGGGGCGGACGGCACCTTCTGCGCGGGCGCGGACATCTCAGGGCTGCGGGAGACCGGCAGCGGCTCCGGTCGCACACAGGACGCGGCGGTCCGGGCCGAGGAGGCGCTGGCCGCCTTCCCGAAGCCGACGATCGCGGCCGTGCGCGGCTTCTGTGTGGGCGGCGGCTGCCAGCTCGCCGCCGCCTGCGATCTGCGGTTCGCGGCCGAGGGGGCGCGCTTCGGCGTCACACCGGCCCGGCTCGGCATCGTCTACGCCGCCTCGTCCACCCGTCGGCTGGTCGGTCTGGTCGGCCCCGCGACCGCCAAGTACCTGCTGTTCTCGGCCGAGTTGATCGACCACGAGCGGGCGTTGCGGACCGGGCTCGTCGACGAGGTGCTGCCCGACGACCGACTCGACAAGCGCGTCGCGGAGTTCAGCGCCGTTCTGGCATCGCGCTCGCAGCTCACGCAGGCCGCGGCGAAGGAGTTCGCGACGCCCGGCCTGGACCCGCTGCGGATCGCCCACTGGCAGCGGCAGGCACGCACGAGCGGTGACACCGCCGAGGGCGTCGCCGCCTTCCTGGAGGGCCGGACGCCCACCTTCGCCTGGTCGCCGACCGCCGGCTGAGCCGGCCCCGGAGATCACCCCGCCGGCGTGCCCGCCCTGGCCGCGACGTGCGACGGGAGCGGAATGCCGGCGCGCAGGGCCGGGTCCGGCTCGGGTTCGCCCCAGGTGTGGAGCAGCGGCAGCACCCCGGCCCATACGGAGAGTTCGCCGTCCGGGCCGTCGGCGTCGTCGGTGTGGCCGGTGCTCGTCTTCACCGAGGCCTCGTCGAGTCCGAGCGCGAGCAGCGTGGTGGCGGCGAGCTCCTTGCGGGAGGGGCCGCGCGCGTGGTCCCACCGGCCGGGTGCGGACTGCTCGGCCAGCACGCGCAGGCCGTGCAGCTTCTCATCGGGATCGGTGACGACGCGCGGCACCCCGAGCACCATCGCGCTGCGGTAGTTGACGCTGTGCTCGAAGACGGATCGCGCCAGCACCAGAGCGTCGATGTGGGTGACGGTGACGCAGACGGACGCCCCGGGCGACTGCACGAGGCTGCGACTGGCGGCCGAGCCGTGCAGATAGACGGTGTCGGCGGCCGCGTCGAACCCGTAGACCGTGGGGACCGCCAGCGGCGAGCCGTCCACCACCACGGCGAGATGGCAGACGAAACCGGCGCCCAGCACCGCGTCCAGGTCGTCGCGGGACACACTGCCCTGCTCACGCAGCCGCCGATGACGGGTCCGGTCGGTGACCGGGAGCATGCGGGCGGGTTCGTCGGTGGACATCAGGGCCTCCGTAAGGCGTGCAGCAGACACCGGAACACTATCGATCTCAGCAGTTGAACGCCATGGATTCAACTAATTCACGACCATGCTGTGCTGATAGCAACGCTTTCCGTCGCGGTGGCCGGAACGAACGCACGCCCCTCGGCAACATGCTGACCGGTCGGTAACCTGTGGTCCATGACTACTACCGCTTCGGACCCCCACGCGGCGCGCCGCTGCCAGAACACGCTGAACCCGCTGCACTCCAGCGCGTACTTCTCGCCCGAGTTCGCGGCCGAACTCGCCCGGCTCGGCCTCGAGCCCGGCAGCATGACGTACTTCGCGGGTCGGGCGGCGCCGCTGGGGGCCGTCGGAGCCGGTACCGTCACCGCGACGTTCTACAACTTCAACCACGACCTGGTGATCCGGCACATCCCGCGCGCCTGGACGATCGCCACCCCCGAAGCCGTCATCGACGCCCGGCTGCGTGCGGTCGACACCGCGCTCACCCGGCTGCTCGGCGCGGACGTCGTCGCCTCGCCGGAGATGGCCGAGGCCGCCGCCCTGGCGCTGCGCGCCACCGAGGCCTGCGAGCGGGCCGCCCGCCCGCTCTACGCCGCCAACGCCGACCTGCCGGTGCCCACCGCACCGCACCTCGCGCTCTGGCACGCCGCCACGCTGCTGCGCGAGCACCGGGGCGACGGCCACCTCGCCGCGCTGATGGCGGCCGAACTCGACGGCCTGGAGGCCATCGTCAGCCACACCGCGACCGGCAAGGGCTTCACCCCGCGCTTCGTCCAGGCCAGCAGGGGCTGGACGGCCGAGCAGTGGGCCGCCTGCCAGGATCGGCTGCGCGAGCGCGGAGTGCTCGACGCGGCGGGCGAGCTCACCGACGCGGGCACCGAGCTGCGGCGCGACATCGAAGCCGCCACCGACCGCATCGACCGCGCCCCCTACGACCACCTGGGCGCCACCGGCGTCGCCCGCCTCACCGAACTGGCCGGATCGTTCACGCAGACCGCCCTGGCGTCCGGCGCCTTCCCGCTGGAGCACTTCGGCAAGGGGTGACCCGGTCGCTCCCCTCACGTCCGACCGGCGGTGCCCAGCCCGGCGCGAGTGGATCGCTGGGCCCCAGGCAGCCGGGGGCGCAGGGGCGTTCGTGATCGGATGTACGAACCCTGCGCGGCAGGTGCGGCAGGATGGGTCCATGTCGGAATTGACGCCCGCTCAGGTGCGGTCCTGGCGGGTCCACGCGCAGGGGCTGGCCGGGCCGCGGGACGGGGTCGGAGTCGCCGCGGCGGCACGCGGAGCCGGCGCGCTGCAGGCGCAGGACGCCAAGGCGTGCCGGTTGCAGGTGCGCGCCAGGACCGCGGGGCTCACCGCCGGGGACGTCGATGCGGCGTGCGCCGCCGGTGATCGCTCGCTGGTCCGCACCTGGCTGATGCGCGGCACTCTGCACGCCGTCCCGGCGGCGGACGTGCGCTGGATGACGTCGCTGCTGGGCCCGCGTGCCGCCGCCGCGCAGCGCGGCAGGCGCCTGCAGCTGGGCCTGGACGAGGAGACCTGCGCCCGCGCGCTTCCCGCGCTGGAGAAAGTGCTGGCCGGGCGGGCGCCGATGCTCCGTGACGACATCGTGCGCGGGCTCGGCGAGCTCGGTCTCACCCTGGATCCGCGCAGCCAGGCTCCGGCCCATCTGATGCTCTACGCGGCCGCGACGGGCCTGGTGTGCCGGGGACCGGAGACCGACGGCGACAAATCGACTTATGTGCTGTGCGAGGAGTGGCTGGACGGCATCGGCGGGCCGGAGCTGTCGGGAGACGAGGCACTGGCCGCGCTCGCCGAGCGACATGTGGCCGCATACGGACCCGCGACCGCAAAGGACTTCGCGCGCTGGTCAGGACTGCCCGCCGGCCAGGCCAAGCGCGGCTTCCAGGAAGCCGGGGAGAAGCTGGCGCGGATCGCGGGACCGGACGGCCCGCTGTGGGTGACCGCAGGCACCGACGCACCGCGGCCACCGACGCCGTCCGTCCGGCTGATCGGACACTTCGACCCGTACTTGCTGGGCTACCGCGACCGGGACCTGCTGCTGGACCCGTCCTTCGGCCCTCTCGTCGCGACCGGCGGCGGGTTCATCACCCCGTGCGTGCTGCTGGACGGCGAGGTCGTCGGCATCTGGCGGCACGAGTGGGGTCCCGGCGGCCGACTGGCCGTCCGCGTCGACCCGTTCCGGCCGCCACTCGACGCCGTCGAGCACGGCATCGACGCCGAGGTCGCCGATCTGGGGCGGTTCCTCGGCGTCGAGTCCGGCTGGGCATGGGCCTGAGGGCAGTGGCGGGTGCCCCTCAGGTCGCACTCCCCGTGGCTTCCTTCGCCGGCTCCCCGTCGGGCTGCGCGTCCGGCATCGCCGGGTGCCGTCCCAGCAGCACCACCCCCACCGTGATCGCCGCGAGCCCGGCCGCCTCCCAGGCCAGCGCACCGGTCGTCACCCGCAGCCGGTCCCCGAGGAAGCCGATGCCGCAGGCGATTCCCGCCAGCGGCTGGGCGGCCGTCAGCGCGGGCAGCGACATCCGCAGCGGGGCGGTCTCGAAGGCGCTCTGCACGAGGACGAGCCCGGTGAGGCCGATCGCCGCGACCGCGTACGGCTGCCAGTGCAACGCCAGTATCTCGACACCGTCCTCCCGGGCCAGCTCACCGCAGATCCGCGTCAGCGCGTCCTGCAGCCCGTAGAGCAGGCCCGCCGCCAGCGCCAGCAGGGTCGCCTCGGAGGAGGAGGGAAGCCGCTTGGCGCAGGCCACGAGCAGCAGCGCGAGTCCGACGACGATCCCCAGTACCAGCCAGTGGCGCAGCACCCCCGCGTCGGGGCCGCCCCCGGCCGGCTGCCCGGCGACGATGAACGCCGTCACGCCGAGGGCCAGCAGCCCGACCCCCGCCCAGCCGCTCAGGCCCAGCGGCTGGCCGGACAGCCGGCGGGAGAGCGCCAGGGCGAACAGCAGATTGGTCGCGAGGAGCGGCTCGACGAGGGACACCTCGCCGTGCGCCAGGGCCAGCGCCCCCAGCACCTGGCCGCTGATCATGAGCGCCATGCCCAGCAGCCACTGGGGCATCTTGATCAGGTCGAGGAGAAGCCGGAACGAGAGGAAGTCCGCCAGCGGGGCACGCTGCGCCGCGCGCTGCTGCAGCACGAACCCCAGTCCGAGGCAACAGGCGGCACCAACGCCGAGCAGGAACACGGCCACGCCGCCACCTTAACTCCAGCGGGGCGCGACCGAACGTGTCCCGGCCACCCCGGCCGGGGCCGACCACCCGGCCGGAAAGGGGCAGCCCAGCCGGGAGTGGACGCTCACGACGCGCCTTTCACGTCAGGTCCGGCCGGGGGCCCGGGCTCGCTCAGGACGGCGGATCCGTGGGCACCGTCTCGGCGCTCCCCCAGACCGTGAGGAAGGCGAGGCGCAGGCAGCCCGCGAGAGCCGGATGTTCGATGAACAGCGCGGTGGTGGAGCCGGTTCCGGCCACCGGATCCGGCATGTCGCACAGCACGAGTGAGGCGTCCGCGATGATCAGCTTCATCGGCAGTTCGACGGCGAACCGCGCCTCCTCCCCCGCCTCGCCGAAGCGGCGGACGTTCTCCAGGACCTCCGCGTCGGCGAGCGCGTCGTGCGTGTAGATCGCCCGGACCGTTCCGCCGGCCTTGCGCAGCCTGCGGACGACCTTGATGCCCTCGGTGTTGGCGGCGGGGGCGACGAAGGGCGGCTTGCAGAAGCTGAGCAGCTCGTGCCCGGCCTGCTCCTGGATGTCCGCGAACCGCTCGGCGATCACCTTGGGGTCGCGCAGCACCTCGATGTAGTCGAGCGGATCGGTGTGCGTCCGGCCGTCGGTCCAGATCGGCAGCAGCGCGGAGGCGAGCCCGGCCGAGACCCGGTCCAGCCGTTCCAGCGACTCCCGTTGGAGTGCCATCAGCCGGGCGATGGCCAGTTCCGGCGCGATGGCGGAGAACGTCGCCACCCGGCCGGGCCGGGCGATGGCGAGCCGCCGGCGCACGAGTGCGTCGAGGACGTCGTAGACCCGCTGGCGGGGGACGTCCGCCTCGCGGGCCACCTCCGCGGCGGTGTAGGACTCGCGCCTGACCAGCGCGAGGTAGACGCGTGCCTCGTACCGCGCCAGCCCCAGCGCCACAAGGTCGTTGACCGGACCCTCTTCGAACTCCATGGGCGCTCAAGCTATACGGCCGAGATCGCTGACCGAAAGGAAGACTTTGCCATTGCCCGGTAGTCCCTTGGGCACAGCCTTCACTACGTTCAGCGTTGGCCACCACTGAACGGGGTGGCAGCTCCTTCCAGCGCCGGCGTCACCCTCGCCGTCGCCTTCACCACCAATGAACGTGCGCTACGCGAAGCCCCGCGGCGTCTCCTTCATCAGGCAATGTCATGACCATGACATCTTGCCTCAACGGTTGCCCGCCGCCGGGGACCGATCCCCCCATGGAGGGCTGTTCATTGCCATCGAGAACCCCCAACCGCGCCAGACGCCTCACCCGTCGCGGCGTCACCGCCGTCCTGTCGGCGGCGGCCCTGGCCTCCGCCGGCATGCTGGCCGTCGCCGGCCCGGCAACCGCGTCGGCCGCCCCCACCGCGGTCACCCCGGCCGCGGCGAGCGCCACCACCCCCCACACCGAGCGGCTCTGCTCGGAACCCAGCCAGGCCGGCTACATGGCCTGTCACGCACTGGCCCGTACCGACCTGGTCCAGCACCTGTCCCTCGCCCCGAACGCGCTCCCGTCCGGCTATGGCCCCACTGACCTGCAGAGCGCCTACGCCCTGCCTTCGGCCGGAGCCGGTGCGACCGTCGCGATCGTCGACGCCAACGACGACCCCAAGGCCGAGGCCGACCTGGGCTCCTACCGCTCCCAGTACGGCCTGCCCGCCTGCACCACGGCCAACGGCTGCTTCAAGAAGGTCGACCAGAACGGCGGCACCAACTACCCGACGGCCGACGCCGGTTGGGCGGGCGAGATCTCGCTCGACGTCGACATGGTCAGCGCCGTCTGCCCGCAGTGCCACATCCTGCTCGTCGAGGCGACCACGGCGTCCATGGAGGACCTGGGCGCCGCGGTGAACCGCGCGGTCACGATGGGCGCCAAGTACGTCTCCAACAGCTACGGCGGCGGCGAGGACTCCACCGACACCAGCTCGGACGCCTCCTACTTCAACCATCCCGGCGTCGCGATCACCGTCAGCTCCGGTGACAGCGGCTACGGCGTCGAGTACCCGGCGGCCTCGCAGTACGTCACCGCGGTCGGCGGCACCTCACTGAGCCGCTCCAGCACCCCGCGCGGCTGGACCGAGAAGGTCTGGGGCGCCACCAGTGGCGACGGCGCCGGCTCCGGCTGCTCCGCCTACGACCCCAAGCCCTCCTGGCAGACCGACACCGGCTGCGCCAAGCGCACCGTCGCCGATGTCTCCGCGGTCGCCGACCCGGCCACCGGCCTCGCGGTCTACGACAGCTACCAGGCGAGCGGCTGGAACGTGTACGGCGGCACCAGCGCCTCCGCGCCGATCATCGCCTCCGTCTACGCCCTCGCCGGCACCCCGGCCGCGGGCACGACTCCGTCCTCGTACCCGTACGCCCACACCTCGTCGCTCAACGACGTGACCACCGGCACCAACGGCTCCTGCGGCAGCAGCTACCTGTGCACCGCCAAGGCCGGCTACGACGGCCCGACCGGCCTCGGCACCCCGAACGGCACGGCCGCCTTCACCAACGGCTCGACCGGCGGCAACACCGTCACCGTGACGAACCCGGGCAGCCAGTCCACCACCGTCAACACCGCGGTCTCCCTGCAGATCCACGCCACCGACTCCGGTAGCGGCCAGACCCTCACCTACAGCGCCACCGGCCTTCCGCCGGGCGTCACGATCAACTCCTCCACCGGCCTCATCAGCGGTACGCCCACCACCGCCGGCACCTACAGCGTGACGGTGACCGCCAAGGACGGCACCAACGCCACCGGCAGCGCCTCCTTCACCTGGGTCGTCAACCCGGTCGGCGGCGGCTGCAGCACCTCGCAGCTCTTCGGCAACCCCGGCTTCGAGACCGGCACCGCGGCCCCCTGGACCGCCAGCGCCAGCGTGGTCGACAACAGCTCCAGCGAGGCCGCCCACTCCGGTTCCTGGAAGGCGTGGCTCGACGGCTACGGCTCCACCCACACCGACTCGCTCGCCCAGACGGTGACGGTCCCCAGCGGCTGCCACGCCACCCTGACGTTCTGGGTGCACATCGACACCGCGGAGACGACCACCTCCACCGCGTACGACAAGCTGACGGTGAAGGCCGGCAGCACCACGCTGGCCACGTACTCCAACCTCAACAAGAACACCGGCTACGCGCAGAAGTCCTTCGACCTCTCCTCGTTCGCGGGACAGTCGGTGACGGTCACCTTCACCGGCACCGAGGACTCCAGCCTCCAGACGAGCTTCGTGCTCGACGACACCGCTCTCAACATCAGCTGAAACCCGGCTGGTTGAAGTAATTCGCCAAAGGTCACAAAAAAGTCAGACGGACCCGGACAGGCCCCCACAGCCTGTCCGGGTCCGTGTCTATAGCTGCCGCACGTCGACCGTCACGGTCCATGCCTGCATCGCGTGGCAGGAGACCATGCCGGGCGCCGAGGGCGCGGGGCAGACCTTGCGGGCGGTGGCCAGCTTCACGGAGCCGGGGGCGGACGCTCGGAAGGAGTCGGCGGAGACCTCGGTCAGGCCGGCACCGGACACGGTCACCGGCCCCCAGCCGGCACCCGCCAGCGCAACCCGGACCGAGCTGCCCACATCGAGGCAGAGGTGGTTGCCGTCGGACCTCTCGGTCACGACGGTGGAGTCGCAGCGGAGCCCGTTGCCCGGCCCGTTCACCGGATGGTCCGCACCGCAGCCGGCCGCTCCCAGCAGCGCCACCACGGCGACGGCCCCTGCCCATGCGCGCATCCGACGGCCTCCCGGTCTCCAGGATCCTGAACGGTCACGGCTTGGACGCGGCCCGCGGCATTCCGGTTCCGCCGGACCGCGCCCGGCCGCCGGTCAGGCCTCCGAGACCCGGCCGTCCGCGACCTCGATGCGCCGGGTGGTGCTCACCGCGTCCAGCATCCGCCGGTCGTGCGTGACCAGCAGCAGCGTCCCGTTGTACGAGGACAGTGCCGACTCCAGTTGCTCGATCGCCGGCAGGTCCAGGTGGTTGGTCGGCTCGTCGAGGACGAGCAGGTTGACCCCGCGGGCCTGCAGCAGGGCCAGCGCGGCCCGGGTCCGCTCCCCCGGCGACAGCGTCGCCGCCGGGCGCAGCACATGAGCGGCCTTGAGGCCGAACTTGGCCAGCAGCGTCCGCACGTCGGCGGGCTCCAGGTCGGGTACGGAGGCTGCGAACGCGTCCATCAGCGGCTCGTCGCCGAAGAACAGTCCGCGGGCCTGGTCCACCTCGCCCACGACGACTCCCGGGCCGAGCGCGGCGTTGCCGGCGTCCAGCGGGAGCCGGCCCAGCAGGGCGGCGAGCAGCGTGGACTTGCCGGAGCCGTTGGCGCCGGTGATCGCGACCCGGTCCGCCCAGTCGATCTGCAGGTCGACCGGGCCGAACGTGAAGTCCCCGCGGCGGACCTCGGCGCCGCGCAGCGTCGCCACCACGGCCCCGGACCGGGGCGCCGCGGCGATCTCCATCTTGAGCTCCCACTCCTTGCGGGGCTCGTCGACGACATCGAGGCGTTCGATCATGCGCTGCGTCTGGCGGGCCTTGGCGGCCTGCTTCTCGGACGCCTCGCTGCGGAACTTGCGGCCGATCTTGTCGTTGTCCGTCGCCTTGCGGCGGGCGTTCTTGACGCCCTGGTCCATCCACGAGCGCTGCATCTGGCCGCGGGCTTCGAGGGAGGACTTCTTGTCGGCGAACTCGTCGTACTCCTCGCGGGCGTGCCGGCGGGCGACCTCCCGCTCCTCCAGGTACGCCTCGTAGCCGCCGCCGTAGGTGTTCACCTGCTGCTGGGCGAGATCGAGTTCGACGACCTTGGTCACGGTGCGGGTGAGGAACTCGCGGTCGTGGCTGACGACGACGGTGCCGGCGCGCAGCCCCTTGACGAACTTCTCCAGCCGGTCGAGGCCGTCGAGGTCCAGGTCGTTGGTGGGCTCGTCGAGCAGGAAGACGTCGTAGCGGCTGAGCAGCAGCGAGGCGAGGCCGGCGCGGGCGGCCTGGCCGCCGGAGAGCGAGGTCATCTGCTGGTCGAGGCCGATGGACAGGCCCAGCGAGGCGGCGACCTCCTCGGAGCGCTCCTCCAGGTCGGCGCCACCGAGGTCGAGCCAGCGCTCCAGGCCGGTGGAGTACGCGTCGTCGGCGCCGGGCGCCTCGTCGACGAGTGCCTGGGTGGCGGCGTCGAGCGCGCTCTGGGCGGCAGCGACGCCGGTACGGCGGGCGAGGAAGTCCCGTACGGTCTCCCCGGGACGCCGCTCGGGCTCCTGCGGCAGATGGCCGACGGCGGCGCTGGGCGGGCTCAGCCGCAGCACACCCTGCTCGGGGGTGTCGAGCCCGGCGAGCAGCCGCAGCAGCGTCGACTTGCCGGCGCCGTTGGCACCGACCAGGCCGATGACATCGCCGGGGGCGACGACGAGTTCGAGGCCGGAGAACAGGACTCGGTCCCCCTGTCCTGCGGCAAGATCCTTGGCAACAAGAGTGGCACTCATCAGGGAGCAGATCCTATATGCCCAGCAAGAAGGCGATCGTCCGCCGTCCCAGTCCGCGCCTGGCCGAGGGCCTGGTGACGCACATCGACCGGTCGCCGGTCGACCCCGCGCTGGCGCTGCGGCAGTGGGAGCGCTACACCGCGGTCCTCGCGGAGCACGGCTGGGAGACGGTCGAGGCCGCGCCGGCGGACGACTGTCCGGACGGGGTCTTCATCGAGGACACCATGGTCGTGTTCCGGAACGTGGCGCTGATCTCGCGCCCCGGCGCCCCCTCGCGGCGGCCCGAGACGGCCGGCGCCGAGGAGGCGGCGATCGCGCTCGGCTGCTCGGTGAACCGGATCCGGGAGCCCGGAACGCTGGACGGCGGCGACATCCTGAAGGTCGGGGACACCCTCTACGTCGGCCGGGGCGGGCGTACCAACGCGGAGGGCGTGCGGCAGCTGCGGGCGGTGTTCGAGCCGCTGGGCGCGCGGGTGGTCGCGGTCCCGGTTGCCAAGGTGCTGCACCTGAAGTCGGCGGTGACGGCCCTGCCCGACGGAACGATCATCGGATATCCGCCACTGGTCGACGATCCGGCCGTCTTTACGCACTTCCGACCGGTCCCGGAGGAGGCTGGGTCCCATGTAGTGCTCCTCGGCGGAGACGTGCTGCTCATGGCCGCGAGTGCTCCCCGCAGTGCGGAGCTGTTCAGCGGTCTGGGATACCGGCCGGTCCTGGTCGACATCAGCGAATTCGAGAAGCTGGAGGGCTGCGTCACGTGCTTGTCCGTACGAGTGCGCGAGCTGTCCGCGCGGAGCTAGCCGTTCCGTATCTGTCCGTAGCTGTTCCATACACCCAGCGGGGCGACGGTTGCCTTTTCGGCGACTCATAACCTACGGTTGCGTAACTTACGTCCCCGTAGGTGCCTTGCCAGCCATCAGGAGCCACCGTGACCATCACCGAATCCCACCGTCCCGGATCGGACACATGGAGTGACGCGCGGCTGCTGTACGCCCTGGAAGAGGTGGTCGAGACCGAGCTCAACCGCCACCTCGCGGTAGCCAAGGAATGGATGCCCCACGAGTACGTGCCGTGGAGCGACGGCCGCAACTTCGACGGGATCATGGGCGGCGACGCCTGGGCCCCCGAGCAGTCCAAGGTCACCGAGATCGGCCGGATCGCGCTCGTCGTGAACCTGCTCACCGAGGACAACCTCCCCAGCTACCACCACGAGATCGCCTCGCTCTTCGGACGCGACGGCGCCTGGGGCACCTGGGTGCACCGCTGGACCGCGGAAGAGGGCCGGCACGGAATCGTCATGCGTGACTACCTGCTGACCAGCCGCGCCGTGGACCCGGTCGAGCTGGAGCGCTTCCGCATGCAGCACATGTCGGAGGGCTTCGAGTCCGACAACCGGCACAGCATGCTGCACTCGGTGGCGTACGTGGCCTTCCAGGAGCTGGCCACCCGCGTCTCGCACCGCAACACCGGACACCAGTCGGGGGACCCGGTCTGCGACCGGATGCTGGCCCGGATCGCCACCGACGAGAACCTCCACATGGTCTTCTACCGCAACCTGCTGGCCGCGGCGCTGCAGCTCGCCCCCGACCTCACGATGCAGGCGATCCGCGATGTCGTCGTGCAGTTCCGGATGCCCGGCCACGGCATGCCCGGCTTCGAGCGGGCGGCCGCCCGGATGGCAATCGGCGGGATCTACAACCTGCGGATCCACCATGACGACGTGCTGCAGCCGGTGCTGCGCCACCTCAAGGTCCTCGAGGTCAGCGGCCTCGGTCCGGACGGAGTGCGGGCGCAGGAGGAGCTGGGCATGTTCATGGGCGGCCTCAACGGCCAGGCCACGAAGTTCGACGAGCGCAAGGCCGCGCTGGAGGCCCGCCGGGCCGCACGCGCCTCGTAACGCCCGACGCACCGCCGGCGCCGGATACCGGCTCGCCGCTTGTACCGCCCATTGCCGCCCGCATCACTGCGTGCGGCGACGGGCGGTTTTCGTGTGCCTGCGGCAGCTCCCCTGCGTCCACCGTTTTCCGCCCGCTGTCCAAAAATCATGCAAGCACGCTTGATTGTTCTTGGCGGCACTGCCACCCTCTGACCCACAACGTTGCTGACCGGGTGTCAACAAGGGGTGGTCATGGCCGATCCACTGTCCGTGCTCGTCGACCTGCGGGCCGAGAGCGAAGACCTCGACCGGCTGGTGGCGCCGCTCCCGGCGGACCGCTGGGCGGCGCCCACCCCCGCCGAGGGCTGGACGATCGCCCATCAGATCGCCCACCTCGCCTGGACCGACGGCGTCGCGCTGCTCTCGGTGACCGACCCCGAGGCGTTCGCCCGGGAGACCGAACTGGCCGCCGCGACCTTCGAGACGTTCGTCGACGACGAGGCCCGCAAGGGCGCGTCGCTGCCGCCGGCCGAGCTGCTCACCCGCTGGCGCACCGGACGCGAGGCTCTGCTCGACGCGCTGGCCACGCAGCCGCCCGGCACGCGTTTCCCCTGGTACGGGCCCCCGATGAGCGCCGCCTCGATGGCCACCGGGCGGCTGATGGAGACCTGGGCGCACGGCCAGGACGTCGCCGACGCCCTGGGCGTCCGGCGCGAGCCGACCGGCCGGCTACGGCATGTGGCCCGGATCGGGGTGCGGGCCCGCGACTACGCGTACTTCGTACGAGGACTCCAGCCGCCCACCGAGGAGTTCCGGGTCGAGCTGACGGCGCCCGGCGGCGAGGTGTGGATGTACGGGCCGGAGGACGCCGCGCAGCGGGTGACCGGACCGATGATCGACTTCTGTCTGCTGGCCACCCAGCGCAGGCACCGCGACGACCTCGCCGTACGCGCCGAGGGCGAGGACGCGGACCGCTGGTTGGAGATCGCGCAGGCCTTCGCGGGACCGGCGGGACCGGGGCGGCAGCCGCAGTCCCCGACCCGGCCGCGGCCGCCGGTGGACGAGGCGGGTCCGCTGGACCCGGGATCCGCGGATGAGCCCGGGGCCGGCGCATGACCCTCCTGGACACCTCGGACGACGAGTACACGGCCAACCGCGCGACCATGCTCGCCCGGCTCGCGGAGGTCGACGCCGCGCACGCCACCGCGATCGGCGGCGGCGGTGAGAAGTACGTGGAGCGCCACCGCAAGCGCGGCAAGCTGCTCGCCCGCGAGCGCATCGAGCTGCTGCTCGACCCGGACACCCCGTTCCTCGAACTCTCACCGCTCGCCGCCTGGGGCAGCGACTACCCGGTGGGCGCCTCGCTGGTCACCGGTATCGGCGTCGTGGAAGGCGTCGAGTGCCTGATCACGGCCAGCGACCCGACCGTACGCGGCGGGGCCAGCAACCCGTGGACGCTGAAGAAGGCGCTGCGCGCCAACGAGATCGCCTTCGCCAACCGGCTGCCGGTGATCAGCCTCGTCGAGTCCGGCGGCGCCGATCTCCCCAGCCAGAAGGAGATCTTCATACCCGGCGGAGCCCTCTTCCGGGACCTGACCCGGCTGTCGGCCGCCGGGATCCCCACCATCGCCGTCGTCTTCGGCAACTCGACCGCGGGCGGTGCGTACATCCCCGGCATGTCCGACCACGTGATCATGGTCAAGGACCGGTCGAAGGTCTTCCTCGGCGGACCGCCGCTGGTCAAGATGGCGACCGGTGAGGAGAGCGACGACGAGTCGCTGGGCGGCGCCGACATGCACGCCCGGGTCTCCGGCCTCGCCGACTACTACGCACTCGACGAGCCCGACGCGCTGCGAACCGCGCGCCGCGTCGTCTCCCGGCTCAACTGGCGCAAGCAGGGCCCGGCTCCGAGGGCATCCGTCGAGCCGCCGCTGCACGACGAGGACGAGCTGCTCGGCATCGTCCCCGGCGATCTGCGGACGCCCTTCGATCCGCGTGAGGTGATCACCCGCGTCGTCGACGGTTCGCGGTTCGACGAGTTCAAGCCGCTGTACGGGCCGAGCCTGGCCACCGGCTGGGCCGAGGTGCACGGCTATCCGGTCGGGATCCTCGCCAACGCGCAGGGCGTGCTGTTCAGCGCCGAATCGCAGAAGGCCGCGCAGTTCATCCAACTCGCCAACCAGCGGGACATTCCACTGCTCTTCCTGCACAACACCACCGGCTACATGGTCGGCAAGGAGTACGAGCAGGCCGGGATCATCAAGCACGGCGCCATGATGATCAACGCGGTCGCCAACTCGAAGGTCCCGCATCTGTCGGTCCTGATGGGCGCGAGTTACGGCGCCGGCCACTACGGCATGTGCGGCCGGGCCTTCGACCCGCGCTTCCTCTTCGCCTGGCCGAGCGCCAAGTCCGCCGTGATGGGCCCCGCCCAGCTCGCCGGGGTGCTCTCGATCGTCGCCCGCCAGTCGGCGGCGGCGAAGGGGCTGCCCTACGACGACGAGGCCGACGCCGCGCTGCGCGCGATGGTCGAGCAGCAGATCGAGTCCGAGTCGCTCCCGATGTTCCTGTCCGGGCGGCTCTACGACGACGGCGTCATCGACCCGCGCGACACGCGGACCGTACTCGGCCTGTGCCTGTCAGCCGTGCACGGCGCGCCCGTCGAGGGCGCGCGTGGCGGCTTCGGCGTCTTCCGGATGTGAGGGCAGTGATGATCGAGTCCGTTCTGGTGGCCAACCGCGGCGAAATCGCCCGGCGGGTCTTCCGCACCTGCCGCGACCTGGGGATCGCCACGGTCGCGGTGTACTCCGACGCGGACGCCGGAGCCCCGCATGTGCGCGAGGCCGACACCGCCGTCCGCCTGCCGGGCAACGCGCCCGCCGACACGTATCTGCGCGGTGATCTGATCGTCGCGGCCGCCAAGGCGGCGGGCGCCGACGCCATCCACCCCGGATACGGCTTCCTCTCCGAGAACGCCGGCTTCGCGCAGGCCGTGCTCGATGCCGGGCTGGTGTGGATCGGCCCGCCCCCCGGCGTGATCGAGTCCATGGGGTCCAAGACGCGCGCCAAGGACATCATGTCGGCGGCGGCTGTGCCGGTGCTGACCGGTCTGCGGCCGGGATCGATCGGCCCCGACGACCTCCCGGTGCTGGTGAAGGCGGCGGCCGGCGGCGGCGGGCGCGGGATGCGGATCGTGCGGGAGCTCGCGCTGTTGGAGGAGGAGTTGGCGGCGGCGCGCGCCGAAGCGGCCTCGGCCTTCGGCGACGGCGAGGTCTTCGTCGAGCCGTATGTGGAGACGGGCCGGCACATCGAGGTGCAGGTCCTCGCCGACACCCACGGCACCGTGTGGACGCTCGGCGAACGCGACTGTTCCGTCCAGCGGCGGCACCAGAAGGTGATCGAGGAGACACCGGCGCCCGGCATCGGCGACGAGCTGCGCCGTACGCTCCACGACGCCGCCGCCGCGGCCGCCCGCGCGATCGGCTACACGGGCGCCGGCACCGTCGAGTTCCTGGTGGCACCGGGCGGCCGCCCGTACTTCCTGGAGGTGAACACCCGGCTCCAGGTGGAACACCCGGTCACCGAATGTGTGACCGGACTCGACCTCGTACAGCTCCAGATACGGATCGCCGAGGGAGCCGCGCTGCCGGAAACGTCACCCGCGCCGAACGGCCACGCCATCGAGGCCCGGCTGTACGCCGAGGACCCCGCCCGCGGCTGGCAACCGCAGTCCGGAGTCCTGCACCGGATCGACGTGCCTCGACTGCCCGGTCTGCGGCTCGACTCCGGGGTCGAGGACGGCGACACCATCGGCGTGCACTACGACCCGATGCTCGCCAAGGTCATCGCCTGGGCCGAGACCCGGGACGAGGCGGTGCGGCTGCTCGCCCGCGCTCTGGAACATGCCCGGCTGCACGGCCCGGTGACCAACCGGGAGCTCCTGGTCCGCGTGCTGCGGCACCCGGAGTTCGTGGCGGGCCGGCACTCCACCGCGTTCCTCGAACAGCACAGCTCGGTGCTGGCCGGGGACGGCGCGGACACCGGTCCCGTACGGCTGGCGGCGCTCGCCGCCGCGCTGTCCGACGCCTCGGGCCGCTCCGCTCTGGGCGGCTCCGCTCTGGGCGGCTGGCGAAACGTCCCTTCCCAGCCGCAGACCAAGGGGTACGCGACGGTGCCCGGCGCCGAACCGTACGAGGTCCGCTACCGGCTCACCCGCTCCGGCCTCGACGCCCCGGACCATCCGGGCGTCCGGCTGCTGCACGCGGAACGCGGACATGTGGTCCTGGAGGCGGACGGGGTACGCCGCGCGTTCGACGTCGCGGTCTACGGCGACCGGGTCCATGTCGACTCCGCGCTGAGCGCGTTCGCGTTCACCGCCCTGCCGCGCTTCCCGGAGCCGGTCAGCGGTACCGAGCCGGGCTCACTGCTCGCTCCCATGCCCGGCACCGTCATCCGGATCGGTGAATTCGCCGTCGGCGACCACGTCGAAGCGGGCCACCCGCTGCTGTGGCTCGAGGCGATGAAGATGGAGCACCGGATCACGTCTCCCGCCTCAGGAACGCTCACCGCACTGAACGCCGAGGTCGGCCGCCAGGTCGACGTCGGCGCCGTACTCGCCGTCGTCAAGGAGGAACCACGCCCATGACCACCAGCCAAGGCACCTTCGACAGCGCACTCCTGGAAAGCGACGAGCGGCGCGCCCTGCGTGCCGCCGTCGGGGATCTCGGCCGCCGCTACGGCCGCGACTACTTCACCGCGGCCGTCCGCTCGGGGAAGCAGACCGACGAGCTGTGGCGGGAGGCCGGCGCGCTCGGCTATCTCGGGGTGAACCTCCCGGAGGAGTACGGCGGAGGAGGCGGCGGCATGGCCGAACTCTCCATAGTGCTGGAGGAGTTGGGTGCTGCAGGCTGCCCGCTGCTGCTGCTCATCGTCTCCCCCGCGATCTGCGGCACCGTCATCGCCCGCTTCGGCACCGAGGAGCAGAAGCGCCGCTGGCTGCCGGGGCTGTCGGACGGGTCGCTGCGGATGGCCTTCGGCATCACCGAACCCGAGGCCGGCTCCAACTCGCACCGCATCACCACCACCGCGCGCCGCGACGGGGACGACTGGCTGCTGACCGGGCGCAAGGTCTTCATCTCGGGTGTGGACATCGCCGACGCCACGCTCATCGTCGGACGTACCGAGGACGCGCGCACCGGCAAGCTCAAGCCGTGCCTGTTCATCGTCGACCGTGAGACACCCGGCTTCGAGTACCGGCAGATAGAAATGGAACTGGGCGCGCCCGAGAAGCAGTTCCAGCTCTTCCTCGACGATGTGCGGCTGCCGGCCGACGCCCTCGTCGGTGACGAGGACGCCGGGCTGTTGCAGTTGTTCGCGGGCCTCAACCCCGAGCGGATCATGACCGCCGCGTTCTCCCTCGGCATGGGCCGGTTCGCCCTGGACAAGGCCGTCGAGTACGCCCGCACCCGCCAGGTGTGGCAGTCCCCCATCGGCGCCCACCAGGCGATAGCCCACCCGCTCGCCGTCGCCCACATCGAGCTGGAACTCGCCCGGCTGATGATGCAGAAGGCCGCCTACCTCTATGACGCGGGCGACGACATGGGCGCGGGCGAGGCCGCCAACATGGCGAAGTACGCGGCCGCCGAGGCCGGGGCCAAGGCCGTCGACCAGGCCGTGCACACCCTCGGCGGCAACGGGCTCACCACCGAGTACGGGCTGGCGGCCCTGCTCACCGCCTCCCGCGTGGGCCGGATCGCTCCCGTCAGCCGTGAGATGATCCTCAACTTCGTCTCGCACCACACCCTGGGCCTGCCCAAGTCATACTGATATCCACCCATTCACGGTGATTCACACCGAGTCCGGGGTCCTGAGTCCTGAGTCCTGAGTCCTGCTGGGCCCGCCGTGGCCTGCCGATCCGCATGGAGGAGACCGATCGTGTCCGACGCACCCTTCGTACGCCGCGACCACCAGCGCGGCATCGCTCTGCTCACCCTGGACTCGCCGCACAACCGCAACGCGCTGTCGGCGCGTCTGGTCACCGAGCTGCGCGAAGGGCTCGAGGACGCGGTCAAGGACCCGGGCGTCCGCGCGATCCTGCTCACCCACACCGGTGGCACGTTCTGCGCGGGCGCCGACCTCAAGGATCCGGCCGCCGGCGGCCCGCTCGGCCTGGCGGAGCTGCTGCGCGGCATCGTCGAGTCGCCCAAGCCCGTGGTCGCCGAGGTCACCGGCCATGCACGGGCCGGCGGCCTCGGACTGCTCGCCGCGTGCGACATATCGGTGGCCGGCGCGGGGGCGAGCTTCGCGTTCACCGAGGCGCGGCTCGGCCTGGCACCCGCCGTCATCTCGCTGCCGGTCCTCCCGCGTGTCGACCCCCGTGCCGCCGCCCGCTACTACCTGACCGGCGAGGTCTTCGACGCGGCGGAGGCCGTCAGGATCGGCCTGGTCAGCGCCACCGCCGGGGCGCTGGACGGCATTCTCGACGGTCTGCGGTCCGCCTCGCCCCAGGGGCTCGCCGAGTCCAAACGGCTCACCACCGCCGCAGTGCTGCGGGCCTTCGACCGGGACACCGCTGCCCTGGCCGAGCAGTCCGCCCGCCTCTTCGCCTCACCGGAGGCGGCGGAGGGGATACGGTCCTTCGTCGAACGCCGGGACCCGTCATGGGCGTTGTGACCGACCGGGCGCCCAAGCAGGACCGCAGCCGCGCCACCCGCCGGCGGCTGCTGGAGGCGGCCGTCTCCTGCCTGGCGGAACGCGGCTGGAGCGGCAGCACCGTCGCCGCCGTCGCCGAGCGCGCCGGGGTCACCCGGGGCGCGGCCCAACATCACTTCCCGACCCGGGAGGACCTCTTCACCGCCGCGATCGAGCATGTCGCGGAGGAGTGGATGAACGCCGTCCGGGAGCGGGCCCGCGCCCTGCCCCGGGACGGCGCCTCCCGTACCCGCGCCGTGGTGGACATGCTCGTCGGCGTCTACACCGGCCCGCTCTTCCGCGCCGCCCTCCATCTGTGGGTCGCGGCCGCGGACGAGGAACGACTGCGCCCCCGGGTCAACGCCCTGGAGGCCCGCATAGGCCGCGAGGCGCACCGGCTCGCGGTGGAGTTCCTGGACGCTGACGAATCCGTCGAGGGCGTCCGCGAATCCGTCCAGGCCACGTTGGACATGGCCCGCGGCCTCGGCCTCGCCAACCTGCTCAGCGACGACTCGGCGCGCCGCGCGGGCATCGTCCGGCAGTGGTCCCGCATCCTGGACGGCGTCATCCGCACCCGCGCGGAGCAGCCGCAGGAACCGTGATGCCGCTGTAGCGGCTCCGGCGGTCGATCACGGGCATGGGCGTGCACGGCGGGCGGAGTGTCGGACCCCGGACCTACCATCGATCACAGACAGCTACCGGTCCGCCGACGAGCCCCTGGAGTCGCCATGCCCCGCCGCGCCCACGATCCGCTCGCCGTCCGCGGGAAGGTCCGCGAGTTCGCCCTGCGGCTGCCGGAGGCGGTCGAGGAGTTCCCCTGGGGCGAATCCGTCATCAAGGTCAACAAGAAGGTCTTCGTCTTCCTCGGTGTCGAGGACGGCAGCTATCCGCCCGCCATCACCGTGAAGCTCAAGGACGAGGACATGCACGCCCACGCGATGACCGCTCCCGGCGCCGAACCGGCCGGCTACGGCCTGGGCAAGGCGGGCTGGGTCCGGATCCCGCTCGACGAGGGCGTCCCGGCCACCGAGCTGCTGTCCGACTGGACGGAGGAGAGCTACCGGGTGATCGCCCCCAAGCGGCTCGTCAAGGAGCTGGACGGGCCGCCGGCTCCGTGACGGCGTCGACGAGCGCGGTGAGGGCTCGCACGAGGGTGGGCAGACCGTCGGTGGGCGCTCCGCCCGGCTCCGTCATATAGAGGTCCCGGCGGATCTCGATCATGAGCGCGGACACCTCGGGGTTGCGGGCGTAGTGCGCGAGCGGGACGTAGCAGCCGGCGAACGGGGTGTTGAGGCCGAGCTCCCCACAGCCTTCGAAGGCCCGGCGGGCGGCGTCGAGCAGCCAGGGCGGGGTGTGGTGCTCGTCGGTGCCCAGGCAGATGGCGGGGCGGGCGCCGGCCGAGTGCAGTTCGTAGGGCAGGGCGCGGGACGGGTAGGAGTGCACATCGATGATGACGGCGCGGCCGGTGGCGGCGAGGCGGGCGTCGATCAGGCGGGTGAAAGCGGCCGCGTAGGGATCGAAGTGCTCGGCGAGCAACTCCCTTTCGTGGTCCGGGTCGTCGGGGCGCAGCGGCCCGCCGTGCGAGGTGCGGGTGTAGACCGCTCCCATCCCCACCGCCCGCATCTCCTCGCGCTCGTCGGGGAATCGCTCGGGGTCGACGACGAGTCGGGAGAGCAGGTTGCGGTGCGTCCACGGCGTGACGGCCGCGCCGTCCGCGGCTCCGCCGGCGATGAGGTCGGTGTGGGCGTCCGTCATGTGGTCCAACTCCCGCGACAGCGCGGTGTCGTCCAGCAGGAGGCGCTCTCTGGCGGCCGGGGTCAGCGTCCGTGAACTGTGCGGGACGTGGAGGACGACGGGCGACCGGTCGGCACCGGACTTCTGGGCATACATCGGTCCGGTATATCCCAACCGAGTCCCGCGATCACCGGCTTTATCAATGCCGCAGGCCACAGGGCCGGGGCGACGGAAGCAGCCCCTGAAAGAACAGCAGGCCCGGTGCTTTCGCACCGGGCCTGCTGTGTAAGTAGCGGGGACAGGATTTGAACCTGCGACCTCTGGGTTATGAGCCCAGCGAGCTACCGAGCTGCTCCACCCCGCGTCGGTGAACCCAACCCTACGCGGTGGGGGACGCAGGACCAAATCATTACTCTCGCAGTGCTCGGCCGATCCGGGCCAGCCGCCGCCAGCGCGGCTGCTCTGCGGCCAGGGCCGCGACGGCGAGGACGGTGACAACCACGGCCGCCCAGACCGGCCATGCCACCCAGGACGAGACGACGGCCGCGACGAGCTGGAGCAGGACCAGCGCGATCGTGCCGTAGCCGGGGACCGGGATGATCACCTGCGCCTTGTCGCCCGGCGTCGAGAAGAGCGTGGGCAGACCGATGAGGACCACCACGGACAGCGCCGCGAGCAGCCAGGAGTGGCCGGCCAGCGCCCACGGGGTGGCGATCCACGCGACCAGTTCGGTGGTGAAGCGCAGCCCCGAGGCGAGGCGGCTGTCCGGCGTGCTCTGCTCATGGGTCCCAGGTGTGGTCACGGCCGGACGATCTCACGCCACCCCGGCCCGCGGAAAGCACGTTTCGACAACGGGGACCTGGCCGGCGAGCGGACCGCCTCGTCAGAGTCGGACCACGACCTGGTCGAGATCCTTGCGGTGGATGTCCGGAACCCGGGCACCTTCCGCCGGGTAGCCGACGGGAACGACATACGAGGCGCGCTCCTCGGGCGGGCGGTCGCAGACGTCGTTGAGGAAGCGCATCGGGCTCGGTGTGTGGGTGAGGGTGGCCAGGCCCGCCTGGTGGAGCGAGGCCAGCAGGAGACCGACGGCGATGCCCACCGACTCCTTCGTGTAATACGGCCGGGGCGACTGCGGACCCTTGTGGACCTCGAAGACGACGATGACGGCCGGCGCGTCCTCGAGGAACGGCTTGTGCCAGTCGGTGCCGATCGGGGCGAGGGCCTCCAGCCACTCCGGGGAGGCGCGGCGCTCGTAGAACTCGCGCTCCTCGGCCTCCGCCGCCTCGCGCAGGGCGCGCTTGCGCTCCGGGTCGGTGAGGACGACGAACCGCCAGGGCTGCACGTTCGCGCCGCTCGGGGCGGTGGCGGCGGTACGGATCGCCCATTCGACGACGCCCTGCGGGATCGGCCGGGAGGAGAAGTCCCGCACGGTCCGACGGCTCGCCATGACCTCGTGGAAGGTGCGGCTGCGCGCCTCCGCCTCGTGGGCGGGGACCGTGTGGGGGCGGAGCGGCACCGTGGGATGAGCGGAGTCGTCAACCATGGCCACACCTCAGCACATCGCGCGCCCCCGCGGAAGAAGGCCCCGCGGGCCGCTGGATCCCCGGGAAGCCGGGCTGCGGGCGCCGCTCGACACACCGCACACGGAAAACGCGTTGCACAGCCGCGGCCCCCGGCGTACCGTCTTTCTCGGCCCTGTTGTCGTTGATTGGAGAAGGCCGTTGCGCTTCTGAGGTCATGAGACACCGCGCCCGTGGGGGTTCCCGCGTGGCCCGAGTGCGACCTCGGCAGTGACCCGCCTTCCGTTCCGCCAGGGCGTCACCACCTGTCATCTCCCCTCCGGGGTCGAGCCGCGTCGCATTCCGGTGTCTCCGAAGTTGCCCTCTCATCCAGCAACCAGGAGGCCCTCATGGCATTCACCCCCCTTTCCATCACCTGCACCCGTCTCTCCTTCTCCTGGCCGGACGGCACCCCCGTGCTCGACGAGTTCGACTTCGCCGCCGGCCCCGGCCGCACCGGGCTGATCGGGCTCAACGGCTCGGGGAAGTCGACACTGCTCCGGCTCATCGCCGGTGAACTGCGCCCGGCCGAGGGGCAGGTGAAGGTCTCCGGCGAGATCGGCTACCTGCCGCAGAACGTCTCGCTCGACACGTCGGTGCGTGTCGACACGGCACTCGGCATCGATGTGACCCGTGCCGCGCTGCACGCGATCGAGGGCGGCGACACGAGCGAGGAGCACTTCACCGCGGTCGGCGACGACTGGGACGTGGAGGAACGCGCTCTCGCCACCCTCGACCAACTCGGCCTCGGCCACATCACCCTCGACCGCACCATCGGCGAGGTGTCGGGCGGTGAGTCGGTGCTGCTGCGGCTGGCCGCGCTACTGCTGCGCCGGCCCGACGTGCTGCTGCTCGACGAGCCGACCAACAACCTGGACCTGGATGCCCGGCGCCGCCTCCACGACGCCGTCGCGTCCTGGTCCGGGCTGCTGCTCGTGGTCAGCCACGACCGTGAACTGCTGGAGCTGGTCGACCGGATCGCCGATCTGCGCGGCGGCGAGACGCACTGGTACGGCGGGAACTTCTCGGCGTACGAGGAGGCGCTCGCCGTCGAACAGGAGGCCGCGGAACGGATGGTGCGGGTGGCCGGGACCGATGTGCGCCGGCAGAAGCGCGAACTGGTCGAAGCCCGGGTCAAGTTGGCTCGCCGGCTGCGCTACGGCCAGAAGATGTTCGACACGAAGCGCGAGCCGAAGATCGTGATGAACCAGCGCAAGCGCGACGCCCAGGTCTCCGCCGGCAAGCACCACAACATGCACACCGAGAAACTGCAGGAGGCCAAGGAGCGCTTCGACGAGGCCGTCGAGGCGGTCAGGGACGACGACGAGATCCGGATCGACCTGCCGCACACCGCCGTTCCCGCCGGCCGGACCGTGCTCACCCTGCGCGGGCTGGAGCTCCGCTACGGGGCCCGCGCGGACCTGGACGTCCGCGGCCCGGAGCGGATCGCGCTCCTGGGCCGCAACGGAGCGGGCAAGTCCACCCTGCTGCGGACGATCGCCGGGCAGCTCGAACCGGTGGCGGGCGAGGCGGTGGCGCACGTACCGATGGCGTATCTGCCGCAGCGGCTCGACCTGCTCGACGACGAGCTGACCGTTGCGGGCAATGTCGCCCGCTTCGCGCCCGCCGCCACCGACAACCAGATCAGGGCGCGGCTGGCACGTTTCCTGTTCCGGGGCGGGCGCGCGGACCAGACCGTCGCCACCCTCTCGGGCGGTGAACGCTTCCGCGCGTCGCTCGCCGCGCTGATGCTCGCCGATCCCGCGCCGCAGCTGCTGATGCTGGACGAGCCGACGAACAATCTGGACCTGGCCAGCGTGCGCCGGCTCACGGCGGCGCTGGCCTCGTACCAGGGCGCGCTGATCGTGGCCGGGCACGATCTGCCGTTCCTGCGCGGTATCGGCATCACCCGCTGGATGCGGCTCGACGGCGAGCTGACCGGCATCGATCCGCTCACCGTCGGCGGGGAGGAGGGAAGGCAGGTGTGAGCTGGAGGTTTGGAAACGGCGGCGGTCCGACAGAAATGGAGGATGGACCCTCGCACAGTCGTTCCCGCCTCGCTCTCCCTTGCGCTCTCCGACGAAGTGCGGGAAGCCCTCGACCGGCGTGCGCCGGTGGTGGCCCTCGAATCGACGATCATCGCCCACGGTCTCCCCCGGCCCCGCAACCTCCGGGTGGCGGTCGAGCTGGAGGACATCGTCCGGGCCGCGGGCGCGGTTCCGGCGACCGTCGCCGTGCTCGACGGAACCGCGCACATCGGGCTCGACAAGGATCAGCTGGAGCGGGTCGCGAACGACCAGGACCTGCGCAAACTCGGCTACCGCGACCTGGCCCCAGCGCTGGCCACCGGCGCCAGCGGTGCGACGACGGTCTCCGGCACGGCATTCCTGGCCGCCCGTGCCGGGATCCGGGTCTTCGCCACCGGCGGCCTCGGCGGAGTGCACTTCGACTGGGTCAGCCACCAGGACGAGTCCGCGGACCTCCGGCTGCTCGCCCGCACCCGCATCACGGTCGTCTGCGCGGGCGTGAAGTCCATCCTCGACGTGCCGAACACCCTGCAGCGGCTGGAGACGCTGGGCGTCGGCGTCCTCGGCTTCCGTACCGGCACCTTCCCCGGCTTCTACCTGACCAGTTCCGGCGAGCCGCTGGACTGGACGCTGCACGAGGCGTCCGAGGTCGCCGCCGTGATGAGCGCCCAGGACACCCTGGGAGGTCCGGGCGCCGCGCTGATCGTGGCCAATCCCGTACCCGAGGCGGAGCAGCTCGATCCCGATCTGCACGACCGCGTGCTGGTCAGCGCCCATGAGGCCGCGCGCGCCGCGGGCGTCACCGGGCAGGCCATCACGCCGTTCCTGCTCGCGTACTTCGCGGAACACACCGGCGGTGCCTCCCTGGAGGCGAATCTCGCGGCGGTGCGGGGCAATGTCCGGCTCGCCTCCGCGATAGCCGCGCACTGGTCGCGGCTCGTATGACGGCGGCGACGGCCGGGACATCCCTGCTGGTCATCGGTGATGTCGTCACCGACATCGTGGCCCTGCACCACAAGCCGCTGGCGCCCGACACCGACACCGCCGCCCGGATCGCCGTCCGGCCCGGCGGCTCCGGCGCCAACACCGCGTCCTGGGCGGCCCGTTCGGGAGCCGAGGTGCGGCTGCTGGCCCGCGCCGGGGCGGACTCCGCCGACTGGCACCGGGACGTGCTGCGGCGCTGCGGCGTACGACCGCACCTGCGCGTCGACCCGTCGCTGCCGACCGCCGTCGTGATCGCCCTGGTCGACGCGGCCGCGGAGCGCACCCTGGTCACCGACAGCGGCGCGAGCGTGCGGCTCGGCCCGCAGGACTGGGACGCGGCGCTGCTCGACGGCGCCGGCCGGCTGCACCTTTCCGGCTATCTGTTCTTCAACGAGCCCGGCCGGGAACTCGCCGCCCTGGCCATGGCCGCGGCCCGCGCACTGCACATCCCGGTGAGTGTCGACCCCGCCTCCACCGGTTTCATCCAGCACCTCGGGGTCCGCCGATTCCTGGACGCCGTCACCGGCGCGGACCTGCTGCTGCCGAATCTCGCGGAGGCCCGGTTGCTCACCGGCGACCCCGATCCCGTGCGCGCCACCGAGCAGTTGAGCGCCGCCCACGGCGTGGCGGTGGTAAAACTCGGCGGCGCGGGTGCGCTGGTCGCCGAGCACGGCAAGGTCACCGCCCGCGTGCCCGGTGTCGCGGCCGACGCCGTCGACACCACGGGCGCGGGCGACGCCTTCGCCGGCGGTTTCCTCGCGGCGCGGCTCACCGGCGCGGACCTGGCGGAAGCCGCCGCGGCGGGCTGCCGTACGGGCGCTGCGGCGGTGGCCACGGTGGGCGGACGGCCGGAATATTCATGACGTCCGGCGCACGTCCATGCGGCAGAGTGATGATCGTCGTCGATCCCGCAGCGGGTCGGTTCCGCGGTCCGTCGATCCCGCAACCGGCCGATTCCGCTGCCATGCGAAGGAGCAGCACCCATGCGCACCACCACACTCGGCAGCAAGGGCCCCGAAGTCGGCGTCGTCGGACTCGGCTGCATGGGCATGACCCATGCCTACGACCCGAGCGGCCGTGACGACACCGTCTCCGTCGAGGTCGTCCGGCTCGCCCTCGATCTGGGTGTGACGCTGATCGACACCGCCGACGCCTACGGCCCCTACACCAACGAGGAGTTGGTCGGCCGCGCGCTCGCGGGCCCCTACCGGGAGCGCGCCGTGCTGGCCACCAAGGTGGGCCTGGTCCTGACGGGCGCGGACCAGGGGCGGCCGGTCTACGGCCAGAACGGCCGCCCGGAGCACATCAAGGCGTCGATCGACGCGAGCCTGCGCCGGCTGGGTACCGACTACGTCGACCTGTACCAGCTGCACCGTATCGACGCCGAGGTCCCGGTCGAGGAGACCTGGGGCGCCCTCGCGGAGGTGGTCGCCGCCGGGAAGGCCCGCCGGATCGGTCTGTCCGAGGCATCGGTCGAGGAGATAGCGCGAGCGCAGGCCGTCCACCCGGTCGCCTCCGTCCAGTCCGAGCTGTCGCTGTGGACCCGCGACGCGCTGGCGGACGTGCTGCCCCACTGCGAACGCGAGGGCATCGCCTTCCTGCCGTTCTCCCCGCTGGGCCGCGGCTTCCTCACCGGGCGCTTCAGCTCGTACGACGACCTTCCCGCCGACGACATGCGCCGCAACCTCCCGCGCTTCCAGCAGGACGCGCTGCGCACCAACCTCGCCATGGTCGGCACGGTCCGCGCCATCGCCGACCGCACCGGCGCCACCCCCGCCCAGGTCGCCCTGGCCTGGGTCCTCGCGCAGGGCCGCTACGTCGTCCCCATCCCCGGCACCAAGACCCCGAAGTACCTCACCGACAACGCGGGGGCAGCCGACCTCACCCTCTCCCCCGCCGACCTCGCCGAACTGAACGCCCTCCCGGCCGCCACGGGCACCCGGTACTGACCCGCGCCTCTCGGCGCCTCCGCCCGGTCCGCCCGGCGAGAAACCGCCGGGCGGCCACGACGCTGGCGCTACCGATGGCGGTATCGGCGGACCGCGAGGAAGGTGGTCACCGGGGGAATCTCACCCGCCCGGGCGCCGCCCGTGGCGTACCACCGCTGGGAGACGACAGATGTCCGAAGTCACCACTCCGTACGAACCCGGCACACCGTGCTGGATCGACCTGATGGTTCCGGACCAGCAGGCCGCCCTGGACTTCTACCGGGACCTCTTCGGCTGGCAGGGCGAGGTCGGCGCCGAGGAGTTCGGCGGTTACTCGATCTGCACGCTGAAGGGCAAGCCGGTCGCCGGGATCATGAAGGCGATGGCGATGGGCGACCAGCCCGCGCCGCCACCCAACTGGACCAGCTACTTCTCCACCGCGAACGCCGACGCCACCGAGTCCGCGATCAGTGCGAACGGCGGCACGGTGATGGCCCCCGCCATGGATGTCGGCGAGACCGGCCGGATGCTGATCGCCGCGGACCCGCAGGGCGCGGTGTTCGGTGTGTGGCAGCCGAAGGAGTTCCCCGGAGCCCAGATCGTCAACGAGCCCGGCGCCCTGGTCTGGAACCAGCTCAGCACCCCTGACCCCAAGGCGGCCGGCACGTTCTACGAGGCGGCGCTGGGCCTGGAGGCCGCCCCGATGCCGGACATGCCGGAGTTCACGGGCTTCCAGGTCAAGGGCCGCACCATCGGGGGCGTGCAGGGCATGGAGAACCTGCCGGAGGATGTCCCGCCGCACTGGCTGGTCAACTTCGCCGTGGACGACGTCGACAGCACGGTCGCCGCACTGGTCCGCGCCGGCGGATCGGTGATGGCGCCCGCCTTCGACATGGACAAGGTCGGCCGCATGGCCGTCCTGCAGGACCCGCAGGGGGCCACCTTCGCAGTGGTCTCGACCCTGGTACCCGTCCAGCCCTGACCTGCGAGCGGGAAACGCAGAACGGTGTCGGCCGAAATTCGGCCGACACCGTTCTTGTACTGCGTGGTGTCCGAGGGGGGACTTGAACCCCCACGCCCGATAAAGGGCACTAGCACCTCAAGCTAGCGCGTCTGCCATTCCGCCACCCGGACAGGGTGTGCGCCGGGGTTTCCCGCGGCGACATGGACAACGATACCAAGGAATCGGAGTGGTTCTCACCTGCATATGGGGCTGTGCGCGGGTGCGGGTGGGGTCCCGGGTTCGGGGGGCGACAGGACGTAGGGTCCGGGTGTGAGCGATATGTCACCTACGGTTACGCACCGTGAAAGTCGCAGGCCACGCCCGCTTTCGCCGCTGCGGGAACATCTGCGGGACACGTTCTGGTTCGCCCCCGCGCTGGGGCTGGTCGGGGCGCTGCTACTGGCGGGGGCGGTCGGGGAGCTGGATGCCTGGCTGATCGGGGCGCTGCAGGACAAGGGCGACTACGACTCGGTCACGTCGTTGATCAAAATCGCGGAGGACGCGAAGTCGGTCGTGACGACGGTGGGCTCGGCGATGCTGACGTTCATCGGTGTGGTCTTCAGCATCTCGCTGGTCGCGCTGCAGATGGCGAGCAGCCAGTTCTCGCCACGAGTGGTGCGGCTGTACGTGCGCAGCCGGATCACCAAGGGGACGTTCGCGGTGTTCCTCGCGACGTTCCTGTTCTCGCTGGTGGGCCAGGCCTCGTACGACGGGGAGAAGGATCCCAAGCTGGTCTCGAGCGTGCCGGTGTTCACGCTGCTGACGGCGGTGCTGCTGGTGCTGATCAGCCTGGCGCTGTTCGTGGCGTATGTGAACGCCACGATCCGGCTGATGCGGATCAGCTATGTGATTGACCGGATCACCCGGGAGTCGTTCCGGGTGCTGGGGGCGTATCCGCTGCGGTCCGCGCAGGAGGCGCTGCCGCTGCCGCCCGCGGTCTCGGTGATCACGCACCGGGGGCGGGCCGGGGTGCTGCGGGATGTGGACATCGCGCGACTGTCGCGGATCGCGCGGCGGGGCGGGACGGTGCTGCGGCTGGTGCCGCGGATCGGGGACTTCGTGGTGCCGGGGACACCGCTGCTGACGGTGCACGGCGCCGGTGAGGGCAAGCTGCCGGTGCGGCTGCTGCGGTCCGGGGTGTCGGTGGGGGTGGAGCGGACGTTCCACCAGGATCTGGGGTTCGGGCTGCGGCAGCTGGCGGACATCGGGCTGCGGGCGCTGTCGTCCGCCATCAACGATCCGACGACGGCCGTGCAGTGCCTGGACCGGATCGTGCAGTTCCTGGCCGCGTTGGCGGACCGGCCGCTGGGCGCCGTGCACCACACCGACCGGTCGGGAACGGTGCGGCTGGTGCAGGACCTGCCGTCCTGGGGCGATCTGGTCGATCTGGGCTTCACCGAGATCCGGCTGTGCGCGACCACCAGCCCGCAGGTCACCCGGCGGCTGCTGGCCGGTCTCGACGATCTTCTGCTGCTCGTGCCGCCGGACCGGCGCAGGCCGCTGGAGCGGCACCGCACGCTGGTGGAGCAGGCCGTGGAACGGACGGTCGCGGAGGCCGCGGACCGCGACTTCGCGCTGCTCGCCGATCACCAGGGGATCGGCTGACCGGGATCCCCACGGGATCGGCGACCGGCCCCGGTGGTGACGGAGATCGCCGTCACCACCGGGGACCGGCCGGAGGTCAGCTGGGCTGGAGCCGGTAGTCCGGGAAGTTGCCGGGCAGCCGCTCGTCGGCGGCTCCCTCGGTGACGGCGCGGACCAGCAGTTCGCCGCCGACGAAGGCACCGCGCCAGGAGGCGCCGAAGCCGCCGAAGAGCTCCTCGCGGTCACCGCGCGAACGCGGCTTGTTGTGGCCGACCTTGAAGGCCCTGATCTGCGGGGCCAGCCGGTCGAAGGCGCCCTGGTCGTCGGTGGCCAGGGTCGCCACCAGCGCGCCGTTGCTGGCGTTCATGGCGGCCAGCAGCTCGGCCTCGGTGTCGACCAGGACGAGGGTGTCGACCGGGCCGAACGGTTCCGCGTGGTGCAGCGGCGAGGTCGAAGGCGGGTTGAGCAGGGTGACCGGCGGCAGGTAGGCGGAGGTGTCCTGGCCGGGCAGGAAGCGTCCCTCGGCGAGGGATCCGTGGTGCAGCGGGACGGCGCCGCGGCTGATCGCCTCGGAGACCAGATCGCCGAGTTCCTTGGCCTTGGCCGCGTTGATCAGCGGCCCGAAGTCGAGCTCGGGCAGGTCGTCGTCGGGGTGCTCGACGGCCAGCGGATGGCCGAAGGTGACGGCCTGGACGCCCGGCAGGTACGCGGTCAGGAACTGGTCGAACGTCTCGCGCTGCACGACGAACCGCGGGTAGGCGGTGCAGCGCTGCTTGGCGTAGTCGAAGGTCTTGCGGATGTGGCCGGTCAGGGTGGGCCAGTCGGTGTAGTTCCACACGCCCCAGGCGTTGAGCCCCTCCTGCTCCAGGATGTGCCGCTTGCCGAGGTCGGCGACGGAGGCGGCGACCCGGCCGCCCGCGTCGCGGCCGCCGACGAACGAGACGCAGCCGATCTCCGGAGCCCTGACCAGCGCCTCGGACAGCTCTCCGCCGCTGCCGCTGACCAGCGTGACGGGCAGCCCCTCGCGGGCGGCCAGCGCGGTGGCGAGGGTGAGACAGGCGAGACCGCCGTCGGTGGGGGTCTTGGCGATGACGGCGTTGCCGGCCAGCGCCTGCACCAGCATCGCGTGGACCAGGACGCTCATCGGGTAGTTCCAGCTGGCGATGTTGCTGACCGGCCCGGGCAGCGGGGTCCGGCCCTCGACCATCCGGTCGATCTCGCCGACGTACCAGCGCACGCCGTCGATGGCCCGGTCCACGTCCGCCTGGGCGAGCCGCCAGGGCTTGCCGATCTCCCACACGAGCAGCAGCGCGAGCAGCTCGCGGTGCTCGGTGAGCGCGTCCAGGGTGGCGCTGACGCGCGCCTTGCGCTCGGCGAGCGGCACCTCCCGCCACACCCGGTGCTGGTCGAGTGAGGCTTGTACCGCCAGATGGGCGCTGGCCGCGTCCAATCGGGGGAGGGCGGCCAGGCGAGAACCGTCGACGGGCGAGGTGGTCGGCAGCAGCCGGCCGTCCGCCTGCCACCGGCCGTTCCAGTAGTTGAGTACGCGGTCGTCGTGGAACGCCTCGGGGGCGACCTCGACGCAACGCCGCCAGGCGTCCGACCAGGCCGTACCGGGCTTGAGGATGAGGGTCATCAGTTCTCCGCTCGTTCGGGGCGGATCTCGCGCAGCGCACCACCGCGCGTGTAGACGAAGCCGCGCACCACATCGGTATGGGGCAGCTCTTGGTTGTCACGGAGCCGGATCAGACACACCCGTAGATCGTCGGCGGGATCACCGAGAGCCGCACAGTCCTCGTGATGTACCAGCAGGATTTCACTGGTCCCGCCTACAGTCTGGCTCAACCGCAGCGAGTGGAGGGTGTCGTCATTGACGCATCCGCCCGCATTGCGGATGACATGGGCGTCGCCAGGCCGCAGTCCGAACATCGTCTCGACGCCCAGGCGGGCGTCCATGCACGCGACGATAGCGACCCGGGTTCTGGGAAGCTTCGACTTCGGGTCAAGTGGGGTGAGCGCCACACCCAGGGCGGCTCTGCGCGACAGGAGGCCGTCGATGCTGTTCATGCGAGCAGGCCGCGGGCGAGCCGCGCCGTTTCCGACGGGGTCCTGCCGACCTGGACGCCCGCGGCCTCCAGGGCCTCCTTCTTCGCCTGTGCGGTGCCCGACGAACCGGAGACGATGGCGCCCGCGTGGCCCATGGTCCTGCCCTCGGGGGCGGTGAAGCCCGCGACGTAGCCGACGACCGGCTTCGTCACATGGGCCTTGATGTACTCCGCGGCCCGCTCCTCGGCGTCGCCACCGATCTCACCGATCATGACGATCAGATCGGTCTCCGGGTCCTCTTCGAAGGCCTGCAGGCAGTCGATGTGCGTGGTGCCGATGACGGGGTCGCCGCCGATGCCGACGGCGGTGGAGAACCCGATGTCGCGCAGCTCGTACATGAGCTGGTAGGTGAGCGTGCCGGACTTGGAGACGAGTCCGATGCGGCCCGCGGTGGTGATGTCGGCCGGAATGATGCCGGCGTTGGAGCGGCCGGGGGTGATCAGACCGGGGCAGTTCGGGCCGATGACGCGGGTGCCGGCTGCGGCCGCGCGGGCGCGGAAGGCCACCGTGTCGTGGACGGGCACTCCTTCGGTGATGACGACCGCGAGCGCGATGCCGGCGTCGGTCGCCTCGTCGACGGCGTCCTTGACGAAGGCCGGCGGGACGAAGACGACGGTGACATCGGCTCCGGTGGCGCCGATCGCCTCCTTCACGGAGCCGAAGACCGGCACCGTACGACCGTCGAACCGCAGGCTGGTACCGGCCTTGCGCGGGTTCACGCCGCCGACGATGTCGGTGCCGGCCGCGAGCATCCGACGGGTGTGCGCGGTGCCCTGCGCGCCGGTCATGCCCTGGACGATGACCTTGCTGTGCTGGGTGAGGAAGATCGCCACGATGGTCCGTCCCTATCCGGCTGTCGCCAGCTCGGCGGCCTTCGCGGCCGCGCCGTCCATGGTGTCCAGCTGCCGCACCAGCGGGTGCCGGGCGGCGTCGAGAATCGAGCGGCCGAGCTCGGCGTTGTTCCCGTCCAGGCGGACGACCAGCGGCTTGGTCAACTCCACGTGCGCCAGCGCCTGGACGATGCCGTCGGCGACGGCGTCGCAGGCGGTGATGCCGCCGAAGACGTTCACGAAGACGGAGGTGACGTCCGGGTCGCCGAGGATGATCCCCAGCCCGTCGGCCATGATCGCGGCGGAGGCGCCGCCGCCTATGTCGAGGAAGTTGGCGGGCGCGGCGCCGCACCGGGCGACGACGTCCAGGGTGGACATCACCAGCCCCGCGCCGTTGCCGATGACGCCCACCGAGCCGTCGAGTTTGACGTAGTTGAGGTTCTTCGCCCGGGCGGCCGCCTCCAGCGGGTCGCCGTCGTCGGCGGCTTCGTAGTCGGCGTGCCCGGGGTGCCGGAAGCGCGCGTTGTCGTCGAGGGTCACCTTGCCGTCGAGGGCGACGATCCGGCCGTCGGCGGTGCGGACCAGCGGGTTCACCTCGACGAGCAGGGCGTCCTCGGCGATGAACACCCGCCACAGCGCCCGCAGTACGGGCACGGCCGCGAGGGGCAGCCCGGCCGCGGCGGCGATCTCGCGGGCCTTCTCCTCGGTGACGCCCTCCTGCGCGTCGATGGGAACGGTGGCCACGGCCTGCGGTCTGGTGGCAGCGACCTCCTCGATGTCCACGCCGCCCTCGCTGGAGGCGATGGCGAGAAACGTGCGCCGGGTGCGGTCGAGGAGGTACGAGACGTAGAACTCCGCCTCGATCGCGGCGGGTTCGGCCAGCATCACGGCGCCCACGCGGTGGCCCTTGATGTCCATCCCGAGGATGTCAGCCGCCCGGTCCACCGCCTCCTGCGGATCGGCGGCGAGCTTCACTCCCCCGGCCTTGCCGCGGCCACCGGCCTTGACCTGGGCCTTGACCACCGCCCGGCCACCGAGTCGGCCGGCCGCGGCACGGGCGGCCTCCGGGTCTCGCACTACGTACGCGTCCAGCACGGGGACGCCGTGCCGCGCGAAGAGTTCACGCGCTTGGTACTCGAACAGGTCCATCGTCAACGCACCTTCCGATGAAGCGGTTGCGAAGCGGTCACGGGAAACGGGAAGGCAGAAAGTCGGCGCACACCCCCTGGACATCGACTTGCTGATGGGGGATAACCATCTGCATACAGTATTCGTGTCCTGTATGCAATGTACAGAAGCGTGCAGCGAAGGGACTGAACTCGCCATGTCCGACGGCACTTCCGAACTCATCTCCGGTGGCCATCTCGTAGCCAAAGCACTCAAGGCGGAGGGCGTCGAGGTCATCTACACCCTCTGCGGCGGCCACATCATCGACATCTACGACGGCTGCGTCGACGAGGGCATCGAAGTCATCGACGTCCGGCACGAACAGGTCGCGGCTCACGCCGCGGACGGTTACGCCCGGGTCACCGGCAAGCCCGGCTGCGCGGTGGTCACCGCGGGACCCGGTACCACCGACGCCGTCACCGGCGTGGCGAACGCCTTCCGCGCGGAGAGCCCGATGCTGCTCATCGGCGGCCAGGGAGCGCTCAGCCAGCACAAGATGGGGTCGCTCCAGGACCTCCCGCATGTCGACATGATGACCCCGATCACCAAGTTCGCGGCCACTGTTCCCGACACCGCCCGCGCCGCCGACATGGTCTCCATGGCGTTCCGCGAGTGCTACAACGGGGCGCCGGGGCCGTCGTTCCTGGAGATACCGCGCGACGTGCTGGACGCCAAGGTCCCGCTCTCCTCCGCCCGCATCCCCACCGCCGGCGCCTACCGGGCCTCGACCCGCAGCATCGGCGACCCGGAGTCCATCGAGAAGCTCGCCGACCTGCTGGTGCACTCGGAGAAGCCCGCCGTGCTGCTCGGCAGCCAGGTGTGGACGACCCGCGCGACCGACCCCGCCATCGACCTCGTCCGCACCCTCAACGTGCCCGCGTACATGAACGGCGCGGGCCGCGGCACCCTGCCGCCCGGCGACCCGCACCACTTCCAGCTGTCGCGGCGCTACGCGTTCAACGAGGCCGACCTCATCATCATCGTGGGCACGCCCTTCGACTTCCGGATGGGGTACGGCAAGCGGCTGTCGCCGACCGCCACCGTCGTGCAGATCGACCTCGACTACCGGACCGTCGGCAAGAACCGTGACATCGACCTCGGCATCGTCGGCGACGCGGGCCTCATCCTGGCCGCCGCCACCCAGGCGGCGTCCGGGCGGCTCAACGGCGGGGCGGCCCGGCGCAAGGAGTGGCTGGACGAACTGCGGGCGGTGGAGGCGAAGGCCATCGAGAAGCGGCTGCCGCAGCTGCGCTCCGACGCCTCCCCCATCCACCCCTACCGGCTGGTCAGCGAGATCAACGACTTCCTGACCGAGGACTCGATCTACATCGGCGACGGCGGCGACATCGTCACCTTCTCCGGCCAGGTCGTACAGCCCAAGTCGCCCGGCCACTGGATGGACCCCGGCCCGCTGGGCACCCTCGGCGTCGGCATCCCGTTCGTGCTGGCCGCCAAGCAGGCCCGCCCCGACAAGGAGGTCGTCGCGCTCTTCGGCGACGGCGCGTTCTCCCTGACCGGCTGGGACTTCGAGACGCTGGTCCGCTACAACCTGCCCTTCGTCGGGATCGTCGGCAACAACTCCTCGATGAACCAGATCCGTTACGGCCAGGCCGCCAAGTACGGCCTGGAGCGCGAGCGGATCGGCAACACCCTCGGCGATGTGCACTACGACAAGTTCGCCCAGATGCTCGGCGGCTACGGCGAGGAGGTCCGCGACCCCGCGGACATCGCTCCCGCGCTGCAGCGCGCCCGCGAGTCGGGCAAGCCGTCACTGATCAACGTCTGGGTCGACCCGGACGCGTACGCCCCCGGAACCATGAACCAGACCATGTACAAGTGAGGTGGCGATCATGACGAAAGCACTTCAAGGCGTCCGCGTCCTGGACATGACCCACGTCCAGTCCGGCCCCTCCGCGACCCAGCTGCTCGGCTGGCTCGGCGCGGACGTCGTCAAGGTCGAGGCACCGACCGGCGACATCACCCGCAAGCAGCTGCGGGACCTGCCGGACGTCGACAGCCTCTACTTCACGATGCTCAACTGCAACAAGCGCAGCATCACCCTCAACACCAAGTCCGCCCGCGGCAAGGAGATCCTCACCGAGCTCATCGCCCGCTCGGACGTCCTGGTGGAGAACTTCGGACCGGGCGCGGTGGACCGGATGGGCTTCACCTGGGAGCGCATCCAGGAGATCAACCCGCAGATCGTCTACGCCTCCATCAAGGGGTTCGGCGACGGCCCGTACACCAACTTCAAGGCGTACGAAGTGGTGGCCCAGGCGATGGGCGGCTCGATGAGCACCACCGGCTTCGAGGACGGCCCGCCGCTGGCCACCGGCGCGCAGATCGGTGACTCGGGTACCGGCATCCACGCCGTCGCCGGCATCCTCGCCGCTCTGCTGCAGCGCACCACCACCGGACGCGGCCAGCGGGTCAATGTGGCCATGCAGCACGCCGTGCTCAACCTGTGCCGCGTCAAACTCCGCGACCAGCAGCGGCTGGAGCACGGCCCGCTCGCCGAGTACCCCAATGAGGACTTCGGCGACGACGTGCCCCGCTCCGGCAACGCCAGCGGCGGCGGCCAGCCGGGCTGGGCGGTCAAGTGCGCGCCCGGCGGGCCCAACGACTACGTGTACGTCATCGTGCAGCCACCGGGATGGGCGCCCATCGCCGGGCTGATCGGCCGGCCGGAGCTGGTCGCGGACCCCGAGTGGGCCACGCCGGAATCCCGGCTGCCCAAGCTCGGCAAGATGTTCCAGCTCATCGAGGAGTGGACCAGCACCCTGCCGAAGCTGCGGGTCCTGGAGGAGCTCAACGCGCACGGCATTCCGTGCGGCCCGATCCTCTCCACCAAGGAGATCATCGAGGACGAGAGCCTCATCGCCAACGAGATGATCGTGCGCGTCGAGCATCCGGAACGCGGCACGTTCACCACCGTCGGCAGCCCGTTGAAGCTCTCCGACTCCCCCGTGGACATCACGACCTCACCGCTGCTAGGCCAGCACAACGAACAGGTCTACATCGCCGAACTCGGCCTGGGCCACGAGGAACTGGCACTTCTCAAGTCGACCGGGGTGATCTGATGACGGACTCCGCACACCAGTACACGTACGAGAGCGCGGTCGTCCGCGCGGTGCTGGACGGCGCCCGCGCCGAGGGCCGCACCGCGCTGACCGCCCCCGAGGGCAAGCGGGTCACCGACGCGTACGGCATCGCGACGCCCGCCGAGGCACTCGCCACCACCTGCGACGACGCGGTGGCGCTGGCCGACCGGATGGGCTTCCCCGTCGTACTGAAGATCGTCTCGCCGGACATCCTGCACAAGACGGAGGCCGGCGGCGTCCTCGTCGGCGTGGACTCCACGGCGGCGGTGCGCTCGGGGTACAGCACCATCGTCGGCAACGCCAGGAAGTACGACCCGGAAGCGCGGATCCTCGGCGTACAGGTGCAGCAGATGCTGCCGTCCGGCGCCCAGGAGGTGATCGTCGGGGCCACCACCGACCCGACGTTCGGCAAGATCGTCGCCTTCGGTCTCGGCGGGGTGCTCGTCGAGGTGCTCAAGGACGTGACGTTCCGGCTCGCGCCGCTGGACGACACCGAGGCCGCCTCGATGCTGGACTCGATCGCCGCCGCGGCGGTTCTGCGCGGGGTACGCGGCGCGCCCGCGGTGGACCGCGCGGCGCTGACCGGGATGCTGCGCCGGGTCTCCGACCTGGTGAACGACTTCCCGGAGATCGCCGAAGTCGACCTCAACCCGGTCTTCGCCACACCGGAAGGCGCCACCGCGGCCGACATCCGGATCATCCTGGAGTCCGAACCGGCCGTGCGGCGGCCGCAGTTCACCCGGGAGGCGATCCTGGAGTCGATGGGCCGGCTGATGAAGCCGGCCGCGGTGGCGGTGATCGGCGCCTCGTCGGAGGACGGCAAGATCGGTAACTCCGTGATGAAGAACCTGATCAACGGGGGCTTCGCGGGGGATATTCATCCGGTGAACCCGAAAGCCGACGACATCCTGGGCCGCAAGGCGTACGGCAGCGTCCTGGACGTGCCCGGGGAGGTCGATGTCGCGGTCTTCGCGATCCCGGCGAAGTTCGTCGCCGCAGCCCTGGAGGAGGTCGGCCGCAAGGGCATACCGAACGCCGTCCTCATCCCCTCGGGCTTCGCCGAGACCGGCGAGGAGGCGCTGCAGGACGAGATCGTGGCCATCGCCCAGCGGTACGGGGTGCGCATCCTGGGCCCGAACATCTACGGCTACTACTCGACGTGGCACGACCTGTGCGCCACCTTCTGCACGCCCTACGACGTCAAGGGCGGTGTCGCCCTGACCTCGCAGAGCGGCGGCATCGGGATGGCCATCCTGGGCTTCGCCCGCTCCACCAACACCGGTGTCTCGGCGATCGTCGGACTCGGCAACAAGTCCGACATCGACGAGGACGACCTGCTCACGTACTTCGGCGAGGACCCCAACACCCAGTGCATCGCGATGCACCTGGAGGACCTCAAGGACGGCCGGGCGTTCGTCGCGGCGGCGCGCGCGACCGTGCCGAAGAAGCCGGTCGTGGTGCTCAAGGCGGGCCGGACCTCGGCGGGCGCGAAAGCGGCCGGATCGCACACCGGGGCGCTGGCGGGCGACGACAAGGTCTACGACGACATCCTGCGCCAGGCCGGGGTGATCAGGGCGCCGGGCCTGCGGGACATGCTCGAGTACGCGCGGGCGCTGCCGGTGCTGCCGCCGCCGCAGGGCGACAACGTCGTCATCATCACGGGCGCGGGCGGCTCCGGCGTACTGCTGTCCGACGCGTGCGTGGACCACGGTCTGAAGCTGATGGAGATCCCGCCGGACCTGGACACCGCGTTCAAGGCGTTCATCCCGCCGTTCGGCGCGGCCGGCAACCCGATCGACATCACCGGGGGCGAGCCGCCCTCCACGTACGAGGCGACGATCCGCCTCGGTCTGGAGGACCCCCGGATCCATGCCCTGATCCTGGGCTACTGGCACACCATCGTCACCCCGCCGATGGTCTTCGCGGAACTGACCGCGCGGGTGGTCGCCGAGGGGCGCGCCAAGGGCATCCACAAGCCGGTGGTGGCCTCGCTCGCCGGTGACACCGAGGTCGAGGCGGCGTGCGCCTACCTCTTCGAGCGCGGCGTCGTCGCGTACCCCTACACCACTGAGCAGCCGGTCGCGGCGCTCGGCGCCAAGTACCAGTGGGCGCGGGCTGCGGGGTTGCTGCCGCCCGGCTGAGCACCACCGGGCCATGGACGACTTCACACAGACGGGCTCCGACGACACGACCGCAACGGTGACGACGGGTCCTGCTGGGCGAGCCGCTCGGCAGGACCCGCCCCAAGAGCACGAAGAGAACCGTCCAGGGGGCGCTGGCCAGTCTCTTTCGAAGCAAGGGGAGTGAGATGACAGGAACGTCAAAGGCGACGTCGACCGCGTACAGAGAGGTGATGGACGGCAACGGGCGGGTCTACCGGGTGGGTGAGACCGACCGGGACATCCTGGGCCTGCCACGCAAGTTCATGGTCTACCTGCCATGGATAGCGATGATGGCCATCAGCGTGTCCGAGTACGCGTACGGTTCGGCGGAGGACACCCTCTCCGAGGCGCACGGCTGGACGCAGAGCAACACCTTCTGGATCCTGAGCGTCTGGGTCTTCTTCCAGGCGGGAATCGCCTTCCCGGCGGGATGGATGCGGGAGAAGGGCATTCTGACCGCCCGCAGGGCCATGTTCCTCGGCGCGGCCCTGTGCTTCGTCGGGTTCGTCGCACTCGCGCATCTGGACAACGTCTTCCTGGCGATCTGCGGGTTCGGCGTCATCGGAGGTCTCGGCTCCGGTCTGATCTACGCCACCTGCATCAACATGGTCGGCAAGTGGTTCCCCGAACGGCGTGGTGCGAAGACGGGGTTCGTCAACGGCGGCTTCGCCTATGGCGCGCTGCCCTTCATCTTCATCTTCAACTACGCCTTCGACACCGGTAACTTCAACGAGGTACTGGACCTGATCGGCGTGTACGTACTGGTCGTCGTGGCGATCTGCGCCTGGTTCTTCAAGGACCCGCCGAAGAACTGGTGGCCGGCGGACATCGACCCGCTGAGCTGCACCGGCAACCAGCGCAGCGCGAGGAGCCTGGCCAAGAACCCGCCCGCGGTGAAGCAGTTCACACCGAAGGAGGCCCTCAGGACCGGTGTGCTCCCGCTGATGTGGGTCGCCCTCGTCATGACCGCGGGGGTGTCGATCTTCGGCATCTCGTTCCAGGTGGACTACGCCAAGGAGGTGGGCTTCGGCCCGCTGGTCGCGGCCTCGTCGATGGGTGTCATGTCCGTCGTGAACGGCGTCGGCCGGGCGTTCGTGGGGTGGCTCTCCGACCTGTGGGGCCGCAAGCAGACGCTGTTCTTCGTCATTCTCGTCCTGGGCCTGGCGCAGTTCGGGGTGATCTGGGCCGGCACCATGCACAGCGAGTGGCTGTTCCTGGTCTTCGCGTTCCTGTCGGGCTTCGGCGGCGGGGCGTTCTACCCGATGTTCGCGGCGCTGACCCCGGACTACTTCGGCGAGAACTACAACGCCTCCAACTACGGACTGGTCTACAGCGGAAAGCTGGTCAGCGGCCTGTTCGGTGGCGGTCTGGGGTCGATGGTGGTCGACGACTGGGGCTACAACGGCGCGTACGCGCTGGCCGGCGGCATCAGCCTGCTCGCCGCGGCCATCACCCTGCTGCTGCGGCAGCCGGGCCGGCGGCCGCTGCGGAAGATCCAGCCGAACCCACGGCCCATCAGCCGCGAGATGGCGTAGAGGACGCGGCCGGCCAGGGATCCTTCTCCCCGGTCGGCCGCGAACGCGTAATCCCTGGGGGTCAGGACCCCGTGGCCGCGTCGCCCGCGGCAGAGCGCCCGGCGATCACTTTGTGGTGTCGCACGACCTCGCCGATGATGAAGTTCAGCATCTTCTCGGCGAAGGCCGGGTCCAACCGGGCGTCCTCGGCCAGTTTGCGCAGCCGGGCGATCTGGGCGGCCTCCCGGGCCGGGTCGGCAGGCGGCAGGTCGTGGGCGGCCTTCAACTCGCCGACCTGCTGGGTGCACTTGAACCGCTCGGCGAGCAGGTGCACCAGGGCCGCGTCGAGATTGTCGATGCTGCCGCGCAGATACAGCAGTCGCGTCATGACGTCCTCGTCGGCGACGAAGGCGCCCTCGGCGGTCGGCTGCTCGCTCATGTCGTCTCTCGCGTTCCTGGATCAGGCCGTGTCGGCGCGCTGGTGGTACGAGGTGCGGGTGTGCTCCGTGTGGACGCGCATGACCTGCTGGGCGCGGACCTCGTCGCGGGCGGCGATCGCGTCTATCAGCTCGCGGTGCTCGTGCCAGGACTGGATACCGCGGGTGCGCGCGATGGGGGTGTAGTACCAGCGGACCCTGCGGTCGACCTGCGCGGCGAGTTCGGCCAGCACGGCATTGCCCGCGAGCGTCATGACGTACGCGTGGAACGCGGCGTTGGCGGCGACGACGGCGTCGACCTCGTCGTCCGCCACGGCCTGCTCGCCCTCCTCGCACAGCTCGACGAGCCGGGTGAGCCCCTTGGCCGGGGCGTTGGCCGCGGCCAGCCGCGCCGCCTCGGTCTCCAGGAGGGCGCGCACGACCAGCAGCTGGTCGGCCTCCTCCTCGGTGGGCTCGTGCACGAAGGCGCCCTGAGCGGGCCGCAGGTCCACCCAGCCCTCGGTGTTGAGCCGCTGCAGCGCCTCGCGTACGGGCTGCCGGGACACGCCGAGGTGGCTGGCGAGTTCGGTCTCGACGAGGTGCTGGCCGGGGCGCAGGGTGCGGGTCGTGATGAGTTCGAGCAGGGCGTCGTACACGCGCTCGCGCAGCGGGCCGGGGCGTTCCAGCTTGGGCACCGCCCCCTGCGGCAGTCCTGTGGACAGCATCGCCCCACCCTCCTGAGCGGCTCGTACCTGGAGCACGGGCCCGACGAATTGGTTTTCGTCTACAGTCTACTGAGTACATCCTGTGGATGTCAGGAACCCGCAGTGACGCTCTTCACACCTGCGAACCCGCCCCCACCTACCGTGGCAGCGCGAGCAGTTCGACGCGTCCGGCCTCAGTTTCCCCTCCCGGCGGCAGGACCGCGAGGGCGTCGGCGGCCGCGGCGCCCCAGAGGAGTCCGGGACGGTCGTGGCCGACGGGGGTGGCGCGACCGGAGACGACCGTGACCGGCAGCAGCCGGGTCTCGTGCGGGCGCCGGCGGACGGGGCCGGTGAGCACACCGTGCTCCGGCGGCCGCGGGATGCGGCCTGCGAGCCGGGTGAGGACCGGGGCGAGCAGCGTCAGCGCGGCGGCGAGGGCGGCGTACGGATTGCCGGGCAGTCCGACCACCAGCGCGCCCTCACCGGGCAGCCGGGCCAGCAGCTGCGGATGCCCGGGACGGCAGGCGACGCCGTCGACCAGGAAGTCCGCGCCGAACTCCCGCAGCACCGGCCTCAGATGGTCGGCGGGTCCGCGCGAGGAGGCGCCGCACACGGCGATGACGTCGACGGCGCCGCGGGAGCGGGCGAGCGCCGACGACAGCGGCGCCCGGCCGTCGGGGAGGTACGTGGGCGGCTGCGCGATGCCGCCCAGCCAGTCGACGAGCCCCGGCAGCAGCGGGCCGAGTGCGTCGCGGACCCGGCCGGCGGGCGGGATGCCGTGGCGGACCACCTCGTCACCGGTCACCAGCAGGGCCACGCGAGGCCTGCGGTGCACGGTGAGGGTGTCGCAGCCGACGCTCGCGGCGAGGCCCAGCGCGGCCGGGGTGATCAGCGTCCCGGCCGGGAGCACCTCGCGGCCCTCGGCGCACTCCTCGCCGCGGCGGCGGATGTGCCGGCCCGGCTCGGCCGGGCCGCTCACGTACTCACCGCTGCGGTGCGCCCGCTCGTACGGCAGGACCGCCGCCGTACCGGGGAGCACCTGGGCGCCGGTCGCGATCTCGACGGCCTGTCCGGGGCCGAGCGCCGGAACGGAGGGGCTGCGGCCGGCCGCCGCGCGGCCGATGACGTGCCAGGGTCCTGGGCCGCAGACGGCGTAGCCGTCCATGGCGGCGGTGTCGAAACCGGGCAGCGGCAGCCCGGCCGGCAGCGGTTCGGCGAGCGCCAGGCCGCGCGCCCGCCGCAGCGGAACGGCGAAGGGCTCCAGCGGGACGGCGGCGAGCTCGGCGCTGCGGCGCGCCTGCGACCAGGCCATACCGTCGTGGGGCGGGGCGTGTTGGGCGATCTCCGTACCGGGCGCGGTCATACCGCCTCCTGATGGGTCGAGGACACGCAGGGCTCTTGACCCCTTCGAAAGGCATACTGTAGACAATATTCTGTCGACCGAATAGAGAGCTCCATCAACTGAACGGAGCCAGCTGGTGAAAGTCGCTGTAGTCGGTGCCGGGGCCATCGGCGCCTTCGTCGGAGCCTCGCTCCACCGAGCGGGCGCCGAGGTCCATCTCATCGCCCGCGGACCCCATTTGGCTGCCATGCGGCAGGACGGCGTCCGGGTGCTCAGTCCGCGCGGGGACTTCACCGCCCGCCCCGCCGCGACCGACGACCCCGCCTCGATCGGCCCTGTCGACTACGTCTTCCTCGGACTGAAGGCCAACTCCTACGCGGACTGCGGCGCATTGGTGAATCCGCTGCTGCACGACGGCACCGCGGTCATCGCCGCCCAGAACGGCATCCCCTGGTGGTACTTCCACCGGCTGCCCGGCGCGCACACCGGCCAGCGCATCGCGAGCGTCGACCCGGGCGGCGCCGTCAGCGCGGTGCTGCCGCCCGAGCGCGCCATCGGATGCGTCGTCTACGCCGCCACCGAACTCGAAGCACCGGGCGTGGTCCGGCACTTGGAGGGCACCAGGTTCTCCATCGGCGAGCCGGACATGACCGTGTCGCGGCGCTGTCTGGACTTCAGCGAGGCCATGCGGTCCGGCGGTCTGAAGTGCCCGGTGGAGCCGGATCTGCGCAACGACATCTGGATCAAGCTGCTCGGCAACATCTCGTTCAACCCGATCAGCGCGCTGTCCCGGGCCACCATGGCGCAGATCTGCCGCCACCCCGACACCCGGGAGCTGGTCGTCACGATGATGCGCGAAACCCTGGAGGTCGCGGCCCGGGTGGGCTGCCGCCCCAAGATCTCCATCGAGCGCCGGATGGCGGGCGCCGAGCGCGTCGGCGACCACAAGACGTCGACGCTGCAGGACCTGGAGCGCGGCAAACCCCTCGAACTCGATGTCCTGCTCGCCGCCGTCGTCGAACTCGCCGCGCTGACGGACACTCCGGTGCCCACGCTCCGCGCCGTCCACGCCGTCGCCGATCTGCTCGCCCAGACCACGTCCAGGAGCACGTCATGACCGACACCACCCGCGGTCGCGGCCGTAACCGCGACCGCAAGCCCAAGCAGTACGCCCGGCTCACCCATCCCCTCGTCCGCGAGAACGGCGTGCTCCGCCGGGCCGGTTGGGACGAGGCGCTGGACCGGGCAGCGGCCGGGTTCGCCCGCGCGACCGGGACGCACGGCCCGGACGCCTTCGGGATGTTCTCCTGCGCCCGGTCCACCAACGAGATGAACTACGTCGCCCAGAAGTTCACCCGCGTGGTGATGGGCACCAACAACGTCGACTCCTGCAACCGCACCTGCCACGCGCCGAGCGTCGCGGGCCTGTCCGCCGCCTTCGGCTCCGGCGGCGGCACCTCCTCGTACCAGGAGGTCGAGGAGACCGACCTGATCCTGATGTGGGGCTCCAACGCCCGCTTCGCGCACCCGATCTTCTTCCAGCACGTGCTGAAGGGCATCCACAACGGCGCCCGGATGTACGCGGTCGACCCGCGCCGCACCAGCACCGCCGAATGGGCCGACCGCTGGCTGGGGCTGAACGTCGGTACCGACATCCCGCTCGCGCACGCCGTCGGCCGCGAGATCATCCACGCCGGGCTCGCCAACACCGCGTTCGTCGAACGCGCCACCAGCGGCTACGAGGAGTACGCGGCCGAGGTCGAGCCCTGGACCCTCGCCGTCGCGGAACAGGTCACCGGCGTACCCGCCGAGGCGATCCGCGAACTGGCCCACGCGTACGCCACCGCGGAGCGCGCCCAGCTCTGCTGGACGCTGGGCATCACCGAGCATCACAACGCGACCGACAACGTCCGCGCCCTGATCAACCTGTCGCTGCTGACCGGCCATGTCGGCCGCTACGGCTCCGGCTGCCAGCCGCTGCGCGGCCAGAACAACGTCCAGGGCGGCGGCGACATGGGCGCCATCCCCGACAAGCTCCCCGGCTTCCAGGACCTCCTGGAACCGCGGACCCGGGCGAAGTTCGAGGCGTCCTGGAACACCGTCATCCAGCCCCGCATCGGGCTCAACCTCACCAAGATGCTCGACGCGATCGAACGCGGCACCCTGCGCGCCGTCTACTGCATCGGTGAGAACCCCGCCCAGTCCGAGGCCGACTGCGAGCACACCATCGCCCGCCTCGGCTCCCTGGACCACCTGGTCGTGCAGGACATCTTCCTGACCAAGACCGCCGAACTGGCCGACGTCGTGCTGCCCGCCTCCGCCGCCTGGTGCGAGACCGACGGCACGGCCACCAACAGCGAACGCCGCGTCCAGCGGGTCCGCAAGGCCATCACCCCGCCCGGCGAGGCCCGCGACGACATCGCGATCATCTGCGACCTGGCCGCCCGGCTCGGCCACGACTGGAAGTACACCGACTCCGAAGAGGTCTGGAACGAACTCCGCGCCCTGTCCCCCGATCACTTCGGCATGACGTACGGAAGGCTGGAGGAGCTCCAGGGCATCCAGTGGCCCTGCCCCTCCGAGGACCGCGTGGAGCCGCCGTTCCTGCACGGCCGGCTGTGGGAGAAGGACCCCGGCAAACGCGGCAGGGCGGCGCCGTTCGGCGCCGTCAAGCACTCCCCGCCCGTCGACGTCCTCGACGAGCTCTTCCCGATCAGGATGACCACGGGCCGCCGCCTCGACTCCTACAACACCGGCGTGCAGAGCAGCGGTTTCGCCTCCCCGCTGCGGCGCGGCGAGTACATCGAGCTGTCACCGGAGGACGCGGCGCGGTACGGCGTCGCGGCCGGCGAGGACGTGACGATCAGCTCCCGGCGCGGCGCGGTCACCGCGCCCGTCTGGATCGACCCGGGGCTGCGCTCCGGGCTCGCCTTCATGACGATGCACTTCCCGGACGAGGTGGACACCAACCAGCTCACCATCGAGGCGACCTGCCCGATCGCGGGCACCGCCGAGTACAAGGCCACGGCCATCCGTATCGAGAAACTGGCGGTGGCGTGATGGATCTGCGTTTCACGGACGCGAAGCCCACCGACGAGGAGCGGGCCGCCGTCGACGCGCTGCTCGGCCCGCCGCTGAACGGCTGGGACGGCGGCGAGCGCACCGAGGACGATCTGCGCTGGGCCCGAGGCGGCCACGAGGCCCGCGACCACCGGGACCAGCTGCTCCCGGCACTGCACGCCGTCAACGACCGCATCGGCTGGCTCAGCGAGGGCGCCCTCGACTACATCTGCCGCCGGCTGACGGTTCCTCCTGCCGAGGGCTACGGCGTCGCCACCTTCTACGCCATGTTCTCCGTCAAACCGCGCCCGGCGCGGGTCCTGCACGTCTGCACGGACCTCGCGTGCGAGACACGCGGGGCCGCCGCGCTGGTCGCAGGGGTGGAGACCCGCCTCGGCCCTGCGGGCCAGGCGAGGGACGGGGTGGTGTGGCAGCCGAGCCCCTGCCTGGGGCTGTGCGAGCGGGCTCCGGCGACGCTGGTGCTCCAGGCAGGCATGCCAGCCGCTGGGGGTCCCCCCGCACGGATTCCGGGGGAGTTTGAGGACCGGGGTCCACGGGCGGAGCCCCTGGTTGCGGGAAGGGGCGGGGTGGGGGAAGAGCCCGCCGCAGGCGCCCCCCAGCGGTACGCGACCGCCGTGATCGCCCCCGCGACAGCGAAGAGCGTGGCGGCCGCCACCCTCGCACCGGAGGCGGCCCCGGGCGAGCCGGCCGAATCCTCGGCCGTACCCCAGGCGGGTGGCGACGGCCTCGTCCTGCTCCGACGGGTCGGCGTCGTCGACCCGACCGACCTCGACGACTACCGCGCCAACGGCGGCTACGCCGCACTGCGCCGCGCTTTCTCCCTGGGCCCGGCCGCCGTCATCCGCGAAGTGCTCGAGGCCGGGCTCGTCGGCCGCGGCGGCGCCGCGTTCCCGACCGGCCGCAAGTGGGACGCCACGGCCCGGCAGCCGGAGCGCACGCACTACCTGGTGTGCAACGCGGACGAGAGCGAGCCCGGCACGTTCAAGGACCGGGTGCTGATGGAGGGCGACCCGTACGCGCTGGTCGAGGCGATGACCATCGCCGGCTACGCGGTCGGCGCGCACCGCGGGTTCCTGTATCTGCGCGGTGAGTACCCGCGCGCGCTGCGCCGGCTGGAGCACGCGATCGGGCAGGCGCGCGGCCGCGGGCTGCTCGGTCCCGACGTGCTCGGGCAGGGCTTCGCGTTCGACATCGAGATCCGGCGGGGCGCGGGCGCGTACATCTGCGGCGAGGAGACCGCGATCTTCAACTCGATCGAGGGCAGGCGCGGCGAGCCGCGCAGCAAGCCGCCCTTCCCGGTCGAGAAGGGGCTGTTCGGCAAGCCGACCGCCGTCAACAACGTCGAGACGCTGCTCAACGTCCTGCCGATCCTGGAGCACGGCGCCGCCGCCTACGCGGCGACCGGCACCGGCACCTCGACCGGCACCAAGCTGTTCTGCGTCTCGGGCACCGTGCGCCGCCCCGGCGTCTACGAGCTGCCGTTCGGCGCGACGCTGCGTGAGCTGCTGGAGCTGGCGGGCGGTGTCCCCGAGGGGCGCACACTGCGCGCGGTGCTGCTCGGCGGCGCGGCGGGCGGCTTCGTCCGGGGCGACGAGCTGGACATCCCGCTGACCTTCGAGGGCACCCGCGCGGCCGGCACGACGCTCGGCTCGGGGGTGGTCCTGGTGCTCGACGAGACGGTCGGGCTGCCCCGCGTCCTGCTGCGGATCGCGGAGTTCTTCCGCGACGAGTCGTGCGGCCAGTGCGTGCCGTGCCGGGTCGGGACCGTACGCCAGGAGGAGGCGCTGCACCGGATCGCGGACCGTGTGGGCGCCGAGGCGGCGGCCGATGTCGCGCTGCTGCGGGACGTCGGAGGGGTGATGCGGGACGCGTCGATCTGCGGTCTCGGACAGACCGCCTGGAATGCCGTGGAGTCCGCCATCGACCGGCTGGGAGCCTTCGAATGACCACCACGACCACTGCGAGCACCACCGCCCCGATCATGCTCGGCCTGCCGCGCCGCATCGTCGAGTTCACCCTCGACGACGAGCCGGTCCGCGTTCCGGAGGGCTCGACGATCCTCGACGCGTGCACGGCCGCCGGCAAGGACATCCCGACGCTCTGCCAGGGCGACACGCTCACCCCGAAGAACGCCTGCCGGGTGTGTGTCGTCGAGGTCGAGGGCGCGCGCACCCTGGCCCCCGCCTGCTCCCGCAAGGCCGAGCCGGACATGACGGTGCGCACGGACACACCGCGGGCCCGCAACAGCCGCAAGGTGGTGCTGGAGCTGCTCGCCTCGTCCGTCGACATGTCGACCACACCCCGGGTGGCCGAGTGGATCGCGGAGTACGGCGCGGATCCCGGCCGTTTCGGGCCCGATGCCGCGACCGTCGCCGGGCAGCCGGCCAAGGTCGACAACGACCTCTACGTCCGCGACTACAGCAAGTGCATCCTCTGCTACAAGTGCGTGGACGCGTGCGGCGAGCAGTGGCAGAACTCCTTCGCGATCGCGGTCGCCGGCCGCGGTTTCGACTCCCACATCGCCGTCGAGCAGGAGGCGCCGCTCACCGACTCGGCCTGCGTGTACTGCGGCAACTGCATCGAGGTCTGCCCCACCGGAGCGCTCTCCTTCAAGACCGAGTACGACATGCGCGCGGCCGGCACCTGGGACGAGGAGGCGCAGACCGAGACGACGACGATCTGCGCATACTGCGGTGTGGGGTGCAATCTGACGCTCCACGTCCAGGAGAACGAGATAGTCAAGGTGACCTCGCCGCACGACAACCCGGTCACCCATGGCAACCTCTGTATCAAGGGCCGTTTCGGCTTCCAGCATGTACAGAACCGGGACTGATCAGCTATGGGACGGGTCACCGAGCGCCGCCGCGTACTCCGCATCAGGGACGGCGTGGCCGGACACCGCGCCGACACCCTGGTGGCGGAGGAGCCACTGGAGATCCGGCTGAACGGCAAGTCGCTGGCCATCACCATGCGCACCCCCGGCGACGACTTCGCACTCGCCGTGGGGTTCCTGGCGAGTGAGGGCGTCATCGGCCGGGCCGACCAGATCGCGAACATCGTGTACTGCGCGGGCGCCACGGTGGACGGTTCCAACACCTACAACATCGTCGACGTCCGGCTGGCCGAGGGCGTGACCGTCCCCGACATCACGCTGGAGCGCAACGTCTACACCACGTCCTCGTGCGGCCTGTGCGGCAAGGCCAGCCTGGACGCCGTGCGCACCAACGCCCTCTGGAAGATCGACGACACTCCCCCGGTCCGTATCGGCACGGACCTGCTAGCCGTCCTCCCCGACCGGCTCAGGGCGTCCCAGCAGGTCTTCGAGCGGACCGGGGGGCTGCACGCCGCCGCACTCTTCACGGCGGACGGCGAGATGGTGGACGTCCGGGAGGACGTCGGGCGGCACAACGCCGTCGACAAGCTCGTCGGCCGGGCCCTGCAGCAGGATCTGCTGCCGCTCTCGAACTCGATCCTGCTCGTCTCGGGCCGCGCGTCCTTCGAACTGGCCCAGAAGGCGGTGATGGCCGGCATCCCGGTACTGGCCGCGGTCTCCGCGCCGTCGTCGCTGGCGGTGGACCTGGCGGCCGAGTCGGGACTGACGCTGGTCGGGTTCCTGCGCGGCTCCTCCATGAACGTGTACGCGGGTGAGCACCGGATCATCCTGCGGACCGCGGCCGACGGAAGCTGAGGCCGTCCGCGCACACGGGCGGGGACCGGCAGGCGGGGTGCGCCCCCTGCGCCGGCCGGTCCCCGCCGCACCTTAGGCTGCGCGGTGTGACAGATCGTATGACTGACCAGGGGTACGAGTTCGACCGCGGGACCGCCGTGGTGGCGCGGGCCGGGGAGCCGTCCGTCTTCGATGCCGACCTCGACGGCGGCTGGCGCATCGGCAAGGGCATCAACGGCGGTCTGCTGCTGGCGCTCGCGGCACGCGCGCTCGGGGAGGAACTGGGCGGCGGGGAGGACGGCCACAGCGACCCCTTCTCCATCAGCGCCTACTACCTGTCCACCTCGACCGCCGGCCCGGCGGAACTGCGCACCGAGACCCTGCGGCGCGGCCGCACCGTCTCCACCGGCACCGTCTCGCTCCTGCAGGGCGGCGAGGAGCGGCTGCGGGCCATCGCCACGTACGGCGACCTGGACGGCCACGCGGCCGGCGACGTCCGCACCAGCGCCACGCCCCCGAACCTTCCGCCGCCCGAGAAGTGCGTCGGCGCCGAACTGGCGCCGCCCTCCTTCGTCGAGCAGGCGGAGCTGCTCAGCCGGCTCGATCTGCGGCTCGACCCGGACACCGTCGGCTGGGCGATGGGCGCACCGTCCGGCCGGGGCATCATCCGGGGCTGGCTGCGGATGCCCGACGGCCGCGAGCCCGACCCGCTGCTGCTCCTCCTCGCGGTGGACGCGCTGCCCCCGGTCAGCTTCGACCTGGGCATCGGCGGCTGGGCTCCGACCCTGGAACTGACCGTGCACGTCCGGGCGAAGCCCGCCCCGGGCTGGCTGCGCGTCGTCCACTCGACGCGCAACTTCGCGGACGGCTACATGGAGGAGGACGCCGAAGTGTGGGACTCCACGGGACGGTTGGTCGCCCAGTCCAGGCAACTCGCCCGCGTCCGCACTCCGCGCTAGGAGTTGCCGATCGCGAACGTCCCGCGCTGACCGCGCGGGTCGTCGGTCACCTGCTGGCGCGGGCCAGCTCCGCCAGGCCGTCGTGGCTGGTGGGGTGGGCCGGCTTCCAGCCCAGTTCGGCCCGCGCCTTGTCGGTGGAGACCCGCAGGTTCGTCGCCATCGCGGCGTACGCGTACGACATCGGGCGCATCAGCCACAGCGGGACCGTCAGCGGCTTGGGCAGGCCGAACGCCTCGGCGGTGGCCCTTATCTGACCGGCGAAGCCGATCGGCAGCTCGTCCGCGATGTTGTACGCCTGGCCCGGCCGGCCGTGCCGAACGGCGAGTACGACGGCGTCGGCCGCGTCGGCGAGGTTCACCCACGGCACCACCCGGCCGTGGTCGGCGGCGACGGGAAGGGCGCGCCTGCGCAGCAGCGGCAGGAGCGCGTCGGTGCCGCCCGCGCCGTAGAACAGCCCGAAGCGCAGGGCCACGCCCTCGATGCCCTCGGCGCCGAGAGTCAGTTCCTCCTTGACGCGCATTCCCGCCAGGTGCCGTTCCAGGCGGGCGTCGGTTCCGGATGGCGCGAAGAGGTCGCCGTCCTCGGTGAGCGGGCGCTCGCCGTGGTCCCCGTAGCCGTAGCCGTAGACCATCGACTCGGCGAGGAAGCGCCGCGCCCCGGTCTCCCGGGCCGCGGCCAGCAGGTTGGCGGTGCCCTCGATGCGCAGCGCGTCGGTGGCGGCCATGTCCTGGTGGCGTATGGGCGGCTTGCGCAGCGCCGTCGCCGCGTGGATCACCACATCGGCCCGGACCCCGGCCACCGCCCGCAGCAGGCCCTCCCGGTCCATCAGGTCGGCGGTCACGTCGTTGCCGGCGCCCCGCCCCAGCCCGAGCACCTGGTACCCGGCGGCGGTCAGCGCGCGGGTGATGTGCCGTCCGAACACTCCGGTCGCGCCGGCCAGCAGAATCGTCGTCCCGCTGTTCCCGCTGGTGTTGTCGGTGGTGTTCTCGATGTCAGTCATGCCCGTAGGACGGATCGGGGCCGCGCGAATGTGACATCTCCAGGGGACGAACATCAGTGACCGGCTCGGGGGCCGGATCCCGGGCAGGCTCGGGGGCCGGATCGGCGGCCCGCCGCGCCCAGCGTTTGGCGATCACGGCGCAGACCATCAGCTGCATCTGGTGGAAGAGCATCAGCGGCAGGATGGTCAGGCCCGCCTGCGCCCCGAAGAGCACGGTGGCCATGGGCAGTCCCGACGCCAGGCTCTTCTTCGATCCCGCGAAGACGATGGTGACGCGGTCCGCGCGGTCGAAGCCGAGCCGGCGGGCGCCGTACGAGGTCAGGGCGAGCATCGCCGCGAGGAGCACGGCCTCCACGACGAGCAGCTCCAGCAGCCGCACGGGAGTCACCTGGTGCCAGATGCCCTGTGCCATCCCCGCGCTGAACGCGGTGTAGACGACCAGCAGGATCGAGCCCCGGTCGACATAGCCGAGGGCCTTCTTGTGCCGGGTCAGGAAGCCGGTGGTCCAGCGGCGCAGCAGTTGCCCGGCGAGGAACGGCGCGAGGAGGCGCAGCGCGAGGTCGAGCACCGAGTCCGCCGAGACCCCGCCGCCACCACCGAGCAGAGTTGCGGCCAGCAGCGGGGTGAGGAGGACGCCGATCAGGCTGGAGAACGAGCCGGCGCAGATGGCGGCGGCCACGTTGCCGCGGGCGATCGAGGTGAAGGCGATCGAGGACTGGATGGTGGAGGGCAGCAGGCACAGGAAGAGCAGTCCGGTGTACAGCTGCGGCGACAGGGCGAACGGGACGAGGCCGCGGGCGGCCAGTCCGAGCAGCGGGAAGAGCGCGAAGGTACAGGCGAGCACGGTGAGGTGCAACCGCCAGTGCTTGAGGCCGTCGACGGCCTCGCGGGTCGACAGCCGCGAACCGTAGAGGAAGAAGAGCAGCGCGACCGCGCCGTCGGTCGCTCCGCCCGCGGCGGTGGCGGCGCCGCCGGTGGCAGGCAGCAGCGCTGCCAGCAGGACGGTGCCGAGGAGTGCCGCGATGAACGGATCGACCGGGAGCCAGGCGGGGTACGTGGGGCGGCGCATTGCTCCTGCTTCGTGGTGCGGCCGGACACGGCCCGACCCCTCGGGGCGGGCGGGTTGCCTCTCCAGCCTCCTCCTGATCATGGTGATCGGGAATCCCTCTGGCCGTTCTGACTGTTATCACGTTCCGCGATAACCTTGCGCTGTGTACGACCCCGCGCAGTTGAAGACGTTCCTGACCGTCGCGCAGACCCTGAGCTTCACCCAGGCCGCCCGGCGGCTGGGCCTGCGGCAGTCCACCGTGAGCCAGCAGGTGCGCCGACTGGAGGAGGCCACCGGGCGGCGGCTCTTCTCCCGCGACACCCACAGCGTCGGTCTGACCGAGGACGGGGAGGCCATGCTCGGCTTCGCCCGCACCATCCTGGAGGCGAACGAACGGGCCGCCGGCTGGTTCGCGGGCACCCGGCTGCGCGGGCGGCTGCGCTTCGGCGTCTCGGAGGATCTGGCCACGCCGCGGCTGCCGGAGATCCTGGAGAGCTTCCGCGGCGACCACCCCGAAGTGGACCTGGAGCTGACCGTCGAGCTCTCCGGCACCCTGCACGAACGGCTGGGGGCCGGCCATCTCGACCTGGTGCTCGCCAAGCGGCTCGGCGAGGGCGGGCCGGGGCAGCTCGTCTGGCGCGACAAGCTGGTGTGGATCGCCGCCGAGGGCCGGCGGCTCCGGCTCGATCCCGACCGGCCGGTGCCGCTGATCGTCTATCCGCCGCCCGGCATCACCCGGGCCCGTGCCCTGGACGTGCTCGGCCGGCAGGGCCGCGCCTGGCGGATCACCTGCACCAGCCGCTCCCTGAGCGGGCTGACCGCCGCGGCGCTCGCCGGCCTCGGCGTGATGGTGCACGCCGAGGGCCTGATCCCGCCCGGCCTGGCCCCCGTCCCGTCCCGGGCGGGCCTGCCGGTGCTCGGCGGCGTCGAGTTCGTCCTGCTGCACGGCCGCCGGCGCGGCTCGGCGTCGGCCGCGGCCGACGCCGCGGACGCGCTGGCCGCCGCGATCCTGGAGGGCGGCGAGCGGCTGCACCGGCCGGTGTGAGCGTGCGGGCCCGCGCTGCCGCCGGCTGCGCGAGATCGGCTCAGCGCCGCCGCTCCTCGTACGCCAGGTGCTTGACGCGACGCAGCGTGGGCGCGGTCTCGACGTGCCGGACGCCGTCGAGCGCGCCGATCTTCTCGCTGAGGTAGCGGTAGAGGTGCGCGGTGTCGCGGCAGAGGATGGCGGCGAAGAGGTTCGACGAGCCGGTGGTCGCGCAGGCGAACGCCACCTCAATGTGCTCGGAAAGCGCCTGTCCGACGTCCGACAGGGCCGACGGTCGCACGGTCAGCCAGAGCACGGCGTGGGCGTGGTAACCGAGCTGTTCCGCGTCGAACTGGACGTCGATGAAGAGCGCCCCGATCCGGCGCAGGTGTTCCAGCCGCCGTTTGGCGGCCGATTCCGACAACCCGGTGAGCTGCTGGAGTTCGGGGTAGGTGGCCCGGCCGTCGCGGCCCAGCGCGTCGATCAGCAGCTCGTCCTCGGCGTCGAGCGTGATCGGGTCGGTGAACGGGTCGGTCGGCGGCGGGGTGAGGGCCTCGACCTCGGCCGGGGCCAGTCCCTCGCCCTTGGCGAACCAGCCCAGCGGGCCGCCGTAGAAGGTGTGCAGCAGGCACAGGGCGCTGATCTCCAGAATGCTGGGCGTGCGCGGGAGTTTGCCGAGCATCAGCGCCGTGTGGTCGTCCCGGGTGCGGGGTTCGGCGACGCAGACCAACTCCGTGCCGCCGGAGGTCAGTCCGATCCACTTGGTGTCGGGACGGCGGGCGAGGGCCCGGGCGATGGGCTCCGCCGCGTCGGGCGCGCAGCGCAGCCGCAGCAGCCAGCTGGTGCGGCCGAGCCGTTCGGCGTCGGCCACGCCGACCACCCGCAGCGCGCCGCCGGCGTGCAGCCTGCGGAAGCGACGGGCGACCGTCTGGTCGGAGACGCCGAGGACGGCGGCGATCCGGCTGAAGGGCGCCCGGCCGTCGATCTGCAGCGCCTGGATCAGCTTGAGGTCCAGCTCGTCGAAGGAAGGAGAATCCACCGCTCAAGCCCTCCTTGATGTCGGAAAGCGACGCTTGGTCAGCCATGGCTGGTGAATGCGTCCGCCGATATCGATCGTAGGGCGAGTCACGGGGTCAACGGGCGCCGGACCGGGAGAACCGAAGAGAACGAGGAATCACGATGCGTAAGTGGGGACCGCTGGTAGCGGTCTGTCTGGGTACGTTCATGCTGCTGCTCGACGTCACGATCGTGATCGTCGCGCTGCCCGACATCACCAGCTCGCTCGGCGCGTCCCTGTCGGACCTGCAGTGGGTCATCGACATCTACGCGCTGGCGCTCGCCGCCCTGCTGATCGGCGCCGGATCCGCGGCGGACGTGGTGGGCCGGCGGAAGATGTACGTGGCCGGGACGGTCGTCTTCGCGGCCGCCTCGCTCGCCTGCGGTCTGGCGCCGAACACCACGGTGCTGGTCGCGATGCGCGCGGTCCAGGGGATCGGCGCGGCCGCGATGTTCGCGACCACGCTCTCCCTGCTGGCCGCCGTCTACCAGGGCAGGGACCGGTCGGTGGCGCTCGGTGTGTGGGGCGCGGTCAGCGGCGGCGCGGCGGCGCTGGGCCCGATCGTGGGCGGTCTGCTCACCCAGGGGTTCGACTGGCGCTGGATCTTCTTCGTCAATCTGCCGGTCAGCCTCGCGGCGGTGTGGCTCACGCTCAAGGTGGTCCCCGAATCGCGCAGGGAAGGCGCCGGACACCGCATCGACTGGGCGGGCACGGCCACCTTCACGCTCTTCGCGGGTCTGGCCACCTACGCGGTGATCCGGGCCGACGCGGTCGGCTGGGGTTCGGGACGCACCATCGGGACGCTGCTCGCGGCGGTCGCGGCACTCGGGCTGTTCATCGCGGTCGAGCGCCGGTCGACGCATCCGCTGCTCGATCTGAGCCTGTTCCGCAACGCCTCGTTCGTCGGGGTGATGGTCGGCGCGCTGGCGCTCAACGCCGCCGCGTTCGGGTTCCTGCCGTACACCTCCATCTGGCTGCAGACGCTGCTGGGCCTGAGCCCGGTCCTCGGCGGCCTGGTGCTGGTCCCGCTGGCGGCGGCGGGGTTCGTCACGGCCGCGCTGGGCGGCAAGTTCCTGCACGGCGCCCCGTACCGGCTGGTGATCGGGATCGGGCTGGTACTGATCGGGCTGGGCGCGTTCGGTCAGAGCCTGCTGGACGCCGGTTCCGGCTGGGCTTCGCTCACCGCCGGGCTGCTGGTGGCCGGCGTCGGGGTCGGACTCGTCAACCCCGCGGTGGCGGGCGCGGCGCTCGCCTCCGTACCGCCGCACCGCGCGGGCATGGCCAGCGGCGCGGTCAACACCTTCCGCCAGCTCGGCTACGCGCTCGGGGTCGCGGTCTTCGGCACGATCGTCGCCGCGCGGATGGAGACCTCGCTGCGCCGCGAGGTGCCCGACGCGCACGGCACGGCGCGGGCGCTCGCGGGCGGCGGCGCCCAGGGCGTACTGGGCGGGACGCCGGCCGGGAAGCGGGCGGCCATGGACCACGCGCTGCACTCGGCCTTCGCGTCCGGGCTGAGCACGGCGGCCGTCGTGGCCGGCGTCATCGGGGTGCTGGCGGGCATCGTGGTGCTGCTCCTCGTACGGACCCCGGCGGTCCGGCCCGCGGTGCCCGCTCCGGCGGGAGCGACGCCCGGCGAAGGTGCGGCCGGCGAAACCTCGGCTGGGACGCCCGGTCCGCGGTCGGTCCGGGATGCGGGTCGCGCACCGGCTTCCGCTGTAGAGCGGCGGTAACCGGTTGGCGCAGATTTGGTGAGGATCGGGTGGGGCCGGACAACCTTCGGGGGTCCGGCCCTCGGCCGTTCTCCCTTGCGACGACCGGGAACCAGTGCCCTACCAGCACAGACGTCCGAAATACTGGTGCGTACCAAGCCTTCCCGCCCGCTCGAAGGATCAGGTAGCTTACGGCCCGCCCGCCGGACAGGCCCAAGCGGCCCGAGGAGCACAAAAGTGCGCGACTTCACCGTTCCCCCGATGGCCACGGCGCCCCAGGTCGGAGGACTGGCGGACGCCGTGTTCAACAATGCTGCCGATCACCCGGACCAGGTTGTGCTCGGCCGCAGGACGGACGGGCAGTGGAACGACGTGACCGCGCTCGAGTTCCGCGACGAGGTGGTGGCGGTCGCGAAGGGCCTGCTCGCCAACGGGGTGCGCTTCGGCGACCGCGTCGCGATCATGTCCCGCACCCGCTACGAGTGGACGATCTTCGACTTCGCGCTGTGGACCATCGGCGCCCAGTCGGTCCCCGTGTACCCGACGTCCTCCCTGGACCAGGTGCGCTGGATGCTGCACGACTCGGGCGCGGTCGCCTGCGTGGTGGAGCACGAGGACCATGCGATGACAATCGGTGCAGCCGTCGACGAACTGCCGCAGCTGAACCGGCTGTGGCAGCTCGACGCCGGCTGCATCGAGGAGCTCGCCGCGGCCGGCACCCACATCGGCGACGAGGTGATCGACCGGCACCGGCTCGCGGTCACCCCGGACGCTACGGCCACCATCATCTACACCTCGGGCACCACCGGCCGGCCCAAGGGCTGTGTGCTGAGCCACGGCAACTTCATGGCCGAGGCGGACAACGTGGTGGCCCGCTGGGAGACGGTCTTCGCGAACAAGCCCGGCGAGGAGCCGTCCACGCTGCTCTTCCTGCCGCTCGCGCACGTCTTCGGGCGGATGGTCGAAGTGGCGTGCATCCGGCACCGGATCCGGCTCGGGCACCAGCCGAGCATGACCGCCGCCGACCTGCTGCCGGACCTGGCCGTCTTCCGTCCGACGTTCGTCCTCGCCGTCCCCTACGTCTTCGAGAAGGTCTTCCAGGCGGCCCGCCGCAAGGCGGAGGCGAGCGGGAAGCTCGGCCCGTTCGACAAGTCGGTGGAGATCGCGGTGCGGTACGCGGAGGCGCTGGAGGCCAAGGCGTTCGGCACCGGCCACGGCCCGAGCGCCGCCCTGCGGATGCAGCACCAGATCTACGACAAGCTCGTCTACAGCAAGGTGCGGGACGCGCTCGGCGGGCGGGTGCGGCACGCGATCTCCGGCGGTTCGGCGATGGAAAGACGGCTCGGGCTGTTCTTCAGCGGCGCTGGGGTGACGATCTACGAGGGGTACGGGCTCACCGAGACCACCGCCGCCGCGACCGCCAACCCGCCCGAGCAGACCCGGTTCGGCACGGTCGGGCAGCCGGTGCCGGGCACCACCGTGCACATCGCGGAGGACGGCGAGATCTGGCTGAGCGGCGGTCAGATCTTCCAGGGGTATCTCAACAACCCGCGGGCCACCTCCGAGGTGCTCGGTGACGGCTGGCTGGCGACCGGCGACATCGGCGCGCTCGACGAGGACGGCTATCTGACCATCACCGGCCGCAAGAAGGAGATCCTGGTCACCAGCGGCGGCAAGAGTGTCTCGCCGGTCGGGCTGGAGGACCGGGTCAGGTCCCATCCGCTGATCGCGCAGTGCGTGGCGGTCGGCAACAACCGGCCCTTCATCGCCGCGCTGGTGACGCTCGACCCGGAGGCCGTCGGGCACTGGCTGACGATGCGCGGCAAGCCGCGGCTGCCGGACGCGGAACTGGTCCACGACCCGGATCTGGAGACCGAGATCCGGCGGGCGGTGGTCGCCGCCAACACCCTGGTCTCGCAGGCCGAGTCGATCCGTACGTTCCGGATCCTGGCCGCCCAGTTCTCCGAGGAGCGCGGGCTGCTGACGCCGTCGCTGAAGTTGAAGCGGAAGGCGATCGAGAAGGCGTTCCCGGAGGAGATCGAGGCGCTCTACCGGGGCTGACAGCTTCCGTCCTGAACGCCGGCCGGGGAACCGCTGGGGTGTCGCCGGGGCACCGGCCCGGGAGCCGATCCATATCTGATGGATCGTCACATGATGTTGGATTATTCATTGACGGACCGTCAGGTCAACCGCAGAATGCAGGAACTCATCCGGCTCCGGAGGGATCCTGACGTGTCGCGACCGATCCGCTTCCTCGCCGCAGCCGCGGCCTCGCTGCTGCTCGCCACCGCCTGCAACTCCGCCTCCACCGGCACCTCCCCGCAGGACAAGGCCGGCGCCTCCGCCCGGGGTGTCACCGACGACTCGATCACGGTCGGCGGCATCGTCTCCAAGACCTCGTCGAGCGGGTACAGCAAGGCCGACACCGATCTCGGGGCCAAGGCCCGCTTCCAGCGCGCCAACGACGAGGGCGGCGTCAACGGCCGGAAGATCGACTACCTGGGCGCGGAGGACGACGGTCAGGACCCCAGCCGCAACCTGGCCGCCGCCCGCAAGCTCGTCCAGCAGGACAAGGTCTTCACCGTCGTGCCGATGAGCTCGGTCACCTTCTCCGGCGCCGACTTCCTCCAGCAGCAGAAGGTGCCGGTCTTCGGCTGGGGCACCTTGCCCGCCTTCTGCGGGCCCGCCACCACCTACGGCTTCAACGGCTGCCTGGTACCGAGCCCCGGCGGCACCATCACCCAGTCCTGGCCCGAGGGTCTGGCCCAGGCGCTCGGCGGGGCCAAGGACCGCAGCGTGGCGTTGATCGCCGCCGACAGCGACGCCGGCAAGTTCGGCATCAGGACCTACACCCAGGGCTTCACGGCCGCCGGCTTCAAGGTGACGTACGCCAAGGCCTCGGTCCCGGCCGCCGCCGCGCCGAGCGACTGGTCCGCGTACACCGGCGAGATCCTGAAGAGCAACGGCGGCAAGGCACCGGACGCGGTCGTCTCCGTGATGCAGACCCCGCAGAACATCGGGCTGTTCACCGCCCTCAAGCGCGCCGGGTTCCACGGCGCGCTCTCCGACCCCACCGACTACGACCCCGGGCTGCTCGCCAAGGCCACCTCCGCGCAGGCGCTCGACGGCGTCTACGTCCTGGTGCAGTTCGAGCCCTTCGAGTCGACGAGCCCGGCCATCGCGCAGTTCCTGAAGGACGTGCGGAAGGTCGGCGGCGCCGATGTCCGCCCCAACCTCCACATGATGACCGGCTATCTGTCGGCCGACCTCTTCCTGGCCATCGCGAAGAAGACCGGCCGCGACCTCACCACCGCCACCTTCCAGAAGGCGGCCGACAGCTTCGCGGACACCGGCAGCCCGGCGGGTGACCGGAGCTTCCCCAAGGGACACACCCAGGGCTTCGGCTGCGGCAGCCTGGTACGGCTCAAGGGCGGGACGTACGAGGTCGCCGTGCCCTTCAAGTGCTACCCCGCCATCCCGTTCAAGTAAGGCCTGCACCACCTCCTCAGGTAGTCACGTAGTCACGAGCGACCGCGGAAGGCAGTGGCCATGGGAGACCTGCTGGGCTTCGTACTGAGCGGTCTGGTGTCGGGCGCGCTCTACGCGCTGCTGGCAACGGGACTCGTCCTGTCGTACTCCGCCTCGGGCCTGTTCAACTTCGCGCACGGCGCCACCGCGTATCTGTGCGCGCTGGGCTACTACGAGCTGCACTCCGGTTTCGGCTGGCCGGCCGTCCCGGCGGCGCTGCTGCTGGTCCTGATCGTCGCACCGGCCACCGGGTGGGCGCTGGACCGGACGATGTTCCGGAAGCTGGCGAAGGCCGGGGAGACCGCGCAGATCGTGGCGACCATCGGCCTGCTCGTCGCGCTGCCCGCGGCCGGGCTGTGGGCGGTGGAACTCCTGCGGGACGCGGGCATTTCCGTGCAGCCCGCCGAGAACCAGTTCGGGCTGCCCGGCGTCGGGCCGAGCCCGGCGACGTCCTGGCAGCTCGTGGACGGGGTGGGCGTCGACTCCGACCAGCTGATCACCTGGATCACCACGGCCGTCGTCGCCCTCGGCCTGTGGGTCCTGCTCCGGCACACCACCCTGGGCCTGCGGCTGCGCGCGGCCGTCGACAACCGGTCACTGACCGAGCTGCGCGGGATCAGCGCGGACCGGCTGTCGTCGATCGCCTGGATGCTCTCCTCGGCGCTGGCCGGACTCGCCGGGGTGCTCGCCACCCCGCTGCTCGGTCTGTCCGCGCACGACTACACGCTCTTCCTCTTCGTGTCCGCGACCGCCGCCGTCCTCGGCCGCTTCGCGTCGATCCCGCTCGCGTTCGCGGGCGGCCTCGCCCTCGGCGTCCTGCAGAACCTGGCCGCCGGTTACGCCTCCTTCGCGGACCGGATCACCGGATTCCGTACCGCTGTTCCGTTCTTCCTGCTCTTCGCGGGACTGCTGCTGATGGCCCGGCGGCAGCGCGCGGCGGGCACGGCCGCGGCGGACGTCACCACCCCCGACTATCTGGCGGGGGCGTCCTGGGCGCGGCGCTGGGGGCCCTGGACGGCGGCCGCCGCGCTGCTCGCCGTCGCCTTCTACACCGTCACCACCCCGTTCTGGAGCGGTCTGCTCGCTCAAGGGCTCGCGATCTCCCTGGTGTTCGTCTCGTTCACCCTCGTCACCGGGCTCGGCGCGATGGTGAGCCTCGCCCAGGCCACGTTCGTGACCGGCGCCGCACTGGTGGCCGGTCTGCTGATGAGCCACGGCTGGCCGTTCGTCGCGGCGGCCGCCGCCGGGACGTGCGTCGCCGCGGTGCTCGGCGCGTTGGTGGCGCTGCCCGCTCTGCGGCTGGGAGGGCGCAGCCTGGCCCTCGCCACACTCGCGCTGGCCTTCCTCTCCGACCAGGTGCTGTTCCAACTGGGCTGGCTGCGCAACGGCGACGCGGGGTGGCCGATCCCGCGCCCGGTGCTGGGCCCGGTCGACCTGGGCGACGACCGGGCGATGGGTGTCGCCCTGATCGTGCTGCTGTGCGCGGTCGTCGCTGCGCTCAGCGCGCTGCGCGGCTCGGCGACGGGCCGCGCCGTCCTGGCGGTGCGGTCGGCGCCCGCCGCCGCGATGGCGTCCGGGGTCTCGGTGGTCCGTACGAAGTTGGTGCTCTTCGCGCTGTCCGCGGGGCTCGCGGGCTTCGGCGGGGTCATGTACGCCTCCTACAACACCCGGATCACCGCGACGGACTTCACCGCGCTGACGGGCCTGGTCTGGCTGGCGGTGGTCGTCGCCGCGGGGCTGCGGCGGCCGCAGTTCGCGGTGGTCGCCGGGCTGGTCTTCGCGATCGTCCCGCACCTCTTCCAGACCTATGTCACCGACTCCGCACACCTGCCGGTCATCCTCTTCGGCCTGGCCGGCCTGGCCCTCGCCAACGACCCGGACGGCTACTGCGCGGCGATATCCGTGCGGCTGCGCAGGCGGCGGGCGGAGCGGGTGACCCGAACGGAGCAGCCCGCAGCCGGTGTTTTTCCGATCCCGGCCACACCGCGCCGCCCGTTCGTGCCGCCCCCTTCCTCCGGTGGGCCGCCCGCGCTCGAACTGCGTGGCGTCCACGCGGGATACGACGGCGCATCCGTCCTGCACGGGGTGGATCTGACCGTCAGATCCGGTGAGATCCTGGCGCTGCTCGGTCCCAACGGGGCGGGCAAGAGCACCATCTGCCGGGTCGCCGCCGGGATGGTCGCGCCCGCGCGGGGCACCGTGCTGACGCACGGCAGGGACGGCACCCGGGAAGGCCCGGTCCAGCGCTCGCGCGGGGGAATCCTGCTCGCCCCCGAGGGCCGTGGGATCTTCGCCGCGCTGACCATCGAGGAGAATCTGACGCTGTATCTGTCCGACCGGGCTGCGCGCGGGCAGGTCTACGACCGCTTCCCGCAGCTCGCGGCGCGGCGCGGGGTCGTCGCGGGGTCGCTGTCGGGCGGCGAACAGCAGATGCTGGCGCTGGCCCCGCTGCTGCAGCGACCGCCGAAGGTCCTGGTCGCCGACGAACCCTCGCTGGGTCTCGCCCCGCGCGTCGTCGACGAGGTCTTCGCCGTACTCACCGAACTGCGCGCGGCGGGTACCGCGCTGCTGCTCGTCGAGGAGAAGGCGGCGGAGGTGCTCGGCCTCGCCGACACCGTCGCGTATCTGTCGTCCGGCGTGGTGTCGTGGTGCGGCCCGCGCGCGGAGGTGGAGACGGACCGGCTCACCGAGGCGTACCTCGGCATCGCGGCGTCGGCGGACAACGGCAGCCCGCCAGGGAACGCCGACATGGAGGGGGAGGTGGTCCAGCCATGACGGGTGAGGTGTTGCGGGCGGACGGCATCGGTGTGCGGTTCGGCGGCGTCCGCGCCCTGGACGGGGTCGGCCTCGGTGTCCGCGCGGGCGAGGTGTGCGGGCTGATCGGCCCGAACGGCGCGGGGAAGACGACGTTCTTCGACGCCGTCTCGGGCATCCGCCGCCCCGACGAGGGCCGGGTGCTGCTCGACGGCCGGGACATCACCGGCCGCTCTCCCGTCTGGCGGGCCCGACACGGCCTGCGCCGCACGTTCCAGCGGCAGCAGCTCTTCGGGCAGCTCACCGTCACCGACAACCTCGTCGTCGCCCAGGAGTGGGACGGCGGAGGAGGCGGTCTCGCGGCCGATCTGGTGTCGGCGCCGTCCCGCCGGTCGCGGGAGCGGGTGCGGCGGTCGAGGGCCGAGGAGGTGCTGCGCCAGTGCGGTCTGTACGAGCTGCGGTCGGCCTACGCGGGAACGCTCCCGGTCGGCCAGGCCCGGATGGTGGAGGTCGCCCGCGCGCTGGCGGACCCGCCCCGGGTGCTGCTGCTGGACGAGCCCGCCTCGGGGATGTCGGGTGAGGAACGCGAGCAGCTCGCCGATGTCGTGCGGCGGCTCGCCGCGCAGGAGGGGTGCGCGGTGCTGCTGGTCGAGCACAACGTGGCCTTCGTGATGGAGCTGTGCGCCCGCGTCGTCGTCCTGGACCTCGGGACGGTGCTCGCGCAGGGCAGCCCCGCGCAGGTCAGAGCCGATCCGGCGGTGCGTGACGCCTATCTGGGGACGACGGCCTGACTGGTGGGTCCCGATGGGTCGGCGTACCCGGCAAGTTTCCGGGCAGGAAACGTCCCCGGCAACGTTCCGGGCAACGTCCCCGGAAACGTTTCCGGTGAGCGGGAATGGGGGTCCGGAGGGCGTGGTTGCACGGAGAACCCTGTACGTCAACGTTAGGATCGCCGCTCGTGAGCAGCCAGGTCCCCTTCATCACCCTCAACAACGGCGTCCGGATGCCGCAGCTCGGTTTCGGTGTCTGGCAGGTGGGGGACGACGAGGCCACGGCCGCTGTCTCCACCGCGCTGGAGGCCGGGTACCGCAGCATCGACACCGCCGCGATCTACGGCAACGAGGAGGGCACCGGCAAGGCGATCGCCGCCTCCGCTGTGCCGCGCGAGGAACTCTTCATCACGACGAAGGTCTGGAACTCCGCACACGGCTTCGACAAGGCCCTCGCGGCCGTCGACGACTCGCTGGCCAAGCTGGGCCTGGACTACGTCGACCTGTACCTGATCCACTGGCCGACGCCGGCCCGCGACCTGTACACCGACACCTGGCGCGCCCTGGAGAAGATCCACGCGGACGGCCGTGCCAAGGCCATCGGCGTCTCCAACTTCGGCCCGGCCCAGCTGCGCCGGGTCCTGGACGAGGGTTCGGTCGTCCCGGCCGTCAACCAGGTCGAGCTGCACCCGGACTTCGCCCAGGCCCCGCTGCGCGCCTTCCACGCCGAGCACGGCATCGCCACCGAGGCGTGGTCCCCGCTCGGCCAGGGCAAGGGCCTGCTGGACGAACCGGTGATCGGCACGATCGCCGGGCGGCACGGCCGCACCCCGGCGCAGGTCGTCCTGCGCTGGCACCTCCAGGTCGGCAACGTCGTGATCCCCAAGTCCGTGACGCCGTCCCGGATCCAGCAGAACATCGATGTCTTCGACTTCGAGCTGACCGCCGCCGACATGGCGGCCCTCGCCGGCCTCGACGCGGGCAACCGCATTGGCCCGGACCCCGAGGCAGTCAACTGAGAACGTGATCCGATGGCGGCACCCGAACGGGTGCCGCCATCGTCATGTCCGCGGGCCGGTAACCGCGTCGCCTACAGCGTGAACGTCTCTCCTGCCCGGTAGGACCGTACGGTCGTCGCCTCACCCGCGCGCACCAGATGGACCCGGCCGAGGCCGTCGACCGTGCAGCGGCCGTCCTCCACCGTGAGCAGTGTGTTCTCGTCGATGGCGACGCCCACCGCGACGTCGCCGCGGGCCACCGTCTCGATGAGGCGGGCCAGGGTTCCCCACTGGGCCGCATGGGCCTCGACGGTGCACGGGACGAGGCCGAGCCCCGGCCGCAGGGTGATCTCGTCGAGGTCCTCGGCGGTCTCCTCCGGGCAGACCGGGATCCCGCCCGAGAGCCAGCCGCCGACCAGCGCCAGGTCCGCGGCGACGGCCGCGCCCGCCGAGAAGCCCGCGTAGGGGATCGACCGCAGCAGGTCCGCGTGCGCGGCGACGACATCGCCGTAGGCGGGGGTCAGACCGCCGCAGACCAGCACCGCGGCCGCCCCGTCCAGTGCGGAGGGGTCCAGCTCCCCGCCGGGCGGCACCAGCACGGGGTACGGCCGGCAGGGCGCCACGGTGCGCAGCGCCGCCTCGTACCGGCCGAAGTCGGCCGCCCCGACACCCTCGTCGATCAGCAGGCACGCCACGACCGGGTCGGGGCCCGCCGCGGCGAGGAACGGCCCGTACACCAGGGGCGCGGCGGCTTCGTTCCAGCCGCCACCGATCAGATACGTCTCCATCCGGCCGAGTCTGCCGCCCCGTCCCCCGCACCGCACCACATTTCACGGCCCGCCGACGTGTCACACCATCCGGAAGACCGGACCCTTCGGGACGAACGGGAGCACCGCGCCGCGCGGTACGAGGTACGCGTGCTCGCGCCGCGGGCGCAGCACGTCGCACTCGGCGTCGGTGATGATCAGGACGGGGGCGGTCGGCGGGAAGTCGTCCGCGCGGTGCAGGAGGTCCAGGGCGGGCTGGAGCACGGTGCCGCCGCGCCCGTGGATACGGACCCGGCCGGCGATGTCCGCGACCGGCACGTAGCCCGCGTCGTGCGCCGCCGCGTCGCACATGACGACGCGGGCGGCGGGCACGTCGCGGGCCGCCGCGTACGAGGCGATGGCGCCCAGCGCCTTGCCTATCAGCGTGGTGCTCATGGATCCCGAGGTGTCGAGGACGACCCCAAAGGTGCAGCGGGCCACCTCCTCCGGCGGGAAGTACCGGCCGGCGCGCGGGATGTCGGGGGTGGACGACTGGCGGCGGGAGGGGCGGGCGTAGGAGCGGACGGGTTCGGGACGCGGGACGTACTCGTCGAACCAGCGGGCGAGTTGGGCGTCCCAGGCCAGCGGCGGGTGGCTGAGCGCGTTGATCTCCTCCACGAGCCCGGCCGGGAGCAGCCCGCGCTCGCGCGTCGAGTGCAGGTCGAAGCCGGTCATCAGTCCGCGGCGGTAGAACTCGTCGAGGTCGACCCACTCCGCCGGCTGGGCGGGTCGGGCCAGCGGCTCACCGAGGATGTCGCCCTTGCCCTTGCCACGCAGCGTCGCCAGCCGTCGCATCCGGCGCAGGTCGGTGGCGATGCGGTCGTAGACCTCCTCGGCGGACAGGCCCTTGAGCTCGGGGTCGTGCAGGAGACCGGCGGGCATGTCGCCGACGTCCATCTCGACCAGCCAGGCGTTGATGACGTAGTCGGCGGCGACGTTGAACAGGTACGGGTCGCGGCCGCCGCAGCGCTCACCGTGCCGCAGGGCGGCGTGCAGCATCTCGTGGCCGAGGATGAAGCGCCACTCCTCGTCCGTGTGGCTGATCAGCGGGTTGATGTAGATCTCGGCCGCTTCGGCGCTGACCGCGGCGATGGATATGCCGTGCGCGCGGGCGAGTTCGGCGTCGGCGACGAGCGTCATGCCCGCGGCGATCCCGCCCAGCAGCGGGTACGAGGACACGAACCAGTTGAGCGCGCGCTCCCAGGGCCGCTGCTCCAGGCGGGCTCCGGTGAGGCTGTCGCGGCGGCCGCCCGCCATGTCCATCGCGGCGGACACCGTACGGGTCAGGGCGTGCGCGAGCGCGTTGCTCCAGTCCGGCAGGGCGCCGCGCCAGGCACTCCACTCGGTGAGCAACTGGTCGGGTTCGCCGGGGCCGGCGGTGCCGCAGTCGGTGTAGGCGGGCGGGATGCCGTCACGGCGGAAGCGCTCGGCGAGCTTGTCCTCGTCGCCGTCCGGCCAGCTGCGCGGCAGGTGTTCGGGCGTTTCCCCGACGGGCATCACGGCCAGGAAGCGGTTGACGACCACGCAACGGGCGGTGAGGTCGTACACGTCCGGCTGCTGGCGCGGCCCGGTGGCGGCCGGCACATGGCCGAAGCCGAGGTGCAGCAGGCAGTGCGCCAGCGCCCAGGCCCACGCGGCCGGGTCGGCCCGGCGGTACGGGTGGGCGTGGACGGTGCCGCTGGAGTCGACCAGGGCCAGGCCGTGCTCCGGGCGGTGCTTGCAGGTGGGGTCCCGGCAGAACGCGACATCGAGGGCGGACAGCGCGGGGTGCGCCGAGATGACAGAACACGCCTGCAGATACGCCGCGTCGGCAAGATCCCGCTGCTTGTCGGGCTTCTTGGCGCGGGCCTTCACCGGCGCGCCTCGACCAGCCGCGGCATGTCGCGGGCGGCCTCGACGAGGAACCAGGCGGGCAGCACGGGATTGCCGTCGATGTCGTCCGCGATGACGGTCTGGGCGACCTCGACGGAGATCTCCGCGAGCTGCACGAGCAGCGCCTTGGACCGGAAGGCGGTCTGCCGGACGGCGGCGGAGGCGTGCTCCTTGCGGGCCGGCAGCTCCTTGGCGAGCCGGCCGCGGAACGCGTCGGCGAGGTAGTACAGCAGATCGCGGTCCTCGATTCGGCGCGGCCAGGGGGCGTCGCCCTTGAGGATCGCGTCGAGCCCGTAGGCGTTGCGGACGATCTTCGCGTAGCCGCAGAAGGAGACGGCGTGCGCGGGGGTGAGCGTGCCGTGCGTGATGACCTTGAGGGTGTCCTCGTCGAGCGTCGGGCCGAAGGAGTGCAGCGCGTCGGAGAGCATGTGCCATGAGCGCGGGGTGGAGAACGCCTCCTCGGTCTTCGGCGCCTTCGACCACAGGTGGTCGGGCCGGTCGGTGAGGTACTCCACCACCCAGGGGTGGATGTCGTTCTCGCCCGCCCACACCAGCCAGTCCTTCGCGGAGGCCTGCAGGTGGACGTGGGTGAGGCGGTTGATGAGCGCGGACGCGATCGGGCGAGCGAGCGCGTTGTCGGTGGACCGGTTGCCCGCGCCGATGACGATGGAGCCCGCGGGCAGCTCGTAGGAGCCGATCCGGCGGTCCAGGATCAGCGAGTAGAAGGCCTTCTGGACATCGGGCGTCGCCGCGTTGAGCTCGTCCAGGAACAGGCAGTACGGCTCGTCGCGCGCGATGGCCTCGGGCGGGCAGAAGCGCGTCCGCCCGTCGTGGATCTGCGGAACACCGATCAGGTCCTCGGGGGCGAGCTGGGTGCCCAGCAGCGAGACGCACTCCAGACCGAGCGACTCGGCGAAGGCCCTGACCAGGGAGGACTTGCCGATCCCGGGCGCACCCCAGAGGAACACCGGACGCACGGTGGCCAGCCCGAGCAGCAGCTCGGGTATGCGGGTGGGCGTGACGGTGATGGCGGACTGCACGGTGCGGGCTCTCCGGGACGGTGAGTGGAGCGGCGGGTGTTGATTACCCAGCGTGACGGCCGTGGATGGTCCGCACAACTGGTTTTCCCGCCGCCGCACCCACTTCTCCGCCCCTGGAGAGGAGTTGCCGGCTACACGTCGCCCGCGACCAGCGGGTAGTGGTCGGAGTAGTCGGTGTACGAGTACGTGGTGCCCCAACTGGATACGGACCACTTCGGCGAGTGCTCGTCCACGACGCGGTTGTTCCAGTGGGCCGGCCGGGCATGGCCGTTGCGCAGCAGTGCGTGGTCCAGGCGCTGCCCCGGGTCGTTCGGGTAGCGGTCCCGGGCGACGGAGTTGGTGACGGGGTCGAAGCTGTCGGCGGGGCCGGGGTTGGCGTCGGGGGCCGCCGCGTCGAGGTCCGCGAGCAGGCCCGGATAGTCGCCGCCGTGCGCGTCGATGTTGAGGTCGCCGGCGATGATGACGGGTTCGGCGGCGGGGATGTTGCGGGCGTCGAGGAAGGCGTCGATCTCCTGGTCCTGGCCGTGCCGGATGCTCGCGGCCGCGCCGGAGCCGCAGGAGGAGTCGTCGGCCTGGGTGTGGGTGCCGACGATGTGCACGCGGGTGCCGTTCACGTTCAGGACGACGTACACGAAGCCCTTGTTGGAGTAGTAGTCGGCGCCGCAGCCGTCCGCGTAGACATGCTGCACCTTCTCCAGAATCGGCCACTTGCTGACGACGGCGACACCGCCGTCCTCCGGGGTCCAGGAGCTGTACGCGCCCTCGGTGCGGTCCCAGCCGCTGGTGGAGCGGCCGAGAACGGGCGTCTGGTACGGGTAGCGGCCCTTGACGTTGCCGAGCAGCCGGTCGGACGCGGCGTTGTCGAACGCCTCCTGGAATATGACGACATCGGCGTTCTGCGTGTAGCCGGCGTTCGCGATCAGGTCCGCGCGCTGCAGCTGCCCCCAGTTCGGGTACAGGTTGCGCGACAGCATCATCACGTTGCTGGTCACGAGCTTGATCTGGGGGACCTGCGGGCTCTGCGCCGTGCGCGCCGCGTCCGCCGTACCGGCGGGGGACGCGACGGCGGGCGTGGTGGCGGCGGAACCGAGCAGGAGCACGAAGGCACAGGCGGTGGCGGCTCGGGCAAGTCTCACGGAACACTCCCGGTGAACGTGGGTGGAGAAGCAGCGGAAGCCTAGGGGGACTTGGTTACCGAAGGGTAGATACGTGCGGACATCCGGTCTACGATCTGCCCCCTGATGTCAAACTGACGGAGGATCAGTGATCGCCAAGCCGCTCCATGCCACCGCCGTACTGGCCGGTGCCATCGCCCTCGCCCTCGTCGGCTCCACCGCCTCGGCCGCGTCCCCCGGTGGCTGGACCCCGTCCGGCACCTCGTACACCGGCTCCCTGACCGGCGGCGAGGGTGTGGCCAGCCGCGCCGACGGCTCGCTGCTCTACCGAGGTCTCGGCTCGATCCCGATCGCCCTGCGCATCGAGGGCTGGAACCACATCGGCGACCCAGACATAGCCCAGGGCCATGTCTTCGACGCCTACCAGGGCGGGGACGGCGCCACGTCGAAGATGTACACGGTCACCACGCCCGGCGGACAGCGCTACGAGTACGTCCACCAACTCGACCCCGGCGAGGCGCTCAACAACTCCTTCGCCGCCGTCTCCCCCGACGCGCAGTGGCTGGTCTCCGGCGAGTGGGGCACCCGCGACCGCCTCCAGGTCTTCCCGGCGCCACTGCTCAACCCGGCCACCCCGCGCACCGGCGGCGCTCTCGCGCAGGCCGGGCAGATCACCCTGAACCGCGCGGTCGACAACATCCAGGGCTGCGACTTCGTCTCCGACACCCGCCTGGTCTGTGTCTCCGACGACGACGCCAAGGACCTGCTGCAGGTCGATCTCCCGCACGCGCTGGACGGCACCGCGGTCACCGGCCAGGTGACGACGCTGCTCCAACTACCCAAGCGCAGCATCTGCTCCGGCACCTTCGAGTCCGAGGGCATCGACTACGACCCGCGCTCCGGCACGCTGCGCGCGGAGGTCGTCCAGCCGGGCATCTGCATGGTCTCCACCACGGTCTACTCCTACTCCCCCACGAGTTAGGAGGGATCCGCGCGCACCGCGGCCCGGCCCGTCCCCCCACCTCGTAGGAGGCAGTTCATGCGTCGCAGATCGACCGTGCTCCTGTCCGTACTCGGCGCCCTGGCCCTGCTGTTCGGCGCGGCGCCCGCGTCGATGGGCGCACAGCCCGCAGGACCGCCCGCGCACCATCCGGTGATCTTCGTCCACGGCTACAACGCCGACCCCGGCGTGTGGGGCGGGATGATCAGCGACTTCAAGGCCGCCGGTTACACCGACGACGAGTTGTACAGCTGGGGGTACGACACCCACCAGTCGGTCAACGAGGTGCTGGCGGGCCGGTTCACCGACTACGTCAACTCCGTGCTGAGCAGGACCGGCGCGTCCAAGGTCGACCTGGTGGCGCACTCCTTCGGCAGCCTGACCACCCGCTGGTACGTCAAGTTCCGCGGCGGTACGGCCACCGTCGACCACTGGGTCTCCCTCGGCGGTCCGAACCACGGCACGTACACCTCGTGGGCGTGCGTGATCTGGGACCAGGCGTGCCGCGACATGTCGCCGGGGTCGTACGTGCAGAACCAGTTGGCGGCCGGGGACGAGACACCGGGCGCGGTGAAGTACGCGACCTTCTGGTCGGAGTGCGACGAGGTCATCAACCCGGACAGCAGCGTCGCGCTCAGCGGCGCCGTCAACACGGACGCGGGGTGCCTCAACCACAATGACCTGCTCGGGGACGACGGGGTATCGCAGGGAGTACACGATTTCCTCGCCGGCTGATGACTCCCCGTAGGCTGCCCGTGTGCTGAACTACGACGCAGAAGCCGAACGGTACGACGCGACCCGCGGAGGCGTCCCCCGGGCGGAAGCCGCGGCCCGCGCCGTACTCCACCTCGTGCCGGACCGGGCCCGCACCCTGCTCGATGTGGGGTGCGGGACCGGCCTGGTGACCGAGCGGCTCGTCCGCCCGGGGCTGCGGGTCCTCGGTGTCGACGCGTCGGCCGGTATGGCGGCGGTGGCCGCCGGGCGGGTCGGAGCCGCCGTGGTGCTCGGCGACAGTCGGCGGCTGCCGTTCGCCACCGGGTCCGTGGACGCGGTGTGCGCCATCTGGCTGCTGCATCTGCTGCCGGACGCTGCCGAGGTGGTCGCCGAGTGCGCGCGGGTGATGCGGCCCGGCGGGGTGTTCATCACCACCGTCGACAAGGACTTGGCGCACGGGGTGGACAGCGACATCGACGCGCTGCTCGCCCCGCACCTCATCCCGGACGCCTACGACGAGGCCGCGGCCGTCGTCGGCTGGGCGGCGGGTCACGGGCTGCGGCCCGGCACGGAGATCTCCTTCACCGGCCACGGCCAGGGGCGCTCCCCGGCGCTGACGGTCGAGAAGATCCGCGCCGGATACTTCGCCTCCGCCCTGGAGTTCAGCCCGAGCCAGGCCCAGGGCGTCATCGACGGCCTGGCCGCGCTGCCGGGCCAGCACACCCCGCGCCCCGACCCGGTCTACCGGCTGCTCACCCTGGGCAAGGACGCCTGACGGCCGCTTCCGCGCGGCCGGTCCGGCGGGCTACTTCGACAGTTCGTGGAGCATCGCGACGACCCACTCCTCCGTCAGGCCCTTGGTGACCCCCAGGCCCACCAGGGCCTGGGCTGCGGGGTCCTGCTCGTCGCTGAGGACGCCGAGCAGGATGTGCTCCGTGCCGATGTAGTTGTGCCCGAGGCGCAGCGCCTCGCGCAGGACGAGGTGCAGCGCCTTCTTGCCGCCGGCGGTGATCGGCATATGGCCCTTCACCGGCTCGGTCTCCCCGCCGGGGGTACTGACGGCGGCGCGGACCGCCTCCGGCGACGCGCCCAGTTCGACCATGGCGCGGCAGGCCAGCCCTTCCGGCTCATGGAGCAGGCCGAGGACCAGGTGTTCGGTGCCCAGGCTCGCGTGCAGGGCGGATCGCGCCTCCTCCTGGGCGCACTTCACCGTGTTGCGGGCGCGGTTGGTGAAGCGGCCGAAGAGGGAGTCGAGCGGCAGGTCGAGGTCGTCGGGGGTTCTCGGTACGAAGCGCTTCTGTACGGCCTGCTTGCTGACGCCCATGTTCTGGCCGATGTCGGTCCAGGAGGCACCGGCCCTGCGGGCCTGGTCCACGAAGTGGCCGATCAGATGGTCGGCGACTTCGCCGACGTGCTCCGCCAGGGTCACCGCGTCGGAGAGGTTCTGCAGCGGGTCGCCGTCCGGGTGCCGTTCCTTGACGTGGGAGATGAGGTCGTCGAGTCGTACTGGTTGTCCCGTCATGCGTCAACTCTAGGTTGACGACAAGGGAGCGTCAACCCTTGGTTGACGATTGCCGCGGCCGGGAGGTCCCCCGTTCTGGGGATGCGGATCGTCTTCCGGCCGGACGTGGCGGCCGCTCCCGGCCGGGAGCGTGGACGGTATGGAAAACACCGTGCTCGATCACCCGTCCCCGACCGTCCCCCAGCAGCGGCGGACCCCGCCGGCCCGCCGTGTCCTGCGTGCCGTGGCCGTCACCGCCTGCGTCCCGTATCTGATGCTCAAGATCGCCTGGCTCTCGGGCAGCACCGTCGGCATTCCGGCCGGCAGCTCGCTGCGCGACAGCCTGAAGGACAGCGCCTTCTTCGCCGTCAACGTCATGACGGTCGTGATGGATCTCGCCGTCGTCGCGCTCGCCCTCGCCCTGACCCGCCCCTGGGGCCGTCGCCTGCCGGCCTGGCTGCTCGTCCTGCCCGGCTGGATCGCCACCGGCCTGATCGCCCCGATCATCGTCGGCTTCCCGCTGCAGACCGCCGCTTCCTGGATCACCGGCACTCAGACCATCCCGCAGGAGGAACCCTGGCTCGCGGAGTGGGTGTTCGGCGTCGTCTACACCGGGTTCGGCATCCAAGGGCTAGCCCTGGGCACCTTGTTCGTGCTCTACGCGAAGGACCGCTGGGGCCCGCTGCTGCGCGGCCGGACCGCGGACCTCACGGCGAGCCCCACCCGGTCCGTCCAGCAGATCGTCGCGGTGGCCGCCGCGGTCGCCGCACTGCTGCCCGCCACCCTGCACACCCTCTGGGCCTGCGGCGGGACCGTGGGCCTCAGCGCCTCGCGGATCGCGGAACACACCACGAGCACCGCCATCGTCGAAGCGGACACCGCCGCGTTCGCGGTACTGGGCGCCGTCGGCGTCCTGCTGGCCGCCTTCCGTCCGGGCAGGACCCGACTGGCGGTCCCGCTGGCCCTCGGCTGGACCGGCGGCGCGGCCTCCGCGGCCTGGGGCGGTTGGATGCTGCTGGCCGGGATCGTCGCCCCGGACGACAGCGGTGATCCGGCCACGACCCCGCTCATGGACCTGACCTACGCTGTGCAGATGCTCCTGGGGATGCTCGTTCTCGTCGTCGGCGTCTACTTGCTCACCGAACGCTCCGCGGCGCGCGGCACAGCAGCCGCCCTCCGGCGTGGCTGACCGAACGCAGGGGCCGGCGCACGGGCAGACGCCCGGGCCGAAGCTCCGGCCGAAGCTCGGGCCGACGGCTGGACCGCCGCCCGGACCGACGCCCGGATCGCCGCGAGTGCCGTCCCGAGCGCGCGGAGCGCTGTCCCGGACGGCCGGCGCGCTGTTCGGGCGGCGGGCCCGGCTCCGGTGGGTCCATCTCATCCTCGGCGGCGCGCTGTTGATGCCGTTCTACCTGCTGATGAACACCGTGCTGACCGTGGTCGCGCACGCCGACGAGGGCAGCGGTGCCTGGGTCGCGCAGCAGTTTGGCTCCTTCGCCCTCGCCCTGCCGATCGCGGCGGCCGCGGCCGCGGTCTTCCCCCTCGTACGCGATCTGGAGGGGTCGGCGGCGCGGGCGCTGTGCGCGGGCCCCGAGGGCGGGCCCGCTCCTTCGGAGGACCGGACGTGGGCGGCGCGGGCCCGGACGTCCTGCTGGTTCGTGCTGCATGTGGGGCTCGGCGGCATCGTCAGCGGTATGACCCTGGCCGTCCCACCGGCCGCCGTGGTGCTGCTGGCGCTACCGTTCTCCGCGCGGCTGCGCGAGAACGAACTCCCCTGGTCCCGCCCGCTCACCCTCAGCCATCACGTACTGGCCCCGTTCGCCGCCGTGGTCCTGATGGCCGCGCTCGCGCTCGCCGCCAAGGGCGCGGCCGCCCTCCTGGCGCGCTGCTCCCCCGAGTTGCTCGGGCCGACCCCGGTCGACCGGCTGGCCGCCGCCGAGCAGCGCACCGTACGGCTGGCCCTGCGCAACCGGCTGGCCCGCGAGCTGCACGACTCGGTGGGGCACGCGCTCAGCGCGGTGACGCTGCAGGCCGGCGCCGCCCGCAAGGTGCTGGACCGCGATCCGGAGTTCGCCCGGCAGGCTCTGGCCGCCATCGAGGAGACCACCCGGCGCGCGGTCGCCGAACTCGACGACGTACTGGGCCTGTTGCGCGAGGACGGCGACGGCACGACCGCTCCCCCGGGCCCCACTCTCGACGGCCTCGATGCCCTGCTGGGGCAGACGCGGGCGGCGGGTGTCCCGCTGGACGCGTCCGTCGAGGGCGATCTCGGCGAGGTGCAGCCGATGGTCTCCCGCGAGGCGTACCGGATCGTGCAGGAAGGCCTCAGCAACGCGCTGCGGCACGCGGGACAGGTCCCGGTGCGGCTGCGGATCGCCCTGACGGAGGACGAGTTGGAGATCGAGATGGTGAACCCGGTGGTGGCGGCGCCCTCCCGCAGGACCGGCGGCGGGCGCGGTCTGATGGGCGTCGAGGAACGCGCCGCCGTACTGCGCGGCCGGTTCGAGGCCGGTACCGACGGCTCGCGGTGGCGCCTGAGCGTCGCCCTGCCACTGCGGGCGGGGACCCGATGAGCCTGCGGATCGTCCTCGCCGACGACGAGCGGATGGTGCGTACGGCGTTGCGCGCGATCCTGGAGAGCGAACCGGACATGGAGGTCGTCGGCGAGGCAGCCACCGGCGCCGAGGCCATCCCGCTGGTGCGCGAACTGCGCCCGGACGTCGTCCTGATGGACGTCCGCATGCCGGAGATCGACGGCATCCGCGCCACCGAGCAGTTGGTGCGCACGATGCCGGATCCGCCGCGCATCGTCGTCGTGACGACCTTCGAGAACGACGCCTACGTCTACGAGGCGCTGCGCGCCGGAGCCTCGGGCTTCCTGCTGAAGCGCGCCGGGGCGGACCAACTCGTTCAGGCTGTACGGCTGGTGAGCTGCGGCGATTCGCTGCTCTTCCCGGCGGCCGTGCGCGCGCTCGCCGCCCGCTACGCCCCCGTCGACCCCTCCCAGGCCCTCCGCGACCGCCTCACCGAGCGCGAGGCCGACGTGCTGCGCCTGATGGCGTCGGGCCACTCGAACGCGGAGATCGCCCAACGGCTCGGCCTCGGCCCCGAGACCGTCAAGACCCACGTCGCCCGCGTCCTGTCCAAACTCGGCGCCCGCGACCGCACCCAGGCCGTCATCGCGGCCTACGAATGCGGCTTCGTGGTGCCCGGCTGAGGACGCAGGCGTCGGTCCGGTAACGGGCCGGTCTCGATTCGGGGAACCAATGGCCGTCGATCTGCGTCATATTCAGCATGAATGATCTTCCTGTACGCATACGCCCGGCCGAGATGGACGACCTGGACGCGGTAGTGAGCATCCATACGGCGGCATGCGCCGCGTCGTACCGGGAGGGCGGCGCGGCCGGGGAGAAGCTCGACGCGACGGACGGGCTCGTCTCGCGTTTCAACGGGTGGGCCCGGGCGATCCAGTTGCCCGGGAAGACGACGCTGATCGCCGAGTCGGACGGTGAGGTGGTGGGCGTGCTCACCATGGAGTCCGACGCACCCGGCACCGCGCTGGAGCTGTCGCAGATCCATGTGCGGCCCGGCCAGTGGCGGCGCGGCATCGGCGGCCGGCTGCACGCGGCGTACGTCCAGTCGCTGCGCGAGACGGGCGTGCTCACCGGGCTGGCGGGGGTGTGGGAGCACAACGAACGGGCGCGGGCGTTCTACGCCCGGCTGGGGTGGCGGCCGGACGGGACCGTGGAGACGAACCGGGACGGCCTGCGCCGCCTGCGGCTGCGCCTGGAGGTCTGACCCCGATCCGCCCCGGTCTAGGGGTTTGGATCAACCATTCTTGACTCATCGTTCTCGATACGAGTAGCGTCATTTCCGTGGCCAGGACCAAGGAATTCGATCCCGACAGCACACTGCAGTCGGCTCTGGAGCTCTTCTGGCGGCGCGGCTACGAGGCGACGTCGATGGCCGACCTCGTCGAGCACCTCGGCATCGCCCGTGCCAGCATCTACGGGACGTTCGGCAGCAAGCACGAGCTGTACGTCAGGGCGCTGGAGCGCTACAGCGAGCTCTGCGACCGGGGCCTGATGGAGGAGCTCTCCCAGCCCGGGCCGGCGCTCCCCGCCGTCCGCTCCCTGGTGACGCGCTTCGCGGAGGAATCCGCCTGCGACGAGCTGCGACGCGGCTGTTTCGTCACCAACACCGCGGTCGAACTGGCTCCGCACGACCGGGTCGCGGCCCGGCGCGTCGAGGCCAGTTGGGACCGACTGGAGACGGCGCTCACCTCGGCGCTCACCCGCGCCGGAGCACAGGGGGAGCTGCCCGACGGGTGCGATCCGCGGGCGCTGGCGCGGCTGTTGCTGGTCCTCATGCAGGGCCTGCGGGTGGTCGGCAAGGCCGGCCAGGACCCGTCCCGCGCCAGGGACGCGGCGGCGCAGGCACTGTCACTCCTCGACTGACCATTCAACGAAAACCCGCCCGGAGCGGCTTCCGCATGCCCGCATACAAGAACGATCGATCCAGTAATTAACGCCAAGGAGTTGTCGCCATGACCGCACGCTTCACCGGCAGGGCCGTCCTCGTCACCGGCGCCGGATCCGGCATCGGCCGGGGCATCGCCCTCGCGTTCGCCCGGGAGGGGGCCAGGGTCGCCGTCGCCGGACGTAGGGCGGAACCGCTGAAGGAGACCGCCGCGCTCATCGAGGCCGAAGGCGGCGAAGCCGCCGTCCTCACCGCCGACATCACGCGCTCGCAGGACGTACAGCGCCTGGTCCAGGACACGGTGGCGCGCTTCGGCGGACTCGACATCGCCGTCAACAACGTCGGCATCCTGACGACTCCGGCCCCGGTCGCCGACATCTCCGAGGACGACTGGCGGTCGAGCCTCGACACCAACCTCACCGGCACCTGGCTCTCCATGAAGTACGAGATCGCCCACATGCGTGCCCACGGCGGCGGCGCGATCGTCAACGTCTCCTCCAACCGCGGCGCCCACGGCCGCGGTCCGAACCTGGGCGCGTACGTCGCCGCCAAGGCCGCCGTCAGCGCCCTGACCCGCAACGCCGCCCTCGACCACATCGCCGACGGCGTCCGCATCAACGCGATCAGCCCCGGCCCCGTCGACACCCCCCTGTCCACCCGCCCCGGTGAGAGCGCCACCGACAAGGCGGCGCGCATGCGGCGAGACGTCCCCGCGGGGCGGGCCGGCACCCTCGACGAGATCGCCGCCGCGGTGCTCTATCTCGCCTCCCCCGAGGCCGGGTTCGCCGTCGGCACCGACCTCGTCCTGGACGGCGGCAGCACCGCCTGACTCCACCGCACCCACGAACCTTCCGCCGGACCGGGTCCCCAAGGCGATCGCGCCCGCCGCCCAGCCCCAAAAACCGGGCGACGCGCACTGATCATCCGTCTAAGCTGACATTGTCCAGGTGCGCAAGCAACGGTTACTTCCTTCAGGAGGACGAGGTTCCGGGTTCAACTCCCGGCCTGCGGCCCAGCCGCCGGTAGCTCAACGGCAGAGCGCGTTTGTCACCGTCGCAAACTCTGATCTCTGGACGCCTACTTCGATGGACGCTCCCTCCCGCTCCGGCGGGAGGGAGCGTTTTCGTGCGCCTGCGTCAGTCCTCAAGGTCGATGGCGAACTCGACGACCGTGGTGTCACCGCGGCGCACGATCGGGTGCGCGACCTCGACCACCCGGCCGTCGTCGGCGACGTGCCGGCGCGTGAACCGGATGACCGGGACGGACCCGCCGATACGCAGCGTCGCCTGCTCCTCCTCGGTGGGCATGCCCGTGGTGAACGACTCCGTGATGCGGGTGACGTGGATGCCCAGCGTCTTGAGCTGCGCGCGGGTGCCGCCGGGCCAGGGCTCGTTGATCGGGTCGGCGACGGGCGTCGCGGCTACGTCGGACCAGCGGACGTAGCTGATGGACATCTGCGTCGGGGCGTCGTTGTCGTAGAACACGAAGTGCCGGGCGAGGAGCGGTTCGCCGACCTCGCACTCGAAGAGCGCGGCCAGTTCAGCGTCGGCCCGTTTCTTCACGTACCGCTTGTCGAGCCGGTACTCGGACCAGCCGATGCCCTGGTCCTTGGTGAACGCGGTCTGTGGCAGGGCGGGGTTGGTGCGATACCGGTCGGCGGCCATGCGGTGAACGGGCGGCCGCTTGCGGACGATGGTGCCCGCGCGGGTTCGCGTCTCGATCAACCCCTCGTTGCGCAGGACCGCGAGGGCGTTGCGGATCGTCGTCTCGGAGACGCCGTGGGCCTCGCACAGTTCCGGCAGGGTGGGCAGGCGGTCGCCGGGTGCGTAGGTGCCGTCGTGGATCTGGGCACGCACTTCGGCGGCGATGCGGAGGTACTCCGGCCGTTCCTCGCGGGGCACGCGAACCACCCTCCCGAGTGATCGTCCGTTTCTGTACTCACATATTGGCCGCTTCACTTGACCACCGCCAAGTCGCGCGCGATTCTGAGTACAGAAAGAGATTTTCCGTACTCAGAATTCTGCGGACTCCGGGAGCCTACCCATGCCTGAATCCGGACAGAGCTGGCAGCGCCGGTTCCCGGCGGCCGCCGAGCAGGCTCACGCCGCCCGGGTATGGGCGGGCAGCCACGTGCACCACGAGGACGCCCCGCTGCTGGCCAACGAACTGTTCGTCGCCGTCCTGGCGACACGGTCGGCGACGATCCAGATGACCGTCTCCACGGCCGGCTACCGCGCGCGCATCTCCGCATCCGGCAGCCGGGCGTTACCGCTGCACAGCATCCGCGGCGCCGGCCTCTCGATCATCCGCAGCTTCTCGTCCGGCCACGGCGTCACTCCGGACGATCACGGCCTCTGGGCAGAAGTCACTCAGGAGACGACATGAGCAGCAACTTCAAAGACCTGCGCGCCGTGGCCCTGCCGCCACAGCAACGCAGGCACCCCGGCCTGACGATCGCCGTCTACAAGGTCAACGAACGCGGCGAGCGCACGACCGTCCAGCCCAAGCGCTCCATCCCGGCCGCCAACCGGCCGCTCACCGGCTACTGGCCGTTCTGCGCCTGCAGGCGCTGCCGCGTGGGAGAGCCCATCCGATGACCGCGCCACTGCTCGCCTGGTGCCACTTCTGCAAACTCCGGCTCGACGAGGACACCAACGTCGTCATCGGCTTCAAGCGGTCCGGGGCCGGCCCCGGTTGGACCTTGCACGCCTGCGGCCCGTGCATCGTCGCGTACCGGGTGATCCCGTGGGACGAGCCTCCGTTGGACACCGACGGCGGCATTCGGTTCCGCGACCACGTACCGCACGCGCCGACTTTCCGTTGAGACCGTCGGCGCGGTTCCCCACTTCTTCCAGCGGAAGTGAGCGATGGGCAGGGGCGGCAGGGTTCGAACCTGCGACATCTGGTTTTGGAGACCAGCGCTCTGGCCGGCTGAGCTACGCCCCTTGGCGTAGTGGCAACTCTCCCGGTTCTGGCAGGTCCGGTGCAAACGGGTTTTCGGGGAGGGGCTGGTCAGGGTGGTCCGCGAGCCAGCCGCGCAGCACGTCGTGCAGCGCTTCGGCGCCTGCCAGGGGGTGTTCGGGTTCGGTCAGGCTGCCGGGGAAGAGGAGGAAGGGGCGGCTCTGGTCGCCGCCGAGGCCGCCGTGGGAGCCGGCTTGTTGCTCGAAGGCGTGGACGGCGCCGGTGGCGGGGTCGTACGAGGAGTTGACCATGAGGTCGGCGACGTGCGGGAAGGTGTCGGTGCGGCGGACCGTTTCGGCGGCGCCCTTGCCGAACGGGGCGAGAGGGTCCGCGATGTGGATGCGGCCGGTGCCGAGTTCGTGTTCCGCGCCGCCCGCGCCCAGGGCGAGCGGGCCGCGGGTGGCGCTGCGGACGAGGACGAAGCCGATGCCCGGGTGGTCCACCAGGGTCTTCAGCAGGGTGGGGAAGCGCTGCTCGATCTCCTCCTGGGTGACGCGGCCGGTGAGGCCGGGGAAGGTGACGAGTCCGAGGTTGCCCGAGGCCAGGACCACCGGGTCGGAGGGCGGGCCCGCGCACTCCTTCTCCTCCTCCGGGTGCCGGCCACGTTCGTCCCGGTGGAGGGCTGCGCGGGCCGCGGTCCTGGCCTCGGCGCCGCTCACGCTGCGCCCGGCGCGGCGCGGTACGGGGAGGTCGCAGCCGGCGCGTACGAGTTCCTTCAGCGTCAGGCCGTACGCGTCCGCGAAGGTCTCACCGTGGCTCTGGCCGTGGTCGGAGAGCAGCACGATCCGGTAGGGGCGGGGGGCGTAGCGGGCGGCGTCGGCGATGAGTCGGATCGAACGGTCCAGCCGGTTCAGCACTTTGAACGCGTCGCGGCTGCGGGGCCCGGAATGGTGGGCCACCTCGTCGTACGCGACGAGGTCCGCGTAGACCGCAGTGCGGCCGGCGAGCATGTCGCCGATCACCGCGGCGACCGCGACATCGCGCTCGATGACGGTCGCGAAGGCGCGCAGCAGCGGGTACAGGCCGCCGCGCTTGATCCGCGGCCGGTCCCGGCGCAGCCGCGAGGCCGTCGACTCCGCGATCTCGCGGGCGACTTCGGCGACGAAGGACCAGGCGGTGCGTACGGCGTTGGCGGGGTCGGAGAAGTACGCGAAGTAGCCGGACCGCGAGCGGCGGAACGTCCCACGCTGGGCGGCCGCCGACATCACCAGCGCCATCTGGTCCGCGCCGCCGCTGAAGAGGTTGCCGCGGCTCGCGCCGTCCTCGGCGAGCAGGCCGCTCGCACCGGTACGGGCGACCGCCCGGCGTTCCAGTTCCGCGGCGCTGGAGGGCCGGTTGCAGACCATCAGCTGCCCGGTGTCCTTCTCGAACCAGCGGAAAGCGGGCACATCGTGGTTGGAACCGTGCAGGATGCCGAGCTGGCTGGCGCCGGTCTGGCTGCTCCAGTCGGTGCGCCACGGCAGCAGCCGGTGGCTGCTGTCCAGCCACTCGGCGACGGTCTCCATCGCCGGGGGTCTGGTCCGCCCGCCGCGCTGCGAGGGGCGCACGGCCTCCCGCAGTACGTCATGTCCGACGCCGTCCAGCTGGAGGAAGACCGTGCCGGGGTACGTCGGTCCCACTGCGCCCCGCTCGGGCCGGCGCCGGCCCGCGAGCCGCGCGAGGCGTCTCCCGTACGCCTCGTCGTCGCGCACCGCGAGCGCGGTACTGGTCGCCGACGAGGTCGCGGACATCACGGCCGCGATGACGACAGCGGTGGCGGGCGTGACCTCGCCGTGCGGGGTGAACCGCAGCGCGATCAGCAGCAGCGAACCGTTGAGGAAGAAGACGAGCATGCCCAGCACCAGTGCCGGGACCATCAGCAGGGCGCGCACCAGCACGGGCCAGACCAGGGCGCTGAGCACGCCGAAGGCGCCCGCGCCGATCCCGGCCGTGACCGCGATCTGCGGCGGGTCGTCGCCGTTCGGCGACTGGATGCTGAAATCGGGCAGGATCCCCGCCAGAGCGGCCAGCGTCGCCGCCGACACCGCCCAGACGATCACTACCCGCGCGGCCGCCCGCCCCATGGACCGCCACCGCCATCGCCGCAGCACGCCCGGCTCACCTCACGTCCCGTTCCGCCGCCGGGTTCCGGCATCGCCGGACCCGGATGACTCCGCCACGCTCTCCACCCTGCCACAACGTCCCCCGGCCGCCGGGCAGGCCACCCCCGCGCCCGCCCGGTGACCGGCATAGGGTCGGGGGGAGGGAAGCCGGGGACGGCAATCGCGAACGGCAGCCAGCGAAAGGCAGACGGCAGACGCGGACGGCAACCCCCGACGGCGGACGCGAACAGCAGACGGTGCGGTGGAAGGACGGTTCCGGTGGCGGTGGAGATCACGTGGTGGGGGCATGCCACGGTGACCGTGCGGGACTCGGGCGTCCGGGTGCTGACGGATCCGCTGTTCGTGAGCCGGCTCGCGCATCTGCGGCGGCGGCGCGGGGCCGTGCCGCCACCGGAGGCGACGGTCGCGGACGTCGCCGTCGTCTCCCATCTGCACGCCGACCATCTGCATCCCGCCTCCCTGGCCCGCCTCGCGCCCGGCACGAGAGTGCTGGTGCCGCGCGGCGCTCCGCAGGCCGTGCCGGGGCTGCGGCGGCTGACGGAACTCGACCTCGTCGAGGTGGTGGCGGGCGACGAGGTACGGGTGGGCCCGCTGACGATCCGCGCGGTGCCCGCGGCCCACGACGGGCGGCGGCTGCCGTACGGACCGCACCGCGTCCCGGCGCTCGGATACGTCGTGCACGGTGAGGCTCGGACGTACTTCGCCGGGGACACCGGGCTGTTCGACGAGATGGCCGACGAGGTCGGACCGTGCGACGCGGCGCTGCTGCCGGTCGGCGGCTGGGGCCCGTTCCTGGGCGCGGGGCACCTGAACGCCGGACGGGCCGCGCAGGCCCTGGCACAGCTCGCACCCGGGGCAGCGGTGCCGATCCACTACGGCACGTACTGGCCGGTGGGCATGGACGCGGTACGGCCGCACGAATTCCACACCCCGGGGACCGAGTTCGTACGGCACGCGGCGCTGCTCGCGCCGGAGGTGGCCGTGCACCGGCTGGAGCACGGCGAGAGCGTACGGCTGGCGGCGGCACGGTGATCCGCTTTCTCGCGGAGGCGGCGTCGTCCTCCACCTCCCAGACCACCCGGCAGGCGGTCGGCTATCCGACGCTCTTCCTGCTGGTGGTGCTCGGCTCGCTGGTGCCGGTGATCCCGACCGGTGCGGTGGTCAGCGGCGCGGCCGTCGTCGCGTTCCACGAGACCTCACCGTTCGCGCCGGCACTGGTCTTCGGTGTGGCGGCGCTCGCCGCGTTCATCGGCGACGTCGGTCTGTACTGGCTCGGACAGCGCGGAATCCGCTCGAAGAACGGTTCGCGCTGGCTGCGCCGGTTGCAGAGCCGGGCGGATCCGGAGCATCTGGCCAGGGCCCAGCGGCAGCTCGACGAGCACGGTGTGGCGGTCCTGGTGCTGTCGCGGCTGATTCCCGCCGGACGGATCCCGGTGATGGTGGCCTGTCTGCTCGGCGAGCTGCCGCTGCGCCGTTTCGTACGCGGCGACATCGCGGCCTGCCTGGCGTGGGCCGCCGCGTACCAGCTGATCGGGATCGTCGGCGGCTCGCTCTTCCCCGAGCCCTGGCAGGGCGTGGCGCTCGCGGTCGGCATCGCCTTCCTCGTCGCGCTGGCGCCGCAGGTGTGGCGCCGGGCGGGACGCAAGGCCGGCCCGCCCGGCGAGTGAGATGCGGCGCCCGCGCCGGGTGCCCCTTCTACGGCTCGCGGCTCAGCAACTGGCGTGCCCGGCCCAGGTGACGGCGACCGTGTCGGCGTCGACGAGCGGCAGCGGGCCGGGTTCCAGGGGCAGTCCGGGAATCGTGGCGAGCGATTCGGCGGTGGGGCGCAGAGCCCCTTCGCGCAGGGTTCGGGCCATCTCGCGGAACCCGGGGAGCGGGGCGGTGAGTCGGTCCGCGAAGGATCTCGGCCATACGCGGCGCTCCCGAGCGGGCGTGTTTCGGCGAGGGGGCGTGGATCGGCGAGGGCGCGCTCGGTCTGATCGGTCATCGAGTCTCCCATCCGTTGGCTGCGCGGGCTCGGACGGGCGTGGTGGGAAGCGCCCCCGGTCACCGACCGGAGTTCAGCCGGCCGTCAGTTCGGTGAAGGCCGCCTCGAGTTCTGTCAACGCTTGGGATACGTGCGGGACTTCCAGCGGCTCGATCGCGTCGAGCGCGGTACGCCGCTGCTGGTCGGTTCCGCCGTGCAGCGGGCCGGTGTCGATCCGGACCCGCAGCGCGGCCGGGTCGTCGCCGAACCGGTGGCCGCCGAGGACCGGCCGGCCGAGCCGGTGGGTGAGGTGACGTTCGAGGGCTGGTGCATCGGGCAGGTCGTGGGTGTCGTGCGAGGTCAGCTCGGCGTAGAGCTGGAAGCCGGCCTGCGGCGGGCGGCACAGCGCGCCGGAGGCGGTCAGGGCGCGGTACGCGCCGGCCCCGACGGCAGCGTGCAGTCGGTTCGCGGCCCCGGTGTGGGCGCGTACGTCGGCCGGTTCCGTCAGGGCGTACGCCGCGGCGGAGGCGACCGGTGCGAGCAGGGCGGCCCGCAACTCGCCGCAGCCGAGCGCCACCCGCTCCCGCAGCCCGGTGCCCTCCTCGGAGTCCGGGAACCGGGCGAGCGCGACCGGGCAGCAGGCCGGCGCGAGGGACCCGCCGAGGTCGGAGAGGACGATCGTCCGCTCGGGAAGCATCTCGGCGGGGCTGAGCAGGACCGTGCCCGCGTCGTGACGGGTGTCGCTGTACGTCTCGTCGGACACGACGATCAGCCCCGCCTGGGCGGCCGCCTCGCAGCTCTCGTGCAGCAGCTCGGGCGAGGTGACGGTGCCGGTCGGGTCGTCCGCCGGCGACAGCAGGAGCACCCGCGGGTCCCCGCCCTCCGTCCGCGCCCGGCGGACGGTCTCCAGCAGGGCGAACGGGTCCGGCGCGCCGCCGCCCTCCGCCGGGGTCGGCACGGCGAACACGTCGCGACCGAGCAGCCGGGCGACGGGCGCCTGCCAGGCGGCCGAGGGCCGGGCGAGCACCAGACCGCCGCCGGTGGCGGCGAGGATCGTGAGCAGCAGCGACTCGGCGCCGGGCGCGGCCACGACGCGCGCCGGATCGGTCCACAGCCCGCGGCGCTCCCAGTACCCGGCCGCGGCCTGGCGTACGGCCGGGCCGCCGCCCGCCGGTTCGAGCCCGCTGCCCGCGAGGTGCGCGGTCCAGTACGCGGGGACGGGAAGCCCCGGATCGGGTCTGAGATCGTACGGGGTCGTCCCCTGCATCCGTGCCTCCGGTGGGTCAGTGGCTGCGGCCACCTTCCCAGCCGACGCGCGCGTCACCGCAGTGCCATGCCCTCCCGCGACGCCGCCCACCCGTTTGCCCCGGGCCGGGTTCCCGATCCGACCGCGACCGGCTCGGGCGATCCCACCGCGACCGGCTCGGGTCGGGCTCGGGTGAGGGTCGGATGAGGCTGGGTCTCCACGCGGGTGAGGCTGGGTCCCGACGCGGGTGAGGCTGGGTCCTGACTCGGCTGAGGCCGTGTTTCGACTCGCCCCGCTCGCGCCGCCCGCCCGGCTCAGAACCCGCCGAGGAGCAGTTCCGGAAGGTCACGCATGTCGTCGAAGACGACCGTCCCCGGGCCTTCGAGCCAGGCCCGCGGGGTGAGCCCGCCGTAGTAGCCGAAGGCGCGCATGCCCGCCGCGCGGGCCGCTTCGACGCCGTAACGGCTGTCCTCGACCACGACGCAGCGGGCCGGATCGGCGCCCAGAGCGCGGGCCGCGTGCAGGAAGAGGTCAGGTGCCGGCTTGCCGTGTTCGACCTCGGACGCGCTGAAGATCCGCCCCTCGAAGCGCGCGTACAGGCCGGTGAGCCCGAGCGTGTAGCGGAGTCCCGGGTGGGTGTTGCTGGACGCGACGCAGGTGGGGAGGGCGATCAGGCCGAGCGCCTCGGCGATGCCGTCCACGGCGGTCAGTTCGGCGTCGAACGCCGACCGGTACCAGGGCCGGTAACGGTCGTACCAGCCCTCCGGGAGGGATCGGCCCAACTGCTTCTCGATCGCCGCGGTCATGTCGCGGTGCGAGCGGCCGACGAAGCGTTCGACGATCTCGGACTCGGTCAGCGGCCACCCGAGTTCGGCGAGCATCATCGCGTCGACGCGGACGGCGAGGCGTTCGCTGTCCACCAGGACGCCGTCACAGTCGAAGATCACCAGGTCTATTCGATCATCAGCCACCCGGGCATCCTAGGCGAGCCCGGTGGTATCGAAGGCGGTTGCCCGGGTAGCCGCTATCGCATGAAGCTACGCGGTAGGGCCCACCCCTTGAAAACGTGGGACCACAAGCTGTTCCACCAGGTCGCGAACCGGCGGTGGCCGGGTGCCGAGCCGGTGCTGCCCCGGCTGAGCCGCAGCGCGAACCACGGGCTGCTGTGGTTCGGGGTGGCCGCCGGGATCGCCGCGGTCGGCGGCAAGCCCGGCCGGCGGGCGGCGCTGCGCGGTGTGGGATCCCTGGCGCTGGCCTCCGCGACGGTGAACACCGTGGGCAAGCGGGCCGTTCGCCGGGCCCGCCCGGTCGTGGACACCGTTCCGGTGATACGCCGGCTGCGGCACCAGCCCTTCACCACCTCCTTCCCCTCCGGGCACGCGGCCTCGGCGGCCGCCTTCGCGACCGGGGTCGTCATGGAGTCGGGCCGCTGGGGCGCGGTGGTGGCACCGATCGCCGCCTCGGTGGCGTTCTCCCGGATCTACACGGGGGTGCACTATCCGAGCGATGTGGCGGCCGGTGCGGCGTTCGGTGTGGGCGCCGCACTCGCCGTACGGGCGCTCATCCCCACCGCGGACGGCACGACCGCTGACGTGGGTCCGGTCGTGAAGGCTCCTTCGCTGCCGGCAGGGCGCGGACTGTTCGTCGTGGTCAACGAGGCATCGGGGCCGCCCGCGCTGCTCAATCCACCCGCCGACCGGATCCGCACCGCCCTGCCGCTGGCCGGGGTCGCGGAGCGCACGGAGGACGACGACCTGGCCGAGCTGCTGGAGAAGGCCGCCCGGCAGGCGGTCGAGCACGGCGGGGCGCTCGGGGTGTGCGGCGGCGACGGCACGGTCACCCTGGCCGCGTCGATCGCCCTGCGGCACGGCCTCCCGCTGGTGGCCTTCCCGGGTGGAACGCGCAACCACTTCGCGCTGGACCTCGGCATCGAAACGGTCGAGGACGCCGCCGCCGCGGTCGTCGCCGGCACCGCGTCCGCCGTCGACCTCGCGACGTACACCTCGTACGACACCCCGGGCGGCGCGGAGGCCGTCCCCTTCGTGAACACGTTCAGCATCGGCTCGTACCCGGAGCTGGTGCGCATCCGCGAGCGCTGGTCGCGGCGGGTGGGCAGCTGGCCGGCGAGCGTGCTGGCGGCGGTGCACGTGCTGCGCACGTCCGAGCCGGTCGACATCGAGATCAACGGACGCCGCCGGTCGGTCTGGCTGCTCTTCGCCGGGAACTGCGCCTATTCGAGCGTGGGGCTCGCGCCGGTCCGCCGCCGCGATCTGAACGACGGGATCCTGGACGTACGCATCGTGGACGGTGGCCCGTTCGCCCGTACGCGGCTGCTCGGGGCCGCCGTGACCGGCTTCCTCACCCGCTCCCCGGTGTACTCCGCCGCCAAGCTCCGCCGGCTGCGGATCCGCGGCCTGGCAGCGGGCAGCCATCTCGCCTACGACGGCGAGGTGGTCCCCGCGCCGTCGGAACTGCTGCTCGGCAAGTTGCCCAGCGCCCTGGTGGTCTACCGGCCGTGAGCCGTCGGAGTCGGGTGCCGGGGAGGGCGTCGGGCAGGGCCTGGTCAGGACGAGCAGCCGGGCCCGGGGGCAGGACGAGCCGGGCCCGCGTCAGGACGAGCCTGCCTGGCCCGTCGATCCCGTTCAGAAACCCGACCCTGATCCCGGGGACCCCGAGCCCGACAGGGCCGCCAGCGCCCGCACCCCGGGCCCCGAAATGCTCAGGGCATCCGGGGAGCCGGTGTCGATGGCGAGGGTGAGCTCGTCGGACGGCCAGCTGCCGCTGAGGGCGGACAGCGGCACCAGCCGGTAGCGGTGCGTACCCGGCAGCGCCTGCGCCATCCGCTCCTCGGAGGTGAACACCGGCACGAGCTTGACGCCGTCCTCCTGCTCGTACACCGGCAGCTGGATGCCCTGCGGCGCTGCGGGCTCCGGCTCCTCTGCGTCCGGCTCGCCGGGCCCGCCGGGAACGGGAAGCAGCACGTCACTGAGGGCGAGGGTGCTCAGCGCGATCACGTTCTCGCCGCCCTGGGCGATCTCGTGGAGAGCTTGCTGCGCCGGGGGCAGGGCGCCATTGGAATGGATGTCGGTCATGGCTGCGAGTCCTTTCGGCGACTGAATCTCCCGCGTACCCCATGAGGCACCGGAACATGCCGTCCAGGATCCAAAACCGGCTGGCCGGCCCATGAGTCCTTTGGTTACCGTGCGTCCATGGTTGCCAAGGCTCCTTCGCCCACCGTCCTGACCGGCCGCTTCGTCCGGCTCGAACCGCTCGGCCCGGAGCATGTGCCGGATCTGTTCGCCGCCGGGGGCGGTGACGAGGACGTGTGGCGCTGGCTGCCCGCGGACCCGCCGCGGACGGAGGACGAGCTGCGTGATCTCGCGGTCACGGTCTGCGCGGAAAGTCGGGAGGCGGGCGGTGTCGCCTTCGCGGTGATCGAGCTGAGCAGCGACCGGGCGATCGGCTGGACGACGTTCCACGAGGTGAGCACCGTCGACGAGCGGCTCGAGATCGGCTGGACCTGGTACGGCCGCGCGTACTGGCGCAGCCCGGTCAACACCGAGACGAAGCTGCTCCTGATGACCTACGCCTACGAGGACCTGGGCATGGGCCGCATCATGTGGAAGACGGACCTGCTCAACACCCGCTCCCAGGAAGCGATCCTGCGGCTGGGTGCGCAGCGTGAGGGCGTCTGGCGCCGCCACCGGCTGCGGTCGGACGGCGTCACCTGGCGTGACAGCGTCTTCTTCTCGCTTCTCGCGGACGAGTGGCCGGACGCGAAGCGCCGGCTCCGCGCCCGGCTGGAAGGCTGACGGGCGCGGAGCGGGTTTCACCAGGGGTCTCACTCGTATTCGGTGCCGCCCTTGCGGGTCAGATAGGCGTCGCTGACGACCTTGGCGATGGCCCGGCCGCCGAGCACCGGGCTGTAGCGGTCGTCGGCGGTCCGCACCACGACGCCCTCGCGCACATGCAGTCCGCGCCCCGACACCGTTTCGGCCCCCTGGGCCAGCTTCAGCGCGGTGTCCAGGTCGAAGGGGCCGCTGAACAGGACTGGCACCAGCGGTAGCTCGCCCTGCAGCAGCTCGTGCGGATCGAGCCAGCGCACCTGCCCGTCGATCTCCGCCGACACGTCGAAGGCCGCGTACCCGGGGACGTCGCGCCGGCCGTCCTCCCCGTATCCGAGGTCCTGCACGCCGGCCCCGTAGACCTCACCGAAGATGCCGATCCGGTCCGCGCCGAGCCGCGCCGCGAGCCGGGCGGCGACGGCGGGCAGCCCGTGGCCGCGCACGGCGCGCCAGTACAGGTTGCCGTCGGCCTCCTGCAGCGCCAGCCGCTGGGAGCCGAGCCCCTTGGAGGTGACCTGGACCTGGCCGGTGTCCGCGAAGTAGCTGAAGCAGCAGGCGGTGCCGTGCAGCTTCTCCGTCATGACCACCGGATCGCCGGGCGCGAAGATGTCCGGATAGCGCTTGAGGTTCTCGATGTCGGTCCACGGCAGCAGATCCGGCGCGGCCTCCACGTCACCGCTCATCGACACCGGGATCGGCGGCACCCATTTGACGATGCCCAGCCGCTCCGCGAAATCCTCCCCCTCGGCGGCGGCTCGTTCCAGATCCGTCCCCACGAGCGCCCGCGGCCGGCACACGATGCCCTGCGAGAGCTCCCCGCGCAGCCGCACGGCCTTCACCCGGTTCGCGGCCGACCCCGCGAGCCGCCCGGTCAGCCCCAGCTCCCCGATGAGCCCCTCGGGCAGCACGGACTGCTCGGGTATGTACACCGCGAACTCACCCGTCCGGTAGGTACCCTTCGCCACGACCGCCCGATACAGCCCGACCTGTGCCAGCTCCAGCGCGTCCGCGTTCGGATGCTCATGAATCGTGAGCCGCTCAGCACTCACACGCAGCGTGGACATGCGCCCGCCCTCCCCCGTCATACGTCAGTACGTCAGTACACCCCGAACCCGGCGACCGCCGGGTTCCCGCCACCACTGTCGCTGCCGGAACGCCGGCACGGCCAGCGGATTTCCTGATGCGGCGCCGACGGGGAGCCCACCATGCGGGCGGACTTGACGGGTGTGCGAGTCTCGGGCGGTGCGATACATCATCATCGGCGCCGGTGCGATCGGCGGGACCATTGGCGGCAGGCTCTTCGACAGCGGCCGTGAGGTCGTTCTCGTGGCGCGGGGTGCGCACTACGAGGCGCTGCGGGACGGCGGTTTGCGGCTGAGGCTGCCGAGCGGGTCGCTCAAGCTGCCGATCCCGGTCGTGGACGGGCCGGAGGCCGTCGAATTGCATGCGGACGACGTGCTCGTCCTCGCCGTGAAGACGCAGGACAGTGTCACGGCCCTGGACGCGTGGGCCGGGCGGCCGGTGGTGGGCGGGGGTACGGCGGGTGAGCGGCTGCCGGTGGTGTGTGCGCAGAACGGTGTCGCGGGCGAGCGGCTCGCGCTGCGGCGGTTCCGGCGGGTGTTCGGCATGTGCGTCTGGTTGCCGGCCACCTATCTGGAGCCCGGCGTGATCGAGGCGTCGTGCGCGCCGCTGACCGGCATTCTGCACATCGGCCGCTTCCCGGCGGGAACCACCGGCACCTCAGGGATCGACCCGCTGGCGGAGCGCGTCGCCGCGGATCTCAAGGACTCGGGGTTCGACGCGCCCACACCGCCCGACGTGATGCGCTGGAAGTACGGCAAGCTCCTCAAGAACCTCGCCAACGCCCTGGAGGCCACCTGTGGTCCGCTCCAGGGCGACGACGCCCTCGACGTGTTGCGGCGTGCCGTCGCGGAAGGCGAAGCGGTCCTGGACGCGGCCGGTATCGACCGGGCGAGCGATGCCGAGCAGGCGGCGGCCCGGGGTGACCGTATCCAGCCGCAGCCCCTGAACGGGGTGACCCGCGGCGGCGGTTCGTCGTGGCAGAGCCTCACCCGTGGCACGGGTTCGATCGAGGCGGACTACCTCAACGGGGAGATCGTGCTGCTCGGCCGGATGGCCGGCATCGACACCCCGGTCAACGCGGCGCTGCAGCAGGTCGCCAACGCGTTCGCCCGCGAGGGCCGCCGGCCCGGGGAGTTCACGATCCCCGAGCTGACGGCCCTCATCGATTCCCATGAGCGGAGCGGGCGGACCGAGCGCGTCTGAGCGGCCGTTCGGGCGGCCGTTCGGGCGGCTTTTCGGGCGGCTTTTCGGGCGGCCTCTCCGTCAGAGCTCCTGCGCCGGACGCATCCGGTAGTCGTACGCCTCCGGCAGCGGGTGCTCGGCGCGCGCCCGCTGTCTGATGTCGGCGGTCACCGGACCGTCGCCGGCGATCAGCCGCTCCGCGATGGCGTACCAGGTGTCGCTGAGCGACTCCTCGGCCTCGCGGAGGTCGTCGACCACGAAACCGGCGTCGAAGATCGCCCGCGCGCCCGGCACATCGCCCTGCGCGAGCAGGACCTGTGCCTCCAGCAGCCGGAACCGGCCGCGCCCGGCGTGCCCCGGCACGTGCTCCGCCAGGACGAACGCGGCGTCGTCGGCGCGGCCCACCGCGAGGAGCGCGGTGACCGCCTCCCGGGCGAGACCGGCCGAGACCGCCCACCAGGCGTCGTCGTCGAGCACCTCGTAGTGCGCGATGTCGGAGGCGCTCAGGAAGCGGTCAGCGGCCCGTTCGAGGTGACCGTCCTCCTGGTCGGCGACGGCCAGACAGCGCAGCACCGGCCAGGTCTCGTGCTGCCCGGCCGAACGTTCCCAGCTCCGGATGGCCTGGGCGCGGTCGCCCGCATGCCACTGCGCGACACCGAGGAAGTAGTCCCGGTACCACTCGTTCCCGCTGTAGGTGTCCGCGGCCTCCAGGAGCTCGCGCCACTCCGGCGCCACGAGAGCCGGCCCGGGCGGCGCGTCCTCCACCGGCCTCGGGAACATGCCCGCGACCAGCAGCTCCAGCCACGGCTTCTGCTGCGCGCCCAGCGTCGCGGGGTCGAACGGCGTACCCGGCAGCTCGAACCGGGCCCGCTCGACCTCGAGCGCTCCCCAGCCCGAGCCGGTGGCGATGACGTCCTTCGGTTCGGTGTCCGCGTGCGGCAGCCAGGCGGCATAGGCGGCGTCGACGTCCGCACGTGGCAGGACGCTCTCCAGCCGGTCCTCCACCGCCGTGCGGGCGGCGCTCCAGTCGTCGCCGTGGACGGCGGCCGGGTCGGCGGCGAGCGGGCCGTAGGCCTCCAGCCAGGAGAACTCCGCGCCCGCCTCCATGGCTATGTGCTCCAGCTGCGTGCGCGCCAGGCCCGCCTGGATCTCCAGGTAGCCGCCGGTGCCCGGCTCGGTGAGCCACTGCTGCCAGCGGCGGCCGCCGCGCCCGTTCCCCCACAGGAAGAGCTTGCGGCCGCGCAGCCGGTCGGTCGAGGTCTGGACGAGCCCCTGCCCGTCGCCGTCGAGGGCGGTGACCCAGCGGCGGTTGCCGTCCTCCACTTCGTAGAAGTAGTCGGCGGGGTGTTCGGACCGGGTCGGGTACGTGACATCCGTACCGTCCCATTCGGGCACCGGGACGCGCCGCAGGGAGCGGGCGTAACCGAAGTGCCACGCCTCGTCGGCGGGGGCGAGTACGCGGGTGCCGTCGGTCTCCGGGACGGCGATGTTGGACCACCAGTAGACCGGCACGGTGCGGTGGTGCGGGTTGCGGATCCTGACGCCCACGTAGAGGAAGTCGGAGTCCTCCGGCAGCCACATGTCGATCTGGAACGGCAGGTCGCGCAGCCGCTCCCACTCCCACAGGCGCAGCATCTCGCCGCCGTCGGGGGCGGGCAGGCGGGCGGCGTGCAGCGGCGCGCAGGTGAGGGTGGTGTGCCCGGTCGCGCCGAGGTTCCACTCCACACCGCCGGAGAACCAGGCGCCGGCCAGACCGAAGTCGGCCGGCTGGACGACGGGGTTGCGGTAGAGCAGTTCGCGGCCGGTGGCCTTGTGCACGAGCGAGTGCAACCGCCCGCCGAGACCGGGCAGGACGGTGGCGCGTACCCGGTCGTTCTCTATGACGACGGCCTCGAACTCGGCGGGGGCGCGCTCGCGCCCGTATCCGTCGAGGAGCCGTACCGGCAGGACGGAGTGCAGCGGCGCGTAACCGACCTGGCGTGCCATGTCGGCCGGGAGTCCGGCGCGTTCGCGCGGATCGAGCTGGTGCACCTCGTCGAGGGCGCACAGCGCGGGCAGCGGGTTCTCGGGGCCGATGGGGGCAGCCGGGATGGTCACAGCGATACGTCGCACGGTCGTAGCCAAGGCCACCTCATCCAGTCACGCGGGGCCGCCGGGGAACAGGCGGCCGTCTGATGACCATGGAACAGGGTTACGGCGCCGCTGAACAGGCCCTGCCTCGGTCAGGGTTGGGCAAAGCCCACGCAATCGGTCAGAAGATCGAACGGCCGGGACGGCCGGGACGGACCCTGTGACGGTCCGGGATAGACACGCAGACGGTTCGGGAGGGACATGGAGACGGTCCGGGACGGTGACGCTGCCGGGGCGGCGACGGTGCCAGGGCGCTCCGAACGCCGCGGCGCTCCACGACGGGCTCTGTACGGTGATCGACACGTAGGGTGTTCGCATGACGGAACCGAACCCCGACATCGAGCCCGCGCACGACCCCGAGATGCTGCAGTTGGCCGGCAAGGTCTTCGAGCTCGCCCGTGAGGGCGGAACGGCGACCCTCGCCGCGTATGTGGACGCGGGCGTCCCCGCGAATCTCACCAATGACCGGGGCGACACGCTGATCATGCTCGCCGCCTACCACGGGCACGCCGACGCCGTCGCCGCCCTCCTGCAGCGCGGCGCCGACCCCAACCGGCCCAACGACCGCGGCCAGACCCCGCTGGCCGGTGCGGTATTCAAGGGCGAGGACGCGGTCGTCCGCGCACTGGTGGAGGGTGGCGCCGATCCGTCCGCCGGCACTCCCAACGCCATCGACACGGCCCGCATGTTCGGCAAGGACGAGCTGCTGAAGCTCTTCGGCGCGCAGTGACTCCTGCGGGGATGCCGGCTGCCGGATGAGGCGGCGGCTGTCATGTGAGTGACAGCCGCCGCACTTGCTGCCGTCAGCTGATTTCTTCGGTGCGGGTGGTGAGTTGCTCCGCTCCGCGTGCGGTCAGGGAGCCGTGCAGGCGCAGGCGGGAGATGCCGCCGTCGGGGAAGATGTCGATCCGCACCCGCGTTGCCGGGACCGGGTTGACCAGGAAGCGGTGCACCGTGTCGGGCTGGAGCTTGGTGCGGGGCAGCAGCTGGGTCCACTCGTCCGACCCGTCGTTCTGCACGAACAACGCAGCCCAACCCGCCGAGTTCCCCTTCAGATACGCGGTGTCGATCTCCACCGCCCGGATCACGCCCTGCGCCACCAGGCGGTACTGCACCCAGTCATTGCCCTTGTCCCGGCGCCGGCGCGTCTCCCACCCGTCGTCCATCTTCCGCGAGCGGCCTGGCAGGATCGTGTTGACCGGCGAGGAGTAGAAACGATCCGACGCGTCCTCCACCGTGCCGCCGTTCTCCAACGCCACCAGGTCGAAGGTGCCCAGCTCCGCCAACCACCCCGGATCCGGAGCCACCTCCCCATACACCCGCAGCCGGGCCACCCCACCGTCCGGGTGCTGGTTCAACCGCAGATGCGTGAACCGCCGATCCACCTCCACCACGAACCCGTTCGCCGCATGACCCCCCACCGGCGTACGCGGCACGATCGTCGTCCACTCCACACCCTCCGCCAGCAGATCCTCCGGCGACGCCGACAACGAGTGCGCGGTCGCCTCGATCGAGACCGACTGCGGGTAGTTGCCCCGGAAGTGCGCGGTGTCCACCACGATCCCGCGGATCACCCCCGGCGCGCCCAACCGGATCAACGCCCAGTCATGATCCGCGTCAACCGGATGCGGAGCATCAGTGCCCGTACCCCGGCGGCGGCGGGTCTCCCACCCGTCCATGATCTTGCCCTTGTGCCCGAAGTGCTCCGGATCGAAATGCGCCGGCTCCGGGATCAGCAGATTCTCCCGCTCCGCGAAGAACTCGTCGTTCGCCGCGATCACCCCCGCACCCAACCGCCGATCCGCCAGATCCACCAGATCCGTGAACGGCAACTCCGCACGACGGTAATCCGCATACGGATCACCCCCACCGAACGGCCGCGCATCGCCAGTGAAGGAAGTGGTGGACGTGGTGGAGCTGGTGGATGGGGTGCCGGAGGGCGTCTCTGATGTCGTCATGTTCTCTACTGTGAGCGGACAGCATCGTTCACGTCCATCGAAAATTTCTGAACCATACCTTCAGTTCAACTGAACGTTTGCGCAGCCTCGACCGGTGCCACGGGTTCCTCCGCGACCTGGCGCAGCACCCGGATCACCCGCCGGAGCAGCGGCCCGTCCTCGGATCCGCTCCGCACCACACCCACCACGTGCCGGCGCGGCCGGTCGGCGTCCAGTGGGCGGATCGCGACGTGCTGCCGCTCCCCCACCGTCGCCATCCGGGGCACCAACGCGACACCGAGGTCCGCGGCGACCATGGCGAGGATCGCCGACCAGTCGGTCGCCGCGTGCGCCTGTTCCGGGACGAAGCCCGCGTCGGCGCAGGCCGCGAGCGTGATCTCCCGCCAGGGGCCGCTGCTGCCGAAGATCCACGGTTCCTGGGCGAGGTTCGCGAGCCGCAGTCCCGGCCGCGCCGCCCAGGAGTGGCCGGCGGGCAGGGCCACGTCGAGGGGGTCGGTCAGCAGCGCGATCCGGTGGAACCGCGGGTCCCGCGCCGAGGGCGCGTGCACCGCCAGCGTCACGGCGAGATCCACGTCGCCGCCCGCCAGCTGCTCGTAGACCTCGGCGGCCTCGGCCTGCCGGACCGACAGGGTGATCCGCGGGAAGTCCTGGCGCAGCAGCCGGGAGGCGGGGACGACCAGCCGGGTGATGGCCGTGGCGATGGCGCCGACCCGGACCTCGCCCGCCTCGCCCTGCGTGTACCCCGCCAGCTCGGCGCCGGCGCGCTCCAGTTGCGCGAAGACCACGTCGGCGTGGCGCAACAGGACGTGGGCGGCACCGGTCAGCCGCACGCCCCGGCCCTGGGCCTCGATCACCGGGGTGCCGGCCTGCTTGGAGAGCGCGGACAGCTGCTGCGAGACGGCCGACGGCGTCATCCGCAGTGCGGCGGCGGCCGCGGTGACCGTCCCCGTCTCCTGCAGAGCCCGGAGGATCTGCAGTTTCCTCAAATCCCAGTCCTTCATGAAGGCAGCCTAAACAGCTGTCTCCATCTGCCAGGACATGGACCTACGCGGCGGCCGGTCGCCGGCGCTGCGCGGGGCGGCCGCCACGGCCGCGGCTGCCGTACGAGGTGCGCCGCACGCGTTCGGTCGCCGGGGGCGCCGCGATGACGATCGGAACCCCGGAGGGCTCCTGCGCGCCGGTGATCCGCGCCAGCTCGTCGTCCTCGGCGCGGACCTGGGTCGTCTGCGGGGTGATGCCGGCGTGCGACATCAGGCGCGCCATCTCGCGGCGCTGGTTGGGCATCACGAGCGTGACGACGCTGCCGGATTCACCCGCTCGGGCGGTACGGCCACCGCGGTGCAGGTAATCCTTGTGGTCGGTCGGCGGATCGACGTTGACGACCAGGTCCAGGTTGTCGACGTGGATGCCGCGGGCAGCGACGTTGGTCGCGACCAGCACGGTCACGTGTCCGCTCTTGAACTGGTCCAGGGTGCGGTTGCGCTGCGGCTGGGACTTGCCGCCGTGCAGCGCGGCGGCCCGCACGCCACTGGCCAGCAGGTCCCGGGTCAGCAGGTCGACGGCGTGCTTGGTGTCCAGGAACATCAGCACCCGGCCCTCGCGAGCCGCGATGCGCCGTGTGGTGGCCTGCTTGTCGGCGCTGGCCACGTGCAGGACGTGGTGCTCCATCGTGGTGACCGCGCCGGCCGAGGGATCCACCGAATGGACGACCGGATCGGTCAGGAACTGGCGCACCAGCCGGTCGACGTTGCGGTCCAGTGTGGCGGAGAAGAGCATCCGCTGACCGTCCGGGCGTACCTGCGCCAGCAGGGCGGTGACCTGCGGCATGAAGCCCATGTCCGCCATCTGGTCGGCCTCGTCCAGAACGGTGATGGCCACGTGGTCGAGCCGGCAGTCACGGCGCTCGATCAGGTCCTTGAGCCGGCCCGGCGTCGCGACGACGACCTCGGCGCCACCGCGCAGCATGCTCGCCTGGCGGCCGATCGACATCCCGCCGACGACAGTGGCCATCCGCAGCCGCAGCGAGCGGGCGTACGGGGTGAGCGCGTCGGTCACCTGCTGCGCCAGCTCGCGGGTCGGCACCAGCACCAGGGCCAGCGGCTGCCGCGGTTCCGCGCGCTGTCCGGCGGTACGGGCGAGCATCGCCAGGCCGAAGGCGAGGGTCTTGCCGGAGCCGGTACGGCCGCGGCCCAGGAGGTCCCGGCCGGCCAGCGAGTTCGGCAGCGTCGCGCCCTGGATGGGGAACGGGACCGTCACGCCTTCGCGGGTGAGCGTGTCGAGCAGCTCGGACGGCATGTCCAGATCCGCGAACGACTCGACCGCGGGAAGGGACGGCGTGGTGCTGACGGGGAGGGCGAACTCGCCCGGCGTCGACATCGGGCGGCGGCGTGGCGCGGACTGGCCGCGGGAATACGACGGGCGATTACGCGCGGGAACGGAGCCGGAGGAGCGGTACAAAAGAAAGCCTTCCTCGGAACGGCACGTGTCCGGGAAGACTCCGCAAAATGAAAACCGGGCGAAGAATCGCAAAAACGAGCCAAAGTAATACCGGAAAAAAACGAATTGGGGCCCGCACCCTCAGGTGCGGGCCCCAACTACGTGGTGCGCGTCAAGCGTCAGGCGGGAACGATGTTCTCGGCCTGCGGGCCCTTCTGGCCCTGCGTGACGTCGAAGGTCACCTTCTGACCTTCCTGGAGCTCACGGAAGCCCTGGGTGGCGATGTTCGAGTAGTGGGCGAAGACGTCAGCGCCGCCACCGTCCTGCTCGATGAAGCCGAAACCCTTTTCCGCGTTGAACCACTTCACGGTGCCAGAAGCCATGTCAATCTCCTCAATAGGTGCAGAGCCGGAAATCTGCACTGCGCAGATTCCTCGTCGCCGCATTGTGCCCATCCGGAGATGACCGGTAAAAACAAGAGTGCGCCTGAGGGTTACATCCCGTCAGGCGCACACAAAGTTCATGGGTACCAAAACTGCAACTGGGATCAAGGTAGCACGGTCGCTGCCCGTATGGGGGTTTCCACGGCGTCTCCCGGAGTGGCGCGGGAAGCCTCGCGCGTAGACCGCGCGCGTCGCGAGGGAACCAAAGCGCGCGAGCTGCTCTCCTAGAAGGTGCCTTTTGTCCTCGATCTCGTGTTCGGAGCATTTTCCACGATGGATCCGCGTCCCCGGCGTCACCGCCCCCTGGTCCTGCCCGCGGCCGCCGTGCTGCTCGCGCTCGCCGCTCTCGCGGGCTGCGGCTCCTCCGGCGACGGGGGCTCCACCCCGGCGAACGACCACCTCTCCACCGATGCCGGCACCGGCGACGGCAAGGGCGCGCCGCGGACGCCGAGCCCCGCGGCGACGCCGTCCAAGGTGCTGATGCCCACCGGACCGAAGGCGGAACTCAAGCTGGCACGGTCGACGAAGGCCGGCCCGATCATGGTCACCTCGGTACGCGGAGCGAAGTCCGGCGTCACCGGGAAGGTCTGGGTCTGGCTGCCCCCGGAGTACAGCGACCCCAAGTACGCGACCTACGGCTTCCCCGTCGTGATGATGTACGCGGGCGGCCAGAGCAACGGCTACAACACCTGGACCGACCCCCAGCTCCCGATCCAGGAAGCCGACGTCAAGCTCAGCAAGCAGGGCAAGGCCCACCCGTTCATCATGATCATGCCGGTCCAGAACTTCAACTCCCACGAGAACGCGGCCCTGGACTGCGCCGACATCCCCGGCCAGCCCAAGATGGGCACCTGGATGGCCAAGGACGTCCCCGACTTCGCGAAGGCGAACTTCCGCACCCTGCGCAGCCGCGACGGCTGGGGCGTCATGGGCGCCTCCACCGGCGGCTTCTGCAGCGCGAAGCTCGTCCTGCAGCACCCCGACGTCTTCAAGGCCGCCATCCCGATGGACGCCTACTTCGACCCGGACTCCCGCCTCTGGAGAGGCCACGAGGCCGACCGCCTCGCCAACAGCCCCAACACCCTCATCAAGCAGGGCAAAGCGGATGTCAGCATCCTCGCCACCGCGGGCAGCGGCGAGGCGTACGAGACCAACCTGGTCAAGACCTGGGTGAAGAAGGCCGTCGCCCCCGTCAAGATCGAGTACTACGAACTCCCCGGCGGCCGCCACTACACCTCCGACTTCAAGAAGCTCATCCCCCGCGCCCTGACCTGGTTCACCACCAAACTCACCGGCCCGACGGCCTAGGACGCACAGCGAGCCCTCACAGCCAGCCGCGGCGGGCGGCTATTGCGCCGGCCTGGAAGCGGTTGGCGGCGCCGAGGAGGTCGTGGAGGCGGCTGATGCGGCGGCGCATGGTGCGGACGGACCAGCCGAGCTGGCGGGCTATCGCCTCGTCCTTGAGGCCGCTGACCAGGAGGGTGAGGACGAGGCGGTCCTCCTCGTCGAGGGGGTCGTCGGCGGGGGCGTTGAGGGGCAGGGCCTGCTTCCAGCACATCTCCCAGTAGTCGGTGAGGGCGTCGAGCAGAGTGGACGGGCGGATCACCGCGGCGCGGACGTCGTTGAGGTCGAGGGAGAGCGGCATCAGGGCCAACTTGCGGTCGGCGATGGCGAGTTTGATACGCAGACCGGGCAGCACGCGGGCCTGTTCGCCGTGCCGGACCAGCTCGCGGATGTCGTCGAGGACGCCAGGCCACTCCAGGGCCTCGGGGGCGTAGACCGCGCGGTACCGTACGCCGCGGCCCAGCGCCGTGGCCTCCACCGGGTTGGAGGTGGTCAGGGCGTACGGCGGCCGGTCCAGCGTCATGACGTCCTCGTGGGCCTCCTGTTGCAGCCGGACGAACCAGCGGCCGAGGGCCTCACTGCCGGTGGTGATCTCCACCTCGTCCTCGTCGGTCGCGCCGGTGCGGGCGGCGGCGAAGAGCCGGGACAGCTCGCCGGCCGCCGAGCGGACCCGTTCCAGATCATTGCTTCTGGCCCGCACCAGCGCCTCGACCGCGGCCCCCGGCTCGATCGCGGCGTACCGACGGCGGGCGCCGGCGAGCCGGCCGACCAGCCCGTGGTCGCGGAGCCGGTCCAGCGCCCTGGCGACGCGCTCGGCCGAACAGCCGAGATCCGCGGCGAGTTCGGCCGGCGCCGCCGTGCGCCGGGTCAGGACGGCGCGGTAGACGCTCTCGTCGAACGGGTCGATGCCTGCCGCCGTGAGTTCCGGCGTCTCGGGAGTCATGAACGGATGGTGGCCCAGTTGTGCCAGCGGCAGCAATGGGCCATGGATATTCGTTGTGCGGCAAGTGCCCGCACCACTAGGACCTTTACGTATGGCAAAGAACTCACGAAGATCGCGTCATGCCGGTCTCGCCGCCGTCGTACTCGCCGGCACGTTGGCGGCGATACCGGGTGCCGCCACCGCGTCCACGCCCGACCCGTCGCAACGAGTGATCGTCGAACTGTCCGGGAACGCCGCGGTCACCGCCGCGCCCGGTGGATCGCTGCTGTCCGCCCAGGCCGCCCCCGGCGTCGGTGCCGCCCGCCGAGCGCTGGACGCGCGGCAGGAGACGTTCCTCGGCTCGGCGAAGCACGCCGGGCTCCACCCTGCGTCAACCCGCAAGCTGGGACTGCTCATCGACGCCGTGGCGATGACGGTGCCCGGGTCCGAGGTGGCCCGGCTCTCCTCGCTGCCGGGCGTCGTCGCCGTCCGCCCCGACACCCGGGTGCTGGCGAAGACGGACGTGAGCGTGCCGCTGATCGGCGCGCCCGACGTGTGGCAGCGCAAGGACCCCGCCGGCAGCCGCGTCACCGGCAAGGGGACCACCGTCGCGATCCTGGACAGCGGGGTGGACTACACCCACCCCGACCTGGGCGGTGGACTCGGCAAGGGCCACAAGGTCATCGGCGGCCACGACTTCGTCAACGGTGACGAGGACCCGATGGACGACAACGGCCACGGCACCCACGTCGCCGGCATCATCGCGGGCAAGGCCGCCGTGAAGGGCGGCATCACCGGCGTGGCACCCGACGCGAATCTGCTGGCCTACAAGGTGATGGACTCCGAAGGCGCCGGCTACACGTCGGACATCATCGCCGGTATCGAGGCGGCGTCCGATCCGGCCAACCCGCACCGCGCGGATGTCATCAACATGAGTCTCGGCGGCCCCGGTGACGGCACCGACCCGCTGGGCCGCGCCGCGACGGCGGCGGTACGGGCCGGTGTGGTCGTGGTGGCCGCGGCCGGCAACGACGGACCGGGCGCGGGTACGGTCAGCAGCCCGGGTTCGGCCGACGGCGTCATCGCGGTCGGCGCGTCGACCAGCAATCTGCGGCTGCCCAGCGCGTATCTGGCCGGCAAGAAGCCCGAGTTGATCCAGACGTACCGCGGCATCCTGTCCGCGAACCCGCCGCAGAACCCCGTCACCGCGCAGCTCGTCGACGTCGGCGAGGGAACCGCGGAGGACTGGAAGCGGGTCGGCGACGTACGCGGGAAGATCGTACGAGCCCAGTTCCCCGTCGCCTCCGATGTCCAGGACCTGTCGGGCAGCGCCGTGGAGTGGGCGCAGGAGGCGGAGAAGCGCGGCGCGATCGCCGTGCTGGCCGGCCTGCCCACCAACGACGGCCCGGTGTTCGTCGCCGGAGCGTCGGGAGCGGTCCGGCCGCCGGAGGTGACTCCGGTGCCGGGGGTGGCCCAGGTGCCGTCCTCGCCCGCGCGGATCGACGCCTCCGGCGACTCGTTGCGCATGGACCACCTGGTGGTCATGGGTATCGACTCGACCCAGTACACGGAGTTGACCACCCGGCTCGCCGCCGGGAAGGTCTCGGTGACGCTGCGCGGCACCGACACCACCGACCAGATCGCCTCGTTCTCCTCGCGCGGTCCCACGCAGGCCTTCGGTCTCAAGCCCGATCTGGTCGCGCCCGGCGTGGAGATCCGCTCCACCGTTCCCAAGGCGATGTACGGGCCCGGCGAGTACCGCATGTCGGGCACGTCGATGGCGACCCCGCACGTGGCCGGCGCGGCGGCTCTGCTGCGCCAGCTGCACCCGGGCCAGGCGCCCGCCGAGGTCAAGGCGGCGCTGGTCGGCACCGCGAAGCCGCTCAGCGGCAGCGGGCCCACGACGCAGGGCTCGGGCCGGCTCGATGTGGCCGCGGCCGCGTCGGCGACGGTCAGCGCCTCACCGGCGTCGGTGTCCTTCGGACTCGCCGATCTGTCCGGGCGTTCCGTCGGCGGCACCGCGAAGGTGACGCTGCGGAACTCCGGCAAGCGGCCGGTCACCACCACGCTCAAGACCGACGGACCGGCCACGGTCTCTCCGAAGTGGGTCACCGTACCGGCCGGCGGGACCGCGACCGTCACGGTCTCGCTGCGCGTCGACCGTCCCGCCACCGACGCCGAGATCAGCGGCCGCCTCACGGCGACTCCGGACCGGGGACCGGCGATCGGGGTGCCCTACCTGCTCGCTGTCCGGCACCTGGCCGTGCAGGCCGCACCCGACCCGAGCGACGGTCACTCCACCGTGCACATCGCCCCGCCGACCCGGCTGGCGGCGCCGCCGGTCGTCACCGTCAGGCCGCCGCGCGGCAGGTCCGTGGACGTCACCTCCACGTTCGACCCCGCCACCGGCTACTACCGGGCCGAGGTGACCGGCAGCGTGGCCGGCGCCTACCGGGTCTCGGTACGCGGCACCGCCGGCACCGGGCAGCGGCTCACCGGTTCCAGCGCCTTCGAGGTCACCCCCGTCGACAGCCGCAAGGACCGCTGGGAGCCGGTCGGTCCCAACAGCGAGGCCGGCTGGGTCGCCGTCTCGACGGTCCGGCCGGGACAGGCCGTACTCACCCAGTACCAGAAGGCGGCTCCCTGGCTGACCACCGACAACGGTGCCTCCTGGCGCCAGTTGGGCCGGCTGCCGGTCGCGGACGGCACAGGACCCCTCCTGGTCGATGCGAAAAACCCCGACCGCTGGTGGTACGCCGTGAACAGCGTTCACGACGGCAGCCGCCGCGGCACCATCCTGCGCACCGACGACAACGGGCGCACCTGGCGCAAGCTCGATGTCCCGGACACCCGCGTCTCGGCGTTCGCCGCCGATGAGAAGACCCGCACCCTGGTCGCGGTCATCTCCGGCGCGCTGCTGGTCAGCAGCGACGCGGGCGACCACTGGACGACGTACCCGACCGGCGTCACCGGCGACATCACCGGCGCCGTCGTCACCGGTGACACCCTCTACATGACGACGCCGCGCGGCGTCTGGACCCGCTCCGGCATCGGCTCGGGCAACCCCGGCGAGGCGCGCCGGCTCTTCGACTCGGGCAACAAGAACGTCGGCGGACTGGCCGCCGACTCCTCGGTCGTGGCGGTGTACGTCCTGGGCGCCGGAGTCGTCGGTTCCCACGACGGTGGGAAGACCTGGTCCACCCTGCTGCCCATGCCGCTCGGCGGTCTCGGCCTGACCGTCGCGGGCGACGACCTGTACCTGAGCACGCTGACCGGCACCGGCCGGCTCAGCCACGACCACGGACGGACGTGGACCACGGTCGCGTCGCCGTCGCGCGCGGCGGTGCCGATGGACTACGACCGCTGGAGCGACGGTTCTGTCACCGTCTCCAGCGAGCAGGACGGTCTCTACCGGGGTGCCGCGGACGGCACCGGATTCCGGCGGATCGGCGTCCAGGGACTGACCGTCAACGATCTCGCGATCAGCGGCGGCCATCTGCTCGCCGCCACCGACAGCGCGCTCTACCGCACCGCTCTTCCCGTCGCGAGCCCCGAATGGGGCCAGTCCGGCGGTGAGGGCAGGATCGGCGTCACCGTCTCGCAGCTCGCGGTCTCGGCCAAGGAGCCGAACGTGATCTGGAAGGTCCGGCGCACGGCGGTCGGAACGTTCGTCGTCCAGCGCAGCGCCGACGCGGGCGCCACCTGGGAGGTGCGCGGGACTTCGTCGGAGGTGCCGACCGCGCTCCTGGTCGATCCCGCCGACCCGAAGCGGGTGATGGTGAGCTTCCGGAGCCTGCTGGGCCAGGGGCTGTTCGCCACCACCGACGGCGGCGCGACGTGGAAGAACCTCTTCCACGAGCGCTCCTTCGACACCATCGTGGGCGATCCCGCCAATCCGCTGCGGCTGTGGCTCGGCAACTCCGCCGGCCTCTACCGGTCGGACGACGGCGGGGTGACCGTCACCAAGGTCGCCGACGGCCCGGTGGCCGCGATCGATCTCGACGGAAAGCGTCTCGTCATCGGCGGCGAGAGCGTCCGCGTCAGCACCGACGGCGGCCGGACCTTCCGCACCGCGGACACCGGCGCCCTCGCGATCCATGTCTCCGACCTGCTCCGGGTCGGCGACACGCTGTACGCAGCCACCACCAGGTCCGGGGCCAGCGGCCTCCTGCAGGGCGGCCGCGGCGTACTGCGCAGCACCGACCACGGCCTGAGCTGGCACAACATCTCCACCGGCCTGCAGAACACCGACACCACCGAACTGGCCGCGACCCCCGACGGCCGCACGCTCTACGTCGGCACCATCGACGGCGGCGTGCACCGTCTCAACCTGCACCACTGATCACCAGCAGTCGCTGAGGCCCGGCGCCCGGACGGAGTTTCCGTCCGGGCGCCGGGCCGCTGCGTTGTCAGAGGCGCCACGTTGTCAGAGGCGCCGCGTACGGTCGTCGGTATGGGGACGGGGATCGAGTACGTACGGGGAGACGCGACCACGCCGCTGGGCAAGGGGCCCAAGGTGATCGCGCATGTCTGCAACGACCTGGGCGGCTGGGGCAAGGGCTTCGTGCTGGCCGTCTCGCGACGCTGGCCCGAGCCGGAGCGCGAGTACCGGCGCTGGCACCGCGAGCGCTCGGGCAACGACTTCGGGCTCGGGGCCGTGCAGATGGTGCAGGTCGATCGGCTGGTGTGGATCGCCAACATGGTGGGCCAGCGCGGGATACGCACCGGCAGCAAAGGGGTCCCGGTGCGCTACGAGGCCATCGACGCCGCGTTGGAGAAACTCGCCGGCCACGCGACCGGCCTCGGGGCCTCGGTCCACATGCCCCGGATCGGCTGCGGGCTGGCGGGCGGGCGCTGGGAGCGAATAGAGCCGCTGGTCCAGTCGCGGTTGGCGGATCGTGGGGTTGTGGTGACGGTTTACGACCACGACTGAGCGCGGTCTGTGCGGTTGGGCGCCCGCGGGTCAGTGTTTGGCGCGGCTGGGTTGTACCCGTTTCGGTTCGCCCGCCATCTTCGGGTGCTCGGGCGGGTAGGGGAGATCGCCCGCCCCGTGGTCCCGCTCGTCGCGTGCGGCGAGTTCCAGGGCGGCGGTGATGTCGAATGCGTGCTCGTCCATGTCCGCGTGGACGTCGCCGACGTCCGCGTAGCGCGCCGGCATCGAGACGAGGTCGAAGTCCCGCGGCACGGCACTGTCCAGCTCCTCCCAGCGCAGCGGCGCGGAGACCGGAGCGTGCGGGAACGGGCGGACGGAGTAGGCGGACGCGATGGTGCGGTCGCGGGCCATCTGGTTGTAGTCGACGAAGATCTTCTCTCCGCGCTCCTCCTTCCACCACGCGGTGGTGACCTGCTCGGGCATCCGGCGCTCCAGCTCACGCCCGATGGCGATGGTCGCCCGGCGGACCTCCACGAACGTCCACCGGGGCGCAATGGGGATGAAGACGTGCATGCCCCGGCCGCCGGAGGTCTTCGGCCAGCCGCGCAGGCCGATCCCCGACAGCACGTCGCGCAGCTCGTGCGCGGCGCGCACCGCGTCGGCGTACTCCGTGCCCGGCTGCGGGTCGAGGTCGATGCGCAGCTCGTCCGGGTGGTCGGTGTCCGCGCGGCGCACCGGCCACGGGTGGAAGGTCAGACAGCCGCGGTTGGCGGCCCAGAGCAGCACGCCGACCTCGGTCGGGCAGGTCTCGTCGGCGAAGCGCCCGCTGGGGAAGGCGATACGGGCGGTCGGGGTCCAGTCCGGGAGGTCCTTCGGGGCACGCTTCTGGAAGAACGACTCCCCGGCGATGCCCTCGGGGAAGCGCTGCAGGGTCGTCGGGCGGTCGCGGAGCGCCCGCAGGGCGCCCTCGCCGACGGCCAGGTAGTAGTGGGCGAGGTCGAGCTTGGTGAGGTTCCGCTCGGGAAAGTACACCTTGTCCGGATGCGTCAGCCGCACCGTCCGCTCGCCGATCTGCAGCTCCAGCGCTTCAGCCATGGCTCCACGCTAGAACCGCTTCCGGACGCGCGCCTCCGGGGCAGTGCCGCCACGCGACGACGGTTGCCGCGCCACCGCGCGCCTCTCGCGGGAGGCGCCCCGGCGCGGGCGGACGCACACTCGGACCATGGACCTTCCCGTGATGCCGCCGGTCAGGCCGATGCTGGCGAAGGCGGCAGCGCGCATTCCGCCCGGGATGCAGTACGAGGCCAAGTGGGACGGATTCCGCGCGATCGTGCACCGCGACGGTCCCGAGATCGTGATCGGGAGCCGCAACGGCAAGCCGCTCACCCGGTACTTTCCCGAGCTGGCGAGCGTGCTGCTGGAGCAGCTACCGGACCGCTGCGTCGTGGACGGCGAGATCATCATCGTCTCCGGCGACCGGCTGGACTTCGACGCGCTGCAGGAGCGCATCCATCCGGCCGAGTCGCGGATCCGGCTGCTCGCCGAGCGCACGCCCGCCTCGTTCGTCGCCTTCGACCTGCTCGCCCTCGGCGACACCGCGCTGCTGGACACACCGCTGCGGGAGCGTCGTACCGCCCTGGAAGGGGCTCTGGCGGGCGTGGTCGCGCCCGTGCACGTCGCGCCGGTGACGATGGACCTGGCGGTGGCCGAGGAGTGGTTCAGCCGCTTCGAGGGCGCCGGCCTCGACGGCATCGTGGCCAAGTCGCCGGAGCTGCTCTACCGCCCCGACCAGCGGTTGATGGTGAAGGTCAAGCACGAGCGCACCGCCGACTGCGTCCTGGCCGGGTACCGCGAGCACAAGAGCGGGCCCGTCATCGGCTCGCTCCTGCTCGGCCTGTACGACACGGACGGACGGCTGCAGCACGTGGGCGCGTGCGCGTCCTTCCCCATGCGCCGCCGCGAGGAGCTGATGGCGGAGCTGGCCCCGCTGCGCCTGGCCGACCCGGACGAGCACCCCTGGGCGGCGTGGAAGGACCAGGAGGCACACGCGACCGACCGGATGCCGGGCGCTCCCAGCCGGTGGAGCGGCGCGAAGAACCTGGAGTGGACGCCGCTGCGGCCGGAGCGGGTGTGCGAGGTCGCCTACGACCACATGCAGGGCGACCGCTTCCGCCACACGACCCAGTTCCGCCGCTGGCGTCCGGACCGGGACCCGGAGAGCTGTACGTACGCCCAGCTCGACGAGCCGGTCCGCTACGACCTCGCGAGCGTCCTGGCATCCGGCTGATCGGCGACCCGGCCGCTTGCAATGCCGGTCAGTGCTCGAAGGTCACCGTCACGGGCGCGTGGTCGCTCCAGCGCTCGGGGTGCGATTCGGCGCGCTCCACCACGGCCGACGTGGCCCTGCCCGCGAGACCGGCGGTGGAGACGTGGTAGTCGATGCGCCAGCCCGCGTCGTTGTCGAAGGCCCGGCCGCGGTAGGACCACCAGGAGTAAGGGCCGGTGGCCTCGGGGTGGAGTTGCCGGACCACATCGGTGTAGCCGCCCTGCTCGAAGACCTTGCCGAGCCAGGCGCGTTCCTCGGGGAGGAAGCCGGAGCTCTTCTGGTTGGCCTTCCAGTTCTTGAGGTCGGCCTCGCGGTGGGCGATGTTCCAGTCCCCGCAGACAAGGACCTCCCGGCCGTCGGCGGCGGCCCGGGTGCGGAGTTCCGTGAGGTGGACGTAGAACTCGGCCATGAAGCGCTCCTTCTCCGCCTGGCGCTCGGTGCCGACCTCGCCCGAGGGCAGATAGAGACTGGCGATCGTGATACCCGGAAGGTCGATCTCGATGTAGCGGCCGGAGCTGTCGAATTCGTCGGAGCCGAATCCGATCTGGACGCGCGTGGGCTCGCTGCGGCTGTAGATCGAGACGCCGGCACGGCCCTTGGCGGCGGCGGGGGCGTGGAAGGCGGACCAGCCGTCGGGCTCGCGGACCTCGTCCGGGAGCTGGTCGGCCTCGGCGCGTACTTCCTGCAGACAGACCACGTCGGCGGTGGTGGCTCGCAGCCAGGGCAGGAAGCCCTTCTTGGCGGCGGCGCGGAGCCCGTTGACATTCACGGTCGTCACAGTCAGCACAGCTTGCTCCCGAATTGCGGATATCGGCGCAGCGCAGCCTACGCGACCGTGACGTGCGCGGATCGGGCGCGGGGCGGGCATGGGGCGGACACCGGTCGGGCACGGGGCGGGCCCGCGCACGTACACACGTACGATGCCGTGGTGGAGATTCGAATCATGCGCTACGACCACCCCGACGCGATGAAGCTCAACGACCGGGTGCAGCTGGAGTACGTCGAGCGGTACGGCGACGGCGATCTGACCCCGATGGACGCCACCCAGTTCGACCCGCCCCAGGGTCTGTACCTGGTGGGGTACGTGGACGGGGAGCCGGTCGCCAGCGGCGGCTGGCGGGCGCAGGACGATTCGCCCGAGGGGCACTCGGACGGCGACGCGGAGCTCAAGCGGATGTACGTGGTGGACGAGGCACGGGGCCGGGGGCTGGCGCGGCGAATACTCGCCGAGCTGGAGGCGAGCGCCGCGGCGGCCGGGCGGTCCCGCATGGTCCTGGAGACCGGCACGAAGCAGCCGGAGGCCATCGCGCTGTACGAGTCGTGCGGCTACACACCGGTGACGAAGTTCGGGCTGTACCGGTACGAGGAGCTCAGTGTGTGCCTCGGCAAGGCGCTCACACTGCCCGACGGGGCCTGAGCCGGCTCCCCGCCGCTGATCACTGCTTCCGGCGGGAGAAGTAGGCGCCGCAGACACCACCGATGATGGCCATCGCGAGCAGGGCGAGCCACAGCGGCATCGTCACCTCGGGGATGATCAGCCGGATCTTGACCTGCCGGGTGTTCTCGAAGATGAAGACGAGGCCGAGCACCGCCAGCACGGCCACCACGATCCGGCCCGGCGTGACGACTCCGCTGCCGAACTTGCTGCCGGACTTGCTGCTGGACGTCGACTTGTCGGCACTCACAGCGGGTCACCTGCTCTCGGCTCGACCGTCACCCCCTGCGTTCAGCATCGCGGTCTTCGGGTCCCGGCGGGCGTTCGACTCGTCCGTTCGGGTGAAGGAGCCGAGCAGGCGCAGCGCCGCCTCGGAGGAGGAGCCCGCCTCGGCGCTGTACATCAGCATCCGGTGCCCGGAGTCGTCCGGGACCTGCAGCATCTCGAAGGAGAGCGCCAGCGGGCCGATCGTCGGGTGGTGGAACGCCTTCGTGCCGAAGGTGCAGCCGTTCACGGGGTGGCGCGACCACAGGGCCGCGAACTCGGGGCTCTTCATCGACAGTTCGCCGATCAGCTCGGCGAGCCTGCGGTCCTCGGAGTACTGTCCTGCGGCCAGCCGCAGCGAGGCGACCGCGCGCCGGGCCTCCTCGTCCCAGCGCGGGTACAGCTCGCGGGTGTGCGGGTCGAGGAAGAGCAGCCGCTGCAGGTTGGGGCGGTCGGCGGGCCGGTCGGGGCTCCGCGCGTCGAGGTGCCCGGCGGTGAGCGCGTGCCCCAGCGGATTCCAGGCCAGTACCTCGAAGCGCCGGTCCAGGACGACGACGGGCACGTCGCCCATCGCCGCGATCAGCTGCCGGGTCCCCGGCCTGGCGCTTTCGGGACGCTCGGCCGGGCGGCGCTTGGCGCGGCCGGGGCGCGCCAGGTTCCGCAGGTGGGTGTGCTCGTCCTCGGTGAGGCGCAGCGCGGCGGCCAGGGCGTCGAGCACCCCTTCCGAGGCGTTGTTGCTCTGTCCCTGTTCCAGCCGGGTGTAGTACGCGACGCTCACCCCGGCGAGCTGCGACAGCTCCTCGCGGCGCAGTCCCGGCACCCGTCGCCTGGCGCCGTAGGAGATCAGTCCGACGTCCTCCGGCCGCAGCCGGGCGCGGCGGGTGCGCAGGAATTCGCCGAGTTCCGCGGGAGTGTCCATAGGGATCAGTCTCCCCCGGCCGCCCGTTCGCAGCCTGTCCCTGTCAGTAGCAGGCAACGCCACGGGGGCCGGGGAGGCTGATCCTCCGCGAGGGCCGGGGAGACTGATCCTCGGCGAGGGCCGTGGAGGATCCGCGGGCCGTGAAGGCTGATCCTGCGCCGCCCGGCCGGCTGCCTCAGGTGCGCCCTTCGCTGTCCTGCGCGTGCTCCAGCAGAGGCGCGGACTCCATCCAGCGGGCCCTGCGTACGGTGAATCCGGCGGCCGCGTACGCGTCGCAGACCTGCTTGTCGTCATCGACGACGACGCGGATCACGCCCTTGCGCGCCAGCCGCCGCAGCAGTTCCAGCTTGGTGACGCGGGCCGGCCTACGGTCGTTGTCCGTCCGCATCCACACGCGGCCCGGCGGCAGCCCGTGGCGCTCCAGCCAGGCCGCCGTGTCACGGCGGCAGCGTTCCGGCCGGCCGGTGACGTACTCGATATCGCATTCGACGGCGGTTTCCAGCGCCAGCGCCACGCCCTCCGCCAGCGGGGGGTCGTCCACCGCGGCGGCGAAGAAGGCGGCCCAGTCCTTCGGCTGCCGCTCCAGGTGGATCAGCCGGTGCCGCGTGTCGGTGAGGGTTCCGTCCAGGTCGAAGACCGCCAGCGGACGTCTTCGGTCCAGTTCATCGTTCAACTTTGCACCTCCGCGCGGAGGATAGCGCTGCCGGGCGGGCCTCGTCCCTACCGGGCCCGCAAAGCGCCGATAAAGGGGTGCGGGCGCCGTCCCCCGCCGTCATCATGTGCGGATGACTTGGACCGCACCCGAAGTACCGCGTACTGATCCCCCCATGGTCGCCGAGGAGCGCGCCTCGCTGGAGAGCTGGCTCGCCTATCACCGCGCGACCCTCCTCACGAAGTGCGCCGGGCTCACCGGCGAGCAGCTGGCGCTGCGCTCCGCGAAGCCGTCGGCGCTGTCGCTGCTCGGGCTGGTACGGCACATGGCGGAAGTGGAACGGTGGTGGTTCCGGATCCTGTTCGACGCCCAGCCGGAACTCGGCATGGTGTTCTGTACCGACGAGGAACCGGACGGCGACTTCGACCTCGCCGACGGCGCGGCCGCCGAGGCCGACTTCGCGGTGTTCGCTACGGAGTGCGAACTCGCGGACCGCGCCGCCGCGGGACGATCGCTGGACGAGACGTTCGCCCATCCGCGCCGTGGTGGACCGATCGACCTGCGGTGGGTCTACGTCCACATGATCGAGGAGTACGCGCGGCACAACGGCCATGCCGACCTCCTGCGCGAGCTGACGGACGGCGTCACCGGGGAGTGACCCCGGCCCGGGCGCCGCTCGGCACCGCCCCGGCCTGCTCCGGCACGGTGTGGACGCGACGCCCGCTCCCCCGCCCCGCCGCGCGGGCCCGCAGCGCCGCCCCGGCCAGCACCACCACGGCCGCGGTCCCGTAGGACCAGGACTGGAGCCAGCTGCCGTGGGCTCCCATGGCGTTGCCGATGTAGAGCACGGTGCCCGCGAGGGGGACGGCGAGCCACTCCCAGCGGCCGTCGAGCGCGACCAGCGCGACCACCAGCAGGGCGTACCAGTAGTAGGACGGCGAGGTCAGGAGCAGCGCGGTGCCGGTGACGAGCAGCGCGCCGCTCCAGGGCCGGCAGGGATCGCCGCGCCGCAGCACATGGAGGGCGGTCAGCGCGATCAGGGCCACCGCGAGCGGGGCGGCGACGCCGTCCGGCAGGAAGAGCCGCAGCAGCGCGAAGCGGCGGACGCTGCCTGATTCGTACCCCTCCTCCTGCAGATAGCCGGGCAGATACCCGAGGACGCCGAAGCCGGACGTGAGGACGTACGGCAGATAGGCGAGCGCGATGACCAGGACGGCGGGCAGCAGGACGCGCGCGGCGTCGCGGGGGCTCCGGCGGGCGAGGGCGCCCGGCAGGACGACCGCGGGCATCAGTTTGACGGCGATGGCCGCCCCGAGGAGCGCACCGCGGCGCGGCAGGACGGACGTGCCGAGCGCGAGCACCGTCAGCAGCACGCCGAGCGTGTCGACATGCGCGTCGTTGACGGCCGCGAAGGACACCGCGGGACACCAGGCCCACAGCGCCGCACGGCGTGGATCGCCGCGCCGGCGCAGGACGAGGAGCAGGGCGGCGCTGGTCCCGACGGCCAGCAGCGCACCCGCGATCTGGGTCGGCTTGTGGCGGGCGCCGTCGGGGGACAGCGCGTGGACCGCGAGGAACCAGCCCTCCGCCACCGGCGGGTAGATGGTGTGCACGGCGGGGCGGTTGATCCGGGTGCACTGCGCACCGGCCGTGCTCAGGTCGGGGAAGGGGCAGGCGGGGCCCGGCGGGAAGAGCCAGCGGTCGCGCAGCCCGGCCAGTTCCGGCGCGGCGGGCGGATACGCGTACGGGGAGATGCCCGCGGCCTGCACCCGGCCGTCCCAGGCGTAGCGGTACATGTCGCTGCTGGTGCGCGGCGGTCCGCCCAGCGCCGCCAGCGACAGCGCGGCGCTGCCGGCGAGGACGAGGACCACGGCGGCGCGCACGGGCACCTTGCGGACCGCCCAGACGGCTCCGGCGAACAGCACCCAGGCGGCCGCGTACCAGTACAGCAGGTGTCGGGGGTGTGCCTCGGAGCCTCCTGACCGGATGGTGACGGCGACGACGGCGGTCAGCGCGGCGACGAGGACTGAGGTGCATACGGTGCGGACTCCCACACCGTCCACCGTGGCAGGCGGAGCCGCCCGAAGGGCTCCTGCCGAGCCGGGCGTCCGCAATCCGTAAGGAGTGAGCACCCCGTCGGCACCGCGTCGGCACCACGCCAGCACCACGCCGGCAATTCGTGAAGGGGCGGCGCCCCGTCCGCATTCCGTAAGGAGTCGCCCCGCCTGTTGAGGCCCTGGCCGGGGGTGTGATGGAGCCATGCAGAATCCATCAGACGGGGAGCGTCCCCCGAAGCCTCCAAGCCCCCGGAGCGACCCGCCGAGCAGCCCGCCGGTTCATGGCCGTGCGCGGTTCGCGCTCCACGATCCGCCGGCCCGGCTGCGCCGGGGTCCGCTGCGCGAGGGAGCGTTCACCGGGCGGCTGCACGACGCGCGGACGGCCACGGTGGTCGGCCGCGCGCTGGGCGCGGCCATCGCGGTCTGCTTCGTGACCGGCCTGATCAGCCACTATCTGCAGCATCCGCCCGATTGGGCGGCCGACTGGCTGCCCAGCCGCCCGTCGTGGGGCTACCGGCTCACCCAGGGGCTGCACGTGGCGAGCGGCATTGCGGCGATACCGCTGCTGTTCGCCAAGTTGTGGACGGTGTACCCGCGGCTCTTCGCCTGGCCGCCGGCCCGGTCGGTGGGCAAAGCGCTGGAGCGGCTGTCGATCGCGGTGCTGGTGGGGACGGTGCTGCTGCAGCTGCTCACCGGGCTGCTGAACACGCTGCAGTGGTACCCGTGGCCGTGGAACTTCGTGCCCGTGCACTGGGCGTTGGCCTGGGTCGCGATCGGCGCGCTGCTGCTGCATCTGGCGGTGAAGGCACCCGTCATCGCGGCCCATTGGTCGCGGCGGTCGGCCGGCACCGCGCAACTGCCCGCGGCGGACGGTCCGGACCGGCGGGCGTTCGTACTGGGGGTCGGCGCGGCGGTCGGGGCGGTCACGCTGACGACCGTCGGACAGTCCTTCACCCCGCTGAAGGACTTCGACCTGCTCGCGCCGCGCCATCCCGACCACGGCCCGCAGGGACTGCCCGTCAACAGGACGGCGGCCGCGGCCGGGATCACCACCGCGCGGCTGGCGGACTGGCGGCTGCGGGTGGCCGGGCCGCGACCGTACGAGCTGACGCTGCCCGAACTGCGCGCCCTGGCGCAGCACACCTCGCTGCTGCCGATCGCGTGCGTCGAGGGCTGGAGCAGGAACGCGCACTGGGAGGGCGTGCGGGTGCGCGATCTGCTGGACCGGGCGGGCGCCCCGCACGGGGCGCGGCTCCGGGTGGTCTCCCTGCAACAGGGCGGCGCCTACTCGGTGATGGAGATGGGCGCCTCGTACGCACGCGATCCGCTGACACTGCTGGCGCTCTCGCTGAACGGCGCGCCGCTCTCCATGGACCACGGCTTCCCGGCCCGGATCATCGCGCCGAACCGGCCCGGCGTACTGCAGACGAAGTGGGTCTCCCGGCTGGAGGTGCTGGCATGAAGGCTCGTATCGCGCTCGGCGCGGTGGGTGTCGCGGCGATGGGTCTCGGCGCCGTACAGCTGTTGACGAACAGTCAGGTGCGGGCGCCGGTCGATGTACTGATCTGGCTGGCCGGCGCCATCGTGCTGCACGACGCGTTGCTGGCGCCGGTCGTTCTGGGCGTCGGCGCGCTGCTCTCCCGGTGGCTCCCGCCGCGCGTGCGGCGGCCGGTGCGCGGCGGGCTGATCGTCGCCGCCTGCCTGACCGCCGTGGCGCTGCCGTTCCTGCTGCGGCCGAGCGCGACGTCCAACCCATCGGTGCTTCCGCTGGACTATCCCCGCAACACGCTGATCGTGCTGGGGGTGGTGGCCGTGCTGACCGCCCTGGCAGCCGGGTGGGCGGCGCTGCGCCGATCCCGATCTCGACCTCTTCATAAAAACTAATGCATAGATCGCCTCTCAACCATTAGCATGTGCGTGTCGGCGGAACAGTCCCGCCGACACGCATGGGAGGCACACGCGATGACGGCTCTGGAACTTCCCCGGGTGGCACACCGGTTTGTCGATGTGGACGGAGTACGCGTCTTCTACCGCGAGGCCGGCGACCCGGACGCCCCGACACTGCTCCTGCTGCACGGCTTCCCGTCCGCCTCGCACCAGTACCGGCGGCTCATCGACGCGCTCGGCGGCCAGTACCACCTGATCGCCCCCGACTATCCGGGCTTCGGGCACAGCGACGCGCCGGCGTCCCTCACCTACACCTTCGACCTGCTCGCCGATGTCGTGGAAGGCTTCTGCGAGGCCCTCGGGCTGCGCCGCTTCACGCTCTACGCCTTCGACTTCGGCTCCCCGGTCGGCTTCCGCCTCGCCACCCGCCACCCGGAGTGGATCGCCGGCCTGGTGGTGCAGAACGGCAACGCCTACGAGGAGGGGCTCAGCCCGATTGCCCTCGCCTTCGTCTCCGAGCGCCCCGAGAGCGAGGGCTCCGAGGAGCGGATGCGCCAGATGCTGACCCCCGCCTTCACCCGGAGCCAGTACGAGGGCGGCACCACCGACGCGTCAACCGTCGCCCCCGAGGGCTGGGTCCTGGACCAGCACTTCCTCGACCTGCCGGGGCGCGACGTGATCCAGCTGCAGCTGGCCTACGACTACCACAGCAACGTCGAGCTGTACCCGCAGTGGCAGGCGTGGCTGCGCAAGCACCAGCCGCCGACGCTGGTGCTGTGGGGAAACCGCGACGCCATCTTCGTGGAGGCCGGAGCGCACGCGTTCCTGCGCGATGTGCCGGACGCCGAGGTCCACTCCTTCGACACCGGGCACTTCGCGCTGGAGGAGTGCGTCGGGGAGATCGCACCGCTGATCGCGGACTTCCTGGACCGTACGTGGGCGTGAGGTCAGGCTCGGTGCCGGCGCCCGGCGCCGCGACTGAGGCCCGTCCGGGCCGTGGGGTTCAGCAGCGCCACAGCTCGACGAAGTGGCGGCCGTCCACCGACCACTCCTCGACCGTCGTCCATCCCGTGCTGTCGGCGGCCGACCGCAGCGCGGCCGCTCCCAGCCGCGCCCACGGGAAGTCCCGGCCGTACCGGCCCCGGCCGTCCTCCACCCGGACGGTGAAACGCTCGTCGACGTCGTAGGCCGCGGCCTCGACGAGCAACCGGCCGCCGGGGGCGACCAGTTCACCGACCCGGGCCAGCAGTGCCCGGGCGTCGCCGCCGATGCCGACGTTGCCGTCGATCAGCAGCGCCGTGCCCCAGCGGCCCTCCGCCGGCAGCCGGTCGAAGACCGACCGGCAGAGCACCGCTCCCCCGCTGTCCCGGGTGCGGGCCACGGCCGCGGGGCTGACATCGACCCCGAGCGCCGGGACCCCGGTGGCCGCGATCGCCGCCACCAGACGGCCGGGCCCGCAGCCGATGTCGAGTACCGGGCCGCGCCGGCACCGGTACAGCAGCGCGGTGTCGGCGGCATCCGGCGCGGCGCACCACCGCTCCACGTCCAGGGGCAGCAGCCAGCCGTCGGCCCTGCGCAGGAACAGCGGCCCCCGCCCGGAGCGGATCGCGTGCGCGTACGGATCGTCGATCCAGGGGGCGGGGGCGCCGGGCCGCTGCGCGATCGTCGCGGTCGCTCCGTCCACGGCCGTCACCGGACCGCCGTCCGGCCGGCGCCGACGCGACTCGCGGGCGCCGGCATGTGCGCAGCGCCGGGAATCTTCGGGGGCGCAATCGAAGGCCCGGCCGCCCGCAGTGCGGCGGCGAAACGTGAACCGGGTGCGCGGGCGGCGACCTCGGCGACGTCGGCGGCCGTGTCCACGTCGCGCAGTCCTGGCAGGTCACGGACGCGCAGCCCGGCGTCGGTGAGGCGGCGGCGCTGGATCTCACCGGTCCGGTCGGTCGACATGGGCACTCCGGGGAACAGCGAGGGATCCGGTTCGGCGAGGCCCAGTGCCCAGAAGCCGCCGTCCTCCGCGGGACCGAACCACGCGTCGCAGCCGAGCCAGGCGTCCGGCCGCAGCGCCGGCCCCAGCAGGGCCGGGGTGAGCTGCGGGGTGTCCATGCCGACGAGCAGCGTCGGCCCGGTACAGCCGGCGAACGCCGCCGCCAGCCGCTCGTCCAGGCCGCCGGCCGCCTGCGGAACGATCTCGAAGCCAGGCAGCAGCCACGCGCCGGGCGCGCCGTCGAGGACCAGGACCCGCCGCCGGGCCGGGGCGCGCAGCACCGCTTCCAGGGTGTCGACGAGTGCGGCCTCGGCCAGCGCGGCCGCCTGCCGCGGCGAGTACGGCGGCGTGAGCCGGGTCTTGACCCGTCCCGGTACCGGTTCCTTGGCGATCACCAGCAGCGTCGTCACACCCGGCGTGCCCGTCGCGCCCGTCATCGTGCGGTCCGGGCGACCGCGGCGGTCCGCTCGTCCCTCGCCGTGCCCACCGGCGGCTGCCGCAGCACGGCGCTCATGTCGCTGACCGCCTGCCAGGTCCCGCGCCAGGTGCCGGTCACTTTGGAGCGGCCGGTCCTGGGTGCGTAGGGGACGTCGGTCTCGGCGATCCGCCAGTCGGCGTCGGCCGCTCTGACCAGCATTTCGAGCGGGTAGCCGGACCGGCGGTCGGTCAGCTCCAGGCCGAGCAGCGCCTCACGCCGGGCGGCCCGCATCGGGCCGAGGTCGCGCAGCCGCAGGCCGGTGCGGCGGCGGATCCGCCGGGCCAGTTCGAGGTTGGCGAGCCGGGCGTGCGGCGGCCAGGCGCCACGGGCGGTCGGCCGGCGGCGGCCGAGCACCAGGTCGAGATCACCCCGCAGCACCGGGTCCGCGACGGACGGCAGCAGGGCGGGGTCGAGGGAGGCGTCGCAGTCACAGAAGCAGACGATGTCGGCGGTCGCGGCGAGCAGTCCGGCGTGGCAGGCGGCGCCGAAGCCCCGCACCGGCTCGCGGACCACCGTCGCGCCGAGGGAGGACGCCAGGGCGGCGGAGCCGTCGGTCGAGCCGTTGTCGACGACGATCGCCCGCCAGCCGGACGGAATCCGTTCCAGTACCCAGGGCAGGGCCCCGGCCTCGTCCAGGCACGGCAGTACGACGTCGACGGGCGGTGTCGGTGGGTTGGTCACGCTCTTCACCTTACGAATGAGAGACCGACATTCCGGACTTTGGATCCTTACGAAACACGGACGTCGACCCCCCGGAGCCCCGTCCGGGGGCACGGTGCCGCCGCCCGGTGCCAGACTCGAAGCGTGACCACCGACCCCGCACAACGCCGCATCCTCGTCGTGGACGACGATCCGACCGTGGCCGAAGTCGTCGCGGGATACCTGCACCGCGCGGGCTTCGTCGTGGACCGGGCCGCCGACGGACCGACCGCAGTGGCCCGTGCCGCCGCCGTCCGCCCTGACCTCGTCGTGCTCGACCTGATGCTGCCCGGCCTGGACGGGCTGGAGGTGTGCCGGCGGATACGCGAGCGCGGCCCCGTCCCGGTCGTGATGCTGACCGCCCGCGGCGACCAGGACGACCGGATCCTCGGTCTGGAGGTCGGCGCGGACGACTACGTCACGAAGCCGTTCAGCCCGCGCGAGCTGGTACTGCGCGTGGAGTCGGTACTGCGCCGCGCCGGGACGCCGGCGCCCGACGGCCCCTGGCTGCGGTCGGGGCCGCTCGCCCTGGACCCGGCCGCCCGGCGCGCCACCCGCGACGAGGCGGAACTCGCGCTGACGATCCGCGAGTTCGACCTGCTCGCGTTCTTCCTCCGGCACCCCGGGCGGGTCCTGGGGCGCGAGGAGCTGATGCGGCGGGTGTGGGGCTGGGAGTTCGGCGATCTGTCGACCGTCACCGTGCATGTGCGGCGGCTGCGCGAGAAGGTCGAGGACGATCCGGCCCGGCCGCTGCTGATCAGCACGGTCTGGGGCGTCGGCTACCGCTTCGACCCGCCCGGCGGACCCGCACCCGATGCCGCACCGGCAGCAGTACAGGAAACGGTGAATCCCGATGCATGATGTCCTGCTGATCGCGGCCTACGCGGCCGTCGGCGCCGCGGCCGCCGGACTCCTCGGCGCGCTGGCACTGCGGTTGCTGCGGAACCGGTCGGTGGCGCTGTCGCTCGCTGTGGTCGCCGCCGTCACGGTGGCGGCGATGCTCGCCGGGACGCTCTCGGTCGCCTGGGCGATGTTCCTGTCCTCCCACGACCTCGGCGTCGTCATAACGGTGTGCGCGATGGCCGCCGTCGTCTCACTGGCCGTGAGCCTGCTGCTCGGCCGCAGGGTCGTCGCGGGCAGCCGCGCGCTGGCGAGCGCCACCCGCGACTTCGGCGACAGCGACATCTTCGCCGCGCCGGCCGGGCCGCCGACCGCCGAACTCGCCGATCTGGGCCGCGAGCTGGCCGCCACCAGCGAGAAGCTCGCCGCGTCGCGGGAACGGGAACGCGCGCTGGAGGCGTCCCGCCGGGAACTGGTGGCCTGGATCTCGCACGACCTGCGCACCCCTCTGGCCGGGCTACGCGCCATGGCCGAGGCGTTGGAGGACGGCATAGCGGAGGACCCCGCGCGCTATCACGCGCAGATCAGGACCGAGGTGGAACGTCTCAGCGGCATGGTCGGCGACCTCTTCGAACTCTCCCGCATCCAGGCGGGGGTGCTGGCCCTGGCCCCGTCCCGGATGTCTGTCTACGACCTGGTGGGCGACGCCATCGCCGGCGCCAATCCGCTCGCCCGCGAGCACGGGGTCCGGCTGATCGGGGACGGTGTCGAGTCCGTGCCGGTGGAGGTCGACGGCCGCGAGATGACGCGCGTGCTGGCGAACCTGCTGGCCAACGCCATCCACCGCACGCCGGCCGACGGAACGGTCGCCGTCTCGGCGCACCGCGATGCCGACTCCGTGGTCCTCTCCGTCACCGACGGCTGCGGCGGCATCCCCGCCGACGACCTTCCCCGGGTCTTCGACACCGGCTGGCGCGGCACCGGAGCCAGAACGCCTCCCGCGGGAGCCGGACTCGGCCTCGCCATCGTCCGCGGCATCGTCGAGGCCCACGCCGGCCACGCGGCGGTCAGCAACGTACCGGGCGGCTGCCGCTTCGAGGTCGTCCTGCCGGCCGCCTCGGGCTGACGTCAGGCCCGTGCGGGCGCGGGCGCCGCGGTGGCCCGCAGCTCTGCGTGGGCGAAGTCCCGCATGCCGTCCGTGAAACCGACGGCCGGCGCCCAGCCGAGTTCGGTGCGGATACGCGCGGACGAGGCCGTGATGTGCCGGACGTCGCCGAGCCGGTACTCGCCCGTCGTGACGGGTCCGGGGCCGCCGGTGGCCGAGGCGAGGGCGGCGGCCATGTCGCCCACCGAGTGGACGGTGCCGCTACCGACGTTGTACGTCCGCAGCCCGCCGGAGGGTCCGTCGGTGAGCGCACCGAGGGCGGCCGCGTTGGCGGCCGCGACATCGCGTACGTGCACGAAGTCCCGCCGCTGCGCGCCGTCCTCGAAGACGCGCGGGGCTTCACCGCGGGCCAGGGCGGAACGGAAGAGCGCCGCGACCCCCGCGTACGGGGTGTCGCGCGGCATCCCGGGACCGTAGACGTTGTGGTACCGCAGGGACACCGCGCGGCCGCCGGCCGCGCGGGCCCACGCGGCGGCCAGATGTTCCTGCGCGAGCTTGGTGGCGGCGTAGACATTGCGCGGGTCGGTGGGGGCGTCCTCGGTGACCAGGCCGGGGTCGAGCGGGTCGCCGCATTGGGGGCAGGGCGGTTCGAAGCGGCCCGCGTCGAGGTCGGCGATCCGGCGCGGGCCGGGGCGGACGACGCCGTGCCGCGCGCAGGAGTACCGGCCCTCGCCGTAGACCACCATGGAACCGGCCAGCACCAGGGACCGCACACCGGTGGCGGCCATGGCGGCGAGCAGCACCGCCGTGCCGTGGTCGTTGCAGCTGACGTAGTCGGGCGCGTCGGCGAAGTCCTTGCCGAGTCCGACCATCGCGGCCTGATGGCACACCGCGTCCACCCCGCGCAGCGCGTCCTCGACGGCCGCGCGGTCCCGGACGTCGGCCCGCCGCCAGTCGGCTCCCGCCGGGAGGGCGGGAGGTTCGGCGTGGTCGCCGTGGGCGGCCGGGAGCAGCGCGTCCAGGACGCGCACGTCGTGTCCGGCTGTGAGGAGGGTGGTCACGATGTGCGAGCCGATGAAGCCCGCGCCGCCGGTGACAAGTGTCAGCATGCTCCGACGCTACGGGCACGGCCGGTCCTGACGGCGTGACCCGGCCGGGCCGTCAGCGGTCTGTAAGGAGTGCCGGGACCTCGATGGTCAGGGTGCGGGCGTCGGCGTCCAGGACTGCGGGCAGGCCGAGGGGGACGGTGATGGTGGAGTCGCAGTGGCCGAACCCCAGCTCCTCCAGGATCGGCACCCCCAGTTCGCCGAGCCGGTCGAGCAGCAGCGGACGTATGGCCTCGTAGGGGCCGCACTCCGCCCACGAGCCCAGCACGATGCCGGCGACACCGTCCAGCCATCCGGAGCGCAGCAGTTGCGTGAGGTAGCGGTCCAGCCGGTACGGCTCCTCGCCGGTGTCCTCCAGGAGCAGGATCCCACCGGCGGCGCCGGGCCGGGCCCTCGGGGTGCCGAGGTCCGCGGCGAGCAGGCAGAGGGTACCGCCGAGGGTACGGCCGCGGGCCCGGCCGGGGACCATGGTGCGGGCGGCGGGCGAGCCGAGGACCTGGACGGTCGCGGGATCCATCAGGGTGCGGCGCAGGTGCTCCTGGGTGGGGTCGTCCTTGAGGAAGGTGGCGGCCCCGGCCATCGGGCCGTGCAGCGTGGCCAGCCCGAGCCGGGTCGCGAACGCCTCATGCAGCACGGTGATGTCGCTGTAGCCGATGAACGCCTTCGGCTCCGCGGCCCGCATGGCGTCCCAGTCCAGCAGGTCGACCATCCGTTGGACGCCGTAACCGCCGCGGGCGCAGATCACCGCGGCCACCGACGGGTCGCACCACGCCTGTTGGAGGTCCCGGGCACGGTCCTGGTCCGCGCCGGCCAGGTACTCCAGGTACGGGTGCTCGTCCAGGACATGCGGCCCGACGACCGGGTCGAGGCCCCAGCCGCGCAGGATGTCCAGCCCGGCGTCGAGCCGCTCGCGCGGGACGGGGCCGCTGGGGGCGACGACGGCGACCCGGTCGCCGGGAACGAGCCGGCGCGCGCGGCTCAGGGGCTCCATGCCGGGCCGCGTCATGTGGTGAGCTTCAGCTGCGGGACGCCGGGCGGCACGAAGCCGAAGACCTGCCCGTAGAGCGAGAGTTCGGCCTCCAGACAGGCGACGATCGTGTCCTGGCGGCGGAATCCGTGGCCCTCGCCCTCGAAGGTGAGGTAGGCGTGCGGGATGCCCCGTCCGGCGATCCGCTCCAGGAAGCGCTCGCACTGCACGGGCAGGCAGATCACGTCGTCCAGCCCCTGCAGCAGCAGGAACGGTGCGGTGACGCGGTCGGCGCCGTTGACCGGCGAACGGTCGTGGTACCGGTCGGGGACCTCGGCGAGCGGGCCGACGAGGGACTCCAGGTACCGCGATTCGAAGTCGTGCGTCTCGCCGTTGGCCGACCAGCCGGTGAGGTCCAGAATCGGGTAGCTGATGGTGCCGCAGGCGTACAGGTCGGTGGTGGTGAGCGAGGCACCGGTGGTCCAGCCACCCGCGCTGCCGCCGCGGATCGCGAGCCGGGCCCCGTCCGCGGTGCCCTCGTCGACAAGCGCCCGCGCGACGGCGGCGCAGTCCTCGACGTCCACGACGCCCCACTGCTCGCGGAGCCGCTCGCGGTAGGCGCGGCCGTAGCCGGTGGAGCCGCCGTAGTTGACCTCCGCGACACCGATGCCGCGCGAGGTGAAGTAGGCGATCTCCACATCGAGGACCATCGGCACCCGGCTGGTGGGGCCGCCGTGCGCCCAGATCACGTAGGGCGCGAGCTCCCCCGCCGGCGCGCCGGCCGCCGGGTTCCGCGGCGGGTACACCTGCGCGTGCACCTCGCGCCCGTCGGGTCCGGTGAAGGTCCGGGCGGTGGGCTCCGGCACGTACGCGGGGTCCACGGTGTCCTGGTGCGCGCAGCCGATGACCCGTGGGTGCCCGGTGCTGGTGTCCACTTCGACGATCTCGAACGAGGAGCGCGCGCTCGCGGCCACGCCCAGCACCCGGGTACCGGACGTGGCGAGGCCGGCGGTCCATTCCGTCCAGCGGCCCGGGACGTCGACCAGTTCGCCGGTGGCCGGGTCGAGTATCGCCAGCCGCTGGGCCCCGACGCCGTGCAGAACCGCGAGCAGTCCCTCGCCGACGGGCGCGAACCAGCGGTAGCCGAGCTTCCACAGCGGGCCGGCGAACTCCTCCTGGCGCGGGCAGAGATTGACGGCGTCGCCGGTGCTGGTGTCGACGCGGTGCAGATTCCACCAGCTGGTGCGGTCCGTGGCGGCGACCAGGGTGCCGTCCGGGGCCCACTCGGCCTGCGCGACCGACTCGGTCGGGCCGCCGATGAGAGTGCGCACGCCGGTGAAGGCGCCGTCCTCCCCGACCTGCGCGAGCTGGAGTTCCGTGCCGTCCCAGGGCATCAGCGGATGGTCCCAGGCGATCCACACGGCCTGCCGTCCGTCCGGCGAGAGCCGGGGGCCGGTGACGAACCGGTGGGTGTCGTCGGTCAGTTCGCGCACCGCGGCGCGGTCGGTGGCGGCCGAACCGTCCAGCGGAACGGCGGCGATGACGCGCCGCAGATCGGACGGGCCGTCGCCGGTGAACTCCTCCAGGACGCACCAGACCTCACCGCGGTCCTGGTGGATCTGCGGATCCACCCACCGCAGACCGTCGCCCACCGCCGAGACCGGCGTCAGCGGCCGCGGTTCGGCACCCGGACGGTAGGCGTACAGGCGCTGATCGGCGAAGTTCACAAAGACGATCAGCGGGCCGTCCGCCCCCGGTGTGCCGGCCCACGGCCGCCCGCCGTACTCCATGACGCGGCTGCGGACGTTCCACGGTGCGGGCAGCGGGCACTGCTCGGTGCCGTCCCCGAGCCGCCGGACCAGCGCGCGGCGCCCGCCCTCGGCGGGGCGCGGCTCGGTCCACCAGACCTCGTCCCCGACGACGCCCACGAATTCGGGGCTGCCGTCGTGGGAGGCGGCCGTCGCCGCGCCGATCGGCGACGGCCAGGCTCCGTACGGGACGTCCTGGGTCATTCCGGTGCCTTCCCTGAGGAGGAGGTCAGAAAGCGGTCCAGCACCTGGACGCCGAAGTGCAGCGCCTCGACCGGCACGCGCTCGTCCACTCCGTGGAAGAGCGCCTGGTAGTCGAAGCCCGGGGGCAGCTTCAGCGGGGAGAAGCCGTAGCCGGTGATGCCGAGCCGGGAGAACTGCTTGGCGTCCGTGCCGCCCGACATGCAGTACGGGACGACATGGGCATCCGGGTCGAAGTGCTCCAGGGCCTCGCGCATCGCCGCGTACGTCGGCGAGTCCACCGGGGCCTGGAGCGGCACCTCGCGGTGGTGGAACTCCCACTCGACGTCCGGGCCGGTGAGCCGGTCCATGGTCTCGGTGAACTCGGCCTCGCCGCCCGGCAGCATCCGTCCGTCCACATAGGCGGTCGAAGTCCCGGGAATGACGTTGATCTTGTAGCCGGCCTGCAGCATCGTCGGGTTGGCGCTGTTGCGGACCGTCGGCTCGACGAGCGCGGCGGACGGGCCGAGCTTGCCGAGCAGCCCGTCCACATCGTCCAGGTCGGGTTCGATGCCGTGCAGTACGGCGAGTTCGGTCAGCGAGGCGCGCACGGTGGCGGTCAACCGGACCGGCCAGTCGTGTTCGCCGATCCGCGCGATGGCCGCGGCCAGCCTGCTGACGGCGTTCGCCGGGTTGACCTTGGAGCCGTGCCCGGCCTTGCCGTGCGCCGTCAGCCGGAGCCAGGCGGTGCCGCGCTCCCCAGCGGCCACCGGGTACAGCCGCATGCCGCCGCCCGCGTGGAAGGTGAAGGCGCCCGACTCGCTGATGCCTTCGGTACAGCCCTCGAAGAGCTCGGCATGCTGGTCGGCAAGGAAGCCGGAGCCGTAGGCGGCGCTGTCCTCCTCGTCCGCGGTGAACGCGAGCACGATGTCCCGGGCCGGGCGGCGTCCGGTGCGGGCCATGGCCCGGACCGTGGCCAGGACCATCGCGTCCATGTTCTTCATGTCGACGGCGCCGCGGCCCCAGACCACTCCGTCGCGGATCTCGCCGGAGAAGGGGTGCACACTCCAGTCGTCGGGCTCGGCCGGGACGACGTCCAGGTGCCCGTGGACCAGGAGCGCGTCGGCACCGGGGTCGCTGCCCTCGATACGAGCCACCACATTGGTACGGCCGGGGGCGGACTCCAGGATCGTGGGCTCGATCCCGGCGTCGGCCAGCAGCGCGGCGACGTACTCGGCGGCCGGCCGCTCGTTGCCGTCGCCGCCGCCGCGGTTGGTCGTGTCGATCCGGATCAGGTCGGAGGTGAAGCGCACCACCTCATCCAGTGCCTGCTGATCCACCCCCAGGCCGACCGATTCGAAGACCGCTTGCTCAGCCATACTGTTCCTCCACCGCTGCCGACACGAGCGTGGTGACCGCCTTGAAAGCGCGGATTCCCTCGTACATGGTCGGTGATGTGTAGCCGACCCGGCGTTCGCCGGTCCGCGCCACGCCGGGTACCACCGTGGCGGCCCCGGCAAGATGTACGGCATCGAACTCGAGCTCGACGTGGAACGGCCCGGCCTGCTCGGGCTCATGGCGCACCGCGAGGGCCGCCGCTTCCTTCGCCGCGGCCCGGATGTCCGCGGCGGTCCTGGCCGGAGGCCGGCAGACCGCCGCGTACCGCGACACATAGTCCTTCACCGCGACCGTACGGGCCCCCGGGGCGTAGCCGTGCGCGTCGATGCCGGTACGGTCGTCGCCGGTCACCAGGATCACGGGCACACCGTACTCGGCGACCACCAGCGAGTTCAGCCGCCCCTCGCTCGCGGGCTCGCCGTTGACCCACACGCCCGTGATCGAGTTGGCGAGATAGGTGTGCGCGAGGACTCCCTCGGTCCCGGCGCCCGTGTGGTAGCCGACGAACGCGATGCCGTCGACGTCGCCCTGTTGCACGCCCTCGACCATCGACAGGTCCTTGTGCCGGCCGGTGAGCATCTCGGCGCGCTCGTCGAGCTTCTCCAGCAGCAGGTTGCGCATGGTCCAGTGCGCCTCGTTCACCAGGACCTGATCGGCTCCGCCGTCGAAGAACCCGGCGATGGCGGCATTCACGTCGGACGTGAACATATGGCGGCAGCGCTGCCACTGCTCGCTTCCCGGCAGCACATCGGCAGGCCAGGTGACGCCGGTGGCGCCCTCCATGTCCGCCGAGATCAGGATCTTCATGCGAGGCAACGCTACGCGGTTTTGGGCATCGCCTACCAGGCCTGTGGACAACTACAGCGGTCTAGACCTCTACAAACCCGGACAGATCCTACCCCGCAACCCCCGCCACCAGCCATTTCGACGGCAGTTCGATGCGCGTGCCGTCGGAACGGAACTCCGTCGTCGTCAGCAGCTGCTCGCCGCCCGCGAGCAGCTGCAGGCCCGCCGCCCGGAAGTAGCCGGGGACCGCCTCGTCGGCCACCTCGCCCGGTGTGAGGCCGTGTGCGAAGACCGCCCCCAGCTTCGGCGGCGGACCGCCGGGTCCCTGGGCCAGGCCCATCAGGACGCCCTTCGCGGCCTCGGCCAGTTCCACCGCGAACACCCGCCCGCGCTCACCGAGCAGCGCCGCGACGCCCTCGATCAGCGGCGCCCGGTCCGCGGGTTCGCACTGGTGCAGCACGCCGCGCAGGTAGACGTTCGCGTCACCGATCTCCGCGTGCAGCCGGCGTGTCGTGTGCGCGTCGGCGCCGTCGGCCTGCTGGTACTCGGCGACGCCGTGCGGGTCCGCGCGGCGCGCGTGGCCGATCGCCGCCTCGGACAGGTCCACGCCGACCACCCGGTCGTAGCGCTGTGCGAGATATCGGGTCTGGGTGCCGTTGCCGCAGCCGAAGTCGACGACCGGGAGGCCGGCGTCGAAGTACGGCTCGAAGAGCGGCACCTGCAGTTCGGCGGTGAGGGACGCGTCCGCGTCCCAGAACACCGCCCCCGGCGCGGTGGGCGCATCGCGCCAGAAGCTCTCCCAGGCCTGCGTGTAGGTGCCGGGCACGTTCATTTCGGGACTCCCCAGGATCCGACGAAACCTCAGTGACTCGGTGTCTCGGCAAGAGCGGCGGCTCGGAACGCGGCAAACCGGCAACCCGGCGGCCCGGCGATGAAGAGCCCGACGGCCCGGCGCTGAACAGCCCGGCCGCCGGCCCGTCAGCGCCGCCGCCGCGACGACCGCGGCAGCGTCTGCTCGAACCAGACCGTCTTGCCCTGCGCCGTACGGCTCGTACCCCACTGCCGCGCCAGCCTGCTCACTATGCCCATGCCCCGCCCGTACTCGTCCTCAGAACCGGTGTTCAGCAGGACGGGGACCGCGTGGTCGTCGTCCGTGACCTCGCACAACAGGGCGTCGGCCCGCACCAGCCGCAGCTCGACCTGGCTGGTGGCCGCGTGCCGGATCGCGTTGGTGACGACCTCGCCGACCAGCAGTTCCGCGGTCTCGGTGACCTCCTCCAGACCCCAGTCGAGCAGCGTCTCGCGGGTCAGCAGGCGGGCGCGCGCGGCCTCGCGCGGGTGGCGGGCCAGCTGCCATGTCGCCACGTCCGACCGCGGGATGCCGTTGAGCCGGGCCATCAGCAGGGCGACGTCGTCCTTGCGGCCGCCGCGCGGGTTGAGCGCGCGGATGATCGTGTCGCAGGCGTCGTCCATCGACGCCGCGGGATGCGCGGCGCTCTCGCACAGCGCGGCCAGCCCGGTGCCGATGTCCTGCCCGCGCACCTCGACCAGCCCGTCGGTGCACAGCACCAGCCGGTCGCCCTGCGCGACCCGCACCGTGACCGTCTCGAACGGGACGCCGCCCACCCCGATCGGGGCGCCGGTCGGCACGTCGAGCAGCTCGCTGCGCCCGTCGGCCGCCCGCACCAGGACCGGCGGGATGTGCCCGGCGTTGGAGATCATCAGCTCGGACTCGATCGGGTCGTACACGGCGTACAGACAGGTGGCCAGGTAGTGCTCGCCGAGACGCTGCGCCAGATCGTCGAGATTGCGCAGCAGTTGGGCGGGGGGCATGCCCATCGCCGCCATGGTCTGCACGGCGGTGCGTAACTGGCCCATCATCGCGGCCGAGTTCAGCCCGTGCCCCATGACGTCGCCGACGACGAGCGCCAGCCGCGAGCCGGCCAGCTTGATCGTGTCGAACCAGTCACCGCCGACCCGGCCCAGCCGTGTCCCGGGCAGATAGCGGGTGGCCACGTCACAGCCCGGCATCCGCGGGGTGATGCGGGGCAGCATGCTGTCCTGGAGGGTGTCGGCGACGTTCTCCTGGTAGGTGTACATGCGCGCGTTGTCCAGCACGAGGCCGGCACGGGCGGCGAACTCCGCGCCCGTCGCCTTGTCCATGTCGTTGAAGACCGGCCGCTCCTGGTGACGCAGCAGGATCATGAAACCGAGCACCACGTTGCGGGCCTTGAGCGGCACCACGAGCATCGACCGGTTGTTGATCAGCGGGCTGATGTCCCGCTTCTCGAACTGCGCGGCGATCGCGTTGCCCATCTGCTCCGTGATCCGCGGCACGAGCACCGGCTGTCCGCTGGTCATGCACTGGAAGAACGGGGTGTGCTCGGGGAACGGCATCGACTCGCCGACCGGCACCACGTCGTCCCAGCGCCCCGGCTCGTCGGTGTGCTCGAGGGCCACCCGGTACCACATGGTGGTGACGTCGGGCGGCCCGTCCGGGAACCCCTCGCCCGCGAGCACCTGTTCGCGCAGATAGGCGCCCGCGACGTCGGTGAAGCGCGGCACGACGGCCGCGCTGACCTCCTGGATGGTGCGGGCCAGGTCCAGCGAGGTGCCGATGCGAGCGCTGACCTCGTTGAGGAATTCGAGGTGCTCGCGCACCGCGGCGTACTCCAGGTCCGGCGCCAGGTCGGCCGGGGCCGCGGCCTGCGGGTCGAGCTGGGCGGCCGCCGCGGCGGCACGCCGCCTGGCCCGCCGCTCGTCACGCCTGGGCACGCCCCAGTCCGGGGTGACCGGCACCCGGTCGTGCCGGCTGAACTCCAGCACCGGATAGCCCAGCTCCAGCACCTGGGAGACGATCCGGGCGCTCTCCGCCGGGTTCATGCTCGGCAGGATCTCGGGCAGCCGCTTGGCGAGCTGGTCGGCGCCGGAGAACTCGGTGTGCAGGGCGAAACCGGGCGCGATCCGTTCGAATTCCGCGGCCTCCGTACCGGCGTCAGCGCCGACCTCCGCGTCCTGGCCCGGTTCGGGATCCGGCGAGGAGCCCAGCTGAGCCGCGTCGGCGGCGAGGACCAGTAACCGCTCGGGACCCGGGCCGACGAGCGGGTACGCCCACCACAGGACGTCCACGGCCCCGCCCTCCCGGTCCGCGCCGCCGCCGTGGCAGTCGTCGAAGAGCCGGGCCCGGCCCGCGGTCGGGTACGAGGTCTCGCCGCTGAGCGAGGCGTCCAGCTCGGGCCCGAAGTCGTCCGGCCCGGCGGCGTCCGCGATGTCGCTGTTCAGAGCGCCGGAGACCGGGAGCAGGTCCACCGCGGGGCGGCCGACGGCCTCTTCCTTGGAGCAGCCGAAGAGTTTGCGCGCACCGGTGCTCCAGTGCGATACGAGTCCCGCGCCGTCCACGACGATCACCGCGAGCGGGATCCGTCCGGACAGCCCCGGAGGAATGCGGCGGTCCATGGCTGGGTGGGCTCCTTCCCTCGGAGCCGCTTCACAGGAGCGGTCGGGATGTCCCACCCCGGTGCAAGATCTGCGGCACCGGTACCACCGTACGGCCGGAACAGGGTCCCGCGAAGGGCAAAGCCCGAATCCGGGCGCACGCCCGCGCGTGAGCGCCCCCCTCGGCACGTGCTAGCGTCCTTCCTCTCTGTTCGAACTCCAGATCCGTGGTGCGAGTTCGACTCCGGCCGGGTGGGGATCCAAGCCGGAGCACGTAGGACCCGCGACTGGAAGAGACACCGTGACCACCTGGGAGACCGCGGGCTGGGCCGCCGCAAAGCGTCCCAAGTCCTTTCTCCGGCTAGCCGATCCACGCCGGCCCGTGATGGCCGCAACGCTGTTCGCGGCGGTGCTGCACATCGTGTGGGCACTGTTCCTGGCCAAGGACGCCGGGGACATGGCCGCCCAGTTCGCGTGGACCGACTTCATACGCGAGCACCCGGACTCGGCGTACAACCTCTCCTGGTACGGCGGGATGCATCCCGCTTCGTACAGCATCCTGTCGCCCTACATCATGGCGTGGCTCGGTGTCCGCACGACCGCGGTGATCGCGGGCACGCTCTCGGCGACGGTCGCCGCGTATCTGCTGGTCCGGTACCGGATCAGACGGCCGATGCTGCCCGCGCTGTGGACGGCGTTCGCGCTCTGGTGCGACGTGGCGTCGGGCCGGGTGACCTTCGCGCTCGGGATGCTCTTCGCGCTCGCCGCCACCGCCCTGGTCTTCCCCGACGAGGACCAGCGGAACTCGCGCATCATCGGGGCCTCCGCGCTGGGCGGGCTTGCCACCATGTGCAGCCCGGTGGCCGGGCTGTTCATCGAGGTCCTGGCGGCCGCCCTGTTCCTCACCGGACGGCGCAAGCACGCGTACATCCTGGCCGCGAGCCCGCCGATCGTGGTCGGCGGCACCTCGCTGCTGTTCCCCTTCTACGGGGTGCAGCCGTTCACCTGGTACTTCGCCGCGCTGCCGCTGGCCGCCGCCGTACTGGTGGCGCTGCTGGTACCGCGCTCCTGGCGCACCCTGCGCACCGGATCGTGGGTCTACTCCGCGGGCATAGTGCTGACCTGGGCGATACCGTCGCCGATCGGCAGCAATGTCGAGCGGCTCTCGCTGCTCTTCGGCGGCACCGCGCTGCTCGCGGCCGCGGTCGGGCGGACCGATCGGGGCCGCAAGACCCTCGTCATTTTCGCGGCGTTCACCGCCATCGCGGTCTGGCAGGTCGCCAAGCCCGTCACCGACCTGGTCAACACCGCGCCGGTGACCGCGACCATCGAGCACGCCCAGGGACTCATAGACGAGCTGGCCCGGGTCGGGGCCGACCGGGGCCGGGTCGAGGTCGTTCCGCTGCGCTCGCACTGGGAGGCGTCGGGGATAGCCCCGCACGTCAACCTCGCCCGCGGCTGGAACCGGCAGGCGGACGTCGAGCGGAACCCGCTCTTCTACGACGGCACCCTCACCCCGGCCACCTACCTGGCGTGGCTGCAGCGCTGGGGCGTCGGATACGTCGTCCTGCCGTCGGACGAACCGGACGGCGCGGCCGTCGCCGAGGCGAAGATCGTCGCGGCCGGGCACGCCTGGCTGCAGCCGGTCTGGCAGGACGACCACTGGCGCCTGTACAGCGTGACCGGGGCCGAGCCGATGGCCGACCCGCCGTCGATCGTCCGCCAGGCGGGGCCGGCCGAGCTGGTCGTCGAGGTCCCGAAGGCGGGTCCGGTGCTGCTGCGCATCCCGTGGTCGCCGTGGCTCGCGATAGCGGGAGCCACGGACTCCGATCACGGCTGTCTGGCCGAGGCCGGCGACTGGACCCGGCTGTACGCGCCGGCGCCGGGGACGTACCGGATAGGCGGGCGCTACGCCCTGTCCCGCGGGACGCCCTGCAAGAAGGACTGACCCCCGGCGACAACTGGTCCCGGGCGCCGGCCGGCCCGGCGCCGCCCGGCGCACACCTCCCTCGGCGCGCCACGCGCCGAGGGAGTTCCGCACCATGTGCGCCCCCGGTCCCGTCCCCGTCGTGTCCCCGTCGATCCCTCTCAGTCCTCGTGCCCCAGTTGCAGGTCGCGTTCGGTGCGACCGCCGCCGGTGACCTGCAGGACGGTGGCCACCGGCGGGTAGCCGGCGGCGATCACGGTGTACTCCCCTGCCGCGAGATCGACGAAGCGGAAGTGGCCGTCGGCCCCCGTCGTCACCGAGTCCACCACGTTGCCCCCCGCGTCCAGCAGGGTGACCCGGGCGTCCTCGACCACCCGGCCGCCGGGCGCCCGAACGGTGCCGCGCAGCACCGCGCCGCCGGCCAGCTCGACGTCCTGCCGGGTCTCGCGGGCCGCCTGCACGGAGACCGGCAGCGCGGCGGGGCGGTAGGCCGGCGCGCTGGCGGCCAGCGTGTACTCGCCCGCCACCAGATCGGTCAGCACGTAGCTGCCCTCGCGGGCGCTGCGGGTGCTGGAGACGACGTCGCCGCGTACGTCCGTGAGCGTGACGATGGCTTCGCGGACGGGGGTGCCGTCGGAGGTGTGCACCGTGCCGGCCAGCCGGCCCGCACCGCCGAGCACCACGTCCAGCTCGACCGGCCGGTCCCCGACCGTGACGCTGACGGCCTGCGGCTGGTGGCCGCCCGCGGCCGCGATCAGCACGTAGCTGCCGGTGCCGGGGGTGCTGAGCGCGTACCGACCGTCCTCGCCGGTCGCCCCGCGGCCGATCTGCCTGCCGGTGACGTCGATCAGGGTGAGCGCGGCGCGGCCCACCGAGGTGCCGTCGGAGTGCTGGACCGTGCCGCAGACCGGGACTCCCCCGGCGTCGGCGGTGCGGCCGACGGCCGTCCTGGCCGGGGGGACGGCGGGATCGGAGACGGGACCGTACTGGGTCACCAGGGGTTTCTCCTTCAGGAGGAATGCGAGCAGGAAGCCGAGGACGAGCACCGGCACCAGGTACAGGAAGATCCGCGGCATGGCCTCCGCGTACGCCTGGACGTAGCCGTCGCGCAGCGCCGCGGGCAGCGTGTGCACCAGTTGCGGGGTGATCGACTGGGGGTCCGGCAGGCGGGCGCCGCGCGGGAGTTCGACGGCGAGCCGGTCGGCCAGCCGGTTGGCGAACAGCGTGCCGAAGACGGCCGCGCCGACGGATCCGCCGATCTGCCGGAAGTAGTTGTTGGCGCTGGTGGCGGCGCCGATGTCGGCCGGACGTACCGAGTTCTGCACGGCGAGCACCAGGACGGGCAGGACGAGTCCGATGCCGAGGCCGAGCACGGCCATGAAGGCGCTGTACTCGACGCGGGAGGTGCCCGCGTCGAGCAGGGACAGCAGCCACATGCCGAGCGCGGACAGGGCGCCGCCGAGCAGCGGGAAGATCTTGTAGCGGCCGGTCCTGCTGATCAGTTGGCCGGAGGCGACGGAGGCGAGGACGACGCCGAGCATCATCGGGAGCATCAGCAGCCCGGAGCCGGTGGCGCTGGCGCCGTCGACCATCTGCAGGAAGGTCGGCAGGTAGCTGGCGGCGCCGAAGAGCGCGACGCCGACGACCGCGCCGACCAGCGCGGTGACGTTGAAGATGCCGTCACGGAACAGCCGCAGCGGGATGACGGGTTCGGCCGCGAAGTGCTCGGCCAGGACGAAGAGCACGGCGCTGGCGAGGGCGCCGGCGCCGAGGCCGACAATCATCTCCGAGCGCCAGGCGTAGGTGGTGCCGCCCCAACTGGTCAGCAGCACCAGGCAGGTGGAGCCGGCCGCGAGCAGCAGCGCACCGAGCACGTCGAGCCTTGGCCGGATCGTGGGCCGGGGCAGCCGCAGCACGACGGTGATGAGGGCGAGGGTGAACAGGCCGAACGGCACGTTGATGTAGAAGCACCAGCGCCATGAGGTGTGGTCGGTGAAGAACCCGCCGAGCAGCGGTCCGGCGACGGACGCCACCCCGTAGGCGGCGCCGATCAGGCCCATGTAGCGGCCGCGTTCGCGGGGCGGGACGATGTCCGCCATGATCGCCTGCACGCCGATCATGAGCCCGCCGCCGCCGACGCCCTGTACGGCGCGGAAGGCGATCAGCTGGTCCATGGTGCGCGACCAGCCGGCCAGCGCGGAGCCGATGACGAAGACGACGATCGCGAACTGGAAGACCCGCTTGCGGCCGAAGAGGTCACCGAGTTTTCCGTAGATCGGCAGGCCGATGGTCGACGCGAGCAGGTACGCGGTGACAGCCCAGGACATCTTCTCCAGGCCGTGCAGCTCTCCGACGATCTTCGGGAGAGCGGTCGCCACGATCATCTGGTCGAGGGCGGCGAGCAGCAGCGTGAGCATCAGGCCGAGGAAGACCAGTCGCACTCTGCGCGGGGTCAGGTCGGCCGGGGGGATGCCGGTGGCCGAACCAGCAGAGCCGTTCGCGCCGGGTGGCGGGGCATCGGCCGGTTCGAGGCCGGGTGATGGCGTGCCGCTGCCCGCCGGCCCGGCCGGCCCGGACCTACCGGCCCGTTCGGCCAGAGTGGTTCCGCCCACGTGCCGCTCCCCTCGTCGCACCTGACTCGTCGCCCATTTCCCGCATTAAGCGACAACGACGAACAAGCCCGACGATTCTCCGAAGCGATGCAGAACCACCCGTACCAGTGAACGATCGAACCCGAAGGGGGCTGTTGCGCGCCCCGCCCCCTCGCTCCGGCTCTCCCCGACCCCGACCTCGGCCCCGACGGGACGGCCGTGGCTACTTGGCCGACTCGACCTCGGCGGCGAGCTTGGCGAGCACCTCGTCGTAGATGCGGCCGAGGCCCTTGGGTGCGAAGGTCCGCTCGAAGAAGCCGCCGATACCGCCGGCGCCGTCCCAGGTGGTGGTGGAGACGACCTTGGCCTGCCCGGTGCCCGCCGGAGTCACCGTCCACGTGGTGACCATGGACGAGTTGCGGTCGGCCTCGACCAGCTGCCCCGTGGTCGGCGTGGTGACGTCGAAGAGGCAGTCGCGGACGCGCTTGCTGGTGGCCTGCAGCTTCCAGTGCACGAGCGTGCCGGCGCCGCTGCCGCCCTCGCGGACCTCGTACTCGCTGAACTGCTCGGGAAGCAGGGTCTTCCTGGTGCCCGCGTAGTCCGCGAGAGCGTCGTACACCCGCTCCGGTGCCGCCTCGATGACCCGCTGGGTGGTGGCCTCCACCTGCGCCATTTCTTCTCCTCCGGTCCGTGCCCGCATGTGCCGGGCAAGCCAACCACACCCGCTAACCGAATATGTGTTCTATTCTATGGAGGAGCTACTGAGGAGGGCGTCATGCGCTGGGACAACCTGGGCCGCGACGAGGCCGCCACCACCACACCCGCGCTCTTCGGGACGGACGTGGTCACCAGGACCTTCGACACCCCCGAATTCCGCGGCATCACCTTCCACGAGGTGCGGGCCCGCTCGATCGTGAACCGCGTACCGGGCGCCTCGCAGATGCCGTTCGACTGGACGGTCAACCCGTACCGGGGCTGCAGCCACGCCTGCGTCTACTGCTTCGCCCGCAAGACGCACAGCTATCTCGACCTCGACACCGGGCTCGACTTCGACTCGCAGATCATCGTCAAGGTGAACGCGCCCGAGCTGCTGCGCAAGGAGCTCGCCGGGCCCCGCTGGCAGGGACAGCACATCGCCATGGGCACCAACGTGGACTGCTACCAGCGGGCCGAGGGCCGCTACCGGCTCATGCCCGGCATCATCGGCGCGCTGCGCGACCACGCCAATCCGTTCTCGATCCTCACCAAGGGCTCGCTGATCCTGCGCGACCTGGACCTGCTGCGGCAGGCGGCCCGGGTCACCGAGGTCTCCACGGCCGTCTCCGTCGGCTTCCTCGACCGCGAGCTGTGGCGCACCGTCGAACCGGGCACCCCGTCCCCGGGCAAGCGGCTGGAGGTCTGCCGGACACTGAACGAGAACGGCATCCCCTGTGGCGTCCTGATGGCGCCCGTGCTGCCGTACCTCAGTGACTCACCGGAGCAGTTGCGCGCCGCCGTCCACGCCATCGCGCGGTCCGGGGCGACCTCCGTCACCCCGCTCGTCCTCCACCTGCGGCCGGGCGCCCGGGAGTGGTACCTCGCCTGGCTCTCCGTGCATCATCCGCGGCTGCTGGGCCGCTACAAGGCGCTCTACGCGGACGGCTCCTACGCCCCCACGTGGTACCAGCGGCGGATCACCCGTCAGGTGCACGAGTTCGCGACGGAGTTCGGCATCGGCCCGGCCCGCTCCGGCGCCCTGCGAGCCGTTCCCCCGCCCGCCGCCGCCCCGGTGGAAGTCGACGCGCCCACCCAGCTGTCGCTGCTCTAGTCTCCTGCCCATGACCGATGTTCGAGTGATGACCGGCGACGACATCGACGCCGTTTCCGCGATCCGGGTGCGCGGCTGGCAGAGCGCGTACGCGGGCATCGTGCCGCAGGGCTACCTCGACGCGATGTCGGCGCCGGCGGACGCGGCCCGTCGCCGCGAGTGGTTCGCGAACGACACCGGCCGGGTGGAGAACCTCGTGTCGGCCGACGGGGCCGAGGTCATCGGCTGGGCCGCCCACGGCCCGTACCGGGGCGAGGACGCCGAGCCGGGCGACGGCGAGCTGTACGCGATCTACGTCCGCCCGGATCTGATCGGCACCGGCGCCGGCCGCGCGCTCGTCGGCGCGGTGCTGTCCCGGGCGGCGGACCGCGGCTTCCCGCGCCTGCGGCTCTGGGTACTGGCCGACAACGCGCGCGCCCGGCGGTTCTACGAGAAGGCCGGCTTCGTGGCCGACGGCGCGGAACAGCAGGAGGACTACGACGACGTGTTCCTGCGCGAGGTGCGCTACGTCCGCGGCACCTCCTAAGACCCGTCGGACCCGTCGGGCTCGTAGCAGCCGATCCGTTCGAGGGCCGCGCGGGCGGCGGTGCGCAGCCGGGGATGCGCGCACGCGGCGCGCAGGACCGTCGCGGCCCGGGGGTCGCCGAGCTCGCCGAGCCCCTCCACGCAGGCGGGAACGGCGTCCCAGCCGAGGGCCTGCTCGGCCAGCAGCCGGTCCAGGGTCTCGATGAGCGCGGGGACGGATTCCGGAGCGCGCAGTTCGACCAGCAGCCGGATCGGCTGTACGGCGTAGGCGACCCGGAGCGGATTGGTCGCGAGCGCGGCGGCGGCCCGCGCGGTGCGGGGGTCCCCCAGACGGGCCAACGCGCGGGCCGCGGTCTCGGCCCGCGCGGGCTCGCGGTAGTTGAGCAGCAGGGCGAGGGTCTCGAAGGCTCTCCGGTCGCCCGCGCCGGCCAGGGCCACGGCGGCGGCCTCCCTGGCTTCCAGGGGCTGTCCCGGTGCGGTGAGTACGCCGGCCAGTTCGTCGCGCGCTGCGGAATCCACCCGCTCAGCCTACGGCGCGCTCATCTGTACGCGGTACAGATCACATGGGCGGTGGTCTGGCGCGTAGGTTACTGGCCGGTTACCCTCGGACCAACGTGCACGGCAGCCTGGTGACGCAGCCGCCGCGCACAGCTCGGAACGCACCACCCTCACGCAGTACGAGCACGCACCACCGCTCAGCAGCAGGCACCACATCACGTCGGTTCGGCACCATCGCGGCGCAGCCCCGGGACAGGGCTCGCCCTTCACCTCATGCGGGCATCCACCCCTTCTCCGTGGCCCGCGACTCCACCAACTCCTCAGCCGCGCGCGCCTCCCGGCAGCCGCGGTCTCCTCAGCATCTGGAGTTTCGCGATGGACCGTCCGTCCAGCAGCAGTCCCCTGCCCTCCCTCGTCCTTCCCACCGTCGCCGTCGTCGGCCTCGGCACCATGGGCGCCGGAATCGCCGAGGTCATGGCCCGCGCCGGCCATGAGGTCATCGGCATCGACACCAACGACACCGCCGCCCGCACGGCCGTCACGGCCCTGGACCAGTCCACGGCGCGCGCCGTGGAGCGCGGCCGGATCACCGAGGCCGAGCGCGCCGACACCCTCGCGCGGTTCCGCACCTTCTCCGATCTGCAGGCGGCCGCCGAGGCCGACCTGGTCATCGAGGTCGTGAACGAGCAGTTCGAGGTCAAGCAGACGGTCTTCGAGGCGCTCGACCTGATCGTGAAGCCGGACGCGATCATCGCGACGGGCACCAACGCCCTGTCGGTGACCCGGCTGGCCTCGCACACCTCGCGCCCGGACCGCGTCCTCGGGCTGCACTTCTTCGCCCCGGCGCCCGCCATGAAGCTGGTCGAGGTGGTCTCCACCGTCCTGACCTCGCCGGAGGCGACCGCTTCGGTGACCGCGCTGGTGCGCGCGCTCGGCAAGGAGCCGGTCCCGGTCGGCGACCGGCCCGGTTTCATCGCCGACGGCCTGCTCTTCGGCTACCTCAACCAGGCCGCGGCGATGTACGAGTCGAAGTACGCGACCCGCGAGGACATCGACGCCGCGATGCGGCTCGGCTGCGGCCTGCCGATGGGCCCGCTGGCGCTGCTCGACCTGATCGGCATCGACACCGCGCAGACCGTCCTGGAGGCGATGTACGAGGCGTCCCACGACCGGCTGCACGCGCCGGCCCCGATCCTCGGCCAGCTGGCCGCGGCCGGTCTGTCGGGTCGCAAGTCGGGCCGCGGCTTCTACACCTACGAGGCGCCCGGCAGCGAGGCCGTCGTCACCGACGCCTCGACCCCGGACACCGCCGGGACCGCCGGTGTCGCGGGCCGCGACGTCCGCAGCGTGGGCGTCGCCGGGTCCGGCACGATGGCGACGGGTATTGCCGAGGTGTTCGCGAAGGCCGGCTACGACGTCGTGCTGGCCGCCCGCTCGCAGGAGAAGGCCGACCAGGCCGTCGCCAAGCTGGCCAAGTCGCTGGACCGTTCGGTCGCCAAGGGACGGCTGACGCAGGAGCAGCGCGACGCGGCCGTCGCGCGGGTGACGCCGGCCGGTTCGTACGACGCCTTCGGCGACGTGGACCTGGCCGTGGAGGCGGTCGCCGAGGACCTCGCCGTCAAGCAGCGGCTCTTCGCCGCGCTGGACGAGGTGTGCAAGCCCGGTGCGGTGCTCGCCACCACGACGTCCTCGCTGCCCGTCATCGCCATCGCCCGCGCGACCTCGCGCCCGCGGGACGTGATCGGGATGCACTTCTTCAACCCGGCGCCCGCGATGAAGCTCGTCGAGGTCGTTCGTACCGTCCTGACCTCGGACGATGTGCACGCCACGGTCCGCGAGGTGTGCGCGAAGGTGCGCAAGCACGCCGTGGACTGCGGGGACCGGGCCGGCTTCATCGTCAACGCCCTGCTGTTCCCGTACCTGAACAACGCGGTGAAGATGGTCCAGGAGAACTACGCGACGGTGGCGGACATCGACACCGCGATGAAGCTCGGCGGCGGGTACCCGATGGGCCCGTTCGAGCTGCTGGACGTCGTCGGCCTGGATGTGTCGCTGGCGATCGAGCAGGTGCTGCACAAGGAGTTCCGCGACCCGGGCCTGGCGCCCTCGCCGCTGCTGGAGCACCTGGTGTCGGCGGGGTGCCTGGGCCGCAAGACGGGCCGCGGCTTCCGCGAGTATGCCCGGCGCTGATCATGAGGGCGGCTGGGGTGGTCTGCTCGGCCCGCGAGGGCCGTCCCGGCCGCCCCGTACGTCCCGCGCGGGCCCGGCCATGGAGTACGTTCCACGTATGGCCCAGCCCCTCAAGTCCGCGACGAAGAGCACCGCCGAAGGCCCGGCGCCGGCGACGGCGAACGGCCGCCGTGCCGCCGCCCAGCGCCACCGGGTGCGGCAGGACCTCGCCGCCTCCGCGATGCACCTGTTCGCGTCCCGGGGGTACGAGGCCACGACCGTGGACGACATCGCGGCGGCGGCCGGGGTGGCCCGCAGGACGTTCTTCCGCCATTTCCGGTCCAAGGAAGAGGCGATCTTCCCCGACCACGACGACACCCTGGTGCGGGTCCAGGCCGTCCTGGACTCCGCCGAACCCCATGAGCACCCGCTGGACACCGTCTGCCGCGGTATCACCGAGGTGCTGCGGATGTACGCGGAGTCCCCCGAGGTCTCCGTGGAGCGGTACCGGCTGACCCGTGAGGTGCCGACGCTGCGGGAGCGCGAGATCGCTTCGGTGGCCCGCTACGAGCGGCTGTTCACCCGCTATCTGCTGGGTCACTTCGACGAGTCGGCGCACCATGACGGCGACGACGACCCGCTGCTCGCCGAGGTCGCCGCGTCGGCCGTGGTGGCGGCGCACAACCATGTGCTGCGGCGCTGGCTGCGGGCCGGCGGCAAGGGCGACGTGGAGGCGCAGCTGGACCACGCCTTCGACGTGATCAAGGCGACCTTCGGCACCGGCATAGGGGTCGGGCGGCTGTCCGGGCCCCCTTCGACGCCCGCCGCGGCGGTCTCGCAGACCGGTGAGGTGGTGGTCACGGTGGCGCGTACGGACGCCTCCCCCGCCGAAGTGATGCGGGTCATCGAGCGGGCGCTGCGGGGCGGCTGACCGCCCGCCCAGCCTCCTCAGAGGTGCACAACAGCGGCCGTCCGGGCAATCCGGGCGGCCGCTGTTGCTCGTTTGTGGCGCCGGGATGACACTTGAGAGAAATTGTTGGCACGCAGTGTCTTTACGAGTGGCACCGCGTGCCATAACGTAAGCCGTGTCCGGGCGGGCGGCGTGTGGTGATCCCACGCACGCCGTCTGTCCCCAAAGGCCCGGACGCCTGCGTCACAGGCATCCCCGGACCCGTCCGGGGGAACCACCGCGCCACCGCGCGCACCGGTTTCACCCGTGCGACCGTCACGGGAGCAGTACCCCCGCCGAACCGACGGCACCAGTCACCCGTCAGCCCTCGCCGACGTTCCCTCAAACGTTTCTACGTCGCGCTTCGCCGGAGGCACCCCGTGAAGGAAATCCTGGACGCGATTCTCGCGTCGGACAGCTCCGCCGCCGACTTCGCAGCCCTGCCGCTGCCCGAGTCGTACCGCGCCATCACCGTCCACAAGGACGAGGCCGAGATGTTCGCCGGCCTCGACAGCCGCGACAAGGACCCGCGCAAGTCCCTGCACCTGGACGACGTGCGGGTTCCCGAGCTCGGTCCCGGTGAGGCCCTTGTCGCCGTCATGGCCAGCTCGGTGAATTACAACTCCGTCTGGACCTCGATCTTCGAGCCGGTCTCCACGTTCACGTTCCTGGAGCGGTACGGGAAGCTCTCGCCGCTCTCCAAGCGGCACGACCTGCCGTACCACGTGATCGGCTCCGACCTCGCGGGCGTCGTGCTGCGCACCGGCCCGGGCGTCAACGCCTGGCACCCCGGTGACAAGGTCGTGGCGCACTGCCTCTCGGTCGAGCTGGAGTCCTCCGACGGCCACAACGACACGATGCTCGACCCCGAGCAGCGCATCTGGGGCTTCGAGACCAACTTCGGCGGCCTCGCCGAGATCGCGCTCGTCAAGTCCAACCAGCTGATGCCCAAGCCCGCGCACCTCAGCTGGGAGGAGGCCGCCGCCCCCGGCCTGGTGAACTCCACCGCCTACCGCCAGCTGGTGTCCCGCAACGGCGCCGGCATGAAGCAGGGCGACAACGTCCTCATCTGGGGCGCGTCCGGCGGACTCGGCTCCTACGCCACCCAGTTCGCGCTGGCCGGCGGCGCCAACCCGATCTGCGTGGTCTCCAGCGACAAGAAGGCCGACATCTGCCGGGCGATGGGCGCCGAGGCGATCATCGACCGCAGCGCCGAGGACTACAAGTTCTGGAAGGACGAGCACACCCAGGACCCGCGCGAGTGGAAGCGGCTGGGCAAGCGGATCCGCGAACTGACCGGCGGCGAGGACGTGGACATCGTCTTCGAGCACCCGGGCCGCGAGACCTTCGGCGCGAGCGTGTACGTCACCCGCAAGGGCGGCACGATCGTCACCTGCGCCTCGACCTCGGGCTACAACCACGAGTACGACAACCGCTACCTGTGGATGTCGCTCAAGAAGATCGTCGGCTCGCACTTCGCCAACTACCGCGAGGCGTGGGAGGCCAACCGCCTGGTCGCCAAGGGCAAGATCCACCCGACGCTGTCGAAGACGTACACCCTGGAGGAGACCGGCCAGGCCGCGTTCGACGTCCACCGCAACCTCCACCAGGGCAAGGTCGGCGTCCTGGCGCTGGCCCCGGGCGAGGGTCTCGGTGTCACCGACCACGAGTTGCGCGAGAAGCACCTGCCGGCGATCAACCGCTTCCGGAACATCTGATGCCGAGGCGCGAGAAGGACCGTCCGTGGCTCATGCGGACGTACGCCGGCCACTCCACCGCCGAGGCGTCCAACGAGTTGTACAAGAACAACCTCGCGAAGGGGCAGACCGGCCTGTCCGTCGCGTTCGACCTGCCGACCCAGACCGGGTACGACCCCGACCACATCCTCGCCCGCGGCGAGGTCGGCCGGGTCGGCGTCCCGGTCTCGCACATCGGTGACATGCGGCGGCTCTTCCAGGACATCCCCCTGGAGGGGATGAACACCTCGATGACCATCAACGCCACCGCCATGTGGCTGCTGGCGATGTACCAGGTGGTCGCCGAGGAGCAGGGCGCGGACATCAGCAAGCTCCAGGGGACGACGCAGAACGACATCGTCAAGGAGTACCTGTCGCGCGGGACGCATGTCTTCCCGCCCGGCCCCTCACTGCGGCTGACCACCGACATGATCACGTACACGGTCAACAACATCCCCAAGTGGAATCCGATCAACATCTGCAGCTACCACCTGCAGGAGGCCGGGGCCACGCCGGTCCAGGAGATCGCCTTCGCGATGTCCACCGCGATCGCCGTCCTGGACGCGGTGTTCGCCTCGGGGCAGATCCCGGAGGACCGCCGCGGCGAGGTGGTCGCCCGGATCTCGTTCTTCGTGAACGCGGGTGTCCGCTTCATCGAGGAAATGTGCAAGATGCGGGCTTTCGGGCGCCTCTGGGACACCGTCACCCGGGAGCGCTACGGCATCGAGGACGCCAAGCAGCGCCGGTTCCGCTACGGCGTGCAGGTCAACTCGCTGGGGCTGACCGAGGCCCAGCCGGAGAACAACGTCCAGCGCATCGTCCTGGAGATGCTGGCCGTCACGCTCTCCAAGGACGCCCGCGCCCGCGCCGTGCAACTTCCCGCCTGGAACGAGGCGCTGGGCCTGCCGCGGCCCTGGGACCAGCAGTGGAGCCTGCGCATCCAGCAGGTGCTCGCCCATGAGAGCGACCTGCTGGAGTACGAGGACATCTTCGAGGGCAGCCACGTCATCGAGGCCAAGGTCACCGAGCTCATGGAGCTGGTGACGGCCGAGATGGAGCGCATCGAGAAGATGGGCGGCGCGATGGCCGCCGTCGAGTCCGGCTACCTGAAGTCGGCGCTGGTCTCCTCGCACGCCGAGCGCCGCGCCCGCATCGAGTCGGGCGAGGAGAAGATCGTCGGCGTCAACTCCTACCAGGGCACCGAGCCCAGCCCGCTCACCGCCGACCTCGACACCGCCATCATGACCGTCGACCCGGCCAACGAGGCGCGCGTCGTGAGCGCGCTGCACACCTGGCGGGACAACCGCGACGAGCAGCGCGCCCAGGAGTCGGTCGCGGCGCTGAAGGCCGCTGCGGCGGGCAGCGAGAACCTGATGGCCGCGACCCTGGAGTGCGTACGCGCCGGTGTCACGACCGGCGAGTGGTCCTGGGCGCTGCGGGACGTCTTCGGCGAATTCCGCGCCCCCACGGGCGTCAGCAGCGCCCCGGTGGCGGTCACCGCCGAGGCGGGCACCCCACTGGCCGAGGTCCGTCGCAAGGTCGCCGCGACCGCCGCCGAACTCGGCAGCGGCAAGCTCCGGCTGCTGGTCGGCAAGCCGGGCCTGGACGGGCACTCCAACGGCGCCGAGCAGATCGCCGTACGGGCCCGCGACGCCGGCTTCGAAGTGGTCTACCAGGGCATTCGGCTCACCCCCGAGCAGATCGTCTCCGCGGCCGTGGCCGAGGATGTGCACTGCGTGGGCCTGTCGATCCTGTCCGGTTCGCACGCGGCCCTGGTGCCGGACGTGCTGGACCGGCTGCGCCGGGCCGGCGTGGACGACGTACCGGTGATCGCCGGCGGGATCATCCCGCCGGCGGACGCGGCGGCGTTGCGCGCCGCCGGGGTGGCGGCGGTGTTCACCCCGAAGGACTTCGGTATCACTGAGATCATCGGCCGGATCGTGGACGAGATCCGGCTCGCGAACAAGTTGGAGGTATGACGGTGCAGTTCGGTCGCACTTACGAGGAGTTCGAGGTCGGTGCTGTCTACAAGCACTGGCCCGGAAAGACGGTCACCGAGTACGACGACCACCTCTTCTGCCTCCTCACGATGAACCACCACCCGCTCCACATGGACGCGAACTACGCCGAGAACACCACCGACTTCGGCAAGAACGTCGTGGTGGGGAACTACATCTACTCCCTGCTGCTGGGCATGTCCGTGCCGGACGTGTCGGGCAAGGCGATCGCCAACCTGGAGGTCGAGTCGCTCAAGCACGTGGCGCCGACGTTCCACGGCGACACCATCTACGGGCAGACCACCGTCCTGGACAAGTGGCCGTCCAAGTCGAAGGACGACCGCGGCATCGTCTACGTCGAGACCAAGGGCTACAAGCAGGACGGCACCCTGGTGTGCGTCTTCCGCCGCAAGGTCATGGTCCCCACCGCCACGTACATCAAGGAACGCGGCGGCGAGCAGCCCGGCCGCCCCGACCTGCAGGAGAACTGACATGAGCCGTCTCGCTCAGACCGACGGGCTGACCGACATCCAGCGGGAGATCCTCTCCACCGTCCGCAGCTTCGTGGACAAGGAGATCCTGCCGGTCGCGACGGAGCTGGAACACCGCGACGAGTACCCCACCGAAATCGTTGAAGGTTTGAAGGAACTTGGCATCTTCGGGCTGATGATTCCCGAGGAGTACGGGGGTCTTGGTGAGTCTCTTCTCACATACGCCCTCACAGTCGAGGAGATTGCCCGCGGCTGGATGAGTGTGTCCGGAATTATCAACACTCACTTCATCGTCGCCTACATGCTCAAGCAGCACGGAACGCAGGAGCAGAAGGAGTACTTCCTGCCCCGCATGGCGGCCGGCGAGGTGCGTGGCGCCTTCTCGATGTCCGAGCCCGGGATGGGCTCCGACGTCTCCGCGATCCGCACCAAGGGCGTCCGGGACGGCGACGACTACGTCATCAACGGCCAGAAGATGTGGCTGACGAACGGTGGTTCGTCCAACCTGGTGGCCGTGCTCTGCAAGACCGACGAGGGCCTCTCCCCCGAGGAAGCGGCGGCCAAGCCGCACAAGTCGATGACGACCTTCCTCATCGAGAAGGAGCCGGGCTTCGGTCCGAATCCGACGGTTCCCGGGCTCACCGTGCCCGGCAAAATCGAGAAGATGGGCTACAAGGGCGTCGACACGACGGAAATGATCCTGGAGGACGTCAGGATCCCGTCGAACCGCGTTCTCGGAGGTCAGAGCGGTCGCGGCTTCTACCAGATGATGGACGGCGTCGAGGTCGGCCGGGTCAATGTGGCGGCGCGCGGCTGCGGAGTCGCACAGCGCGCGTTCGAGCTCGGGATCTCCTACGCGCAACAACGCCACACCTTCGGCAAGCCGATCATCGAGCACCAGGCGATCTCCTTCAAGCTCGCCGAGATGGCGACCAAGGTCGAGGCCGCGCACGCGATGATGGTCAACGCCGCCCGCAAGAAGGACTCCGGCCACCGCAACGACCTCGAGGCCGGCATGGCGAAGTACCTGGCCTCGGAGTACTGCAAGGAGGTCGTGGAGGACGCCTTCCGCATCCACGGCGGGTACGGCTTCTCGAAGGAATACGAGATCGAGCGGCTCTACCGGGAGGCCCCGATGCTCCTGATCGGTGAAGGTACCGCTGAGATCCAGAAAATGATCATTGGCCGCAGGCTGCTGGAGGAGTATCGTATCCAGGGTTAAATGTCCTGATATAAACGATATATCCGAGGTGAAGGTCACACCCAGTCATCGGTTACCGGCCATCGACTCGCCCTCGCGCTTGCCGAGTTGTGGGTGCCAACCGATACCATCTTGGTAAAGCCGCCGTCCCCAGAACCATCTTGCGGCATCCTCCGCTACGAAGGTCTTCCATGCCCCACAGCCATTCCTCTGCACCTCGCGGCCGGGTCCGCCTCGCGCGCGGAGCGTCGCCGTGGCTCCTCCCGACTGTTGCCACCGCGGCAGTCAGCCTTGTCCGCGCCCGCCGCTCCGGGCGCTGGGCGGCCGTGGCCGTGCCCACCACCGCCCTGGCGGCGGGCATGCTGTGGTTCTTCCGTGACCCTGAGCGAGAGATCGCTCAGGGCCGGGTGATCTCACCTGCCGATGGCGTGGTGCAGAGCATCATGCCGTGGAAGGACGGGCGTACCCGCGTCGCGATCTTCATGAGCCCGCTGAACGTCCATGTGAACCGCGCACCGCTCGCGGGCACCGTCACCTCCGTGGAACACATCCCCGGCGGGTTCGTACCGGCGTTCAACAAGGAGAGCGAGAACAACGAGCGCGTTGTCTGGCACTTCGACACCGAACTCGGTGACATCGAGATGGTGCAGATCGCCGGCGCCGTGGCCCGCCGCATCGTGCCCTACGTGCCCTCGGGCACCAAGGTCGAGCAGGGCGAGCGCATCGGTCTGATCCGTTTCGGCTCCCGCGTCGACGTCTATCTCCCGGAGGGCGTCCTGCCCGATGTCGAGGTCGGCCAGACCACCATGGCTGGGGTGACTCGTCTTGACCGTGATTGATCCCGACACACAGGCCCCCTGGGTCACCGAGCTGGAGGAAGAGGTCGACGACCTCCCGCTGTCCACGCGGCTGTCCATCGCGGACACCCTCACTCTCGGTAACGCCATCTGCGGATTCATGGCCGTGTACTTCACGACCACCGGAGTGCTGGTGCCGCACCTCATGGGCACCGCCGACGGCGGCATGGCGCGGCACAACGCCGCGACGGCCGTGACGCTGATGCTGATGGCGTCCGTCTTCGACCTCCTGGACGGGCTGGTGGCGCGTAAGCTCCGCAGCTCCGCGATGGGAGCCGAGCTCGACAACCTGTCGGACCTGATCAGCTTCGGCCTCGCACCCGCGTACTTCGTGGTGGTGTGGGGGCTTGTCGCGGACGATGCGCACGGTCGGGTCTCGGCGGTGGCCGCGGTCGTCGTCCTGCTCGCCGTGGTCCTCAGACTCGCGCGCTTCTCCTGCACCACGGTGCGGGACGGCGTCTTCCAGGGCATGCCAAGTCCCTTCGGCGCCATGACGGTCGTCTCCGTCGTCCTGCTGGAGCTGCCGTTCATCCCGACGCTGCTGGCGATCGTCGGTGTGGCGTGGCTGATGATGAGCCGCGTCGAGTACCCCAAGCCCCGCGGTCGGCTCGCGCTGATCACGCTGGCCTGGATCTTCATCAGCATGGGCTGCCTCGCGGCCTGGACGCTGGACGTACCGGGCGGGCACCTGCTGCTCCAGACCGGTGCGGCGCTCCAGATCGTCGCCGCGGCGGTCATCCCGCTCTTCGCGACAACGCGTCGGGTGAACACGTTCCGTAACAATCGCCGTGAGGCGCGCGCCGAGCAGTGACGGCGCCGCCGCCGAGCACGCGGTGCACAGACGAAGGGCCCCGGGCGATCGCCCGGGGCCTTTCGCGTGCTCGCCCCGGCCGGTCGCGGAGCAACGGACGACGTAACAGATTCTCAACAACCCACCCTCTCCCGGCGGTTCGACTGGTCGTCCAATGCAAGAATTGGACCGAAGTTGATCATTCATGGGGGGTTGAGCCGTGGCGAATCGGCCGACGGATTGGCATGTACTGGATCTGGACCGGGACCCGGTGCCCGGTGATCCGTACGAGGTCAAGGAGCTGGCCCGCAAGCTGGGCGACTTCGCCGATGACGTCTCGTCGGCGCTTCGGTCGGTACGGGGGCTGAGTGGCGACAGCGCCGTCCAGGACTGGGCGGGCCTGTCGGGTGACGCCTACCGGGAGCAGTTCGGGGATCTGCCGAACGAGCTGACCAAGCTGGAGAAGTCCTACCGGCTCGCCTCGGGAGCGCTGGAGGCCTACTGGCCGAAGCTGGAGACGGCGCAGTCGGACGCCGACCGGGCGCTGGCCCAGGGCCGCACCGCACGCCAGGACCTGGACGCCGCCAAGACCACCCAGACCAACGCGAACGACTGGGTGAAGCGGGCCGGGGACAAGTCCAAGGAGTACCAGGCCGACCCCAAGCCGGGCGTCGAGCCGCCGTCCGCCGAGGAAGTCCGCACCGCGACCCGTAACGCGTTGGACGCCTCGAACGCGCAGAGGTCCGCGAACACCGCCGTCCATGACGCCCAGCAGCGGCTGGACGCCGCGAAGGAGCTGGCCGCGCAGGCCGCCCATCTGCGGGACACCGCGGCGAGCACCGCCGAGCACGCGCTGCACGAGGCCTCGGACGCGGGGATCAAGAACAAGCACTGGTGGGAGAAGGCGGTCGACTGGGTCGCCGACCACTGGGACGAGATCGTCGCGGTCTGCAAGGTCATCGTCGCCGTCCTCGGCATCATCGTCATGATCATCGGCGGACCGCTCGCCTGGCTGGTGCTCGCCGCCGCCCTCGTCGTCCTCGCCGACACCCTCGTCAAATACGCGCAAGGAAAAGCCAGCCTCTGGGACGTGGCGTTCGCCGCCCTCGACTGCATCCCCATGTTCAAGGGCCTCACCACCCTCGGCGGCCTCGCCAAGATGGCCAAGAGCCTGCCCGCGCTCCTCAAGAGCGGCAAGGCCCTGGAGAACATCGCCAACGGCGTCCGCAAGGGCGGCCAGGCGTTCAAGGACGTCTTCACCTCGCTGCGCCGGGGAGCGAAGGACGAGGTCGCGGCGGGCAAGCCGTTCTCCGGGCGCTGCAAGGGCGGCGACCCGATCGACATGATCTCCGGCGAGATGCTGCTGGCCGATCGGGACGTGTCCCTGGCCGGAATCCTCACGCTGCTGCTGACCCGTACGCACGTGTCGTCCTACCGCACCGGCCGCTGGTTCGGACCCTCCTGGTCCTCCACGCTCGACCAGCGGCTCGAGGCGGACGGCGACGGTCTGGTCTTCGCCGCCGACGACGCGATGATGCTGATCTATCCGGTGCCGCGGCCCGACCGGCCGATCATGCCGGACCGCGGTCCCCGCTGGCCCCTGGAGTGGGACGGGACGCCCGCCGGGGAGATCCGGATCACCGAACCGGCATCGGGAATCGTCCGGCACTTCACGCCCGTCGACTCCCCCGTCGGCGCGCCCGACGGGCTGATGTCCCTCGGGCTGACCGCGATATCGGACCGCAACGGCAACCGGATCGAGATCGAGCGCACGGCCGACGGCACCCCTGTCGCCGTCCGGCACAGCGGCGGCTACCACCTCGCCGTCGACACCTTCGACCGGCGCATCACCGGCCTGCGTCTGCTGGGCACGGAGGACGGCCCCGAGGGCACCGTCCTGCGCCGGTACGGCTACAGCGTCCACGGTGACCTCACGGAGGTCACCGACGCCCTGGGGAACACCGAGCGGCTGGAGTACGACGCCGAGGGCCGCATCATCCGGCGGACCGACCGCACGGGCCGCTGGTACGGCTGGGAGTACGACGACGCGGACCGCTGCGTCAGCGGCGTGGGCCAGGACGGCTACCTGAGCTGCTCCATCGCGTACGACAACGAGGCCCGCACCACCGTCTACACCAACTCGCTCGGCCACACCACGACGTACCGCTACAACGAACGGATGCAGCTGGTCTCGTCGACCAACGCGCTCGGCCAGACGCTGGTCAACGAGTGGGACGAGTTCGACCGCCTGGTGGCCCAGACCGACGCCCTGGGCGCCACCACCCGCTACGACTACGACGCCGCGGGCGACATCGTCTCGGCGGTCCGTCCCGACGGCGCGTCCACCGGAGCGGTCTACGACGAACTGCGGCAGCTGGTGCGGGCGGTGGAACCCGACGGCACGGCGTGGCTGCACACCTATGACGACGCGGGCAACGTCACGTCCACCGTCAACCCGTCGGGCGGCCGGACGGAGTACGCGTACGACGCGGTCGGCGCCCTCGCCGCCGTCACCGACGCCGCCGGACGCACCAGCCGGGCCAGGAACGACGCCGCCGGGCTGCCGGTGGAGTTCATCGACGCCCAGGGAGCGGTCAGCACCATCGAACGCGATCCCTTCGGCCGGGTGAGCACCTTCACCAACCCGCTCGGGCAGGTCACCCGCTTCGGCTGGACCGCGGAGGGCCGCCCCGTGTGGCGCGAGCAGGGCACCGGCGAGAGCGAGTTCTGGGAGTGGAACGGCGAGGGGCATCTCGTCTCGCACATCGACTCCATCGGGCGCACGGCCAGCTTCACCATCGGTCCCTTCGGCGTCGCCACGTCCCGCGAGCTCAGCGACGGAAGCCGGTACACCTACGCCTTCGACAGCGAGCTGAACCTGCTGACGGTGACCGACCCGCAGCAGCGGATCTGGAGCTACTCCTACGACGCGGCGAACCGTGTCACGTCGGAGACCGACTTCACCGGTCGTGTGCTGCGCTACGAACTGGACGCGATGGGCGAGCTGATCGCCCGTACCAATGCTGCGGGCGAGACCATCCGGTTCACCCGGGACGCGTTCGGCCGGACGGTCGAGACGCACGCCGACGGCCAGACCGCCCGCCTCACCTACGACATCACCGGGAACATCGTCCGGGAGACCGGCCCCGGGATCACCATCGAGCGTCAGTACAGCACGGCCGGCGCGCTGCTGTGGGAGAGCGTCAACGGCAGGACCACCACGTACGAGTACGACGTGCTGGGCCGGCGGACCCGGCGGTGCACGCCCACCGGGATCGAATCCACCTGGACGTACGACGGCGTCGGCAGTCCCACCTCGCTGGAGACCGCCGGACACCGCATGACGTTCGGCTACAACGAGGCGCTCCAGGAGACGCACCGCGGCCTGCCGGGCGGCGTGTCGCTCACCCAGTCCTGGGACCCGGCGGGCCGGATCAGCGAGCAGCGTCTCGACCGTGCCGCCGACCGGGCAGCGGGGCCACTCCAGCAGCGCGCGTACGCCTACCGGCCGGACGGCGTCCCGACCTCGATCGCCGAACTCACCTCCGGCACCCGCCGGTTCACCCTCGACCCGGCGAACCGGGTCTCCGCGGTGGATGCCCGAGGGTGGTCCGAGCGGTACTCGTACGACGCGGCGGGAAACATCACGCGGGCCGAGACCCCCGGAGTGGACGCCGAGGAGGCGGGCCGCGCCTTCGTCGGCAACCGCATCCGGCGCAGCGGGCGCACCACCTTCGAGCACGACGCCGAGGGCCGTATCGTCCGCAGCGTCCACCGGTTGCTCAACGGCCAGAGCCGGGTGCGCTCCTACACCTGGAACAGCCAGAGCCAGCTGGTGGCGACGACCACCCCCGACGGCGCCCGCTGGCAGTACACGTACGACCCCGCCGGCCGCCGGACGGCGAAGGCGCGGGTGGACGAGAGCGGCGCGCTCCTCGAGCAGACGCTCTTCGTCTGGGACGGTGCCCGGCTGATCGAGCAGATCAACGACGACGGCCGGTCCACTTCCTGGGACTACGCGCCCAGCAGCTTCCTGCCGGTGGCGCAGCTCGACCGCGCCGGTACGGACGCCCGCTTCCACGCCATCGTCACCGACCTGTCGGGGGCGCCCGCCGAGCTCGTCTCGGCCGAAGGGGAGCTGGCGTGGACACGACGGACCACATTGTGGGGGGCTCCGCTGCCCGCCCAGGCCCAGGGGGGCGGTGACGGCGGTGTCGACTGTCCGCTGCGTTTCCCGGGCCAGTACGCCGACGCGGAGACCGGCTGGCACTACAACTACCAGCGGTATTACGATCCGCGGACCGGCCAGTACGTCACTCCCGACCCGCTCGGTCTGACCGCGGGACCGAACGACACCGCGTACGTGCCGAACCCGTACACGCTGACCGACCCGCTCGGACTGCACTGGCAGGACCCCAACAACGGCAACAAGTTCGGCCGCGATCCCAGCCTTCCGCCGAAGACCGACGAGGGGCCCAAGTACACCCGCAACAACCAATACGGCACGGACTACCGTCAGTCCACGCACGACCACATGACGGAGCACTACACGGACGAGGGCAGGACGCAGGGCCGGGCGCCGCTCGACGCCGACGGCAATCGCATTCCACGGGAGGACCTGAACTGGTACGACGGCCAGGGCAGGAAGATCTGGGACCCGGCCGCCGACAATCCCAAGCCGTTCCACAAAACGGTAACGTACGAGCACAAAGACCCGGTCGTCGACCACTGGAACCGGGAGGGGCGATTCTCCGACAAGGCGTCGCGGAAGGACTTCTACAACAAGGTGGACGATATGGAGCCGATGGGCGCCAAGGAGAACTCGAGCGGCGGCGGCAAGATGACAGCCACGTACAAACAGGAAGTCGGACCGGGATACTCGTGTACCTGACCCTCCTGCACCCGACCAAGGAGAATTCATGGACATCCGGGAAGTAGTCACCGGCTTCCGCGACGCGGCGCCGCTGGAAGGCCTGGACAACGCCTGGACATGGGCGCCCGCGCCCCGTCTCGATTTCGCAGGGGCGCTCTCCGCGGACGGCAAGCGGCTGTTGCAGTTGAACGCACGCGACTCGTTCGACAAGGACCTTGCCGTCGCGACCCTGGCCTTCGCCCGCGCACACGAGGAGGAGATCGTCGCGCGCAACCCGTACTTCGGTGCGCTGGACGGCTTCGAAGCGCCGGGCGGGCACCTCTTCGACTCGGTCCTGTGCATTGCTCCCGAGGTGCACGAGTTCTACGACTACGACCGGCCCGAGTTCACTCCTTTGGTCCGGCTCGCCTTCCCCGCCTATTCCGTGGAGTTCGCCGGTGACGAATCGCTGAAGGAAGCGCTCACCCGATTCGACATGATGCGGCCGAACAACCTCGGGCGCGAGCCGCTGCTCTTCCTGAAGATGCGATTCGCCAACACCCGGACGCTGGGCCGCAGTACGAAGACCGGCCGCGGCTTCACCGATCCGCGCAACCTCGAGTCGGAACTGCGGGAGCTGGACGGCGCGGACGGCAGTTTCGTGGAGTTCGAGAACCGGCACCGCCACGTCTGGCGCGTCGAATGGCACAGCGGGTACTACATCGCGGAGTGGGACACGCAGGACGGCGAGCCCCGGGAGACCACTCTCGACGAACTGCTGGAGTTCTCGGCGGCGCGACTGCGGGATTGACGCGGGGTGGTGCCGGGACGGTGGCGGGGCGGGTCGGATACTCTCCGGCCCGCCCCGCCACCGCGTTGCGCTACGGCGCCAGGAAGTCCCGGGCCAGGGCCTGGGCGACGCGCTCCAGCAGGGGGCCGGCCTGCGCCATGCAGACGGCCGGGTCCGGCTCGATGTCGGTCAGGGCGTAGGCGCGGCGGATGCCGGCCCCGCCGAGAGCGCCGGGGGCCAGGGCGAGCCGCCCGCAGACCGCGACGACATCGATGTTGCGGGCCCTGGCGGCCTGGGCGACGCCGACGGGAGCCTTGCCGTGCAGGGTCTGCTCGTCGAGCGAGCCCTCACCGGTGATCACGAAGTCGGCGCGGTCCAGCGCCGCGGCGAAGCCGAGGACGTCGAGCATGACGTCGATGCCGGGGCGGAAGGCCGCGTCGAGTCCGACGAGCGCTCCGTAGCCGATACCGCCCGCGGCGCCGGCTCCCGGCGCCTCCGCGGCACTGGCCGCGGCGGATCCACGGGCCTCGGTGAGCACCTCGACGAACCGTCCGAGGGCGGCGTCGAGAGTGGCCACGTCCTGCTCGGTGGCACCCTTCTGCGGGCCGTAGACGGCCGCGGCGCCCTTCGGGCCGAGCAGCGGGTTGTCGACATCGCTGGCGAGCACCACTTCGGTGTCGGCCAGCCGCGGGTCGAGCCCGGAGAGGTCGGCGGTGGCGAGGGCGGCCAGCGCCCCGCCGCCGGGTCCGACCGGCGCTCCGTCCGCGTCGAGCAGGCGGGCACCGAGCGCGACGAGCATGCCGGCCCCGCCGTCGTTGGTGGCGCTGCCGCCGACGCCGAGCACGATGGTGCGCGCACCGTCGTCCAGCGCGGCGCGCAGCAGTTCGCCGGTGCCGTGGGTGGTGGCCGTGAGGGGTGCGAAGACGCCCTCCGGCAGGTGCCGCAGGCCGGAGGCCTCGGCCATCTCGACCACGGCGGTGGTGTCACGTACGGCGTACGTGGCGGTCACGGGCTCGCCCAGCGGCCCGGTCACCTGGAGCTCGCGGCGCTCGAAGCCGGCCGCGACCGCCGCGTCGACGGTGCCGTCACCGCCGTCGGCGACCGGCAGCGACTCGACCGTCAGCCCCGGCACCACGTGCAGCAGGCCGGCCGTGACATGCTCGGCGACTTGCACCGCGGTCAGCGAACCCTTGAACTTGTCGGCGGCGATCAGTACGCGCCCCGTTGTGTGTCTTGCAGCGTCGGACACGTTTACTCCCCATCCGATACGGAACATCGCGCCGCTCGGACCATATCCCGCCATCGGCCGCCTGCCCATGGTCGGTCCAGCGCGCCACCACCATAAACCGGAACTTTCACGCCCATAGCGGGTCGTACTGATGACCGGAGACAGGGCGCGAGCCGCCGGAACCTCACTCACCGTCCGCACACCGGACGTCACGGTGCCGAGGTGAATATTCGATTGCGACGCTCTGCCGGGGTGCGCCACAGTGCGCCGGTGCTGATCCGACGTGAACGACCCACCGACATCGACGCGATCCGTGACGTCACCGCCGCCGCGTTCACCAAGCCCGGCCAGGCCGCCGGCAGCGGCACCGTCGAAGCGTCGCTGGTCGACCGGTTGCGGGCGACCGACGCATGGCTCCCCGAGCTGTCTCTCGTCGCGACCGACGAGGACGACCGGGTGATCGGGCATGTGCTGGGCACGCGCGGGCATGTCGGCGGGACGCCGGTGCTGGCGATCGGGCCGCTGTCGGTGGCCCCCGGCCACCAGCGCTCCGGAGTCGGCAAGGCCCTGATGCACTCGGCCCTCGGCGCCTGCAACGCGCTGGGCGCGCCGCTGGTGATCCTGCTCGGCGATCCCCGCTACTACGCACGGTTCGGCTTCCGCCTCGCCGAGGAGTACGGGATCACCCCCGCGGTGCCCGAATGGCGGCAGTACTTCCAGGTCCGCACCCTGGCCGCCTACGATCCGGCCGATCCGGCGCTGCGTGGCGCGTTCGCGTATGCCGCGCCTTTCGACGACCTGTGAGCCGCGTAGGTTGGGCTGCGTGACCCAGGACTACGCCTCATACATCGCCGGGCTGCCGAAGATCCTCGCCGGAACGGCGGTGCTGTTCCGTGACCGGGCCGGCCGCGTGCTGCTCGTGGATCCCAACTACCGCGACGGCGAGAAGAAGTGGATTCTGCCCGGCGGCACGATCGAATCAGGCCAGGGCGAATCGCCGCGGCAGGGCGCGCGTCGCGAGACCGCGGAGGAGATCGGTCTGGACATCGATCCCGGCGCGCTCATCGCGATCGACTGGGTGACCAGCCCCGACCGGCCGCCGCTGGCGATGTACCTGTACGACGGCGGTGTGCTCGACGGGGAGCAGATCGGCGCGATCCAGCTCCAGAAGGAGGAGCTGGACGCCTGGAACCTCGTCCCGCTCGACCAGGTCGGGATGTTCGCCTCCCCCGGGATGGAACGCCGGATCCGCGCCGGATTCGCCGCGCTGATGGCCGGCACCGGCCCCGCGGAGCTGGAGAACGGCCACCGGGTCGGCCCGGCGGCCGCGGCGGAGCACACCGGCCCGGCCCGTCAACGGCCGACCGCGTAACCCTGCATTCCGCGCGGGTTGGCGCCCGCGGAGAGCACACCGGTCGCGGGGTCGCGGGCGACCGCGCAGAGCCGGCCCTCCGACCAGGGGTCGCCGACGGTCACGTCATGGCCGCGGCGCCGCAGTTCGCCGATCACCCGCTCGCCGAGCCTCGATTCGACGGTAACGCTGCCGGGCCGCATGGCGCGCGGGTGGAAGGAGCCGGGGAAGCTGTCGGTGTGCCAGCCGGGCGCGTCGATCGCCTCCTGCAGGCCGAGCCCGCCCAGGGCGACGGCCAGGAAGAAGTGCAGCGACCACTGGTCCTGCTGGTCGCCGCCGGGTGTGCCGAACGCCAGGACGGGTTCGCCGTCGCGCAGCGCCATCGACGGCGACAGTGTCGTGCGCGGGCGGCGGCCGGGTATGAGGGAGTTGGGCAGGCCCTCCTCCAGCCAGGTCATCTGCAGCCGGGTGCCGAGCGGGAAGCCGAGCTCCGTGATCAGCGGGCTGGACTGCAGCCAACCGCCGCTGGGAGTGGCGGCGACCATGTTGCCCCAGCGGTCGACCACATCGACATGGCAGGTGTCGCCACGGGTGCGTCCGTCGGCGGCGACGGTGGGTTCGGCGGCAAGTCCGGTGGTAGATCCGGTGGTGGGTTCGCCCGAGGTGATGGTCGGTTCGCCCGCGCCGGGTGCTCGCGGCGTGCCGTCGAGGGCGAACCGCGGCAGCCGGGGCACGCGCCCGTCCGGGCTGCCGGGGCGCAGCTCGTAGGACGCGTCGGCGCCGATCAGTGCCCGGCGCCCGTCGTTGTACCCGGGTGACAGCAGCGCGCCGACCGGGACGTCCGCGGCGTCGCCGTACCAGGCCTCCCGGTCGGCCATCGCGAGCTTGGTGCCCTCGACGAGGGTGTGGACGTAGCCGGGCTCCGCGTAGCCGAAGCCGTCGGGCAGCAGGGCGAGTTGCTGGGCGAAGACCGGGCCCTGGCTCCATGGCCCCGGCTTGCAGACCGTCCAGCCGAAGCGGTCGTACGTCAGCGGGGGTTCGTAGCGCGCCTCGTACGCGACCAGGTCGTCCCCGGTGAGCGTCGAGGCGTGCCGTTCGCCGGAGGTGTCCATCGCGGGGCGGGCCGCGGAGGCGGCCAGCGCCTCGCCGATGAAGCCCGCCCGCCAGATCCGCCGGGCGGCCTCGATGCGCTCCTCCCGGCCGCTGCCCGCCGCCTGCGCGTCGGCCTCGCGCAGCAGGCGCCGCCAGGTGGCGGCCAGGGCGGGGTTCCGCAGCAGGGCGCCGGGGCGCGGAGCGCTACCGGCCGGCAGATAGAGCTCCGCGGAGCTGGTCCACTCGGTCTCCAACAGGCTCCGCACCGCTTCCACGGTCGCGCCGATCGCCGCGACCGCCGGATGTCCGTGTTCGGCGTAGCCGATGGCGTACTTCAGGACGTCGGCCGGGGATTTCGTGCCGTGGTCGCGCAGCAGGACCATCCAGGCGTCGAACGCGCCGGGTACAGCGGCGGCCAGCGGTCCGGTGCCGGGCACCAGGTCCAGGCCGAGGCTCCGGTAGTGCCCGATGGACGCCCCGGAGGGGGCGGGGCCCTGCCCGCACAGCACCCGCACCGGCCCGCCGGCCGGAGCGAGCAGGATCGGCACCTCGCCCGCGGGACCGTTCAGATGCGGTTCGACGACGTGCAGGACGAAGCCGGCGGCCACCGCGGCGTCGAAGGCGTTGCCCCCGTCCTCCAGTACCGCCATCGCCGACTGCGACGCCAGCCAGTGCGTCGAGGAGACCATGCCGAAGGTGCCCTGGAGGGTGGGCCGGGTGGTGAACACCTGCGCTACGCGCCGCGGGTGGCGGCGTTGGCGATGAACCCCAGCTCGACGGGGCGCTCCGGCGGGCCCTCGTCGCGCAGCCGTGTGAGCAGCTCCGGCAGTTGCGGGGGCCACAGTGCCTCGGTGGTTCCCGCGAGCTCCTCAGGGGTCCACCAGCGCCACTCCAGGATGCCGTCCTCCTGGTGGACGCCGCTCACATCTCCGGTCGGCGGCCTGCGCGGGCCGCTGCCGAGGAAGATGTGCTCGAACTGCCGGACCGGCACGCCGGCCCGGGTGAAGTCGTGCTCCCAGGTGCACAGCACGGCGCCGGGCTCGACATCCGACCAGCCGGTCTCCTCCAGCACTTCCCGCAGCGCCCCCTGCAGGGGGGTCTCCCCCGGGTCGAGGCCGCCACCGGGCATGAGCCAGTGGACACCGACCTCCTCGTTGTCCGACCGGAGCAGGAAGATCGCTCCGGTCGGGTCGAGCACCGCGACTCGCGCCGCTTGCCGGGGTATCCGCATCTACGCCCTCACGCCTTCGGTATGTCGAAGAAGTACGTCAGTCCGCCGGCGAGGCGGATGTCGCCCTGGATCTTGAGCTTACGGGTGAAGAACAGCGCCGGACCAGAGGCGTTGCCCGATACGAGCTTGAGGAATTCCGGGGCGGCCATGGTGAGGGTGAGTTGCGGATCGCGGCCGCTGTCCTGCTGGGAGACCTTGCAGGCGCCGTCGGCGATATGCGTCTCGTACACGTCACGGGCGTCGTCGCCGTTGGTGATCCGCCACCGGATGAGCGCGTCGCGCTTCCCCGCGACGTCCGGCTTGAAGAGGGTCTCCATCCGGTTGAACACCTCGTCGAGCACGCGCTGCCGCTGCGGGCCGCTCATCAGCTCGGCGATCCGCCTGACGGGCAGTTCCTTGACGATGCGGGCGAATTCCTTCGGCTCGACCGACCCGAAGTCGAGGGTGTCGAGGTCGAGATTGTCGATGTCGGCCATGCCGGGCACCATCCTTACTCCAGAGTAAGTTTACTGATGGGTAAGCGTAGAGCCGGCACGACTAGGCTGGCAATGTGTCCAACGATTCCGCCGCCTCCCCCACCACTTCCCCCGCCACTTCCCCCGGCCGGGACCGCTCCGCCGTGCACGCGATGGCCGAGCGGCTGGCCGGCGTCCCGGGCATCGCCGGGGTGATGCTCGGCGGCAGCCGGGCCCGCGGCACCCACCGCCCGGACTCCGACTGGGACCTCGGCCTGTACTACCGGGGCGAGCCGGACACCACGGCACTGGCCGCCCTCGCGGCGGAGTTCACCGGCGGACCCGTCGAGGTCGCAGGACCCGGCGGCTGGGGTCCCTGGGTGAACGGCGGTGCCTGGCTGACGGTCGACGGGGTGCCGGTCGACTGGATCCTGCGCGACCTCGACCGCGTCGAGCGCGTCTGGGACGACTGCCGCGCCGGCCGCTACGAGGTCGGCACGCAGCCCGGCCACCCGCTCGGCTTCTGGTCCCCCGCCTACCCCGGCGAGGTGGCGCTGGGCCGCGTACTCGCCGACCGGGACGGGGAGTTGACAGCCCTGGGGGAGCAGACCCGCCACTACCCCGAGCCGCTGCGCGAGGCGCTCGTCGGCGCCGCGTGGGAGGCGGAGTTCTCGGTAAGCGCCGCCCGCAAGTCCGCCCGCGCGGGCGACACCCTGCACGTCGCGCTCTGCCTGTCCCGGGCGGTCGGCGTCCTCACCCAGTCGCTCCACGCGCATCACCGGGCCTGGTGCCTCAACGAGAAGGGCGCCCTGGCCGCCGCCGCCGCGCTCCCCGGAACGCCCCCGGACTTCCGCACCCGCGCCGAGGACGTCCTCACCCGGCTCGACGAACCGGCGGCCGCCGTCGAAGCGGCGGCCGCGCTCGTCGCCGGCACCCGCGACCTGCTCAACTCCTAGAACGGAGCAAGTCCCGGGGCCGGAGCGGAATCAGGCGCCCTGCGGCCACTGCGGGGAGCGGCCCAGTATCGCGACGATCCGGTCGAGCGGATCTCCGGTGCCTCCGTCGGTCACCGCGGGCCCGAACGCCGCGCCCTCGACCAACCGGCTCTCCCCCGCGGGCACCGCCGCGGCCACCGGCAGCGCCGCCTCCAGCACCTCCGGGTCGAACTTCGCGTCGACACCGAGCGCCCGCGCCACATCCCAGCCGTGCACGACGGTGTCCACGAAGTGGAACCCGATCGCCACCGGCGCGGGGAAGGGCCGCCCGTCGCGGATCTCCGGCAGCCACCAACTCCGGTCCAGCACCCCCGATTCGCTGAAGGCCGCCGCCACATCGGCGGCCGACGCCGCGAACGCCCCGGCCGGGTCGTCCTCCACCGACCGGTCGGCGAACACCGTCCGGTCCCTCGTCTCCCCCCGCGCCGCCGCGGCGAAGCCGTAGTTCTGCCCCACCATGTGCTCCAGCAGCCGCCGCAACGTCCACTCCCCGCACGGCGTGGCCACGTCCAGCCGGGTCGCGCCGATCCTTCCGGTGATCTCTTCCGCCGTCCGCAACGCCTGCCGATGCAATACCCGAAGATCCGTCATACCCGAAACCGTAGCCGCCGGGTGTGACAACGCGGTCGGCCCGCCCCGGCGGAAACCCGGTCGTCCGCACCCGCGTTGCGGCCTACGCTGCGGAGATGAGCAACCGCAAGCCCCTCGTGGCGATCCTGAGCGGGGCCGGCATCTCCACGGACTCGGGGATTCCGGACTACCGCGGCCCCAACGGCCTGTGGCGGCGCGACCCCGGCGCGGAGAAGCTCGTCACCTACGACACGTACATGGCCGACCCGGACATCCGGCGCCGCGCATGGCTCATGCGGCGCGACAGCGAGACCTGGCACGCGCGCCCCAACGCCGCGCACCTCGCGGTGGCGGAGCTGGAGAAGTCCGGCGTCCCGGTCCGCGTCATCACCCAGAACGTCGACGGATTGCACCAGTTGGCGGGGCTGCCCGCCCGCAAGGTCCTGGAACTGCACGGCACGGCCCGCGCCGTCGTCTGCACGAAGTGCCATGCGCGCAGCGGCATGGACGAGGCGCTGGAGCGCGTGGCGGCCGGTGAGCAGGACCCGCCGTGCCTGGTGTGCGGCGGGATCCTGAAGTCGGCGACGGTGATGTTCGGGCAGCGGCTCGACCCGGAGGTACTGGCGCAGGCGATGTCCATCGCGAAGGCCTGCGACGTCTTCTTCGCCGTCGGGACGACGCTGCGCGTGCAGCCCGCCGCGTCACTGACCGGCATCGCGGCCGAGCACGGCGCACGCCTGGTGATCGTGAACGCGGAGCCCACGCCCTACGACGAGTTGGCCGCCGAAGTGGTACGGGAACCGATCGGCACAGCCCTGCCCGCGCTGCTCAGCGCGCTCGCTTCGCCAGGGACTTGAGGACGGAGCGGGCGGCGTGGTGGCCGCTCATTCCGTGGACTCCGGGGCCCGGGGGGGTTGCGGAGGAGCACAGGAAGACGTTGGGGCGGGCGGTCGCGTAGGGGTTCCAGGCGATCTTCGGGCGCAGCACGGTCTGGAGGCCGGCGAAGGCACCGCAGGCGATGTCGCCGCCGACGTAGTTGACGTTGTGGGCGGCGAGTTCGGCCGGTCCCGCGACGGCGCGGGCCAGGACCAGGTCGCGGAAGCCGGGCGCGAAGCGCTCGATCTGCCGCTCGACGGCGTCGGTGGCGTTGCCGTGCCAGCCGTGCGGGACGTGGCCGTAGGCCCAGAAGACGTGCTTGCCCTGGGGCGCGCGGGAGGGGTCGACGATCGTCGGCTGCGCGGTGATCAGGAAAGGGGTCTGCGGCGGCCGGCCGCTGACCGCCCGGTTGAGCGCGTCACCGATCTCGGTGTAGCTCGGGCCGAGGTGGACCGTGCCGGCGCGGCGGGCGTCGGGCGCACTCCAGGGCACGGGACCGTCCAGTGCGTAGTCGATCTTGAAGACGGACGGGCCGTAACTGAAGTTCCGGTAGGCGTCGCCGAGTCCGGCAATGCGGGCCAGGGCGGTCGGTGAGGTGTCGAAGACGTAGGCCCGGGCCGGCGGCAGCTCGTCGAGCTTGCGGACCGTCACACCCGTGTGGACGACTCCGCCCTGCTCCGCGAGGTACGAGGCGAGGGCGTCCGAGATCGCCTGCGAGCCGCCGCGCGGGATCGGCCAGCCGCCCGCGTGCGCGGCCAGCGCGAAGATCAGGGCGGTGGCGCCGGTCAGCGGCGAGCTGAGCGGGGTGATCGCGTGCGCGGCCAGGCCGGCCAGCAGGGCGCGGGCCTTGGCGTCGCGGAAGCGGCGGACCAGTACGGCGACCGGCGGCAGCCCGGTCAGGCCGAAGCGGACGAACCGGTAGGGGTCGATGGGCACCCCGCGCCACTGGGGCCGCAGCAGGTCGGCGGCCATGGTGTTCCAGTGGCCGATGTACGGCTCCACCAGCCGCCGGTAGCGGACCGCGTCATGGGCGCCGAAGGACGCGGCGGTCTCCCCCACCGAGCGCGACAGCAGCGCGGCCGTGCCGTCCGGGAAGGGGTGCGCCATCGGCAGCTCGGGATGCAGCCACTCCAGGCCGTGCGCGCGCAGCGGCAGCGCCTTGAAGGCGGGCGAGCCGGCGCCCATGGGGTGCACCGCCGAGCACGGGTCGTGCCGGAAGCCCGGCAGCGTCAGCTCCTGGGTCCTGGCGCCGCCGCCCACCGTGTCGGCGGCCTCGTAGATCTGCACGGACAGGCCCGCACGGGCCAGTTCGGCCGCGGCCGTCAGCCCGTTCGGCCCGGCCCCGACGACCACCACGTCCACTACCGCTGTCCGGCTCATCAGACGCCCATCAGCTCGATGATCCGCCGCGCGGTCTCCGCGTCGCGGGCGATGGAGAACGGCAACGCGTTGCCTCCGGGGATACGGAACGGCTCACCGGACACCGTCAGGCTCGCACCGCCGGCCTCGGCCACCAGGAGCAGCCCGGCGGCGTGGTCCCAGGGCAGCTCCCAGAAGAAGGCGACGCCGTCCACCTCGCCCCTGGCCAGCTCCAGGTACTCGATGCCGGCGCAGGTGCACGAGCGGGTCGCCGCGCCGGCCACCTCCAGCCTGCCGATCAGCACCCGCTCCTGCTCGGTGCGGAACACCGGGTTCGACGTCGAGACCCGCAGGATGCCGTCCGGCGCGGCGGCCGTGCGGATCCGCTGCCCGTTGAGGTACGCGCCGGCGCCGCGCCGCGCGGTCGCCATCAGCCCCCGCTCGGGGACGTAGGTCCAGGACGCGAGCGGCTCGCCACCCTGCACGAGGGTGACGAGCGTCGCGTAACCGTCCTCGCCGCGTACGAAGTTCGCGGTGCCGTCCACCGGATCGACGACCCACACCGGATCGTTGCCGTCCAGGCGCTTGAGGACGCCTGGGTCGGCGCTCACCGCTTCCTCGCCGACGACCACGGAGCCGGGCAGCAGCGCGGTCAGCTCCTCGGTGAGCCGTTCCTCCGCCCGGCGGTCGGCGGTGGTCACCAGGTCGTAGGGGCCGTTCTTCTCGATCACGTCCTCGGCCGCGAGCCGCCGCCAGCGCGGCGTGACCTCCTCCGCGACCACGGTCCGCACCACGCGCTCGACGGCGGCGAGCAGCTCCTCGTTGACCTCGTTGACCATGCCTCCATCAAATCAGACGGGGGCCGCGTCCTGTTGTGCGGTTCGCCGGAGCAGGGGGTGCATCAGCACCGTGTAGAGGACAAGCGCGGAGCCGAGGCCGACGGCCCAGCCGTAGTCCGCGAGCGGTTTGAGGAACGGGATCATGCCGTCGGCGGGGAAGGGTCCCTTGCCGGGCTCGGAGTGGGAGCCGCCGATCGCCAGCAACCCGCCGGCCACGAACGCCGCGACCGCTCGCCAGTTCCAGCCGGCGGTGTACCAGTAGCGGCCGCCGGGAGTGTAGAGGTCGACCAGGTCCAGGACGGTGCGGCGGATGATCCAGTAGTCGGCGATGAGGATGCCCGCGACCGTTCCGAGCAGGCCGCCGACCACCCCGAGCCAGGTGAAGATGTAGAACTCGGGGGTCTCGATGAGCTTCCAGGGGAAGATCACGACCCCCACCACGCCGGTGATCAGCGCCCCGGTGCGGAAGTTGATGTACTTCGGCGCGAGGTTGGACAGGTCGTAGGCCGGTGACACCACATTGGCCGCGATGTTCACGCTGATGGTCGCGACGAGAACGGTGACCAGCGCGAAGACCAGGCCGAAGACGTTGTCGGTCTTGGCGGCCAGATCGACCGGACTCCAGATCGGCGCGCCGTAGACGGCCTGCGAGCCGGAGGTGACCAGCACGGACAGCAGCGCGAAGAACGTCATCGTCGTGGGCAGGCCCAGCGACTGGCCCCAGATCTGGGCCCGCTGTCCGGCGCCGAAGCGGGTGAAGTCGGGGATGTTCAGCGACAGGGTGGACCAGAAGCCGATCATGCCCATGAGCGACGGGAAGAAGACCGGCCAGAAGTCGCTGCCCCAGCCGAGCTTCGACGGCTGGTCGAGCAGCGGCCCCAGGCCGCCGGCCTTCACCGCGATCCAGACCAGCAGCACGACGGCGCCGACGAGGACGAACGGCGCGGCCCAGTTCTCGAAGCGCCGCAGGGTGTCCATGCCCCGGTAGATGATGGCCAGTTCGAGGACCCAGAAGACCACGAAGCACAGCCACAGGGTCCACGGGTAGCCGCCGATCTTCCCGACCTCCGCCCAGCCGCCGCCGAAGATCGCGCCGAGCAGGACGAATATGCCCTGCCCGCCGATCCAGGTCTGGATGCCGAACCAGGCGCAGGCCACCGCGGCCCGCACCAGCGCCGGCAGGTTCGCCCCGCGCAGCCCGAACGAGGCCCTGGCCAGGACCGGGAAGGGAATCCCGTACCGGGGCCCCGCGTGCCCGGTGAGCAGCATCGGGAAGAGCACGATCACGTTCGCCAGGGCGATCGTGAAGACCGCCTGCTTCCAGTCCATGCCGAGTGCGACAAGTCCTGAGGCGAGCGTCCACGACGGGATGTTGTGCGCCATCCCGATCCACAGCGCGGAGAAGTTGTACGTCGTCCAGGTGCGGCGGGCGACCGGGACGGGCAGCAGGTCCTCGTTGGAGAACCGGGTATCGGGCAGGGCCGCGTCGATCGGCAGTTCGACGCGGTCTCCCAGGCTTGCGGATATGGTCATCGACACCTCTCCCGGAGTCATCTCAGAGCAGGGATGATGTGCTCGCCGTAGGCGTCGATGGTCGACTCCTTGGCGTCGTGCATGTCGTACAGGGCGAACTGGTCGACGCCCAGCTCGCGGAGGTGTTCGAGCTTGGCGATGTGCGCCTCGACCGGGCCGAGCAGGCAGAAGCGGTCGACGATCTCGTCGGGCACGAAGGCGGTGTCGGGATTGCCCGAGCGGCCGTGGTGGGCGTAGTCGTACCCCTGGCGCTGCTTGATGTACGCGGTCAGCTCGTCGGGCACCAGGCCGGAGTGCTCGCCGTAGCGGCTGACGAGGTCCGCGACATGGTTGCCGACCATGCCGCCGAACCAGCGGCACTGCTCGCGGGCGTGCGCGAGCTGCTCGTCGCTGCCGTCGGTGATGTAGGCGGGGGCGGCGACGCAGATGGTGATGGCGGACGGGTCGCGGCCGGCGGCCGACGCCGCGTCCCGCACCGCGCGGACCATCCACTCGGTGAGGAACGGATCGGCGAGCTGCAGGATGAACCCGTCGGCCTTCTCGCCGGCCAGGGCGAGCGCCTTGGGACCGTAGGCGGCCATCCAGACGGGCAGCTTCCCGTCCTGCACCCACGGCAGCCGCAGGACGTTGCCGTCGACCGATGCCTCGCGGCCCTCGGCGAGATCGCGGATGACGCCCATCGCCTCGCCGACGCGCGCGAGGGTGTTGGGCTTGCGCCCGGCGACCCGCATCGCCGAGTCGCCGCGTCCGATGCCGCACACCGTGCGGTTGCCGTACATGGAGTTGAGGGTGGCGAAGGTGGACGCGGTCACTTCCCAGGTGCGGGTGCCGGGGTTGGTGACCATCGGGCCGACGATCAGTTTGCGGGTGTGTTCGAGGATGCGGCTGTAGATGACGAAGGGCTCCTGCCAGAGCACGGCGGAGTCGAAGGTCCAGCCGTGGGTGAACCCGTTGCGCTCCGCGCGGCGCATGAGGCCGACGACACCGGAAGCGGGCGGATCCGTCTGCAGGACGAGGCCGAAGTCCATGGCGCTGCTCCTAGATGAGGTACTGGCAAGTGCTGCGCGGGGTGTACTGGCCGTGGCCGGCCCGCCCCACGTACGTCCGGTCGGTGATCACGGGCTCGCCTCGTGACAGGACGCTCTCGACGCGTCCGGTGAGCCGCTTCCCCTCGTACGCCGAGTAGTCGACGTTCATGTGGTGGGTCTCGGCGGAGACGACCTGCTCGGCGTGCGGGTCGTAGATGACGATGTCGGCGTCGGCGCCGGGCGCGATGGTGCCCTTGCGCGGGTAGAGGCCGAACATCCTGGCCGGGGTGGCGCAGGCGATCTCGATCCAGCGGCGCCGGCTGATGCGGCCGTCCAGGACCGCCTGGTGCAGCAGGTCCATCCGGTTCTCCACGCCCGGCAGACCGTTGGGGATCTTGGAGAAGTCGCCGCGGCCCAGGTCCTTCTGCCCGGTGAAGCAGAACGGGCAGTGGTCGGTGGAGACGACCTGCAGGTCGTTGGTGCGCAGCCCCCGCCAGAGCGCCTCCTGGTGCTCCTTGGGGCGCAACGGTGTGGAGCAGACGTACTTGGCGCCCTCGAAGTCCGGCTCGGCGAGGTTGTCCGTGGACAGGAAGAGGTACTGCGGACAGGTCTCGCCGAAGACGTTGAGTCCCTTGTCGCGGGCCTGCGCGAGCTCGGCGAGCGCCTCCTCGGCGGAGACGTGCACGACGTACAGCGGGGAGCCCGCCACCCGCGCCAGCTGAATGGCGCGGTGCGTCGCCTCGGCCTCCAACAGGGCCTTGCGGACCTCGCCGTGGTAGCGGGGGTCGGTGTGTCCCGCCGCCAGGGCCTGCTGGACGAGGACGTCGATGGCGATGCCGTTCTCGGCGTGCATCATGATCAGGCCGCCGTTGCCGGCCGAACGCTGCATGGCGCGCAGGATCTGGCCGTCGTCGCTGTAGAAGACGCCGGGATAGGCCATGAACAGCTTGAAGCTGGTCACGCCCTCCTCCACCAGGACGTCCATCTCCTTCAGCGTGTCCTCGTTGACGTCGGAGAGGATCATGTGGAAGGCGTAGTCGATGGCGCACTGGGCGTCGGCTTTCGCGTGCCAGGCGTCCAGGCCGGAGCGGAGCGAGTGGCCGACGCTCTGGACGGCGAAGTCCACGATCGTCGTGGTGCCGCCCCAGGCCGCGGCCCGGGTACCGGTCTCGAAGGTGTCGGACGCCGCGGTGCCGCCGAACGGCAGCTCCATGTGGGTGTGCGCGTCGACGCCGCCCGGGATGACGTACTTGCCGGCGGCCTCGACGATCCGGGCGTCGCCGGTGGTCCAGCTCTCCGCGACGGCCGATTCATGGGCGGCGAGGGCCACCACCCGGCTGCCCTCGATCAGCACATCGGCGTGGATCTCCTCGGCGGCGGTGATGACGAGCCCGCCGCGGACGACGGTGCGAGCAGTGGTCATGACCTGCCTCCGGCGAGCTTGTCCTGGGTCTGCCGCAGGGCGTCCTCGAGGGCGCTCGCGCCCTCCTCCGCCTCGGCGACGCTGAGCGTCAGTGGGGGTGCGATACGCAGCGAGTTGCCGGCCCGGCCGCCCTTGCCGATCAGCAGGCCGAACTCGCGGGCCGCCTCCAGGACCAGGCTCGCGGCTTGTGCCGACGGCGTGTCGGTGCCGGGTTCGACCAGTTCCACGCCGAGCATCAGACCCCGGCCGCGCACCTCGCGGACGATGGGCAGTGCGGCGCTGATCGCCTCCAGCCGGGACTTGAGCAGCCCGCCGACCCGCCGCGCGTTGCCCTGCAGGTCGTGGTCGACGAGGTACGTGAGGTTGGCCAGTGCGCCCGCGGTGGTGATCGGGCTGCCGCCGAAGGTCGAGATGGAGTTCGCGGTCAGGCAGTTCATGACGTCGGCGCGGGCCACGACGCCACCCATGGACATGCCGTTGCCGACGCCCTTGGCGAAGGTCAGGATGTCCGGCGGACCGGCCTGGTCGTGGGCCTGCCAGCCCCAGAAGTGATCACCCGTCCGGCCCCAGCCGGTCTGCACCTCGTCCGTGATCCAGAGGATGCCGTGCCGGTCCAGGACCCGCTTGAACGCGGCCAGCAGACCGTCAGGTCCTGAGGTGAAGCCGCCGACGCCCTGGATCGGTTCCGCGATCAGCGCCGCGACGCTGCCGTTGGCCTGGCCGAGGATGTCCTCCAGATCCGCGACGCACGCGGCGGTGAACGCGGCGTCGTCCAGGTGCGCGTAAGGGCCCCGGGAGCGGACGCCGCCGTGCACGTACAGCGTCTGCAGCGGCGAGAGGCTGGTCGGCGACCAGGCGGAGTTACCGGTGATGCCGACCGAGGCGAAGGAGCGGCCGTGGTAGCTGTTGCGCAGCGCCAGGACCTGGTTGGAGCCCCGGTAGGCGGTGGCGAGCAGCAGGGCCGTGTCGTTCGCCTCGGTGCCGGAGGTGGTGAAGAAGACCCGGGCGTCCGGGATGCCGGAGAGCCGGGCGATGCGCTCGGCCAGGTCGACGGCCTGACGGCTCAGATAGAGCGTCGAGGAGTGCAGGATCTTCCCGGCCTGCTCGGTGATGGCGGCGGTGACCTCGGGGAGGGCGTGCGCGGTCATCGTGGTCAGGATGCCGCCGAAGAAGTCGAGGTAGCGGTTGCCCTCGGCGTCCCAGACGTGGCGGCCCTGGCCGTGGGTGATCTCGATGGGCTCGCTGTAGTAGGTCGCCACCCAGTCGGGCATGACGGCGCGGTGGCGGGCGTGCAGGGCGGAGTGCAGGTTCTGGTTCTCGGTCACGGTGGCCATAACGATCAGGCCTCCGTGAGGTCGCCGTAGGCGTCCGGCCTGCGGTCCCGGTAGAACGCCCACTGCTGGCGCACCTCGTCGATCTGGTCGAAGTCCAGGTCCCGGACGATCAGCTCCTCCTTGGTGTCGGACGCGACCTCCCCGACGAACTTGCCGCGCGGGTCGACGAAGTAGCTGGTGCCGTAGAAGTCGTTGTCGCCGTACTCCTCCTGGCCCACCCGGTTGATCGCGGCGATGAAGTACTCGTTGGCGACGGCGGCGGCGGGCTGTTCCAGCTGCCAGAGGTAGCCGGACAGGCCGCGCGAGGTCGCGGACGGGTTGTAGACGAGCTGGGCGCCGGCCAGCCCCAGGGCGCGCCAGCCCTCGGGGAAGTGCCGGTCGTAGCAGATGTAGACGCCGACCCTGCCGACCGCGGTGTCGAAGACCGGCCAGCCGAGGTTTCCTGGCTTGAAGTAGAACTTCTCCCAGAACCCCTTGACCTGCGGGATGTGGTGCTTGCGGTACTTGCCGAGGAAGGTTCCGTCGGCGTCGATGACGGCGGCGGTGTTGTAGTAGAAGCCGGACTGCTCGACCTCGTAAACGGGGACGACGATCACCATGCCGGTCTCGCGGGCGAGCGCCTGCATCCGCTGGACGGTCGGACCGTCGGGGACCGGTTCCGCCCAGCGGTAGTGCTCCGCTTCCTGGACCTGGCAGAAGTAGGGGGCGTTGAACACCTCCTGGAAGCCGATGACCTTGGCACCCTGGGCGGCGGCGGCACGGGCGTACTCCTCGTGCTTGGCGATCATCGACTCGGTGTCACCTGTCCAGGTCGCCTGGACCAGCGCGGCACGCACAACGTTGCTCATGAACAGCTCCTCTGACGTGGCATCACGTCCGGTCTACGCACGTAGATACCGGCCGTGTGGAAGAACGTAGAAGCGCCTTACCCGCTCTGGCAAGACCGCTACCGTTACTTGACCGGGACGATCAGGTTTCCTGCCCCGGCCGGGGTAACGGGCCGCCGCTCCGGCACCCCGGCGTGCTCTCCCGCGGGTGATGTCCGCGCGCTCAGCGGTCCGGCGGGTCCTGACGTGCCGACCGGTTCGGCGGGCCCTGGCGCATTTCAGCGGTCCGGCAGGCCCGCGCGGCGCAGGGCCGCCGCGATGTCGCGGCGGCGGGGCTTGGAGATCTGCGCGGCGACTTCGAGGAGCGGCGCGGCCAGGCCCGGGTGTTCGCGGACGACCGCCGCGGCCTCCTCGGGCAGCCGGGTCCTGACCACGGCCGACAGGAGCGTTTCGGCCTCCGCGCCGCGGTTCTCCTCGTACAGCGCGGCCGCCAGGACGGCGACCTCGACGGCGGGCCGTGCCGCGGCCTGATGCAGCAGGGTCCGGCAGTCGTCCGTACGACCGGCCACCGCCAGGGCGGCCGCCGCGGCGGCCAGCCGGTCCGGTGGGAGAGCCGCGACCTCCCACAGCAGCGTCGCGACGTCCGCCGCGAGGCCGGCGCGTTCCAGTTCGCGCGCCAGCACGGGCAGTGCGGCGGCCGGCCCGGCCGCCGCCTCGCACAGCACCACGTACGCCTCCCCGCCGCGCCCGGCGCGGCGCAGGCCACCCAGCCGGGCCGCCTCGCTGCGGGCCTCCTCCTGCCGCGGCCCGGCGTCGGGCGGTACGGCGGCGGCGGTCTGCTGCGGCGGCTGCTCGGCGACGCCGGCGAAGCGCGCGCCGCGCGGTGCGGGCCCGGCCGCGGGTCCGGGGGCGCCGGTCGCGGCGGGGCCCTCCTGCCGGGGCTCCTCGGCCGTCCCGTCGTCCGCCTCGTCGAACGTCGTCGCGAACCGCGCGCCGCGCGGGCGCGAACCGGTCCCGCGCCCGGACGCCTTGGGGCGGCGCTTGCCGCGCCCGGCGGGCGCTGCGGACCCGGCAGCCTCGACGCGTTCGCCTTCGTGTTCGTGTACCTGTACCTGTACGTGTTCGGCCGGTGCGGTCGTGGGCGCGCCGGGCCACCGATCCGCCGGGTCCGCCGGGTCCTGCGCCTTCGGCCGGAACCAGTCGTCCGGGGCAGGGGAACGGTCCGCGGTGGACCGGTCCGTGAAGAGCTCCTCCGCGAGGCGCGCCTCGACCGCGTCGAGCCGGGACTGCAGCTCCGTGCAGCGCGCGCCCGCGCGTTCACGGTCGTCGCGGGCCCAGGCGAGGGCGTTGGCGAGCCGCCCCGCCGTCACGGAGTGCGGGTCGCCCCCCGTCGCGGCGTACTCGTTCACCGTGTGCGCCGCCTCGCGTTCGCGCAGTACGGCGTCGTGGCGTTCGCGGAGCATCGCGTCCAGGCGGGAGCGCAGCGCCGTCCCGCTGCCGGGGGCCGCGTCCCGGGCCGCCGCGGCGGCCCGGTACAGCCGCCGGGCGCGGCCGACGTCGGCCGGGTCGACCGGTACGCCCCGCAGGGCGGCCAGGTCGTGGAGGACGGCGTGCACCACGTCCCAGGGCGCGAGCTCCACGCCCGCCTCGTACGCGTTCACGCCGACCGGATCGCGTCGCGCCAGGGCGCCGTACCAGCCGGGGGCGTCCCCCAGTCCGGCCACCAGTTCACCGAAGTACTCGGTGAACTCCCGGGTGGAATCGGCCAGTTCAGGTCCAGCGCCGCGCTGTGTCATCGCTGCTGCCTCTCCGCCCCCGCCCCGGAGGCATGCAGTCCTGTTCCGGCATTCGACACCATTCGTGTTACGGGGCGGCTACGGGGAGTTTTCGTCCGCGCGCCGCAGCTCTCTCAACTGCCGTACCCGGCGCACCGGTCGCGGCCGCCTCGCCGGGACGGAATGTGCGCGGCGGCATTCGTCTGCGCGACCCGCCACCGGTCGGCGAGACTTACCGTTATGCGTCTTCTCCGCACCATTCCCGTCGTGCCCGCCCTGACTGCCGTGGTTGCCGTCATCGCCATGACCACGTCTCTGACCGCGTGTTCCGGCTCCTCGGATTCTGCGGACGACAAGGTGAGATCTCCGCTCCTTCCCACCTCGGCCCGCACGGACGCGCCCTCGGCGTCGACCACTCCCGCCTCGGGCCGCACATCCGCCACCTACACTCCGCAGTCAGCGCCGGGCGACGAGGCGTTGCGGCACACCGTGGCTCTGCTGCGCGCCCGTGCCGACGCGCTCGGGCTGAAGGACGCGCGGATCGAGGTACGCGGCGGCACGATCACCGCCGAGGCCCCCGGCGACAGCGGCGACCGGCTGCGGCAGCTGGCCGTCACGGCCGAGCTGGGATTCCGGCCGGTCCTGGACTCCGCCGCTTCCGTGCCGCCCGACCTGCAGCGGCAGTTCGCCGCCCTCGACTGCAAGACACCGAACAGCGCGCCGGTGGCCACCCCCGCGCGGCCGACGGTCGCCTGCGACAAGAAGGGCGAGGTGAAGTACGCACTCGGCCCCGCCGCTCTCACCGGCCAGGACGTGACCAGCGCCAAGGCGTCGATGGACGCGCAGAACGGCAATGGCTGGATGGTGAACCTGGTCCTCACCTCGGCGGGCAGTGCGAAGTTCGCGGAGCTCACCGGCAGGCTGTCCCAGCAGAGCACGCCCGCCAACCAGATCGGGATCATGCTCGACCGCCAGGTGATCTCCGCGCCTTCCGTCGCCCAGTCGATCACCGGCGGAAAGGTCCAGATCAGCGGCACCTTCACCCGGACCTCCGCAGAGGACCTGGCCGCCCAGATCAGCTCCGGCGCGCTGCCCGTCGCGCTGAACGTCACCGAGGTCACCCGGATCCCCTCCTAGGACCGGTCAGGCCCTGAGCCCCGGGGTCGGTCGGGCTCCGAGTCTCCCGGGAGGGGCCGGGGAGCGGGCTCAGCCGGCGCGGCTCGGGCTGACCACCATCGCCGAACCGCCGCCGCGCCGGGTCGTCTCGGCCGCGGCGAGCCAGCGGCCGTCGGGCAGCCGCTGGATGCCGGTGGCCGCGCCGATCTCCGGGTTGAGCGTGAAGACATGGCCGAGCGCTTCGAGCTGCGTCCTGGTCGCGCTGGTGAACAGGGCCGGTTCGAGTTCGGTGGCCGCCGCGTTGCGCTGGCTGGCGCGCGGCGCGGCGATCGCGTCGACGAGCGGCAGCCCGCGGTCGACGTGCTCGGTGAGGACCTGCAGCACGGTGGTGATGATGGTGGAGCCGCCGGGCGAGCCGAGGGCGAACGCGGGACGGCCGTCCTTCAGCACGATCGTCGGGGAGATCGAGGAGCGCGGGCGCTTGCCGGGGCCGGGGAGGTTCGGGTCATGGACGGCCGGGTTGGCGGGCGCGAACGAGAAGTCCGTCAGCTCGTTGTTGAGCAGGAAGCCGCGGCCGGGGACGACGATGCCGCTGCCGCCGGTCTGCTCGATGGTGAGGGTGTACGCGACGACGTTGCCCCACTTGTCGGCGACGGTCAGGTGCGTGGTGTTCTCGCCCTCGTACGTCGTCGGCGCGGCCGTGCCGGTGCCGCCGCAGGCGGCGGGGTGGCGCGGGTCGCCCGGTGCGAGCGGGCTGGTGAGCACCGCGTCGTCCTTGATCAGGCAGCCGCGCGAGTCCGCGAAGCGCTGGGAGAGCAGGCCGCTCGTGGGGACGTCCTCGAACGCCGGGTCGCCGAGCCAGCGCCCGCGGTCGGCGAAGGCGATCCGGCTCGCCTCGATGTAGCGGTGCAGGTACTGGGCGTCGGTGGCCTTGCCGGTGGAGAGGTTCGCCCGCTCCATGATGTTGAGCGCCTCACCGACCGTCGTGCCGCCCGACGAGGACGGTGCGATCGAGTAGACGTCGTAGCCGCGGTAGGAGACCTCGGTCGGGGCCTGCCGCTTGGCGGCGTAGCCGCGCAGGTCCGCGGCGGTCAGATCGCCGGGGCGCACCACGCGGGTGGCGTTGGGGTCGACCGGGGGCTTGCGGACCGTGCTGACGATGTCGGCGCCGATGTCCCCCTGGTAGAGCGCGCCGACGCCCTTCCTGCCCAGCTCCTGGTAGGTGCGGGCCAGGTCCGGGTTGGTGAGGGTGGAGCCGACCACGGGTGGCGCGCCGCCCGGCAGGAAGATCTTCGCGGTGGCCGGGAAGTCCTTGAAGCGGCCCAGGTTCGCCGCGGTCTGCGAGCGGAAGGTCTCGTCGACGGTGAAGCCGTCGCGCGCGATCCGTTCGGCGGGCCTGAGTACCTGGGCCAGCGGGCGGCTGCCCCAGGTGTCGAGGGCGGTGGCCCAGGTGGCGGGGGTGCCGGGGGTGCCGACGCTCAGGCCGCTGGTGACCGCGTCGGCGAACGGGAGCGGTTTGCCGTTCTCCTGGAAGAGCGTCTCGGTGGCGCTGCGCGGCGCGGTCTCCCGGCCGTCGATGGTGAACACCTTGTGCAGCCGGGCGTTGTAGTACACGAAGTACCCGCCGCCGCCGACGCCCGCCGAGTACGGCTCGGTGACGCCGAGCGCGGCCGCGGTGGCCACCGCCGCGTCCACGGCGTTGCCGCCCTGGCGGAGCACCTCGATACCGGCCGCCGAAGCGTCCGCGTCCACGCTGGCGACCGCGCCTCCGTATCCGACCGCGACCGGCACCTTCGCCGGTCGCGACCGCGCATCCTGCGGCGCCGACTGTGCCGGCGGGGCCGCGGCTCCCACCGTGACGACGGCGGCGGTGACGGCCAGCAGTGACAAACTCCGGACGGCGGGGAGACGCATACGGTTTCCTCCAGTCAAAAGCGGTCCGCGCAGCCTAACTTGGGCGCGGTGGTCCCGTCAGGAGCGCGTTCGCTCGAACACCGCTACGATGCCCGGCCATGAGCGATGACGTCCGCAACCTCGTGCTGGGCCTGGCGGCCAGCGCCATCAGCGCGGCGCTGGGCTGGTTTGTCCGCACTTACGTGTGGCGCCGGAAACTGCACCGCAAGCAGCGTTTCTTCGGGCTCCCCAACGGCTCCGAATGCCTCCTGGTGGTGCCGCGCGACCCCGGTTCCCGGGTGTGGAGCGTCGCCCGCCACGACGCGTTCGCGCTGCTGGAACTGGCCGCGCTGATCAAGGAGTGCGGGGCGCACGCCGAGATCCTGCCGCACGACACGGCCTGGCAGGGCTTCGGGGCCCGCACCGAGTTCTGCGTGGGCGGCCCCGTCGCCAACCACCGGCTGGGGGCGCACCTGCGGTCGATGCTGCCGGGCATCGAGATCAACACCGATGCTTCCTCCGGCCCCGACCAGGGGGCCTTCACCATCGACGGCGAGACCTACCGGATGGACAAGGGCGCCGTCGAGTACGTGCTGCTGGCCCGGCTGGCCGCCGTGCGGGACGCCGGCAACGACCGTCCGGTCTTCCTCTCCTCCGGCCAGCGCGGTGTCGCCAACCAGGCGGCCGTACGGTATCTGGCCCGGCACCATGTCCGGCTGGCGCGCAAGCACGGCATCGACGGCACGTTCTGCCTGCTGCTCAAGGTGGTCAACTCACAGGCCTACGGACCCGACGTCGTCGAGCTCGTCGCCGATGTGACCCGGGCGGCGCAGACCGTCCCGGTCAGTCGGCCAGACCGATCACCAGCCACATGACGGCGCATCCGGCGACCGTGCACAGCAGCGTCGAGCGGGACGGGTGCGGGCTGTGCGCCTCGGGGAGGATGTCGGAGGTCGCCAGGTAGAGCAGGAATCCGGCGAAGAACCCGAGGTAGACGCCGAGCGCGCCCGACGGGATGGTGAAGGCCAGGGTGATCGCGGCGCCGATCACCGGGGCGATCGCGTCGCAGCCGAGCAGCACCAGCGCGCGGCCCTGGCCGTTCCCGTACATCCGGGTGATCGTGTAGGTGTTGAAGCCGTCGGCGAAGTCGTGCGCGACCACGGCGATGGCGACCACCAGGCCGACGGTGCCGCCGGCCTGGAACGCGGCGCCGATCGCGAAGCCGTCCATGACGCTGTGCCCGACGAGCGCCGAGGCGGCCGTGAGCCCGATGCCCTTGACGGGTTCGCCCGGGCCGGCGGGCGCGCGGCCGTGGGCATGGGTGTGCGCGGCGTACTCGCCCTCGTGCGCGCGGTGGATCGCCACCGATCGCTCGACGATGTGCAGCGTGAGGAACCCCGCGACGAACATCAGCAGCGCGACGGGGACGCCGAAGACGTCGCCGGACTGCAGGTCGAGCGCTTCGGGCAGCAGGTCGAAGCCCACCACGCCGAGCATCAGCCCGGCGGCGAGTCCCAGCACCAGGTGACGGCGGTCCCCGATGTGCTGGGCGACCACCCCGCCGATCAGGGTCATGACGAACGCGCCGAGGGCTATCAGTACCGCCATCCGCGTTCACCCGCCTCCGCCGCCGGCCCGCCCGCTTCCGCCCATGATCGGCGAAGCGGACCGGCGGCGCGAGTCAGAGCAGGTCAGGGCAGGTCAGTGCCCGTCTGTGCCGGTCAGTGCTTCCGGCAGTGGTCGTCGATCCGGTCCAGGACGGCGACGGCCATGGCTTTCTCGCCCTTGGCGTTGGGGTGCGCTGGCGCGGCCGGGGAGGCCGGCACGAGCGGCTCGATCCAGCGGTTGGCGGGCGCCGTGCACATGTCGTGGCCGACGGTCGGCCGGTAGGTGTCGACGTACTCGGCGTGCGCGGCCCCGGCCTGCTGGCGCAGCATCGTGTTGAGCCGCTTCTCGGTGTCCTTGAGGTACCCGAAGTCCCTGTCCGCGAAGGGGACGGCCGGGCGGCAGCCGACGCCGCTGTCCGGCAGCAGGTCCGGGTAGCCGACGACGACCACCCGGGCGTGCGGGGCGCGGGAGTGGATGGCGCGCAGCACGGCCGCGACCTTCGGCGCCGTCTGCTGGATGTTGAGGGCGAGCTGGTCGGTGCCGGTGGCGTTGTAGTGCTTCTGGCAGGGGTTGCCGGTCGGGTCGGTGGCGCTCAGCACGGCGCAGGTGCCGATGATCGAGCTGAAGCCGACGTCGTTGCCGCCGATCTGCAGCGTGACGAGGTCGGTGCCGCGGTTCAGCGCGTCGAGCTGCGGTCCGTTGGTGCCCTGCGGCTTCCACATCTCGGCGGTGGTGGCGCCGCCGCAGCTGACGTCCTTGACGGCCGCGAAGCGCTGGTCCTCGGCGACCAGCGACGGGTAGTTGTGGCTGGACCGCGCGCAGTTGGCGTCCACCTGGTCGGGGATGCCGGGCCCGGACGTGTACGAGTCGCCGAGCGCCGCGTAGCTGACGCCGTGTCCGTGACCGGAGTTGCCCGGGCGGCCCGAATGAGCCGAGGCCGGGGCGGCGATGCCCGCTGTGAGGGCCAGAGCCCCGCCGAGTGCGGCTGCTGCCAGGACGGTGGTGCGGGCCATCGGTACCCCCAGTGTCGACGGTGACGAGCATCAGATTCCGCGCGCACCACGCCGGGTGTCAATGACCTTGACGAAAGATCGTCCGGTGGACCCGTGTTCGATCGACACCTCCTGACATGCCTTCATATGCCGCCACCTGCCCCCGGGTGCCCCGATGCGCTTTCCCGCGCCTCCCACCGCCCGCAGATCGTTACCCGCGCGTAACATGCACGCCTATTACCGCCGGTAAGGCCGCGAGGTTACTCTCCAGTCACTTTGCATCCGGCCAGTCAGGAGCAGTCCATGAGAGCAACCACAGCAGGAGTCGTCGGCGCGGCCCTGCTCGCCTCCACGGCGTTCGGTCTGGCCCCACTGGCGCAGGCCGCGCCGGTGCCCACCGTGGTCACCGCCGGCACCGCGCAGGCGGCCGCCGCGTCGACCTTCCGGTTCGTCGACATCCCGGGCTCCGGCGGCATCACGCTGAAGGGCAACGTCTTCACCCCCGGCGGCTACGACGGCTCGCAGCGCTACCCCGTCGTCGTGCTCCCGAGCAGCTGGGCCATCAACGACCTGGAGTACATCGCCCAGGCCAAGCAGCTCGCCGACGCCGGGTACGTCGTCGTCAGCTACACCTCCCGAGGCTTCTGGCTCTCCGGCGGGCAGATCGAGACCGCGGGGCCGCCCGATGTCGCCGACGTCTCCAAGGTCATCGACTGGACGCTCGCCAACACCCCGGCCGACCCGGACCACCTCGGCATGGCGGGCGTCTCGTACGGCGCCGGCATCGGTCTGCTCGGCGCCGCGCACGACAAGCGCATCAAGGCCGTCGTCGCGCTCAGCGGCTGGGCCGATCTCATCGACTCGATCTACCAGGGCCGCACCCCGCATCTGCAGGCCGCCGCCCTGCTCGGCGGCGCGGGCTACCTCACCGGCCGCCCGAGCCCCGAACTCCAGAAGATCCTGGGCAACTTCCTCACCGCGAACCTCGCCGCCGAGGACGAGATGATCGCGTGGGGCAAGCTCCGCTCCCCCGTGACCTATCTGAACCAGCTCAACGCCAACGGCACGGCGGTCATGCTGGCCAACGCGTGGGGCGACAGCCTCTTCCCGCCCAACCAGTACGCGAAGTTCTACGAGAAGCTGACCGGCCCCAAGCGCCTGGAGTTCCGGCCCGGCGACCACGCCACCGCCGAGGCGACCGGCCTGCTCGGCCTGCCCAACGACACCTGGGCCAGCTCCAAGCGATGGCTCGACCACTACCTCAAGGGCGTGGACAACGGCATCGACCACGAACAGCCGGTCCAGCTCAAGTCCCGTTCCACGGGCGCCTACGAGAGCTACGACAGCTGGGCGGCGGTCCCGTCCCGGACCACCACCCTCAAGCTCGGCGCCAAGGGGCTGCGCACCGGAGAGCTCGGCGGCGACGCAGGTCCGGGATGGCGGACCACCATCGGCACCAACATCGACTCGGGCGCCGACGGCGGGATCATCTTCCTGTCCAGCCTGCTCGACCAGTTCGCCCAGGCCCCGCCCGTCGCGTCGATCCCGCTGCTGCCGCGCGCCTTCGCCACCGTCTGGCAGTCCGGCGCGTACGGCACCGCCCAGCACGTCCGGGGCACTTCGACGCTGCACGCCACGCTGACGCCGTCGACCGCCGACGGGACCGTCATCGCGTACCTCTACGACGTCGACGCCCTGGGCATCGGCAAGCTGGTCACGCACGCGCCCTACACCTGGGTCGGCCGCGCCCCCGGCAAGGCGTTCACCACCGACATCGACCTGCTCGCCACCGCCTACGACGTCCCGGCCGGCCACCGGCTGGCGCTGGTCGTCGACACCGTCGACCCGCTCTACATCGAGCAGAACCCGCTCTTCGCCACGGTCACCGTCTCGTCGCCGGCCTCCGACCCGTCCTGGCTGTCGGTCCCGCTCCACGACGAGTAGCCCGTACGTCCGGCAGATCTGTCCGTCAGATCTGCTGCGGTGGCGTCGTCGCGACCGGTGTGCCCTTCGTCTTGGGGTTGCGCCGTTCGCGGCGCGCCAGCCAGTTCGCGAACCACGACAGCAGCATGCACATCCCGATGTAGATCGGGGCGATCACCATCACGACCGGGATGAACGGCAGGTCGTAGTCGAGGTTCGTGGCGATCAGCTTGCCGTTGTAGAGGAACTCCTCGTAGGTGATGAGGTAGCCGAGCGAGGTGTCCTTCAGCGCCACGACCAGCTGGCTGACGATCGCGGGCAGCATCGCGCGGGCCGCCTGCGGCACCAGGATGTACGTCATCACCTGGGTCTTGCGCATCCCGAGCGCGTAGGCGGCCTCGCCCTGGCCGCGCGAGACGGAGTTCACGCCGGTACGGAAGACCTCCGCGAGCACCGAGCCGTTGTAGAGGGTCAGGCCGGTGATCAGCGCCAGCATCGGCTCGACCTTGAGCGCGATGAAGATGAAGAAGATCATCACCAGCAGCGGCATCGCCCGGAAGAACTCCACCACCAGGGTGCTCACCCAGCGGACCAACCGGTGCTCGGAGAGCCGGCCGGCGGCGAAGAGCGTGCCGAACGCGAGCGAGAGCACCGCCGCCCAGATGAACGCCTTGAGGGTGTTGGCCAGCCCGGTCAACAGCAGCCGCTGGATGCCCTGGTACTCGAACGGCACCCACTTGGTCGACTCGAACTGGCCGGTGTGGATCAGCATGTAGATGATCCAGCCGACCAGCGCCGCCAGCGCGGCGGTGGTGATCCACGCGTAGAGCCGGTGGCGCGCCAGCGCCTTCGGACCCGGAATGTCGTAGAGCGCACTACTCATCGGGCCACCTCGCTGCGCTCGGAGGCCGCTTCGCAGAGTACGCGCCCCTCAATCGTTCCCTCGCTGCGCTCGGTCATCGGACCACCCCCATCTTCTTCTCCAGCACGTTGAAGAGCGCGCTGATCGACAGCGTGATGATCAGGTAGCCGACCGCGATCCAGATGAAGGACCAGACGATGCTGTAGCCCAGCTCGTTGAGGGGCTTGTACGTGCCGAGCAGTTCGGTGACCGAGAAGGATCCGGCGATCGCCGAGTTCTTGGCGAGCGCGATGAGGGTCGAGCCGATCGGGGAGATGACCGCGCGTCCCGCCTGCGGGAGTACCACCAGGTTCAGGGTCTGGATGAACGTCATCCCGAGGCTGCGGGCGGCCTCGCCCTGGCCCAGCGGCACGGTGTTGATGCCCGACCTGACCGCCTCGCAGATGAACGCCGAGGTGTAGCAGGCCAGCGCGAGGACCGCGAAGGTGGTGAACGGCAGCCGCACCCCGAACCGCGGCAGTCCCAGCAGGACCGCGAAGAAGAGCAGGGTCAGCGGGGTGTTGCGCAGCACGGTGACCCAGGCGGTGCCGAAGGCGCGCAGCGACCTGACCGGCGAGACCCGGAAGCCGGCGATGATCACGCCGCCGACCAGCGCCAGCACGCCCGCGTACACGGTCAGTTCGAGGGTGCCCAGGAAACCCTTGCCGTAGAGGGAGAAGTTGTCGAGCAGTACGTTCATGTGCGGCGGCCCTCTCAGTACCGGTCGACGGCGGGCGGGGTGGGCGCCGGGACCCCGGACAGGCCGAGGGTCGCGTCGTACGCCTTCTTCCAGTCGCCGTTCTTCTCGTGCGCCACGATCGCGTCGTCGAGCGCGAGCCGCAGGGCGTTGTCGCTCCTGGCCACGCCGACTCCGTAGGGCTCCTTGGAGAACGCCTTGCCGACGAGCTTCATCTCGTCGGGCGCCTTGGCCGCGTAGCCCAGCAGGATCGAGTCGTCGGTGGTGACCGCGTCGACCTGGAAGGTCAGCAGGTTGTCCACGCAGACGGAGTAGGTGTCGTAGGTGACGGGGATGGCGTCGGGGTAGTCCGACTCGATGCGCTGGATCGGGGTGGAGCCGGCGGCCGAGCAGACCTTCTTGCCCTTCAGGTCCTGCGGGCCCTTGATGTCGTTCTCGTCCTTGCGGACGAGCAGGCCCTGGCCCGCGATGTAGTACGGGCCCGCGAAGCCGACCTGCTGCTTGCGCTTGTCGTTGATCGTGTACGTGCCGACGTAGTAGTCGATCTGGCCGTTGCTGAGCGCGGTCTCGCGGTTGGCGGAGGCCACCGACTTGTACTGGATCCGGTCGAGGCCGAAGCCGAGCGAGGCGGCGAGCATCCGGGCGATCTCGACGTCGAAGCCGGCGTAGGTGCCGTTGGCCGGGTCGCGTTGGCCGAGGTACGGCTGGTCGTCCTTGACCCCGACGACGATCTTTCCGCGCCGGTGGGCGGAGCTCCAGGTCTTCGAGTCGGGGAGGGAGAAGTCCGTGGCCACCTTGTAGGTGGGCAGATCGTCGGAGCTGGGCCCTTTCGTGGGCGGGCTGCCCTGCTTGCCACAGCCCGCCAGCAGGGCCGCGGCCACGGCGAGCAGCGCGCTGTGCCTGTTCTTGCGTCGCATGGCGGTCCCGGGTCGTCAGTGGTGGAGGATCTTGGACAGGAAGTCCTTGGCGCGCTCGCTGCGCGGCGCGGTGAAGAACTCCTCCGGGACCCGGTCCTCGACGATCAAACCGTCGGCCATGAAGACGACCCGGTTGGCGGCCGAGCGGGCGAAGCCCATCTCATGGGTGACAACGACCATCGTCATGCCGTCCCGGGCGAGCTGCTGCATGACCTCCAGCACTTCGTTGATCATCTCCGGGTCGAGTGCGGAGGTCGGCTCGTCGAAGAGCAGTGCCTTGGGGTCCATGGCCAGCGCGCGGGCGATCGCCACCCGCTGCTGCTGGCCGCCGGACATCTGGGCGGGGTACTTGTCGGCGTGCGAGAGCAGGCCGACCCGGTCGAGCAGTTCCCGGGCGCGTCTGTCGGCGTCGGAGCGGCTGTGACCGCGTACCTTGACCGGCGCCAGCGCGACGTTCTGCAGCACCGTCTTGTGTGCGAAGAGGTTGAAGGACTGGAAGACCATGCCGACGTCGGCGCGCAGCCTGGCCAGTTCCTTGCCCTCGGAGGGCAGCGGTTGGCCGTCGATGGAGATCGTGCCGGATTCGACCGGCTCCAGACGGTTGATCGCCCGGCACAGCGTGGACTTGCCCGATCCCGACGGTCCGATGACCACCACGACCTCGCCGCGGCCGACCGTCAGGTTGATGTCCCGCAGGACATGCAACGGTCCGAAGTGCTTGTTGACGCCACTCAGGACGATCAGCGGATCCATGCGCAGTCCAGCTCACTCTCACCCACGTCCGACGGTCGACGAATGGGCAACCTATCCCCTCGAATGGCCACATCGTGCCGACACGCAGACCGCCGCCAATACCCTGATTTACGGGTCGCGGGGTCGCCGACGGCCCGCGCCGCGAATCGGCGCGGGTGGGGTCGGTGCGGGTCGGTTCGGGTCAGGTAGGGGTTCTGGTCCGGGTCAGCCGAGGACCCGGTTGACGAGGGTGTCGCGTTCCGTTTGCGGGATGGCGGTCCAGCGGGTGCCGCGGATCGCGCCTTCGAGTGCGAGCAGGGTGTGGGTGCAGGCGTCCTCGGGAAGGTCCTCGCGGATCTTCTCGAAAGCACGGCCGGCGCCGAGCCGGCGCAGTTCGCCGGCGTCCTCGACGCCGCCGCGGCGCAAACGGTCGGCAAGGACCGCTCCGATATTCGGCATCTGCTGCAGGGAGTCCACGTCGCGCCTCCGGTACCGAGCTGATCAAGTGGTGCGTTTCCGACATCATGCACCGTACGGCCGGGCAGGGAAGCGTCATTGCCCGCCGGACACGCCTGCCCGCCGTCGCATTGCGGTGGCGCGGTCCATCACTTCGGGTGACGGCGGGCCGTCAGCTCTCGGATGCCTCGGCGAGTGTCTGGGACAGTTCGGGCGTGCCGCTCTCGGCCCATTCGTGGCCGATCCCGACCACGTCGATCTCGCGGCCCGACTCCAGCTTGACCACCGGCAGCCCGTTCGGCCACACCTGCCAGGCCGCGCCCGGCACCGTGCGGACGATGACGGTGCCGAGGTACAGGCCCGCGTCGTTGCCGAGCCAGGGCAGCACCTCGGGGTCGTCGCGCCACTGCGGGACCAGCTGGTCGAGGGCGGTCAACGAGCCCGGCGAGTCGTCGAGTTCGAGCCCGGCGTCCTGCGCCTGGGCGCGCAGCAGATCGCACTCCGCCAGCAATTCGGCGACGCCCGCCGCGTCCGGATCACCGCCCCCGACCGCGACCCCGCTCACCGTCGCGTTCCGCTTGCGCCACCTGTCCAGGAAGGGGATGTCCATACGGCTCAGCGTCGCACCCGGGGCGGTCCGACTTCTACAGGCGCGCCTGCCCCGCGGATGTTCGGGCACCGGGGCTCAACAGCCGATCGCGTACGCCTTGCGCAGCGTCTCGTGCACCGTCCAGACCGTTCTGTCACCCTCGTGCAGGACGCACACAACGCCGGGGCCGAGTTCGAGCGTGTCGCCGCCCGCCACCTCGACGGTGGCCCGGCCGCTGACCACGACGAACATCTCGTCGGCCTCGACATCGGTCACCACGCCCGGGGTGATCTGCCAAATCCCGCGCAGCCGGGTCCCGTCGGCCGACTCCCAGAGCACCTTGCCGGTGACCTCGGGCGTGCCCGACACGATCTGGTCCGGGTCGAGCGGCTCGGGCCCCAGCTCGGCGTCGGGAACGTGGACGGCGAAGCTGGCGGAGGGCAGGTCAACGGTGCTCATGAGCGCCGAGCGTACGGGGCGGCGTACGGGCGCGGGAACGACAGGTTGTATACCGTCCCGCGCCCACCCATACGCCTCGTAAGCACGCCGGGCGGGCGGCCCGGCGGGCGGCTCGGCAGACCGGGCGGTGCGGTCAGACGTCGAGGTCCACAACGACCGGGGCGTGGTCGGAGGCGCCCTTGCCCTTGCGCTCCTCACGATCGACGTAGGAGTCGGTGGCCGCCTTGGCGAAGGCCTCGTTGCCGTAGACCAGGTCGATCCGCATGCCCCGGTTCTTCGGGAAGCCGAGCTGACGGTAGTCCCAGTAGGTGTACGGGCGGTCGTACTTGAGCGGACGCGGCACCACATCGGTCAGGCCGGCCTCGCGCAGGGCGGCCAGCGCGGCGCGCTCGTCCGGGGTGACGTGGGTGGCGCCCTCGAAGAGGGACAGGTCCCACACGTCCTCGTCGGTCGGCGCGACGTTGTAATCGCCCAGCACCGCGAAGGGCCGCGGGCCCGCGGCGTCCTCCGCGACGGCCGCGCGCAGCGCCTCGAACCACTGCAGCTTGTAGGCGAAGTGCGCGTGCGCGACCTCGCGGCCGTTGGGCACGTACACCGACCAGACGCGGACCGGACCGCAGGTGGCGGAGACCGCGCGGGGCTCCAGCACGCCCTCGTACTCGGGGCCGCCGGGCAGCCCGGTCACGACGTCCTCCAGGCCGGCCTTCGACAGCAGCGCCACCCCGTTCCACCGGCCGGTGGCGTTGACGGCCGCCTCGTAGCCGAGCTCGCGCAGCTCGTCGAAGGGGAACTGCTCCAGCGAGCACTTGGTCTCCTGGAGACACAGCACATCCGTGCCGGTGCTCTCCAGCCAGGCGAGCAGCCGCGGGAGGCGGGCGGTGATCGAGTTGACGTTCCAGGTGGCGATGCGCATGGATCCGAATCTACCGCCCGGCACCGACAACCGTCCCGGACCCGTCCCGGACCCGCCCCGGACCCGCCCCGGGCTGCCCCGGGGCGGTGCTCCTGACCAGGTCCTGGCGGGCGGCCAGGCTCCTGGCGGCCAGGTTCCTGGTGGGCGGTCAGGCCAGTTCGACGGATTCGCCGGGGGCCAGCCGGCGGTGCTCGCCGCCGCCGATACCGGGGCCGTCCGGGCCGAGCATCCGGCCGTAGATCATGAACGCGATGTCGGTGAGCAGCCCGTCGTGGACGTCGAAGGCGCGCTGCGGCCTGACCTCGCGGAGGTAGTCGACGATCTCGGAGAACTTGCTCCAGGGGGCCTGCAACGGGAGCAGCAGGGTGTCGACGGGACGGTCGGGGACCGTCAGGGCGTCGCCGGGGTGGAAGACCGATCCGTCGACGACGTACCCCTGGTTGGCGATCCGCGGGATGTCCGGGTGGATGACGGCGTGCAGCCGGCCGTGCACCTCGATGTCGAAGCCCGCCGCGGTGAAGGTGTCGCCCTCGCCGACGGTGTGCACCCGGCCGGGGAAGGCCGCCGACACCTGGTCGGCGACGCTCTTGAGCGTCCACACCTGGGCGGCCGGGTTGGCGTCCAGTGCGAGGCGCAGCCGCTCCTCGTTGAAGTGGTCGATGTGCTCGTGGGTGATGAGGATCGCCTCGGCGCCGACCGCGGCGTCCTCCTCCGTGAAGGCGCCGGGATCGATGACGAGCACCTGCCCGTCCTTCTCCAGCCTGACGCAGGCGTGGCCCTTCTTGGTCAGCTTCACTGTTGCTCCTCGGAACGTGATCAGCGATATCGACGTGCACCGGGTCGTAGGGGAACCATCATTGCGGAGGATCACCGGCGGGGCCGCCGACGGCCGTCTCCTCCTGGATCACGCGCTGCGCGACCGTGAAGGCGGCGTTCGCCGCCGACACTCCGCAGTAGACGCCCGTGTGCAGCAGCGTCTCCTTGATCTCGGCGGGCGTGAGGCCGTTGCGCAGCGCCGCGCGGGTGTGGGAGGCGAGCTCGTCGAAGTGCCCGCGGGCGGTCAGCGCCGTCAGCGTGATGATGCTGCGGGTGCGCCGGTCCAGGCCCGGACGCGCCCACACCTCGCCCCAGGCGTAGCGGGTGATGAACTCCTGGAACTCCCCGGTGAAGTCGTCCGCCCCGGCGGCGGCCCGGTCGACATGCGCGTCGCCCAGCACTTCCCTGCGGATCCGCAGGCCCTCGTCGTACGGGTCCACGCGGCCCACCGGTACCGCGGCGGGCTGCTCGGCGGCCGGCGGGGCGGGCGGGGCGTGGAGCACCGCCGTGGTGGAGGCGATGGCGGGTTCGGTCCAGGCGGCGCCGAAGTGCCGCACCAGCAGCTCGCCCACGGCTGCCGGCTGCTCCACCGGGGTGAGGTGGGAGGCTGCGGGCACCACGGCGAGTTTCGCGTCATGGATTCCGGCGACCAGGACGCGGGCGTCGGCGGGCGGCGTGGCGGGGTCGTCCTCGCCGGCGACCACGAGGGTCGGCACGGCGATCCGGCCCAGCTCGTCGCGTACGTCGTGCGCCGCCAGCGCCTCGCAGGCCGCGATGTAGCACTCCGGATCGGTGGTGCGCACCATCTGCACGGCCCACTCGACGATGGCGCCCTGGGCGGCCCGGTAACCGTCGGTGAACCACCGGTCGGGGACGGTGTGGGCGAACTGTCCGAGGCCGTTGGCCCGTACGACGACACCGCGCTGCCGCCAGGCGTCGGCGGTGCCGTGGCGGGCGGCGGCGGAGACGAGCGCCAGCGCCGCGACCCGGTCGGGGCGCTGCAGGGCGATCCGGACGCCGACGGCCGCGCCGAGGGAGCAGCCCGCGTAGCCGAACCGGTCGATGCCGGCGAGGTCCAGGGTGGCGAGCAGCCGGTCCGCCAGATCGGCGACCGAGGTCGCGGGTTCGGCGGGCGCGCCGCCGTGGCCGGGCAGGTCGTAACGCAGGACCCGCCAGTGGCGGGTCAACTCGGGCAGTTGGCGATCCCACATGTGCCATGTAGTGCCGAGGGCGGGGCCCAATATCAGGGTCGGTGCGTCTTCTGGCCCGTCAACGCGGTATTGCAGGGTCTTAGCCATCGTCTCGCTCACCCGCTCACGCTCCCATATCTCACCCTCACCTGGGTGGAGGGTCCATCCCCGCGCGGGCGGGGAGCAGGCATGGCGCCGGCGGGGAGCAGACTGCGTGACCTGCGAACTCAGTCACCATCAGCCCGAACTTTGAGCACTTCCATCGAATCGGACATAACGGACCTCTGCGCCCTTTGGATTCCGCGGCCGCTGAGAGGGCGGTACGTGAGTTGATGTCCGGTTTTTGGTCGCCTGATCGTGTGGCTCTGCGGCGTCCGGTCTGGTCGGAGGGCCTGGCCTTGTTGGGGTGGCTGGGTGAGTGAACGCGAGCCGTACCGGAGCGACTTGTCCGACGAGCAGTGGGCGTTGATCGAGCCGGTGATGACAGCGTGGAAGGCCGGGCACCGGTCGGTCAGTGGGCATACGGGCAGGTACGGGATGCGGGAGCTCGTCAACGCACTCCTGTACCAGAACCGGACCGGCTGCCAGTGGGACTACCTCCCGCATGATCTGCCGCCTCGTGGTGCGGTGTACTACTACTTCGCGAAGTGGCGGGACGACGGCGCATCGCGCTGTTGGACCGGGTCGCCGCGCAGTCGGACACGGTGAGTAAAGACCTGGTCGACCAGGCCTCAAGAACGCGGTCGTCGCCCACGGCGCCTCGCTCGGCATCGACGTCGAGATCGTCGAGCGGAACCCTGCCGACAAGGGGTTCGTGCCCCAGCCGAAACGGTGGGTGGTGGAGCAGACTCTGGGCACCCTGGTCCAGCAGCGGCTCCTGGTCCGCGAGATCGTCCCTTGCCCGGCTGGGAGCCAGCCGGAGTGATCGACACCCTGCGGCTGGCCCGCACGACCTACCCCGAAGCCAGCAAGCACGGCCTCGACCCGCTCATCGAGCACCTGCGCCTGCCCCTGGCCGACCTCCCCGGCCAGCGCCACCGCGCCGGATACAACGCACACGCCACCGGCCTGCTCCTGCTCGATCGCCCTGGCCGAGGACTCGGCCGGCACCGAATCGCCGTCGTACCTGTACTGGATGGACTCCGGGGAATTGCAGGTGATGGAGGCCCGCGTCTATACCGAGCTGCGGCGGCCCCTGCGCGCCGTACCGCTTCTGACTGATGTACTCGGACGCTACGACGCCAGCCACGCAAGGGAGTTGGCGCTGTACCTCTCGTGGCTGGCAGTGGCCTACGCCGACGCCAACGAGCCCGAGGCCGCCGCCGAGACAACGAGCCGCATGCTCACCCTTGGGCAGAGCGGCAGCGAACGGACAGCAGAGCGCACGCGGATCGCGCTGGACCGCCTACGGGCCTTTCGAGACGTGCCCGAAGTCGCCGAACACTCGTTGCTGAATATCGGTTTCGGCTTCACCCGACGGACCGTCGGCAGGTCATTCTTCACCGTGACCGGAATCTCGAGTTCGACCAGTCGCGTCTTCACCTTTCCGTGCCATCCGTCCTGCTGCCAGCTGACCCTGACATCCAGTTGTCGTTATTAGCAATTGCGTAGTTCCTTGATAACACTGCGTGACGGGCCGATGCGGTCACTACCTCGAGTCTCGCGTGGGACGGGGATCGCCAACTGCCCAACCACCGTGATGGTGATCCATTTTGTTGGGTGGATCGCCACGTCTAAAGTGCGAACAAGATCCGTACAACCTTTCGCATCCGTCGGAAGTCTGTGTGGTGAGGTAACGGACCACACGGATGCGATCAGGTACTGGAGGGGGAGCGGGCGTGAAGCGCCGTACGGCCATTTTCAGCGGCGGCGCTGCTGCGGCGGGAGCTGTAGGTCTCGTCGGCGCCCGTCTTTTCGATGGTGCCCGGCCTCCTGGCGCTGTGCTGGTGGAAGGCGAGCTCCTCCGACCCGGCCGGGAGGCATCCGCCAGTGCTCGTGCCGTGTACCGGAAGCTCGCCGGTCTGGAAAACGACGCACGGGCCGGTCATCCTCGCGCCACCATCATTGGACAGCACGTTGAGCTCCACAACGAGCTCAACAACCCCCTCTACGGGGATTATCGCGGAATCAAGCCCCCCGGTTACTACTACCGCAAGGTCGCGGACATCACCGGGAAACTCCCCGGCTTCGTCGAGGTTGATCTCGGGCCCGGGTACGAGCGGGAAGGGTGGGGAGTCGATCGTCCGCGGTCGTACTCCGCCGCCTGGCCGAGCCGCCGCAGTGAGTGGGCTTACGTCGATGACGCTGTCGATCTCGCTGCCGGCGTGTGGTTCGGACTGCCGCGAGCCGCAGACGGTAGCTACAACCCGGGCGGGAAGGAACCTCGTAGTGATGGCTCCGCGACGGCGTTGCCTGAGAACGGCGGGAGACCGGCCGGACTCGTAGGAATGTCCTTTCACCAGCCGTGGCCTGGGAGCCCGGTCAAGGGCTACCGGGAGACGATGCGCCGCAATTCGCCGGCCGCGCGGGATCCGGAGTGGATCCAACGGGTGGTTACTGCGGGTACCACTGAGCACCAGGCACTGATCCTGGACCTGTCGTTCCTCGCCGACCATCTCGGATATCTCGCGGGCCGCAACGTTCCCGTGCTCTTGCGGCCCTACCACGAGATGAACACGGATGCCGAGAGCCGATTCTGGTGGGGCGGCCTGCACCCGGAGCAGTACAAGTCACTGTGGCGGATCCTGCATGAGTATCTCGTGGACACCCGCAAACTGGACAATCTCATCTTCGTGTGGTCCCCGGGAGCCTGGGATGACGTGCACTACGGCGAACCATGGGCTTACTACCCAGGGGACCAGTACGTGGACGTCGTTGGGGTCGACGACTACAGCGGCAGCCCGCAGCAGCCCTTCGCGGGCGGTGTGTGGACGAAGAAGTGGTACGAGGGCCTGGCCGACTACCGCAAGCCGCGGATGATGGCTGAGTCCTTCTATGTGCCAGTGCTCGGCGCTCAGCCGCGAACCTTGGAAGAGACCCCATGGGTGATCTGGACGGTGTGGGGACAGGCACTGACTCAGAACAACGTCTCCGATCCGCAAGGAAAGAACGCCCCGGCGGATGTGCGGGCGACCTACGCGTCTCCACACGTATTGACCAGTAGGTCGGCGGCTGTGGCCGGCGGATGGCTTGGGCTGTCGTTGCGCCTTCCATGACCTGATCATGCCCAGTGGGCCCTGCGGGTCCGGGACTTCCAGCGTTAACACAGCGCTGGCACAATTCGAACGGCTTTCTCCTGAAGGGGCCTAGCGGTCCTGATGATCTAGATGAGGTGAGGGTAATCGCCGGCTCTGTGGCATCGGCTTCCGGCCAGCCAGCCGTCCCCGTACTGCGCATCCACCGGGTTGCCGCGTTCATCGCACTCGCCTGGTCCGCCGTCCTGCTCTCCTGGACGGCGTACAACTGCTTCTGGCAGGTAGGTGTCGCAGACTTCGCACGCGGCATCTTCTACTACGGCATCGGTGACGGGTCTGCGGCGGCGGACACCGCGAACCTGAACTGGGCGGTGGTGTACCTGATCGCAGGTGTGCTCATCATGCGCGGCAGCGTGTGGGCTCGCGGGCTCGCGTGCGGTGCGGCCTTGATCGAGGGCTACAACCGGCTGCGCAGCCTTACCGGCGCACTGTTCGACAGCCGGCAGAAGGACTGGTTCACTCACACCACACAGGGCCAGTTGAAGTTGGCGACCTTCGCCGCTGGAGTTCTGGTCACGGTTGCGTTGTTGCTGCTGTTGGTCCGCCGAGCGCCGGTGCATGTGCCCTGGACTCCGCCGGCCAATGCCTGGACCGCGCAGGCTCAGCAGGCCCAACAGGCCCAACAGGCTGCGCAGTTCCCGCAGCAGGCCCACCCGGCCTACCCGCAGCCGTATCCATTGCCGGCCGCCCCGCCGCCCGCCGCGCCCACGCCGCCCTATCCGCCACAGCAAGCAGGGCAGCGGCCGCCTGCGGCAGGTTGGCAGCCGCCCCCGCCGGCGGGCCGATGACGTCCGCCACCATGTCAATCCACTCGGAGAACTGTCCATGACCGCCCTCGCCAACACGTCGGAGCCCGCAGTTTCGCGGCACGCTGCCAAAATGGCCCAGCGGCACGCCAACTGGAAGCCCGGCATTCTTCCGTTCCTGCTTCCGTTCCTGGTCCTGCTCGCTTTCGGCCTGTGGTCGTACCTGCCCAACAACACTCCGCTGGGCTGGATCCTGACGATCGTGTGGTCCCTGCCCGTGGTGGGCGTGATGGTGGGCCTGCAAGGTGGCCTCCTCATCCGCCGCCGCGTCCGGCGCGCCGACGAGATGGTGCCGCCGACGCCGGCCGCGGAGGATTTCCTGATCGTTCTGGTGCCCACCATCGGGCGCCACGACACCTACCCGGCACTGGAACGTTCCGTCCTTTCCTACGTCGAGCACCTGCCGCAGTACTTCCCGTACATGCGCGTGGACGTGCTCACCGAGGAGGGGTGCGAGGCCACGGAACGCATCGCCGCGCTGGAGGAGGTCAGCACGCTGATCCGGGTCGTCACCGTGCCGAGGGCATACGTCACCACCAACGGCACCCGCTTCAAAGCCCGTGCCAACCACTACTCGCACGAGCTCCGGATCGCCGAGGGTGAGGCGTTGGACGACGTGTGGGTCCTGCACATGGACGATGACACGGCGGTGGGCCCGGATACGGCAGCGGCCACCGCACAGTTCATCAACCGGCAGCGGCGCGCCACTCCGGAGACCACCAAGCACATGGCGCAGGGGATCCTCACGTATCCGCGTGAGAACGCGGTCAACCTCTTCGTCTGGCTCGCGGACGCGGTCCGTCCCGCGGACGACATTGCCCGGTTCAGGGCGCTGACCGGGATGGGTACCCCCGTGGCCGGCGTACACGGCGAACTGCTGCTGCTGCGGGCCTCCATCGAGGCCACCATCGGCTGGGACTTCGGCCCCAAGGCGATTGTCGAGGACGCCCAGCTCGCTCTGAACTTCTGTCGACGCTACCCAGGGCGCAGCGACTGGTTCAACGGCCGCTGCTACGGTGCTTCACCGGCCACCGCGCGAGACTTCATGAAGCAGCGCGAACGCTGGGCCTGGGGATTGGTAGCCCTCTGTTTCAACCGCACCATCCCACTGCGCTACCGCTGGTTCCTGTCGATATGCGTGACCACCTGGATTCTCGGGCCTTTGCAGCACATCGGTGCCATCCTGCTGATCGCTTGGTTCACCGGCAGCATGAACACCTCCCCAGTGGCCCAGTCGGTGGTGGTGCTGTGGTCGCTGAACTTCGCGTACGTCATCTGGACGTACTGGGAAGGGCTGAGGCTCAATGCTCTGGTTTCCGCCAGCGGCCGGCGGAAGTGGTGGGAACCCATCGTGGTCATCGGCCTGATACCGGTGTTCTCCGTTCTGGAAGGGCTCGGCGGGTTCCGCGGGTTCTTGAAGTTCATACGGCGTGAAGAGAACAAATTCGTCGTGATCGCCAAGCCCGCTTAACTCCTCTGTTCAGGACTTCTCACCCATGAAACGCTCCCGGCTTCCTCTTCTTTCGATCTTCCCGGTCACCGTCATAGCGGGCGTCATCGCCGCTCCCTTCGTGCTGGGCACCTACCCCCTGCGCTGGGACGCGCACTCCGCGATGCCGCACGTGGTCATCGGCGATCATCCGTCGGCCAGCCCCTCCACAGTCGCCGCAGTCAAGGACAGTGCGAACCAAAGCGCGCAGGACGATGCTGCGCCGGGGGGCCGCACCGCCCCGCAGCCACCCGCCGTACGGGTGGCCAAGCCGTGGAAGCCGGGCATGCCGCAGTGGGGTGTGCAGGTGTACTGGGAGGACGACCACAAGCAGACTCTCGCCTACCTCACCCAGAAGGCCCAGGTTCAGGCGAAGTACCTCGTAGGTCTGAAGGCGAATTCGGTCGCGATCTCGTTCCCCTTCTATACCGGCACGATCACGTCCACGAAGATCGCCGCCGGTCCCAGGACCCCGAGCCCGGCCCGCATGGAGGCCGTGCTGAAGGTGTTCCAGGACGCCGGCCTGCGCACCACGGTCCGGCCGCTGATGGACGAGAAGTCCCTCGGCAAACTCCCCAATTGGCGCGGCACCATCAAACCTGCCGACCGGGACGCCTGGTTCGCTTCATACGGGACGTTTCTGCGCCCCTACCTGGATGTGGCGCAGAAACACAAGGTCGCTTCGTTCACCCTGGCCACCGAACTCAACTCGATGGAAGGCGACACTCGGTGGAAGGGCCTGGCCGCCACCGCGAAGAAGCGGTTCTCCGGTGAACTGGGCTACGACGCCAACTGGGACAACTACGTGGCCGGTCGGATCGACATGCCCGTCAACACGCTCGGCATCGACGCGTACTTCCCGGTGAAGGTGCCGGACACGGCATCGGTGAAGACCCTGGTCAACGGCTGGGACACCTGGCTGGACAAGAGGTCCACCGGGCCACTCCCCAAGATCGTGTTGTCCGAAGCCGGCATCGCCGCCATGAAGGGCGCCTACCACGCACCGGGCGACTTCTACACCAAACGGGCCTTGAACACCGACGTTCAGGCCACCTGGTACTCGGCCGTCTGCCAAGTCGTCCAGACTCGCAAGATGAGCGGCGTGTACTGGTGGTCGATCTATTTCGACGACAACCCTTTCAGCGCCCCGGCCGATGAAGCCTCTCGGCTGGATTTCGCGGGCAGACCAAAAACCGAGCAGGCCATCCGACAGTGCTTCGGCTCCGCCTACGCCGGACCCGGCAGCGCCGCCACTCCGTGACGCATCCCCATCAACTGCGCTCTGCGCGCCGCGCACTGCAGAACGAGACAGCCACATCCCAGAAAGAGGCAGACACTCGATGAGCGAGGCGATCCTTCTTGTCGGCGGCAAGGGCACCCGACTGCGCCCGCTGACCACGCATACCCCCAAGCCTCTGCTGCGAGTGGCCGGAGTTCCCCTCCTGACCCACCAACTGGCCCGTGCAGCGGCAGCCGGTGTCACTCGGATCGTGCTTGCCACGTCCTACCTGGCCGAATTGTTCGAGCAGGAGTACGGCGACGGCGCGGAACTGGGCCTTGATCTCGTCTATGTCACCGAGGCGGAACCGCTCGGCACCGGAGGCGCGATCCGCAATGCCGCGGACTACCTCACATGCGGCCCCGACGATCCGGTCCTCGTCTTCAACGGCGACATACTCTCCGGCCTCGACATCACCGCCCTGCGCGACGGCCACCAGGCATCGGGCGCCGATGTCACCCTTCACCTGACGCGCGTTCCCGATCCGCGGGCGTTCGGGCTGGTGCCCACCGATGCCGACGGCCGGGTCCTTGCGTTCCTGGAGAAGCCCGAGACCTCTGAGCAGATCGTCACCGACCAGATCAACGCAGGCTGCTACGTCTTCACCCGGTCCATCATCGACACGATTCCCGCAGGCCGTGAGGTCTCGGTCGAACGGGAAACCTTCCCCGGACTGCTCCTGGCGGACGGTTTCCTGCGCGGGGTCGCCGACTCGAGCTACTGGCTGGACCTCGGCACACCGGCCGCCTTCGTGAAGGGCTCGGTGGATCTCGTCCGTGGCCGGGTCACCTCGCCCGCACTGCCCGGGCCCACCGGGGAAGCACTCGTGCTGCCCGGCGCCCTCGTTGACGACAGGGCACTGCTCAGCGGCGGCACAGTCGTCTGCGAAGGCGCAGTCATCGGACCCGGTGCCGTCATCGACGGCAGCGTCGTCCTCCCCGGTGCTCGCATCGAAGCTGGAGCCCTCGTCCACCACTCAGTGGTCGGCCGCCGGGCGTCCATCGGTGCCGGGTCCACGTTGCTGGAAGCCGTCGTCGGGGACGCCGCCGAAGTCGGGCCGTACAACGAACTGCCCGCGGGCGTACGGATCGGCTGCGACGTGCAGTTGTCGGCTCAGGCTGTGCGCCTGTCCGCTCCGGTGCTGATCTGAGCTCCCAGCTGCCCGTCGCTACTTGGCGGCGGGCAGTACCGCGCTGATCTGACTCTCCAGCCATGGCGCGACCTGCCCCATGCCTGCACCGGTCAGGTGCACGCCATCGCCGTCGGGGTACAGACGCTGGCCCTTGTCGGTCGTCACCCGGCAACCGTCGGCAGTGCACAGATAGTGGTCCAGATCAACGAGCGTGACGCTCTTCGGCGCGGTGCGCACGTACTGGGCGACGACCTTGTTGAAGCAGGTGCCCCACTGCGTGGTGATCGCGCCGTTCGACCGGCGCTCGTTCATCAGCAGGATCTTCGCCCGGGGAACCTGCCGACTGACGATGTCCACCGCGGTGCCCAACTGCTGGAGATAGCGTGTGCGATACGCGCTGTCGCACGCGGAGAGCCACGTGCCTCCGACCTGCTGCTCCGCAGCGTCCCACCCCACATGGATGAGAACGGCGTCAGGCCCGGAATCGGCCAGCTTGTTCGCCCAGAACTGTGGCCAGTCACGGCACGAGTCCCAGTTCTTGAGGACCTTGTTCACCCGGTCGCGCACCTGGTCCGGCGACATGACGCCGCAGCCGCCCTGACCGCCGTCGACGACGGCATATCGGTTGCCGTGCGCGGACAACGTGGTGGCGAAGTCTTCGGCCATTGAGTCGCCGAGAGTGAGTACCAACTGCTTTCCGTCAGGCCGCATCTGATGCTCGATGAACGCCGGCAAATAGTAGGCGCCGGACCCGATTGCCAGGGTCGCCGCAGCGAAGAGCGGGACAGCCCGCGAGGCGCGCCAATCGCGGTTCCGAACCTGCTCGATGGAGTAGTGCATGATCATCGACAGGAGCCACGTAAGCCCTGTGCCGAGCACGAACAGCGCATAGGGCTTCAGGTCCGGCCAGGCATGCAGCAACAGCCAGTACACCGGAAGATGCAGCAGGTACATGCTGTAGGAGATCTGCCCGATCTCGGCGAGGGGGCCAAAGGACAGCACCTTGACCACTGGGCCGCGATCGACGCACAAAGCCGCGGCGAGCAGGGCGACGAGAGACGCCACGAGGGCCAGGCCACCCCGATACAGCCATGGGTCGTGATATGTGCTGACCTTAACGCTGTAATACACCACGGCCGCGAACGCGGCCAGCGCGGCCAGGTTGAGCACAGCGACAGTTGCAGCCAGGGGCTCGGCACTACGGCGAAGAGTGCGGCGCTGCGCCAGATGCACGACAAATGCCGCTAGCGCGCCGGCCACGAAGGCAACTGCGCGAGTGTGAGTGCCCAGGTACAGCGCATCGCTGTTCTGGCCGTTCCACAACCACGGGGCAACCAAGGCCGAGCCGGCGAAGAGCAGGCCGGTCACCACCGCCACGGGCAACACCCTGCGGCGGAAAACGAAGAACGCCAGCCCCATCACCAGTGGCCAGACCACGTAGAACTGCTCAGTAATGCTCAGCGACCACATGGCAGACAGCGGACTTATCGCCCCGGACTGATCCCAGTAGGCGTCTCCACGAGCCGCCTGCGCCCAGTTGGCGATCTGCAGGAGCGCGGCCAGACCCTGGTTCTTGAGCTGAACCGCTTCCCGTAGCGGGCTCAACACGTACCCGAGGGCCACAACAACAGTCAGCGTGATCGCCAGGCCCGGCATCAGGCGTTTGAAGCGTCGGAGATAGAAGCGGCCCAGAGCTATGCGGCCCGACTTCTCCATTTCGCGGATGAGCAGCAGCGTGACCAGGAAACCGGAGAGAACAAAAAAGGCGTCCACGCCGAACAGCCCGTTAGTGAACCAGTTGGTGTGGTACAGCAGGACCGACAGGATCGCGATCCCTCGTAGCCCGTCGACGGCGAGGTAGCGCCCGCCGGCTACCTTCTTGCGGGGAGCCTCCTCCTCAGCGGCCGACTCGACAGCCTGCTGTGGTAGGACACCACTGGCCGCGGTTTCGGGCGTAGCGGCGGCCTGGTCCCCGAGGGGCTGCCCAGTTATCACGTGAGTCCTTGCGCTCGACGGCCGTTGCTACGCCGACGGCCAAGATTACGTAAAGACCACTTATATCAAACATACTTTCGTGGTGCTGCGACCGCTTCGCCCAGCCCACCAGACGGTGAACTGGGCGATCACTCCCTCGCATGCGGGAACCTCACGGACAGCGGAGGCCCTGAAATCCTCGCGGTGACCGAGCTCCTAGCGGTACGCGGTCATTCGTGAAACGGAGCTCGTGTGGCAGTCGCAGCCGACGTGTTCACCCCCTGCCGGTTACGGAACCGAGCATTCCCCGACTCCGCAACTCCCATCAGGCGCGGATGACGGCGAGGGCTTCGGTCGCGGACGCGGTTGACGGTGGCGGTTTCGAGGTGGCCTTCAGGGTCCCAGGCCAGGTCTCGCTGGGCGGCCGTGCCGGCCTTGAGCGTCTTGGTGTTGCCGACGTCGTCGTAACCATAGGTGGCGACGTCGGAGCCGTGACGCTGAACGCCGGGCAGGTTGTGCTTGCCGGCATCGGGGGCCTTGTAGGCGCGAGTGACATCGGCGGCGGGGCCGGACGCTGTTTTTGTGCTGGGTTTCGGTGGTGTGGTTGCCAACCGGGTCGTAGGCATGGGACGTCCAGTAGGTGTCCGGTCCGCCGACCGTGGCGGATGAGCTACTGGTGGGGGTGGTGGCGCACTTGTCGGTGGCGGTCCACACCTGGGTGATGCGGCGCAGTGCGTCGGTGGTTAAGCACTGGGTGTAGGTGCTGGCGGCCGCGTCCTGGCCGCTGGTGGTGGAGGTGGAGGTGGAAGTGAGGTTGCCGGCCGGGTCGTAGGTGTAGTGGCTGGCGTCGATACGGGCGGGGCCCGGTCAGCGTCCTGCACCACACCCACCAGGTGCAGGACGCGCTGGTGCGCCTCAAACAGCTCGCCTACCTCACCACCGAGACAGCCGACCACCTCCTGTACGCAGTGGACCTCCTGCGTGCCGCCCGCGAGCACGGCGCCGGGAGCCCTGACCAGCTCGCGGCTCATCCGGAGCCGCTCCGCGCGGCGGATTTCGTTCCCTCAACCGTGAATCGGCTCAGCCGCGGGCCAGCTCTCGGGACTGGGCAGGACAGCGCGGCGTCATCAGGACTGGTGCGTGTTCTAGCTGGTCAAGGCGGTATTGCAGGGCCTCAGCCGCCGTCTCACTCACCCGCTCACGCTCCCACGTCTCACAGGTCTCCCACTTCTCCGTCACCGACGTGGCGGGGACTGTCCGAAAGAAGAAGACGCTCCCGCACGAGGATGTGCGCTCCCCTGCAACGACGAGGTGATGGGGCAGTGTGATGGCACAGGGCACGGTGTCGCGCGACAGTCCACGCTTCCCGAGGCGTTGCAGCAGCCGTTGGCAGCGGAGCGCCGATGAGGGTGCGCCAGCGCCCAGCTCACGCGACTCCGGAGGCCGATGGCGTCCCAGAGGTCTCCGCAGCTCAGACATCTAGTCAAGGTACGCACCGCGCAAGCGTGGCCCGTCGTCCGGGCCGCCACTCCTGTTTCCGCCCCGCTCCGGCCGCCGCACGCACGCCTCACAGAGCCTCGCTGTTCTGCCTCGGCGTGTCCCTCGCCGAGGCAGGCACCGGCGCTGTTTGAATCGTCACATGACTAAGCGTGATGACGCTGCCCTCTTCGGCAACCGATTCTTGACCGCGCCCGCCCCCTCGGAGACCTTCCCCGAGGAAGGCATGGCCGCGACGGACGCAATGAGGCTGCTGGATGTGGACCTCGCCATGGAGGGTGACCCGCAGCGCAACCTCGCCACGTTTGTCACCACTTGGATGGAGCCGGAGGCGCAACGGATCATCGCCGAGAATCTCCACCGCAATTTCATCGACCATGCGGAGTACCCGATTTCCGCCGAAATCGAGCAGCGTTGCGTGCGCATGCTCGCCGACCTCTTCAACGCGCCGGGCAAGACAACCGGATGTCGGACCCAGGGCTCGTCCGAGGCGATCATGCTCGGGGCGCTATCGCTGAAGTGGAAGTGGCGGGAGCGCCGCCAGGCGGCCAATCTGTCGGTCGACCGACCCAACTTGATCTTCGGCGGGGATGTCCACGTTGTGTGGGAGAAGTTCTGCCGCTACTTCGACGTCGAGCCGCGGATCGTGCCACTTGCCGAGGGCAAGTACACGATCGGCCCGGAGGACGTGGAGCCTCACCTCGACGAGAACACGATCGGCGTCGTCGCCGTTCTCGGCACCACGTTCACCGGCCACAAGGACGACGTCGTCGGGATCGACAAGCTCCTGCGGGACGTCCGCAAGGAGCGGGACCTCGACATCCCGATCCACGTTGACGGAGCCAGCGGCGCGTTCGTGTGGCCCTTCCTCTACCCGGACTCGAAATGGGACTTCCGGCTTGAGCAGGTCCGTTCGATCAACGTTTCGGGACACAAGTACGGCCTGGTCTACCCCGGCATCGGCTGGCTGGTCTTCCGCGAGGAGTCTGACCTGCCCAAGGACCTCGTGTTCCACGAGAACTATTTGGGCAAGACCGACGCGACGTTCACGCTGAACTTCTCTACCGGCTCGTCGATGGTGCTCGCGCAGTACTACAACTTTATCCGGCTCGGTCGCCAGGGCTACACCTACGTCATGAAGATGATGCAGGAGAACGCCCACGTGTTGGCGGACAACCTGCGGAGCAGCGGCCGCTTCGAAGTGATCGGGAGCGACCTCGAGCAGCTGCCGTTGGTCGCTTTCCGTCTCGCCGGCAAGAACGCCTATGACGAGTCCGACGTCGCCTGGCAACTCTCGGCCGAGCGCGGCTGGATGGTGCCGGCGTACACGCTCCCGCCCAACGCGGAGCGGGTGAAGATCTTGCGTGCCCTGGTCAAGGAGACCCTGAGCCGCGAGCATATCGATCGCCTGACCCAAGACATTGCCGACGCGTGTCGCACTTTGGACGACAAGGGTGCGACGCACGGGATCGAGCGGGCCCAGGTCAAGGGCGGCACCGGCTACTGACGCACCCAGCCCCCTCGCCTCAACCCACCACTCACCCAAGCTCCCCTCCCGTCTGCCTTCGGCTCACACACCGTGGAGCGGGCGTGGTCCCTGGCGTCCAGGTTGAGCGCGCCACTGTACTAACGACCTGGACGCCAGGGGCCTCGCCACAGCCATCAAGAACGCCCGCGAATGGCTCTGCTCCCCTACGGCAGCGCGTAAGGATCCGCGGTCTACCGTGTGAGGCAGGCGAGCGGGCGGCACGCAACGCGGCCTACAACCACTCCGGACAGTGGACCACCACGGAACAGGCTCAGCGCTTGGCGAAGAACCACAAGCGATGGAACCGGATCCGGACGATGAATCACACTGTTAGGGACCGAACTTGTTCGATTCTTCGATGGACAGGGCCACTTGCAACAATCTCTGCGAGGCATGGACGGTGCCAGAACGCCCGGAGCGGCTCATGGTGGTGGCCGCAGGCCGCCCACTCGACGACGAGGATCGCCGGCCGTGGCTGAAGTCCCCAGGGCGCGGGCGGCGAACAGCCCGGCGACCCGCCGTTATCTTTTCTACGGCCCCGAAACGGGGCTCCCGGCCTCCGGGCCCGGACTTTTGCTGCCACCACGATGTCTTCCTCGGCGTTTCGGACGGCGCGCCGGCCGAAAATCGCGCGACGCGCGTGAGAAGGCCAGAAGTCGGCCGGCCCGCAAGGGCGGGCACACAACCCTTGTGTGGCTGGCACCCCGACGAAAGCACCCCGCACGGCAGGCAGAGGGACTGGCACGCCACGCGGCCGTATCTCCTCCGGGCACGTCACCCAGGCGGGTCAAGCCCTGAGGGTCGGGGAGACGGCGGAATTCGGGGTCCCCCGTAACCCGTCTGCGCCCCTCCAGATGCCCGTTGGTCCAGAGGACCTCAGCATGTCGGTATGGGCGAGATCCGGGTGGTAGATGCGCGGGCCGATCAGCAGTGTCCGCGGCCGAGCGTCAAGCATGAGCACCGCCGCGTCACCAGCCGCTCATGGCAGCCCGCGGCCGGTATGGGCCGGGCAGCGTGCACATGGTGAGGAAAGTCCTGGTCGCGCTCGGGATCGTACTCATCCTGCAGAGCCTGTTGGCGCTCTGCCTCATCAGTGCGCTTCAGCTTCTGCTTCCGCGCAACATGCCCTTCGGCGTGACCGGTTCGTCCAAGGTCGTCAACGCGGTGACGTCGAAGGTGTCGCTCAACACCATCAGCTACGCGGACGAATCCGCCGTGCGTGACGCGATTGGCCAGAGCAAGGTCTACGGCGCCTACATCCCCGGCACGACGAGCGACACGTTGATCGTGGTCCCGGCCAAAAGCTTCTTTGCCCGCGTCGAACTGGAAGGAGCGTTCGCGCTCGCCGCCAAGAAGCTGGGCAGGCCGGTGACGGTGCAAACCGTCAATGCACTGCCGCAGAGCGATCGGCTCGGCGGTGTGGCGGGGCTGCTCCTGCTGCCCCTGCTCATCGGCGGCTACCTCGGGGCCTTGCTGCTGCTCAAAACGACCCGGACAGCGGCCGCGCCATGGCGGGTGGCGATTCTGCTCGGCTACGCGACCGTCGGCGCCCTCCTGACCGACCTCATCGCCGGGCCGGGCATCGGCGCCTTCTCCAACAGCCACTTCTGGCCGCTGTTGCCCTGCTTCATGCTCGTATCCGCCGCTGTCACCTTGGCGGCGGCTGCCCTCCAGCGCCTTGTCGGAGCCCTTGGCACACTGCTGGTGGTAGTCCTGTTCGTCGTGGTGGGCGGAGCATCAGCCGGCGGCTCCGGACTCTCCCTCCTGCCCACCTACTGGCAGAACATCGGCGCCTTCTTCCCGCCCCAAAACGCCGTCACCATCATCCGCAACATCCTGTACTTCCACGGAAACCACATCCTCACGCCCGCCCTCATTCTCGGCGCGTACGCACTGGTAGGGGCGCTCATCGTCGGCTACCTGGGCAGATGGCGCCTGGTCAAGACGACGGCTCCGCCTCCTTCGGGCAAGGAGACAGACGCACCGGCCGCGGATGCGCCAGCGAAGAACGCCGTGCGGATCGTCGTCGCGCTGGCTCTCGCCGCCCTGGTGCAATGCCTGTTCGCGTTGAACTACATCAGCTCCGGGCACGCGCCCGTCGCTACCGACCTTCCGCTCGGCGTGACCGGATCCTCCCCGATCGTGACCGCGGTCGAGAAGCAACTGTCACTCAAAGTGACTCAGTACCCGAACGAATCCGCCGCGAAGGATGCGATCAACCAATCCAAGCTCTACGGAGCGTTCGTCCCGTCTTCGAACACCTTGATCGTCGTACCCACCAAGAGCGACATCGCCCCCCTGGACCTCGCCGCGCACTTCCAGTCTGCCGCGAAGAGCATGGGACAGCAGGTCAAGGTCGAGCAGTACGCGCCGACTCAGCTGGCGAAGAAGGACCCCTTCAACCTCGTGGTCTCGCTGATGTTGGTTCCCCTGCTCGTCGGTGGCTACGCGAGTGCGGCCATGCTCAAAGCGGCGACCGGGACGGCCACCGGGCGGTGGCGGGGAGTCATCCTCCTCGGATTCGCCCTGATCGCCGGACTGGCCATCGCCCTCATCGCGGGCCCATGGCTCCAGGGCTTCCCCATGAGTAAATTCTGGATCGTCTGGCCGATTCTGGCGCTCATCATCGCCGCAGTCGCCGCCACCGCCGCTGTACTGCAAAAGCTCCTCGGAGCCGCCGGAACACTCGTCACCCTCGTCGTGATCATTCTCTTCGGCAACCCCTCCTCCGGCGGAGCGAACGGTGTGCCGTACCTTCCGGATTTCTGGCGGGCCATCGGACCGTACCTACCGCCCCGCAACGGCTACGTCCTGCTCCACGACACGATCTACTTCGACGGCCACGGAACCACCCAGGCCCTTCTGGTCCTGCTGGCCTACCTGGTCATCCCCGGAGCAGCCCTCGGCTTCCTCGACTGGTTCCGCACCCCCGACATCCCCGTGAGCCCCGATACCGAAGCCGAGGCCACCGCCATGACCGTCCCGATCGGAGCCCCGCCGTAACCATTCACAGCCGGGCCATCGCTGTCTGAGGATCCTGGGATGCCTCTGGACCGCATAAAACACGATCTACGACCTGTGCCAGGTGGTGCCGAGGGCGGGGCCGAGTACGAGTACCGGGGCGTCCTCGGGGCCGTCGAGCCGGTGCTGGAGGGTCTTCTGGTCGCTCACCGGGTTCACGCTAACGAGTGACGGGAAGTGGCTGGTCACCCGCCCCCGGGGCGGGCGCCGGGAGTGTCCCCGGGGCCCCGCCCCTCGGCCGGTCCGGCTCCCGTCAGGCGAACTTCGGCATTTCGCCGACCGTCTTCGACATGTCGATCACGGCGAACGCCGCGCCCTGCGGGTCCGCCACGGCCGCGAAACGGCCGAAGGGGCTGTCCATCGGGCCGAAGTGGAGCTTGCCGCCGTGCTCGGTCGTCTTCGCGACCGCCTCGTCGCAGTCCGGGACGGCGAAGTAGACCTGGACGTACGAGGGGATCTCCGGCGGGAAGTCGGTTCCCATGTTCATCCGGCCCAGCACCGGGTTCTCCGGGCCGCCCAGGCTGAAGACCTTGAAGTCCATCCCGGCCGCCTCCGGGGAGTCACCGAGGTCCATCTGCTGGGTCCCGTACGGGAAGACCTGCGGAAGGAACGCGTCCGGCTTGGCAACGTCGCGCGAGAAGAACTCGGCCCAGCAGTACGAGCCCGGCTCGCCGAGCTTCTCGAAGCCCTTGTGGTCGCCAGGCTGCCAGACGCCGAACACCGCGCCGCTCGGCTCCTTCGCGATCGCCATCGAGCCGAAGGAGCCCACCTGCATCGGCTCCATGACCAGCTCACCGCCCGCCGCCTTGATCTTCTCGGCGGTGGCCGCCACGTCGGGCGAGGAGAGGTAGAGACACCACTGCGATTGGCCCTCCTGTCCCGGCATCGGAGGCACGATGGCCGCGACGGCCTTGCCGTCGGAGTAGGCCTGCGTGTAGTTGCCGTACTCGCTGCTCGACTCGCCGAAGGTCCAGCCCAGGACGTCGGCGTAGAAGGTCTTCGCGCCCTCCATATCGGAGAACATCGCGTCCACCCAGCAAGGTGTGCCTTCGGAGAACTCAGCCATGATCGATCGACTCCTTTGTCGTGTACGAGGTGACCCGTCTCGGTTCTCACGCTAGGCGCGGGGTCTGACAATCGCGCGGGGAGCGCTGCCGCGCCGGACCCCGGATCACTGGACAACGACAGGGACGCCGGCCGAACCGCATCGCTTGTGACAGCGGTGTACGGAACGTGTCACAGGGCTCGTACCGCCGGGTGCCGCAGCTTCCCCCCCAACCCCACCGAGTGGGATGTTTACCCGCCGGAGCAGCCCGCAGCGGGCTGTGGGGAGGGATCGGGGTGGACACCTTGACGCGCCAACAACACCGCACCGACAACGGCAGAACCGTCGGAAGCGCTCGGAGAATCGACAGGACCGGCGGAAACGGCACAACGCGGCGCCGCTGGGCGGCGGTGACGGCCACGGCGTTCGCCATGGCCGTACCGCTGACTCTCGGCGCCGCAGGAGACGCGGGCGCGGCGGGGGCGGCGGGGGACCACGCGATCGTCTTCGCCCGCTACACCGCGGCAGCGCCCGTCGAAGACCTCTACGCGATCTCCTCCAGTGGCGGCACGCCCGTCGAGCTCACCCACACCTCCACCGTCAGCGACGTGATGCCCAGCTGGTCCCCGGACGGCAAGCGGGTGGCCTTCGTCCGCTACGGATCCGGTGGCGCTATCGACGGCATATGGACGATGAAGACCACGGGCGGCGACCTGAAGGCCGTCCCTGGCACCAAGGGCGCCTCCGACCCGGCCTGGTCCCCGGACGGCAAGCGGATCGCCTACGCCAAGCCTGTCGGCACCCAGCGCGAGATCTATGTGGCCGACATCGACGGCGCCCCCGCCACCCGGCTCACCCACACCGCGGCGGACGACCTCCACCCGACGTGGTCCCCGGACGGCAAGTACCTGGCGTTCAACCGCGCGGACGCGAGCGGACACAGCAAGGTGATGCGGATCCGGCTCTCCACCCTGGCCCAGACGGCGGTCACCGGGTCCGGCACCCACGATTGGACACCCGACTGGTCGCACAGCGGCTGGATCGCCTTCAGCCGCGTGGATTCCTCGGGCTTCGCCCACCTCTACGTCGTCCGCCCCGACGGCACCGGACTGCACCGCATCACCGCGGCCCGCCTCAACGACAAGAACCCCTCGTGGTCCCCGGACGGCAGCCGCCTGGTCTTCACCAGAGGCGGTACCGACGACGCGGACCCCGAACACCTCTTCCTGGTACGGGCCGACGGCACCGCACTGAAACAACTCACCAAGGCCGACTCCCATGACCTGGAGGCGGACTGGCGCCCATAGCGTCGGAAAGTGCGGCCACCGGTGACGCCCCACCGGTCAGCTGAGGCGTGACGTCACACAAGGCGTCCGCTACGGGATCCTGCGCCATCAACACGTGACCCGCACAGTCGAGAAGCCGCACTGCCGCCACACACAGAACCCCCGCCCGAGCTGCACCGGCGGGGGTTCCGCACATCGTCAGAAGTTGATCGTGGAGGCCACGTAGACGATGGGATGGTCCATGTCGCTGAGGTCGACGGTGATGTCGTGGTCCGGCTTGTCCCCGTGCTGGGTCAGCGACACCCCGGCCCAGTCGTGGCCGGAGGGGAAGGACCACCCGGGCACTTTCGCCTGGTCGGGAGTGATGGTGACGTCGCCCGGCTTCAGCTCGGAGCGGCTGGTGCCCACCTGCGCGAGGAAGGTGTCGAGGCCGCCCGCGGTGGGGGTGAACTGGACATAGAGCACGCTGGTGTCCCAGTTGTTCGTCTCCATGTACGCGATCTTGCGCGTCCAGTCCAGCGGGATCGGCACCTGGTATATCCGGCGCTGCACCAGGGTGGGCCAGTCCCACGTCAGGTACTTGGCGGCGGCCGACTCCTCCTTGTCCTGGCCGCTGTCGCGGCTCTGCTCGGCGGAGACGATCACATAGCCGACGGGTACCAGTATCAGCAGCGGGACGACGGTCCACTGGACCCAGCGGGGTACCTGGCGCAGCGGTCTGCTGTGCGGGCGGTCGATGCTCATCGGCCCACCGCCCGTCCGAAGCGCTCGTAGCGCTCGACGCGGCGCCGGTTGGCGCGGCGGAAGCGCCGGGCGACCAGCCGGGCGAGGTCGGCGGCGCCGACCAGACCGGCCTCGTTGCCCAGCTCGGCCTGGACGATGCGGGCCTCGGGGCGGTAGCCGCGCCCGGTGAGGTTGCGGCGGAAGGCGTCCCGGGCCGGGCCGATGAGCAGGTCGTCGGCGGCGCTGACGCCGCCGCCGATGACGAAGCAGGAGGGGTCGAGCGCGGCGGCGAGGTTGGCGATGCCGACGCCGAGCCACTGGCCGATGTCCTGGAGCAGCTCGACGCACATGGCGTCGCCCTCGCGGGCCAGCTGCGTGATCAGCGGTCCGGTGATGTCGCCGATGTTGCCGCCGACCCGGTCGATGATCCCGTACGCGACGGGCGACTCGGCGGCGGCCATCTCGCGGGCCTCGCGGACCAGCGCGTTGCCCGAGCTGTACTGCTCCCAGCAGCCGCGGTTGCCGCAGGGGCAGCGGTGGCCGCCGGGGACGACCTGCATGTGGCCGAACTCGCCGGCCACCCCGTAGCGGCCGCGCTTGACGTGACCGTCCTCCAGGATGGCGCCGCCGATGCCGGTACCGAGGGTGATCATCACCAGGTCGTCCTGGCCGCGGCCCGCGCCGAAGCGCCACTCCGCCCAGGCCGCGGTGTTGGCGTCGTTGTCGACCATGACCGGCACCAGCAGCCGCTCCTCCAGCCGGTCGCGCAGTGGCTCGTCGCGCCAGGACAGGTGCGGGGCGAAGAGCACCCGGGAGCGGTCGGCGTCGACCCAGCCGGCGGCGCCGATGCCGACCGCGTGCACGTCGTGCCGCTCCGACAGGTCGAGGACCAGCTCGACGATGGTGTCCTCGACGACCTTGGGGCTCTTGCTCCGGTCGGGCGTCTCGGTCCTGAGCTGCTCCAGGATGTTGCCGTCCGGGTCCACGACGCCGGCCGCCACCTTGGTGCCGCCGATGTCGATGCCGACCGTCGGCACCCTCGGCGCCGTCAGATGGGAGCGGCGCTCCCGGCGGCCGACGGTCTGCAGCACCGTCGCACGGGCCGCGCCCTTGCGCTGGAATGCTGATCGGTCGCTGCGTGACGCTGCTGGCAAGGGTCGTCTCCGGATCGGTGGCTGTCGTGCCGATTGTGCCGCACCGAGGACGTACCCCGCGCAGCGCGGGCTGGGTCAGCCCTCGCGGGCGAGCTCGTGGCTGAGCTGCTCCAGCTCGCTGCCGCCCGCCATCTGGCGGGTCAGTTCTTCCAGCGTAATGCCCGTTTTGGCATAGCTCCCGGCCATCGCGCCCCGCTTCAGCAGGACGAACCGGTCACCGACCAGGAACGCGTGGTGCGGGTTGTGGGTGATCAGGACCACACCGAGTCCGGCGTCGCGCGCGGCGGCGACGTACTTGAGGACGACGCCGGACTGCTTGACGCCGAGCGCCGCCGTCGGTTCGTCGAGGACCAGCACCTTGGCGCCGAAGTAGACGGCGCGCGCGATCGCGACGCACTGCCGTTCGCCGCCGGAGAGGGTGCCGATGGGCTGGTCCACGTCCCGCAGGTCGATGCCCATCCGCAGCAGCTCGCCGCGGGTGGTCTCGCGCATCGTGCGCACATCGAGCCGGCGGGTCGGGCCGCGCCCCTTGGTGGGCTCGGAGCCGAGGAAGAAGTTCCGCCACACGGGCATCAGCGGCACCACCGCGAGGTCCTGGTAGACGGTCGCGATGCCGTGGTCGAGGGCCTCGCGCGGCGAGGTGTGGCGGACCGGCTCGCCGTCGACCTCGTAGGTGCCCGCGTCGTGCTGGTGCAGACCCGAGATGATCTTGATGAGGGTGGACTTGCCGGCGCCGTTGTCCCCCAGGACGCAGGTGATCTCGCCGGGGTGCACTTCCAGGGAGACCCCTTCCAGGGCCCTGATGTTGCCGTAGAACTTGCTCACGTCGGTGAGCTTCACCAGCGCGCTCATGCGGTCGCCTCCGCCCGCTTGCGGACCCATGCGTTCAGCAGCGTGGCCAGCAGCAGCATGGCCCCGAGGAAGAACTTGAACCAGTCCGGATTCCACTGGGCGTACACGATGCCCTTGCTCGTCATGCCGAAGATGAACGCGCCGACCGCGGAGCCGATCGCCGACCCGTAGCCGCCGGTCATCAGACAGCCGCCGATGACGGCCGCGATGATGTAGAGGAACTCGTTTCCGACGCCCTCGCCCGACTGCACCACGTCGAACGAGAAGAGCAGATGTTGGCCGGAGATCCAGGCGCAGAACGCGACCGCCATGTACAGGCCGATCTTGGTGCGCACCACCGGGACGCCGACCGCGCGGGCGGCGTCCGCGCCGCCGCCGACGGCGAAGATCCAGTTTCCGGCGCGGGTGCGCAGCAGCACCCAGGTGGCGATGGCGACCAGCGCCGCCCACCACAGGATGGTGACCTTCAGGTCGATGTCCCCGATGGTCAGCTGCGAGGCGAAGAGCACCCGCGCCGATTCGAAGCCCTCCATGTCGGCGATGGACTTGGTGCTGACCGTGCCGCTGATGAGCTTGGTGAAGCCCAGGTTCAGTCCGGTGAGCATCAGGAAGGTGCCGAGCGTGATGATGAAGCTGGGCAGCTTGGTGCGGGTCAGCAGGAACCCGTTGAAGAAGCCGATGGCCAGCATGACCAGCAGCGACACCGCCACGCCCGCCCAGACGTTCGCCGTCATCTGGTAGCTGAACATCGAGGCGACCAGCGCGGAGCTGGTGACCATCACACCGGCCGACAGGTCGAACTCGCCGCCGATCATCAGCAGGGCGACGGGCACCGCCATGATGCCGATGGTCGAGGCGGCGTACAGCACGGTCCCGAAGCTGGACCACTGCAGGAACGAGTCGGCGGCGACGGAGAAGAAGATGAAGACGGCCACGGCGCCGACGACCGAGCCCAGTTCGGGGCGGCCCATCAGCCGGCGCGCCAGCGAGCGGTGCACCAGACGGTCGTCGGAGGCCTTGCCTCCGGGGTCGGGGCTGTCCTGACCTCCGGGCTTCTCCAGTGTGGTGGCCGGTGTCATCGCGTCCCCCGTTCGGTGTACTTCTGCAGCTCGGTGGCGTCCTTCTGCGTCAGGATCTGCGGGCCGGTGAGCACCGGCTTCCCGCCGCCGAGGACGTCGGCGTTGTAGCGGTATAGCCAGAGCAGATCGACGGCCTCGTAGCCCTGCAGATAGGGCTGCTGGTCGACGGCGAAGCCGATGGTGCCGGCGGCCAGTGACTTGGCGACCTGCGCGTTGAGGTCGAAGGTGTCGACCTCGGCGGGGCTCGCCGCCTGCTGCTTGGCCTTGATGGCGGTGGCGGCGAAGGGCGCGCCCAGGGTGACCACCGCGTCGATGGACTTGTCGGCCTGGAGCTTGGCCTGGATCGTGGACTGCACGTCGGGCATGTTGGTGCCGTCGACGTAGAGGTTGTCCATCGTCCCGGCGAAGGTGTCCTTCGCCCCGGCGCAGCGCTCCTCGTGGCCGACGTTGCCCTGCTCGTGCAGGACGCAGATGGCGTGCTTCTTCCCGCGCTTGTCCAGCTCGTCGCCGACGGCCTGGCCGGCGATCTTCTCGTCCTGGCCGATGTGGCTGAGCGCCCCGAAGCTCTTGGACTGGTCGGAGCCGGAGTTGATGGTGATGACGGGGATACCGGCCTTGACCGCCTTGGCGACGACATCCTTCATCGCGTCGGGCTTGGCGAGGGTGACCACCAGACCGTCGACGTGCTGGTCGATGGCGGCCTGGACGAGCTGCGCCTGCTCGTTCGCCTGGTTGCTGCTGGAGTAGACGAACTTGATGTTGTCCTTGCGGGCGGCCTGCTTGGCACCGTTCTGCACGATGTCCCAGAAGGTGTCGCCGGGGCCCGAGTGGGTGACCATGGCCACGGTCCACTTGGGCGTGTCGACGCCGGAGCCGCCGCCCGCGGACTGCGCGGCCCGTTCCTCGGCGCGCTTGCCGCCCGTGCTGCTGCACCCCGCCAGGGAGGCTCCGAGCACCGCCGCCAGCAGTGCGCCGATCGCGCGCGTCCCCGTCTTAGCCATCGCCACGAAGCCTTGCCCTTCCCTGCGGATCCCGGTGCCGCCGGAGGCTGGATGATCAGCCCCGGCGGCCCAAGTATCTGTCAAGGGGGGCGCTGCCGCTGTCATCGGGTACCGCGCTGGGTGTACTTCTCCAGCTGCGGTACGTCCTTGTCCGTGACGAGGGCGGGGCCGGTCAGGACCGGGCGGCCGCCGCCGATGGTGTCGCCGTTGGTCTTGTAGAGCCACAGCTCGTCCACCGCGAGGTACCCCTGGAGGTACGGCTGCTGGTCGACGGCGAAGCCGACCTCCTTGCTCTTGAGCTGCTTGACCACGGCCGCGTTGAGGTCGAAGGTGTCGACCTCGACCTTGGCGCCGGTCTGCTTGACGGCCTGCACGGAGGTGGCGGCGAAGGGCGCGCCCAGGGTCAGGATGGCGTCGATCGACTTGTCGGCCTGGAGCTTTGAGGTGACGGAGGAGAGCACGTCGGGCATGTTGGTGCCGGTGACGTAGAGCTTCTGCATTGAGCCCTTGAAGGTCTTCGCGGCGCCGTCGCAGCGCTGTTCGAGAGAAACGTTTCCCTGCTCGTGGATGACGCACAGCGCCTTCTTCAGGCCGCGCTTGGTCATCTCGTCGCCGACCGCCTCGCCGGCCACCGCCTCGTCCTGGCCGATGTGGCTCAGCGCGCCGTAGGCGGCGGAGAACTGGGAGCCGGAGTTGATGCTGATGACGGGTATGCCGGCCTGGACGGCCTTCTGCAGCACCGCCTTGAGCGCTTCGGGCTTGGCCAGCGTCACGATGATCCCGTCGACCTTCTGGTCGATCGCGGTCTGGACGAGCTGGGCCTGCTCGTTCCCCTCCTTGTTGTTGGAGTAGAGGAACTTCACGTTGTCCTTCGCCGCGGCCTGCTTCGCGCCCTTCTGGACGATGTCCCAGAAGGTGTCGCCCTCACCCGAATGGGTGACCATGGCGATGGTGAGTTGCGGAGTTCCGGCCCCGTTCACCGAGCTCGTGGCGTCCTTCTCCTCGGTCTTCTTGCCCCCGGAACTGCTGCATCCGGCGGCGGCGAGCGATATCGCCAGCGCGAGTGCCGCCGCGGACAGAGCTGTACGCCTGCGTGCCATCGTGGGTCCGCCTTTTCCTCCGGCCGCCCGGGTCCGGTCCGGTGTACGGCACGGGGTGGTTTCTAACCGGGGCCGGGGTGCAGCGTCAAGAGTTTGTACAGACATTCTTACGTTCGTGCCTAGGTACGGACCAGCAGCCGGAACTCGAACGCGTACCGCGAGGCCCGATAGACGTGCGATCCGAACTCCACCGGCCGCCCCTTGTCGTCGTACGTGGTGCGCTCCATCGTCAGCAGCGGAGCACCCTCCGGCTCGGCCAGCAGCCGGCCCTCCTCGGCGGTCGCCGCCCGGGCGCCGACCGTCTGCTGGGCGCTGTGCAGGGTGATGCCGGAGCCGCGCATCAGCCGGTAGAGGCCGGTGGCTTCCAGGTCCACGGTGCTCAGCGGCAGCAGATCGGGCGGGAGGTAGTTCGTCAGGTGCGCCATCGGCTCGCCGTGCGCCAGGCGCAGCCGCTGCACCACCACGACGTCGCTGCCCTCCGGCACCCCGAGCGCGGCCGCGGCCTGCGCGGAGGCGTGCCCGACGGCGTTGCTCAGCACTCGGGTGGCGGGACGCTGACCCGCGGCGAGAAGGTCGTCGTAAAGGCTGCTCAGCTCCAGCGGGCGCTTGACCTGGCTGTGCACCACCTGGGTGCCGACACCGCGGCGGCGCACCATCAGGCCCTTGTCGACGAGGGACTGGATGGCCTGGCGCACGGTGGGCCGGGACAGGCCGAGCCGGCCGGCCAGCTCGATCTCGTTGCCCAGCAGGCTGCCGGGGGCGAGCCCGCCGTTCTCGATGGCGCTCTCCAGTTGCTGGGCAAGCTGGAAGTACAGCGGGACCGGGCTCGAGCGGTCGACGCTGAGACGGAGCGGAGCAGGGTCGGGCTTGGGCACGATGGGAGCGTATCGGCAGCCCGCCATGACGGGAAGTCCGTATGTCCGGACAAACTATTGACAGGCGGCGACGGCACGCGGGAGGTTGGTCCCGCAGGGCACGCAAGCCGTATCAGCCGGAGGCGCCGAGTCCGCTCGGCGGCGGCCTCCGGAGGATCACCTTCCTGGAAGGGGCAGGGCCAGGTATGCGAATGGGACTTCTCGGCGCCGGTCGGATCGGGGCCTTCCACGCCGAAGCGCTACGGGCACACCCGGACGTCGGTGAACTGCTCATCGCGGACGCCGACCCCGGCCGGGCCGCCGAGGTCGCCGCACTGACCGGAGCCACCGCCGCGGACTCGGTGGACGCCGTCTTCACCTCCGGTGTCGACGCGGTCGTCATCGCCTCCGCCACCGCGGCGCACGCCACGCTCATCGAACGGGCCGCACGGGCGGGCCTACCGGCCTTCTGCGAGAAGCCGATCGCCCTGGACCTGGCCGGCACCGTGACCGCGCTGCGCGCCGTCGAAGCGGCCGGCACCACGTTGCAGATGGGCTTCCAGCGGCGCTTCGACGCCGGCTACCAGGCGGCGCGCGAGGCCGTACGGTCCGGCCGGCTCGGCCGGCTGCACACGGTACGGGCCGTCACCTCCGACCCGGCGCCGCCGCCCGCCGCGTACATCCCGCTCTCCGGGGGCCTGTACCGCGACTGCCTGATCCACGACTTCGACATCCTGCGCTGGGTCACCGGCCGCGAGATCCTGGAGGTCTACGCGATCGGCGCCAACGGCGGTGCGGACTTCTTCCGCACGGCGGGCGACGCCGACACCGCGGCGACCCTGCTCACCCTGGAGGGCGGCGTGCTCGCCACCGCCACCGCGACCCGCTACAACGGCGCCGGCTACGACGTACGGATGGAGCTGGCCGGCACCGACGACCAGATCGCCGTCGGCGTCGACGCCCGCACCCCCGTCACCTCCGTGGAGCCCGGCGCCGCGAGCGGCGTCCCCGCTCCGTGGCCCGGCTTCCTGGAGCGCTTCGCCCCCGCCTACCGCGCCGAGCTGGACACCTTCGTCCACGTGGCGCGCGGCGAGAGCGCCAACCCCTGCCCCGGCGGCGAGGCGCTGCGCGCCCTGCTCGTCGCCGAGGCGTGCGAGGTGTCACGGCGCGAGCGGCGGCCGGTCGCGGTCGCCGAGATCGCCGCGCGCGCCGACCTGCTCGCCGGGACCGCACCACGCACCGCGGAGGTGAGCGCATGAGGCCCGACCGGGTGGCCGCGGCGCCGATCTCCTGGGGCGTGTGCGAAGTGCCGGGCTGGGGACACCAGTTGGCGCCCGAGCGGGTCCTGGACGAGATGGCGGCGCTCGGGCTGACCGCGACCGAGTTCGGGCCCGACGGCTTCCTGCCGGGCCCGCTGCTCGCGGCGCGCGGGATGAGGGCCGTCGGCGGCTTCGTACCGGTGGTGCTGCACGATCCGGCGACCGATCCGCTGCCGGCGGTGCGCGCCGCGCTGGCCGACTTCACCGCGGCGGGCGCCGGGATCCTGGTGCTCGCCGCCGCCACCGGGCAGGACGGCTACGACGCCCGCCCCGAACTGGACGCGCTCGGCTGGAAGACGCTGCTGGCCAACCTCGACCGGGTCGCGTCGCTCGCCGTGGCCGCCGGAATCACCGCCGCCCTGCATCCGCACGTCGGCACGATGGTGGAGAGCCCGGAGGACGTCGACCGGGTCCTGGAGGGCAGCTGGACCGGGCTCTGCCTGGACACCGGGCATCTGCTCGTCGGCGGCACCGACCCGGTGGCACTCGCCCGCCGGGCGGCCGGCCGGGTGGTCCACGTCCACCTCAAGGACGTGGACGAGGCTTCCGCCACCTCGGTGCGGGAGGGCCGCACCACGTACACCGAGGCCGTCTCCGCCGGGATGTACCGGCCGCTGGGGCAGGGAGACATCGATCTCGCCGCCCTCATCAGCGCCCTGGAGGACGCGGGGTACCCGGGCTGGTACGTCATGGAGCAGGACGCCGTGCTCGCCGAGGAACCGCCGCCCGGCGCCGGTCCCGTCGACGACGTCCGGGCCGGCCTGGAATGGCTGGCCGCGCTGTGACCGCCCCGGAGACCGCGCGGGGACCGGCCACCCCGGACACTACAAGCGCCCCCTACGACGTGGTGACCGTCGGCCGGGTGGGCGTGGACCTGTACCCCGAGCAGACCGGCGTCGGCCTCGCCGACGTCCGCACGTTCGCCAAGTACCTCGGCGGCACCGCGACCAACGTCGCGGTGGCCGCGGCCCGTTACGGCCTGCGGACGGCGGTCCTCACCGGCGTCGGGGACGACCCGTTCGGCGGGTACGTGCGCGGTGCGCTGCGCGGCTTCGGGGTGGACGACGCGCTGGTGACCACGGTGCCGGGGCTGCAGACCCCGGTCGTGTTCTGCGAGATCTTCCCGCCCGACGACTTCCCGCTCTACTTCTACCGGCGCCCCGTCGCCCCGGACCAGTGCCTGGAGCCGGCACAGCTGGACCGCGCGGCGGTCCGCGACGCCCGGGTGCTGTGGATCACCGGCTCAGCGCTCGCCGTCGAGCCGACCCGCTCCACCCTCTTCGCCGCGCTGGAGGAACGGGCCGGCCGCGAGGTGTACTTCGACCTCGACTGGCGGCCCGGCTTCTGGGCCGATCCGGCCGAGGCGCCGGAGCTGTACGCACGGGCCCTGCGGTACGCGACGGTCGCGGTCGGCAACCGCGAGGAGGCCGAGGTCGCGGTCGGCACCAGCGATCCGGACCGGGCCGCGGAACTGCTGCTGGGCCGGGGAGTGCGCCTGGCCGTCGTCAAGCAGGGACCGGACGGGGTACTGGCCCGCACCGCGTCCGAGAGCGTCTCCTTCCCGCCGGTACCGGTCGAGGTGGTCAACGGCCTCGGCGCCGGTGACGCCTTCGGCGGCGCCCTGTGCGCCGGCCTGCTGGCCGGCCGGTCGCTGTCCCGCGTGATCAGCACCGCGAACGCGGCGGGCGCGCTGGTCGCCTCGCGGCACGCCTGCGCGGACGCCATGCCGACCCTCTCCGAGGTGGAGGCGCTGCTCGCGCGACAGGCGCGACGAGCGGCCCCCGCGGCCATCAACGCCGACACGAAGAGGTCCCGCGTATGACCGCCGACTCCCGCCCCGCCCGGCCCTTCGCGCCCGTTCCCGAGGCTCAGCCGCCCGCGCCCGACCGGCGCCCCGCGCCGCTCGCGTCCTCGGTCGACGAGATCACCCGGCTGCGGGCGTCCGCGCCGGACGCGATCCGGCTGGCCTGCGCGCAGCGCACGCCCTTCGACCCGGCACGCCTCGCCCGCCCGCTGTTCGTACTGGCCGCCGACCACCCCGCGCGCGGCGCGGTCGCGGCGGGCGGCGACCCGACGGCGATGGGCGACCGGCACGAGCTGCTGGCGCGGTGCGTGGAGGCGCTGGCGCGCCCGGGGGTGGACGGCTTCCTCGGCACCGCCGACCTCGTCGAGGACCTGATGCTGCTCGGCGCCCTCGACGGCAAGCTCGTCCTGGGGTCGATGAACCGCGGCGGGCTGCCCGGCGCGTCCTTCGAGCTCGACGACCGCTTCACGGGCTACGACGCGCCCGGTATCGCCGCGGCCGGCCTGGACGGCGGCAAGGTGCTGCTGCGCATCGACCCGGAGGACCCGGGCACGGCCGACACGCTGGCCGGCTGCTCGCACGCCGTGCACGCGCTGGCCGCCCGCCGGCTGCTGGCGCTCGTCGAGCCGTTCCGTACCCACCGGGTGGCCGGGCGGGTCGTCAACATCCTGGAGCCCGACGCGCAGATCTACGTCAACAACATCGCCCAGGGCCTGGGCAGCACCTCCGCGTACACCTGGCTCAAGGTCCCGGTCGTCGAGGAGATGGAGCGCATGATGGCCTCGACGACCCTGCCCACCCTGCTGCTCGGCGGCGAGGGCACCGGCGGCCCCGACGAGCGGTACGCGGCCTGGCAGAAGGCGCTGCGCATACCGCAGGTGCGCGGTCTCATCCTCGGCCGCACGATGCTCTTCCCGGACGACGGCGATGTGGCGACGGCCGTCGACACCGCCGTGTCGCTGGTGGACCGCAGCCCCTCCACGCCGGGGAGCGCCCGATGACGCCGGACGACCCGATGACCCCGGACGACGGGCCCGCGCGGTTGTCCGGGCACGTACCGGCCGCGAGCGCCGCCCGCGACGGCTACGACCTGTGGGTGGACCCGGCGGGCGCCGGGTGGGGATACAGCTCGCTGCGGATCCTGACGCTCGCGCCCGGTGCGTTGCGCACCCTGGACAGCGGTGACAGCGAGTGGATCGTGCTGCCGCTGGCGGGCGGCTGCACGGTTGATGTCGACGACCAGGTCTTCGAAGTACGCGGCAGGCGCGATGTGTTCAGCGGCGTCAGCGACTTCGCGTACGTGCCGCGGGACGCGCACGCGGTGATCACCGCTCCGGCCGGCGGCCGCTTCGCGCTCGCCGGAGCCCGCTGCGAGCGGCGGCTCGCGGCCCGCTACGGGCCCGCCTCCGGCGTGCCGGTGGAGCTGCGCGGCGCCGGCGGCGCGAGCCGCCAGGTCAACAACTTCGCGGCGGCCGGGGTCTTCGCGTGCGACCGGCTCATCGCGGTCGAGGTGCTCACGCCCGGCGGCAACTGGTCCTCCTTCCCGCCGCACAAGCACGACGAGGCGACCGCGACGGAGTCCGAGCTCGAGGAGATCTACTACTTCGAGCTGGCCGGCGGCCCGGACGCGATGGGCTACCAGCGGGTCTACCCCTCCGGCGCCGGGCGGACCGACGTCCTCGCCGAAGTGCGAGGCGGCGACGCCGTACTGATCCCCGACGGCTGGCACGGCCCGAGTATGGCCGTCCCCGGCTACGACATGTACTACCTGAACGTGATGGCCGGGCCGGGCGCCGACCGGGCCTGGCTGATCTGTGACGACCCCGCCCACGCCTGGGTACGCGGCAGCTGGGCCGCGCAGTCCGTGGACCCGCGACTGCCGCTGTACACCGCACCTGTGGAGACCGCATCCGTGGAGGAACCGCGCCCATGACGACCACCGTCAGGCTCACCGTCGCCCAGGCCCTCGTCCGCTTCCTCACCGTCCAGTACACCGAGCGGGACGGCGTACGCCACCGTCTGATCGCGGGGATGTGGGGCATCTTCGGCCACGGCAACGTCGCCGGAGTCGGCCAGGCCCTCCTGCAGACCGGGCATGACGTCATGCCGTACTACCAGGGCCGCAACGAGCAGGCGATGGTGCACGCCTCGGTCGGCTTCGCCCGGATGAACAACCGGCTGTCCACGATGGCCTGCACCACCTCCATCGGACCCGGCGCCACCAACCTCGTCACCGGCGCGGCGCTGGCCACCATCAACCGCGTCCCGGTGCTGCTGCTGCCCGGCGACGTGTTCGCGACCCGCCCCGCCGATCCGGTGCTCCAGCAGCTGGAGGTGCCGTGGGCGTACGACGTCTCCGTCAACGACACGCTGCGACCGGTCTCCCGCTACTTCGACCGGATCTGGCGCCCGGAGATGCTCGCGCCCTCCCTGCTGCAGGCGATGCGCGTACTGACCGACCCGGTGGACACCGGCGCGGTCACCCTGGCGCTGCCCCAGGACGTCCAGGCCGAAGCGTACGACTGGCCCGCCGAGCTGTTCGAGCGGCGGATCTGGCACGTACGCCGTCCGCAGCCCGACGCGGCGGCGCTGCACGAGGCCGCGGAGCTGCTGCGCTCCGCCGAACGCCCGCTGATCGTGGCGGGCGGCGGCGTGATCGGCTCGGAAGCCACCGACGCGCTGCGCGAGTTCGCCGCCGCCACCGGCATTCCGGTGGCCGAGACGCAGGCCGGGAAGGGCTCGCTGCGTTTCGACCACCCGCAGGCGCTGGGCGGGATCGGCCACACCGGCACCGCGCCGGCCAACACCGCCGCCCGCGAGGCCGATGTCGTCCTCGGCATCGGCACCCGCTGGACGGACTTCACCACCGCCTCGAACTCCCTGTTCGCCCACCCGGACGTGCGCTTCGTCAACCTCAACATCACCGCGTTCGACGCGCACAAGATGGCGGGCACCGCCCTGGTCGCGGACGCCCGGTCAGGCATCGAGGCACTCACCGCCGCGCTCGCCGGCCACCGGGTGGACCTGTCCCGGCACGACCGGGGCGTCGCGGAGTGGCAGCGGGCCACCGACGCCGTCTTCCGGCCGGGCGGCGACGCGGGCGACAGCCTTCCCTCGCAGACCCAGGTACTGGGCGCGCTGGAGGAGGTGCTCCAGGACCGCGATGTCGTCATCAACGCGGCCGGTTCGCTCCCCGGCGACCTGCACAAGTTCTGGCGCTCCCGCGACCCGAAGCAGTACCACGTCGAATACGGCTACTCCTGCATGGGATACGAGATCCCCGCCGCCATCGGGGTGAAGCTCGCCGCGCCCGACCGCGAGGTGTTCGCCCTCGTCGGCGACGGCACGTATCTGATGCTGCCCACCGAGATCGTCACCGCGGTCCAGGAGGGCATCAACATCAACCTCGTGATCGTGCAGAACCACGGCTACGCCTCCATCGGCGGCCTGTCGGACTCCGTCGGCGCCGAGCGCTACGGCACCGCCTACCGCTTCCGGGCCCCGGACGGCACCTTCACCGGTGATCCGCTCCCCATCGACCTGGCCGCCAACGCCGCCAGCCTCGGGCTGGACGTGCTGACCGCCCGCACCGTCAAGGAGCTGCGCGAGGCGCTGGCCACGGCCCGCGCCTCGGCCCGTGCGACGGCGGTGTACGTCGAGACCGGGCCGGCCACCGGCGGCGAACCGGCCTCCGGCGCGTGGTGGGACGTGGCCGTCGCCGAGGTCTCCGACCGCCCCCCGGCGCGCCGGGCCCGCGCCGAGTACGAACGGTCCAAGCGGGCCCAACGGCACCACCTGTGACGGGTCTGTCCGAATCGGTTTGGCGCTCGGTGGATCACTGAGGGATAACTACGTCATGGACGCATCACAGGCCGACGCCTACCTCTCGCGCATCGGGGCCGCCCGCCCCGCCGTCACCGACACGGCCGCGCTGCGTGAGCTGCAACTGCGCCATCTGCTCGCCGTGCCGTTCGAGAACCTCTCGATCCATCTCGGCGAGGAGATCGTGCTGACGGAGGAGGCGCTGTTCGCCAAGGTCGTCGGGGCCCGGCGGGGTGGTTTCTGCTACGAACTCAACGGTGCGTTCGGAGCGCTGCTGTCGGAGCTCGGCTACCCCGTGAGCCTGCTCGCCGCCCGGGTCTTCAACAAGGAGGGCGTCCTCGGGCCGCCCTTCGACCACATGGCGCTGCGCGTCGAGGCCTCCGGCCCCTGGCTGGTGGACGTCGGCTTCGGCAGGTTCACCCACCACCCGCTCCGACTGGACAGCCGCGAGGACCAGTCGGACCCCAGCGGTGTCTTCCGTGTCGTCGACGCGCCGGACGGCGACCTCGACATCCTCCAGGACGGCGAACCCCAGTACCGGCTGGAGCAACGCCCCCGCGAGCTGGCCGACTTCGACCCCACCTGCTGGTGGCAGCGCACCTCCCCCGCGTCCCACTTCACGCAGTCGCTGGTCTGCTCACTGCTCACCCCGACCGGCCGGATCACCCTCAGCGGCGCCTCCTTCATCACCACGCAGGGCGACGAGCGGCAGGAACGGGACCTGGCGCAGGACGAACTGCTCGCCGCCTACCGCGAGTCCTTCGGTATCGTCCTCGACCGGCTCCCGGTCCGGCCGGTGGCCCCGGAGGAATCGCACTGACAGCCGGGCGCTCACACCTTCGCGGGATATCCGCCCGTCGGATCACCCGGCTCGCCGGCTCCCGCACGGCTCTCCCCGGCACCAGGCGCCCCAACAGGCGTTCCGTGCAGGGGAGTTACCGTCCCGGCGCACCGCACCCGGCAGCCCGGCGGGCTCGCATACGATAACGCCGTCGAGCAGCGAGCGTCCGCGCTTCGACCTCCGTCACCGCTGAACTGGATAGTGATGAATCCCGACAGGTTCGACCGCCTGGTGCAGATCCGCCGCCACATCCACGCGCACCCGGAAACGGCGCGCAAGGAGTTCGGCACCACCGCCTTCATCGCCGAGCAGCTCACGGCCGCCGGTCTCGCGCCACAGGTCTTTCCCGGCGGCACGGGGCTGTACTGCGACATCGGGAACGGCCGCGGCCCGCTCGTGGCGCTGCGCGCGGACATCGACGCGCTGCCCGTGGCGGACGAGAAGGAGGTCCCCTACCGGTCGACCCGGCCCGGGACGTGTCACGCCTGCGGGCACGACGTGCACACCACGATCATGCTCGGGGTGGCGCTGGAGCTCGCCAAGGCGCCCGAAGCGGTCGAGGGGCGGGCCCGGTTCATCTTCCAGCCCGCCGAGGAGGCCGTCCCCAGCGGCGCCCACGACGCCATCGCGGCCGGGGTGCTCAAGGACGTCGCCGTCATCTACGCCCTGCACTGCGATCCCGCGGGCGAGGTGGGCCGGGTCGGGATCCGCACCGGGCCGATCACCTCCAGCCTGACCGCGTTCGACCTCTCGATCGCGCAGCCGGCGGCCGGCACCGCGCCCGGAGCCCATCCCGCGGACCTGGTGATGGTGATGGCCAAGCTCATCACGGACCTCCCGACCGCCCTGCAGAACGCGCTGCCGGCCGGGGCCGCCATGGTGGCCTCGGCGGTCTTCGGCACGGTGAACAGCGTGCCGGGGGCCGACGGCCGGCCGGAGCGCGTCACGTCCCTGGGGACGGTGCGGTCGCTGAGCCGGGAGGCGTGGGCGTTGGTGCCGGAACTGTTCGAGCGGCTGGCCGCGGCGATCGTCTCCCCGTACGGCGTGACCTTCACCGCCGACTTCAACCAGGTGGCGCCCGCGGTGACCAACGACCCGGACGCGATGCGGGTGTTCGACGCGGCCGTCACGTCGGCGCTCGAACCCGGAGCGCGCTACGAGACCCCGCAGAGCCTCGGCGGCGAGGACTTCGCCTGGTACCTGGAATCCGTCCCCGGCGGCCTGGCCCGGCTCGGGGTGCGGCCCCGCGGCAGGGCGACCGCCTACGACCTGCACAGCGGCAGGTTCGACGTCGACGAGGAGTGCATCGCCGTCGGCGTGAAGCTCATGGAGGAGACGCTGCGGCTGGCGCTCGCCGAGTACAGCACGCACTGAGGCTGCGGGGCCGGGCGCGCCGCCTGCCTTGGACGGGGCTCAGACGCCCCAGGCGCGGCGCTGCGCCGCGAACGCCTCGTGGAACTCGGGGAAGGTCTTCTTCACGCATCCCGGGTCGTCGAACGTGACGCCCGGGGTGCGCAGCCCGGCGACGGCGAAGCTCATGGCGATGCGGTGGTCACCGCGGCAGGCGATCTCGGTGGCGACGGGCGTACCGGGGTGGATCTCGATCCAGTCGCGCCCGGTCTCGACCCGGATGCCCTGGCGGCGGAGGTTCTCGGCGCACGCGTCCAGCCGGTCGCACTCCTTGACGCGGGTGTTGTAGACGTCCTCGATGCGCACCGGGCCGTCGGCGAACGGCGCGATGGCGGCGAGGGTCGGCATGGTGTCGGAGATGTCGCGCATGTTGACGGTGATGCCGGACAGCCGGCCGGTGCCGGTGACCGTGGTGGCGTCGGCGCCGGTCTCCACCTCGGCGCCCATCCGCCGCAGGATGTCGACGAAGCGCAGATCGCCCTGGAGCGCGTCGGCTCCCAGGCCGGGCACGGTCGCGCAGGCGCCGGTCAGCGCGGCGGCGGCGAAGAAGTAGCTGGCGGTGGAGGCGTCGGGCTCGATGTCGTAGTCGGTGGCGCGGTAGCCGCCGGGCGGGACGGTGAGCGTGTCGCCGTCCCGCAGCACCTCGACGCCGAAGCTCCGCATCATCGCCAGGGTGATCTCGACGTACGGGGCGGAGACGAGCCCGGTGACGCGGATCCGCAGGCCCTCGGCCGTGAGCGGGGCGACGAGCAGCATCGCGGTGAGGAACTGGGACGACAGGCTGGCGTCGAGTTCGAGGTCGCCGCCCTTGATGCCGCACGCGGTGACGGTGAGCGGGAGGTGGCCCTCGGCCTCCTCGTGCCGCAGCTCGACACCGAGCCGCCGCAGGGCGTCGGTGAGCGGGGCGACGGGCCGACGGCGCATCTGGGCGGAGGCGTCGAAGCGGTACGTGCCGTGTCCGGCGGCGGCGAGCGCGGGCAGGAAACGGGCGGCGGTGGCCGCGTCACGGCAGTACACGTCCGCCCGCTCGACGGCGGGGCCGGCGGGCCGGCCCTCGATCCGCCACCGGTCCGGCTCACGCTCCACCGTGTAGCCCAGCTTCGCCAGCCCCTCGGCGAAGCCGTCCGTGTCGTCGGAGAGCAGCGGCCGGCGGAGCGTGGTCGTGCCCTCGGCGGCTGCGGCCAGGAACAGCGCTCGGGCGGTGACCGACTTCGAACCCGGCACGGCGACAACGGACACTTCTGGGCCTCCCGATACGACTCGCGATACGACTCGGACGCGCGTCAGCGGCGCTGCTGATGCCTTGATCGGGACCGATTCTAGATCCGCGGGCACCTGGCGCCGGACCCGGTGGCGTGCCTCCGGCCGGACAGACCCTGGTACCGGGCAGACCCTAGTAGCGGACCGGCAGCCGGTGCACGCCGCGGATCAGCATGCCGCCGCGCCAGGAGAGGGTGGCGGGGTCCGTGTCGAGCGCCAGGTCCGGGCAGCGTTCCAGGAGCGTGCGTATCGCGGTCCGGCCCTCGATACGGGCCAGCGGGGCGCCGAGGCAGTAGTGGATGCCGTGGCCGAACGCCACATGGCCCTGGGTGGAGCGGCGGATGTCGAAGGTGTCGGGCTCCTCGAAGCGCTCCGGGTCGCGGTCCGCGGAGGCCAATGCGACCAGGACCGGCTGGCCCTGCGGGATGACGGTGCCGCCGATGTCGACCGGCTCGGCGGTGAACCGCCACGTGGACGTCTCGACGGGCCCGTCGTAGCGCAGCATCTCCTCGATGGCGCCGTCCAGCAGCGAGGGGTCGGCGCGCAGCGCGGCGAGCTGGGCGGGGTGCCGGAGCAGCGCCAGTACGCCGTTGGAGATCAGGTTGACGGTCGTCTCGTGCCCGGCGACCAGGAGCAGGAAGGCCATGCCGACGAGCTCCTCGGCCGACAGCTGGTCGCCGTCCTCGTGCCGGGTGCGGATCAGGGCGCTCATGAGGTCGTCGGCAGGGGCGCTGCACCGTTTGTCCTCGATGAGCTCCACCAGGTAGGCGCCCATGGCCTCCACCGCGGCGGCCTCCGACTCGCCGCCGGACTGCCCGACGATCACGTTGGACCAGCGCCGGAACGCGTCGCGGTCCAGCGACGGGACGCCGAGCAGCTCGCAGATGACGGTCATCGGGAGCGGAAAGGCGAGGGAGTCGACGAGGTCGGCACGGCCCAGCGGCAGCATCTCGTCGAGCAGTTCGTCGGTGATCTGCTGGACGCGGGGGCGCAGCGCCTCGACGCGGCGGGAGGTGAACTCCTTGGCCACCAGCTTGCGGAGCCGGGTGTGCTGCGGCGCGTCGGCCTCCAGCATGTTGGCGCTGATGGCGCCCGGTTCCGCGAGCGGGTCCAAGGTGCGCCAGCTCTTGCTGAACCGGGGGTCGGCGAGCGCCGAACGCACCGCCTCATGGCCGACGACGAGCCACAGGTCGCCGTTGTCGACGGTGCGGACCCGGTGGACCGGGCCCTGTTCCCGCAACTTGGCGTAGATCGGGTACGGATCGGCGGTGAACTCCTCGCCGTAGGCGGTCAGATCGACGATCTCGGACATACCCACAACCTCCCCCTGGCCAGGCCGGTTTGCCCTGTTCCGCACAGTAGCCGCTTGTCGGCGGAGAGCGCCTCCGTCTCACGGAGGAGTACGCGGGGGCGCGGAGGAGTACCGCAGGAGGACGGCGGAGCCGCGTCAGCGGGCGTCCGCCAGGCGGGCCAGCAGCTCGGTCAGGCGCTTGGCGACGGTGTCGCGGTCGCCTTCGGTGAGCTCCGGTCCCATGCCGACGGCGACGGCACCCGCCGCGATCCACTCCGGTGCGGTGTCGAGCGTGATGCCGCCGGCGGGCAGCAGGGCGGCCTGCGGGAGGGCGGCGCGCACGTCCTTGATCCAGCCGGGGTCGTAGCCGGAGGCGGGGAAGAGCTTGAGCGCGTCCGCGCCGAGTTCCATGGCGCGGACCATCTCGGTGGGGGTCGCGACGCCGGGAAAGACCGGGACGCCGTACCGGTGGCCGGTCCGTACCACGCCCTCGTCCAGGCTCGGCGAGACAAGGAAGCGGGCTCCGGCGTCGACGGCCATCCGCGCGGAGGTGGCGTCCAGTACGGTGCCCGCGCCGATGATCGCGTCATCGCCGACCTCGCGGACGAGGGTGGTCACGGCTTCGAGCGCGAAGGGCGTGGTGAGCGAGATCTCCAGCGTGGTCAGCCCGGCGGAGAGCAGCATGTCGGCCACCGCGGCGGCCTGGTCGTAGCTCTCGCTGCGAACGATGGCGAAAACCCGCTGGGCCAGCGCGGCCCGGGTGATCTCCCAGCGGTACACGGCGGATCGCCGTCCTTCCTCGGTGCTGTGGAACGGGGGCGAATCATCGTCTCCCGGAACGCTATCGGGTGGCTCTGACATCGATGCCTGCGGTTCGCGGGGATGTATCCGGTCTGTAACACGCGAAAGCGCGGGGCGGGCGCCGGAGGGGAGTCCGGCGCACGCCCCGCGCACTTGGTGCGGACTTCGTGCGGACTTCGTGCGGACAGGGTCGGGTGAGAGCTCAGCAGCCGAACTTGACCAGCTTGAACGACGCGTAGTGGTCGGCGGTGTAGTAATCCTCGTCGACCGCCCGGCCGGTGATGATCCGGCGGGCGCCGCGGGTCGGCGACCCGGGGGTGACGACGGTGTACTCGTGGTAGTAACCGCTGGTGTGGCTGGGCAGCAGGTGTTCCTGGTTCCGGAACACGACGCCGTCCTGCGAGTACGGGAACGGCCCGCCGGCGTCGATGAGGTCGAGCGTGTGGTGGGCCTGCGACGGCAGCGCCGAATAGCAGATGCTGCCGACCGCGTTGATCGAGACCGTGGCGGACGAACCGGCCGCGACGGAGGTGGGGGCGAGGGAGGCCGGAGAGGCGGCGACCGCCGGTCCGCCGACGAGGAGGGTGCCCGCGAGGACGGCGAGCGCGCCGATACGTGTGAGACGTGGGGTTCTCATGTGCACCACAATGACGCGCGTAGACGTGGTCCCGTCAATCCCAACGACGCACTGTTTTCCAGGAGTTAACCGGGCGCGCCCGGACCGCGAGCACTCGCGCGGGAACGTGTGGGGGACCGTCCGGCCGGCGCACGCGGGACCATCAGGTCAGCCCCGCGCCGACCGTACGGTCAGCCCGCGTGGGTGGAGAACAGCCCGCCGGTCGGTCCCTGCTTGTCGCCGCCCTGGGCCTTCTTCAGCGCGTTGGCCAGGCCCTCGATCGTCATCGACTGCAGGATGACGCGGCCGTTGCCCTCCAGGGTGGCCAGCGACAGCCCCTCGCCGCCGAAGACCGCGTTCATCAGTCCCTGCCGGTCGAGGCCGCCGATCCGCTGCACCCCGTACTCGATGCCCTCCTCGAAGGCCACGATGCAGCCCGTGTCGACCTCGATCCGGCCGCCGAAGTCCGCCGGGTTGAGGTCGATGAAGTTCCCGGCGCCCGCGATGATCACGGTGCCGTGTCCGGTGAACTTCTCCAGGATGAAGCCCTCACCGCCGCTGCGACCGGACCGTCCGCCCTGGAAGGCGATACCGAAGTGGACGGTCGACTCGGCGGCCACGAAGGCGTCCTTCTCGGCGAACCAGGCCCGCGCGCCGTCCAGCTCCAGGGCCCGCATCTCGCCGGGCAGCACGCCGGCGAAGCCGACGGTGCCCTCGCCGCCGGACGCGGAGAAGTACTGGAAGGCGAGGCTCTCGCCCGCCATGGCCCGCTGCCCCGCCTGCATGGCGGTGCCCATGGCCTGGCGCAGCATGCCGCCCATGCCGCCGGCCGCGCCGCCGCCCTGCTGGGCGGCGCCCGGTCCCGACAGCCGGGTCTCCATGGCGACGTTCGACGTCTTGAACAGGAACTTCCCGGCCTCGCAGTACACCGTCTGACCTGGTTGAAGGGTGCATACGGCCATCTGCATGGCATTGCCGACGATCTGCTGTTGCAGGGTCACGGCGGGACTCCTTGGCGAGGCGAGGTGCGACGAGGCGGGAGCAGTCGGGATGACTCCCGCTTCGTCAACGTACCTCCAGTCGGGCCTCCCGGACGGTTGGGTTCCGGTTCCATGGCGCGCCGCCCGAGTCGAGGAGTCTGGCCAGCGGCAGGGTGGCCGCGCCGACCGTGACCGCGTCGGGTCCGAGCCGTCCCATCTCGATGGAGGTCTGGGCGCAGGGGTGGTGCAGCGCATAGGCCACCGCCGCCTCGCGGACGGCCGGCAGCAGCCGGGGGCCGATCATGAGCCCGGCCCAGCCGCCGATCACGATGCGCTCGGGATTGAAGAGATTGATCAGGTCGGCGATGCCCGCGCCGAGGTACTCGGCGGTCTCCGCAAGGAGCGCGGCCGCGGACGGGTCGTGGTCGGCGGCGGTCAGCAGGGCGGTGAGGCCCGCTTCCTCGCTCTGCCCCTCCGGGGCCCGACCCCAGCGTTCCAGCAGCGCCTCGGCGCCGACGTAGGCCTCCAGGCAGCCGCGGGCGCCGCAGCGGCAGAGCCGGCCGCCGACCTGGAGCGTGGTGTGGCCCCACTCCCCCGCGCTGCTGGTGGCTCCCCGGTACGGCTTGCCGTCGGCGACGACGCAGGCGCCGACCCCCGAGCCGAGCAGCGCGATGACGGCGCTGCTCGCGCCGCGGCCCGCGCCGAACCACATCTCGGCCTGGCCGAGCGTCTTCGCGCCGTTGTCGATGTACAGCGGCAGGTCCGTGCCGGCCCGCAGCAGGCGACCGAACGGGACCGCGTTCCAGCCGATGGTCTGACCGTGCACGACGATGCCCTCGCCGCTGCCGAGGTCGACGCCCGAGCCGCCCGGAGCGCCTGGGCCACCCGGACCGCCCGATCCGCCGGCGCCGTCACCCTGCTCGACGATGCCGGGGACCCCGACACCCACCCCGAGCACATCGCTCTCGGAGATGCCGGCGTCACGCACGACGGCCGACAGACCGTCGAGAATCAGCCGTACGACGTGGTCGACGTCGTGGCCGCTGTCCGACAGCGGCAGGTCCGCCGCGGCGAGTTCGGTGAGGGCGAGGTCGAACAGCTCGACCCTGACCCGGGTCTCGCCGACGTCCACCCCCACGACGCAGCCGTAACCGGCGGCGACCTTGAGCAGGATCCGCGGCCGTCCGCCGTCCGAATCGACGGAGCCGGCCTCCTCGACCAGCCCGTCGGCGATCAGGTCGCCGACGACATTGCTGATCGATCCCGCGCTCAGCCCGGAGTCCCGTCCCAACTCCTGGCGACTGAGTGGTCCTTCGAAATACAGGTGGCGCAGCAGCGCCGACCGGTTGCCGCGCCGCAGGTCACGCACGGTTCGTTTGCCTCGATCTGCCATCCGGTCCTCCTCCCCTGGCTCCCCGGCTGAAATCTATCGGTGCGCGAAGTCTTGACGCCACCTTTTCTCACAAGTTAAATCACGCCCTGAAATAAGACACGGCGCCTGTTCACTTCTTGAACCGATCGAGACCCGTTCCCGACCCGATCCACACCCGTTCCAGACCCGTTCCTGACGTCTTTCGGACCCGTTCCTGTCAGGTTCCGCACCAGACCAGACCCGTCCCGTTCACGTTCCCGTAGCGATCCCACCCCTGAGAGGGGACCGTCATGCGTACCTACCACCGGGCAGTCGCGGCCACCGCCATCGCCGCAGCGATGGCACTCACCGCCTCCGCCTGCGGCGGCGGCTCCAGCAGCAACGACAGCGGCGGCAACAGCAGCCCCAAGACGCTGACCTACTGGGCGAGCAACCAGGGCACCAGCCTGGAGAACGACAAGCAGGTCCTGGAACCCGAGCTCAAGAAGTTCGAGCAGCAGACCGGGATCAAGGTCAAGCTGGAGGTCGTCCCCTGGTCCGACCTGCTCAACAGAATCCTGGCCGCGGCCACTTCGGGCCAGGGCCCGGACGTGCTGAACATCGGCAACACCTGGTCCGCCTCGCTCCAGGCCACCGGCGCGCTGCTCCCGTTCGACGCCGCCACCTTCTCGAAGATCGGCGGCAGGGACCGCTTCGTCAGCGCCGCGCTCGCCGCGGCCGGCGCGCAGGGCAAGGACCCGGCCGCCGTCCCGCTGTACTCGCTGGCCTACGGGCTCTACTACAACAAGAAGATGTTCGCCGACGCGGGCATAGCCGCCCCGCCCACGACGTGGGACGAGTTGGTCGCCGACGGCAAGAAGCTCACCAAGGACGGCAAGTACGGCCTCGCCGTCGAGGGCGGCAACGGCTCGGAGAACATCCACCACGCCTTCGTCCTCGCCAAGCAGCACGGTTCGGACTTCTTCGACGCCTCCGGCAAGGCCACGTTCGACACCCCGGAGAACGTCGCCGCCGTCAAGCAGTACATCGACTTCATCGGCAAGGACAAGATCGCGGCACCCGGCAACGCCGAGTACGCCGCCAACCAGTCCCTCGCCGACTTCGCGACCGGCAAGGCCGGCATGCTGATGTGGCAGGCCGCCGCCTCCTCGCTGAAGTCCCACGGCATGAAGCCCGAAGACTACGGCGTGGCGCCGGTTCCGTTCCAGACCGCGGGCGCCACCGGTGCGACGGCCGTCAACTCGATGGTCGCCGGCATCAACCTCGCCGTCTTCAAGAACTCCAAGAACCTCGACGGCTCCCTGAAGTTCGTCAACTTCATGACCAGCCCCGCCGAGCAGAAGATCCTCAACGCCACCTACGGCTCACTGCCGCCGGTCAAGGACGCGCAGAGCGACCCGGCGTTCTCCACCCCCGACCTGAAGACGCTGGCCGAGGTGCTCGCCAAGAGCGCCGCCCCGCTGCCGCAGGTCCCCAACGAGAGCCAGTTCGAGACGCTCGTCGGCACCGCGATGAAGGAGCTCTTCGCGCAGGCCGCCTCAGGCAAGGACGTCACCACCGATTCCGTGAAGGCCGCCCTCACCAAGGCCCAGCAGCAGATGCCGGCCTCGTGATCGCGCGACTGCGCCGGATCGGCCTGCCCTACCTGCTCCTGCTTCCCGCGCTCCTGCTCGAACTCCTGATCCACCTCATCCCGATGATCGTCGGCATCGTGATGAGCTTCAAACAGCTGACCCAGTTCTTCATCCGCGACTGGGGCGCGGCGCCCTGGGCCGGCCTGGACAACTACCGCGTGGCGGTGGACTTCGACGCCCCGGTCGGCCAGGCACTACTGCACTCGTTCTGGGTCACGCTGTGCTTCACCGTCCTCGCCGTGGGGCTGTCCTGGCTCCTCGGCACCGCGGCGGCGATCCTCATGCAGGACGCCTTCCGCGGCCGGGGATTCCTGCGGGCGATCTTCCTGGTCCCGTACGCGCTGCCGGTCTACGCGGCCGTCATCACCTGGTCGTTCATGTTCCAGCGCGACACGGGCCTGATCAACCACGTGATCCACGACCAGCTGCACCTCACCTCCGAGCGGTCGTTCTGGCTGATCGGCGACAACAGCTTCACCGCCCTCGTCACCGTCTCCGTATGGCGCTCGTGGCCGTTCGCCTTCCTGTGCCTGATGGCCGGGCTGCAGAACATCCCGCGCGAGCTGTACGAGGCGGCGTCGATGGACGGCGCGGGCGTCTGGCAGCAGATCCGCCGGATCACCCTGCCGTCGCTGCGGCCGGTCAACCAGGTGCTGGTGCTGGTGCTCTTCCTGTGGACGTTCAACGACTTCAACACCCCGTACGTGCTGTTCGGCCGATCGGCGCCGGAGGCCGCCGACCTGATCTCCATCCACATCTACCAGTCCTCCTTCATCACCTGGAACTTCGGCTCCGGCTCGGCCATGTCCGTACTCCTGCTGCTGTTCCTGCTGTTCGTCACGGCCATCTATCTGCTCGTCACGTCACGCAGGAGGGATGCGGCCGATGCGTAAACCCCCTCACCCATCACCGATGGCGCAGCCGAAGTCGTTCATCTGGACCCGGCGGATCTTCCTCACCCTGCTCACGGTCTTCACGCTCGCCCCGGTGTACGTGATGCTCAGCTCCTCGCTGAAGCCGCTGCAGGACGTGCAGGGTTCCTTCAAGTGGATCCCGAGCGGCTTCACGTTCCGGCCGTACATCGACATCTGGCACACGGTCCCGCTCGCCAAGTACTTCGTGAACTCGGTGATCGTCTCGGTCAGCGCGACCGTGGCCTCGGTGGCCGTGGCGATCTTCGCCGCGTACGCCGTCAGCCGCTACCGCTTCAAGGGCCGCAAGTTCTTCACGGTGACGGTGCTCTCCACCCAGATGTTCCCGGGCATCCTCTTCCTCCTCCCGCTCTTCCTGATCTTCGTCAACATCGGGAACTCGACGGGGATCGCCCTGTACGGCAGCCGCGGCGGCCTCATCCTCACCTATCTGACGTTCTCGCTCCCCTTCTCCATCTGGATGCTCGTCGGCTACTTCGACTCCATCCCGCGCGATCTCGACGAGGCCGCGATGGTGGACGGCTGCGGCCCGCTCGGCGCGCTCTTCCGCGTCGTCGTCCCGGCCGCGGTCCCCGGCATCGTCGCGGTGTCGGTGTACGCCTTCATGACGGCCTGGGGCGAGGTGCTCTTCGCGTCGGTCATGACGAACGACACCACCCGCACCCTCGCCGTCGGCCTGCAGGGATACGCCACCCAGACCGACGTGTACTGGAATCAGGTCATGGCCGCCTCACTCGTCGTGAGCGTGCCCGTGGTCGCCGGATTCCTGCTGCTCCAGCGCTACCTGGTCGTCGGACTGACCGCCGGCGCCGTCAAGTGACCACCACCGAAAGGCTGCTCGTGAACGACCTCAGCGCTCTCCCCGCCGACTTCATCTGGGGCGCGGCCACCGCCGCCTACCAGATAGAAGGCGCGGTGGACGAGGACGGCCGGGCCCCCTCGATCTGGGACACCTTCTCCCACACCCCGGGCAAGGTGGCGGACGGTGACACCGGCGACGTGGCCTGCGACCACTACCACCGGGTACCCGAGGACATCTCCCTCATGGGCGATCTCGGCCTGGACGCCTACCGGTTCTCCATCGCCTGGCCCCGCGTCATGCCGCAGGGCGGCGGGCAGGTCAACGCGGCGGGACTCGCCTTCTACGACCGGCTCACCGACTCCCTCCTCGAAGCGGGCATCACCCCCTTCCCGACCCTCTACCACTGGGACCTCCCACAGGCCCAGCAGGACCGGGGCGGCTGGCCGGAGCGCGAGACCGCGGAACGGTTCGGCGAGTACGCCTCGGTGGTCGCCGAGGCCCTCGGCGACCGCGTCAACGACTGGGCGACGCTCAACGAGCCGCTCTGCTCGTCCTGGATCGGCCATCTCGAAGGCAAGATGGCGCCCGGCCTCACCGACATCACGGCCGCGGTCCGTTCCTCGTACCACCTGCACCTGGGGCACGGGCTCGCCGTCCAGGCGATCCGCGCCGCCAACCCGAACGCCCGCATCGGCATCGTCAACAACCTCAGCCCCTGCGAGCCGGCCACCGACCGCGAGGCCGACCAGGCCGCCGCGATCCGCGCCGACGGCCACACCAACCGCTGGTGGCTCGACCCGATCCACGGCCGCGGCTACCCGCAGGACATGGTCGACCTGTACGGCGTCGACCTCCCGATCCAGGTCGGCGACCTCGACAGCATCGCGGCCCCGCTCGACTGGCTCGGCGTCAACTACTACTTCCGCAACGTCATCGCCGACGACCCCACCGGCCTGCCGCCGCGCGCCAAGCAGGTCTACCTGCCGGGCGTCCGGCGCACGGCGATGGACTGGGAGGTGTACGGCGACGGCCTGGAGCAGCTGCTCGTCCGCGTCTCCGAGGAGTACGGGGCCCAGCGGATCTTCGTCACCGAGAACGGCTCGGCCTACCCCGACACCGTCGGCCCCGACGGCCAGGTCGACGACCCCGAGCGGCAGGCCTACCTGGAGGAGCACCTCGCCGCCTGCGCCCGAGCGGTACGCCGCGGCGCCCCGCTGGCCGGCTACTTCGCCTGGTCGCTGCTGGACAACTTCGAGTGGGCCTACGGATACGACAAGCGCTTCGGCCTGATCCACGTCGACTACCCGACGCAGAAGCGCACCATCAAGGGCAGCGGCCGCCGCTACGCCGACATCATCGCCGCCCACCACCGCCGCGCCCGCCGCGCGGCCTGAAACCGGCGCCCGGCATCCGTCCCGCACGGGGAGGACGGATGCCGGACCCTCAACCGGCCGCGAGCTCCATCCGGCGACAAGGGGAGCGCAGCGCCGGGGCCATCCCCCGCCCCGCCCGAACCCCCCGAGGCCCCCCGAGCCGAAGGATTACGCTGCAGCCGCGGCGTCCCGGTAGAGCATCGTGCGGAAGATCCCGGAGACCGTGGCGCCTACCAGCAGCGTGCAGATCAGCAGCAGGGCGGCGAACAGGCCGCCCGCGATGGCGGGCCCCATGCTGTTCGACTCCACTCCGAGCATGAATGCCACAAATCCGACGATCACTGCGAGGACCATCGGCAGCGCGATCCACAGCGAGCCGTACACCTGCCGGGAGAACGTCTCGCGCAGCATCCGCGCCGACCGCCGGGTGCCCTCGACCACCCCGAGGCCGTCGATCATCATGGCCGGCAGCGCCAGGTAGGTGGCGACGGCCCAGCCGGCGCTGAACAGTTCGCCCAGGATCCAGCCGACGACCGGGATCCGCTCCAGCTGTCGGATGAGCAGCAGAACCGTCGTGCTGAGCAGACTCCACGCCAGCAGCCGTCGCCAGTGGCGCAACGCTCGGCTACAGTTCGCGCCGATCCGGACCGGCTCTCCCCGCAGCACGTCGTCGACCGCGCAGATCATCGCGGCGCTGCAGAGCGTGAGCACGAATCCCAGCAGGAGATAGCCGACGCCCACGTAGATGGCGTCGAAGGTGGACGGCGACGACTCGGCCCCGTCCAGAAGGAGCGTCGGCACCGCCACGCCGCCGGCTATCAGCACCAGCGCAACACCGCTGAGCAGCGGGAACACCAGCAGACGGCGGTTGTTTCGCAGTACCCGGAAGGACATACGAACGGGCTTGACGGTGCTCACGAGAGGTCCCCCACGGGTGGTCATGCTTCGTCGACGCGCCACAGGCTATGTCAGTCGCCAGTGCCGCTCACCATGGAGGTGCCACCGTCACAAGTCGGCCTGAACGGCCTGGCGTGTCACCCACGCCGACCGCCCCCGGCCGATGCTCGGCCGGGGGCGGTCAACGTACCTACAAACAGCCTGCGTTCAGCTGATTTCTTCGGTGCGGGTGGTGAGTTGCTCCGCTCCGCGTGCGGTCAGGGAGCCGTGCAGGCGCAGGCGGGAGATGCCGCCGTCGGGGAAGATGTCGATCCGCACCCGCGTGGCCGGGACCGGGTTGACCAGGAAGCGGTGCACGGTGTCGGGCTGGAGCTTGGTGCGGGGCAGCAGCTGGGTCCACTCGTCCGACCCGTCGTTCTGCACGAACAGCGCAGCCCAACCCGCCGAGTTCCCCTTCAGATACGCGGTGTCGATCTCCACCGCCCGGATCACGCCCTGCGCCACCAGGCGGTACTGCACCCAGTCATTGCCCTTATCCCGGCGCCGGCGCGTCTCCCACCCGTCGTCCATCTTCCGCGAGCGGCCTGGCAGGATCGTGTTGACCGGCGAGGAGTAGAAACGATCCGACGCGTCCTCCACCGTGCCGCCGTTCTCCAACGCCACCAGGTCGAAGGTGCCCAGCTCCGCCAACCACCCCGGATCCGGAGCCACCTCCCCATACACCCGCAGCCGGGCCACCCCACCGTCCGGGTGCTGGTTCAACCGCAGATGCGTGAACCGCCGATCCACCTCCACCACGAACCCGTTCGCCGCATGACCCCCCACCGGGGTACGCGGCACGATCGTCGTCCACTCCACACCGTCCGCCAGCAGGTCTTCCGGCGACGCCGACAGTGAGTGCGCGGTCGCCTCGATCGAGACGGACTGCGGGTAGTTGCCCCGGAAGTGCGCGGTGTCCACCACGATCCCGCGGATCACCCCCGGCGCGCCCAACCGGATCAACGCCCAGTCATGATCCGCGTCAACCGGATGCGGGGTATCGGTGCCCGTACCCCGGCGGCGGCGGGTCTCCCACCCGTCCATGATCTTGCCCTTGTGCCCGAAGTGCTCCGGATCGAAATGCGCCGGCTCCGGGATCAGCAGATTCTCCCGCTCCGCGAAGAACTCGTCGTTCGCCGCGATCACCCCCGCACCCAACCGCCGATCCGCCAGATCCACCAGATCCGTGAACGGCAACTCCGCACGACGGTAATCCGCATACGGATCACCCCCACCGAACGGCCGCGCATCGCCAGTGAAGGAAGTCATGGAGGTCATGCGTTCTCCCGGGTGATGAGGCGGCCGGTGGGCTCGTTGGTCACGCCGTTCTCGGCGATCGGTTCGCCGCGCAGCCAGGTGCTGCGGACGACGCCGTACAGGGTCTTGCCGGCGTAGGCGGTGATGCGGTTGCGGTGGTAGAGCTCGGCGGGGTCGACGGTGAACGTCTCGTCCGGCGCGAGGACCGCGAAGTCGGCGTCGTAGCCGACGGCGATGGCGCCCTTGGTGGAGAGCCCGACGAGGGCGGCGGGCGCCTTGGACATCCAGCGGGCGACGTCGGAGACGCTGTGGCCGCGGCGGCGGGCCTCGGTCCAGATGGCGGGCAGCCCGAGCTGGAGCGAGGAGATGCCGCCCCAGGCGGCGGCGAAGTCGCCGGTCTCCTTCACCTTGAGCTCGATCGTGGACGGCGAGTGGTCGGAGACGATGCAGTCGATCGTGCCGTCGGCCAGGCCCTCCCAGAGGGCGTCCTGGTTGGCGGCCTCGCGGATCGGCGGGCAGCACTTGAACTCGGTGGCGCCGTCCGGGACTTCCTCTGCGGTGAGGGTGAGGAAGTGCGGGCACGTCTCGACGGTGAGCTTGACGCCTTCGCGCTTCGCCGCGGCGATGAGCGGCAGCGCGTCGCTCGACGACAGGTGCAGCACGTGCACCCGGGCGTTCAGCCGCTTGGCGAGGGCGATGAGCCCCTCGATGGCGGCGTCCTCGGCGACGCGGGGCCGGGAGGCGAGGAAGTCCGCGTAGTGCGGGCCGCTGCGCTGCGGAGCGCCGTCGATGAGCTGGGGGTCCTCGGCGTGGACGATCAGCAGCCCGTCGAAGCGGGAGATCTCGGTGAGGGCGTCCTCCAGCTCCGCCGGGGAGAGCTGCGGGAACTCGTCGACGCCGGAGTGCAGCAGGAAGCACTTGAAGCCGAAGACGCCGGCGTCGTGCAGCGGCTGGAGGTCCTTGACGTTGCCGGGGACGGCGCCGCCCCAGAATCCGACGTCGGTGTGCACCTTGCCGCGCGCGGTGTCCTGTTTGACGGCGAGGTTCTCGACGGTCGTGGTCGGCGGGATGCTGTTGAGCGGCATGTCGACCAGGGTCGTGATGCCGCCGGCGGCGGCGGCGCGGGTCGCGGAGGCGAAGCCCTCCCACTCGGTGCGGCCGGGGTCGTTGATGTGCACATGGGTGTCGACCAGGCCCGGGAGCAGAGCGTCGTCGCCGAGGTCGACGAGCCGGGCCCCCTCCGGGACGTCGGCGTCGTACGCCCACACAGCGGCGATCGTGCCGCCGCTGACCGCGACCGCGGCCGGGCGCTCCCCCTCGGGCGTGACGACCCGAGTCGAGCGCAGGACCAGTTCCACCACGTGCCCTCCCCTTCCTGTTTCTTCCACCGAGCGAGACCGAGCGTGATCGAACGAGTCTTCCACCGAGCGAAATTTCAACGTTCTGTTGAACGAATGTGCAGGACAGGGCGGTGAACCGTCAAGGCCATGTAAGATTCCACAAAGCGGAATTCACATTTCGCCACAGCCTCCGTAGGTAGCTACAGGAGAAGGCTCTCAAGAGATCAATTAGCCGGGGTCGGCCGGTAGGCTTCCCCTCAATCATCTACCGCTCAGAGGAGATCGCACGTGTCGTCAGACCGCGCAGGAGGCGTTCAGTCGCTCGAACGCGCCTTCGACCTGCTTGAGCGGATGGCCGACGCGGGCGGCGAGGTCGGTTTGAGCGAGCTCTCCGCCAGTAGCGGGCTCCCGCTGCCCACCATCCACCGGCTGATGCGCACCCTGGTCGACTGCGGCTACGTACGGCAGCAGCCGAACCGTCGCTACGCGCTCGGTCCGCGCCTGATCCGGCTCGGCGAGAGCTCCGCCAAGCTGCTCGGCACCTGGGCCCGCCCCTTCCTCGCCGAGCTGGTCGAGACGACCGGAGAGACGGCGAACATGGCGCTGCTCGACGGGGACGAGATCGTCTACGTCGCACAGGTGCCGTCCCGGCACTCCATGCGGATGTTCACCGAGGTCGGACGGCGGGTGCTGCCGCACTCCACCGGCGTGGGCAAGGCGCTGCTGGCACACGTGCCGCCGGAGGAGGTCCGGGCGCTGCTCGCCCGCACCGGGATGCCCGCCGCGACCGAGAAGACGATCACCAACGCGGACGACTTCATAAGCGAGCTGGAGAAGATCCGCGAGGCCGGCTACGCGGTGGACGACAACGAGCAGGAGATCGGGGTCCGCTGCCTCGCGGTCACCGTCCCCGACTCCCCCACCGCCGCGGCCATCTCGATCTCCGGCCCCGCGGGCCGGGTGACCGAGGTCGCCACGGAGAAGATCATCCCGATCCTGCAGGACATCGCCAGGCAGCTGTCACGCGCCCTCGCCAGCGCCGGGGCCGGCACCGGAGCCTGACCCGAAGAGGTCGACGGCCCTGCGCAACTCGGCCAGGGCCACTGCTAGCGCGCTCACCGAGCCCAGCGCCGCCGCGACCAGCAGCAGCGAGTGCCGCATCCGGTCGATCTCCAGGATCCCGGCGTCCGCGGCATTGGCCAGCGCGCCCAGCTCGTCCTCGGCAATCGCTCGGTCCGGTAACTCCGACCGCAGGGCGGCCAGCTCCCGGCGCACCCGGGCGACCGACAGGCGCAGCGCCGTCACCCGGGGATCGTCCGCGCCGGACGCTTCCGCCCCCCTGATGTCCGCCGCCCCGATGCCCGCCGCCGTCCGTGCGGCCCCACCGCAGCTCTCATCGTTCACCGACCTCACCCCCCACCTCCCACACCTCGGCGAGCGCGCCCCCCAGCGCCCCCGCGCGCGCCCCGGTGCGAGTCCGGGGCGCGCCCAGTTAACGCGAACCGATGCGCGGGACGCCATACGGACGACGAAATCCGCGCCAACTTCCTTGTGCGGCAAGCGACTTGACGACAATTCCGGGGCGGTCAGTCCTGCGGCGGGTTGGCGTTGCGCCACAGGGTGAGATCCACGGTGACGTATTCGCTACTTGTCCCCGCCGACGAGAAACCACGGATGGTCACCAGTCCGATGTGCCCCGCCTTGGTCGTCACACAGATCTTCGATCCCTTGGACAGCGCGTCCTTCTTGATCGACTCGGCGTATCGCGTGTTGGCGCGGCAGCCGGCCAGGGTCGCGGGTTCGCCGGGCATCACGAGCGCCAGGGTGTTCTTGCCCTGGTGGGTGGCGACGGCCGCGCCCACGATGTGGTCCGTCGAGTAGCCGAAGTCCCCGTCGTAGTACACGCCCACCTCCGTCCTCTTCGGGCGCGGCGGTTCGTCGGCGAAGGTCAGTGTGTAGTCGGCCGGGATGTCGAGGCCGGTGTACGAGAGGGGCTTGGGATCCACCGGAGCCGAGCTCTGCCCGTTCCCGTTCCCGTTCCCGTTCCCGTTGGTGCCGCCGGTGGCGGACGGCGCCGAGCTGCTCTTGCCGCCCTGGGCGCTCGGCGAGTCCTTGTTGTCGTTCTTCTGGACGGCCGAGTACACGGCGGAGCTGATCAGGAGCGCGACGACGACCCCCGCGATGATCAGGCCCGTCTTCTTCTTCTTCGGCGGCAGGGGCAGAAAGCCACCGGGGCTGCCGGGGCCGTGGGTGGGCGGGTACGCGTAGCCGCCCACCGGGGGCCGGGGCTGCTGCGGGTGCATCGCCTGCGGGTGCACCGGCTGCGTCGGCTGCTGGAACGACTGCTGACCAGGCTGCTGCCGACCGGGTTGCGGGTGGCCGGGCTGCTGGTGCGCCTGCGGCGGGTGGACCGGCTGGTGGTTCACCGGCTGGGTCGGCGGGTGCAGTGGGGGCGCGGACGGGGGCACCGCCTGGGTGGGCGGATGACCCGGCTGCGGGGTCGACGGCGGGGCGGGAGGCTGGACCGGCTGCGGCGCCGGCGCGGCCGCCTGCGTCAGGTCCGCGGCGTACGACTGCGGCAGCCAGCCGTCCGGACGGCGCAGCGCCGGGTCCTTGGACGCCTGGCCGCACATCGCGATGATCTGGGCGGTGGACGGCCGCAGCGTCGGGTCCTTGATGAGGCAGCGGGTGACGATCTCGCGCAGCTCGCCCGGCAGCTCGGACAGGTCCGGCTCCTCGTGCACGATCCGGTAGAGGACGGCGTGCGAGGGGCCGTCGCCGAACGCGGCGCCGCCCATCGCGGCGAAGGCCGCGATCTGGCCGAGCGCGAAGATGTCGGTGGCCGGTGTGCAGCTCGTACCGGCCGCCTGCTCGGGGGACATGAAGGACGGGGTGCCGACGCTGACACCGGTGCCGGTGAGCGCGGTGGTGTCGGCGGCCCGCGCGATGCCGAAGTCGATGACGCGCGGCCCGTCGACCGCGAGCAGCACGTTGGACGGCTTGAGGTCCCGGTGCACGATGCCCGCGTGGTGGATCACCTGCAGCGCTTCGGCGATGCCGGCGATGAGAAGCAGAACGGTCGGCACCGGCATCGCGCCGTGATCGGCGACCGCGGCGTGCAGCGAGGGGCCCGCGACGTAGGCGGTGGCCAGCCACGGGTGCGGGCCCTCGGTGTCGCTGTCGATCACCGGTGCGGTGTAGAGGCCCTGCACGCGCTGCGCGGCCAACACCTCCTGGCGGAACCGGCGGCGGAACTCGGGGTCCTCGGCGAACTCGGGACGGATGACCTTGATCGCCACCGGCCGGCCGCCGGGCGTGTAGGAGAGGTACACCTTGCCCATGCCACCGGCGCCGAGGCGGGCGCTGAGCAGGTATCCGGCAACGGTCTTCGGGTCGTCGTCCGTGAGCGGTTGGAAGACCTCAGGATCCGGGGGCGCGTTGTCCGTCACGGTGGCGGGCACCGGTTCCTGCTGATGATTCGTCACGTCTGCCCCTTGGCCTGCGAATACCCGTCCCTTACGGCGCCGAGCCTACCGAAACCCGCGGTACGCCCGCCTCCGCGATCCCAAACGCCCGTTGTGTACCTCTTCGCCTCCGGCCGCCGCGTCCTGTAGGGAGGAAGCATGAAACCCATCGCACCGAGCGATTCCGCCACCATTCCCTCCATCGCCGGTCTGCTGCTCGCGGCCGGTGGCGGCCGGCGGCTGGGCGGCCGGCCGAAGGCGCTGCTGGAGTACGCGGGCCGCCCGCTCGTCGAGCACGCGGTGCGCGGGCTGCGCGAGGCGGGGTGCGGGCCGGTGCACATCGTGCTCGGGGCGGCTGCCGGCGAGGTGCGCGAGCGGGCCGATCTGGCGGGCTGCGTCCTGGTTGACAACCCGGACTGGGCCGGCGGCATGGGCTCGTCGCTGCGGGCCGGTCTGCGGTCGCTGGCGGATACGGAAGCGCAGCGGGCGGGTACCGGGGCGCAGGCGGTCGTGGTGGCGCTGGTGGACCAGCCGGGGATCGGCGCGGGGGCGGTCGCCCGGGTCATCAACGCGTACCGGGGCCCGTCGAGCCTGGCGGCGGCCTCGTACGGGGGGCGGCGCGGCCATCCGGTGCTGTTCGGCGCGGACCGCTGGGCGGACATCGCGGACAGCGCGCCCGCCGATCAGGGGGCCCGCGAGTACCTGAAACTCCACGAGGAGGAGATCACTCTCGTCGAGTGCGGTGACATCGCCGACCCCGCCGATATCGACACCCCTGATGACCTGCACCTTCTGCGGCCCCGCAGCGGATCGGCAGATCCGTCCGCTGCACGGCGTGCCACAAAACGTTGATCTTCCGCAATGCGGATACTATGCTCCACCTCGCAGAAGCGCCCGTATTCCGGTACGGCCCGGCACCCCGTGCCAGGGCCACGACCCGGCGGCCGCTCGGCACCCTTTGTCCCCTAGAGGAGTCAGCCATGTCCGCAGCAGTGCCGTCCTCGGCGGCCGTCGTCGCAGACGACGCACCCCCCGTCCCCCGCGCGGAGGAGGTGCTGACGCAGCAGGCTCTGACCTTCATCGCCGAGCTGCACCGACGCTTCGCCCCGCGCCGAGCCGAGCTGCTCGCGCTCCGCAAGGAGCGCCGCGCCGAGATCGCCCGTACCGGCACCCTGGACTTCCTCGCGGACACCGCACATGTCCGCGCGGGAGAGTGGCAGGTGGCCCCGGCCCCGGCCGCGCTCAACGACCGCCGCGTCGAGATCACCGGTCCCACCGACCGCAAGATGACCATCAACGCGCTGAACTCCGGCGCCAGGGTCTGGCTCGCCGACTTCGAGGACGCCTCCGCTCCCACCTGGGAGAACGTCGTCGGCGGCCAGGTCAATCTGATCGACGCCTACGAGCGCCGGATCGACTTCTCCACCGAGCAGGGCAAGTCGTACGCGCTGAAGGACGAGGCCACGCTCGCCACCGTCGTCATGCGCCCGCGCGGCTGGCACCTGGAGGAGCGGCATCTGACCGTCGACGGCGAGGCCGTCCCCGGTGCCTTTGTCGACTTCGGGCTGTACTTCTTCCACAACGCGACGCGGCTGATCGCCAAGGGCAAGGGTCCGTACTTCTACCTGCCCAAGACCGAGTCGCACCTCGAGGCGCGGCTGTGGAACGAGATCTTCGTCTTCGCGCAGGAGTACGTGGGCATCCCGCAGGGCACCGTCCGCGCGACCGTGCTCATCGAGACGATCACCGCCGCGTTCGAGATGGAGGAGATCCTTTACGAGCTGCGCGACCACGCCGCGGGCCTGAACGCCGGCCGCTGGGACTACCTCTTCTCCATCGTGAAGAACTTCCGCGACGGCGGCGAGAAGTACGTCCTGCCGGACCGCAACGCGGTGACCATGACCGCGCCCTTCATGCGCGCGTACACCGAGCTGCTGGTGCGCACCTGCCACAAGCGCGGCGCGCACGCGATCGGCGGGATGGCCGCGTTCATCCCCTCGCGCCGTGACGCCGAGGTCAACAAGGTCGCCTTCGAGAAGGTCAAGGCCGACAAGGACCGCGAGGCCGGCGACGGCTTCGACGGCTCCTGGGTGGCCCACCCCGACCTGGTGCCGATCGCCCGCGCCTCCTTCGACGCGGTCCTCGGCGACCGGCCGAACCAGAAGGAGCGGCTGCGCGAGGACGTCCACGTCACCGCCGACCAGTTGCTGGCCATCGACTCGCTGGACGCCAGGCCGACGTACGACGGTCTGGTGAGCGCGGTCCAGGTCGGCACCCGCTACATCGAGGCGTGGCTGCGCGGGCTGGGCGCCGTCGCCATCTTCAACCTGATGGAGGACGCCGCCACCGCGGAGATCTCCCGCTCGCAGATCTGGCAGTGGATCAACGCGGGTGTGGTGTTCGAGCACAACGGCGAGCAGGTGAAGGCCACCCACGAACTGGTGGTGCGCGTCGCCGCGCAGGAGCTGGCCGCGATCCGGGCCGAGGTCGGTGACGAGGCCTTCGCCGCGGGCAAGTGGACCGAGGCGCACGACCTGCTGCTGCAGACCGCGCTGGACGAGGAGTACGTCGACTTCCTCACCCTCCCGGCCTACGAGCTGCTGGGCTGAGACCCCTACCGCAATTCGTTCACAGGCCCGATAGGGCCCCGGTCCACAGGGCCGGGGCCCGCTTCGTTATCCGGTGGAGCTGTGCCATCGTGCCGGTATGTGACAACGTGGGAGTACCTGTTACGTCCCTTCTGCCCTTGCTGAGGCATGATGATCCGCTGCACCATCGCTGGAGTCTCCTTCTATCTGCAGGCAAGCGAGGTGGAGCAGAAGATGAGCGGGATCAAGCCCGAACCCATCACCGGCGAGTCTGTGAAGATCGGAAATCGCACGTACCCCGTCAAGCAGGTGGGGGCGATCATCACCCGACAGGACCCGCGTGACTTCAGCGCCGCCCAGATGGTCCGCGCGCTGGAGAAGCTGGAGTTCAAGTGCTTCCCGAAGCCCGCTCCCGCTCCACCCGCGGAGGTTCCGGACGTACTTCCGCAATCCCCTCCGTACTGGACCTGACGTCACCGGCGTGAGTTCTGCCGGACGTCCGTTCCTGGTCATCCGGAGTTCTTGACGCGTGTGCCGCGGGCCGACTGAATAGCCCAAGTTGTTCAGCCAACTTGTGCAGCCCGGTCGGCCCGTGAGGCTGGCGTGCCCACCGGGCGGAGAGGAACCTCCCCCGTGCCACCCAGTACTCTCACCCTCGCTTCCCCGGTCGACCCCCATGAGGGCGACCGCCTCACGTTCCACTGGACCACCGACACGCCGGACGCCAAGAACTGGGTCGGCGTCTACGACGGCGCCCGTCAGCCCGGCACCGGATCCTCGATCGTGTGGAAGTACGTGCCCGGAGCCTCCGGTGACGTCGTCCTCGACACCTCGACGCTGACCGGCGGCCCGTACACGGCGTATCTGCTGGCCAAGGACGGCTACGGCATCCTGGCGCAGACCGCCGCCTTCTCCTTCCGCCCCAAGCCTGCCGTCCCGCGCCCGCACGCCGTCGTCGACGGGCTCACCACCGGGCCCGTCACCGCCGGCGGCGCCGTCTCCGTCAAGCTCTCCGGGCTGTGGATACGGCCGCCGGGCACCCCGACCGGCAGCGCCGTGTTCAGCCGTACGGGCGGTGACTCCTGGCTGTCCGTCAGCGCCGCGGGCGTCGTCACCGGCACCGCGCCGGCCACCGCCCCCGCGCGGCCCGGCGTGCTGACCGTCGCCGTCAAGGACAGCGCGGGCGGTTCCGACAGCCTCACCGTGCAGGTCCCGGTGCGCGCCGCCACCGCCACGCAGCGGCTGAAGGTCGCGTCCTGGAACCTGTGGGACGCGGGCACGCACATCGACGGCGCGCTGGAGAAGCAGCTGCGCACCGTCCTCACCCAGGGCCTGGACGTCCTGGCCCTGCAGGAGACCGGCGGCACCGCCGCCAAGGCGCTCGCGGACGCGCTGGGCTGGTTCTCGTACCAGTCGCCCGGCAGCCTCGGCGTCGTCAGCCGCTACCCGCTGGGCACCGTGACGGCTCCCACCACCGCCCTCCCGGCGGCCGGTATGGCCATACAACTCCCCGCGGGCCGCACCGTACGGCTGTGGGCCGCGCAGCTCGACGAGAGCAGCTACGGCCCGTACGCGGCGCAGGACGGCAAGACCGCCGCGCAGATCGAAGCCGCCGAGCAGGCGAGTGTCCGTTTCCAGCAGGCACAGGCGCTGGCCGCCGCGATGAAGACCGATCTGGCCTCCGGAACCCCGGTCGTACTGGCCGCCGGGCTCGCCTCGCCCTCGCACCTGGACTGGACGGCGGCCACCGCCGCGGCGCACAGCGGGGTCGGGCCGCTCAGCTGGCCGGTCACCGTGGCCCTCAAGCAGGCGGGCCTCATCGACGCCTTCCGCTCCGCGCACCCCGATCCGCTGAAGTCGCCCGGCAACACCTGGTCGCCGGTGCGCAAGGTGCGCGGCAGCGGTCAGGAGCCGCAGGACCGTATCGACCAGGTCCAGTTCGCCGGCCCGCTGACCCTCGTCGAGGCGCACACCCTGGTCACCGGCTGGCCGCAGCCCGCGCCGGGCACCGCCGCCAACGGCTGGCCGTCCGACTGCGCCGCCGCCGTCGCCACCTTCACCCTGGAGGCATCTTCATGACCCCGCTGAGCCGCCGCTCCTTCGTCGGAGCCACCGCCGCCGCGGGCGCGGCCGCCACCGTCGGGATGCCCGGCGCCACCGGGACGGCCGCCGCGGCGCCCGCCACCGGCACCGCCGAGGCCGCCGCCACCGGCACCCCCGCCGATGTGAAGCACGTCGTGATCCTCATGCAGGAGAACCGCAGCTTCGACCACTACTTCGGCGCCATGAAGGGAGTGCGCGGCTTCGACGACAAGCAGGGGCTGCTCTTCCCGGGCGGCGATTCCGTCTTCCGCCAGCCCGACCCGGGCCGCACCGACGGCAACGTGATGCTGCCCTTCCGCATGGACACCACCAAGTACAACGCCCAGAACGCGGGCGGCCTCGCCCACGACTGGTCCACCAGCCACCAGGCCATCAACGGCGGCGCCATGAACAAGTGGGTCGCCGCCAAGGGCGAGCGCTCGATGGGGTACTTCACCCGCGCGGACATCCCCTACCAGTACGCGCTCGCCGACGCGTTCACCCTCTGCGACGCCTACTTCTGCTCCATGGCGGGCCCCACCGACCCCAACCGCCTCTACCTGTGGTCGGGCACGGCGGGCCCCGGCAAGGACGGCACCACCGGCCCGTGGATCGACAACACCCCGCTGCCCGAGAACCCGGTCGCGGACTGGACGACGTACGCCGAACGGCTCTCCGCGCACGCGGTGAGCTGGCGCGTCTACCACAACCCGAGTCTCGACGAGCGGTACGGCGACTACGACGACAACGCGCTCGCCTACTTCTCGCAGTTCCACAAGTTCGCGGCGACCGACCCCCGTTACATCAACGCCATGACCAAGTGGGACCTGACCGCCTTCGACCAGCACTGCAAGGACGGCACCCTGCCGACCGTCTCCTGGCTCGTCGCGCCCTACCTGTTCTGCGAACACCCGGACGCCAGCCCCGACTACGGCGCGCACTACGTCAACACGGCGCTGCAGTCCCTGATGTCGAACCCCGCGGTGTGGAAGAACACCGTCTTCCTCGTGATGTACGACGAGAACGACGGCTACTTCGACCACGTCGTCCCGCCGACCCCCGAGCCCGGCACGGCCGAGGAGTTCGCCCAGGGGCGCCCGATCGGCCTCGGCAACCGGGTGCCGTTGTGGGCCGCCTCGCCCTGGTCGCGCGGCGGCTACGTCAACTCGCAGGTCTTCGACCACACGTCCGTGCTGCGGTTCCTCGAAGTCGTCACCGGCGTCCAGGAGCCCAACATCTCGGCCTGGCGGCGCTCCGTCTGCGGCGACCTGACCAGTTGCTTCGACTTCGCCAACCCCGACTACTCGATACCGGCACTGCCGGACACCGTCGCGCTGATGGCCAAGGCCGACGCCAACAAGTCGCTGCCCGCGGTGAAACTGCCCGCCACCGGTGCGCAGAGCATGCCGTCCCAGGAACCGGGAGAGCGCCCGCACCGGCCGCTGCCCTACCACCCGTGGGCGGATGTCACGGTCGACCGCGCCTCCGGCAAGGTCGTCTGCACGCTGGCCAACACCGGCTCCACGGGCTTCCACTTCACCGTCTACCCGAACATCGAGCTGGCGTTCTCCGGCACGCCGTTCACCGTCGCGCCCGGCGCCACGGCCACGTACACCTGGGACGCGTCGCACACCGACGGCCGCTACGACTTCACCGTGCACGGCGCCGACGGCTTCGTCCGCCGCTTCGCGGGCACCGTCGTCTCGGCCGGCCAGGACGACGTGGCCGTGCCCTCCGTGCGCGCCGCGCTGAGCGGCACCTCCGTCGCGCTGACCCTCGCCAACGACGGCAAGGAGCCCGTCCTGTTCACCGTCACCCCGAACGACTTCGGCGGCGCCGCACGCACCGCATGGGTCGACCCGGGCACCACCGGCGAGATCCTGTGGCCCACCAACTCGGGCCGCTACGACATCACCGCCACCGCGGGCACCGGCACGCGCTTCGCGCAGCGTTACGCGGGGACGGTGCACCCGGTCTGACCCCGCCTCCGGGGCGGCCGAAATCCACTGGCGTTCGGCCGCCCCCCATTCATGATGTCCGTCATGCTCATCCGAGATGTGACTCCTGACGACTGGCCCGCGATCTGGCCGTTCCTGCAAGGCATCGTGGCCCGGGGGGACACCTTCACCTATCCCCGCGATCTGGACGAGGCCACCGCGCGCGACATGTGGATGCTCCGGGCACCCTCGCGCACGGTGGTCGCCGTCCGTGCGGACGGGACGGTGCTCGGGACGGCGAAGATGAACCCCAACCACATGGGCGGCTCCGCCCACATATCCAGCGCGAGCTTCATGGTCGCCCCCGACCACTCCGGGCACGGCGTCGGCCGGGCGCTGGCCGAGGAGACGCTGCGCTGGGCGCGCGCCGAGGGGTACCGCGGGATGCAGTTCAACGCGGTCGTGGCGTCGAACGTCCGGGCCCTGGGGCTGTACGAGTCGCTCGGCTTCGAGGTCCTGGGCACGATCCCGGAGGGCTTCCTGCATCCGGACGAGGGATATGTCGGGCTGCACATCATGTACCGGGGGCTGTGACCTTGACCATCGACGAACGCTCCGTGGCGTACCGCGACGCCTATGACGAGCAGCTCCGGGCGCGCGGGGTGACGCGCGAGACGGCGGAACGCTCCGGTCCCGTGGTCCGTCAGGTCCTGGCCGGGCACGGCGGGCTCATCACCTACCGCGACCTCGGCGGACTGGAGGGCGGGGAGCTCGACACGTTCATCACCGCGCAGCGCGACCACTTCGCCGCGCTGGGCGAGGCCGTGGAGTGGAAGTACCACGGCCACGACCTGCCCGCCGACCTCCCGGAGCGCCTGACGGCGGCCGGGTTCGCCGCGGGGGAACGGGAGACGGTGCTGGTGGGCGAGGCCGCCGCACTGGCCGCCGAGCCGGTGCCGCCGCGGGGCGTGACGCTGCGCGAGGTCACCTCCCGCGCGGATCTGGAGCGGATGCAGGTCATGGAGGAAGCGGTCTGGGGGTACGACCACAGCTGGCTGCCGGACGCCCTGGAGCGGGAGTTGAACGGCGAGGGCGACCCGTGTGTCGTGGTGGTCGCCGAGGCGGGCGACGAGGTCGTCTCCGCCGCCTGGATGCGGCTGCACACCGGTACGGAGTTCGCGTCGCTGTGGGGCGGCTCCACCCTCGCCGCCTGGCGCGGCCGGGGCATCTACCGCGCCCTGGTCGCCCACCGCGCCCGGCTCGCCGTGGCACGCGGTCTGCGCTACGTCCAGGTCGACGCGTCCGACGACAGCCGTCCGATCCTGGCCCGGCTGGGCCTGCTGCCGGTCACCACGACGACCCCGTACGTCTGGAAGCCCGCCGCGGAACCGCGCGAGCCGGCCGTGGAACCGCAGGAGCAGGCCGCCGACCGCCTCTGACCCCCTGGCCCCCTCCTGGCCGGCCCCGGGAACCCGCAGCGATCCGGGGCGGCTCAAACGTTCTTGAGCCGTCCCCGATCGGGTCCTGGCAACCTCACCGGACACAGTGGCCGCGCCCCCGCCGGCCCTGCCCCGGAGGAGGTCCCATGGCGGCGCCGACCACGACAGCCACTGCGGGAGAGGAGACCGCCGGCCCCCTCGGCGGCACTTTCCTGGGTCGGCCACGCTGGTTCACCACACTCTTCGGCCTGGACATGTGGGAGCGCTTCAGCTTCTACGGGATGGCCGCGATCCTTTTCCTCTACGCCTCCGCCACCAAGGCCGAAGGCGGTCTCGGACTGTCCGAGGACACCGCCACCGCGCTGTTCGGCGTCTATCTGGCGACGGTCTTCCTCGCCTCGGTCCCCGGCGGCTGGCTCGGCGACCGGATCCTCGGCGCGCGCCGGGCGACGCTCTACGGAGGCGTCCTCATCGCGCTCGGACACTGCTCGATGGCGCTGCCCGCGGTGCCGTCCGTCTACATCGGCATGGCCCTCATCGCGGCCGGCACCGGGCTGCTCAAACCGAACCTGGCGACCGTTCTGGCAGCCTGCTACGCCCGTGACTCCCGGGCCGAACGGGACGCCGGCTTCGCGATCTTCTACATGAGCATCCAGGTCAGCGCGGTGGCAGCCCCCATCGTGTGCGGTGCGCTCGGTGAGTCCGTGGACTGGCATCTGGGCTTCGGCGCCGCCGCCGTCGGCATGATCCTCGGACTGGCGCAGTTCCTGCGCGGCAGCAGGTACTTCGGGGACATCGGGCAGCGCCCGGAACGCCCGGCCACCGAGGAGGAGCGCCGCCGGGTGAAGCGGCTCACCACCGTCACCCTGACGGCGCTGACCGTGGTCTACGGTGCCGACGCCGCCGCCGGCACCTTCGACCTGCGCCATGTGCTGGCGCTGGGCGGGCTGCTCTCCATCGTCCTGCCGGTGGTCTGCTTCCGCCGGCTGCTGCGCAACCCGGTGGTGACCGCGCGCGAGCGCGAGCAGATCCGGTCCTACATCTGGCTCTTCCTGTCGGCCGCGTTCTTCTGGATGCTCTACATCCAGGGCGGCACCGTACTCAGCCTCTTCGCGAAGGTCAGGACGGACCGGACGATCGGCGGCTTCACGGTGCCGGCCAGCTGGTTCCAGTCGGTGGTGCCGCTGTTCATCCTCGCCGCCGCCCCGGTCTCCGCCTGGCTGTGGGTCCGGCTGGGCGACCGGCTCGGCGCTCCGGCCAAGTTCGGCATCGGGCTGGGGCTGATGGGCCTGAGCCTGCTGCTGATGGCGCTGGCGACGGTGGTCGGCTCCGACGGGCACCTGGTCTCCCCGCTCTGGCTGATCGCGGCGTACGCACTGCAGGCGTGCGGCGAAGTGGCGCTCGCCCCGGTGGGCATGAGCGTCACCACCGAGGTGGCGCCCAGGACGTTCGTCAGCCAGATGATCGGTCTCTTCTGGCTCGCGGCGGCCCTCGGCGCGGGCGTCGGCGGGCACGCGGTGCAACTGTCCAAGACCAGCACCCCGGGCGCGGGCTACTACCTGGCGCTGGGCGTCCCGGCGCTGCTCGCCGGCGCCGCGCTCATCCTCGGCAGCCGGCGGCTGCGCGAGCGCCTGGGAGTGTGACAGCCCGGCGGGACCGCCTCATTCGGGGGTGGTCCCGGCCGGTTCCGGCTCCTGGCCGCGGGTCGGCACCGGCACCTGGTTGAAGGCGTAGTAGACCGCCAGCAGCCCGTGCACGGCCAGGGTGAGCGGCGCGGAGACGAAGGCCAGTGCGACGGCGATCGGGTAGACGACCGAACCGACCGCGAAGCGCATCCTGGTGGCGCGCGCGGCCGCGACGTCGACCCGTTCGTCGAAGAGGTGGCCGCGCTTGGTCAGGTACCACCACATCGCCTGGAAGGTGAGGGCGTACGCGACCATGAAGCCGCTGTAGACGGCGGCGGCGGCATGGGACGCGGAGTCGCCGCCCCGCAGGTACTCGGCCATCAGTGCGGCGGGCCAGGGCAGCGCCGCCACGCACATCAGCATCAGCAGATTGAGGAAGAGCAGGACCCGGTCCACCCGGGCGATGAACCCGAAGACCGTGTGGTGGTTGACCCACGTCAATCCTTCTTCACACGGTATTTGTCGTTCGCTAGATCCCGGAAGGCTCCGCCGACTTGTCCTGTGCCTTCGTCGGCACCGGGACCTGGTTGAACGCGTAGTAGACGGCGAGCACCCCGTGTACCGCCAGTGTCAGCGGGGCCGAGATGAACGCCAGACCAACCGTGATCGGGTACACCACAGATCCGACGGCGAAGCGGCGCCGGGTGGCCTTGGCTGCGACGACATCGACTCGGTCATCAAACAGATGACCGGTCTTGGTCAGGTGCCACCACAGCGCCTGAAAACACACCGCGTGGGCGACCATGAAGAGGCTGTAGACAGCGGCTGCGACATGGGAACCCTTGCCCTCACGCAGGTACTCGGCCATCAGGCCGGCGGGCCAGGGCAGCGCGGCCACACACATCAGCAACAGCAGGTTGAGGAAGAGCAACGTTCGATCAACGCGGGCGATGTACTGGAAGATCGTGTGATGGTTGATCCACATAATGCCGATGATCAAAAACGTTACGGCGTATGCAGCGTATGACGGCCACATCTCACCAAGCGCGGACCAGAGGTGGTCCCCCGCGTGCGGCGGGACCTTGATCTCCAGTACGAGCAGTGTGATCGCGATGGCGAACACCCCGTCGCTGAAGGCTTCGACTCTTCCCGACTCATTCATTCTGTTCCCCTGTTGGCAAGCTCAAGCGGCGCGCCGCGCCCCTGGCAGGCTGCACGGCGCACGTGGCAGGTCAATCAGTATGTACGTAGATCGTGACCGCGCCAGAGGGAATTTGGTACGAGCGGAAGTGCCTACGGACACCCTGCCCTCACTTGAAGTTCAACAACATGGGTACGGTCGGTCTCGGGTCTGCCGTCTGCCGCTGACTGCCTCATCGGCGCGCGGCTGCGAGTCGCACGGCTAGGGGAGAGTTGGTACGGCATGTCTGACGCTGCGCGGGGCACGGGAGAACCGTTTACGTCGGCGCGGGCGACGGCGCTCATGGTTGCGGCCTGCCGCGTGGCCGGGCTGGACAGCGACGGGGCGCAGATGATCCGCCTTGGCGAGAACGCGCTTTTCCGCCTTGCGGCACACCCGGTGATCGTGCGCATCGCTCGGACACCGGACTACCTGTCGTCCGCACAGATAGAGGTACAGGTGTCCCGCTGGCTGGAGCAGGAAGGGTTTCCGGCTGCTCGGGTGGTGGACGATCTGGAGCAACCACAGGTAGTCGACGGCCACCCCGTGACGTTCTGGCACCTCATCAAGGAGGCCGACCGGGAGGCCACGTACAGCGAGCTGGGGGCCGTCTTGCGAGACCTCCACTCGATGCGCCTGCCTGAGGGGCTGCTGCTGCCTCCCTACAATGCCTTCGGTCGGGCGAAGTTGCGCATTGAGGCGGCGACGGGCATTCCAGAGGATGACCGGGAGTTCCTGAGAAAGCGCCGGTGTGAGCTGCGCGATCGGCTGGCCGATTTGCGCTTCGATTCGCCGAAGGGGCCCGTCCATGGAGACGCCCATCTTCAGAACCTTATGATTGACCAGGATGGTCAGGTCATCCTCATCGACTTCGAGGGATTCAGTTACGACCACCCGGAGTGGGACCTTGTGGTCACTGCAACGGAACATTGCAGCCTTGGTTGGCAGACCGACGAACAGTACGCCGAGTTTGTATCGGCCTATGGGCGCGACCTGAGTTCGTGGCCAGAGTTTCCAACTCTGCGCGGTATTCAGGAATTCAAGATGACCACGTGGTTGATGCAAAATATCGATGAAAGTTCCGCCGTGGCGGAGGAGTATGCGCGGCGCATTTCCTCACTGCGCAACGACGATGCACCCCGCGACTGGCATCCTGGCTGATGCGGCTAGTCGTCGTCCAAGCGCGCCATTGCATGACGAACCTGCTCGTCGAACCGCTGAACGATCGGATTCCCGCTGTGCACGGAGACTTCTCGTTGAAAGTCTGAGACGTACCGTTGGAACCGGGCGGATTGGAGCGCGTCCCCACCCTCAACGGCCAGGCCGGCCGTAGTGACCGCAGCTTCCAACTCGCCGTTGAGAAGTTGGCTCTGAGCCAGAACCATGCGGCAAAATCCCAAGGTCCGCGCGTACTTTGGGTCAGTCAGGGCGACTGCTCGTTCGGCGAAGCGCACCGCTTCTGGACCATTCTTGAGATCACGAAAGCAATGGCAGAATTCTCCCACAAGCTCGGCCTCGTCCATGTACGAGAGCCAATGGGGGTCTTCGGCCGAATCGGCTTGTTCGAAAAACCGCTCGGCCTCGTTCATCGCCAGTGCGGCACCCTTGTGGTTCTGTGCAGTGGACAGAGCACGTGCTTCGTGTGCCGAAAAGAGGGCTTTGGCGCGAGGCGTGGAACGATTCTTGCCACCCTCCACGGATGCGCGGGAGAGTTGGGTCGCACGCGATACCTGCCCCAGGTAGTTCGCCTGGTGGCTCATATTGGCAAGGATGCGCGCCCCCATCATGCGGTCATCGACTACCTGAGTCAGCCGCAGAGTGGACATCAGGTACTGATGGGCGAGGGCATGGTTCCCCGTGTCATAGGCAGTCCAGGCAAGGAGTTGAGAGATCTCCGTCGCCGCGCCGAACAAGGCGGTTCCGACTTTGGCGCTGTAGCTTCCACTGAGCAAAGGCAGCACTTCATGGCGGAAGTAGTGACGCAATGCCTTGTGCCCATGGCCGCCGCCGTACAGGAAATCAAGCCGCATGAACATCTCAGCTGCGGTACGGACAGCCGATACATCTCGCATTCCCACCCGTCGAGAGTTGGGAGCGTCGATCGTAAGGCCATCGGGTCGGGACACCAGCCACGTCAGCACGCCGGCGCTGGTGTCCGCCTCGGATAAGAGGAGTTCGCCGGGAGTGACATCCTCCGGGCGTTGCTGGCTGAGACCGTCCAGGACGCTCAACGCTTCGGCAGTGGTCGTTGGGTAGGTACTCCCAGAGGAGTGCGGCTCCTGCCCAATCAACTGGAATCCAAGATCCGTCGGTGCGATCCGCCGGCGCAACTTCTCGCTCAACGCCTCGGCGAGAAAGACGGCGGTCTGCGGCTGGATGCCACCGCCGTTAAGCCATCGTTGTATGACCACATGGGTTGTTCCCACATGTGCGCCCCGCCGCTCGGCGACTTCGCGGACGCGCTTTGCCAATCCCTTGTTGGAAGCACCGGCCTCGGCCATGAGATCGGCCAACCGGCGGTTCGGTTCCCTGCTCATGCTCTCCTGCCATCCCCAAGGTGACGTCAAATGTTCATCGTGTCACAGCACTTGGAACCGAGGGGGTCCATGGACGAACCTCCCTCGCGAACATGGCGAACCCCCGTGTGCATCTGAACCCCCTCGCGAACACTCCCACTCTGCTCCTTGCGGTCGTTCACTGGTGGTCACTCGACGGCGGACCACACTTCGCCGGTGAACGGAGGAGAGCACGATGGATTCGCCTACGCGGGAGCTGCCGATTCTGACGTCTGCGATCGCGTCCGTGGGGCCTATGGCCTCTGCTCCGGGGCGATTTCGCTCGATCGCGCTGCTCGCTGATGATGTCAACGCAGCTCGGTCTGCGCGCCGTCTGATAGCAGAGACCTTGCTGGATTGGGACCTGTCCCACCTGACGGACGACGTGGTCCTCTGTGTGTCCGAGCTGGTCGGCAATGCCGTCAGCCATGCAACGCCCGACGGTTGGTTGAAGAGCATCGGCGGTGATCGACGCGTTGGCGTCGCCCTGTGGGCCTGGCCGAAGTGGTTGTGTGCAGAAGTCTCGGACGAGGACTCCACACCTCCGACGCTCCCCGTTGGGGAGAGCCTTGACGACGGCGTTCCTGGATCGCTTTCTGGGGGATTCCCCGATGACTGCGGGCGTGGCCTGTTGATCGTTCAAACCCTGGCGGATGCGACCTGGTGGGCTCCGCGTGAGCTGGGCGGCAAGAGCGTCTGCTGCCGCTTCGATCTCGGCGCTAGGGCGGCATCGTGAGCACGGCGAAAATCTCCGGCGCCGCTACAGGCAGCCTGCCCGGCACAGCATCAACTGGGCAGGGTGGCGGCCTCGGTGACCGCTCGGAGACGACGCGACGCTCCGCAGCGGTGGGTGGCCTCTCGTCACGCGGGACTCCCCTCTCGCTCCTGGGAGGTCACCCGCACCCATGCAGTCGGTAGCGGCCGGACCGCTCACCGGCCAACTATGCGCTGCGATCTCACGGATGGGGCCTTGGGCGTGATAGCGATGCGAATCAAGAGCGGGGACCAAGTGAGCGTTCGCGGCCAGTGGCAAGAGGTCAAGGCGGTTCGCTCGGGCCGGTTCGCTGCCGGTGGTCCAGCGGTGGTGTTGGTCTTCAAAGCGGGTCCCCCGCTACGCGTGCACGCCGCGCACAGGATGACGGTCATGCGCGGCGGTCGAAAGGCCTGAGGATGACGATCAAGTCGGTGTGGCGGTTCGTGGACTGGGTTCTGCAACTCGACACCTCAGGGAGCGGTGCGATCTTCGAGATCGAATGCACGACGTGCGACGAGAAATCGGCTCCTGCGGACAGTGCCGATGACCCGCAGGCGTGGGCTCTGCGGCATGCGGGTCAGTCAGGCCACGTCATGTTTCGGGCGCTGACCACCTGCTTCTTCAAAGCCTCAAAGACAGGTGAGGGAACATGACCGGGAGGGGCGTGCGTGAGTGGGTGGCGTCGGCAGCGTTCGTGGTGGAGGAGTGGTGGTGGCGCCACGTGACGGATCGCCGGCTGTTCCGCTTGCTGGATGGGGAGCGTGCCCGGATCGCTGCCGGGATGTCCGATGCCCGTGCGCAGGAGGGTTTGCGGAGGTTGCGGGACGGGTTCGCTGAGCGGGTGGCGGCCGAAGCGCGGGAGGGACGCTCACTGCCCCCATAGGTCGGGGGGTCGTCGATCCGGGAAGGATCCGGCGGCTTCCGTTCTGAGCTTCCCTGGCGCGAATGACACGCGGTGGTCTGCCCCTGCTCGGCCTGCCGCGTGGGTGTGCTGACCGCGCCGGGGAGGAGAACGGTCCGGTCCCTGAACTACCCCCTGTTGCGTTCGGGGGCCGGGCCGTGTGCTCAACAACTGCTGACGCAAGACCGGACCACCCCTCGCGCCTGGAAGCAACTGGGGTGGTCCGGCTAGGAATCCTATTGCTCAGGACCCTGGTGCCGATGGTACCGGGGTCGTCGTCGTGCCTGTGTTCGATACGCCCCGGCAAGGTCAGTGTTGAGCCAGTGTGCGGTGAAGGGACTGAAATCGATGGGTGACCCTGGGGACGCGGGATACGAGGAGGAGTTCGACCCTGACGCGATGGTGTGGGTACGAGGGGTGGACTACGTCGCGGGTTGGCGGGAGGCGGCGAATGCCGGTGCGGCGTTGGTTGACGCACTAGAGGCGTCGGGCGTTGATGTGTCCGAGGTGAGGCTGCACGCGGACGCCGGTCCTGATGGGGCGGGGCGGGTGCGACTGGTCCTGTCGGCGCGTGACGTCCGCCAGGTGGCAGCACTGATGCGGTCGGCGGCGTCGCGCTGGGGACAGGCGAGTTGATGGGAGTGAGCTTCGGCCGGCAGGCCGACTCCGGAGGCGAACGGTACCCTGGCCGTTCCGCAGCCCAGGCGGCCCGATACGAACGCTCTGTCTCCCGCCATCCCACGAATACGCTCATCCTGTAAAGATGCCCGTCGGCAAGTATGAGCCTCTGCAGCGCGAAGCCTTCGATGGTGCTGACGCCGATTCACCCGGACGACGCACCTCTGGAGCAGTAGAGCGCTAGGCAAGATCATCCTTGCGGAAGCAGGCCCAGGAGAGCACGCTTTCCAAGTCTGTTTGACCAGGTCAGGAGGCGATTCGCCTGCGTTCATCGGCGTTCGGAACCGTTCTGGGCACCTGGCGCGGCGGCGTTGCGTACGCCCCTGAACCGAGCCGCACGTCAGCGAATGAGACGGAAACTGAGACGGAGGAGGGTGTACCCGGGCAGTCCGAACTGCTTCTGTCGCTACTACCCTTTGGCGTGCCCACGGATAGCCAGAAGTGTCTCTGCGCACCACCAGGGATGCAGTAGCAGTGAGGGCGACTAGGGATGCTTGCTGGTATCAGTCACGAGCAGAGCCGTCTTCCCAACGCCGTTCCGTGGAGGCTCACATGGCAACGCAACCGAGTCCAGACGAGCGCCTCGTCATGTACCAAGTTGTCGCGGCCCGGCATGCAGGTCTCGATCAGATGGTCTGGCAGGTGCCAGGTGTCGCCCTCACTGCTCAGGCGTTCCTGATGACGATTGCCCTCGGGCCTGGATCTGGTCAACTGGCGCGCCTTGGGTCTGGACTTCTTTCGGCAGTGGTTGCGTTCATGTCTGTTGAGCTGCTGATGAGGCATCGTCTCAGCGCGATCGCGGACGCGGTTTGGCTGGAGAGGTTCGAGCGGGACCGGGGGTGGGAGGTGCTTCACAGGCCATTGAGCGATCGGTGCGCTCAGCTCGGCGTGCCCATGCCGCGGTTGGCCCGCCCTCGCGCCTATTCCGTATGGATCGCTGGACTCGCGACCTTCGGCCTCGTTGGCGCCGGCATCGCGGTCAACGCGCTCGTTGGGTAGCCGGAACGCATGAGCGTGAGCGCATGTTGACTTGGGACGGCATAAGTTGGACCGCAGGCCCACTGCTGACCTCTGAGCTTGGGAATCACCGGCCAAGCATGCACCTGGCGGCCTCTGACCTGCAGAACCGACAACAATCGGAACCCAGGTCAGCGGGCAGTCAGGCCCACGATTGACCGTGGTTCACCGCCCCACCGGGCACGCAACAGGCACGGCGTGCGGCTACTCGTAGACCTTCGCGGCGCTCAATGCCCGCGCGAGGAACGTCCAGTCGCCGTGGATCGGCATCTCCTGGTCGAAGTTCCGATACCAGTTCGGCGCGGACTCGATCCAGGCCGCCAGCGCTCCCAGGTACTGCTCAAGTGTGGGGTTTTCCCACTCGTCGCCGCGGTGGAGGAGATCCGCCCGCAGGTCGAGGATGTGAGCCACCAGAGCTTCCCTGCTGTTGACTTCATTGGCTTGGTTGGCCGGCAGCTCCATCATGGCGGCACCGTACCGCGCTGCCGGCGCAAGCGCACACGGCTCCGGAGGCCGCTTGTGCCTGATTCCGGAGTGCAGGCCAGAGGCCCACTTTGGCCGCACACGGGGTCATCGGTCCACAGGCAGTCCACGATGGCCCAGCCCGGGTCCGCCTGCCGCCCTACAAGGTGGACCGCTGATCACTATCCGGTTGGAAAGCGTGATCGCAGCGTGTTCGTCCTGGTGATTCAGTGGGGCGCCAGGCCTAGTGAGCCGGTCCGGAGATCCTGGCGCAGTAGTGGCAGATCCGGTCGATGATCTGGTCTGCGGTCTTGGTCCACTTGAAGGGCCGGGCAGCC
>NZ_JBWKIQ010000002.1:0-934076 GCF_056432645.1 Streptomyces sp. NPDC045021
CGGCACCACCGGCCGGAATAAGGCCCGTGGTGCACAGCGTCCTCGCTGTGTAATTGCCTCCCACCAGTTCCGGTCAAAAACCGGAGGGCGGAAGGTCTTTTTCAAAGGAACCACCAAACGAAACCCGAATGGGTTCCGCCCGGGGTGTTTTAAGTCTGGCGTTGACTTTTGGCACGCTGTTGAGTTCTCAAGGAACGGACGCTTCCTTTGGTGCCGTCACCGGCGCCCTCCGGGCTTCCCTTCGTGTTTCCGACTCTATCAGACACTTTCGCGTCCGATTCCCAGTCAGCGGGTTTCGCCTTCTGCGCTTTCGCGCTTTCCGGCGATTCCGACTCTATCAGAACCTTTCGGGCCTGACTCCCAGTCAGAGGGGCTTGTCAGCCGGGCCGTTGAGCCCTTCCGACGAGTGAAACTTTAGCGGAACTCCGGCTTCCGATCCAAATCGGCCGCTTTCCGTTCCCATTCCGAAAACGCACACGAAAACGAGACGACAGAGCGTCGTTCGTTCGAATGGTTGTCATTGGAGTGGCTGCCTCGGGACCGAATCGCGTCGGCGTTCACCGGCGGGCAACTCGGAGAACACTACGCAGCCATCCGCAGGGTGTCAACCCCCGCCCGTCCGGCCTGCGCAGCTCCGCCAGGGCCCCGTCGGAGCCCTGCCAGGACCTCGTCAGTCGAGGTCTTCCAGCCGGCCGCCCGCGTCCGGCTGGGTGACCTCCACGCGGCGCAGCAGGCGCTGGAGCACCTCGCCCAGGACCGCCCGTTCGTCCGTCGAGAGGTCCTGCAGCAGGTCGGCCTCGAAGGCGGCGGCCATCCGCATGGTCTCCAGCCACTTGCCGCGGCCCTCGTCGGTCAGCTCGACGATGACCCGGACCCGGTTGGACTCGTCGCGGTCCCGGGTGACCAGGCCCTCCGTGACCATGCGGTCGATGCGGTGGGTCATGGCCGCCGGGGTGAGGCCGAGCCGCTTGGCGAGGTCGCCGGGGCCGAGGCGGTACGGCTTGCCGACGACGACGAGGGCCTTGAGGACCTCCCACTCGGCGTTGCTGATGCCCAGCGCCGAGAGGTGCCGGCCGTAGCCGACGTTCATCCGGCGGTTGAGCCGGCCCAGGGCCGTGACGACCTTCTCGACCTGGGGGTCCACCTCGGGAAACTCGCGCTGGTAGGCCGCGATCTGCTCGTCGAGGTCCAGCTCTTGCGGGGGACTGGCGGGGCCGTCTGCTGCGGGCATGGGCCGAGTATCGCACGTAACCGCTTGGCGCTAAAGCCCTTCTCTGTGTACTCTTTAGCTTCTAACTTTAACTCTGAAGTCTTCGAGACTCAACGACAACCTAGGTAGGTGAGTGTGACCACCGAGATGGGCGCGGCTCTGCGCCGGATCCAGCTGGGCAACGCGCTGAGCGCGTTCGGCAACGGCTTCACGGTCCCGTTCCTGTTCATTTACGTGGCGCAGGTACGGGATCTTGGTGCGACGACGGCCGGGGTGGTGCTGGCCGCCTACGCCGTGGCCGCGCTCTGCGTGCTGCCGTTCACCGGCCGGGCCATCGACCAGCGGGGGCCGCTGCCCGTGGCCATGACCGGTGCCGTGCTCGCCTCCATCGGCGCGATGGGGTTCGGGCTCGCGACGACCGCGGTGACCGTGGTCGCGGCGTCTGCCGTCATGGGCGCCGGGGTCGCGATCATCGCGCCCTCGCTCGCGACGCTCATCGTGTGGTGCTCCACCACGAAGACCCGCTCGCGGGCCTTCGCGACGCAGTTCTTCCTGAACAACCTCGGTCTGGGCATCGGCGGCCTCATCGGCGGTCTGATGGTCGACACCTCGCGGCCCGGCAGCTTCACGCTGCTGTTCTCGATCGAGGCCGTGATGTTCCTGGTGCTCGGCGCCGTGGTCTGCACCGTACGGCTGCCGAGGACGTCGCGGATCGAGTGCGCGCCGTCGGACAAGGCCCCGGGCGGGTGGCGGATGCTGCTCAGGGACCGGGCCATGGTGCAGCTGTGCGTGCTCGGCGGCGTGATGTTCTTCGCCTGCTACGGACAGTTCGAGTCGGGGCTGGCGGCCTTCGCGACCGAGGTCACCCGCATCCAGCCGGCGACGCTCGGGATCGCCCTCGCGGCGAACACGGCCGTCATCGTCGCGGCGCAGTTCCTGATCCTGAAGAAGATCGAGCGGCGGCGGCGCAGCCGGGTGATCGCGGCGGTCGGTCTGATCTGGACGGTCGCCTGGATCGCGGCGGGTGTCTCCGGTCTCCTCCACGGGAGCCACGCGGTGGCGACGGTGACGCTGATCTCCACGTACGCGCTCTTCGGGCTCGGCGAGGCGATGCTGTCGCCGACCGTCGCTCCGCTCGTCGCCGATCTGGCGCCGGCGCGGATGATCGGCCAGTACAACTCGGCGTTCGCCCTCGTGAAGCAGCTCGCCCTCGCGGTCGGGCCCGCGGTCGGCGGAGTGATGGCCGGGGCCGGGATGTGGGGCGCCTACATCGGCATGCTGATCGCGTTCTCGCTCGGCATCACGTGGCTGGCGCTCCGGATGGGCCGCGGGCTCACTCCCGCCCAGGACAATCCGCACGCCGTCGTGCCGGCGCCGCGGGAGCCGCTGGCGCCCAGCCGCCCGCTGCTGCCCAACCAGCCGGTCGAGGCCTCCGTCGGAGGCTGAGCACCGGCCGCCCGCCGAGAACCACGGACACCGCATGACGCTGCCCCGGCCCATGGCCGGGGCAGCTGTCGTTCTCAGCCCCGCGGAAGGGCGAACTCGCACCAGACGGCCTTGCCGCCGCCGGGCGTCCGGCGGGAGCCCCAGCTGGAGGCGATCGTGGCGATGATCGAGATGCCGCGGCCGGCCTCGTCGGCGGGTTCCGCGCGGCGGCGGCGCGGCAGGTGGTCGTCGCCGTCGGTGACCTCGATGATGAGCCGGCGGTCGGTGCGGCGAAGCCGGAGCTTCATCGGCGGAGTGCCGTGCTGCAGCGAGTTGGCGACCAGCTCGCTGGCGGCGAGGACGCCGAGGTCGCGCAGGTCCGCGGGGAAGCGCCAGCTGGACAGGACGCCGGTGGCGAAGGCGCGGGCGCGGGGCGCCGCCTCGATACCGCCGAGGAGTTCCAGCGAGGCGTTGCGGAAGAGCTCGGCGTCGGCGCCGGTGTGGTCCGGGTACTGCAGGACCAGGACGGCGACGTCGTCGTCGTGCTCGGAGGTCACGCCCAGCGCGCGCAGCAGCCGGTCGCAGATGACCTGCGGGGTGCCGGTGGCCCCGGCGAAGGCGCTCATCAGGGATTCGATGCCGACATCGATGTCCTCGCCGCGCCGCTCGACCAGCCCGTCGGTGTAGAGCACCGCCATGGAGCCTGGGCCGAGCGGGATGGATCCGGAGCTGTGGACCCAGCCGCCGGTGCCCAGCGGGGGCCCGGTGGGCTCGTCGGTGCGGTGCACCTGGCCCTCGGGGTCGCGGACGAGGATCGGCAGATGGCCGGCGGTGGCGTACGAGAGCCGGCCCTCGCTGGGGTCGTGGACCGCGTAGACGCAGGTGGCGATCTGGGTGGCGTCGATCTCGGAGGCGAGGCCGTCGAGCAGCTGGATGACCTCGTGCGGGGGCAGGTCGAGCCGGGCGTAGGCGCGGACCGCGGTACGGAGCTGGCCCATGACGGCGGCGGCGCGGACCCCGCGGCCCATGACGTCGCCGATGACGAGGGCGGTACGGCCGGCGCCGAGGGTGATCACGTCGTACCAGTCGCCGCCGACCGCGGCGTCGGTGCCGCCGGGCTGGTACGTGGCGGCAACGCGTAGGTCGTCGGGCTGTTCCAGCTCCTGCGGGAGCAGGCTGCGCTGGAGGGTGACGGCGGTGGCGTGCAGCCGGCGTTCACTCTCCCGGAGGCGCTCGGCGGCCTGCACCTGGTCCGTGACGTCGGCGGCGAAGACGAGGACGCCGCGCTTGGCCTCGGCGGTGTCCTGCGTGCCGTGGGTTCCCTGGGCGCTGTGCGCGCCCTGCGTGCCGTCGTGGCCCGCGCCGGTGTGCACCGGCGTGCAGGTGAAGGTGAAGTAGCGGTCGCGGTCGGGGAGGGTGACCTTGCGCGCCTTGACGGTGCGCGGTTTGCCGCTGCGGTGCACCTGGTCCATGAGCGGGAGCAGCCCGAGCTCGTCGAGCTCGGGAAGTCCTTCGCGGGCGGGTTCACCCGTTCTGCGCGGGCCGAAGACCTCGGTGTACGCCTCGTTGACGTACGCGATGCGGTGCCCGGCGCCGTGGGTGATGGCGATGAGCGCCGGGACCTGGCTGAGGACGTCGTGGACGGAGAGCGCGTCGACGGCGCACGCCGGCGCTTCCGGGTGCTCGGCGCGGGCCGCAGGCACGGCTCCGCCGGTCGCCGCGGCGGCGGTTACGGCGGCGGGTGCGGCGTCCGGTGTACGTCCGGCCGCGGCCGTACGGCGCTGCGTTCCGGGAAGCCGGGCGCTCCAGCGAGTGAGGTTCACCGAGTTCCACCTCGTGATGTTGCTTGGGGCAGCCCGGACCACCTGGCTCTGCGCGGGGGTACGGGGGGTCGCTCCCCGGGAGAATTCAGCAAACGTCCGATTCCTCGTATTTGTCACGCTTTGCAGGTGCTGGCGCACACATGGTCACACGCCCAGTGTGGCCGACCCACGGCCCGGGGGGAATCGCGTGGCTCAGGGCGCGTCCGGCTTGGGGAGCCCGCCGGCGGCCAGTTCGAACTCGGCGCGCGGGTGCTCCAGCGAGCCCAGCGAAACGATTTCCCTCTTGAAAAGACCGGACAGCGTCCACTCGGCGAGCACCCGCGCCTTGCGGTTGAAAGTGGGCACCCGGCTGAGGTGGTAGGCGCGGTGCATGAACCACGCGGGGTAGCCCTTGAGCTTGCGTCCGTAGACGTGGGCGACGCCCTTGTGCAGGCCGAGGGAGGCGACGGAGCCGGCGTACTTGTGCCGGTACTCCTTCATCGGTTGGTCGCGGATCGACGCGAGGATGTTCTCGGCGAGCACCTTGGTCTGGCGGACGGCGTGCTGCGCGTTGGGGGCGCATTCCTTGCCGGGCTCCTCCGACGTCAGGTCCGGGATGGCCGCGGCGTCGCCGGCCGCCCAGGCGCCCTCGACCCCGTCGATCCCGAGCGTGGCGGTGCCCTTGAGCCGGCCGCGCTCGTTCAGCGGCAGGTCGGTGGCGGCGAGGATCGGGTGCGGCTTGACACCGGCGGTCCAGACGACGGTGCGGGTGGGCAGGCGGGTGCCGTCGGAGAGGACCGCGACCCGGTTCTCGCACGAGTCCAGGCGGGTGCCGAGCCGCAGGTCGATGTTGCGGGCGCGCAGCTCCCGGATGGCGTACTTGCCCATCTCCTCACCGACCTCGGGGAGGATCTTCTCGGTGGCCTCGACGAGCACCCACTTCATGTCCTCGGGGCGCAGGTTGTGGTAGTACCGCGTCGCGTAACGGGCCATGTCCTCCAGCTCGGCGAGCGCCTCGACGCCCGCGTAGCCGCCGCCGACGAAGACGAACGTGAGCGCCGCGTCCCGTACCTCGACATCGCGCGTCGAGGAGGCGATGTCGAGCTGCTCCAGTACGTGGTTGCGCAGGCCGATGGCCTCCTCGACGGTCTTGAAGCCGATGGCGAACTCGGCGAGGCCGGGAATGGGCAGCGTGCGCGAGACGGAACCGGGGGCGAGGACGAGGTGGTCGTACGGGATCTCGATCCCCGCGGCGCCCTCCTCCTCGGTGGCCAGCGTCGCCACGGTCGCGACGCGCTTGGAGTGGTCGATGTGCGTCGCCTCGCCCACCACCAACTGGCACTTGTCCAGGACCCGCCGCAGCGGAACCACGACATGCCGGGGGGAGATCGACCCGGCGGCCGCCTCGGGGAGGAACGGCTGGTAGGTCATATACGGCTGCGGGTCGACGACGATCACTTCCGCTTCGCCGCGCTTCAGCTTCCGCTGCAGGCGCAGGGCGGTGTACATACCGACGTATCCCCCACCGATCACGAGAATGCGCGGGCTTGACTGGGCTCTTGACTGGGCTGCCGACTCCGTCATTGCTCCATGACGCAATGGATGAAGGGCGTTTGTCCACAGGGCGTACCGCAGTGATTCACCGGATACGCGGATCCGGCAGGTCAGGGATGTGTCGTTGACCGGGCAAAGCCGGTGAAAGAAGAACGGACGGGCCCGCTACTCCGATCGGGGACGCGCCGGGCGGAAGGGACCCCCTTCTTTCTTGACGTGGGCTCAACTATGTTCGTACTCCATCGGGGTACGTTCGCCGTGCGCCGATGATCATTACGGGTGGGGAGTCTCCGGGGGGAGACGTCATAACCGGGGGATACACATATGCACATTCAGGACTCTCAATGGACGGTAGCGGCGGCAGGCGCGGAGGGTAACGGCGGCAGCAGCCGCGCGACCCCGCTGCGGGTGGACGCCCAGCGCAATCTGGAACATGTGCTGAGGGCCGCGCGTGAGGTGTTCGGGGAGCTGGGCTACGGGGCGCCCATGGAGGACGTGGCACGCCGTGCGCGCGTCGGCGTCGGCACCGTGTACCGGCGCTTCCCGAGCAAGGACGTACTGGTACGACGGATCGCCGAGGAGGAGACCTCCCGGCTGACCGAGCAGGCAAGGACCGCTCTGGGGCAGGAGAACGAGGCGTGGTCGGCGCTGGCGCGCTTCCTGCGGACCTCGGTCGCCTCGGGCGCCGGGCGGCTGCTGCCGCCGCAGGTGCTCCGGGTCAGGACCGGGGCGTCGTCGGACGAAGCGGCGCGCGTTCCGCAGCAGCGGGTGCCGCTGGGTGCGGCGGTGGAGCCGGGCGAGCTGTCGACCGGAATCACCGTTCAGTCGGTGCCGTCCGTTGACGCACCGGCCGTGACGGCACCGGCTCTCGACACCGCCGCTCTGGGCGCCGCCGTTCTCGACGGTGGCGTTTCCGACGCTGCCGTCTCCGACGGTGACGCTGTCGGCGGTGGCGTTGTCGGCGGTGGCGTTTCCGACGCTGTCGTTTCCAACGTTGGCGGAGAAACGGACGACGCGGGGATTCCCGCGCTGCTGGAGGTCGTCGGGCAGTTGGTCGACCGGGCGCGTGCCGCGGGCGAACTGCGCGGTGATGTCTCGGTGGCCGACGTGCTGCTGGTCATAGCCACCGCGGCGCCCTCGCTGCCCGATCCGGCACAGCAGGCGGCCGCGTCCGCGCGGCTGCTGGAAATCCTGCTGGACGGTCTGCGCTCGCGCCCAGCGGCCGCGGACCGGGCGGGAGAGCGGACCGCGGACCGTTCCGGAGACCGTGCGGAACGTGTCGGGGAGGGCATGTCGGCGCCGTCCGCGCTCAGTTGGAGCACCTCCCCGATCGAGTGAGGCGGGCGAAAAGCCGATCAAAGGTGAAGGTCCGGTGAGCGAATGCTCCTCGGACGGGTGGTTCCCTGTCGCGGCACATCTCGGGATGCACCAGGTGTGACACCCTGGCGCGGTGGACGAGGCAAACGGCGAGTCGAGCGCTGCTGCAAGTGCGGAAGCGGGCGGCGGACTGCCATCGCGCCGGGTTCCCGAGCAGCGTGAACCGGAGTCTCAAGTACCGCTGTCGGACGCCGATCTGGTGGCCCGGGTACGCGGTGGTGACGACAGCTCGTACGAGGAGCTGTACCGGCGGCACGCCGACTCGGTGCGTCGCTATGCCCGTAGCTGCTGCCGTGACGCGCACACCGCGGAGGACCTGACCGGCGAGGTGTTCGCCCGCACGCTGCAGGCCGTGCGCGGCGGCAGCGGGCCGGACTCGGCGGTGCGCGCCTACCTGTTGACGACGGTGCGGCGCGTCGCCGCGTCCTGGGGCAACACCGCCCGGCGCGAGCAACTCGTCGAGGACTTCGCCGTGTTCGCGGTGTCGGCGGCGGGCTCGTCCGCCAACGAGGACACGTTGGACCTGGGCGCGGACGTCCGCGCCATGCACGACGCCGAGCAGTCGCTGGCCATCCGGGCCTTCCGTACGCTGCCGGAGCGGTGGCAGACGGTGCTGTGGCACACCGCCGTCGAGGAGGAGTCCCCGAGCGAGATCGCTCCGCTGCTCGGCCTGACGGCGAACGCCACGGCGGTACTGGCGCACCGGGCCCGCGAGGGCCTGCGGCAGGCCTATCTGCAGGCCCACGTCAGCTCGACACTGACCACCGAAGGCAGTTGCGCGCGGTACGCGGACCGGCTCGGCGCGCATGCGCGCGGCGGTCTGCGGATGCGCGCGGACCGGGAGCTGAGCAAGCACCTCAAGGAGTGCGAACGGTGCCGCGCGGCGGCGCTGGAGCTGGCCGACGTCAACTCGGCGCTCAAGGGCCTGCTGCCGGTCGCGGTCATCGGCTGGTTCGCCGCCGCGTACGCGGCGAAGGTGGCCGGCATCGTGGCGGGCGTCGGAGTAGCGGGTGCCGCCGGAGGTGCGGCAGCGGCCGCGACGGGCGCCGCGTCGAGTGGCGGCGCGGGAGCCGGCGCCGCAGGCGGAGGCGCGGCGGCCGAGGGACTCGGCGCGCCCGTGAAGGCCGGCATCGTGGCGGGCGTGGTGGTCGCCGCCGCCGGAATCGCGTTCGCCGCGATGAACATCGGGGACGACGCGCCCGCTCCGAAGCCGCAGGCCAGACCGGCGGTGATGGCGCCGGTCAGCACACCGCCGCCGCCGACACCGCCCGCCCCCAAGCCGAAGCCGAGCCCCGAACCGCCGAGCGTGGCCCCGAAGCCGCCGGCGCCGAAGCCGACGCCCAAGCCCGCGGTTCCCGTCGCGCGGCCGAAGCCGAAGCCGACCCCCACGCCGTCACCCGCCCCGAAGCCCGCTCCCAAGCCGACGCCCACGCCTGCCCCGCCTCCCGCTCCCGCGGTCTTCCAGGTCAACCAACTGGGGTGGACCGGTATCGGTGACAACACGAAGCCGACGGTGCGGCTCAGGGAGAGCAGCTGGGTCTGGGACCGCTGGGGTTTGAGCATCGGCGGCGAGGAGTACGACCACGGCATCACCGTGCGCGCCCCGTCGTCCGTTCTCATCGACCTCAACCGCAGCTGCACGACGTACGACGCGCTGGCCGGCGTCGACGACATGACGATGGGGCTCGGCGCCGTCCGCTTCTCCGTCTACGGCGACAACGGACGGCTGTGGCAGTCGCAAGTGGTGCGCGGAGGCGACGCGGCGGTGCCGGTCAGCGTCGGGATCGCCGGACAGAAGACGATCCGGCTGGTCGTCGACTCCGCCGATGGCTTCCGGCTCGTGAACGTGGCGGACTGGGCGCAGTCCAGGATCAGCTGCCAGTAGGGCCCGGAGCGCGCAGGGGCGGGGCGGGCCGCCGATTCAGTGGTTGTGGTCCCGCTGCGGGACCTCGCAGGCGCCGTCGGCGCACGCGCCGCCGTCCTGGTCGGTCAGGACCGTTCCGGTCTCCTTCGCGACCTGTTCCAGGGCGCTGAGGAACGTGGACGTCTCCTGGCCACCCTGGACCGTCCACTTGCCCTCGAAGACGAAGGTCGGGACGGCCGTGATGCCGAGCTGCCGGGCCTCGTCGATCTCCCCGGTCACCTCGTCGATGAGGTCGTCACCGGCGAGGAACGCGGCGATCGGCTCGCGGTCCAGGCCGACGGCCACGGCGGCGTCGGCGAGGCGCTCGCGGTCACCGATGTCCAGGCCCTCACCGAAGTGGGCCTCCAGGAGCCGGCCCTTGAGGCGGGCCTGCGCTTCGTGACCGTAGGTGTCGAGTACGAAACGCAGCAGGCGGTGGGCGAGCAGCGAGTTGTTCTCGACGACGGTGTCGAAGTCGAAGGTCAGGCCTTCGGCCGCGCCGAGCCGGGTGATGTGCTCGTCCATGGCGAGGGCCTGGGGCCCGTACTTCGCGGCCAGCACCTCGCGGTGCGGCCGCGGCTTCTCGGGGGCGGCCGGGTCGAGCTGGAACGGCCGGTAGACCACTTCGACGGACGCGGCCCCCGGGAAGGCGGCGAGGGCGCGCTCGAAGCGGGCCTTGCCGACGTGGCACCACGGGCAGGCGATGTCGCTGTAGATCTCGACCTTCACGGACACTCCCAAATTGCTTGAATGATCAATATTCAGCAACGGTGCCGGGCGAGGAGCTATTCCCCGGCGGGGGCCGGGGCGGAGACCGGGGCGGCAGCGCTGGCGGAGTCGGCGGTGGCCGCGACCGGCGTGGGGGCCCTGGTGGCGGCCTCGGCCAGAATGCCCGCCGCGGCCTCCAGGTCCGCTCCTTCGCCGTCCGCGCTCGCGGCCTCGTACCCGGCGTCGCCCAGCGCTGTCCGCGCGCCCGCCTCCGCCTCGCGGAAGCTGATCGTCTCGGGGACCGTACGCGGCAGCAGCGCCCCGCGCAGCGCCGACGACGCCCCGTGCAGCCGGGCGGCCGCCCACGGCTCGTCCAGCGCCACGAGGAGCTCGGCCCCGTACTCCAGCAGGCCCGCGATCATCGGCTCCGTGCAGTTCGTGTCGATGCCCCTCCGCACCGCGGCGCTGGTCTTGACCAGCGCGTCCCACAGATCGCCCTCCGCGGCCGCGATCCGGGCGAAGAGGCCGTCGAGCACCACCGCGAAGATCGGCGGCGGAGTGCCCTGGCTCGCCTGGGCTCGGGCCAGCTCGGACAGTTCTCGGGCCCGCTCCACATCGCCGCGGCGCAGCGACAGCCAAGCCGACAGGGCGCGGACGTAGTTCCGCGCGTCCATCACCCCGAACTGCTCCGCGCCCTCCTCGGCCCGGCGGCAGAGCTTCTCTGCCTCCGCGTCATCACCCGAACGGATGGCCAGCTCGGCCATCCTCCCGACGAGGAACGGCCCCTCGGCGTTCGCGCCCAGCTCCTCGCCGAGCCGGAGCGCCGCCTCGAAGTCGGCGCGGGCCGCCGCGTACTCGCCCCACATGACCTCCATCTCGGCGCGCGCGCCGTGCACCTGCGCGAGCATCCAACGGTCGCCGACGCGGCCGCTGAGGGTCGTCAGCTCGTCCCAGTCGTCGGTCGCGCGGGCCAGTCCGCCGGGCAGGTCGATGGTGATGTGCGTACGGAACAGCAGGGCTGCCGCGAGCGCCCAGTCGTCGCCGTACGCACGGGAGTTGCCGACGACCACGTCCGTGCTCTCACGGATCCCCAGGTGTCCGCCGCCGATGTAGCTCGCGATCGGCCACAGCATGCCCGGGAAGCGGGCCGAGGCAGGCCCCGCGTCCCGGTACACCGTGGCGATCAGTGCGGCCGTCTCCTGCACCGACGGGGTGTTGAGGAACTCCTCCGAGGCGTGGTCGGTGCTCACGAAGAACATCAGCAGCCGGGCATCCATCCGCGCCCAGAAGTACGGGCCGTCCTGCTCGCCCGGTTCGCTCATCCGGATGATGCGGTTGAGCCAACCGGCGCCCTCCTCCCGGTAGTTGCGCAGCCACCAGAACCAGCCCATGTCCACGGCAAGGGTCAGCGCCGCCGCCTCGTCGTGCGCCGTGATCGTCCGGTGCAGCACCGCGCGGATGTTGTCCAGCTCGGCCTCCATCCGGCGCAGCCAGACCAGTTGGCGGGCGGTGCGCAGCTGCGGGTCGGCGGCGCGCACGAAGCCGCGGAAGTAGTCGGTGTGGCGGCGGGCGGCCGCCGCCAGGTCCTGCGGGCGCTCCAGGGCGCGTTCGGCCGCGTACTCGTGGATCGTCTCCAGGAAGCGGTAGCGGACGCCGTCCTCGGTATGGATGTCGGCCTGGAGTTCCGTGACGTCCTCGTCGCCGTTGTCCCCCTCGTCTCCCTTGGCCGGCTGCGCCGCTACCACCAGGGACTTGTCGACCAGCTGGCCGATCAGCTCGATGACGTCGTCCCCGCCGACCACCGACTCCGCGGCGGCCAGCGTCCAACCGCCCGCGAAGACGCTCAGGCTGCGCAGCGCCGAGTGCTCCTCCTCCGACAGCAGGTCCCAGCTCCAGTCGACGACCGCCCGCAGCGTCTGCTGGCGCGGCAGGAGCGTGCGGCTGCCGCTGGTGAGCAGGCGGAACCGGTTGTCGAGGCGGTCGGCGATCTGCCGCGGGGACAGCATGCGCAGCCGGGCCGCGGCGAGTTCGATCGCCAGCGGCAGACCGTCCAGCCTGCGGCAGATCTCGTCGACGGCCGCGATGTCCTGCTCGGAGTCGAACCCCGGGCGCACGGTCACGGCGCGCTCGGCGAACAGCCGGTGCGCGGTCGTCGGTGACAGCGGCTCCACCGGGCGCACCGTCTCGCCCGGCACTCCCAGCGGCTCCCTGCTCGTCGCCAGCACCGTGACGCCGGGACACGCGGCGAGCAGCTCGGCCGCCAACTCGGCGGCGGCGTCGATCAGATGCTCGCAGTTGTCCAGTACGAGCAGCAGCCGGCGCTGCGCGCAGTGCTCCAGCAGGCGCGCGGTCGGGTCGCCGGAGTCGGCGCCCGCACCGCCGCCCGATCCCTTGATGCCCTCGCGGGCCACGCCGAAGATCGTCGTGTCGCGGCGGCCGAGTGCGCTCAGGACCGCCTGCGGGACCGCTGCGGGGTGGTCGAGCGGGGCCAGTTCCGCGATCCAGACCCCGTCCGGGTAGCCGGCGCCGGTCAGGGCCGCGCCTGCCTCTTCCGACAGACGGGTCTTGCCGGAGCCGCCGGGGCCGGTGAGCGTGACGAGGCGCGACTGCGCCACGTCGGCGCGGATTTCGAGGAGTTCGGCCTCGCGGCCCACGAAGCTGGTGAGTCTTGGGCGGAGGTTGCCCTGCGGGGCTTTGGGGGGTGTGGGTGGTGGCGTGGGTGGCTGCGTGGGTGTGGGTGTGGGTGTGGGGGTGGAGGACGGGGTGGGTGGTTGTTCTGTTGTCAGTAGCTGTGCGTGCAGCGCGCGCAGTTCCGGGCCCGGGTCCGCGCCCAGCTGGTCGGCGAGCGTCCTGCGCGCCTGTTCGTACGCCACGAGCGCGTCCGCGGAGCGGTGCGCGGCGCGCAGCGCCCTGATCAGCTGAACGTGGAACGGCTCGTCCAGCGGGTGGTCCGCGACCAGCTCCCGCAGCTGGGGCAGTGTCTCGGCGGCACGTCCGCACGCCAGGTCCGCGTCGATTCTGCGGTGCAGCGCGGTGAGGCGCAGCGCCTCGGGGCGCGCCGCCGCCGACAGCCGGTCCGGCAGATCCGCGAACGCCGGGCCGCGCCACAGCGCGAGTGCCTCGCGCAGGGTGGTCGCGGCGGACTCCGGGTTGCCGGCTTCGAGGGCGGCGGCGCCTTCTGCGGCGAGCCGCTCGAAGACGTGCAGGTCGACGTCGTCCGGTCCGGTGAGGAGGCGGTAGCCGCCGGGACCGGACGTGACGACGTCCTTGCCGAGGGCGCGTCGGAGACGGGATACGAGCGCTTGGAGGGCGCCGCTCGCGTCGTGCGGCAGGTCGGCGTCCGGGCCCCAGACTTCCGCGATGAGGGCGTCGGCGGAGACGGGGCGGTCGGCGTGCAGGGTCAGGGCGGCGAGCAGGGCGCGGAGCCGGCTGCCGCCGAGGGGGACGGGGGTGCCGGCGGGGTCACGTGCTTCCGTGGTGCCGAGGATCAGGTACCGCACGGGGTCCATTCTGCCGGGTTGCCGGGTTGCGGTTCGAGCGGGCCGGTTCTGGGTTGCGGTGCCCGGGCCTCCGGTGTGGGGCTTCGAAATCGACTATTTACGGGCCTGGCGGCCCACAAATAGCTCGGCAGCATTTCGAAACCCCACCCCTGCGGTCCCGGTCCCCTCACGTCACAACCGGCCCGCGGCTGGGCGCACCCCCCGCCGCAGGCGCAGCGGTGGGCCGGGTGGCGATGTACGCGAACCTCGCCGGTAGGCGAAGAGGGCGGGTGGGTGGGAAACAGCCCGCCGCAGGCGCGACGGCGGGGTGGGGGCCAACGTACCCGCACCTCGCCGGAGGCGTGTGGCGCAGCGGCGGGGCGGGGGCTGACGTACCCGCACCCCCGTCGGAACCGCCTATCGGCGGCCCGTCGGGCCGTCTTCGTCGTCGTGGGTGCCCAGGAGTTCGTCCGCCAGGGTGGGGAGGTCGTCCAGGGGGGTTTCCTCGGCCCAGTCGGAGCGGGGGCGGCGGGCTGGGGGGGTGACCGCGGGGAGTTCGCGGGTGCGCTCGTTGTCGGGGGTTTCCGGGCGGAAGAAGGACGGCGGGACGCGGTCGGCCGGGTCGTTGTCCTTCGGCTCGGGGCGCACCGGCGGCAGCACGGCCGTCTCGTCCGCGGCGGAGGGCGGGACCGCGGGCAGCACCGTGGTCTCGGCGGCGGAGGCCGGGGGCGTGGGGACCTTCGGGAGGACCGTGGTCTCCGGTTCCGGGGACTTGGGCGCCGGCTTAGGCGTCTCCACGGTCTGGGTGGCGTTGCCGGCCGCTGCCGCTGCCGCGGCGGCCGCCGCGCGGGCCTCTTCGGCGCGGCGCAGGGCGTCCTCGGCCTTGCGCTGCTTCTCCAGACGGCGGGCCTCGGCCTCGGCGCGGAGCCTGGACTCCTCCTCGGCCAGCCGGCGCAGCCGGTCCCGTTCGGCGCTGCGGGCGGCCTCCTCGGCGGCGAGCCGGAGCCGTTCCTCCTCGGCGAGGCGGGCGGCCTCCTCGGCGCGCAGGCGGGCCGCTTCGGCCTCCCGCTCGGCGGCCTCGCGGCGGGCGGCCTCCTCGGCCTCCCGCTGACGCTCGGCCTCCTCCTCGCGGAGACGGGCGAGTTGGGCCTGGCGTTCGGCTTCGAGGCGGGCTTCCTCGGCGAGCCGGGCGGCCTCCTCCTCGGCGCGGATGCGGGCGGCTTCCTCGGCCTGGCGGCGGGCTTCCTCGCGGGCCTCGATCTCCTGCTGGGAGAGCGGCAGCGCCTGGTCGAGGCGGTGCCGTACGACGGTCGTGACCGCTTCGGGCTCCTGGGCGGCGTCGATGACGAGGTAGCGGGAGGGGTCGGCGGCGGCGAGGGTGAGGAAGCCGGCGCGGACCCGCTGGTGGAATTCGGCGGGCTCGGACTCGAGCCGGTCCGGGGCCTCGGTGAAGCGCTCGCGGGCGGCCTCGGGAGAGACGTCGAGGAGCACGGTGAGGTTCGGGACGAGTCCGTCGGTGGCCCAGCGCGAGATGCGGGCGATCTCGGTGGGGGCCAGGTCGCGGCCGGCGCCCTGGTAGGCGACGGAGGAGTCGATGTAGCGGTCGGAGATCACGACGGCGCCGCGTTCCAGGGCGGGACGGACGACGGAGTCGACGTGTTCCGCGCGGTCGGCGGCGTACAGCAGCGCCTCGGCGCGGTGCGACAGGCCGGCGGACGAGACGTCCAGCAGGATCGAGCGCAGCCGCTTGCCGACGGCGGTCGCTCCCGGTTCCCGGGTGACGACGACCTCGTGGCCCTTGGCGCGGATCCACTCGGCGAGCGCTTCGACCTGGGTGGACTTCCCGGCGCCGTCGCCGCCCTCTATGGCGATGAAGAATCCGGTGGCGGAGGGGGCCGCGGCGGGCTCGCCGCCGCGCAGGGCCTCGCGCAGGTCGCGGCGGAGCGGTACGCCCTGGCGGTCGTCGGTCTTGCCCAGGACGAGTGCGGCGACCGGCAGGAGCAGGGCGCCGATCAGCATGAGCGTGAAGGCGGCGCCGCCGTGCTGGAAGGTGAAGTGGCCGTTGGCGAGGCGGTGCGGGCCGATGAGGCCGGCGAGCACAGGGGCGCCGATGGCGGCGAGGGCGACCGCGACGCGGACGACGGCGTGCAGGTGGTCGGTGGTGCGCGCGCGGCGCTGCTCCTCGGCCTCCTGCTCGATGAGGACGTGACCGGTGTTGGCGGTGACGCCCGCGGCCGTACCGGCGAGAGCCGCCAGGAGCAGGACGGTGGTCTGGTCGGGGACCAGGCCGGTGAGCAGCAGCGCGAGGCCGGTGACGGCGATGGCGATCGCCAGCAGGCGGCGGCGCGAGAGGGTCGGCAGGGTGCGCGGGCCCACCCGGATGCCGATGACGGTGCCCGCGGTCAGCGCCAGGACGAGGAGTCCGAAGCCGACCGGGCCGAAGCCGAGGTCGGCGGCGTGCAGTACCGCCAGGGCGACGGCGCCGGCGATGGAGCCGGCCACGCCCGCGGTGGCCAGGACGAGGAGCGGGAGGGCGCCCGTGCGGCCGCGCTCCGAGCCGTCGGGTCCCTTGGGGAGCCGGAGGCCTTCGAGCGGGGAGTGCGGGCGGACCGTCGTGGTGTCGGGCAGTTCGAGGAAGTACAGGATCGCGATGGACGCGCAGAACAGCCCGGCGGCGACGTCGGCGGAGAGCGCGACCTGGTGGAGGTCGAACCAGTCCACGACGAGCGCGAGCAGGCTGTTCAGCAGGGTCACGACGACGAGCGCGGCCGCGGCGATCGGCAGGGCGACGAAACCGGTGCGCAGGTCGAGGCGGTGGAGCGTCGCGAGATGGTCGGGGGCGGGGCGTACGGCCGTGTCGCCGGGGGTCGGGACCGGGAGCAGCCCGGGGGCCGCGCCGTCCTTGGCGACCGTCCACAGGCGTTCGGCGATACCGGCCACGAAAGCGGTGACGAGCAGCCAGACGACGGCGGAGGACGGAACCCAGGTGATCCACAGCGGGGCGACGATGAACAGCGCCAGGCGTGCCCCGTCCGCGCCGATCATGGTCCAGCGGCGGTCCAGGGCGCCGTCGGTCGCGGTGAGCGCCGACAGCGGGCCGAGCAGCACGGCGCCGAAGAGCAGGGTGGACACCAGCCGGACGCCGAGCACCGCGGCGACGGCGAAGGCCGCGCCCCGGTAGCCGCCGCCGAAGGACCCGGCGAGGACCGCGGCCTGCACGGTGAGCACGAGCAGCACCAGCATCCCGAGCCGGTCGGCGATGCCTCCGGTGAGCTGGGCTCCCCACAGCTTCCGCAGCGGCGGGATCTTCAGGAGGGCGCCTACCGCCCGCTCGCGCGAGTCCGCCGCGAGGTCGCCGGCGAAAGCGTCGGTCACGTCCCTTGGCCGCTCGATTCGCGTCATTCGGACAGCCTATCCGGAGCACGGAAAACCATGACCCCCCGCCCGAACAAATGGGCGGAGGGTCATGGATGCGCGACAGTACGGCGGGTTATTCGGTGGTCTGCGCCGCCGTGGTCTTCTTCGCGGCGACCTTCTTGGTCGTGGTCTTCTTCGCCACGGTCTTCTTGGCGGCCGTGGTGGTCTTCTTCGCCGCGGCCTTCTTGGCGGGAGCCTTCTTCGCCGTGGCCTTCTTCTTCGCCGGGCCCTTGGCACGCTTCTCGGCGAGCAGCTCGTAGCCGCGCTCCGGCGTGATGGTCTCGACGTCGTCGTCGGTCCGCAGGGTCGCGTTCGTCTCGCCGTCGGTGACGTACGCGCCGAAGCGGCCGTCCTTGACGACGACCGGCCGCTCGCTGACCGGGTCGGTGCCCAGTTCCTTCAGCGGAGGCTTGGCTGCGGCGCGGCCGCGCTGCTTGGGCTGCGCGTAGATCGCCAGCGCCTCGTCGAGGGTGATGTCGAAGAGCTGGTCCTCGGTCTCCAGGGAGCGCGAGTCGGTGCCCTTCTTCAGATACGGGCCGTAGCGGCCGTTCTGCGCGGTGATCTCGACGCCCTCGGCGTCGGTGCCGACGACGCGCGGGAGCGACATCAGCTTGAGCGCGTCGGCGAGCGTCACGGTGTCGAGCTGCATGGACTTGAAGAGCGACGCGGTACGCGGCTTGATCGCGTTCTTGCCGGTCTTCGGGGTGTCCTCGGGCAGGACCTCGGTGACGTACGGGCCGTAGCGGCCGTCACGGGCGATGATCGGGCGGCCGGTCTCGGGGTCGTCGCCCAGCTCGAAGTCGCCGCTCGGCTTGGCGAACAGCTCTTCTGCGTACGCGACGGACAGCTCGTCCGGCGGCAGCTCCTCGTGGACGTCGGCGCGCTGGTGGTTCTCCTCGCCCTTCTCGCCTCGCTCGATGTACGGGCCGTAGCGGCCGACCCGCAGCACGATGCCCTCACCGATGGGGAAGGAGGAGATCTCTCGGGCGTCGATGGCGCCGAGGTCCTCGACGAGCTCCTTGAGGCCGCCGAGGTGGTCGCCGTCACCGTTGCCGGCGTCGGCGGCGGAGGCCTTGGCCGCGGAGTCGTCGCCGCCGAAGTAGAAGTGCCGCAGCCACGGCACGGCCTGGGCCTCACCGCGGGCGATGCGGTCGAGGTCCTCCTCCATGGAGGCGGTGAAGTCGTAGTCGACGAGCCGGCCGAAGTGCTTCTCCAGCAGGTTGACCACGGCGAAGGAGAGGAAGGACGGCACGAGGGCCGTGCCCTTCTTGAAGACGTAGCCGCGGTCGAGGATCGTGCCGATGATCGACGCGTACGTCGACGGGCGGCCGATCTCGCGCTCTTCGAGCTCCTTGATCAGCGAGGCTTCGGTGTAGCGGGCCGGCGGCTTGGTGGCGTGGCCGTCGACGGTGAGCTCTTCGGCGGTCAGGCCGTCGCCCTCGCTGACCTGCGGCAGGCGCCGCTCGCGGTCGTCGAGCTCGGCGTTCGGGTCGTCGGCGCCCTCGACGTAGGCCTTCATGAAGCCGTGGAACGTGATGATCTTGCCGGAGGCGGAGAACTCCGCCGCGCGGCCGTCGCTCGACGTGCCACCGATCTTCACGGTGACGGAGTTGCCGACCGCGTCCTTCATCTGGGACGCGACGGTACGCATCCAGATCAGCTCGTAGAGCCGGAACTGGTCGCCGGTCAGGCCGGTCTCCGCGGGGGTGCGGAAGCGGTCGCCGGAGGGGCGGATCGCCTCGTGCGCCTCCTGCGCGTTCTTCACCTTGCCGGTGTAGACGCGCGGCTTCTCCGGGAGGTACTCGGCTCCGTAGAGCTGGGTGACCTGCGCGCGGGCGGCCTTGATCGCGGTCTCCGACAGGGTCGTGGAGTCCGTACGCATATAGGTGATGAAGCCGTTCTCGTACAGCTTCTGCGCTACCTGCATCGTCGCCTTCGCGCCGAAGCCCAGCTTGCGCGAGGCCTCCTGCTGCAGGGTCGTGGTGCGGAAGGGAGCGTACGGCGAACGGCGGTAGGGCTTGGACTCGACGCTGCGGACGGCGAAGGCGCTGTCGGCGAGCGAGGCGGCCAGCGCGCGGGCGTTGGCCTCGTCCAGGTGGAGGACGGTCGCGTTGTCCTTGAGCTGCCCGGTCGACGCGTCGAAGTCGCGGCCCTGGGCGATCCGGCGTCCGTCGACGCTGGTCAGGCGGGCGGAGACGGTCGACGGGTCGGAGGCGTCACCCGTACGGCCGGTGGCGAAGGTGCCGCTCAGGTCCCAGTACTCGGCGGTGCGGAACGCGATGCGCTCACGTTCCCGCTCGACGACGAGCCGGGTGGCGACGGACTGCACTCGGCCGGCCGACAGGCGCGGCATGACCTTCTTCCACAGGACCGGCGAGACCTCGTAGCCGTAGAGGCGGTCGAGGATGCGGCGGGTCTCCTGGGCGTCGACGAGCGGCTGGTTCAGCTCGCGCGGGTTGGCGACCGCGGCCTGGATGGCTTCCTTGGTGATCTCGTGGAAGACCATCCGGCGGACCGGAACCTTGGGCTTGAGGACTTCCTGCAGGTGCCAGGCGATGGCCTCGCCCTCGCGGTCCTCATCGGTGGCGAGGAAGAGTTCGTCGGAGTCCTTGAGCAGGTCCTTGAGCTTCTTGACCTGCGCCTTCTTGTCGGCGTTGACGACGTAGATCGGCTCGAAGTCACTGTCTACGTTGACGCCGAGGCGAGCCCACGGCTGGCCCTTGAACTCCGCCGGCACTTCGGCGGCCCCGTTGGGGAGGTCGCGGATGTGCCCGACGCTGGCCTCGACCACGTAGCCCGGGCCGAGGTAGCTCTTGATCGTCTTCGCCTTGGCAGGCGACTCGACGATGACGAGTCGGCGGCCGCTCTTTGCGGTCTCGCGGGTCGGGGACAACTTCGCTCTTCTCTCCGGTCGAAGGGGGTTCGCTGCGGAGTGTGACCGTACATCCCGGTCCCATGTCAAACGCGAAAAGTCCGCAACGCCACTCGAACGGTAACCCGACAACCGTCATTCCTGCCGCACGGACCGGCGGCTCTGTCCGTTTCCAGGCGGCGTGACGTGCGCTTATACCTGTGTGAGACACCAGAGGCCGGCCAGCAGGGACACCGCTCCGAAAAGAATGGTCAAGATCGCCCCGGCCGAGCCGCCGCCCTGGGTCACCGGCGCGCGGCCCGCCGTGCGCGCCCCCGCCCAGACCAGAAGCGCCGCCCCGAACAGCGCGAAGACCATTCCGGCGAACAGTGCGGGTGTGCTCTCCATGCCCGTCCCCCTTCTCCCTCGACTTCTCCCCGGCCTTTTTGCGGCTCGCGCCGGAGACTCGCACCTCCGTACGGCGTCCGGGCGAACCCCGGGTGAATGGCGGCCTACATCCGAGGGCTACATCACATCCAGCGTGGCTCGTTTGCGACTGCCGCGCTCGAAGAGGCGCAGCAGGACGACGGCCAGCACCGCGTACCCGGCGGCCACCCCCAGCTCCGCTCCGACCCCGGGCAGCGCGGCCCGCCACGTCCCACCGGCGGCCAGCGCGCGGGCGGCCCCGGTCGCATGGGTCAGCGGCAGCAGGTCGCCGGCCGTCCGCATCCAGCCGGGCAGCGTCTCGCGCGGCACGTTCGCGCCGGTCAGCAGCAGCAGGACGGCGCTCGCGACGTTCGACACGAGGAAGACGTCCCGGAACCGCAGCCCCAGCGCGCCCAGAGTGATCCCGAACGCCGAGCACGACAGGGCGGCCGCGATGATCGCGGCGGCCAGCCCCGGCAGCGCGGCGGCCGGGATCCGCAGCCCCAGCAGCAGGGCGCCGGCGGCGAGGGTGACGACGGTGACGAACAGGCCGTTGACGACGTAGGGCAGCGCGCGGCCGGTCCACAGGGCGGTCCGGCTGCGCGGGCTGAGCAGCACCGCGCCGAGCGTGCCGTAGCGGCGTTCGTTCGCGACGGCCATGGTGCCGCCGTAGACGCAGGCGGTGGACGAGGCGAGCACCGCGTTGCCGAGGATGTAGAAACGGTCGTCGGCGACGCCGAGCTGGCGGCCCAGGAAGGTGAAGAAGACCAGTTGGAGCAGTGGCCCGGCGAGCAGGGTGCCGGTGAACATCGCGGGCGAGGTCCAGTTGAACAGCGCCCGGTAGGAGATGGTGCCGCCGACCACGACGAGGCGTGCGGTGCGGGTGAGATGACGCATGGTCGGCTCCTTACGTGGGGGCGAGGGTGGCCGCCGCGCGGGCGCGGCGTTCGACGCGGGTCAGGGTGAGCAGGGCCAGCAGCAGCCAGAGCGCGCCGACGCCGACGCCGATGAGCATCGGCCGGACGACCTCGCCCCCGGCGGTGGCGGCATGCACGGCGCGTGCGCCCCAGGTGGTGGGCAGCGCCCAGGACAGCGGGCGGGTCCAGGAAGGCAGGACGGTGATCGGCACGAGCATCCCCGAGAGCATCCAGACGGGGTGGTCGAGCGGGTTCGCCAGCGCGTTGGCGTTGCGCAGCAGCACGAACGTCGAGGCCAGCAGCATTCCCATCATCCCGAGCGACAGCACGCACACCGGGACCGCGACGAGGAAGAGGAGCGGGTGCGCGAAGGTCAGCGGCACCCCGTAGAGCACGGTGCCCCACAGCAGCGTCGCGCCCATCGCGTACGTGCCGACGACCGCGGTCGCCAGGGTGATCGGCAGGAGGATCAGGCCGAGGGGTGCGGGTGCGGCCACCAGGGTCTCCAGCGTGCCCAGCCAGCGCTGGTTCTGCACCGCTCCTCCCGAGCCGAACAGCACCGACGACCAGATCCCCATCAGGCCCGCGCCGACGGACGCTTCGAGGAGCCGCTCGGGGTGGTCGGCGGCCCGGAAGAGATAGACGGCCAGCGTCGCGTAGACGATCGGGACGATGACGGCGAAAGTGATCTCCAGCGGGGAACGCGACATGTAGGAGACATGGGTGCGGACGCCGACGGCGATGAGGCGCAGGGCTCTGCGCGTCGCACGCATTACGCGGCCACCTCGGGGAGCGGCGTTTCAGCGGCCGTCTCCGGGAGCGGCGCGTCATGAGCGGCGGCTCCCTCGACGATCGCCACGTAGGCGTCCTCCAGGGTGGGTTCGCGGCTGGTGATCCGGCCGAGCCGGACCCCGTCGAGGGCCCCGAGCACAGGTCCGTGCACATCGGCGTCGCGCTCCGCCTGGACGGTCAGCACCTGGACATGGCCGCGGTCGTCGACGGCGACACCGCGTACGCCCGGCAGCGCCCGGATTCCCGCCAGGTGCGTCTCGGCCGCCCCGTACGCCTCGATCTCGGTGATCGCGCGCTCCTGGACGCGCGCCTTCAGCCGCTCCGGGGTGTCGAGCGCGCGGATCTCGCCGCCCGCGATGATGGCGATGCGGTCGCACAACTCGTCGGCCTCGGCCATGTAATGGGTGGTGAGCAGCACGGTCGTGCCGCCGGCCCGCAGGTCCGCGACGGTGCGGCGCAGTTCGCGGGCGGCGACCGGGTCGACGCCGATCGACGGCTCGTCGAGGAAGAGCACCGCGGGCCGGTGCAGCAGCCCGCGGGCGATGTGCAGGCGCTGGCGCATACCGCGCGAGTACCCCTCGACGCGTTCGCTCTCCCTGCCGGTCAGCCCGGTGAGGTCGAGGAGTTCGGCGATCCGGCGCTTCTGCTCACGCGGCTCGACGCCGTACAGCTCGGCGAAGTAGCGGAGGTTGTCGCGCGCGGACAGGCGCTCGTACAGCCCCCGGTCGCCGCCGAAGACGTAGCCGATGCGGCGGCGTACGGCGACGGGGTCGGTGGCGACGTCATGGCCGAGGACGCGGGCCGCGCCACCGGTGGGCAGCAGCAGCGTGTTGAGCATCTTGATGGTGGTGGTCTTGCCCGCGCCGTTGGGGCCGAGCAGCCCGAACAGCTCGCCGCGCCGCACCTGGAAGGTGACACCGCGGACGGCCTCGGTCTCGGTGGTGCGCGGGCGCAGCCATCCGGTGCGGGAACGGTAGGTGCGCCGCAGTTCGTGCGCGTCGATTGCCAGCATGCGGGCGACGCTACGAAGCGGGAGCGGTCATCGGCGATTGATTCGGTGGCCCCCGAATCGTCAGAGGACGGCGCGCCGAAGCGTCAGGGGACAGTGTGCCGAATCGTCAGGAGACGGTGTGTCGAAGCGTCAGGAGACCGCTTTGAGCACGTTCTCCCCGCTGAGCAGCGCGAGCAGCGCCCGGCCGGTCTCCGTGAGCTGGTAGTAGACACTGCGGCCGACCCGGTGGCGGCTGACGACATCGGCCTCGGCGAGCAAGGACAGATGCTCCGAGACGGTCGAGGGCGCCAGCCCCAGCCGGTCGGCGAGGCCGGCTGTGGTGAGCGGCGCGGCCAGTTCCCGCAGCACGGTGGCGCGCCCGCGCCCGAGCAGCGCGCCGAGCCGGTCGTCCGTGCGCTCCTCGGGCTCCTCGCGCAGCGCGCCGGCGCCGCGGGCCTGGAAGGAGACGGCCATGACGCCGGGGTCGTCGGTGGAGTACAGCCGGCAGCCCTCGGCGAAGACCAGCGGCACCAGCAGCAGGCTGCGCTCCCCCGCCCGGTACTCGGCCTCGATGTGCTTCGTCAGTTCCAGGACGGGCGGGTTCCACCGGGCGCGGGCCTCCAGGCCGGCGAAGAGCGCGTCGACGCCTTCGGTGGCGAACGTCCGGGCCCGGATGAGGACCTCGTCCTCGACCAGCCGGCGCATGACCGGCCAGTGCGGTTCGAGGGCGCCGTACCAGTAGGCGGCGTAGGCGTCGGCGAGCTCGCCGCACGCGCGCCGCGGGTCGTCGAGGTACGGGCGGTACAGCTCGGGCAGTCCGTCGGGGAAGTGCTCGGCGATCTGCAGCTGGACCGCTTCGCGCGTGGTGGCCCGCAGCACGTCCAGTTCGGCCTCGATCGAGGTGGTGCCGAGCGGCCGCGGGAGCATGAAGTCGGGGAAGCCGAGCGGGCCGCTGATGAAGGCCCGGAGCGGTTCCGTCCGGTCGTCGGACGCCAGTACGTGCCGGGCCCGGCCGACCCATTTCTGGTACGGCCAGGACGGCTGCCGGCCCGGCATCGCCAGGTGGAGGCTGCAGAACGCGTCCCACAGCGGACTCATGGCGATACGCGTACGGCCGAGGGACGCCTCGTCGAGTTCTATGCGGATCACCCCCGCATTCTGCCCCGGGCGGGACGTGCACTCGGGCGAGCTGGAAAGATGTGCGGCGTCGACCCGAACCCGATCTGTCCGACCGACCGATATTTCTCAGCAGGGGGAGCCACCCGCCATGTCCGACCAGAACCCGTACGGCCAGCCGCAGGACCCGCAGCAGCAGCCGGGCGCGGCATACGGCTACCCGCAGTACGGCCAGCCGCAGCAGCCCCCGCAGAACCCGTACGGCCAGCCGGCCGGCGGCCAGCCCGGTTACGGCTACCCGCAGCAGCCGGGCATGCAGCCCGGCTACCAGCAGCCCGGCGCGTACACCGGCGACCCGGCCGCGCCCTACGGTTACGACCCCTACGGCCGCCCGTACTCCGACAAGTCGAAGGTGACGGCGGGGCTTCTCTCGCTGTTCCTGGGCGGCTTCGGCGTGGGCCGGTTCTACACCGGCCACATCGGTATGGCGCTCGGCCAGCTCTTCACGCTCGGCGGCTGCGGTATCTGGTCGCTGATCGACGGCATCATCCTGCTGACCGGCAACAACAACACCGACTCGCAGGGTCGCGTCCTGCGTGGCTGAAACCCGTCTGCGGCCGACCGCCGGCCGGGTGCGACGTCTCGTCTCGCACCCGGCCTCGGTCCCGCTCGCGCTCCTCGCGGGCGCCGGGTACCTGTGGACCACCAACCCGCACGAGCCGGGGCACCTGTTGCCGCGGTGCCCGTTCAACTGGGCGACGGGGCTGCTCTGCCCCGCGTGCGGTGCGACGCGCCTGGTCTATGACCTGATGCACGGTGATATATCCGGTGCGTTCCACGACAACGCAGCCCTGTTCGTCCTCGCGCCCATCGGCCTGTTCCTCTACGGCCGCTGGCTGGCGGAGGGTCTGCGCGGCCGGAGCTACCGGCCGGTCGTTCCGGGCCGGTTTCAGGCGGTTCTGATCGCCGGAGCCTTGGTCTGGGGTGTACTGCGCAACATCAACTAGCACTCAACCGGCACTTCTGATCACGTTTTCATGAAGTCCGGTCAGAAAATGTGACTCCCGATAGGCGTTGCTGCCAGGATCAGGCCACGCATCGGGGGCGGGGCACCTACGCACGTCCCATTGGTGTTTCGTCCCCAACGCAAGGAGCCATCCATGGCCACGCCCACGCCCGACGCGCCGTTCGGTTACGACCCGCAGGGTCGTCCGCTGTCGGACAAGTCCAAGATCACCGCTGGTCTGCTGCAGCTCTTCCTCGGCACCCTCGGCATCGGGCGCTTCTACACCGGCCACACCGGCATGGCCCTCGGCCAGCTGTTCACCCTCGGCGGCTGCGGCATCTGGTCGTTCATCGACGCCATCATCTTCTTCACCAGCAAGGACCGCACCGACTCCAACGGTCGCGTGCTGCAGGGCTAGAGCCCGTCGGACAGGCCCTGATCACCCGCGCCTGTCGAACCACGGCCCGCTCCCCGCTTCTCCGCGCGGGGGGCGGGCCGTGGTCGCGTCCGGAACCGCCGGTCAGTTCCCGACCGGGTCCAGGAAGCCCTGCTCGACGAGGAGCCGGATCGATTCCGGCGTACGGTCGCGCAGCATCACCGGGTCCTCCTTCAGCAGTTGCGCGATGGCGTCGAGGATCCGGCCGGCCGGCAGCGTCCCGTCGCACACCCCCGCGAAGCCCGCGCCGACCGTGTCGACCTTGGTGGCGCGCCGCATCCCGCGGTTGGCGCGCAGCACCACATGCTCCGGGTCCTCGGCGCCCGGCAGGCCCACCTGCTCCTGCACCACCTCGTCGGCGAGCCGGAAGCGCGCCTCCAGCAGCGCGGCGTCGTCGTGCGTGCGCAGGAAGTCCTGGCGGACGAACCAGTCCTTGATGTGCGCGCCGAGCGGCTGTTCCACCGGGTGCGGCCATTCCTCGGCGGTGATCGCCGGCCGGTCGGAGCCCGACTTGCGGAGCGTGATCCAGCCGAAGCCGATGCCCTTGACCTTGCGCTGCTCGAACTCGTCCAGCCAGGCGTCGTACCGGGCCGCGTACCGCGCGGGGTCGTCGCGGTGGTCGCCGCCGTCGCGCAGCCACAGCTCGGCGTACTGGGTGATGTCCTGCACCTCGCGCTGCACGATCCAGGCGTCGCAGCCGCGCGGCACCCAGCCGGTCAGCCGCTCCCGCCAGTCCTCGCCGTCGGTGTGCTGCCAGTTGGCGAGGAGCTGGGAGTAACCGCCGTCGTTGAGGTGCGCGGCGGACTGCTGGACGAGGGTGCGGCACAGGTCGTCGCCCCGCATACCGCCGTCGCGGTACGTGAAGCGGCCCGCCGGGGAGATGACGAACGGCGGGTTGGACACGATCAGGTCGAAGCGGTCCTCACCGACCGGCTCGAAGAGGCTGCCCTGCAGCAGTTCGGGTTCCGGCGCGCCGGAGAGCGCGAGGGTGAGGCGCGCGAAGTGCAGGGCGCGCGCGTTCACATCGGTCGCGGTGACGCGGGTGGCGTGCCGGGAGGCGTGCAGCGCCTGGACGCCGGAACCGGTGCCGAGGTCGAGCGCGGAGGCCGCCGGGTCGCGGACGGTGAGGCCCGCCAGCGTCGTGGAGGCCCCTCCGACGCCCAGCACCAGATCGGCCCGGTCCACGCCGGGCGCCGTGCCGATGCCGCCGGCTCCGCCGACCGCGCAGCCGAGGTCGGAGACGATCCACCAGTCCTCGCCGCCGTCCCCCGCGTACGGGCGGACGTCCACGGTGGCGCGCAGTTCGTCGCCGTCCCGGACCAGCCAGCCGTCGGCGAGGCACACGTCGACGGGCAGGGCGGCGCGCAGCCGCTCGTACGCCACGGGCCGCTGCAGCAGGAAGAGCCGCACCAGCGACTCCAGCGGGCTGCCGCCGCGCGTGGCGCGCAGCGCGGGCACGGTCTCGGCCCGGGACAGGGCCGCGTAGGCGGTGGCGCCGAGCAGATCGAGGCAGCCGTCGGCCGTGAAGGCGGCGGCCCGCAGGGCGTCACGCAGCCGTTCCGCGTGATCCGGGGCGGGGAGGGGCGGGGCGCTGGAGAGGGGCGGGGTACTCACGCTCCCATTGTCGCGGAACGAGCGCGGCCCGGCGCCCCTCGGAAGGGTGCCGGGCCGTGTCGGCGCATCGGATCAGGTCGGGGACGCGCCGACCGCGTGCGGTCGGCGCTGTGGCCCGGTCAGGTCGCCGACGGCGTGGCTCCCGACTTGCAGCCGGTCTGGTTGGCCATCGCCTTGCCGACGTCGCCCGCTCGCAGGGTGTTGAGAGCCGCCTCCGCGGTCTTGTTGGCAGCGTCCGCCTGCGCCGAGGCGGCGGAGAGGCCGTCGCCGAACTTCCCCTGGTCCGTCGTGTCGAGCCCGTCGACCTTCGTCTTCACCGCCGCGTAGGCGGCCGACGCCTTGGTGAGGTCGGCGACCGCGTCCTTCTGCTGGACCGCGCCGTTGTCGAGGGGCGGTGCCCCGGCCTTGCTCACGACGTCCGCGAGGGACTTGTACGCCTCGGAGATCTGCTGGAAGGCCGCGGAGTCCGCCGCCTTCACATCCGCCGGCTTGCCGTTCTTGTCGACCTTCGTGATGGCCGTGTTCGCGTCGTTGATCTTCTTGGTTTGTGCCGAGGCCTGGTCACAGACGGTCTTCGCCCAGGCGTCCAGCTTGTCGTTCGAGTCGTCGCTGCTGCATCCCGACAACGCCAGGAGCAGAGCAGCACCGGACAGCGCGCTTACGAGCTTCTTCTTCACCGGATGTGTCCCTTCCATGGCTCCACGGCCCCGGAACTTACACGCCAAATGGGTGTCGACCACGAGTCCGAAGGAAGATTCATCCCCTATTCAAGCCATTTGCACCAAGGAATCGGGGGCGCCGATACACTCCGCGCACGGCGGCGGGCGGCACCCAAAAGGTGCCGCCCGCCGCCGTTCTGACGTGCCGTCGATCGCGTTACGGAACGCCGGTCAGGAGACCGACGCCGGGTCCGCCGAGCGCTCCGGCGTATGCGCGTTGTTGTCGTCCCCCATGGCGATTCCGCGTCGCTTGGAGTTGTAGACCGCACCGACGATGACGGCGATCGAGACCACCGCGACCGTGATGCGGACTCCGAGGTTCGCGTCGTTGCCGTAGGAGAACTTCACCACCGCCGGGGCGATCAGCAGCGCCACCAGGTTCATGACCTTGAGCAGCGGGTTGATCGCCGGGCCCGCGGTGTCCTTGAACGGGTCGCCGACCGTGTCGCCGATGACGGTCGCGGCGTGGGCCTCGCTGCCCTTGCCGCCGTAGTTTCCGTCCTCGACGAGCTTCTTGGCGTTGTCCCAGGCGCCACCGGAGTTGGCGAGGAACACCGCCATCAGGGTGCCGGTGCCGATCGCGCCGGCCAGGTACGACGCGAGCGAGCCGACGCCGAGGGAGAAGCCGACCGCGATGGGGGCGAGTACGGCGAGCAGGCCGGGGGTGGTCAGCTCGCGCAGCGCGTCCTTGGTGCAGATGTCGACGACTTTCCCGTACTCCGGCAGCTCCGTGCCGTCCATGATCCCGGGATGCTCGCGGAACTGCCGCCGCACCTCGTAGACCACCGAGCCCGCCGACCGCGAGACGGCGTTGATGGCGAGCCCGGAGAAGAGGAACACGACGGCCGCACCGAGCAGCAGCCCGAACAGGTTGTTCGGCTGCGAGATGTCGAGGCTGAGCCATCTCATGTCCGCCGCCGAGATGTTGGCGCCCGCGACCGCGGTGTCGATCGACTCCTTGAACGCACCGAAGAGCGCGGTCGCGGCGAGGACCGCCGTGGCGATGGCGATGCCCTTGGTGATCGCCTTGGTGGTGTTGCCGACCGCGTCCAGGTCGGTGAGCACCTGGGCACCCTCACCGTGCACGTCTCCAGACATCTCCGCGATGCCCTGGGCGTTGTCGGAGACCGGGCCGAAGGTGTCCATGGCCACGATCACGCCGACGGTGGTGAGCAGGCCGGTGCCGGCCAGTGCGACGGCGAACAGCGCGAGCCACACCGAGGTGCCGCCGAGCAGGAACGCCCCGTAGACCGACAGCCCGATCAGCACCGCCGAGTAGACCGCCGACTCCAGGCCGATGGCGATTCCGGCGAGGACCACGGTGGCCGCGCCGGTCAGCGAGGACTTGCCGATGTCCTGGACGGGACGGCGGCTGGTCTCGGTGAAGTAGCCGGTGAGCTGCTGGATGAGGGCGGCGAGCACGATGCCGATGGCGACGGCGACGAGCGCGAGGACGCGCGGGTCGCCCGAGTGGCCGGAGATGTCGGCCGGGACGCCCTTCAGCTCCGCGTAGGTGGCCGGGAGGTAGAGGTAGACCGCCACCGCGACGAGCACCATCGAGATGACGGCGGAGATGAAGAAGCCGCGGTTGATGGCGGTCATCCCGCTGCGGTCGGAGCGGCGCGGCGCGACGGCGAAGATGCCGATCATCGCCGTGAGCACCCCGATCGCGGGGATGAGCAGCGGGAAAGCCAGCCCGGCGTCGCCGAACGTCACTTTGCCCAGGATGAGTGCGGCCACCAGGGTGACGGCGTAGGACTCGAAGAGGTCGGCGGCCATACCGGCGCAGTCACCGACGTTGTCGCCCACGTTGTCCGCGATGGTCGCGGCATTGCGCGGATCGTCCTCCGGGATGCCCTTCTCGACCTTGCCGACCAGGTCGGCACCCACGTCGGCGGCCTTGGTGAAGATGCCGCCGCCGACACGCATGAACATCGCGAGCAGGGCCGCGCCGAATCCGAAGCCCTCCAGCACCTTGGGCGCGTCGGCCTTGTAGACGAGCACGACGACCGAGGCGCCCAGCAGGCCGAGGCCCACCGTGAACATGCCCACCACACCACCGGTGCGGAAAGCGATCTTCATCGCGCGGTGCGAGACATCCGTCAGATCCGCTTTCGGTTCGCCGGGCGCGGGCGTCGCCGCCCGTGCGGCGGCCGCTACGCGCACGTTGGCGCGCACCGCCAGCCACATGCCGACATAACCGGTGACCGCCGAGAAGACGGCGCCCACGAGGAAGAACACCGACCGGCCGATACGCTGCGAAGTGTTGTCCGAGGGCAACAGCATGAGGAGGAAGAACGCCGCTACGGCGAAGATCCCCAGCGTGCGGAACTGCCGGGCGAGATAGGCGTTCGCGCCTTCCTGCACGGCAGCGGCGATGCGCTTCATGCTGTCGGTGCCCTCGTCCGCCGAGAGCACTTGACGTACCAGCACTCCGGCGAGCGCCAGTGCCGCCAGTGCGACAACCACGATGATCAGTACGAGATTCCGATTTCCGTCGGTCAGTACCGGCCCGGCGGCCAGTGCCTGAGCGATGTCCTGCGCGTGAGGGGTAAGTGGCCCCGCCATTCGTCCTCCTTGACGTTTGGCGCATGGGCGCGCGGCTCCTACGACTCCCACAGCCGCGACGCTCAGCGAGCTGAGCAAAGATGGACGGATTGTAGGGAGCGGGACTAGATCAAAACAGTGCGCGGGATCAGAATTCGCCTGTGTCGGGGAAGCCGGAATTCCCCACGGGCACGTAAACCACCGAATGCGGTGAAGAATCGGGCGCGGGGAAGGCGTCGCGGACGCACCGCGGAGGCCGGGCGGCGCCTGCGTGGAGGCGGGGCACGGGCAGCGTCAGGGCAGCCGGGAGCCGGCGCGCGGGCGGCGTCATGGAGACGGCGCCGGGCAGCGCTACGGGGGGCGCCGCGGAGCCCCCGATTCACCCTTACCGATGGGCTGTACGGGTGGGGCGCGCGGTGCCGGAGCTACCGGTGGGTGGCCCGGGTGGTGGCCCTGGTGGTGACCGGAGCAGGTGCTCCGGTGCAGTTCTGGTGGCCAGGATTAAAGGGGCAGGTTCTAAGGGGCCGGTTCTAAGGGAGTGCGACTGCTGACGCCGTCGGCCAGCTCATGCGGATGATTCCGCCGTGCTCGCCCACGGTGACCTCGACATCGTCGACCAGACCGCTGATGACGGCCAGGCCCATCTCGCCCTCGTCGTCGGAGTCATCGGCGGCGGACCCCCGCGCCGACGGGACGGAGCCCGCCGGCGAGCCCGGTGCCTCGTCGCCGACCTCGATGGAGAACTTCTTCTCCTCCTCGGTCAGCAGCACCCGCACAGGCCGGTCCACGCCGTTGCTCAGGTGCAGGCCGACAGCGCGGCTGCACGCCTCGCCCACGGCAAGTCGCACCTCGTCAAGGACTGCCTCGTCCACCCCCGCCCGGCGCGCTACTGCAGCCGCTACGAGCCGTGCGGTGCGCACGTGCTCGGGCTGAGCGCTGAAGAGCAGTTCTACGGTGGGCATGGCCTCCCCCTCGCTCCTATGGGTGGGCATCACAGGGGTCCGGGCGACGAAACCGCCCGGTACCCCCGTCCTGCGACGATCGGGATGGTCAGTCGTTCGCCGCGACAGCCTCGTCGACCGAGGTGTGGATCGGGAACACCTTGGTCAGGCCAGTAATCCGGAAAATCTTAAGAATGCGCTCCTGATTGCACACCAGGCGCAGCGAGCCTTCGTGAGCACGCACCCGCTTGAGACCGCCGACGAGTACACCCAGACCGGTGGAGTCGAGGAAATCGACTCCCTCCATGTCCACAACCAGGTGATAACTGCCGTCGTTCACCAGCTCTACCAGCTGCTCACGCAGCTTGGGTGCGGTGTACACATCAATCTCGCCGCCGACCTCGACGACCGTACGGTCGCCAACGGTTCGAGTCGACAGGGACAGGTCCACGGATCCTCCAGCACCTTGCATCGAGCGGCGTCGCCCCCGGGGACCTCCCCGCCGAAGGGGAGGGGACGGATCGGCAGCCGCGATGGCATTCAATCACTTCACAGTGGGGCAGCACGACGCCTTCCTGCGATTGTCCGTCACGCCGGTGACACACTGAGTGCCGATGGCCAAGGACCAACTTCCGCAGTCGGCGCACCGCCGCCCGTCCCCCCGCACCGTTCTCGAGCGGCTCGCCACGGGGGCAGGCCGAGCCGCACGCATCACCCATACGGAGCACTTGCCCCCGCGGGTCGGTCGCCATGCCGATTGGCCTGATCAGATCCGTCCGGAAGTGCTGGCGGCCATCCGGGCGGCCGGTATCGCCCGTCCCTGGGAGCACCAGGCGCTCACCGCCGCCCACGCCATGCGCGGCCAATCGGTGGTCGTCGCGACCGGGACGGCCTCCGGCAAGTCCCTCGCCTACCTCGCCCCGGTCCTCAGTGCCCTCCTGGACGGCTCCGAGGCCCCGAACGGCCGTGGAGCCACCGCGCTGTATCTGGCGCCCACCAAGGCCCTCGCAGCGGATCAGCGGCGGGCGGTCGCCGCGCTCGCCAAACCGCTCGGTTCCGCGATCCGTCCCGCGCTCTACGACGGCGACACCCTGTTCGAGGAACGCGAGTGGGTCCGGCAGTACGCCACGTACGTCCTCACCAACCCCGACATGCTGCACCGCGGCATCCTTCCCGCCCACGCCCGCTGGGCCTCCTACCTGCGGCGGCTGCGGTACGTCGTCATCGACGAGTGCCACACCTACCGGGGCGTCTTCGGCTCGCACGTCGCCCAGGTCCTGCGGCGACTGCGCCGGCTCTGCGCCCACTACGGGGCGGATCCGGTCTTCGTGCTCGCCTCCGCCACCGCCGCGGATCCCGCTGCCGCCGCCGGCCGGCTCACCGGCGTCCAGGTCGTGGAGGTCACCGACGACGCCTCCCCCCGCGGCGAACTGGCCTTCGCCCTCTGGGAGCCGCCGCTGACCGAGATGAGCGGAGAGCACGGTGCGCCCGTGCGCCGCACCGCCACCGCCGAGTGCGCCGACCTCCTCACCGACCTCGTCGTCCAGGGCACCCGCACCGTCGCCTTCGTCCGCTCCCGCCGTGCCGCCGAGCTGATCGCCCTGATCGCCCAGGAGAAGCTGGCCGCCGTCGACCCCTCGCTGCCGTCCCGGGTCGCCGCCTACCGCGGCGGCTACCTCGCCGAGGAGCGCCGCGCCCTCGAACGCGACCTGCACTCGGGCCGGCTCCTCGGCCTGGCCTCCACCACCGCCCTGGAACTGGGCGTCGACGTCTCCGGGCTCGACGCCGTCCTGCTGGCCGGCTATCCCGGCACCCGCGCCTCGATGTGGCAGCAGGCGGGCCGCGCCGGGCGCGCCGGCCAGGGCGCGCTCGCCATCCTCGTGGGCCGCGACGACCCGCTCGACACGTATCTCGTCCACCACCCCGAAGCGATCTTCCAACGCCCGGTGGAATCCACCGTCCTGGACCCCGACAACCCCTACGTCCTCGCCCCCCATCTCTGCGCCGCGGCCGCCGAGCTCCCGCTCACCGACGACGACCTGAAACTCTTCGGCCCGGAAACCGCCTCCCTGCTCCCCCAGCTGGAACGCCGGGGGCTGTTGCGACGCCGGGCCGGCGGCTGGTTCTGGACCCGCCGGGAGCGCGCCACCGATCTCACCGACATCCGGGGCGCGGGCGGCAAGGCCGTCCAGGTCGTCGAGTCCGCCACCGGCCGGCTGCTCGGCACCGTCGACGACGCGTCCGCGCACACCTCGGTCCACGACGGCGCGGTCCACCTCCACCAGGGCCGGACGTATCTGGTCGAGCACCTGGACCTCGATGACGCCGTGGCCCTGGTCGGCGAGGCGGACCCCGACTACTCGACGATGGCCCGTGAGACCACCTCCATCTCCGTTCTCTCCACCGATCTGGAGGAGTCCTGGGGCGCCGCCCGCGTCCACTTCGGATCGGTGGAAGTCACCCATCAGGTCGTCTCCTTCCTGCGCCGCCGACTGATCACCGGTGAAGTGCTCGGGGAGACCAAACTCGACCTCCCACGGCGGACGCTGCGCACCCGGGCGGTGTGGTGGACCGTCACCGACGACCAGTTGGACGCCGCGCGGATCCACCCCGAGGAGCTCCCCGGCGCCCTGCACGCCGCCGAACACGCCTCCATCGGTCTCCTCCCGCTCTTCGCCACCTGTGACCGCTGGGACATCGGCGGCGTCTCGATCCCGCTGCACGCCGACACCGGCCTGCCCACCGTTTTCGTCTACGACGGCCACCCGGGCGGCGCCGGCTTCGCCGAGCGCGCCTTCCACACGGCCCGTAGCTGGCTCATCGCCACCCGGGAGGCCATCGCCTCCTGCGAGTGCGAGTTCGGCTGCCCCTCCTGCGTCCAGTCCCCCAAGTGCGGCAACGGCAACGAGCCCCTGGACAAACCGGCCGCGGTCCGCCTCCTGGACTGCCTCCTGGCCCGAGAGCCGGCCCCGGATCCGGGCGGGGATCCCGGCGCGGATACGGATACTGACTCGGGCGCGTCCCCGAGCACGCTTCCGGGCGCCGATCCGGGCGCCGACTCGGGCGTGTCCCCGGGCACGCTTCCGGGTGCCGATGCGGACGACGGCCCGGGTGAGGGCCCGAGCCCGGATGAGGGCCCGGGCCCGGATGAGGGCCCGGCCGCGGTCGCAGAGTGACGGTCAGCCCCGGGAGGCGGGCCCGGCCCGGGAGCGGACCCGCGCCGGGCCGACGGCGGCGGTGACGTCGGCGATCTCGCCGGTCACCACGCACCGGACGAGCCGGGCGCCCTGCGCCGCCGCCGTCCGCGCGGCCCGAGCGCAGGCGGCCGCCGCGCCGTCCATCGCGTGGTCGGCCGCGGCCAGGGCCGCCAGATCCGCCGCGCCGCCCGCCCGATGGCGGGCGGCGGCCGCCTGGCCCATGGCCAGAACCGCGCCGAACGCCAGGCACAACACCCCCATCAGCAGCGCCGCCCAGACCGTCGCCGACCCCCGGTCGCCACGCCGCCCGCCGCTCACCGGACCGTGTCCTCGGCGAGCGCCGCCGCCTCCGCGTGCAGCGTGACCGCCAGCACCGGCGATCGGGCAGTGACCCGCACTCTGACCACGTCACCGTCCCGGGCCAGCGAGACCGCGGCCCCCCGCGGAGCGGCGGCGCGGGCCGCCGCCAGCGCGGCCGCCTCCGGCTCGGAACGGGCCGCCGCCCGTGCGCCCGCCCGCGCGGCGTCCACGCACTGGATTTGTGCCGCCACGGCCATCAACCCGCTGAGCAGAGCCGCGGTGAAGAGCACCATGACCGGCAGTGCGACGGCGGCCTCCGCGGTGACGAACCCCCGCTCGTCCCGCCGTAACCGCCCCTCGGGTTGTCGGGGCGGCCGCTCCGGAGGCCGTTCCACGGGCCTCTCCACGGGCCTCTCCAACGGTTGCTCGGGACGGCCCTCAGAAGGACACATTGAGCGCCCTCTCGATCAGACCGCTGAGCGCCGACTTGACCGCACCGCTGGTCACGATCTTGTAGAGCACGGCGGCGAATCCGCACGCCGCCAGCGTGCCGACGGCGTACTCCGCCGTGGTCATTCCCGCGTCCGCGGCCGACCGAAGCCGCCGGGCCGTCGCACGAACCATCCGAACCATCCGGACCACCATGATGTTCCCCCTTGTATCGATATGCGTTGAATGACGTTCCATAGCTCGGATCCGACGCCGACTAGCCGGAACCGCCGGCGAGGATCCCCTTCGCCAGCCCCATCACCACCGGAATCACCCCGACGAGCAGAAAGGCCGGCAGGAAGCACAACCCGAGCGGGGCCGTGGCCAGCACTCCCGCGCGGCGGGCCCGGCCGAGCGCCGAACGGCCGCGCGCCGCGCGGTAGTCGGCGGCGAGGCGTGCCACCTCGTCGACCGGCGCCACCCCGCTGTGGGAGGCGCGTGCCAGGCAGCGTGCGAGCCCCCGGGCCGCGGGCAGCCGGCCGAACCGCTCCCAGCACCGCTCAGGGTCACCGCCCAACCGGAGCTCGGCCGCCACCCGTATGAGCCCGTCGCCCAGCGGCCCGCCCAGCGAGCGGCCGACCGCTTCGGCCGCCTCGCCCGGCCTGGCGCCCGCGGCGAGGCAGGCGGCCATCAGGTCGGCGCAGAGCGGCAGATGACGTCCGGCGGTCTCGTCACGGTCCGGGCCGCCGGCCGCCGCCCGCGACCGGCGCTGCCAGCGCCGCATCCCGTACGCGGCGAGCAGACCGGCCACGCAGCCGGGGATCCCTCCGACGAACACGGCGGCACCGAGCGCCACCGCGGCGACGGGACCCCAACTCCGCAGCGCGGGCCCCTTCGTCCACCAGGTGACTCCGCGGCGCTGGGTGACCCGCACCCCGAACAGCAGCCGGAGCCTGCCGAGCGCGGCACGCTCACGCCGGGCCTCGATCACGGTCACCACGACACACAGGGCGGCGGCGCCGACCGAAACGGCCGTCCCCAGGCTGTGGACGCGGTCGCCGTTCACCGGGACTCCTCGGCGGACCGCACGATGCGTCCGGTCCAGGCCAGGCCCGCCCACTCCAGCAGGCCGCCCGCCAGCAGGCAGGCCAACCCTGCGGGAGTGCCCAGCAGCGTCCCCACCGGATCCGCCCCCAGTCCCGCGCCGAGCACCACTCCGAACAGCGGGAGCAGCGCCAGCATCAGCGCGGTCGAGCGGGGCCCGGCCAGTTGGGCCCGCAGATCGTCCCGCTGGTCGCGTTCGGCGCGCAGGGCGGCGGCGATCCGGTCGAGGCCCGCGGCCAGCCCCGCGCCGCCGTCGACGGCGACCTGCCAGCACGCGGCGACAGCGGCCAGCCCTTCGGCGCCCTCCTGGCGCGCGGCGGCCCGCAGCGCCTCCGGCACATCTCCGCCGAACCGGGCCGCGGCCAGCAGCAGCCGCGCGGCCTCCACCAGCTCGGGGGTGTCCGGCCAGCCGTCGTCCTCGATCGCGCCCGCCAGCGCCGTGAGCGGCGGCCTTCCGGCCCGCAGATCACCGGCGACCGTCCCGCAGAGCGTGCCCACGGCGGCCATCCGCCGCTCCGCCGCCACGCGCCCTGCCCGCCGTCGCAGCTGGCGGCCGACCAGCGGCACGGCGGCGGCTCCGGCCAGCACGGGCAGCACCGAATGCGCCGCAACCGAGATCGCCAAGCCGGCCGGCAGACAGAGGAGTTCACGCCCGAGGCGCCACCCCAGCCGCTCCCGTACGGGTGCGAGCAGCGCCTGCCCGCAGGCCACCGGCCCGCGCCACATACCGGGCCCCCATCTCCACGCGGTGCCCGGCTGCGGGCCGCCGGCGAGCAACAGACGGGCCCGGCGCAGGACGGCGTCCCCGCCGTACATCAGCCATCCGGCGGCCCCCGCGCAGAGCACGGCGGCCAACAGGGCCACCACCGCGGTTCCGGCCCTCATGACGCACCCCGCTCGCACAGGCTCGCCAGCCGGTCCCAGCCGGGCCCCCGCTCCCCGGCGCCATCCGCGCCGCACACCACCGCCGGGACGGTGATGACCAGCCCGTCGGCGCGGCGTTCCAGTACATGGATCTCGGCGACCCGGCGCCGCCCCGAACGGTCCCTCGCCAGGTGGACAACGACCGAGAGCGCTGCTGCCAACTGGCTGTGCAGGGCGGCGCGGTCGAGCCCGGCAGTCGAACCGAGGGCTTCCAGCCGGGCCGGCACATCGCAGGCCGCGTTCGCGTGCACTGTGCCGCAGCCCCCCTCGTGCCCGGTGTTGAGCGCGGCGAGCAGCTCGGTGACCTCCGGCCCGCGGACCTCGCCGACCACCAGCCGGTCCGGGCGCATCCGCAGGGCCTGGCGCACCAGATCCCGCAGCTCCACCAGACCGGCACCCTCCTGATTGGCCGGCCTGGTTTCCAGGCGTACGACATGCGGGTGATCGGGCCGCAGTTCCGCGGAGTCCTCGGCGAGGACGATGCGCAGGTCCGGTTCGACGAGTCCCAGCAGGCAGCTGAGCAGGGTGGTCTTCCCGGTGCCGGTACCGCCGCTGATCATGAAGGAGAGCCGGGCGTCGAGGACGGCTCGCAGCAGCCGGGCCGTCTCGGCGTCCATCGTGCCGGCCGCGATGAGCTCGTCCAGGGCAAAGGCTCTGGCCCGCACCACGCGCAGCGACAGGCACGGCGAGCCGACGACGACGGGCGGCAGCACGGCATGCAACCGGGTGCCGTCCGGAAGCCGGGCGTCGACCCACGGCCGGGCGTCGTCCAGCCGCCGGCCGGCGGTCGTCGCGAGCCGCTGGGCGAGCCGTCGCACAGCGGCGGCATCGGCGAAGCCCACGTCGCTGCGCTCCAGACCGTGCCCACGGTCGACCCATACCTCGTCCGGTCCGTTGACGAGCACATCGGTGACATCCGGATCGGCGAGCAGGGGCTCCAGCGGTCCCGCGCCGACCATCTCGGATCGCAGCGCCGTGACGACGCCGAGCACTTCGGTGTCGCCCAGCAGCCGCCCTTCGGCGCGCAGCGCGGCCGCCACCCTGCTGGGCGTCGGGTCCCCGCTGTACTCCGCGAGGCGGAGTCTGACGGCGTCCAGGAGCGCCGCCCTCGGTTCCGCTCGGTCCGCGCTCATACCGGCACGCTCCCGCCGCTGGGCAGGGCCTGGGCGAGGAAGGCGGAGCAGAAGCGGGCCAGCGGCCCGCGGCCGCTCGCGCCGGGTGGCCCGCTGCCGTCCTGCCCGTCCAGCAGGCCCGGTTCCGAGGGCAGTTCGCCGGCCAGCCGCAGGCCGATGAGCTTGGCGATCTCCTCGTCCCCGAGTCCGGAGGTGAAGGGCCCCCGGGCGACGACCCGCAGGTCCTTGAGGACCATGCTGACGGCTGAGGCGACCCGGGTGGCCGCGGCCACCGCCCGCAACTCGGCCGGGACGACGAGGAGTCCGACGTCGATCTGCGCCAGCGACTCCGCGACCGCCTCGTCGACCCGCCGGGGCAGGTCCACGACGACGACTCCGCCCCGGCGCCGGGCGGCACCCAGCACGGACCGCATGGCCTGTGGCGGGATGACCACCGAGTCGCTGCGGTCCCAGCTGAGGACGCTGAGCGCGTCCAGCCGCGGCAGCGACTCCTCCAGCGCTCCGCTGTTGACGCGTCCCCGCGAGTCGGCGAGGTCTGGCCAGCGCAGTCCGCCGGAGCGCTCCGCGCCGAGCAGGATGTCGAGGCCCCCGCCGAGCGGGTCGCCGTCGATGAGCATCGCCCGGCGGCCGTCGCGGGCCGCGGTGACGGCGAGGGCGCAGGCCAGCGTGCTCGCCCCGGCGCCGCCGCGGCCGCCCACCACGCCGATGGTCAGTGCGGGCTCTGCCACCCCCTCGGCCGCATCGGCGATCCGGTCGACCAGCCAGGTCTCGGCATCGGGCAGGAAGAGGACGTGATCTGCGCCGATGTCGACAGCTCTGCGCCAGACGTCCTGATCGTCCAGATCCCGCCCGACGAGCAGGACGCCCTTGCGCCGGACGGCGCCGCGCAGCCGGGTGGCCTCGTCGGAGCCGACGAGGACCAGCGGCGCGGATTCCCAGCTGCCCGCACGGGGCGGGGCGCCGAAGGCGACTTCGGGTTCGGCGCCGGCCGCCGCGCACAGCCGCAGCAAATCGTCGAGCAGCGCCTCGTCCTGAGTGACGATCAGCGGTCCGCCCGGCTCCTCTGCGGCTGCCGGCGTCCGGTCGGGTGTGATGGATTCGGCCACGGCCCTGTCCCCCTCGTTCGTCCCGCGTGCACGGTGGTGCATCGCCTGCGAACAGAGTCCGGCCGTTCCGGAGATTCAGATGATCTTGGTCAGAACCGGTGGACAACTCACCGGTTGTGGATAACTCCGCCACTCGAACGGGTGAGTTCGCCGCCAAGGGGCAACGATTACGGAACGTGACACGTCATACCCGATACAGGCACCGCAAGAGGAGGGGGAGCTACCGCATAAAGGGAAGGAGAGCTACCGGGACGTCCGTCCGAAAAGACATCCGGACATGCGACGACCCCCGCCGGGGGGGAGAGCGGGGGTCGTCCCCACAGTCCGACTCGGGGGGGGAGGAGCCAGACCGGGTTAGCACGGTCGCGAACGATCCGTGACTTCCATGGTGTACCCGACAGCCTTCTCAGGCAAACCCACGCGCCTCAGCTTACGCCGAATGGTGGTTGCTTATGCTCGTGCTCGTGGAAAACCACCTGTCCCCGCGCACCGCAGCATTCTTCGACCTCGACAAGACCGTGATCGCCAAGTCGAGCACCCTCGCCTTCAGCAGATCCTTCTACCAAGGCGGCCTGATCAATCGACGGGCCGTGCTGCGCACCGCCTACGCCCAGTTCGTGTATCTGGTGGGCGGCGCCGACCACGACCAGATGGAGGGGATGCGCAAGTACCTCTCCGAGCTGTGCCGCGGCTGGAACGTGCAGCAGGTCAGGGAGATCGTGGCCGAGACCCTTCACGACCTCATCGACCCGATCATCTACGACGAGGCCGCGTCCCTCATCGAGGAGCACCACGCCGCCGGGCGGGACGTGGTCATCGTGAGCGCCTCGGGAGCCGAGGTCGTCGAGCCCATCGGCCGGATGCTCGGCGCCGACCATGTGATCGCCACCCAGATGGTGGCCAAGGACGGCTGCTACACCGGCGAGATCGAGCACTACGTCTACGGCCCGGCCAAGGCCGAGGCCATCCTCGGCCTCGCCGGCACCGAGGGGTACGACCTGGAGCGGTCGTTCGCGTACAGCGATTCGGTCACCGACATCCCCATGCTGGAGGTCGTCGGCCACCCGTACGCGGTCAATCCGGACCGGGGACTGCGCCGGGAGGCGACCAGCCAGGAGTGGCCGATCCTCACCTTCAACCGGCCGGTACGGCTCAACCAGCGGATTCCGTCGCTGTCGATGCCGCCGCGGCCGGTCCTCGCCGCGGCCGCGGTCGGGGCGGCGGCCGCCACCGCCGGACTCGTCTGGTACGCGGCCCGCAAGCGCCGACCGTCACTTTTGTCCTGATTACACGTAAAAGTAAAGAAGTGCGCTCAGGGGTTCCACTTCGGCCGCAGCGGCGGTAGAAAGGACTCAGAGGCCCGCGAGACCACGGACGTTCCGAGAGGAAGACCGCAGAGTATCTGGCCGCACGGACCCAGCATGGAAGTCGGGCACCCACGCGCAGCCGACCCGCTAACCGGGCCAGCCGCACCAGGTGACGGGCAAAGTCCCGACCTGATCGGCAAAATTCGAGCACGCATGGTAACGCGACGGACATGCCAGCGGCGGCACCCCCGGGTGTCGCCGCAACCCTTTCCGGGCCCCTGAGGCCCCCCGGACCTGCAAAGATCCGGGAGCGGCCTCAGGGAAGACCCGGCAGCCTCAGGCAGCGCCGCGCTGCAGTGCCTCGCACACCGCGACGCTCTCGCGCACCCCGAGTTCCAGCGCCTTCCCGCAGTGCCCGATCCAGGCGGCCATGCCCTCCGGCGTCCCGGACGCGTAACCCTCCAGCGCCTTGAGGTAGTCGGCACGCCCGAGTTCCGCGTGGCCCACCTCGGCCGGACAGATCGACTTGGGGTCGAGCCCGCTGCCGACCAGCACGATCCGCTCCGCCGCCCGCGCGACCGGCCCGTTGAACGAGCCGAAGGGTCGCAGCGACAGCAGTTCACCGTGCACCACCGCGCCGACGACGAGCGCGGGCGCCTCGCTCCCCGCGCGCAGCAGCCCGACGAGGCCGTCGAGCCGGGCGGCCACCTCTCCCGACTCCGGGAGCGGGAGTTCCACCAGCGGCTCGTCGACCGGTTCGCCGGCCAGCCGCGGCCGGCCGACCGTGTCGTCCGGAGCGGCGCCGCCCGCCGCCACCAGGTGCAGCCGGGCCAGCGCCTGTACCGGCGACTGGCGCCAGACGCTGAGCAGTTGGCCCGCCTCGGCGGTCAGCCGCAGCGCCGCACCCACGGTGCGCGCCTCGGCGTCCGCGGAGAAGTCGCTGCGCCGTCGCATCTCCTCCAGCGGCCAGTCGGCACCGGCCAGCGCGGCGGAACCGCGCGCTCCGCGCAGCGCCGCCTCGGACGTCACCTCGTCCGAACGGCGGCGCATCACCCGGTGGCCGTAGACCTTGTCCACGGACTGCCGTACGGAGTCCACGGAGTCGGACACGCCGGGCAGGGAGCCGAGGATGGCGAGCGGATCAGCGTTCGTACCCATGAGTACGACCCTACGCACAGCAGAACGCCCCGATGAACCCCGATCGAGTGGCCTTCCCCACTCCAAACCGTCACCGCCCGTAGGTCTCCGACTACTCTTGGCGAACATGAAGATCGCTTTCGTTGGAAAGGGCGGCAGCGGCAAGACCACGCTGTCCTCCCTGTTCATCCGCCACCTAGCGGACGCCCGCGTCCCCGTCGTCGCCGTAGACGCGGACATCAACCAGCACCTCGGCCCGGCCCTCGGCCTGGACGAGGAGGAGGCCGCCGCGTTCCCCGCGATGGGCGCCCACCTGCCGGAGATCAAGGAGTACCTGCGGGGTACCAACCCGCGGATCGCCTCCACCGAGACCATGATCAAGACGACTCCGCCGGGCAGCGGGTCGCGCCTGCTGCGGGTGGTCGAGGAGAACCCGGTCTACGCCGCGTGCGCCCGTACCGTCCCCCTGGACAACGGCGCCGCCGTGCAGCTGATGGCGACCGGCCCCTTCAACGAGTCGGACCTCGGCGTCGCCTGCTACCACTCCAAGGTCGGAGCGGTGGAGCTGTGCCTGAACCATCTGGCCGACGGCCGGGACGAATACGTCGTGGTGGACATGACGGCCGGCAGCGACTCGTTCGCGTCCGGGATGTTCACCCGGTTCGACATGACGTTCCTGGTCGCCGAGCCGACCCGCAAGGGCGTCGCCGTCTACCGCCAGTACAAGGAGTACGCCCGCGACTTCGGTGTCGCGCTGCGCGTCATCGGCAACAAGGTGCAGGGCACCGACGACCTGGCGTTCCTGCGCGACGAGACCGGTGACGACCTGCTCGCCACCATCGGCCACTCCGACTGGGTGCGCGCGATGGAGAAGGGCCGCCCGCCCAGCTTCGAGCTGCTGGAGGAGGCCAACCGGCGCGCGCTGCGGACGATGCACGAGACGGCCGACGCCTCGTACGACGCGCGCGACTGGGACCGCTACACCCGTCAGATGGTGCACTTCCATCTGAAGAACGCGGAGAGCTGGGGCAACGCGAAGACGGGCGCCGACCTGGCCTCCCAGGTCGACCCCGTCTTCGTGCTCGGCGAGGCCGGGTCGGTGGCCGCCGCCGGCGCGCTGTCGCCTAACTGACCTTCGACCGGCCGACCTCCGCCGCGGACCCCGCCGCGCCCGCAGGAGCCGCAGGTGCCGAGCCAGGTGCCGAGCCAGGTGCCGAGCCAGGTGCCGCGAGGAGGGCCGGCCAGCCCTCCTTAGGCGCCTGTCCGACGTCCAGCGTCCGCAGCTTCGCCAGCACCGCCGGATCCTGCGCGTCCATCCAGTCCGCCATCTGCTTGAAGGACACGCAGCGCACGCCTTCTTTACGGCACACCGACGCGATGGTGGCCTCGACGGCCTTCATGTAGACGCCGCCGTTCCACGACTCGAAGTGGTTGCCGACGAACATCGGCGCCCGGTTGCCCGTGTAGGCGCGGTCGAAGGCGGCGGCCAGCCCGTTCTGCATCTGCCGGCCCCAGTACTCGCGCATCGACGGGTCGCCCTTGGTCGTGCCGGACTGGTTGGCCAGGAAGTTGTAGTCCATGGAGAGCGTCTCGAAGGCCCGGCCGGGGACCGGGATGTCCTGGAGCGGGAAGTCCCAGACGCCGTCGATCTGCGAAGGCCAGACCTGCCGCCCGCCGACCGAGCTGGCGTCGTAGCGGAAACCCATCTCCTTGGCGGCCGGGATCAGGTTCCGCTGGCCCTCCAGGCAGGGGGCGCGGCCCCCGACCAGCTCCTTGCTGTAGTCGAACGGCAGCGGGGCGAGCCTGGTCAGGCCGCTGTTGGTCTTCCAGTTCTTGACGAAGCCCTCGGCCTGCTCGATCTCGCTCTTCCACTCCGCGGACGACCAGGTGCCGACACCGCCGTTCGGCCCGCAGAAATGGCCGTTGAAGTGGGTGCCGATCTCGCTGCCGTCCTGCCACGCCAGCCGGATCTGCTCCAGCGTGTTGGTCATCTCCGGCCGGTCGGTGAAGCCGATGTCGGAGGCGCCGCGCGAGTGCCGCGGCGGCGCGTAGACCTCCTTGCGGTCCCCGGGCAGCAGGTAGACGCCGCTGAGGAAGTACGTCATGGCCGCGTTGTTCTCCTTGCCGACCTCGCGGAAGTGCGAGAACAGCTTCTGGCTGTCCTCTCCCGCGCCGTCCCAGGAGAAGACGACGAACTGCGGGGGCTTCTCGCCGGGCGCGAGCCGCTGGAACCTCGGCTGGTTCGGCTGGGCTCCGGTGTCGGCGGTGGAGCCGTCGCCGATCAGCTTCATCACCCGCGTCGGCGGCTTCTTCACCGCGGCGGCGGGGCCGTCGTGCTGCCTGCTGCTCTGCCCACCCGAACCGGCCGAACTACCCGAACCGCCGGAACCGCCGGAACCGCTCGAACCGCTCGAACCGCCGGAGCAACCCACCACGCCAAATGCCAACGCCGTTACAGCGGCCAGGGCCGTGGCCTTCCGCATGGAATGCATACGAACCTCGATCCAAAGGGGAGAGCAGAGGGATTCGAGAGCAAAAACTGACATGCTCCCGCGATTTGGCCGTCACGACCGGCCAAACCACTCCTCGATTCACCTGATAGGAGTAAATCTCCGCCCGAGTGGATCTACGGACTTCACCGAACCGTATATCCGCATTACTCTCCTTTTACCGACGCTTGAGAGTAGCCATACAGTTACGTACGGCTACCACGTCCCGCCGCCCTGAAGGAGACGGGAACCATGCAGACGCCTCACAGGTCCGATCTGTCCGCTTCGATCACTGTCTTTCTGATCGCCGTGCCGCTGTCGCTCGGTATTGCCCTCGCCACCGGCGCGCCCCTCCAGTCCGGCCTTGTCGCCGCAGCCGTCGGCGGTATCGTCGCCGGGCTGCTCGGCGGGGCCCCGTTGCAGGTCAGCGGGGCTGCCACCAGCCTCGTGGTCGTCACCGCCGAACTCGTACAGCGCTACGGATGGCGCGCCACCTGCGCCATCACCGTGCTCGCCGGCCTCGCCCAGCTCGCCCTCGGCGCGCTGCGGGTGGCCAGAGCGGCGCTCGTCGTCAGTCCCGCCATCGTGCACGGCATGCTCGCCGGGATCGGCGTGTCCATCGCCGTCGGGCAGCTGCACGTCATCCTCGGAGGTACCGCTCAGGGCTCCGCCCTGGCCAACCTCGGTGCGCTGCCCCGCCAGTTGGCGGCCACCAGCCCGGCCACGCTGGGGATCGGCGCGCTCACCGCCGTCGTCCTCGTCGGCTGGCCCCGGCTGCCCGGCAGAAACAGCAGGAACAGAGCCGTGCGCGCGCTGCGGGCGGTCCCGGCGGCGCTGGCGGCGGTGGCCGCCGCCACTGCCGCGGGTCTCGCGCTGACCGTGCCGCGCGTCGACCTGCCGTCGTGGGGCGCCCCGGTGCTGCCTCGGCTGCCGGAAGGCCCGGTGCTCGGCCTGCTCGCCGCGGTCGTCACCGTCACGCTCGTCGCGAGCATGGAGTCGCTGCTGTCCGCGGTCGCGCTCGACAAGATGCAGTCCGAGTCCCCCGACCGGCGGGCCAGACCGGCACAGCTCGATCGCGAACTGCTCGGCCAGGGCGCGTCGAACGTGGTGTCCGGGCTGCTCGGCGGTCTGCCGGTGGCCGGCGGCGCGATGCGCGGCTCGGCCAACATCCGGGCCGGGGCCGCGACGCGCTACGCCACCGTCCTGCACGGGGCGTGGGTGGTGCTCTGCGCGAGCCTGCTGGCCGGAGTGCTGGATCTGATCCCGCTCGCCGCCCTCGCCGTCCTGGTCCTGCTCGTCGGCGTGAAGATGGTGAGCTTCGCGCACATCAAACACGTACGGCGGCACCGGGAGTTCCCGGTGTACGCGACCACCATCGGCGGGGTCGTGCTCCTCGGCGTCCTGGAGGGCGTGGTGGCCGGGATCGTCGTCGCGGCCTTCACCTCGCTGCGCCGCCTCACCCGCACCCGCGTCACCGTCTCCGAGGAGGCGGGCGGCTACCGGGTCCGAGCCCGCGGGCAGTTGACGTTCCTCGCGGTGCCCCGGCTGACCCGGGCCTTCGCGCAGGTGCCCGACGGGGCGCACGCCGTCGTCGAGTTGGACGGCTCCTTCATGGACCATGCGGCCTACGAGGCGCTGCAGTCGTGGTGCGACCGGCACCGCGCCCGCGGCGGCTGGGCCATGCTCGGCGACCGCACCGGCCAGACCGTCAGTGAACCGGCGAGCGCGCACGCCTGCCGGCCCTGGACGCCGTGGCGCAACCACCACTGCACCCGGCCAAGCGCCGCCACCGTCACCGCACCGGCCGGCAATCAGCTGATCGGGGGTGTCAGCAACTTCCAGCGCAATACAGCACCCCTGGTGCGGGACGAGCTGGCGCGGCTGGCGCGGGAGGGCCAGCGGCCCACCCAGCTCTTCCTGACCTGCGCCGATTCCCGGCTGGTGACCAGCATGATCACCTCGAGCGGGCCCGGTGACCTCTTCACCGTCCGCAATATCGGAAACCTGATGCCGCCGCCCGGCTCGGACGGCTCCTGCGACTCGGTGGCCGCGGCCGTCGAGTACGCGGTGGACGTACTGAAGGTCGGCAGCATCACGGTCTGCGGGCACTCCGGCTGCGGCGCCATGCAGGCGCTGCTCGGCAGTGATCATCCGCCGGGCGCGCAGACCCCGCTGGCCCGCTGGCTGCGGCACGGCCGGCCCAGCCTCGATCGGCTGGCGCGCGGCGGCCCGGAGCTGACGGACCGCGCGGCCGCCGACGACCTGGAGCGGCTGAGCCTGGCCAACGTGGTCCAGCAGCTGGAGCACCTGCTCGACCACCCGTGCGTGGCCCGCCGCTACGCGGAGGGGAAGCTCCAGCTCCAGGGCATGTACTTCCATGTCGCCGAGGCCCAGGCATACGTCCTGGACCACGCCTCGGGGACGTTCTCGGCGGTCCATCCGGAGGTGCTGGACGCGGTCTGACACCGCCGAGGCCGCGCGGCGGGGCGATCGGGCAGGAGAACGCCACGCCGCGCGGCCTCGATCGTCGCTGCTCGCGCTACAGGTCTAAACCAATTGTCCTGCGACTCTTGTCATCGCGCCCGCGGCCTGATGAGCTATGGCCGGGACATCTGGGACAGTTGACAAGGAGTTGGCGTGAGCAGCAACGAGAGCCTGGCCAATCTGTTGAAGGAGGAGCGGCGTTTCGCTCCGCCGGCCGAGCTGGCCGCATCCGCCAACGTCACCGCGGATGCGTACGCACAGGCCGAGGCCGACCGCCCGGCCTTCTGGGCCGAGCAGGCACGGCGGCTGAGCTGGGACACCGAGCCGACCGAGACCCTGGACTGGTCGAACCCGCCGTTCGCCAAGTGGTTCGCCGACGGCAAGCTCAACGTGGCGTACAACTGCGTCGACCGGCATGTCGAGGCCGGCAACGGCGACCGGGTGGCCATCCACTTCGAGGGTGAGCCCGGCGACAGCCGCGCCATCACCTACGCCGAGCTCAAGGACGAGGTCAGCCGGGCCGCCAACGCGCTCACCGAGCTGGGCATCGAGGCCGGCGACCGGGTCGCGGTCTACCTCCCGATGATTCCCGAGGCCGTGGTCGCGATGCTGGCCTGCGCCCGGATCGGCGCCGCCCACTCCGTGGTCTTCGGCGGCTTCTCTGCCGACGCGGTCGCGTCCCGCATCCAGGACGCCGACGCCAAGCTCGTCATCACCTCCGACGGCGGCTACCGGCGCGGCAAGCCGTCGGCGCTCAAGCCGGCCATCGACGACGCCGTCACCAGGTGCCCGACGGTCGAGCACGTTCTGGTGGTCCGCCGAACGGGCCAGGAGACCGCGTTCACCGAGGGCCGTGACGTGTGGTGGCACGACATCGTCACGCGGCAGTCCGCCGAGCACACCCCGCAGGCGTTCGACGCCGAGCACCCGCTCTTCATCCTCTACACGAGCGGCACGACCGGGAAGCCGAAGGGCATCCTGCACACCTCGGGCGGCTACCTCACCCAGACCTCCTACACCCACCACGCCGTCTTCGACCTCAAGCCGGAGACCGACGTCTACTGGTGCACGGCCGACATCGGCTGGGTGACCGGCCACTCGTACATCGTCTACGGACCGCTGGCCAACGGCGCCACCCAGGTGATCTACGAGGGCACCCCGGACACCCCGCACCAGGGCCGCTTCTGGGAGGTCATCCAGAAGTACGGCGTCACGATCCTCTACACCGCGCCGACCGCGATCCGGACGTTCATGAAGTGGGGCGACGACATCCCCGCGAAGTTCGACCTGTCCTCGCTGCGGGTGCTGGGCAGCGTCGGCGAGCCGATCAACCCCGAGGCGTGGATGTGGTACCGCGAGCACATCGGCGGCAACCGCTGCCCGATCGTGGACACGTGGTGGCAGACCGAGACCGGCGCGATGATGATCAGCCCGCTGCCGGGCGCCACCACCACCAAGCCGGGCTCCGCCCAGCGCGCCCTGCCGGGCATCGCCGCCACCGTCGTGGACGACGAGGCGCGCGAGGTGCCCAACGGCTCCGGCGGCTACCTGGTGCTGACCGAGCCGTGGCCGTCGATGCTCCGCACCATCTGGGGCGACGACCAGCGCTACATCGACACCTACTGGTCGCGGTTCGAGGGCCGCTACTTCGCGGGTGACGGCGCCAAGAAGGACGACGACGGCGACATCTGGCTGCTCGGCCGGGTCGATGACGTGATGCTGGTGTCGGGCCACAACATCTCGACCACCGAGGTCGAGTCGGCGCTCGTCTCGCACCCGAAGGTCGCCGAGTCGGCGGTCGTCGGCGCGACGGACGAGACCACCGGCCAGGCGATCGTCGCGTTCGTCATCCTGCGTGGCACCGCCTCGGACTCCGACACGCTCGTCGCCGAGCTGCGCGACCACGTCGGGAAGACGCTGGGCCCGATCGCCAAGCCCAAGCGCATCCTGATCGTCAGCGAGCTGCCGAAGACCCGTTCCGGCAAGATCATGCGCCGCCTGCTGCGCGATGTCGCGGAGAACCGCGAGCTCGGTGACGTCACCACGCTGACGGACTCCTCGGTGATGGACCTGATCCAGACCAACCTGCCGGGCGCGAGCAGCGAGGACTGATCGGAAGAGGGACCCACCGGCGGACCCGGCAGGGTCCACACGGCGACTGAGGGGCTCCCGGCATCAGGCCGGGGGCCCCTCATGCCCGTATTGTGAAGATCGTCGGACGGCACAGCGCGCGAACCGATAAGCTGGTCCCCGCGTCAGGAACGCGTCAGTACCCAAGGTGCGCCGGGAAGTCTGGTCGGCAACGGAGTCAACCATGTCCAGTGGATGACCGACCGACCGGAGGGCTTCGACCGTGACTGAGCGACCTGTGACCGATCGGCCCGCCGACCGACCCGCCGATCCGCCCGCGACCGGACCCCGCCGCCGTTCCGTTTTCCTCGGACGGCTCTCCCTCCCCGAGCGGACTTTCGTCGCCGACGCGCTGCGCGCCGAGACCGTGGGCGGCGTCCTGCTGCTCCTCGCCGCCGTCGCCGCGCTGATCTGGGCCAACACCCCGGCGCACGAGACCTACGAGACGGTCAGCGAATTCCACTTCGGCCCGTCCTCCCTCGGGCTGAACCTGTCGGTGCAGCACTGGGCGGCCGACGGCCTGCTCGCCGTCTTCTTCTTCGTGGCCGGAATCGAGCTCAAGCGCGAGCTGGTCGCCGGCGAGTTGCGTACGCCGTCCGCCGCGGCGCTGCCGGTCATCGCCGCCGTCTGCGGCATGGCCGTGCCCGCTCTCGTCTACCTGGTCGTCAACACCGTCGGCGGCGGAGCGCTGGACGGCTGGGCGGTCCCGACCGCCACCGACATCGCGTTCGCGCTGGCCGTCCTCGCCGTCATCGGCACCTCGCTGCCGTCCGCGCTGCGCGCGTTCCTGCTGACGCTGGCCGTCGTCGACGACCTCTTCGCGATCCTGATCATCGCGGTCTTCTTCACCTCGTCGATCAACTTCGTGGCCCTCGGCTGCGCCGCGCTGGGCCTGCTGGTCTTCTGGTTGCTGCTCCGCAAGGAAGTGCACGGCTGGTACATCTACCTGCCGCTCGCCCTGGTCATCTGGGGGCTGATGTACAACAGCGGCGTGCACGCCACGATCGCGGGCGTCGCCATGGGCCTGATGCTGCGCTGCTCCCGCCGAGAGGGCGAGGAGCATTCCCCCGGCGAGCACGTCGAGCACCTCGTACGCCCCGTTTCCGCCGGCCTGGCGGTGCCGCTGTTCGCCCTGTTCTCGGCGGGTGTCGCCGTCTCCGGCGCCGCGCTCACCGATGTCTTCTCGCAGCCCGAGACGCTCGGTGTGGTCCTCGGGCTGGTCGCCGGCAAGACCCTCGGCGTCTTCGGCGGTACCTGGTTGGCGGCCCGCTTCACCCGGGCGGAGCTCAACCCGGACCTCAGTTGGCCCGATGTGCTCGCCGTCGCCTCGCTGGCCGGCATCGGCTTCACCGTGTCCCTGCTGATCGGCGAACTCGCCTTCACCGAGGATCCGCTGCTGGCCGACGAGGTGAAGGCGGCCGTCCTGATCGGCTCCCTGATCGCGGCCGTCATCGCGGGCGTCCTGCTCAAGCTCCGCAACAACAAGTACCGGGCGATGTGCGAGGACGAGGAGCGCGACGAGGACGGGGACGGCATCCCGGACATCTATGAGCAGGACAACCCGGAGTACCACCTGCGGATGGCCGAGATCCTCGAACGGAAGGCGGAGGAGCACCGCAGGCTCGCCGAACTGGCCCGGGTCAGAGGCGCGGGTGGGGAGGACTGAGGCATGATCTGTGGGTAACAGTCCCTACCACCTGGTAGCCGGGCATGACGGATACCGACGGAGGATGCGATGAGCGCAGTGGAGCAGGCGGAGGGCGCGAACCGCAGTCTCGGACAGCTGTTCGCCTCCGCCACGGCGGAGATGTCCGCCCTGGTGCACGACGAGATCGCTCTCGCCAAGGCTGAACTGCGCGAGGACGTCAAGCGGGTCGGCATCGGCAGCGGCGCGATCGTGGGCGCCGTCACCCTGGCGTTCTTCGCCCTGCCGATGTTCAGCATGGCGGCGGCCTACGGCATCCACGCCCTCGGGCTGGGCCTCGCCTGGTCGTTCCTGATCGTCGGCGGCGCGTACGTCGTGATCGCCCTCGTTCTCGGGGTGTTCGCTCGGGCGAAGTTCAAGAAGGTGAAGAAGCCGGAGCGCAGCATCGCGTCGGCCAAGCAGACGGCAGCCGTACTCCAGAGCGTCAAGCCGCATCCGCGTGCCCTGGAGTCCAGTACCACGGACGACCTCAAGGTGTGACACGCTCAGCTTCATGACGGTCGCTGGTAATTCCTCGGTTGCACGGCTCGACGGGCCCTGGACGCACCGGGATGTCGCCGCGAACGGCGCGCGATTCCACATCGCCGAGGCCGGCGACGGCCCGCTGGTGCTGCTGCTGCACGGCTTCCCGCAGTTCTGGTGGAGCTGGCGGCACCAGCTGACGGCGCTCGCCGACGCGGGCTTCCGCGCGGTCGCGATGGACCTGCGCGGGGTCGGCGGCAGCGACCGTACGCCGCGCGGTTACGACCCCGCGAACCTCGCGCTGGACGTGACCGGGGTCATCCGCTCGCTCGGCGAGCCGGACGCCGCGCTGGTCGGCCATGACATCGGCGGCTATCTGGCCTGGACCGCCGCGGTGATGCGGCCGAAGCTGGTGCGCCGGCTGGCGGTGTGCTCGATGCCGCATCCCCGGCGCTGGCGTGCGGCGATGCTCACGGACATGAAGCAGAGCGCGGCCGGCTCCTACATCTGGGGCTTCCAGCGGCCCTGGGTGCCGGAGCGGCAGCTGATCGCTGACGACTCGGCGATGGTCGGACGGCTGATCCGGGACTGGTCGGGGCCGCTGCTGCCGGACGAGGAGACGGTCGACGTCTACCGGCAGGCGATGCAGATCCCCTCGACGGCGCACTGCGCCGTCGAGCCGTACCGCTGGATGGTCCGCTCGATGGCCCGTCCCGACGGCATCCAGTTCAACCGGCGCATGAAGCGGCCGGTGCGGGTCCCGACGCTGCATCTGCACGGCTCGCTGGACTCCGCGATGCGCACCCGCAGCTCCGCGGGCAGTGGCGAGTACGTCGAGGCGCCGTACCGCTGGCGGCTCTTCGACGGGCTGGGGCACTTCCCGCACGAGGAGGACCCGATCGCGTTCTCGACCGAGTTGATCAACTGGCTGAAGGACCCCGAGCCGGACCGGTAGTCACCCGGACGGGTGGGTGGTCACCCCGACGGATCGCTGGTGAACCCCGACGACCGGCTGCCGGACCGGCCGTCGGACGGGGAGTCAGCTCGATGGACAGCCCGGTACGACTGTCTGACGATCAGCCAAATGCCGGACGCATACGCCAATTGGGCGACCGCCGCACGATTACCGACCTTGGGCCGCGGGCACGTAGCTCGGTATGGGTTGGACGCACGACTACCGTGATGTATCTCGCACCCGCCGCAATCTCGTCGCAGCTGTCAACCGCGCGACGCCTGCGGCCGTACTCCCCGAGGGGGAGCACCAGATCGGTATCCCACGCATTCTGCGGCGGCGCGCCCGCTGGGTGGGCGCGCGCCTGCGGCACCCCCGCAGCGACTAGCACCCGGGGTACCCCGAACGGTCCTGGCGACGTTCGGGTTCGCGGAGACGTTCCTCGGTTCGGACCGACCTTCTAGAGCGCACAGCCCTGGCTGTCGACCTGGCGGTCAGCGGTGCGACCGGCGGTGATGTCCTCGCGGATCTCGTCCGCGGTCAGCGCGTAGCCGGTGTCCGCGTCGTCGAGGGACTTGGCGAAGATGACGCCTGCCACCTTGCCGTCCGGGGAGAGCAACGGGCCGCCTGAGTTGCCCTGGCGCACCTTGGTGAAGAGCGAGTAGACGTCGCGGTGCACGGTGCCCCGGTGGTAGATGTCCGGGCCGTTCGCCTGGATGCGGCCGCGTACCCGGGCCGCACGGACGTCGAAGCCGCCGTTCTCCGGGAAGCCCGCCACGATCGCGTCGTCCCGGCTGTGCGCGTCGCCCGCGGTGAACTGCAGCGTCGGGGCATTGAGCCCAGGCACCTGCAGGACGGCGATGTCGCGCTGCCAGTCGTAGAGGACGACGCGGGCGTCGTACAGCCGGCCCTCGCCGCCGATCTGCACGGTGGGCTCGCTGACCCCGCCGACGACGTGGGCGTTGGTCATCACCCGGTCCCTGGCGAAGACGAAGCCGGTGCCCTCCAGCACCTTGCCGCAGCTGGGCGCCGTCCCGACGACCTTCACGATGCTCCGGCGGGCCTCGTTGACCACCGGGCTGCTCGCGAGCCTGGGATCGGGCTCGGGCACCGTGGTGATCGGTTCGCCGCCGAAGGGGCTGAAGACCTGCGGGAGGCCGTTCTGCGCGAGGGTCGAGCTGAAGTCGGTGAACCAGTTGTCGGCCTGCTGCGGGATGACCCGGGAGACGCCGAGCAGGACCTTCGAGGAGCGCACCTCGCGGCCTATCGTCGGCAGCGCCGTGGTGGCCAGCGCGGAGCCGATCAGCCAGGCGACGAGCAGCATCGCGGCGACGTTGACCAGCGCGCCACCGCCCGCGTCCAGCGCGCGGGCCGGGGACCACGTGATGCGGGTGCGCAGCTTGTTGCCCAGATGGGTGGTGAACGCCTGGCCGATCGAGGCGCAGACGATCACCACGACGACGGCGATCACCACCGCCACGGACCCGGGCGAGGAGTCGTCGGTGACCTTGCCCCAGATCATGGGCAGCAGGTAGACCGCGGCGAGGCCGCCGCCGAGAAATCCGATCACCGACATGACGCCGACGACGAATCCCTGGCGGTAGCCGACCACCGCGAACCACGCGGCGGCGAGCAGCAGCAACAAGTCCAGCACGTTCATCTAGGTTGACCTCGCGAGGACGGTCCAGCTCGACGGGGGCATCGGCCGGAGGTCCCGGGGGTGCCCCCCAGGAAGACACAGCACGAGCACACGGTCTCATGCCGTCCTATGCGAGCGGCACCGTCCGGCCCCGGTCCCAGGGCTGCTCCCAGCCCGCGAAGTGCAGAATCTTGTCGATCAGACCGGCTGTGAAGCCCCAGACCACCGCGCCCTCGACCAGGAATGCCGGGCCGCGGAAGCCACTGGGGTGCGTCATCGTCGCCCGGTTTGCGGGGTCCGCGAGATCCGCCACGGGGACCCGGAAAACCCGGGCGGTCTCCGCCTGGTCCACCGCGCCGACCGGGCTGGGGGTGCGCCACCAGCCGAGCACGGGGGTCACGACGAACTCGCTGACCGGGATGTACAGCCGCGGCAGCACACCGAAGATCTGCACGCCCGACGGGTCGAGGCCGGTCTCCTCCTCCGCCTCGCGCAGGGCCGCGCGCAGTGGGCCCTCGCCCTCGGGATCGCCGTCCTCGGGGTCGAGCGCACCGCCGGGGAAGGACGGCTGGCCGGCGTGCGACCGCAGCGACGTCGAGCGCTCCATCAGCAGCAGGTCGTGGCCGTGCTCGCCCTCGCCGAAGAGGATCAGCACGGCCGACTGCCGCCCCCGGCCGGACGGGGGCGGCAGAAACCGGCTGAGCTGCTCGGGGAGCACGTCTCCCGCGGCACGGGCCACCGGATGCAGCCACTGGGGCAGGCCCTGGATCGATACGGCCGCCTCGCCGCCACGTGTGGTCGTCATTCGCTCCCCTGCGTCATGGCCGTGGTGCCTGCCGGGACGCCCAGTGCGGGCGCCGGGTCGCCCGGGTAGTCGGACGGTGGCTTCAGGCGCTGGCCGGGGGCGCCGCCCAGCTCGTACTTCAGGAGTTTCTTCGCCTTCTCCGGGTCGGTCTCGCCCTCGCCGTACGACGGGCAGAGCGGGGCGATCGGGCAGGCGCCGCAGGCGGGCTTGCGGGAGTGGCAGGTACGACGGCCGTGGAAGACCACCCGGTGCGACAGCATCGTCCACTCGCTCTTCGGGAAGAGCGCGCCGACCTCCTGCTCGACCTTCTCCGGCTCCTCGGAGGTCGTCCAGCCGAAGCGACGGGCCAGCCGGCCGAAGTGGGTGTCGACGGTGATCCCGGGGACGCCGAACGCGTTCCCCAGGACGACGTTCGCCGTCTTGCGGCCCACTCCTGGCAGCGTGACCAGGTCCTCCAGCCGGCCCGGCACCTCGCCGTCGAACCGGTCGCGCAGCGCCGCGGACAGGCCCAGCAGCGACTTCGCCTTGGCCCGGAAGAAGCCGGTCGGCCGGATCAGTTCCTCCAGCGCCTCCGGCTCGGCCGCCGCCAGGTCCTCCGGCGTCGGATAGGCGGCGAAAAGCCCCGGGGTCGTCTGGTTCACCCGCAGGTCGGTGGTCTGCGCGGACAGGACCGTGGCGACGAGGAGCTGGAACGGGTCCTCGAAGTCGAGCTCCGGATGGGCGTACGGGTAGAGCTCGGCGAGCTCACGGTTGATCCGCCGCGCCCGGCGGACCAGCGCGATGCGTGATTCCGGCTTTTTGGCGGGCTTGAGCGAAGCTTGTTCGCTCACAGCGGAATCAGGGGTCCGGATCACCCGTTCGGCGGTCCCACCCTGCCGTTTCTTCTGCGAACTCGGCGTATCAGACACCCGGCCAGCCTAAGGCTCGGCACTGACATCCGCCCTTGACCACAAGGAACCGACCCCCAATCGGACCCCCGGGGCACGTGCTCGGCGATACATAAGACAGACTTGTGATTGATCGCACTGTTTTGCCAGCGGGCATCACGGGGATCATCCGGCGATGTCGACAAGGAGAGAGCTCGTGGACGACGTTCTGCGGCGCGCGGCGCTTTTTGCGGCGCTCGACGATGAGCAGGCCGCTGAACTGCGCGCCTCGATGACCGAGGTCACGCTCGCGCGTGGCGACGCGCTGTTCCATGAGGGGGACCCCGGGGACCGGCTCTACGTCGTCACCGAGGGCAAGGTGAAGCTGCACCGCACCTCCCCCGACGGCCGCGAGAACATGCTCGCCGTCATCGGCCCCGGCGAGCTGATCGGCGAGCTGTCGCTCTTCGACCCCGGCCCCCGGACCGCCACGGCCACGGCGCTGACGGAGCTCAAGCTCCTCGCCCTGGGCCACGGCGACCTGCAGCCCTGGCTGAACGCCCGGCCCGAGGTCGCGACCGCGCTGCTGCGCGCCGTCGCGCGACGGCTGCGGCGTACCAACGACGTCATGTCGGACCTGGTCTTCTCGGATGTACCGGGCCGGGTCGCGAAGGCGCTCCTCGACCTGTCGCGCCGTTTCGGCGTGCAGTCCGAAGAGGGCATCCACGTGGTGCACGACCTCACGCAGGAGGAGCTGGCGCAGCTCGTCGGTGCCTCGCGCGAGACCGTCAACAAGGCGCTCGCCGACTTCGCCGGCCGCGGCTGGCTCCGTCTGGAGGCCCGCGCGGTGATCCTGCTCGACGTCGAGCGGCTCGCCAAGCGCAGCCGCTGACGGACCCGGTCCGTCCGCTGCCCCACCGCATACCGAAGGCCCCGCCCCTCACCGGGGGCGGGGCCTTCGGCGCGTCCTGAGACCGCCTGGAGCGCCTCCTACGGGGCCCGTGGCCCTCGGAGGCACCCATTCCGGCCCGTCAGCCTCCCGGGGTCACCAGGCGGGCCTCGTAGGCGAACACCGCGGCCTGGGTGCGGTCCCGCAGCCCGAGCTTCACCAGGACCCGGCTGACGTGGGTCTTGACGGTGGACTCGGCGACGACGAGGTGCGCGGCGATCTCGGCGTTCGACAGGCCCTGGGCGACGAGGACGAGGACCTCGGTCTCGCGATCGGTCAGGTCGCCGACCCGGTCCTGGGCCGGCGGCCTGGGCGTACCGAGTCGGGAGAACTCGGCGATCAGCCGCTTGGTGACGGCCGGGGCGAGCAGCGCCTCACCGGCCGCCACGATCCGTACGGCGTCGCCGAGCTGCCGCGCCGAGGCGTCCTTGAGGAGGAAGCCGCTGGCTCCGGCGCGGAGCGCCTGGTAGACGTACTCGTCCAGATCGAAGGTGGTCAGGACGAGCACCTTGGCATCGGCGTCGGCGGCGACGATCTCGCGGGTCGCCTCCAGGCCGTTGACCTCGGGCATCCGGATGTCCATGAGGACGACGTCGGGGCGTAGCGCGGCCACCTGGGCGATGGCCTCCCGGCCGTCCACCGCCTCTCCCACGACCTCGATGTCCGGCTGCGCGTTGAGCAGGACCGAGAACCCCTCACGGACCATCATCTGGTCGTCGACGATCAGCACCCGGATCGTCATACGGGGTCCCCGGCAGACTTCGCCACGGGCTTCGCGCCGGGTTTCGGCTCCGGATTCGGCTCCGGCTTCGGCTTCGGTCCGGGCTTCGCTTCCGGCTTCGGCTTAGCTTCCTGCTTCGGCTCCGGCTTCGGTTCTGCGGCCACCGGGATGAAGGCCGTCACCTCGTAGCCGCCTTCGGCGGTGGGTTCCGCCGTCATCTCGCCGCCCAGCATCGACACCCGCTCCCGCATGCCCAGCACGCCGTGCCCGGCGCCGTGGGAGGGCCTGACCTCCTCGGTGGCCGGGCCGTTGACCACCCGCAGGCCGAGGCCGCCGAGGACGTAGCCGATCTCGACGCGCGTGGCGGCGCCCGGAGCGTGGCGCAGCGCGTTGCTGAGCCCCTCCTGGACGATCCGGTACGCGGACAGCTCCACGCCCTGCGGCAGCGTCCGGACGGCGCCGGTCACCACCTTGTCGACCTCCGCGCCCGTGTCCCTGACGTTGGCCAGCAGCGAGTCCAGGTTGGCGAGGGTGGGCTGCGGGGCCTCAGGGGCGCTGTCGGCGAAGGCGTCGGGATTGTCGGCCCGGACGACACCCAGGACGCGGCGCAGCTCCGTGAGCGCGGCCACCGCGTTCTCGCGGATGATCGCGAAGCTGCGGGTCAGCTCGTCCGGCGGGTTCTCGACGCGGTAGGGCGCGGCCTCGGCCTGGATCGCGATGACGGACATGTGGTGCGCGACGACATCGTGCAGCTCGCGGGCGATGGTCGTGCGCTCCTCCAGGAGGGTGCGGCGCGAGCGCTCGACCTGGGTGACCGCGACCTGCTCGACGACCTTCGCCTGCGTCTCACGCAACCCGCTGACCAGCACCACGGTGAGGAGGACGAGGAACGAGACGACCGACATGGCGAAGCTGTCCGACTCCTGCGAGGGGTTCATGAACGCGAACCCGGCGCCCAGAAGCGTCGTCATCAGCCACATCTCCGCGGCCACCCGGGGCCGCGTACGGATCGCGACGACGGCCATCACCACCAGGTGCGAGACGAATCCGCTCGCCGTCCACGGCCATTCCGAGAACTGGATGCCCGCGGCGCCGCTGAGAAAGCCGGCCGTGAGCGACAACCACCAGGCGCCGACCGGGCGGAAGAGCACGGTGACGAGCGGAATCCCGGTGAGGAGCGCGGCGGCCAGGCCCGATCCGCCCCGCTCGCTCTCGAACTCGTAGCCGACCAGCATGAGGAAGCAGGCGGAAGCCGTCAGAAAGGCGTGCGGCAGCCAGCGCGAGGAGTCGCGGAGCCGGTCGGGGAGCCTGCTCACGAAGGTGCCGTCGGTGGAGCGCGGCGGCAGCGGGCGGAAGGCGAAGGCGTCGGTGATCAGGTCGTCACGCAGCCCCTTCAGCGCGCTCCGGGCTATACGGAGCTCGGTCCGCAGGGTGGTCTGGTTGATGTCGGTCACGCTCACACAGTAGGCAGCGCGCACCGGCGCGTCGTCCACACCGCAGCCGATCTCGCGGCATCCGTCTCAAGGACTACGCGATCCGCCGGAAGGCGGCCCGGGGCGGTCAACGGCCCGGCTGCTACCAGGCGAGTTGCGCGATCTCCTCGGCGACGACGGCGCACGCGCCGGCGGCCGGGTCGATCAGCGGGAAGTGGCCGATGCCGTCCAGTACCGCCTCGGTGACCTCCTCGCCCGCCAGCGCCGCGGCCTGCGCGAAAGCCCTCGCGACCTGCGGCGGAACCTCGTTGTCAGTGGTGCCCTGCACGATGGTTGTGGCGATACCGGTGGGCAGCAGCGCGGCGGGATCGGCGTGGGGCAGCCGCGCCGTGACGTGGTCGGGCCCGCCGAGGAACTGCACCACGGCGTCGGAGCACACGCGCAGCCGGATCGCGGACGCGAAGTCCGCGATCGGCGCGAGGGCGACGACTCCGCGCAACGGGGGAGGCGATGGACGATGCCAGGGGGAATCGAGCGGAAGGGCGTTGCGGGCGGCGGCCCACAGCGCCAGATGACCGCCGGCGCTGTGCCCGGTGAGTACGACCCGCCGCGGATCCACGCTGTCCGCGCCCAGCACCCGCACCGCGAGCGCGGGCAGGGCGTCGACGGCCGTGGCGATGTCGTCGAGGGTGTCCGGCCAACGGCCCGCCGGCGGGGTCTCCTCGCGCGGGTAGGCGCTGCCGTCGCCGCCGGACGGCGGCTCCTCGCCGCCGCGGCGGTACTCCACCGACGCGACGGCGAAGCCGCGGCCGGCGAGGTGGGCGGCGAACGGCGAGATGTGCCGGCGGTCGTACCGCGCGCGCCAGGCGCCGCCGTGCAGGACGACGACGAGCGGCGCGGGCCGCGCGGGGACACCGGGCGCGACACGCGGACGGTAGAAGTCGACGATCTGGTCGGGCAGTTCGCCGTAGGCCGCGGTCATGTCCGGGGGGACGGCCGGGTGCGCGAAGGCCGATGCCTCCTCCGCCTCCGCACGCTTCGCGGCGGCGTCCGCCGGGCCGGGACCGGCCGGGGCAGGTGCGCGGTGGGCGGCGTGCTCGGGCATGGAGGCGGGCATCGGTTATCGGTTCCCTTCGCCGGCGTCGTGGCCGGTTGTCGCGCCGGCTTCGCCGGCCTCTGTTCCGGTCCGCGCACCGGCCTCGTCGTCGACCTCGCGGAGCACGTCGGCGAGTACCCGCGCGGCGCGCTCTGCATCGGCGAACCGCGTGTAGAGCGGGGTGAAGCCGAAGCGCAGGACGTCGGGGCGCCGGTAGTCGCCCACGACGCCACGGGCGGTCAGGCGGCGCATGACCTCGCCCGCGTCGTCGCAGCGCAGCGCGACCTGGCTCCCGCGGTGTTCGTGCGCGGCAGGCGTGATCGAGGAGACCCGGCCGGCCGGCACGTACCGCTCGACGCAGGCGAGGAAGAAGTCGGTCAGGGCCAGGCTCTTGGCCCGTACGTCCGCGATCCCGACTCCGTCCCAGACGTCGAGCGCGGCGTCGAGGGCGAGCAGCGACAGGATGTCGGGCGTGCCGACGCGGCCGCGGACGGCGCCGTCCGCCGGGGTGTAGCCGGGGGTCATGCCGAAGGGGTCGGCATGCGAGTTCCAGCCCGGCAGCGGCGAGTCGAAGCGGGACTGCAGATCGCGGCGGACGTACAGGTACGCGGGCGCGCCGGGGCCGCCGTTGAGGTACTTGTACGAGCAGCCGACGGCGAGATCCACGCCGTGCTCGTCGAGGCCGACCGGCAGCGCTCCCGCGCTGTGGCAGAGGTCCCAGACGACCAGGGCGCCCGCCGCGTGGGCCGCGGCCGTCGTACCGGGCAGGTCGTGCAGCCGCCCGGACCGGTAGTCGACGTGGTTGACGAGCACGACGGCGGTGCGGTCGCTCAGGGCGTCCGCCATGGCCCCGGCCTCGACGGGCCGGACGGTACGGCCGGTCATCCGGGCGGCGGACTCGGCGAGGTAGCCGTCGGTCGGGAAGGTCGCGGCGTCCACGAGGATCTCGGTGCGGTCGTCCCCCGCCATCCGGACGGCGGCCACGACCGCCTTGAAGACGTTGATGCTGGTGGAGTCGCCGGCCACCACCTGGCCGGGGGCCGCGCCGATCAGCGCGCCGATGCGGTCCCCGATCCGCTCGGGTGCGGTCCACCAGCCGCTCTCGTCCCAGGAGCGGATGCGCAGGCTTCCCCATTCGCGCTCGATCACGTCCATCAGGCGGGGCGCGACCGCGGTGGGGAGGGCGCCCAGCGAGTTGCCGTCGAGGTAGACGGTCTCGTCGAGGGTGAACCGGTCGCGGATCCTGGCGAGCCCGTCGGCGGCGTCGAGCTGCCCGGCCTGTTCCCGCGGCGAGGCGTCAGACATGGCTGCGCGCCGTCCACAGCTCGGGGAAGACGTTCTTGGAGGCACGTTTCTCCAGCCAGGCCACGCCCGCGGAGCCGCCGGTGCCGGTCTTGGAGCCCATCGCGCGGCGGGTCGCCACCAGATGGTCGTTGCGCCAGCGCCAGACCAGCTCGGCGACCTCGGTCAGCGCCTCGCCCAGCCGCTGCAGCTCGGCGTCACCGGCGGTGGCCCCGGGAAGGGCCGCGGATCCTTCGGGAGTGGCTTCGGAGGCGGAGTAGATCCGCTGCCAGGCCCGCTCGACGGCCGGGTCGGGCTCGTAGCGCAGCGAGAGATCGCGCTCCAGGAGCTCGGCGGGGATGTCGTGGCCGCGCCGGTGCAGCAGGCCGAGCACCTCGTCGTACAGGCTCGGCTCGTGCAGGGCCTTCTCCAACTCGGCGTGCACGCGAGGCGAGCCGCGGTGCGGGACGAGCATGGACGCCGACTTCTCGCCGAGCAGGAACTCCATCCGCCGGTACATCGCGGACTGGAACCCGGAGCCTTCGCCCAGCGCGCTGCGGTAGGCGTTGAACTGGCCGGGGGTGAGGTGCGCGAGCGGCTTCCAGGAGGCGTTGAGCGATTCGAGTTCGTAGGTGCTGCGCTTGAGCGCCGCCATCGCCCTCGGGATGTCGTCCTCGCGGAGCGCCTGCCCCGCGGTGTGCCACTCGTGGACGAGGACGGTGAACCACAACTCCATGACCTGGGTGGTGACCAGGAAGACCATCTCGCCGGGGTCGTCGGAGAGGGTGTGCTGAAGATGGGTGAGGACATCCGCCTGGACGTAGTCCTCGTAAGGGGTGGTGCCCTGGAAGTCGAGGTTCGGGGTCTCCGGACTCTCGGCCGGTGTTTCGGACATTTCCGTTCCCTTCAGGATCCGGGGCCCGGGGTCGCCGGGCCTCGCCGAGATCATCTGTCGAGTGCGGAGATTCGGCAAGGGTCTCAGGTCACGGGCGGGCCGCTGATGTAGTGCCCCTGCCGGTCGTACGGCCAGGCGTTCGCTTTGCAGCCGTTGAGGCCCTTGATCTGCTGCATCATCGCGGGCGCGAGTTCGCCGGGGCCGGGGCAGCCCTCGTGGCCGTGGCCGAGGCTGTGCCCGACCTCATGGTTGATGATCAGGGCGCGGTACTCCGAGATGGGCCCGGTGAACGTCGGCGAGCCCAGGATCCACCGCCGGAGGTTCACCACCACACCGCCGGGGACCTCGCAGTTCAGCTCGTTCCCGGTGTCCAGATGGATGGCCGCCAGGCAGAGCGCGTCGGCGGTGTCGGGCGTGGCTATGCGGATGACCAGGTCCGCGCTGCCGGACGACACCTGGCGGAAGCCGTGCTTGCCGTCATGGGCCCAGCTGCGGGGGTCGGCGAGAATCGCTCCCACTTCGTCCACCACCTCGTCGGCGGAGAGCTGGATGCCGTCCTCCACCTGGACCCGGTACGTACGTATGAGGCCCTGGCCGACCGTGGAGCCGCTGCCCTTGCCCTTGCCCGCCTTGAAGGTGCCGGGCCCCGACTTCGGCACGGACGTCTTGTCGACGACTTTCGCAGAGGCGGACGACGGGCTCCTGGACGCCTTGGGGGCGGTGCTCGGGGGAGCGTCCTTCGGCGTGGTGGCGGCCGGGGAGGACGGGGCGGGGGGCGCGGTCGGGGCCGACGCGTCCGCTACGTCGTCCGGGCCGCCGCTCCACCATGCGGCGGCGCCGCCGATCAGAACGGCCAGCACGGTGAGAGTCATCAGCAGCCGCATGCGCCGTTGGGCGCGCCGGCGCCGACGCGTGGCCTGGCTCCGGCTCTGCCGTCGGCCGGGACCTCGCTGTCGGTCGCCACGTGCCGCCGGTGCGTGATGCGTCAAAGCTCCCCCTGAAGGCGCCGCCGGAGTGGCGGCCTCCCCGGCCGCCGACTGCTCCCACGGTGCTCACAGACAATGACGCTCACAATCACACATGGGTTCGGTGGAACGCCAAGTCGCGTGAATTTCTTGTCCGTTTTTGCTTCAGTTCGGGGGCAATCGGCGGTCGGCCGGGAGGGCTCGCGGGATCAGCTGAGCGTGTCAGCCGCGGTCGGCGAGCTGTCGCGGAGGAAGGACGAGCAGCGCTCGTACTCCTCCTGCTCGCCGATCGCCTGCGCCGCGCGGGCGAGGGCGTGCAGCGCGCGCAGGAAGCCGCGGTTCGGCTCGTGCTCGAACGGCACCGGGCCGTGGCCCTTCCAGCCGGCGCGGCGCAGCGCGTCCAGGCCGCGGTGGTAGCCGGTGCGCGCGTAGGCGTACGACTCGACGACGTGGCCCGCTTCGAAGGCGTCGTCGGCGAGCTGGGCCCAGACCAGGGAGGAGGCGGGGTACTTCGCGGCTACCTCGGAGGGCGCGGTGCCGGAGGCGAGCAGCTCGCGCGGCTCCGGGTCGTCGGGCAGATGGGTCGGGGGTGGTCCCCCGAGAAGGTCTTTGTGAATGGCCATGGGTTCCAGTCTGCCCTGTCCGGGACGGCAAGCAGCCCCCCGGGCCGGAACGGCGGGCCCGGAGGGCTGCTGCGGAGCGGTGCTCCTGGGGAGCGGTGGAGCGGTGGAGCGGTCGTGCCGTGCTGCTGCTTACTTGATCTTGTTGCCCGCGGAACGCAGGTTCTCGGCGGCGACGACGACGCGCGCGGCCATGCCCGCCTCGGCGGCCTTGCCCCAGACACGGGGGTCGTAGACCTTCTTGTTGCCGACCTCGCCGTCGACCTTCAGTACGCCGTCGTAGTTGCGGAACATGTGGTCCGCGACCGGGCGGGTGAAGGCGTACTGCAGGTCGGTGTCGATGTTCATCTTGACGACGCCGTTCTCCAGGGCCTCGTTGATCTCCTCGATCGTCGAGCCCGAACCGCCGTGGAAGACGAAGTCGAAGGCGTTGGCCTTGCCGTGCTTCTCGGCGACCGCGACCTGGAGCTCCTTGAGGATCTCCGGGCGCAGCACGACATTGCCCGGCTTGTAGACGCCGTGCACGTTTCCGAAGGAGGCGGCCAGCAGGTAGCGGCCCTTCTCGCCCAGGCCGAGGGCCTCGACGGTACGGAACGCGTCGTCCGCGGTGGTGTAGAGGGAGTCGTTGATCTCGTGCGAGACACCGTCCTCCTCGCCACCGGTCGGGGTGATCTCCACCTCGAGGATGATGTTGGCCTTGACGGCCTCGGCGAGCAGCTCCTGCGCGATGGCGAGGTTGTCGTTGAGGTTCTCCGCCGAGCCGTCCCACATGTGGGACTGGAAGAGCGGCAGGCGGCCGGCGGCGACGCGGTCCTGCGAGATCTTGAGCAGCGGACGCACGTACGCGTCCAGCTTGTCCTTCGGGCAGTGGTCGGTGTGCAGCGCGACGGTGACCGGGTACTTCTCGGCCACGATGTGCGCGAACTCCGCCAGCGCGACCGCGCCGGTGACCATGTCCTTGCTGTACTGGCCTCCCAGGAACTCCGCACCACCGGTGGAGATCTGGATGATGCCGTCGCTCTCCGCCTCGGCCAGGCCGCGCAGCGCGGCGTGCAGCGTCTGCGACGAGGTCACGTTGATGGCCGGGTAGGCGAACTTGCCTGCCTTCGCCCGGTCGAGCATCTCGTTGTAGACCTCGGGGGTTGCGATGGGCATTTGTCCGCTCCTCGTGATGTGCGGGTCCTGATACTGCGGTACGACGTCTTTGTCGGCACCATCCTCCCAGAGACCCGCTCGAACACCACCTCGGTGCACACCTCACATGCGACGGCCCCCTGAACGTTCCACGTGGAACGTTCAGGGGGCCGGTAAATCCGCAGGTCAGACGGGTTCTCCGCAGCAGACGAGGCTCAGCCGAGGTCGAGGTCGGCCAGCGAGTAGGCAGCGAGATAGGGCAGGCCAGCCGCCTCGATCGCGGGGGCGGCGCCGCGCTCGACGATGACGGCGACGGCCACGACCTCGCCGCCGGCCTCGCGCACCGCTTCGACGGCGGTCAGCGGCGAGCCGCCGGTGGTCGAGGTGTCCTCGACGACCAGGACCCGGCGGCCCTTGACCTCGGTGCCCTCGATCCGCCGCTGCATGCCGTGTGCCTTGGTCGCCTTGCGGACGACGAACGCGTCGAGCCGGCGGCCGCGGGCGGCGGCCGCGTGCAGCATCGAGCCGGCCACCGGGTCGGCGCCGAGCGTCAGCCCGCCGACGGCGTCGAAGTCGAGGTCCTTGGTCAGGTCCAGCATCACCTGGCCGGTCAGCGGCGCCGCCTCGCCGTCCAGGGTGATCCGGCGGAGGTCGACGTAGAAGTCGGCCTCCAGCCCGGAGGAAAGCGTCACCTTGCCGTGGACCACGGCCTTGTCCTTGATCTGCTGCAGCAGGGCCTCGCGCACGTCACTCATAGCGTCGAGATTAGCCGCCGCGATCGGCTCGGCGGAATCAGCCCAGCCGCTCCCAGGACCAGACCGTCCCGATCTCCAGCGGATCGATCGGGGTGACGAGGCGCGGCAGTGTGTTGAGTCCGTTCGGCGGCCCGGACTGCGGCTCGACGCAGACGGCCTCGGGCTGCTCGTCGTAGACCACGACCCATTCGGCCGGGCTGGTCACGCGCACCCGCAGCTCGCCGGGCCAGGTCAGCGACACATCCACGCCGTCCGGCATGCCGAAGCAGTCGTCCCACGGCCGGGGCTTGGGCTGCGTCCGCTTCCCCGTCGGCAGATGGTCGTCGCCGCGCTCCTCCTGCCACTCCGGGGTGAAGTCCACCTCGGCGTCGCGGCCGCCCTGCCCGAGGTTGCGCAGGAACCAGGGGTGCCAGCCGGCCTGGGCCGGGAAGGAGTCACCGGCGGCCTCCACCGACAGGGTCATCCGCAGCTCGTTCTCGCCCAGTTCGAAGGTCTGCGTGACACGGCCCGGATACGGCCACGGGTCGGCCAGGTCGAAGTAGTACGACGCCGCCGAGTCCGTACCGCCCGGCGCCTCGCGCCACGCGGTGTGGCGGCCGGTGCCGTGGATCGCGTGCGGAGGCGCGTCCACCGGCAGTTGGTGAACGATTCCGCCGTTGCGGAAGCGTCCGTTCTCGGTCCTGCCGCACCACGGAACCATGGTGAACGAGCCGTACCGGTCGCCCTGGCGCAGCAGTTCGGTCCCTCCGACCGTCAGCGAGGCGATCCGGCACCCGTCCTGCGGCACCACGGTCAGTTCGGCGTCGCCCGCCGTCAGTTTCTTCCCAGTCGTCACCCTATGAGCGTAGGGCCTGTCCGGCGGATCACGGGCGGCACGGCCGCCGTTGCGCACGTCGCGAGCCTTGCGGACGACACGGCGACGCGAACCCAGCTGACACCAACAGCGACACCGACCCGGGCGACGTCACCGGCGGCGGCGCAGCACCCGGCCCACGACGACCGCGGAGGCCACCAGGACCGCGGCGGCGGGTGCCGCCCAGCGCAGCGTGGCGGTGGTGGAGGTGGTCGCCGCGGAGGGCGCGGGGGCGTAACGGCCGCGGGGCGGCGCGTGGTCGACCTCCTCGGCGCTGCGGCCGATCATGGTGCGGCGGGCGTGGGCGGCCTCGGCCGGGGGTTCGAGGTCGTCGAGCTCGGCCGCGGTCTCGGGGACCTCCACCTCGACCTCCACCTCGACGTCGTTCAGGTCCACCTCGACCAGCGCGATCTCCTCGGCCTCTTCCGGTTCCCCGCCGTCGTCGGCACCGTCGAGACCGTCGACGACATCGGGTTCCTCGGGCACTCCGGGGAGGCCGGCCGTCAGTTCCGCGGTGAAGCGGTCGAGCAGACGGCGGGCCGCGGTCTCGCGGGCGGGGCCGTCGAACGTGGCGAGCCGCCCCTCGATCGTGGCCGCGGTGCCGGTGAAGGACAGCATCGTGCCGGGGACGGCCTTGTCGGCCTCCTCGACGAGCACTCCGAGGGTGAATTTCACGGTGCCGTTGCCTCGCGCCTCCGTGCCCTCGCCCTCGACGGAGAACCCGCCGGCGCGCTCGGTGACGCGGAGCGCGCCGCGGTAGGTGATCGTCGAACCGCCGGCGCGCACCCGCAGCCGGCCGGTGAGAACGTCCCCGCCGGGGTCGGGCTGCCACCCGGGCAGGCTCGCGGCGACGCGGGCCGGGTCGGCGAGCGCCTGCCGAATGGTTTCCGCCAGAACCGGAACGAACACCTCATGCTCCATGCGGGGAGCCTACCGACCGTCGGGCGCCCAGGTCACCGGGTCGCGCCGCACGGTATGGCCGGCGACCGGAGCCGTGCCCCGAATGCGGGCATCCACCCCGGTCATCCACCCCAGGCACCACGCAGGGATCCACCCGGTCAGCCACCCCAGGCACCACACAGGGATCCACCCGGTCAGCCACCCCGTCATCCACCCAGGCAGCCGCCCCGGCAGCCGACCCGCCCGCCACCCCGGTCAGCCGCCCACCCGCGGCCGCATCAGCGTGGAAGGCGTGAGTCCGCTCTCGCGCGATGCCCAGGCGGCCTGCCGCAGCCCCGGCAGGCTCGCCGCCGACAGGGAGCGCAGCGGCGGTGCGTCCGGGGCCAGCCGCAGCTCGGGCTCGGTACGGGCGGCCAGCACGAAGCCCCAGTCCGTGGGGCCTCCACCGGCCTTCCCGGACCAGCGGTCCGGCCCGGACGGCGGCCCGCAGTCCCGGCCGCCGGTCAGGTACGGCACGGTGCGCAGCCCCGTGGCCCGCAGCGTCGCGTCGATCGTCCAATAGCTGTGCCGGGCCGCGTTCGGTGAGCCCGCGTGCACGGCGAGCCGCCCGTCCCGGGCCAGCGCGCGGCCCGCTAGGCCGTAGAACTCCTCGGAGTACAGCTTGGCGCTGCGCGAGATCCCGGGGTCGGGCAGATCGGCGAGGATCACGTCGTACGGCCCCGGAGTGCCGGCCCGGAGCCAGTCGAAGGCATCGGCGGTGACGGTGTGGACCCGCGGATCGCTGTAGGCCTGCCGGTTGAGCGCGACGAGGTCGGGATCGGTGCGGGCGAGCCGGACGAGCTCACCGTCGAGGTCGACGACGGTCACCGAGGTGACGTCCGGGTAGCGGAGCGCCTCGCGCACGGCGAGGCCGTCGCCGCCGCCGAGGACCAGGACGCGGGAGTGCGGGCCGGCCATCGCCGGGTGCACCAGTGCCTCGTGGTAGCGGAACTCGTCGGCTCCGCAGACCCGCAGCCGCCCGTCGAAGAAGAGCTGCACGGGGGCGCCGGCCCCGCCGGTGAGGACGATCTCCTGGACGTCGGTCTGCTCGGCGACGCGCACATCGCCCCCGTAGACCGCGCGCCGCGCGGCTGTCTCGAACGGTCCGGCCGTGAGAGCGGCGCCGCCGAGCACCGCCAGCACGCCGAGGTTGGCGACGAGCAGCCAGTTGCGGGCGCTGGGGGTCAGGTCGCCGCGGAACAGCCACAGCACCATCGCGGCACCCGCGACCGCGTTCACCGCGCCGGTGACCAGCGCGCCGGTGAGTTGGCCGAACGCGGGCAGCAGGAGGAACGGGAAGGCGAGCCCGCCGGCCAGCGCGCCGACGTAGTCCGCGGCGAAGAGGTCGGCGACGGCGCCGCTCGCGTCCTGTCGGCGGATCCGCTGGATGAGCGTCATGAGCAGCGGGATCTCGGCGCCGATCAGCACACCGATGGCGAACGCGCAGGCGATCATCGCCGGACGCGCCATCCCGAACCAGGCGAAGCACGCGTACAGCGCCATCACCGAGAGCCCGCCGACCAGCGCGAGCGCCGCCTCCACACCCGCGAACCCGACGGCCGCGACGCACCGTATCCGCTTGGCGAGCAGGGAGCCGACGCCCATGGCGAAGACCATCACCGACAGGATGACGGAGGCCTGGGTGACGGAGTCACCGACGAGGTACGAGGCGAGGGCGACGAGTTCGAGCTCGTAGATCAGCCCGCAGGCGGCGCAGACGAAGACGGCGGCGAGGACCAGCGCACGGGCCGGGCCGACCGGTACGGGGAGCCGCACGGCGGATGTGCGGCTTGACTGGTCGATCATGAATGAACGCTATGTCAGGCCTGCGGTCGCATTTGTCACCCACAGGGGTGCTTTTTGACGGCACTTGACGGCACTTGACGGCGCGATGAGTACCACCACGGCTCGCAAAAGTGCGCTCCGAGCGCCGCCGCCGACCCTCGCGGGCAGCCGTAGGCGGCCGCGGAATGCCCACTTCAGGTCCGCTGCCCGCCGCCCGCCGTCAACTGTCCGGCTACGGAAGGACGCTGATGCGCGACCGCGTTGCCACCAGGCGCCCTTCCTGCGGGTACGCGTGCCAGGTGCGCCAGCGGACGCTGCCCTCGCTGTGCTGGACGAGCATCGCGGTGAACGCGTGCGGATCGCCGGGAAAGGTGCCCGCGAGACCCTGCGGGTGATCCGCGACGAGCGCGAGGAGTTCCTGCGCCCGGCCCGCGAAGGAGCCGCGCGACAACGTCTCGACGCGTGCCGCGAATTCGTAGTCCCATGTCCCGATGCGTTTGGCGACGCCAAAAGGGAGCGGAGTCTGACTTCCTGGGATGCAGGCGACGGTTTCCGAACAACTGCCGCCCTCGGAATCGATGAGTACCTGGTGGGAGGCGCCGAGCAGGCGCATCTGCACCTGCACGGGAGACTGGTCGGTGCCGCTGAGCTGGAGGTCGAGCACGGCGAGCGCGGGGAGCGCTTCCCTGCCCAGGCACCAGGCCAGGTCTCCGGCACGGGTATCGGTGTAAGCGGTCTGGAGAGTGGTGAGCATGGGTCGGCTCCGCAAGCACGCAGTGGATGATGGGCCGACCCGCACCAGTTGGTGGATCTGGCGGGAACGTGCGTCGGCTCGTGCCCACGTGGGGTCCGGTAGATACGGAATCATGAAACGCCGGGTGCCTTCAGCCTTTTTACCCATCTGCGCGCGCTTTACATCCCCAGGAGCGCGTATCGGTTCAGGTGTTCACCACAACTGCGCCCGGCGGGTGACACTTCCACCGGGCGCATATGCGAATGGGCATGAGCCACATGCAATTCCAACGATCAGCTGCTGCCACAGCCGCCGCCACCCCCGCACGACGACCCGCCCCCGCAGGACGATCCGCCGCCACAGGAATGTCCGCCGCCGCAGGAGTGGTGACTGCCCCCGCCGTGGTGACCGCCGCCGGAGCCGCCCCCGTCGGAGCCACCGAACGCCCACCAGCTGCCGCCTTCCGACCCGGCGCCCGTGCTCGCCGCGCTCGCCCGGCCCCGTCCGCGCCCCCGCGCCTTGCTCAGGTTCACCGTGCGGCTCAGGTTCCTCAGTCGCACCGCTACGGCGATGATGACGACCAGTGCGACCAGACCAATCAGGAATGCGCGCATCTTCCCCGCCCCCCGTCTTCGTGAGCTGTGACTTTCTTCGTGCGACGGTGATGCCCCCGCCGAATCCACTCGAAAGCAGAGTTGAGGAAGTCCAGAGGTTCGAAACTGCTCAGCGCGCCCGCACCAGCTGGTCGACGGCGGCGCGTACCGATTCCTCGCGCTTGCAGAAGGAAAATCGGACCAGCCAGGAAGGAGCGTCCTGCCCCTGGTAGAAGGCCGACGTCGGAATGGCGACCACGCCCGCCCGCTCCGGCAGTTCCCGGCAGAAGGTGACGCCGTCCGGGTAGCCCCAGGACCGTACGTCCGCCTGCAGGAAGTACCCGGCCTCCGCGCGGTACGGGCGCAGGCCGGCCTGCTTCAGCCCGTCGCTCAGCAGGTCGCGGTTGGCGCGCAGGGTGCCGCGCAGCTCCGCCGCCCACTCCTCGACGGAGCCGAGCATCCGGGCCAGCGCCTCCTGGTAGGGGGTGCCGGAGGCGTAGGTGAGGAACTGCTTGACGGAGCCGGCGGCGGCGACGAGCGGGGCGGGACCGCAGATCCAGCCGATCTTCCAGCCGGTGACGTTGAAGGTCTTGCCCGCCGAGGAGATGATCAGCGTCCGCTCCCGCATGCCGGGTAGCGCCGCGATCGTGCGGTGCGGCGTCTCGTCGTAGACCAGGTGCTCGTACACCTCGTCGGTCACCACGATGAGCGAGTGCTCCCGGCAGACCTCGGCGATCGCGTCCAGTTCCGCGGCCGTGAACACCTTGCCCACCGGGTTGTGCGGGGTGTTGAGCACCAGGACGCGGGTCCTGGGCGTCACGGCGGCGCGCAGCGCGTCGGCGTTCATGACGAAGCCGTCGCCGTCGGCCTCCAGCGGGACGCCGACCAGCGTGGCACCGCTGAGCCGGGCGGCGGCGGGATAGGCGTCGTAGCAGGGGTCGAAGGCCAGGATCTCGTCGCCGGGGTCGCAGAACGCGAGCAGCGCTGCCGCGATGGCCTCGGTGGCGCCGGTGGTGACCAGCACCTCGCCGTCCGGCCGGTACTCGAGCCCGTAGCGGCGCAGCTGGTGCTCGGCGACGGCGGTGCGGAGCGCCGGGAAGCCGACGGCGGGCGGGTACTGGTTGTTGCCCGCGAGCACGGCGTCGGCCACGTCCTTGAGCAGCGTCGCGGGGCTCGCCAGCTCGGGCACTCCCTGCCCCAGGTTGACGGCCCCGGTCCTTCTGGCCAGCTCCGTCATCTCGGTGAAGATCGACGTTCCGACGCCCCGCACCCGCGCGGCCGGACTCCACTCACCCATGTGTTCCCCACTTCCCTGAACCCGCTTCGCCGAGCCACGGCAGAAAGCCCACGACGGACAGCCCACGACACACGGCCCACGACCGACGACTCACGACCGACAGCTCCCGACCGACGGCTCACGATAAGCCGCGGGCGCCGCCCGTGGGGGCGGGACCGGGGCGAACCGGCCCGGCGGGCCCGGCCGGCGAGGGAGGTCCGCCAAGCGGGTGGAATGCGAGACGGCGTACGCCCGGGAGCGCGAGAGCCGAAGGGCGGTCACCGCATAGTCGTACCGTCATACCCGCCGCTCCGAGCGGAGCCGGGCGGACCCGACGGTGCCCCGACCGGGCCCGAAAGGAGCGGTACGGTGCACACGGCCGAGCCGGTCTCGTCCAGTCCGACCACCGAGGCGCACCCCGCACCCGCCGCGCCGCCCGGCCGCGCCCTCGCCCTGCGCGACTCCCTGCGCCGGGCCGCCCCCGCCCTGCTCCTCTTCGCCGCGACCCGGCTGGTCGGCGCCGTGCTGGTGACGGCGTGGGCGCTGCGGGCCGGGCTGCATCCGCGCAGCCTGTTCGGGCAGAGCTGGGACGCTCGCTGGTACGAGCGGATCGCCGAATGGGGCTACGGGACGTTCTTCCCGTCCGCCACGGCCCAGGGCATGAGCTTCAGCGATCTGGCGTTCTTCCCGCTCTACCCGGCGCTGATCAGGACCGTCTCCACGGTCCTGCCCATCGGTCCGGTCAACGCGGCCCTGCTGATCGCCTGGAGCGCGGCCGCCCTGGCCGCCTGGGGGATCTTCGCGATCGGTGATCGGCTCTACGGCCGGCGGGCCGGGATCTGCCTGGTGCTGCTGTGGGGGCTGCTGCCGCACTCCGTCGTGCTGACGATGGCGTACACCGAGTCGCTGCTGACCGCCTGCGCCGCCTGGGCGCTGTACGCGCTGCTCACCCGGCGCTGGCTCGGCGCGGGCGGGCTCGCGGTGCTCGCCGGGCTGGCGCGTCCGAACGGCATCGCGGTGGTGGCCGCGGTCGCCGCGGGCGTCGCCGCCGACGCCTGGCGCCGCCACCGCGAGGGGCTGCCGCAGGACCGGGCGGCCTGGGTGGGCGCGCTCGTCGCCCCGCTGGGCTGGTGCGGCTACGTCGGCTGGGTGGGCCTGCAGACGGGCCGGCCGCTGGGGTACTTCGACGTGCAGCGCCGCTGGGGCTCGCAGTTCGACTTCGGCCGCAACGCCCTGGAGTACGTCAGGCATCTGATCCTCGACCGCGACCAGCTCATGGGCTACATGGTCGCCGCGATCGGCGCGGCCGCGCTGCTCCTGCTCGTACTGGCGCTGCTGCAGCGGATCCCGCTGCCGTTGGCCCTCTACGCGGCGGTGCTCGTCCTCATCGCGCTGGGCGGCTCGCACTACTTCGGATCCAAGCCGCGCTTCCTGCTGCCGGCCTTCCCGCTGCTCGTCCCGGCCGCGCTGGCCTTGTCGAAAGCCCGGCCGCGCACCGCCGCCGTAGCGGTGGCCGCGCTGGCCGGGCTCTCGTTCTTCTACGGGACGTACCTGCTGACGGTCGTCTCCGCGCCGATCTGATCCAACGCTCCACAACCCAAGATCCAAGATCCAAGATCTGGCTGCGTCAGACGTCGTCGCCGTTGGTGCCTTCGTCGCCCTTGTCGCCGCCGTCGGCGTCCACGTCCTTCTCCAGTCCGAGGGTCTCCACGACCCACTTGTCGAACTCGATCGAGGCGCGTACCCAGCTCACCGTGCTGGAGACGAAGTGCTCCAGGTTGACGCCCAGGCCGATCAGCATCTGCGCCTCGCCGATCAGACGGACGGAGCCGTCGTCGTGCGTGTGCGTGTAGACCTTCGGCCACAGGGTGCGGCGGTTCCAGTCGTCGATGACCTCGTGCAGCTGCGGCTTGTCATCGACGGTGTACGGCCGGTCGTAGAAAGTGCGGACCGCGAAGATCTGCTGGTCCTCCTCACCGCGGAACATGAAGTACGCGCGGAATTCCTCCCACGGCGCGGCGAGGTCGCCCTCGTCGTCGACGACGAACTTCAGCTCCATCTGTTCGAGCAGCTGCTTGACCAGGTCCTGGTCGGGGATGACCGCGCTGGCGGCGGGGCCGTTCTGCTCGGGGTCCGGCTGGCCCCCGAAATTAGGAATCGAGGACGGATCGATGCTCACCGTGAGTTCCCTTCGTACGGATTCCTTCCATCCTCCCCCATCCGCCGAGGGGTCTGGCAACCCCCGGCGGATCCGCGCCGGGGGCGGCGGTGTCAGACCGTCTTGGACAGGGACGGCGCCGGGCCGACGATCAGCCCCTCCCCCGCCCGGTCGACCCGGACGGTGTCGCCGTCGACGACCTCGCCGGACAGGATCGCGCGGGCGAGCGGGTCGCCGATCGCGGTCTGCACGAGGCGGCGCAGCGGCCGCGCGCCGTAGGCCGGGTCGTTCCCCTCGTCCGCGAGCCAGTCCAGGGCGGCGTCGGTGACGTCCAGGACCAGCCGGCGGTCGCGCAGCCGCTCGGCGAGCCGGTCGGTCTGCAGCCGGGCGATGTGCCGCAGCTCCTCCTTGTTCAGCGCACTGAAAACGACGATGTCGTCGAGCCGGTTCAGGAACTCCGGCTTGAAGGACATCCGCACCGTCTCCAGGACGCTCTGCTTCTTCTCCGCGTCCCCGAGCACCGGGTCGACCAGGTACTGGCTGCCGAGGTTCGACGTCAGGACCAGGATCGCGTTGCGGAAGTCGACCGTGCGGCCCTGGCCGTCGGTGAGCCGGCCGTCGTCGAGCACCTGCAGCAGCACGTCGAAGACGTCGTGGTGCGCCTTCTCGACCTCGTCGAGCAGCACCACGCTGTACGGGCGCCGCCGGACGGCCTCGGTGAGCTGGCCGCCCTCCTCGTAGCCGACGTAGCCGGGTGGGGCGCCGACGAGCCGGGCGACGGAGTGCTTCTCGCCGTACTCGCTCATGTCGATACGCACCATGGCGCGCTCGTCGTCGAAGAGGAAGTCCGCCAGCGCCTTGGCCAGCTCGGTCTTGCCGACGCCGGTGGGGCCGAGGAAGAGGAACGATCCGGTCGGCCGGTCGGGGTCGGAGATGCCCGAGCGCGAGCGGCGCACCGCGTCGGAGACGGCGCGGACGGCCTCGGTCTGGCCGATCAGCCGGCGGCCCAGCTCCTCCTCCATGCGCAGCAGCTTCTGGGTCTCGCCCTCCAGCAGCCGGCCGGCCGGGATGCCGGTCCAGGCGCCGACGACGTCGGCGATGTCGTCCGGGCCGACCTCGTCCTTGACCATGGTGTCCTTGGCGGCGGCCGCCTCGGCCTCGGTGGCCTCGGCCAGCTCGGCCTCCAGCCGCGGCTTCTCGCCGTAGAGCAGCTTGGACGCGGCCTCGAAGTCACCGTCGCGCTGGGCGCGCTCGATGTCGGTGTTCACCTCGTCCAGGCTCTCCTTGATGGCGCCGACGCGGTTGAGGCCCTCCTTCTCCTTCTCCCAGCGGGCGGTCAGGCCGCGCAGCTCCTCCTCCTTGTCGGCGAGGTCCCTGCGCAGCTTCTCCAGCCGCTGGACGGAGGCGGGGTCCGTCTCGTTCTTGAGCGCCATCTCCTCCATGCGCAGCCGGTCCACGGCGCGCTGCAGCTCGTCGATCGCGACGGGCGAGGAGTCGATCTCCATCCGGAGCCGGGAGGCAGCCTCGTCGACGAGGTCGATGGCCTTGTCCGGGAGGAAACGGGCGGTGATGTAGCGGTTGGACAAGGTGGCGGCGGCGACCAGCGCGGAGTCCGCGATCTGCACCTTGTGGTGCGCCTCGTACCGGCCCTTGAGGCCGCGCAGGATCGCGATGGTGTCCTCGACGGACGGCTCGGCCACCATCACCTGCTGGAAGCGGCGCTCCAGCGCCGGGTCCTTCTCGATGCGCTCGCGGTACTCGTCGAGCGTGGTGGCGCCGACCATCCGCAGCTCACCGCGGGCCAACATCGGCTTGAGCATGTTGCCCGCGTCCATGGCGGAGTCGCCGCCGGCGCCCGCGCCGACGACCGTGTGCAGCTCGTCGATGAAGGTGATGACCCGGCCGTCGCTCTCCTTGATCTCGGAGAGCACCGCCTTGAGCCGCTCCTCGAACTCGCCGCGGTACTTGGCGCCCGCGACCATCGCGCCGAGGTCGAGCGAGACCAGCCGCTTGTTGCGCAGCGACTCGGGCACATCGCCCTTGACGATGCGCTGCGCGAGGCCCTCGACGACGGCGGTCTTGCCGACGCCGGGCTCGCCGATCAGCACCGGGTTGTTCTTGGTTCGGCGGGACAGCACCTGGACGACCCGGCGGATCTCCTGGTCCCGGCCGATCACCGGGTCGAGCTTGCCCTCGCGGGCGGCGGCGGTGAAGTCCGTGCCGTACTTCTCGAGCGCCTTGTAGGTGCCCTCGGGATCCTGGCTGGTCACGCGCTGCCCTCCACGGGCGGATTCGAAGGCGTCCAGCAGCTTCTTCGCCGTGGCGCCCCGCTGGTTGAGCAGGTCGCCGGCCTGGCCGCCCTTGACGGCGATACCGATGAGCAGGTGCTCGGTCGAGATGTAGTCGTCCCCGAGGTCCTTCGCGCGCTGCGACGCGTCCGCGACGACCGCCAGCAGGTCCCGGTTGGCCTGCGGGGGCGCGACCGTGGCGCCCTGGACGACGGGCAGCGCGGCGACCAGCCGCTCGGCGCCCGCGCGCAGCTCCGCGGCGTCGGCGCCGACCGCCGCCAGCAGGTCCACGATGTTCTCGTTGTCGGCTCCGCCCAGCAGGGCGAGCAGCAGATGTGCGGGGGTGAGGTCCGGGTTCCCGGCGGACACCGCGTGTGCGTTTGCGGTGTTCAGCGCTTCCCGGCTCTTGTTGGTCAGCTCCGCTTCCACGGCCACCTGAACCTCCTGTCGGATCACTCAGTCAAGTTGAGTCTATGGCACTCAACCCTGGAACGGTAGCGCCGATTCCCATGGCGTAGCGTGCATTCTCATGGCCCGAGACCTACGCAACCCCGAATCCGCGTACCTGTCCTTCTGGCGCGAATATCACCTGTGCACCCTCACGACACCACGGCCCGACGGCAGCCCGCACGTCGTCGCGGTCGGCGTGACCTACGACCCCGAGGCCTGCCTCGCCCGCGTGATCACGAACAAGGCGAGCCGCAAGGTCGCGAACATCCTGGCCGCCGGGCCCGACGGCGCCCGGGTCGCCGCCTGCCAGGTCGACAAGGGCCGCTGGGCGACCCTGGAGGGCGTCGCGACCGTCAGCACCGATCCGGAGCGCATCGCCGACGCCGTCCGCCGCTACGCCGAGCGCTACGCACGGACGCCCGCCTTCAACCCCGACCGCGTCGTCATCGAGATCGCGCTGACCCGCGCGATGGGCAGCGCCTGACCCGAGCGCCCGACCCCACCGGCCCCCCCACGCGTCCCGCTCTGATCCCACCAGCACCACCGGACCCTCCAGCCCCGCCCCGATCTTCAAAGGGCCTGGCGGGCCCGATACGTGACACGGCATCATGTCCCGTGCGGTGGAACGGCCGACAACGGGGAGAGTGCTGTGGCGCGTGTCTTGGGGATCGATCTCGGAACGACCTATTCCGCGATGGCGGTGGCCGACGCCTCGGGTGCGGCCACCATCGTCCGGAACCGTGAGGGGGAGAACATCACCCCGTCCGTGGTGATGTTCCAGGGCGACACGGTCGTCGTCGGCTCCCAGGCCAAACGCTCGGCGATGACCGCGCCCGACCACGTCATCCAGTTCGCGAAGCGCTACATGGGCGAGCCGAACGCCATCTACACCTCCGAGTCCGGTGTCGCCTACCGCCCCGAGGAGATCTCCGCCCTCGTCCTCAAGCGACTGCGCGAGGACGCGGAGATGATGCTGGGCGAGCCCGTCGACCAGGTCGTCATCACCGTCCCCGCCTACTTCGACGACGCCAGGCGCCGGGCCACCCAGGACGCCGGCCAGATCGCCGGCTTCGAGGTGCTGCGCATCGTCAACGAGCCCACCGCCGCCGCGCTCGCCTACGGGCTCGACCGCGCGGACGACGGCGAGGAGATCGGCACCGTCCTGGTCTACGACCTCGGCGGCGGCACCTTCGACGTGACGGTGATGCGCGTCGTGGACGGCGACTACGACGTGATCGCCACCGACGGCGACCGCAACCTGGGCGGCTTCGACTGGGACGGCGTCCTGATGGAGCACCTCAACGGGACGTTCACCGCCGCCGGCGGGCGCGACCTCACCGACGACGGCGCACTGCTCGCCGAACTCCGCGACAAGGCCGAGATCGCCAAGCGCACCCTGTCCAACGCCCCGCAGGCCGTCGTCATGCTCTCCGCCGACGGGCGGCACGAGCAGATCCGCATCACGCGCGAGAAGTACGAGGAGCTCAGCGCGGACCTGCTGGACCGCACCCGCATCATCACCGAGGGCGTCCTCGCGGACGCCTCGCTCACCTGGGCCGCCATCGACCGGGTGCTCCTGGTCGGCGGCTCGACCCGGATGCCGATGGTCGCTGACCTGGTGAAGCGGCTCTCCGGCAAGGACCCCGAGCGCGGCATCAACCAGGACGAGGTCGTCGCCCTCGGGGCGGCGCTGGTCGGCCTCGACGCCCAGGTGCGCGGCGAGCAGGCCCAGGAGAAGAAGAAGTACATCGGCAGCGGCGCCGCCGTGGAGACGTCGCCCGGCGACGGGCTCGCCCGGCTCACCAAGGGCAAGATCAAGTCCATCAAGGACGTCACCTCGCAGTCCCTCGGCATGGTGGCCACCCATGACCACGACCACTCGCTGCAGTACAACTCGATCATCGTGCCCCGCAACACCTCGGTCCCCACCCGCCGCAGCGACACCTTCCACACGCTCGCCAACCAGCAGACGAAGCTGCGCGTCGCCGTGACCGAGGGCGACGGCGAGGACCTGGACTACGTCAAGGTCGTCGGTGAGAGCACCCTGCAGATCCCGCCGTACCCGGTGGGCGCACCGTTCGAGGTCTTCTACTCCTACGACGTCGACGGGATCATCCACGTCGAGGTCAAGGACGGCACCAGCGGCAAGTGGCTCGGCGAGTTCGAGGTCGAGCGGCTGGACAACCTCACCTCCCAGGAACTGGACGCGCTCAGCGACCGGGTCGCGCGGATCTCCGCGCTCTGAACTCCGCACACGCCCGATCCTTCGCGCCGCCCTCTGACCGGAGTTTCAACCCCATGACCAGCACCGGCGAATTCCGGGACTACTACGCCGAGTTCGAGCTCGATCCCGCCGACAGCGCCGAGGAGATCGGCAGGAAGCTCGACGTCCAGCAGCGCGCGTGGGCGGGCAAGGCCAGCCGCGCGCCGAGCGCGGACAAGCGCCGCGAGGCCGAGGACCAGGTCGCCCGGCTCACCGAGGCCCGCAAGGAGCTCGTGGACCCGGCCCGCCGGGCCGCGTACGACGCCCGTCGCACGCAGCGGCTGCGTGCGCCTGAGCCGAAGCCGCAGCAGCGCTCCGGCGGCAAGTCCGTCCCCAATCAGCAGGGCGGGGACGCCCCGCGGACCCGGGACTGGCTGGAGGCCGCCCGCGCGGAGGTCCGGCGCGGCAACCCCGCCGCCGCCCTCTACGAGGCCCAGCAGGCGGTCCACTTCGACGACACCAACGCCGACGCCTGGCAGCTGCTCGGGGCGCTGCACCTGGACGCCGGGGACACCGCCGCCGCCATCCAGGAGTTCCGCCGCTCGATCACCCTCGCGCCGCGCAACGCGTACACCCACTCCCTGATGGGCACCGCCAGCCGCGCGGTCAACGACCTCCCGACCGCGATCACCTGGCACCTCAAGTCCTGCTCGCTGGAGCCGGACAACGTCGACTACCGCATCTACGCCGGTGACGCCCTGTACGCGGCCGGCCGGTACGACGAGGCCCTCCAGCACTACGAGCGCGCGCTGACCGAGCAGCCGGAGCACGCGGGGCTGCGGAACCAGATCAGCGCCATCTGGTCACTCCGCGCCGAGGGCGCCAAGACCTACCACCCCTTCACCCGGCAGCGGCTGATCACCTCGGCCGAAGCCGCCCGCCGCATCGACGGCATCGTGGACCAGGCGCTCGCCGTCCAGCCCACCGACCAGGAACTCGTGCAGAAGCTCTACACCGACCGGGCCGCCGCGCTCTACGCGACCCACAAGGCCTGGCGCGGCCGCAAGAGCATGCTCGGTGTCGCGCTGATCTTCATCATCGTCGGCGTCGCCCTGCCCGACGACGGAATCGGGGGCGTCCTCAGCTCCCTGCTGGTGTTCGCCCTGATCGCGGTCCTCGCCTATCTCGGCTGGAAGCCCCGCTGGTGGCACGCCCGCAAGTCACTGCCCCCCAACGCCGTCGAGCCGGACTGGAGCAAACCATGAGCATTCCGCCGCCACCGCAACCGGAGGCGCCCGCGCCGCCGGCCGCCCCGCCCGCGCCTCCGGCCCCTGACGTGCTCAACGTCGTCGCCGACGCGGTCGACGGGCTGCGCGAGGAGGTCGCCGGGCTCGGCGACCAGTTCCGCCGCCGGCTGCTCAACGACCGGGAGACCCGCCGCTCCGTCGAGGAGCTCCACCAGGAGCTCGACCACACCCGCAAACTCGCCGAGGGCCGCACGGTCCAGCCCCTGCTGTACGACCTGGTCCTGCTGCTCGACCGTGTCGAGCGCGAGACCGACCCGTTCGCCGACTCCGTCCGCGCCGAACTGTCCACGGTGCTGGAGAAGTACGGCATGACGCGGATGCCGATCGAGGCGGGCGTCTTCAACCCCGCCACCCAGGAGGCGGTCGGCACCGTGCCGGCCCTCAGCCCCGACCTGGTGGGCCACGTCGCGCGCATCGTGCGCCACGGTTACGTGATGGAGTCCCGTCTCGTCCGGGCCCAGCAGGTCCTGGTCCACGCGGCCGCCGGCTAGCGGCGCGTCAGCGCGCGAGGTGGTCGAAGGCGCCGGCCTTCGCGGCGTGGAGCAGCGTACGGAGCGCGGCGGGGGTGGTGGTTATGACGGCCTGCGGGTCGTCACTCTCCCGGAGATGGACGAGGCCGGCGGAACCGGTGGCCACCTCGACGCATTCGCCCTGGCCGCCGCTGCTGAACGAGGACTTCTGCCACGTGAGCTGGGACATCTGGCTCCTTCTTACAGGTTGTACATCACGTGCTGAATGAGACTGAGGGAGTCCCGTCCCTCATGGGACTCGGGCGCTGACTGCGGGTCCACCGGCGCCAGCGCCAACCCGCTCAGCCGTTCGAACATCTTGGCGTAGTCGTCCAGTTGTTCGCCAACTCCAACGAACGCGGCGCTCTTCGGGTTCTCCAGGTAGACGGTGCCCAGCTCCGGCACCGAGCCCTCGAAGAGGATGAACGGGCGGGCGAAACCGGCGTACGCCCCTCTCGTGAAGGGGAAGATCTGCAGAGTGACGTGGGGCAGCCGGGCAACCTCGATCAGCCTGAGCAGCTGCTTCCGCATGATCCGCGTTCCGCCGACCTCGACTCTCAGCGCCGCCTCGTAGATCACCGCGTGGTAGGCGGGCGGGGACTCACCCGTGAGGATCTGCTGCCTGGCGAGCCGGAACTGCGCGTAACGCTCGACCCGTTCCGGGTCGGTCTCCGTAGCGGCGATCACCTCGCGTGCGTAGTCGGCAGTCTGCAGCATCCCGGGAATGAAGAGCGGCTCGTGGATCCGCACCGCGCTGGAACGTGACTCCAGCTCCGCCAGATCGAGGGCATTGCGTCCCATCACATCGCGGTACTCGTCCCACCAGCCCTTGCCCCGCTCCTGGGCCATCTCCATCAGCCCGTCGAACAGCGGCCCCGGCGGGCAGCCGTACTCGCGCAGCAGCAGGTAGAGGCGGTTGCGGGATACGTCCACCCGCCCGGCCTCGATGTTGCTGATGCGCGTGCGGTCGGCTTCGAGCAGCGCCCCGGCCTGGTCTCCGGACAGTCCTGCGCGGTTGCGGAGTTTGCGCAGCTCGGCGCCGAGCCGGCGGTGCCGTTCGCTGGGCGCACTTCTGGGTGGCATGTGGGACCTCCTTGTCCCGGAGTCTGCCGCGATCAACTCCCTTGGTCCACATAGTTGTTCACCCGTCACCCGTGCGGGTTGGAATACCCGGAAACGGTTGCAACTACAGAAGACCGTTCCCTACCGTCGTGGGCAGCCATCCACCGCGCTGGAAGCGGAAGTGCACCGGAACCGACGGAGTCGATCCCGGCACTGCCACTGCGAAACAGCGCCCCGCCTCCCACGGAAGCGCGAACCCATGCTGAATGGAACCGACTTCTCGCTCGTCTTCCCGCCTGACCCCGTATGGGTCCGCTCCGCCCGCGAGGGCGTCCGTACGCTGCTCACCGCTACCGGCGGCGGAGCCGAGCTCGCCGATACGGCGTTACTGCTCACGTCCGAGGTCGTGACGAACGCCGTGCTCGCCTGCCGTCGAGCCGGTACCCGGGCGCGGTTGACCCTCTTCGCCGAGTGCGCGACGCCCGGCGCGCTGCGGGTGCTGATCAGCGATGACGCGCCGGGGCTGCCGGACGCGCACGGCCGGCCCGGGGCGGACGAGGAGCACGGGCGCGGGCTGCCGCTGCTCAGCGCGTGCGCGACGGCGTGGGGCGTGTGCCGGCACGGGGCGGGGCCGGGGAAAGCCGTCTGGTTCGAACTGGGCGGAGGCTAAGCCGCCGCCTCGCCGTCCGCCAGGACCTTCGTCAGAAAGACGTCCAGGTTCCGCAGGGTCCGGGCGATCTGCTCGTCCAGAGTGAGGGTCTCCTCGAACCGCTGGGCCGTCGCGACCTTCTTCTTCCCCCGCACATACAGCGAACAGGCCAGGTCGGCGCAGATGTACGTGCCGATCGTGTTGCCGTTGCGGCCCTCGGGGCCGGCCTTCGGGGCGACGAGGAGGTCGACGCCGCCGCTGGCGTGGTTGGTGACGCAGATCGAGCAGAGGCTGGTGCGCAGCATGTTGCGCCGGGCTCCGCCCGAGCTACGCAACGCGATACCGGTGAGCCCGTCCGCCCCGGGCGCCACGAGGTAGCCGCGGTCCGGGGCTCCGGGGTCGCGCCAGCCGAGGAAGTCGAGATCCGCCCAGGGCAGGTCGGCGAAGTCCCGGGGCAGGTTGAGGCGGCGTGCTTCTCCCTTGGAACAGTTCACGAAGGAGGCACGGATCTGCTGTTCGACGAGCGGTTCCATGGAAATCGACGCTAACAGCCAGGTCCGGACATGTCGTCCGGATTTCCGCCCGGCAACAGGGCCAGGGCACGACGGAGCCCGGCACCCCCGAGAAGGTGCCGGGCTCGTACACAGGCGCGACTAATCGTTCCTCTTGGGACGCCAGACGACCAGCGCGGTCGTCTGCTTCTCCTGGTACGGGACCAGGTCGCGGCGGTAGGAGGCATGGACGGCGGCCTCGCGCTGCTGGATGGCGGCCGACATGCCTTCGGCGGCCGCCGCGAGCTCGGCGACGCGCGCCTGGAGCGCGGCCACCTGGTTCTCCAGCTCGATGATGCGCTTGATGCCGGCGAGGTTGATGCCCTCGTCCTGCGACAGCCGCTGCACCTCGCGGAGCAGCTCGATGTCGCGGGCCGAGTAGCGTCGGCCGCGGCCGGCGGTGCGGTCGGGGGAGACCAGGCCGAGACGGTCGTACTGGCGCAACGTCTGCGGGTGCAGCCCGGAAAGCTGGGCCGCCACCGAGATGACGTAGACCGGGGACTCCTCGGTCAGCTGGTACGGATGACGCATCCGACCGCCCCGCATGCCGTCCATGTCATGCTCCCTTCGCGGCCTTGAAGAGCTCTGCCCGCGGGTCGAACTCCGCTGTGGCCTCGCGGTAGGACTCCAGCGCGTCGAGCGCCTTGCCCTCGGTCTTCTCCGGTACCGCGACCTCCACGGTGACCAGCAGGTCACCACGGCTGCCGTCCTTGCGGAGCGCGCCCTTGCCGCGGGCCCGCAGAGTACGCCCGTTGGGCGTGCCCGGGGGCAGCTTGAGGGTGACCGGCGGACCGCCGAGCGTCGGTACCTTGATGTCGCCGCCGAGCGTCGCCTCCGGGTAGGAGACGGGCACGGTGACGGAGAGGTTGTCGTCCTTGCGTCCGAACACGGGGTGCTTGTCGACATGGACGACGACATACAGATCGCCGGCCGGGCCGCCGCGCTCGCCCGGTGCGCCCTTGCCGCGCAGCCGGATCCGCTGGCTGTCGGTGACACCCGCGGGGATCCTGACCTGCATGGTGCGGGAGCTGCGGGCGCGCCCGCTGCCCTTGCAGACGTCGCAGGGGTCCTGGGCGATGAGCCCGCGGCCCTTGCAGTCCACACACGGGTCGGTGAGCGAGAACCCGCCACCGCCGCCGCGCGACACCTGGCCGGTACCGACGCAGGTCGGGCAGACCCGGGGGGTGCCGTTCTTGTCGCCGGTGCCGGAGCAGACCTTGCAGGGCGCCTGGCTGGACATCCGGAGCGGGACCGTGGCCCCGTCCACCGCCTCGGTGAAGCTGAGCGTCACCTCGGACTCGATGTCCTGGCCGCGGCGCGGCTGGACGCGGGTGCCGGTGCCGCCGGCGCCCCGGTTGAACAGGCCGCCGAAGACATCACCGAGACCGCCGCCGAAACCGCCGGCCTGGCCGGTCTGCGAGCTCCCGCCCTGGGCTCCTCCGAAGAGGTCACCGAGGTCGAAGCCGAAGCCGCCCTGGCCGCCGGCACCGCCGGGGCTGCGCAGTCCGCCGTTGCCGAACAGCGCACGACCGTCGTCGTACTCCTTGCGGCGCTTGGCGTCGGACAGGACGTCGTTGGCCTCGGAGATCTCCTTGAAGCGCTCCTCGGCCTTGGCGTCGCCCTTGTTGGCGTCCGGGTGGAACTCGCGAGCGAGCTTCCGGTACGCCTTCTTGATCTCCGCCTCGGTCGCGTCCTTCGGGACGCCGAGAACCTTGTAGAGGTCCTTCTCGTACAAGTCCCTGCTGATGCTCATCCTCGCCGTCCCTCCTTCCCGTGTGTCGCGTCAGCCCTCTTCCGGGCCACCGTTCTCCTCGTCAGACGCCTCGTCCTCACCCTTGCCCGCCGTGCCCGGCTGGGGCTCGGCGACGGCGACGCGGGCCGGGCGGATGGTCCGCTCGCCGATCCGGTACCCGGGCTGCAGGATCTGCACGCAGGTGGTCTGCGTGACATCCGGCGAATAGCTGTGCATGAGGGCCTCGTGCACCAGCGGGTCGAAGGGCTCGCCCTCCTTGCCGAACTGCTGCAGACCCAGCTTGGCCACCACGGTCTCCAACGACTCGCCGACGGACTTGAAGCCGCCGACCAGCTCGCCATGATCCCGCGCGCGGCCGATGTCGTCGAGTACCGGGAGCAGTTCGGTCAGCAGGTTCGCGACAGCGACCTCCTTGACCGCGATGCGGTCCCGGTCCACCCGGCGCCGGTAGTTCTGGTACTCGGCCTGGAGCCGCTGGAGGTCCGCGGTGCGCTCGCTGAGCGCGCTGCGGGACTGGTCCAGCTGGGCCTTCAGGGCTGTGATCTGATTCGCGTCCCCGGCCGGGGCCGCCGGCTCCGCCTCATCGGCGGAACCGGCGGCCTTCGCCGCTTCGTTGTCGGGCGTCGCGCTCTCGGACTCCGCGGCATCGGAGGGGACGTCGGGCTCCTTGTCGAAGCCCTTCGACTCCTCCGTCACGCGGCACCGTCCTTCGGCTTGTCCTCGTCCACGATCTCGGCGTCGACGACATCGTCGTCGGCCTGGGCCTGGCCGGCACCCGCGGCGTCCTCGGGACCGGCGGCGCCGGCACCTTCGGCCTGGGCGTTGGCGTAGAGCGCCGTGCCGAGCTTCTGGCTGGTGGCGGCGACCTTCTCGGTGGCCTCGCGGATCGCGGCGACGTCCTCGCCCTTGAGCTTCTCCTTGAGGTCCGCGACGGTCGTCTCGACCTCTTCCTTCACGTCCGCCGGGAGCTTGTCCGTGTTGTCGGCGATGAACTTCTCCGTCTGGTAGACGAGCTGTTCGGCCTGGTTACGGGTCTCGGCGGCCTCGCGGCGCTTGTGGTCCTCTTCCGCGTACTGCTCGGACTCGCGCATCATGCGGTCGATGTCGTCCTTCGGCAGCGCGGAGCCACCGGTGACGGTCATGCGCTGCTCCTTGCCGGTGCCGAGGTCCTTGGCGCCGACGTGCATGATTCCGTTCGCGTCGATGTCGAAGGTGACCTCGATCTGCGGCATCCCGCGCGGGGCCGGCGGCAGACCGGTCAGCTCGAACATCCCGAGCTTCTTGTTGTACGCCGCGATCTCGCGCTCGCCCTGGTAGACCTGGATCTGGACGGACGGCTGGTTGTCCTCGGCCGTCGTGAAGATCTCGGAGCGCTTCGTCGGGATCGTGGTGTTGCGCTCGATGAGCTTCGTCATGATGCCGCCCTTGGTCTCAATACCCAGGGACAGCGGGGTGACGTCGAGCAGCAGGACGTCCTTGACCTCGCCCTTCAGGACACCGGCCTGCAGTGCGGCGCCGATGGCGACGACCTCGTCCGGGTTGACGCCCTTGTTGGCGTCCTGACCGCCGGTCAGCTCCTTGACGAGCTCGGCGACGGCGGGCATGCGGGTCGAGCCACCGACCAGAACGACGTGGTCGATCTCGGACAGCTGGATGCCGGCGTCCTTGATGACGTTGTTGAACGGGTTCTTGCAGCGGTCCAGCAGGTCGGACGTGAGCTGCTGGAACTGGGCGCGGGTGAGCTTCTCGTCCAGGTGCAGCGGGCCCTCGGCGGACGCCGTGATGTAAGGCAGGTTGATCGAGGTCTCGGTGGACGAGGACAGCTCGATCTTCGCCTTCTCAGCGGCCTCGCGGAGGCGCTGGAGGGCCATCTTGTCCTTGGACAGGTCCACGCCGTGACCGTTGGCGAACTGCTTCACCAGGTAGTCGACGACACGCTGGTCCCAGTCGTCACCACCGAGGTGGTTGTCACCGTTGGTGGCCTTCACCTCGACGACGCCGTCGCCGATCTCGAGCAGCGAGACGTCGAAGGTGCCGCCACCGAGGTCGAAGACGAGGATGGTCTGGTCGTCCTTGTCGAGACCGTAGGCCAGGGCGGCGGCCGTCGGCTCATTGACAATACGCAGGACGTTGAGACCCGCGATCTCGCCGGCCTCCTTGGTCGCCTGGCGCTCGGAGTCATTGAAGTACGCCGGGACGGTGATGACCGCGTCCTGGACCTTCTCGCCCAGGTAGGCCTCGGCGTCACGCTTCAGCTTCTGCAGGATGAAGGCGCTCATCTGCTGCGGGTTGAAGTCCTTGCCGTCAACGTTGATCTTCCAGTCGGTGCCCATGTGGCGCTTGACCGACCGGACGGTCCTGTCGACGTTCGTGACTGCCTGGCGCTTGGCTACCTCTCCGACGAGCACCTCGCCGTTCTTGGCGAAGGCGACGACGGACGGCGTGGTCCTGGCGCCTTCGGCGTTGGTGATGACGGTGGGCTCGCCGCCTTCGAGAACGCTGACGACGGAATTAGTCGTGCCCAGGTCGATGCCGACCGCACGTGCCATGGTAAATCCTCCAGCTGACCGACTTGAGTGGAACTGGCTCAAGGGTGCATCAGAGATAGAAACCTGTCAACAGAGCTGAGTGGAGGGGACTCAACTCTTCGACTGTTCGATCGCTCACAGCTTCCGTTGCGCGGCTCCGACCTGCACTTTCCGGTCAGGGTCGGCATCAGGATCGACCTTCGCGCCGGGCCCGGAGCGGCGCATCGGCAGCCGGTCGGAGCGGCACCGTCGAAGCGGGGCCGGTGCCCGGCATGGCCGCCGTGCCCGGCTGTCGTGTCCGTCCTGCCCGGCCGTACCGCATTGCTGCACTGTATTGCCGCATTGCAGGGCTTTTGTTCGCCTATAGTCATATTTCCCACGAAGGATGCGGGCCAGGCGCGCGGGGCCCGTCGTTCGATCGGTGACACAGCGACACAGATCACCGGCTGGGCGGCTGTATGAGGCCACGTATCCCGGGTAATCTCAGCGGGAGACTGGATAAGTTACCGCTTAGTAATCCCCGCTCTCGCAGGCCCGAGGAGCCCCGAAATGCAACTCGCCGCGATCCTTGTGTCGCTGGTACTCGCCGTGGTCGGCGCGGCACTGTTCGGCCGAGCCATCGCGCAGATCTACCACTTCGTGAAGCTCGGCCAGGACGTACCCGCGGGCACCCGCACCGCTGAACCCGTGCAGCGCACCGTCACCGTGGCCAAGGAGTTCCTCGGGCACACCCGGATGAACCGCTGGGGCATCGTCGGCGTCGCCCACTGGTTCGTCGCCGTCGGCTTCTTCTCGCTCGTGGCGACGCTGGTGAACGCCTTCGGCCAGCTCTTCCAGGCCGACTGGGTACTGCCGATCATCGGCCACTGGCTGCCGTACGAGATCTTCGTCGAGTTCATCGGGCTGATGACGACGCTCGGCATCCTCACGCTGATCGTCATCCGGCAGCTCTCGCTGCCGAGCCGGGCCGGCCGCAAGTCCCGGTTCGCGGGATCCAACTTCGGCCAGGCGTACTTCGTCGAGGCCGTCATCCTCATCATCGGCCTCGCGATCATGACCCTGCGCGGCCTGGAGGGCGCCCTCACCGGCGTCCACGGCTACGAGGCCGCGTACTTCGCCTCGTACCCCCTGGTCGCGGCCTTCAGGGGTATGGACTTCAGCACCCTGCAGAACCTCGTCTACCTCACGGCGATGATCAAGATCGGGACGTCCTTCATCTGGATGATCACGGTCGCGCTGAAGACGGACATGGGTGTCGCCTGGCACCGCTTCCTCGCCTTCCCCAACATCTGGTTCAAGCGCGAGGCGGACGGCGGTGTCGCGCTCGGCGCGCTGCAGCCGATGGCGTCGGGCGGCGTACCGATCGACTTCGAGGACCCGGGCGAGGACGACCAGTTCGGCGTCTCCCAGATCGAGCACTTCTCCTGGAAGGGCCTGCTCGACTTCTCCACCTGTACCGAGTGCGGCCGCTGCCAGTCGCAGTGCCCCGCCTGGAACACCGGCAAGCCGCTCTCCCCCAAGCTCCTGATCATGTCGCTGCGCGACCACGCGCACGCCAAGGCGCCGTACCTGCTCGCGGGTGGCGGCAAGGACGCCGAGGGCAACGAGAAGGCGACGCCCGAGCAGCTGGCGAACGTACCGGCCGCCGCCCTGGCGGAGGCCGAGCGCCCGCTCATCGGCACCGCCGAGGAGAACGGCGTCATCGACCCGGACGTCCTGTGGTCCTGCACCACCTGCGGCGCCTGTGTCGAGCAGTGCCCGGTCGACATCGAGCACATCGACCACATCGTCGACATGCGGCGCTACCAGGTGATGATCGAGTCCGCGTTCCCGAGCGAGGCCGGGACGATGCTCAAGAACCTGGAGAAGAAGGGCAACCCCTGGGGCCTGGCGAAGAAGCAGCGCCTGGCCTGGGTCAAGGAGGTCGACTTCGAGGTCCCGGTCGTGGGCCAGGACATCGAGGACCTCTCCGAGACCGAGTACCTGTACTGGGTCGGCTGCGCGGGCTCCCTGGAGGACCGCGCCAAGAAGACCACCAAGGCCTTCGCCGAGCTCCTGCACATCGCCGGTGTCTCCTTCGCCATCATGGGCGGCGAGGAGAACTGCACGGGCGACTCCGCCCGCCGCCTCGGCAACGAGTTCCTCTTCCAGCAGCTCGGCCAGCAGAACGTCGAGATGCTGAACATGGCGTTCGGTGAGGACGCCGAAGAAGGCATCGTCGTCGAGAAGGCCAAGAAGAAGATCGTCGCGACCTGCCCGCACTGCTTCAACACCATCGCGAACGAGTACCCGCAGCTCGGTGGCGAGTACGAGGTCATCCACCACACGCAGCTGCTGCAGCACCTGGTGGACGAGGGCAAGCTCGTCCCGGTCACCCCGGTCGAGGGCCTGATCACGTACCACGACCCCTGCTACCTGGGCCGGCACAACAAGGTCTACACACCGCCGCGCGACATCATCAAGGCGGTGCCGGGGCTCCGCAACGAGGAGATGCACCGGCACAAGGAGCGCGGCTTCTGCTGCGGCGCCGGCGGCGCGCGCATGTGGATGGAGGAGCGCATCGGCAAGCGCATCAACAACGAGCGCGTGGACGAGGCGCTGTCCCTCAACCCGGACATCGTCTCCACCGCCTGCCCGTTCTGCCTGGTGATGCTCACCGACTCGATCAACGGCAAGAAGAACGACGGCAAGGCGAAGGAGAACCTGCAGGTCGTTGACGTCTCGCAGCTGCTGCTGCAGTCGGTCAAGACACCTGTGGAGCCCGACGCCGAGGGCCCGGTGGAGGAGCCCGCGGAGGCGGCAAGCAACTCCTGACACCTCCTCTCGTAACGCGATGACGGCATGCCCCTGAGGGCATGCCGTCATCGCGTTACGGAGTGTTGTTCGTCGGCTAGCTGATGCCGAGCTCCTTGAGCGCCTTGGTGAACGCGGCCGCGTCGTACACGGCGTCCGCGGGCGTGACCTTCTTGCCGTTCACCAGGACCGTGGGCGTGCCCTGCGAACCGGAGGCCTCGAAGGCCTTCTCGGACGTCGCCACCCACCCCTTGTGGGTCTGCTCCTTGACCGCCTTCTGGAAGGCCGCGGTGTTCAGGCCCTTCACCGTGCCGGCGATCTTGAGCAGGAAGGCGTCGGTGAAGCCGTCCGCCGGCTCCTCGGGCTGGTTCGCGAAGACCGCGGAGTGGAACTCGGCGAACTTCCCCGCGTCGACGGCCGCGCGCATCGCGTTGGCCGCCTTCACCGAGCTGCTGCCGCCGAAGTTCGCGTCGAGGAAGGAGGCGATCGTGTACTCGACCTTGACCTTGCCGTCCTTCACCAGCTGCGCGAGCGCCGCGCCGCCGCCCTGCTCGAAGTGCTTGCAGTACGGGCAGCGCGGGTCCTCGTAGACCTTCACCGTGTTCGGCGCCTTCGGGTCGCCGACGACGATCGCCGTACCGTCGGCCGCCATGCGGGCGGGCAGTTGGGCGAGCAGGGCCGTGTCGACGGCGGCCTTGGCATCGCCGTCAGCGTTGGCACCGCCGTCGGCCTTGGCCCCGCCGTCAGCGTTGGCACCGGCTCCGGCCTTCGCGGACGCGGCGGAATCGGAGCCCGATTCCTTCAGCGACCCGAATCCGGACCCGGACCCGGATCCCGACCCTGATGACCCGCATCCGGCCGCCGTCATCGCGAGCAGCGCGACGGCGACGGCCGCGATTCCCGCGGTTCTGACGTTACGGGCGGTGCGTACGGCCATGGAACGGCTCCTTCTGGTCTGGCTGCTTCTGGTCCGGCTGCTTCTGGTCTGACTGCTGAGTCCCGGAAATCCCGAGATGTCCCCCAATCTAACGACGCTAAGTTCCCACCAGCCCCACCAGCCCCCGCATAAGTCATATGATTCAGGGCCAAAGGTCCCCCAAAGGACCTGCCGTCACGTGTCACAGGTTGGCAGCAAAGCCCGCCGCAGAACCGGCCACCAGGCCCGGCGCCCAGCGGGAACCGGTACGTTCGATGACGTGGCTGGATTCAGGAATCGACGCGGACGGGACCACGGCGGGCAGCAGGCGCCCCAGCACGGTGGGCCACAGAACTACGGACAACCGCAGGGTTATCCGCAGGGCTACGGAGGCGGGCAGAGCGGCGGCCAGGGCAGCGCGCAGGGTAGCGGGCAGGCGCATGGGCACGGCGGCGGTTACGGCGGCGCCCCGTCCGGCGAGCCCGAGTACTTCGGCGAGCCCGCTCCCGGCAGTGCGCCGGCACCGGCATACAACGACAACCCGGGCCACACCCGCGCCTTCACCCTCCCCGGATCCCCCGACCAGTTCGCGCCGTACGGCACTCCGGACCAGGACGGCGACCACGTCGCCACGTACCGCGCGGGTCAGACCACCGCGCCGCCCTCCGGGCCCCGGCTGCACTGGAAGCAGCTGATCAGCGGTATCGCGCTGCGCCCCGGCCACACCTTCTGGCAGATGCGGGACTACGCGGTGTGGGGCCCGGCCCTGACCGTCACGTTCCTCTACGGGCTGCTGGCCGTCTTCGGGTTCGACGCGGCCCGCGAGGACGTCCTCAACGCGACCGTGTCGTCCAGCATCCCGTGGGTGATCAGCACCGCCGTCGCCGTCACGCTCAGCGGCCTGATGCTGGGCACCGTGACGCACGCGCTGGCCCGCCAGCTCGGCGGCGACGGCTCCTGGGCCCCCACCGTCGGCCTGGCGATGCTCGTCACGTCGCTCACCGACGCGCCCCGCCTGCTCTTCGCGATCTTCCTCGGCAGCGCCAACGGACTCGTCCAGATCATCGGCTGGGTCACCTGGCTCGCCTGTGCGGCCCTGCTCACCTCCATGGTGAGCAAGTCCCACGACCTGCCCTGGCCCAAGGCGCTCGGCGCCGCCTCGATCCAACTCGTGGCGCTGCTGGTCCTCTTCAAGCTCCCGGTGATCTAGCTGATCCAGGTGATCTAGCAGTAAGGGGCGCCTCCCAATAGGAGGCGCCCCTTACTCACATCACGTCAACACCGGGCCGCTCAGGCGTCCCGAACCTGCCCCGCACGCTTCACAACCGGCTCGTCGACGGACCACGGGAAGTTGATCCAGTCGTCGGTGCGCTTCCACACGTACTCGCACTTCACGAGCGACTGCGCCTTCTCGTAGATCACCGCGCTGCGGACCTCCGCGACATGCCCCACGCAGAAGTCGTGCACCAGCTTCAGCGTCTTGCCGGTGTCCGCCACGTCATCGGCGATCAGCACCTTCTTCTGCGAGAAGTCGATCGCGTTCGGCATCGGCGCCAGCATGACGGGCATCGGCAGCGTCGTGCCCACACCCGTGTAGAACTCGACGTTCACCAGGTGGATGTTCTTGCAGTCCAGCGCGTAGGCCAGACCGCCGGCCACGAAGACCCCGCCGCGCGCGATCGACAGCACGATGTCGGGCTCGTACCCGTCGTCCGCGATCGTCTGTGCCAGCTCGCGCACGGCACGCCCGAAGCCCTCGTACGTCAGGTTCTCCCGCACGGCTGCCATGTCAGACCTGCGTCCGGTGGAAGTTCATGAACGACCGCGAGGCCGTCGGCCCCCGCTGCCCCTGATAGCGCGATCCGTACCGCTCCGAGCCGTACGGGTGCTCGGCCGGCGACGTGAGCCGGAACAGGCACAGCTGGCCGATCTTCATCCCCGGCCACAGCTTGATCGGCAGCGTCGCCAGATTCGACAGCTCCAGCGTCACGTGCCCGGAGAACCCCGGGTCGATGAAGCCGGCGGTCGAGTGCGTCACCAGCCCCAGCCGGCCCAGCGAGCTCTTCCCCTCCAGGCGCGACGCGAGGTCGTCCGGAAGCGAGATGACCTCGTAGGTCGACGCGAGCACGAACTCACCCGGATGCAGAATGAAGGGCTCATCACCCTCCGGCTCGACCAGCCGGGTCAGATCGCTCTGCTCCACCGCCGGGTCGATGTGCGGATACCGGTGGTTCTCGAACACGCGGAAGAGCCGATCCAGCCGGACGTCGATACTCGACGGCTGCACCATCGACTCGTCGAAGGGGTCGACCCGCACCCGTCCGCTGTCGATCTCGGCCCTGATGTCCTTGTCTGAGAGAAGCACGTCCCGAAGGTTACGCGGACGACGCTGCCCCGGCCCAATCCTGACCGGAGCCGCGCGGCACCACTTGCGCTACTTCCCGCTCTCCACCGGCACCGCATGCCGCAACCGCGCACAGCGCGGACACCTCAACAACCGCCCGGGACCCAGCCGGCCGACACCCAGATTCTGCATCGGGAACGACGCGGTGCTGAACACGTGCCCCTCGGCACAACGAACGACGGTGCGCTCCATCGCTTCCCTTCCCCAACTTCCGTGGACGACAAAAGCCACATTAGGGGATGAGACGGGCCATCTTCCACACGCCGCTCCGCACCCAACGCTACGCCCCAACCCCCGCCCCCCGCAGCCACATCCCGCCCCCACGAACCCACCCCACGACAACACGAAGGCCCCGGACAAAATCACGCCCGGGGCCGACCATGCGGTACAGTATGCGACGGTGCCACGCCTCAACCGGCGGGCCGCGCGAGTGTAGTTTAATGGTAGAACATGAGCTTCCCAAGCTCAGAGCGCGGGTTCGATTCCCGTCACTCGCTCCACACAAAGCCCCAGGTCATTGACCCGGGGCTTCCTTGTTGTCTAGACCACTTCGGGCATCCCGCACCACCTCCGCACCACTTGGCCCCTCCTTTGGCTGTGACCGCGCTTCCGTGACGCCTACGGCTGGAGAGGGAGCTTCTGAGCAGACCGAGCGAGGCGGGTCAGTTGGCGATGGTGACGCAGGGGAGGCCCACGCTCTCGCCCCGCGGAGGCCTTCTGCGCAGAGCCGGGTGCCCGCGAGGAAGTGCCGTTGGGGATATGCCTGTCCTACCTGTCCCGGTACGTCGTGAACGCGTCCAGGTCCTCAACCTTGGTGTTGGCGCTCCAGCCGTTGGTGGTCCACACGCGGGCGCTGATGCGGTGCGGCTGGTTGGTTTTGACGACCGACACCTCGACCCTGCCCAGGTAGGTGCCGACGTCGTAGGTCTGGATGCAGACCGAGTTGTTGCACCGCTAGCCGTCAGCCGCTGCGGGCGGCCCTGCGGCGATGACGCAACCCAGACCGGTTCTTGGCGATGCTCCCGTCCGCCAGCAGGCGGGTGGGCCGCCGAGTGGAGTGCCTTCTTAGCTGTGCGGTGCGCAGCAAGTAGGCCTCACAGGCGGCGACGGCATCGATCGGGGGATTTGGGGTGCAACGGGCGTTCCCCCAGGTGGCGGACGTCTATGAGTGGCCTGCGACGGTTCCGAGCCTCCGTGCCACTACGCTGCGTGACAGCCATACGAAGGGACGCATATGGGAAGCGGATTCAGTCGAATTTGTCGTACTGCTGCGGTCGTGGCGTTGTGTCTGGCGGCAATCGGCTGCGGCTCCCCAGGGCCCAAAGCCCCCGAGAGAAGCGCCTCCCCCTCCGAGGGCAACGCCTCCCCGCCCGCCGGGGGCAACACGTCCCCGTCCGGGGGGAACACCTCTCCGCCCGCCGGGGGCGGCGAAGACTCGTTCCCCCCGCTGACGACGCCTCCTCCCCGCACCGGTAAAGCAACCGACCCCGCGCCGGGCATCGCCCCTACGACTCCATCACCGGGGCCCAGCTGCCCCGACGGCTCGTCGCCATCCACCAGCCGCCCCACCTGCCCCATCTCGTCACCGCCGTCGCCAAGCGAATCGTGATCCCGACCTCCGCGCCCCCACACCACAAGAGCCGTCGCGATTCCGCAACTCCGGCAGGGATTCTCAGCTCTGTTATCGCACAGGCCTCCTTCCTTGCCGCGCTGATGTTCTACGCGGGCGTCCTGTACAGCAGTGCCTTCTACGGCTACTTCCACTTATCCCCGCTCTCGATCGGATTCAGCCCCGCAGAATTGGTCATCCAATGCCTGCGCCTGGTGACCGTGCCAGTACTCGTTGCCGTCGTAGGTGCATTAATCGCCGCCCGCGCGCCGAACCTGCTGGCAAAAATGCCTGAGAGGAGCGCGCACGTCATCACCAACGCCTCCGCCGCAGTGGCACGCCGACACCTAGTAGTACTGGCCGCTGGCCTGGCAATACTGCTCGCGTGGAGACCGATCCAGCTGCACGGCTGGGGATGGGTGGCTCCCGTTACGGTCGCGTCTGGCCTCCTTCTGGGACAGACACGCGCCGCCAACAACGGCGTCCGCCCAACTGGCCTCCGGAACTGCGCGGTGCCGGTCTTCGCTGCCGGGGTCTTCCTGCTTTGGGCAGTCGCTTTGATCGCCGGACAGCTTGGTCAGCGAGATGCCAGAAGCGTTGCCAACCATCTCGCTGACCGAACCGCCGTAGTCGTCTTCAGTACAGACAGCCTAAAACTGACGCCACGCGGAAAGCTGCGTGAGGACTGCCTCAGCCCTCAGACCCACTCCGCCTTTCGCTGCCGCTATACCGGATTGCGACTTCTCGTCGAGCGCAGCGGACGCTATCATCTGCTCCCCGACGGCTGGAACGTGGAGAACGACCCGGTATACGTCATCCACGAGAGTGACACCATCCGCGTCGAGCTGACGCCGGGCGTCCAACCAGCGAGGTAAGTCGCCACCCGGTGAGCGCCCCGGGAACCGCCCGCCCGACGCGTACCTCATCGCGTCCACGTGAACTGACCACTGCTCACCAACCCGCCCGAGTCCTGATCACCCGCATCCAACACAAGGCCCGCAACCCCGCACCCGACCCACGAGCCGAAGCCGCCCGCCTCCGCTCAACCAACACCCGGGCTCAGACTCCCGCTCACCTGCCCGGAAACCCCCAGGCCGCCCCGGCTATGCCGCGTGCCCATCAGCTGCGCCGCTGATAGGACCGAAGGACCCGCGGGCCGGCTGACCCACGGTCGCTGAGGAGCCCGGACCGGTTCGGTCCTTCAGCCGACCTCGGGTGCCTGCGAGTCCAGCTCGTACTGTTGCCAGTCGCGGTGCCTCTTCCAGGCCAGGGCGCGCTGGATTTCCAGGGGACCCAGGCCGGTGGCCGCCGACAGCGCCTCCCGAGTAAGCGATTGGGGCTGAAGCGCCAGGGCGCGGTCGATCTGCCCGGCCCACAGTTCCTCGGGCACGTACGGGCGGGTGCGGTACTCCTGCTGCAGGACGGCCAAGTGCTCGGGGGAGCAGGCGACGACCAGTCGCCGGCCGTCGCGCGCGGGACCACGGGCGCGGATCGCGGACGAGTCGGGGACGACGCCCAGCTGACATCCGTCGGTGAGCCGGCGGGCGCACAAGTCGCAGATGTCCGTCTCCGGAACCGGTGAGCGGTCAGTTCGCATGCCCGTTCTCCTGCCCCTTCCATGCGCAGACGCACTGACTGATCGTGCTGAACGGGAGCAGTATGCCTGCCTCCCGCTGGCACGAAAATCTATCCCGAGTGCAGTAGACATTCGCTTCGGGGTGTGGGTAGTGTTCCTGTCGTAGCCAAGAAGACAGCAGGGCGCGGCAGACACGAACTGCCGCGCAGAGGTGTGGCACGGTGATGGAATCCGGCGGCCGTTCAGTGCACGTGGTCGCAGGGTTGATTGCCGGGTCAGATGGCCCACACAGGGGTCGTCGCGCAAGACAGCAAGTGCAGTTCTGACAGCAGTACCAGCAGCGGATAAGTGGTCTCTTGGTGAAGGCGCCGGACTGCGGGCGCGCGTGCCAAGAGGTTCGGCAGTGGGGTTCTAAGCCAGAGCAGTTGCGGAACAGGCGACGGGGCTGGCTGCCGGACAGGGTGACGCTTTCAAAGCCACCAGCAGTACGCACCACGCAGGACAGGGGACCCGATGTTCCCGTAGGTACGGCACGGCAGTGGAACCCGGCGGCCGCTTCATGCACCAGGGCCGCAGGGGTTGACTGCCGGGCTGGGCAGCCCAGAAGGGGCTGCCACGCAAGTCGCAGTTTGTGAAGTGCAGTTCAGTTGTGATCGCAGGACCGCAGTATCTGAAGTACCAGCAGGTCAGTAGCTTTCGTCGTTTCAGATACGAGCAGGAAAGGTTCGGAGCAACACCATCAGGATCGCCCGCACGGCAGGTGTGTGCGGGCACTCGCAAGGCCCCGGATTGGAAGGTGGTCCCCGGTCAAGCATTCAAGATCCCCGCACCCCGTGTTCCCCCGACGCGGCAATGCGAATACGGCAGGACCGGCCAGCACAAGCCGGTAGTAGAAGTAGATGGTGTTTGATCCGCCCCATGGGGCCCCGGAAGCCAGGTACGGCTCCCGGGGCCCCTCCACGCGTTTCCCCAGGAGGCCAGATGCCCAACAGACACGAAGAGGCGTAATGACCGACCAACCCCCCGCCAGCGCCGCGAGCCCGGCCGACCGGTTCGATGACGAGGACTACCCCGCCTACACCATGGGCCGCGCCGCCGAGATGATCGGCACCAACGCAGCCTTCCTCCGTGCGATCGGCGAAGCCCGCCTGATCACCCCCCTGCGGTCCGAGGGCGGCCACCGCCGCTACTCCCGCTACCAACTGCGCATCGCCGCCCGCGCCCGCGAACTCGTCGACCAGGGCACCGCCATCGAAACCGCCTGCCGCATCGTCGCCCTCGAAGACCAACTCGAAGAAGCCCTCCAACTGAACGAGAAACTGCGCAACAACCCAGCCAGCTGACCTACAACGCCGGCCGAGCCCGCCCCGATCCCCGGGCCCCACCTTCCGTGCCCCTGGGATCGCCGGCATACCGTCGGCGCGTCTGCCGGGACGCAGCCACTTCAATCGGCCAAGGCTTAAGCATTGGCTGGATGGCCGAACGCGACATGGGACTCTGAGGCACCCAACGCGTCTCACCCGACTGGCGCAACGGGCCCAATCGCCCGATTCACTCTGGGGAGCCCACGTGCCCAAGAGGACCAGCGCGCAGTTACCCGCCCAGACCTACCGCACACCCGCCACCAGTGCCAACTGCGGCCGCGCCTTCCGCCGAACTGCGCTGCGTCCCAAGCGCGAGGGGCCGTGCCACAACGTGCCAGTGGGGGCGGTTTGCAGCGGTCACCAGGGGCTTCACCGGAGTCGCAGGGAAGGGCCGCAGGCGGCCATCGCCCCAGGTCAGAGGTCATTCTCAGGTCGAAGTTCAGGGTGATTCCCAAGTTCAGAGCGCGGGTTCGATTCCCGTCACTCGCTCCACACAAAAGCCCCAGGCCAACGGCCCGGGGCTGCTTTGTTTGCCCGTCGGGCGAGCCTGACTGCCTGGTCCTTCTCGGCCGCGAGGGCGACCGTTGTCCGGCCCCCTGCACCCCCGCTCCGATTCCAGGCCAAGAATCGTTCATGCGTTTGTTTATTGATCCCCTGGGTGAGGTGCGAGCGGCTAGGCTCCGCGTGCCCTGATGGGACTCCTGTGACTGCGGGGGCGGGGCGTGTGTCAGGGGGGTACATGTCTCTACCGACCTTTGCGGGACGCGGACGAGGACGTGGCAGCAGAAGGAGACCGAGCGGCGGCATAGCCGCCCTCGTCGCGCTTCTCGCCGCCGTCCTGGCCGGGCTCCTCGGCCAGACGGGTTCGGCCTACGCCGCGGCGTCGAATCCGACGAGTGCGGTCAATCCTGCGACGACGGCTTCGCCCCAGGCGGCAGGCCCGAAGGCGACGCCCAAGCCGGCTCCCAAGGCCGCCGGGCCCGTCGCTCCGAAGATCGACGCACGGGCCGCGCGCGCCGCGGCCGCGGTGAAGGCCATCCGCAGCAGTGACCTGCCGGACACCTGCTCGGGTGCGATCCAGCCGGACACCGTCTACCCCTGTGCCTCCCTCGACAGCGGCACCACCAGCAGCTTCACGCTGAGCCTGCCCCAGGCGACCGACCTGCTGTTCATCCAGACGGTCGCGACCGGCGGCGGCTTCCTGCAGAGCACCCTCAAGGCGCCCGACGGCAGCACCGTCGGCTGCCGGCAGCCCGACTGGACGAAGCCGCTGAGGTGCGGGACCGGCCAGGCCGGGACCTACACCCTGCAGATCCTCAACGAGACCGGCAACAGCACCGGCTTCTCCCTCTCCTACACCGCGCTGCTCTCCGACACCTCCTGTACCGCGGTGAGCGAGAGCGCACTCCACCTCGGCGCACCGGCCGATCTCCAGGGCACCCTCGCGGCCGGTGCCACGGGAAACTGCTATGTCCCCGCCCTGTCCGTCGGCGACGTGCTGCGCAGCTTCATCACGCCGTACCCGGTGACCGAGGCCGTCTACGACGCGACGGGCACGCAGGTCTGCACCGGCAGTACCGACTGCACCCTGACCGGCACCGCACCGTTCCGCGCGCTCGTGAGCGAGCCCTACGCCGCCGCTGCCGACTACCACCTGACGCTGGCCCGCCTCTCCGATCCCGAGGGCTGCCCGACCGTGGAGCCGCAGGCATACGGCACAGCCCCCGATCTCACCTCACCGACCCGCTGCCGCGCACTGCACGTTCCCACCGCGGGGACCTACCAGTTCAGCCCGGTCAGCGCCGGCGGCGGCAGCGTTCCGGGGGCGCTCTACAAGGCGGACGGCACCTTCGGGTGCGAGCAGAACTACTACACGACCTGCCATCTGGCGGCAGGGACGTACTTCTGGGCGGTCAACAGCTACTACGCCACCGACGCGGGACCGTTCGGCATGTCGTTCAACGCCATCGACGAGAGCCGGGGCTGCACCGGGATCAAGGACGACGGCTTCACCTCGGGGCCCGAGACCGGCACGTTCAGCGGCCCCGGTGAGCAGATCTGCCTGACGCTGCCGACATCCACCGGGCGCACCGTCTTCATGACCAACCAGCCGCCCGCGGACGGCGTCGACCCGAACGTGGTGGTGCTGGACGCCGCCGGCACCCAGCAGTGCCAGAACTACAACTACACCTTCGTGGCCTGCGCGTTGACCGGCACCGCCCCGTTCCACGCCGTGCTCTCCGGCCCGTCCACCGGCGCCTACGCGGTGGCAGTGCAGCGCACCGACAACGTGGCGGGCTGCGCCTCCTGGCCGCAGTCCGGCTTCGGCGGGTCCTGGGGTGCGGAAGCGTCGCTCACCGCGACCAAGAAGGTCCAGTGCCTCAGCATTCCGGCCGGTCAGCACTCCACCAGCGAGATGATCGACTACGAGAACACCGCCAACACGGTGAACGCCGCGATCACCTTCTACGACGCCAGTGGCAAGAAGATCTGCAGCACTGTCGGCAGCACCACGGTGTGCCCCATGGACTCCGGCACTTCCTACACGGCCATGCTGACCGGCAGCACCGGCCGGGCGGACACGTACCACCTCGTGCGACGTGACATCTCCCGGACGGCCTCCTGCTCGGCCCCGGTCTCCACGACGTTCGGCGGCAAGTCCACCGCCTTCACGCTCGGATCGGCCCTGGACGCGCGCTGCCTGCGGGTCCCCGCGGCCGCCGCGGACAAGTTCTGGATGGGCGCGCGGACGACCGCCGCGGCTCCGGCCGGAGCCATGCTGGAGGTCGTCGACTCCTCGGGCAAGTACGTCTGCCGACAGTGGGGCGTCGCCTGCCAGGTGACCGGCGACACGTCGTACGTGGTCCTGGTGCTCGCCTCCGGCTACAGCGACTCGCCGATCACCGCGCACGTGGACACCTGGCGGGTCGGCACCGCGGCGGGCTGGGCTCCGGAGTGCACGGCGCACCCGGTGTCCATGGACGGATTCTCCCTGCGCGGCGGGACTTTCACCGAGAACTCGACGGGTTACTGCGCCGTCGTCCAGGTGAAGCCCTCGCAGAGTCTCGGGGTGTACGGCGCCTACAACTCCAGTGGTGCGGGTCAACCATCGGTGGGGCTGCTCAGTGCCGCGCACTGGGGCGATTCCTACTTCACCCAGTACCAGTGCAACACCAACTCCGGTGACTTCGGCTACCGCTGCTCCGTCTACTCCCAGGGAGAGGCGGCGCAGGCGGTCCTGGTGGTGACTCCGTCGAGTCAGGTGCTCCCCATGGACTACTCCATGCAGGGCGTGTGCCTGGAGGGATGCAGCGCCAAACCGCCCACCAAGACGCTGACGTCGATCACTCCCGCGAGCGGGCCGGCGGAGACGCAGAACCAGGTGGTGGTGCACGGCACCGGTCTCGACCTCGGTGACAAGCTGACGCTCGCCACCAACGGGAGCCCGGCGACCGGATACCGGATGAGCGAGCCGGTTTCCGTCAGCCCTGACGGCACGGCGCTCACCCTGCGGCTCTCCACCCACGGGGTCACCCCCGGCGCATACGACGTGGTGCTCGACGATCTCAACTGGACCGCCGGGATGCCCGATTCGGGAGTGCTGAGCGGGGCCTACACGGTCACCGCGGCCCCCATCGCCTCACACAGCCGCTTCGTTGCCGTCACACCGGCGCGCTTCCTGGACACCCGGAACGGTACGGGCGCCCCCAAGGCGCGCGTCGGCGCCGGTGGTGTGGTGCGGCTGCAGGTGGCCGGGGTGAAGGGCGTGCCCGCCACGGGCGTGACCGCGGTGGTCATGAACGTGACGGCGGTCAGCCCCTCGCAGGGCGGCTACGTGACGGTGTATCCCGATGGCCGGCCGCTGCCCGCGGTCTCCAACATCGACTTCCGCCCGGGGCAGACGATCCCGAACCTGGTGACGGTGCCGGTGGTGAACGGCAAGGTCGACCTGCGCAACGCCACCGGGTCGGTCGACCTGCTCGCCGATGTCACCGGCTACTACACGGAAGGCGGTGGCTCGGCCCTGACGGCGATCACGCCGACGCGCTTCCTGGACACCCGGAACGGTACGGGCGCCCCCAAGGCGCCCGTGGGCCCCGGTGGCGTGGTGCGGCTGCAGGTGGCCGGGGTGAAGGGCGTGCCCGCCACGGGCGTGACCGCGGTGGTCATGAACGTGACGGTCACCGGTCCCACCCAGGCCGGCTTCGTGACGGTCTACCCGGACGGCACACCGGTGCCCGCGGTCTCCAACCTGAACTTCGCCGCGAAGGAGACGATCCCCAACCTGGTGGTCGTGCCGGTGGTGAACGGAAAGGTCGACCTGCGCAACGCCGGCGGCTCGGTGGATCTGCTCGCCGACGTGACGGGCTACTTCTCGTCGGCGGGGTCGACCTTCTCCCCCGCGGGACCGACGCGCGTCATGGACACCCGCAGTGGCCTGGGCGCCCGTGCCGGTGCGGTCGGTCCGGGCGGCACGGTGACCCTGCGGGTGGCCGACGTGGAAGGGGTGCCTGCGGAAGGGGTCACGGCAGTGGTGCTCAACGTCACGGTGACCGCTCCCACGACCGGCGGTTTCCTGACGGTCTATCCGCACAGCCGGCCGATGCCCGGGGTGTCGAACCTGAACTTCACCACAGGGGAGACGATCGCCAACCTGGTGGTCGTGCCGGTGGTGGACGGGCAGATCACCTTCTACAACATGGCAGGCGACGTCCAGGTCATCGCCGACCTGAACGGCTACTACAGCAGCTGACCGCACCCTGCCAGTAAGTCCCACCACGCCAACAGCGCCGCCGCCGCGCCCCCCCCCCCCCCGCGGGCGGGGGGGCGGGGGGGGGGGGGGGGGGGGGGGGGGGGGGGGGGGCGGGGGGCGCGGGGGGGGGCCCCCCCCCCCCCGGCGGGGGGCGGGGGGGGGGCGGCCGCGGGGGGGGGGGGCGGGGGGGGGCGGGCGGGCCCGCCGGGGGCGCCGCGCCGCCCGGACCCCCGGGCGGCGCGGCGGCGCTGTTGACACGGGAAGGGGTGAGGGAGCCGTGGCCCGGGGCTCAGCGGCGGGACGCGCGGAAAGTGGTCAGCGCTTGCGTTGGGGGGCGGGGGTGGTGGCGGTGAGGGCTTCGGTGACGAGGCGGACTCCGCGGGCCAGGCGGCTCAGTTGTTCCAGCTCCACGGCGTAGAGGCGGATCGTGTTCTCGATGACTGCCTCGACCATGCCCATGGTGGGCAGCTCGGCACGGCTGGTGCACATCGCCACCTGGACCGCACGCATCTCGTACTGCAGCTGGAGCTGTGCGTGCCGGGCGAGGAGTGCGGGGTGGCGGGTGAGCGTGGAGTATCCGGCGTAGCGGGCCGGCAGCAGGTCGCGCAGCCAGCGGGTGGCCGTGCGTTCCCAGTCGTGGTTCCCGGGTGACTTGACCTGGCAGGGCCAGTCCGGGCTGAGCGTGCTGAGGGTCGTCTGGGACATTCTCGTCGCTTCCGAAGGGTGCCGACTCTGATCGAGAGGTTGTTGGCTGCCTCGGCCCAGGGGTTGACCGAGGCTGCCGTGGGCGCTCAGCGGGATGCGAGCGCCCGGTGTGAACACCCCGGGCGCGGCACGAGGAGGGAGCGTCGGCCCGGGTGTTCCGTCGGGAGGGCGGGTCACGCTCTCCATGGCATCTGGTGGAGCCAGGCGCCGTCTGCAGTAAACATATATACCGTCGAGTACGCAAGGGTATGAAAAATTTCATACATTCCGGACGGTGCAGGCCTGCCCAAAAGGTGCTTCCGGCACCTAAAGGAAGAAACCGTGCTGATCGGCGACCTGCTCGTACCCCTCGAGCCGCGCCTGCGTCCGCTCCGGATCCGCGTCGGCCATCGCCTGCAGCAGGGCTGCGGAGAGCATTCCCGGCGCCGCGTACGAGTCGAACACCAGCCGGGAGCCGGTACCGGCGGTCAGCACCACGTCCGCCTCGTCCAGCAGAGGTCCCAGTGTGGCGTCCGTGATCAGGGCGATGCGCAGCCCGGCGCTGCGGGCGGCCCGCAGGGCTGCCAGCGTCTCCCTGGCGTGCCGGGGCATGGCGAAGGCCAGCACCCATGCACCGCCCGCCGCCCGGGACTGCAGCAGCGCGTCGAAGGCGACGCTGCCGCCGCGGGTCACCACCCGCACATCGGGGTGGATACGCCGGGCGGCATAGGCGAAGTAGTCCACGAGCGGGGCCGAGATTCGCAGGCCGAGAACGGTCAGCGGCACCGAATGGGCCAGCTCACGGCCGATGTCCAGCACCTGATCGGTGTCGGCGAGCAGCCGGCGCACGTTCTCCAGGTTCTCGATCTCGGCGTCGACGGCCGCCTGCAGCTCGTTGCGACGCAGCTGCTGCCGGCTCTCCGGCGATCCCGCGACCGCGCTCAGGGCGATCGGCTGCAGCACCTCCCGCAGGGCGGGATATCCGCTGAAGCCGAGGGAGGCGGCGAAACGGGTCACGGACGGCTGGCTCACGCCCACCCGCTCCGCGAGGTCGGTGATCGAGAGGAAGGCGGCCTCGGTGAGGTGGTCGATCAGGTACTGGGCGATACGCCGCTGCCCGGGGGACAGGTGATGGCCGTTGAACAGTGCGTGGAGCCGGTCGGCCGGGGAGCGCTCCTGGTCCGGAGGCTGCCCACCTGGTGTGATCGCAGCCGCCTGTGCCCGTGCCTGCTGCCCCGATGGCACCGGTGCGCCTCCTTGTTCATGCCGCTCCTGCTCAACATAGCTCACCCCCTGCGGTCGAACCGGACATTCCTCACCACATCCCGCCCGCCGCAGCGCCCCGGTCTTCGCAGGTGTGGGATCGCGGGCCAGCATCACCGAGAGCAGCGGGACGAACACAGTGTGCGGTCGACGGTCCTGCGGCACACCCGTTCAGGACGTCACTTTCCGGACGTCACGCCGGGCGTCCCCGCGTGCTGTTCCACTGTTCGGCGACGCCGGCCGCACGGGCGAAGTGCGCGGTGGCCTCGTCCTCGCGGCCGAGGAGCCGGGCGAGTTCGCCGAGGGAGTACGCGACCGGCCGGACCGCGACGGTGGAGCCGGCGGGAGGGCGACTACAACGGATCCCGGCGGGACGTCACCACGCCGACGGGGCCGGCGGCACGACGACCGCCGGCCGGTCGTCGCAGGTGATGGTGTTCGGCAGCTCCCAGGGGGCGAGCCAGGGGCCGGTCGTACCGCCCCCGTCGTTGCCACCGAGATCGGTCAGCGCGAACTCCGAGCCGGCGGGCGTGAAGTGGAACGAGCCGCAGTTGTTGACCCCTACCGCCCCGACGTTGCGGGCGTCCACGTTCTCGAACGTCGCGGATCCCGCGGCGCGGCCACTGACCACCGATGTGCCCGTGCCGTCGACCCTGATGTCCTTGAAGTGGACGTTGGTGATCGAGTACAGGTCCTTCACCGGCCAGTCGGAGACCAGCATGATCGCGTTGTAGGTGTTGTCGAGGAAGTTGTCCCCGGTCACCCGGATGTCCGCGTCGATGTTCTTCTCCAGCGCGAAGAACCAGATGGCCCCGAGGCCGATGTTCCAGTTCAGCTCGTACGTGCCGGCGCGGACCGTGGTGTTGTCGGTGATCCACAGGTGCCCGGTGAACGCCTCGGAGCCGAAGCGGGAGCCGACCTGGATGGCGCTGCCCTCCCGGATCGGGTCGGCGATCAGATTGTTCGAGACCGTGTTGTCGGTGCCGCCGTAGATCGCGATGCCGTTGGCGAGCACGGGTGTCTGCACGGTGTTGTGGTCGAAGGTGTTGTCGGCGTTCCCGGTCTTCTCGGACCACATGGCGAGGCCGTCGTCACCCGAGTTCCGGATGAAGTTGTTCGACACGAGCGAGTGCGTGACGCCGGTGTGGAAGTTGAGGCCGTCGGCGATCTGGTCGGTGATGACGTTGTCGGTGATCCGCAGATGCGTCATCGGGCCGTCGAACCACATGCCCACCTTGGTGTGGTGGATGTAGAGGCCGTCGATCGTCGAGTTGCTCAGCGCGCCGCCGATCCCGTTCACCTGGTCGGTGTCGACGCGGTCGCGGACGTCGCCCTCGACGGCGAAGCCGGACAGGTGGACGTTGGTGCTGCCGCCGGCCGCCGCGTCCTTGCCGTAGAAACCGACACCGCTGTGAATCGAACCGTCGGGCGCCGGAGTGGTGAGGGCGACCTCGTGCCCCTTGATGATCGTGTACCAGCTGCCGGCGCCCTCGATCGTCACGTTGTCGACGACGATGTGGCGGTTCACCTGGTACGTGCCCGGCGGGATGTAGACCTTGAGGTGCGTCCGTTGCGCGAAGGCGATCGCCCGGTCGATCGCGTCGGCCGAGTCGCGCCGGCCGGTCGGGTCGGCGCCGAACGCCAGCACGTTCGCCGCGACGACCGCGACGTGCGGCGCGCCCACGAGTTGGGAGTCGAGCAGGTCGATGGTGGTGGTCGCGGCCTTGCTCCCGGCGGGAACGGTGAGCCGCACCTTGTCCCCCGCGCGGTACTTCCTGCCGAGCGGCAGCCGCTGCTCGTCGTAGAAGTGGTTCGGGCGGAACGGGGTCGCGAACTCCGGGGCGGGTGTCGTGGCGGCGGGCACGCAGGCGCACTCGGTGACCCAGTAGTCGGGGTGCAGCAGCCCGGCGTTCGGGTCGTTCGAGAACGGATACTGGTTGTACAGCCACGCGTACTGCGACGTCAGCGTCGCGGTTGTCCGGTTCTTGCCGTTGACCGTGACGTCGAGCGGTGCGGTGATCCCGCCGCCGCCCGGCGCGTCCGGAATGCTGTAGCGCACGGTGATCGCATCGGCTGCGGCCGGCAGCGTGAACTCGACGTACTGGCCCGGTGTCAGCGAGACCGCCTGACGACCGGACGCCTCCGCCGGCAGTGTGTAGGCGGTGCGGCCGGGACCGATGACCGTGCCGTTCGTCGCGGCGTTCTCCGCCTCCTGCTCGGCGAATCCCACGCTTGCGCCACGGCCCGCGACCAGCGCCGGATCGAGTGCGGCGCGCGTCACCACCGGGCCCGGCCCGCTCCCCGCGCCCGGACCGCCGCCCGCGCCAGGTCCGGCCAACGCCGTCCCACCCGCCAGAACGCTGAGCCCGAGGGCAGCCGCGGTCACCGACGCGACCACCACCGCGGACCTTCGCCGCGGTCCTTCCGACCACTTCGCCACAGCACCTGTGATGCTCCGTGACATCGCATGCTCGTTTCTCTCGGGAGGGCGCGCCTGAGACCCGCAAGGCGAAGCGGATGCCATGAGGGTGAGGTGACAGTAGGACCGCACTCCCGGTTCCACAAGGTCCTACCGAATATTTCCGCCGGCTTGCCGTCTACATACGGCAGTCCATCAAAGTCTTGCGTCAACTTCCTGGATTCATTGCGGGGGAGCCGTCCGGGCGGCGGCCGGCATGACGTGCAGGCCGTAGCGGTTCCACAGGAAGCGCTGGAGGAAGAGGGTGACCGTGCCGGCGAGGAGCATGCCGGCGAGGTTCACGCCGAGCTGCTGGAACGAGGCGGCGACCTCGTGCCAGTGGGCGAGGGCGATCGCCACGGCGATGTTGCCCGCCGCCGGGACGGTGGTGACCGAGATGAAGACGCCCACCAGAGCGGCGGACTTGCCTGCCGTCATCGACAGGATTCCCGCGACGCCGGCCAACAGCGCCACGATGAACGACCACTTGTCCGGATGGATGATGAAGTCGGTCGTCGGTCTGTTGTCCAGCATCGCCGGAGTGATCCAGCCCAGCAGCCGGCTCATGACCGCGCAGGCCGTCGTGATCGCGATCGCGACGGCGAAACCGATGACAAGAGTGCGCACGGCCGCGCCGATCAGCCGCAGATCGCCCCGCAGTAAGCCGAAACAGGCGGCCGCCACCGGCCCGAACTCGGGGCCCAGCACCATCGCGCCGACGATCAGGATCGGCTGGTCCAGCAGCGCGCCGATCGCCGCGATCTGCGTCGCGAGCGCGAGAAAGGCCAGGAACGCCCAGGTGAGTCGGGTCTCGGCGGAGGTGCGCGCGGCCAGTTCGTCCCAGACGACGGCGTCGTCGGGATCCCCCGGTGCGATCTCCTCGGCCTTCTCTGCGGCGGTGGAGATCGACAGATACAGCTCCTCGACGGTGATGCCGCCGCTGTCCTTCAACCCCAGCCCCCGCAACTGCGCGAGCACGCCGTTGGCCGCTTCCCTGGCCACGTCGAACTCGACGAAGTCGCCCCGGGGCGCGTACGCGGCGCCGGGCAGTCTGATCACGTTGACCACCGCGGGGCAGTCGACGGCGATCCTCAGCACCTCGTCGGTGCGTTCCACGGGACTGATCACTCGCACATGCAGCACAGCGTCATTGTGCCCGGCTTCGTGCCCCGGTTCGTGTCCGGATTCACGCCCGGGTTCGTGCCCGGGTTCGTGCCCGGGTTCGTGCCCGTGCGGCCGTCACGCGGGGGCGTAGCGCTCCGCCAGGATCCGGGAGGTCTCGGCGAGGCGGGAGCGCAGCTCCGGGGGGCCGAGGACTTCGACGTCCGTGCCGAGGGCGAGGAACTCGCCGCGGGCGTGGTCGAGTGACTCGATGGGGAGGACCGCGCGGATCCAGCCGTCCGGCTCCGGGGTTCCGGTGGCGGCCAGGGCGTGGGCGGCGGCTCCGGTGAGACGGGACGCGGCGCGCGGAGCGAGGCGGACGAGTGCCTCGCCCTGGTACAGACGGGCGTGGAAGTCGGCCTGGTAGCGCTGCCAGTAGCCGGCCAGGTCGAAGTCCTCCGGCGGCTGGAACTCCTCGTCCCGCACAGTGAGTTCGAGGATCTGGTCGACGCGGTACGTCGACGGTCCCGGCCCGGCGACGACGTACCAGCGGCCCGCCTTGAGCACCAGCCCGTACGGCTCCAGCCGCCGGTCGACATCGGTCGGCGCCTTCCAGCGGCGGTAGCGGACGTCGAGCACCCGGCTGTGCCACACCGCGTCCGCGACCTGCGGAAGATGCGGGACGGCAGCGTCGTCCGCGTACCAGCCGGGCGCGTCGAGGTGGAACCTGGATTGCATGCGTTCGGCCTGGACGCGCAGCTCGGGCGGGAGCGCCGCCCGCAGTTTGAGCTGGGCGCCGGCGAGGGCGGAGCCGAGTCCCAGTTCGGCGGCGGGGCCCGGGATGCCGGAGAGGAAGAGCGCCTCCGCCTCGCCGGCGCTCAGTCCGGTCAGCCGGGTGCGGTAGCCGGCGAGGAGCTGGTAGCCGCCGGAGTGCCCGGCGTCCCCGTAGAGCGGCACGCCCGCCGCGTGCAGCGCGTCGACGTCCCGGTAGACGGTCCGGACCGACACCTCCAGCTCCTGTGCGAGCTGGGCGGCGGTCATCCGGCCCCGGGTCTGGAGCAGCAGCAGGACGGAGAGCAGACGGCTGGACTTCACTGACACAAGGTGTCAGTGAAGGGCCTCTACGGTCCAGCCATGGCTTTCACGGAGAAACTGCTGCGGGTGCTGCCACCGGTCGAGGTGGGGGGCCGGCACATCAAGCGGTACCACGTCACCGCCGACCCGGCGGGGATCGAACCCGAGGTCGAGAAGGCCGCGTACGCGATCCTCCCCGAGCTGCTGCCCGAGCCGGACGGTACGCCGCAGGCCACCTTCATCGTCCTCCACAGGGGTGGGGACGACGGGGCGTACCTCAACGCGTACAGCTGGGCCTGGGACAACGCTCTGCACTTCGCCGGGGCGGCGGGCGGCCAGCCGGTGCTGGGCTGCCCGGACAACGACCCGACGCATTTCGTCCGACTGGAGCCGACGCTGATCGGCTGCGTCTGGGAGCTGCCGCCGATGCTCCACGAACGCGACGCATGGGTACGCCACATGCTCGCGCCGGACCGTCCCGACCTCGCCGCCTATCTCGCCGACTCGCTCCCCGAGGGCAGTACGGGAGACCGCCCGTGAACGACTTCGACACGCGCTGACCACACGCGGTCGGGGGCCGGGTCGCCGGAAGGAGAGGGGCCGGCGACCCGGAGTGGTGCGCGGCTCGGGTCAGCCGTTGTGCGCGCCGTTGCCGGAGAGCACCGGGATCTGGTTCAGGATGTGCGAGGCGGCCTCGTCACCCTTGATCTGGGAGGAGTTCTCGGTGCACTGCTGGTTCTGCGGCGACGCCAGGACGTTGATGTCCTGGGCAGTGATCGGAACCAGGATGCCGACGAGCGAGCCGATGTTGCCCTTGACCGGGACGCCCGCGCAGAGCTTGTTGAGCGAGCCCTGCACGAGGCCCATCTGCGGGCTCATCGTGCCGTCGGTGTGCGTGTTGCCGTAGGACTGCTCCGCCCCGTTGCCGTTGACGGTCTTGGTGCCGCCCTCGTCACCGATCGCCATCGCCTGCGGCGCCGAGGCGGCACCGGCGGCGACAACGGATGCCGCCAGGGCAGCGCCGGCCAGGAACTTCTTGATCATGATCAGTCCTTCGTGTGCGGGGGTGCCCTAGTCGGGGCGAAGAGATCAACCGATGAGAACGGGTTTGGTTCCGGTGCTTCATTCCATTGGCGGAAATTGCCCCGAAGGGTGACGCCGGCCGGTGAAGTCAGCCGCCGAGGGGCAGGCCGCCGAGCAGCTGCGTGGCCTTGGCGGCGCCGGCCAGCGCCGGCGTCAGGTTCTTGGCGGCGTCGGTCGTCTGGCCCAGGAGCGAGTCGGTGGAGGTGTCCGACCGCAGCTTGTCGGTGGTCTGCGAGACCGCGCCCACCACGGGGCCGAGGCTGGCGTCGCCCGCCTTCTGCAGCGGCTGCGCCGCGAAGGCCTGGTCGAGGCCGCCGTTGATGCTGGTCGGCATCACGGGGGTCGCGCTGTCGGCGAACGCCGGCGCGGCGGCACCCATGGCCATCACGGAACCGGCGACGACCACAGCAACCTTGGAGTACTTCACGGTCAACCCTTTCGGTAGCGGCGTCTGCGGCGACCACAGAGGTGGTGGCCGCGTGAGCGACGGATGGCTCACGACGCCGTAGTCCCCCTGGCTAACGACCCTGCCGCACAACAGAAACCATGAGGAAAGATCCTTCTTGGCAATCACTCGAAAGTGAGAACTCATGCAATTCTAGTATCAATTGACGTTCGTTGATTTCCGAACGGAAGAACCGGAAACAGGCGAACGCATTTGAAACAAGCGAAATGACATATTCTCGTTCGCGTGAAGTCGCGGTTCGGCCAGGGGGACCGTGGTGTCCGGCCCCTACTATCGAAGACGCACGAGGAGTCCGCAGATTCCTGCGCACGGTCTGCCCGCGGTGGGCCCCCAGCCGCCGGCGAATTTGCCGTTCGGGCATCTCGCGAATCTCCTGTCGCGAGACACCGGGGCAGGCCGTTTCCCCACCGCGTCAACAGATCAATTCGATCGGACCCGTGCGGCGCGCGTTCGGCGGTAGAGCATTGCGCCACTCAGCAGCAGCCCGGCACTGACGGCCCCGGCCGTACCGAGGTCCTCAGAACCCGTCTGCGCGAGCTGAGCGCGTACCGGTACTGCGGGCCGGATCGCGGCCGCGTGCAACGGCGGCGTGACGTGCTCGACCGGCGGAATGTGCCGCGTCGTCGGCGGGGTGTGGTGAACCGGCGGCGGCAGGTGGCGCGTCGGCGGCGGGGGCGGCGCGTCCGCGCCGCACTCGTCGCCCATGGCCGGGTTCAGCAGGGCCACCACGTCAACGGTGTTGCCGCAGACGTTGACCGGCGCCTGGACCGGGACCCGGACGTTGTTGCCGGAACCCACACCGGGCGAGCCCGAGGTGGTGTTCCCTTCGTGGTGCCGCATGCCGTGGTGGGCACCGTGGTGCTCACCGTGGTGGGCGCTCTCGTGCGCGGGCGTTCCGGCGTGCTGCGCGGGCACCGACGCGTGCCGCTCGTGCGCCGGGGCCGACTCGTTGGCGCAGCCGTTGCCGAACGCCGGGTTCAGCAGCGCCACCACGTTCACCGAGTTGCCGCACAGGTTCACCGGTGCGTCCACCGGGACCTGGATGCTGTCGCCGGACAGCACGCCCGGCGAGTTCGACGTCGTCGAACGGGCCTCCGTATCAGCGTGCGCGTAGCCGCCGGTCACGGCGAGCACTCCGCTCGCGGCGGCGACGGTGATCAGACTCCTGCTCAAGGCCTGTCGCATCGTCTCTCTTCCCTGCCTGGGGTGTTTGGTGGGGTGTTTGGTGAAGCGCGCGGGAAGGTCTCTCGCACGCCGGAACCGTTGCGGCCCCGGAGCACGGGCTAGCGCTCCGGGGCCGCAACGGGTTGCCCTCACGGGCTGGGGACCAACGTCAGTTGTTGGTGCAGGTGTTGCCGAACGCCGGGTTCAGCAGGGCGATGACGTTGACCGTGTTGCCGCACACGTTGACCGGGATGTGGATCGGGACCTGAACGGCGTTGCCGGACAGCACACCCGGGGAGTGCGAGACCTCGGCCTGGGCGCCGGCGTCGGCGAAAGCGGGGGCCGCGCCACCCATGACCATCAGCGTTCCGGCGGCGATTGCGGCAACCTTCGAGTACTTCACGTTGAGCTCCCTTTCCATAGGGGTGTCGATCACAGTCACGACCGTCGTGCTGCCCGGGGGAATTTCTTGCCGCCCGTGACACCGCTACCATCCGGGGTAACGACCGCCGATGGCTGGAGAAACCCTCCATGTTCACCTGCGGTGATCATCCACCCGAATGCCGTAACTTCGGCTTCCATAATTCACGAATTGCCGTGCTGAATACGGATCCAGGTACGAAATTCGGGCACAAAAACGGCCCTGGCCGTCAGTGATCACCGACGGCCAGGGCCTTCAGGCAATGCGGATCAGTTGTTGTGCGCGCCGTTGCCGGACAGGACCGGGATCTGGTCCAGAATGTGCGACAGCGGCTCGTCGCCCTTGATCTGCGAGGAGTTCTCGGTGCACTGCTGGTTCTGCGGCGACGACAGGACGTTGATGTCCTGGACCGTGATCGGCACCACGCCGATGAGCGAACCGACGTTGCCCTTGAGCGGCAGCGCGAGGCACGGCTTGTTCAGGGAACCCTGGACGAGCGCGAACGAGGGGCTCATGTAGCCGCTGGTGTAGGTGTTGCCGTACGACTGCTCGGAACCGTTCCCGTTGGTGGTGCTGGTTCCGCCGGAGTTGCCGATGGCCATCGCGGGCGAGGCCACCGCGGCGGAGACGCCAACGACGGAGACAGCCACCGCAGCCGTGGCGAGGAACTTCTTGATCACGATTAGTCCTTCTTGTGCGAGATTGCCCCGGTACCGGGTCGGACTGATCAACCGCCCATCGCAGGTTTGGTTATGGCCCTTCACCCGAATGGTGACGGCCCCAGTCCGGCCAACGAGCGGTTCGGTCAGCGGTTGACGCAGACGTTGCCGAACACCGGGTTGAGCAGGCCGATCACGGTGACGGAGTTGCCGCACAGGTTGACGGGCACGTGCACCGGAACCTGGATCTGGTTGCCGGAGCCGACACCGGGCGACTCCACAGCGGCACCGTGGGCGCCGGCGTCCGCGAAAGCGATACCGGACGCACCGGCGACAGCGGCACCGGCGAAAGCGGTCAGAACGGTGGCCTTGGCAAAACGCGACATGGAGCGTCCATTTCTACTGGAGAGACAACGCGTCTACGGGAGAGACGACGCGGCGTTGGCCCGGATGGACCAACAGCGTGATCAACGCATCAATAGGCCCGGGGGTATCTCCTCCGGAAGGTGAAATCCCGCGCAGGTGTGCGTGTTACTCGGGACCGGCCGATCGCCGTTGATTCGAGGGCGCGTTCGGGATTCCGGAGCATCTTCGCGAACGCATTCGAGAAATGGCCGATTCGTCAACACGGTGTGATGGTTGATCAGTTGGTCGTAAGAATGTGCTGTCACCCATGGTCAGCGCGTCCCACGTGATTTTCAGCCCGGACTCTGTCACGGTGCATTCCTGTTCGGGTGGTTGACTGTGGAGAGCAACCAGCCATTCCGTGAACGGACGAACAGGAGTTCGTCAATCGATCGGCGGGCGCCGATCGCTGCACCAGGTACCGCCGTTGGCCGGCAGCGGCACTGAGCTCCCATTTCGCGCCGGCGCGCCGGACAAGGATTACCTGCCCGGCAGGCCCCTCGTTGATACCGAGACAGACCGCCGATTTCGCGGACAGGGCACGGCGGCACACACCCCCATTTCTTCATGTCGCGGAGAGAGAGAACAGCGCGCGATGCCGCAACACCAGCAGGAACCCGGCCGGCTGACGGTGCTCCACCTCGTTCAGCCTGTTGACGGCGGTGTCGCCCGCGTCGTCACCGACCTGGTGCGGGCCCAGGTACGTGACGGGATCCGTGCGGTCGTGGCCTGCCCTCCCGGCGGCGGCCTGGCCGGCGACGCGGCCGAGGCGGGCGCCGAGGTGGTGCCCTGGGCGGCCGGCCGCTCGCCCGGCCCCGGACTCGCCGCCGAGACCCTGCGCGCCGGCCGGGTGGTCCGCGAGGTGCGGCCGGATCTGCTGCACGCCCACAGCGCCAAGGCCGGACTGGCCGGCCGGCTGGCGGTACGCGGCCGGGTGCCGACGGTGTTCCAGCCGCACGCCTGGTCCTTCGAGGCGGTCGGCGGGGCGACCGCGTACGCCGCCGTCCGCTGGGAGCGGTGGGCCGCGCGCTGGGCCACCCGGGTTCTCTGCGTCAGCGAGAGCGAGCGGCGAACGGGGGAGCGCGCCGGAATCGACGCCCGCTGGGCGGTCGTCCCCAACGGCGTCGACCTCGACCGCTTCGCTCCCGACGGCGGCCCGTCGGACGCGGCACCCGGACTGCGGGCCTCGCTGCCCGCCCTCTCCGACCTGGGTCCCGCCGACCGCCTGGTGGTCTGCGTGGGCCGGCTGTGTCCGCAGAAGGGCCAGGACCTGCTCCTGCGGGCCTGGCCCGAGGTCACCGCCCGCCTGCCCGACGCGCGGCTGGTCCTGGTGGGCGACGGGCCCGACCGCGACCGGCTGCTCCGGGACGCCCCCGAAGGGGTGCTCTTCGCCGGGGCCACCGGTGACACCGCCCCCTGGTACCGGGCCGCCGACGTGGTCGTCCAGCCGTCCCGGTGGGAGGGGATGGCGCTGGCCCCGCTGGAGGCGATGGCCTGCGGCCGCCCCGTGGTGATGACCGATGTCGACGGCGCCCGGGAGAGCCTGCCACCCGGCCAGGAGCGCTTCTGCCTGGTGCCGCCGGAGGATCCGGCGGCCCTCGCCCAGGCGCTCCTCGGCCTGCTCACCAACCCCGGCGTGTGCGCCACCGCGGCCCGCCGGGCCCTCAACCACGTGCGCACCACCTACGACGTGCGGCGGACGACGGCGTCGGTCGCGGAGCTCTATCGCGACCTGCTCGATCCGTCGCAACCCGAGTGCAGGGAACGCATCACGCGATGACGACGGAGAGCGCAAAGGCGCCCCATCCAGCCCGGAACGTGACGCGGACCACCGCCGCGCCCGCCGGCAGCGCCCCGATCGCACCACCCCGGGGGCCGTCCGACGCCGTATCGCAGCCGGCCCACGCAAGGGTCCCCGTCCGCCACCGGGCGGTCGTCCCGCTCGTCGCCACCGACTGCCTGGCCGCCGCCGGGGTGCTGGCCCTGCGCCCGGGCTCCCCGGTGCTGCTGCTCGGCCCGCTCCTGGTGGTCCTGACGCTCCTGCACACCTACGCCGGGCTGTACCGCACGGGCCTCGACCCGGCGGCGCTCGACGAGTTGCCCGCGCTGCTGGGCTGCTCGGCCCTCGCCTGGTGCGCCTCCGCCACCACCCTCGCCGCCGTCCGCCCCGCGCACTCCCCCGGCTGGCCGGTCCTGCTCACCACGATCGCCGCGACCAGCCTGCTGGCCTGCGCCGCGCGCGCGGTGGTCTACCGGTTCCAGCGCTGGTCGGCGGGGCGCCACCCGCGCTCGACGCTGCTCATCGGGGCCGGTCCCGTCGTCCAGCAGGTGGCCGAAGTGCTGTACGCGCACCCCGAGTACGGCATGCGGCCGGTCGGTGTGGTGCACCCGTACCGGTACAGCACCGCGGCCGCGGACTCGCCGCTGCCCGTGCTCACCTCCGTCGGGGACATCCGCCGGGCGATCATCCAGAACTCCGTGCGCTACGCCGTGTTCGCCGGCACCCCGGCGGGCAATCCGGCGGCCGCGAACCTGGTCCGGCTGCTCGCCGCCCGGGGCTGTTGCCTGTGGCAGGTCACGTCGGGGCCAGGCTCCAGGACCGCGGGCCGGCCCGCGGCCGGCCATCTGTGGGGCTTCGCCTGCGCCCGCCTCGACCCCTACCCGCGCCCCGGCGTCGGTCTGGTGGCCAAGCGGGTCCTGGACGCCGTGCTCGCCTTCCTCGCGCTGCTCCCCGCGGCCCCGATCCTGGCGGTCAGCGCGCTGGCCGTCCGGCTCTCCGACGGCCCCGGGGTGCTCTTCCGGCAGGAGCGCGTCGGCCTGGGCGGACGGCCGTTCACCCTCCTGAAGTTCCGCACCCTGCGGCCGAGCGACGAACGGGAGTCCGCCACCCGGTGGAACGTCTCCCACGACCGGCGGATGAGCGCCGTCGGCCACTTCCTGCGCCGCACCTCGCTGGACGAGCTGCCGCAGCTGTGGAACGTCCTGCGCGGTGACATGAGCCTGGTCGGCCCGCGGCCCGAACGGCCCTACTTCGTCCGCCAGTTCGGGCAGACGTACCCCGGGTACCAGGACCGGCACCGGATGCCCGTCGGCATCACGGGCCTCGCGCAGATCCACGGGTTGCGCGGGGACACCTCCATCGAGGACCGGGCCCGCTTCGACAACCACTACATCGAGAGCTGGTCGCTGTGGCAGGACATCCGCATCCTGTTGCGCACCGCGACGGCGCTCTTCCGGTTCGGGGGGAGCTGACCGTGACCGCCGTCCCGGAGACCGCGCTCCGCCCCGCCCGGCACGCGTCGGCCCGTCCCGCGGCGGGCCGCGCCGGCCACCGATGGGCCTGGCTGGGGCCGCTGCTGCCCGCGGTCGCGACCGTGCTGCTGCTCGCGGCCCCCATCGGCGCGGGCGATGTGAGCGCCTCCGGGAAGATGACGCCCGCCGACGCGGCCTCGGGCGTGCTGGTCGCCTTCTGCGCCGTCCGGGCGCTGCGCGCGCGGACGCGTCCGCTGACCGCGGCCGCCGCGCTCGTCCTGGGCGCGCCCGCCGTAGCGGTCGCGGTGGCCACCGTCACCTCCGGCGATCCGGCCGCCAGCGTCGCCGGATTCGTGCGGTACCTGCAGGTGTTCGTCCTCGTGCCGACCGCGCTGGTGCTCCTGCTGCGCACCCGCCGCGACTTCCTGGTGGTGGCCGGCTCCGTCGTCCTGCTCGCCCTGGTGCAGGGCGCGGTCGGGGTCTACCAGTACGCGACGGGCACCGGTGCCTCGTACGTCGGCGAGAACATCCGCGCCGTCGGCACCTTCGGGCCGTCGGACGTGATGGGCATGGCCACGGTGGTCGCCTATGGGTTGGTGATCGCCGTCGGCGTGGCCCTCGCACCGGCGGCGCCCGGCTCCCCCCGCGGGCTGCGCCCGGCCGCACTGGGGTGCGCCGCCGCGCTCGTGGTCCCGCTGGTGCTCTCCTTCAGCCGCGGCACCTGGATCGCCACCGTGCTGACGTGCTCGGTGATGATCGTGCTGGCCGGCCGGCGGCAGGCGGTACGGATCTTCGCGGTGACGGCCGCCGCAGGCGTGGTGCTGGTCGGCGGCGCCGGGGTGGGCTCCCAGCTGATCAGCGACCGGGTCGCCAGCATCACGCAGGTGACCGACGCACCCGACTCGTCGGTGACCGACCGGTACAGCCTGTGGGCCGCCGCCACCGACATGTGGCGCGAGCGGCCGGCCACCGGCGTCGGCCTCAAGGGCTTCCCCGCCCACCGCGACGGGCATGCCGCGCTGGCCCTGTCGTCCGGCAGCGACACCGCGGGCGCGGGACAGGAGTTCGCGCGCGAACCCCTGTTGTCGCCGCACAACATGTACCTGCTCATCCTCAGCGAGCAGGGGCTGATCGGAGTCACCCTGATCGTCGGCAGCTGGGCGGCCCTGCTGGCGGGCGGCCTGAGCCGGCTCGCCGGTGCCCGCCGCGCGGGCCGCGGCACCGAGTGCGGGCTGATCGCGACCGGGCTGCTCCTCTGGCAGTGCGTCGACTTCCTGTACGCGGACATCGGCGGCCCCTCGACCGTGCTGACCGCCATGCTCTTCGGGCTGGCCGCCGCGTGGGCGCTGCGCCCGGCGGACGGCATGGGCAGTGCGGCCGGCGCGGGCGGCGACGTCGGACGGCGCGGCCCGGGGGCCGCCCGATGACGGACACCACGGCGCCGCCAGAACCCCCCGCGCACCCGGCCCGAACCGGCGTCACCGCTGCCGTCACGGCTGCTGTCCCCGCCGTCGTCCCGGCGCAGGAGCAGCCCCGACCGTCGGGCCTGGGGCGGGTGCTGGCGCGGGCCGCGGCCCTCACCGCCGCGCTCACCGCGCTCGGCTCGCTGCTGGGGCTGATCCGCGACCAGACGATCGCCCACCTCTTCGGCGCGGGGCCCGCCACCGACGCCTTCCTGGTCGCCTGGACGGTGCCGGAACTCTCCTCCACCGTCCTCATCGAGGACGCGATGGCCCTGCTGCTGATCCCGGCGTTCAGCCTGGCCCTGGCCCGGCGTGAGCAGGCAGAAGGGTCGGGACCAGGACCGCGACCGGGTCCCGACCCCGTGCGGGCGCTGCTGGCGGCCACGTTGCCCCGGCTGCTGCTCATCCTGGCCGCGGCGATGGTGCTGCTCGAACTGGGCGCGCCCGTGCTGGTCGGGATCCTCGCGCCCGGCCTGAAGGACCCCGCCCTCGCGGTCGACTGCACCCGGCTGACCGCCGCCACCGTCCTCACGTTCGGCGTCACCGGCTACTTCAGCGCCGCGCTGCGCGCCCACCGCCGGTTCGTCCCGCCGGCGGCCATCTACGTCGTCTACAACGTCGGCATCATCGCCACCCTGCTGCTGCTCCACGCCCGCTGGGGGGTGCGCGCCGCCGCCGCGGGTGTCGCGGTCGGCGGCCTGCTGATGGTGCTCGTCCAACTCCGGTCGTGTCTCCGGCGGCTGCCGCCGCGCGGCACGCGGCCACGTCGCTCCGTGCGGGCCGCCGCGCGGGCCGCCGGAAGTGCGGGTCCCGCGCCCCTCGGGGTCGCGCTGCTGGCGCCCGTCATCATCTTCAGCCTCTGCCGCCAGGCGCAGGTGCTGATCGAACGGTTCCTCGCCGCCTCGCTCCCCGCGGGCGCCATCTCGCATCTGAACTACGCGCAGAAGGTCGCCCAACTGCCGATGGTGCTCTCGTTGATGATCGTCACGGTCACCTTCCCGGTCGTCGCGCAGGCGCTGGCCAACGGCGAACAGGACCGGGCCAGGCGCCGGGTGGAACGCGATCTGACACTGGCCGGCATCGTGGTGCTGCTGGGCACCGCCTTCGTCATCGCCTGCGCGCCGCAGATCGTCCAACTCCTGTTCCAGCGCGGCGCATTCGACGCGGCGGACACCGCCGCGACCGCGTCCGTGATGCGGGTCTACGCACTGGGCCTGCTCGGCCAGAGCATGGTGGGAGCCCTCGTCCGGCCGTTCTTCTCGGCCGCCCGGCCCACCTGGTACCCGGCCGCCGCCATGGGCGCAGGACTGCTGATCACCATCACCGCAGGAGCCGTCACCGTCGGGCACTGGGGCATCTACGGCATCGCCGGCGCCAACGCCGCAGGCATCACGGCCACCGCCGTGCTACTGCTGCGCGGCCTCGGCGCCCAGGTGATCGCCATCAGGACCCGCACGGTCGCGGCGGGTCTCGGCCGGCTCGTCGTGGCCGCCGCGGCCGCCACCGGGGCCGGCTGGGCGACCGCGCGCCTGCTGCCGGGACCGCTCGTGTCCACCGCCGTCTGCTGTCTCGTGGTGCCCGCCATTTTCACCGCGGCCGCCGCCGCCGTACGGGTGCCGGAAGTCCCGCACCTGCTCGCCACCGTGAAACGGAAGCTGCCCCATGTCCGCTGATATCGCACCTGCCCCCGTACCCCCGCACCGTCCCGCCGGACGCGACCAACTCTCCAGACGAGGCCGACGGACCGCGCCGTGGGTCCTGATGTACCACTCCGTCGGGGAGTGCGCCGACGATCCGTACCAGGTCACGGTCACCCCCGACCGGCTGGAGCAGCAACTGCGCTGGCTGAACCGGCGCGGTCTGGCCGGGGTGGGCATGGCGGAGCTGCTGCGCGCCCGCGCGGACGGGCGCGGGAACCGCATGGTCGGGCTGACCTTCGACGACGGCTACACCGACTTCGTGGAGCACGCGGTACCGCTGCTGCGCCGGTACGGGCACTCCGCCACGGTCTTCGTCCTGCCCGGCAGGCTCGGCGGCGGCAACGACTGGGACGAACTGGGGCCGCGCAAACCGCTGCTGACCGAGGAGGGCATCCGTGACGCGGCCGCCGCCGGCATGGAGATCGGCTCCCACGGCCTCGTCCATCAGAACCTGACGGCCACCGCCGACGACGTGCTGGCCGAGGAGGTACGCGGCAGCCGCGACCTGCTCCAGGAGATCACCGGGAAGGCCCCCGAAGGCTTCTGCTACCCGTACGGCACGGTGGACGCCCGCGTCGTCAACTCCGTACGCGCCGCCGGATACACCTACGCCTGCGCCGTCGGAGCCGGACCGCTGATCGGGACGCACGCGCTGCCCCGCGCCTACGTCGGTGAGCGGGACACCGCCCTGCGCCTTCACCTCAAGCGCCTGCAGCACCTGCTGCGCCGCCACCCGCTGCCCGTCGAAGCCCGCTACGCCGCGCTGCCGTACGCCCGCGACGCCGCCGGCACCCGGGAGTCCGCGGACGTCCGCGCCACCGAGGGTGCGCCGGTCCCCCCAGAACCCCGGGTCGAGCAGGACGGCCGATGAAGGTCCTGCACATCATCACCGGGCTCGGCATCGGCGGGGCCGAGCAGCAGTTGCGCCTGCTGCTGCGGCATCTGCCGCTGTCCTGCGAGGTCATCACCCTCACCCATCCGGGCCCGGTCGCCGAGGGCATCCGCGCCGACGGCACGCCCGTCACCCACCTGGGAATGACCGGGAACCGGGACCTCACCGCGCTGCCCCGGCTCACCCGGCTGATCCGCGCCGGCCGCTACGACGTCGTGCACACGCATCTCTACCGTGCCTGCGTCTACGGGCGGATCGCCGCCCGGCTGGCCGGGGTGCGCACCGTGGTCGCCACCGAGCACTCCCTCGGGGAGAGCACGATCGAGGGCCGCCCCCTCACCCGCGGCACCCGCGCCCTGTACCGGGGCACCGAGCGGCTGGGCAGCGCGACCGTCGCGGTCTCGGACACCGTCGCGGAACGGCTCCGCGCCTGGGGCATCCCCGGCCCGCGGATCCACACGGTGCCCAACGGCATCGACGCCGGAGCGTTTTGCTTCGACGCCGAGGTCCGGGCGGCCACCAGGACCCGACTCGGACTTCCGCAGGACGCCTTCGTGGTGGGCGGCGTCGGCCGGCTGGTGTCCGGCAAACGCTTCGACCTCCTGGTGCGCGCGATCGCCGGCCGCCCCGGCGCCCATCTGCTGCTGGCCGGCGCGGGCCCCGAGCACGACGCCCTGCTGAACCTGGCCGCCGGGCTCGGCGCGGCCGACCGGATCCACCTGCTGGGCGAAACCGGCGGTGGTGACGACCCCGGCACGGCGCCGGCCCTCCCCGCGCTGCTCTGTGCCGTCGACCTGTTCGTCTCCGCCTCGCGCGAGGAGACCTTCGGGCTCGCCGTCCTGGAGGCCCTCGCGGCCGGGCTGCCCGTCCTGTACGTCACCTGCCCGGCCATCGACGACCTGCCCGCCGCGCACGCGCCCGGCGCACGGCGAATCGGCGCCGGTACCGAGGCGCTCGGCGCCGCCCTGCGGCAGCACCAGGAGGCCGGACCGCACCGCCTTCCGGTGCCGTCCGCCGTCGGGCACTACGACATCGCCGGCACCGCCGGCCGCCTGGCCGCCCTGTACGCACTCGCCGCCGCCCGGCCCTGACCCAGAGCCCACAGAAAGAGCGATCCCATGGACGAGACCCGAACCCACGCCCCCAGCGCGCCGACCCGGCTGCGGGACGCGTCGCGGCGGCTGCCGCGCTGGTGGCCGCTGCCGCTCTGCATCGGCCTCGGGCTGGCCGGCGGCCTGGGCTACGGCCTGGTCACCCCGCCGCAGTACTCCGCGACCAGCTACGTCATCGTCGTGCCGGAGCAGCACTCCGACCCGGCCACCGCGCTGGGCTTCGCGCAGGCCTACGGGCGCGTCATCACCGGTTCCACGGTCCTGGCCGACGCGCAGGAGGACGCGGGTGTGCCCCTCGCCGACCTGCGCCGCAACGTGCAGGTGGCCACCTCGCCCGACGCCCCGATGATCGCCATCACCGGTACCGGCTCCCGGGCCCGCAACGCCTCGGACATCGCCAACGCCGTGGCGAACGCGCTGACGGGCACCGGCAACCGGAACGCCGCCAACACCGGGGTGCGGCTGCTGATGTTCTCCCCGGCCGCCGTGCCCGCGTCGCCCGCCTCGCCCTCGACGGCGCTGTCCGGTGCCGTCGGCGGCAGCGCCGGCGGGCTGGTCGGCGCGCTGGTGCTGCTGGTCCGCCCCGGCAACCGCGGCCGCCGGGCGGCCGGCCACGCGGTCGTTCCCGCCCCGGCCCAGGAAATCCACCCGCCGGTCAAGGAAATGGCCTGATGACCGGGGGCGACACCACCGCGTTCCGCTCGGTGACGATGTGCCGCGACCCGCGGCACTTCGCCGACCTGCGCGAGGAATGGGGGCGACTGCACCGGCACTGCAGGACCGCCACCCCGTTCCAGAGCCACTCCTGGCTGCACTCCTGGTGGACGTCGTACGGGCGGCCGCGCCGGTTGCGGGTCCTGCTCGTCCGGCAGGACGGCGTACTCATCGGCGCCGCCCCGCTGATGCTGGCCCACCGGCCGTTGCCCGTCCTGGTGCCGCTGGGCGGCAGCATCACCGACTTCTCCGACGTGCTGCTCGACGACAACGTCACCGACGACGCCGCCACCGCGATGGCCGCCGGGCTGCGCCGCGCGGCCCGCGGCGCGCTGATCGACCTGCGCGAGGTCCGGCCGGGCGCCGCGGCCGAACGGCTCTACGACTGCTGGCAGGGACCGAAGCGGCGGCTGGCGGACTCCGTCTGCATGGAGCTGCCCGGAGTTCCGCTGGCCGAGCTGATCACCCGGATGTCCACCTCCCGCGGCCAGCGCACGCGGGCCTACGTGCGCAAGCTCGACGCCCTGGGCATCGAGGAGCACGTCGTTCCCGAGCACGAGGTGCCCACGGCCGTCGAGAACCTGCTCCGCCTCCACATCCTGCAGTGGGAGGGGCGCGGGGTGACCCCGGAGCACGTCAGGCCGCGCTTCGCCGACCACCTCAAACGGGCCGGCCGGCACATGGTCGCCGGCGGCGACGCCGTCCTCACCGAATACCGGCTGGACGGCGAGGTGCTGGCGGCCGACCTCAAGGTGCTCTCGCCGCAGCTGGTCGGCGGCTACCTCTTCGGCGCCGACCCCCGGCTGCGCGCCACCAAGGCCGATCTCACCACCATGCTGATCAGGAACGGAGCCGGTCACGCGACCGCTTCCGGCGGCGGCGGAGCGCTGAGCCTGCTGCGCGGCAACGAACCGAACAAGCTCCCGTGGTGCCCCGACCTCGTCAGCAACCAGCGGCTACTGATGACGTCACCGCTGCACGCGCCCGTCCTCGAACTCCAGGTGGCGCGGGCCGCGCTCCGGGACCGGGCGGCCGGGTTGGTGCGCCGCTACCTGCCGGTGGTGCGTACCTGGCGGTCGCGGCTGAACAACTGGCGGGCGAAGCAGGTCTGAGACGTCCTGCCCGGCGGGCATCCCTGCGGGCACTCCCGCGGCACCGGCAAAGACCACGACCTGCGGCGCGCGTCCATCCGCGCGCCGCAGGTCGTCGGGGGTCCTGAAGGTGTCAGCCGGTCGCACCCTTGAGGGGAAGCGGCGGGAGCGGGACCGGGAGGGTCGGAAGCGCCGGGAGGGTCGGCAGGCCGGGCAGGTCCGGCACGGGCAGCGCACCGCCGAGGACCGTGGAGACCAGGAAGTTGACCAGGCCGGTCACGGTCGCGAGCGCGCTGGTCAGGACACCCGCCACGTCACCCGACGTGGCCGCCTTCAGCAGGCTGTCGACGGCCTTCTGCAGACCGGCCAGCGCGTCGCCCGCGAGGTCCTTGGCACGCGGTGCCGAGGTGTGCGCGGCACTGACGCCGTGCGTCGACACGCCGGGCAGGGCCGGTACCGCGGGCGCCGCGGGCACGGCGGGTACCGCGGGCGCTGCCGGGACGGCCGGGACTGCCGGGGCTGCCGGTGCCGCCGGGACGGCCGGCGCGGCCGGTGCGGCAGGTACGGCCGCCGGCGCCGCGGGGACCTTGGCCGCGGCGTCGATCGCGGCCTTGACCGCGTCGGCGTGCTTCGTGGCTTCTTCCGGCGTCAGCTTGTTGCCGGGGGCCGCGAGCACGGCCTTGACCGCGTCCGTCACCGGCGTCAGCACAGCGCCGACGTTGCCGAGGGAGGTGACTTGGGCGAGGAGGGCCGCGGGATCAGGTGCCGCCGGGGCGGTGCGACCGGCGAAGGTGCCGGTGGGAGCGACGTCGGGGGAGGCGAATGCCGTTCCGGCAGTGCCGAATGCGAGTGCGCCGACGAGGGCGGTGGAGACGATCACGCCGGTCGTCCGGTGGGTGCGCATGACGATGATTTCCCTTCGCTGAACAGACGGGGGTACTCGTCAACCGTCGAAAGCGAACGGTGAGGCCGCAACCTGTCAACTATCGGCACCGGCGTGTCGCACTGTCCGGTTCGGTCGGGGCCGACGGCGAACAGCCCCTGAGCGCAGCGCATTCGACGCCTGCGCCCGCCAGGAAGGGATTGGCGGCTACAGGGTGAGCCAACCGGGTGCCCGGGAAAGGCGAAGACGTCCCGAAAACATGACAGTGGCCGCGTACCGGGTACGCGGCCACCGTCAGGCGATGAGAAGTCGGCTGTCAGTTGTTGCCGACGCCGTTGCCGGAGAGCACCGGGATCTGGCTGAGGATGTGCGAGAGCGGCTCGTCACCCTTGATCTGGGAGGAGTTCTCGGTGCACTGCTGGTTCTGCGGCGACGACAGGACGTTGATGTCCTGGGCGGTGATCGGCACGAAGCCGATGAGCGAACCGACGTTGACCTTGACGGGCAGACCGATGCACGGCTTGTTGACCGAGCCCTGGACCAGGCCCACCTGGGGGCTCATCTGGCCGTCGGTGTGGGTGTTGCCGTAGCTCTGCTCGGAGCCGTTGCCGTTCGTCGTGGAGGTTGCGCCGTCGTTACCGATGGCCAGCGCCTGCGGGGCAGCCATGGCGGAGAGACCGACGATGGAGACGGCAACTGCTGCACTGGCCATGAACTTCTTAAGCACGGTTCGCCCTTCTTGAAACTATGTTCCTGTCACTGAAGCGAACTGATCAACTGCCCATCTCCGGTTTGGTTCCGCGATGTCACTCCACTGGCCCAACCGGTCACCCATGCGGACGCCCGGCGGCTTGCCGCCGGGCGAATCGCGTGCCGGTCAGCTCTTCTTCGGGGTCTGCCATTCGACGCGGAAGCACAGCTTTCCGGTGCCGAACTGGCGCTTGAACTCATCTCCCATGTCGAGCGGCAGGCAGACCTCGGCGGGCGCCACGGGTGAACTGAGGGTCGGAGCGGGCTTGAAGAGCCCGACCGGCACCGCGGTGCACACAGGCCCGGCCGCCGTGGCGATCGGCGACGGCGTCACGGACGACGGCGACGGTGACGGCGGAAGCGGGGCGGGCGACAGGCTGGGGGCGGGGCTGAAGGCGGGCTCCGCTGTCGGCGTGCAGGGCGCACCGATCGGGAGAGTCACCGGCACCGGCACCATGACGGTCGGGGCGATGGCAGGCGCCGGGGCCGTACCCGGCTCGGTACCCGGAGTCGGCAGGGGACTGAGGGTCGGGGCGGGGCTCAGACCGGGCACCGGGCTCAGACCGGGGGCGGGCGCCGGGGCGACCACCGGAACGACCGCGGCGGGCAGCGGAGTGGCAGCCGGGACCGGATCGACGGTCGGGGTGGCCGCCGGCGTGTCCACCGGCGCGGGCGTGACCACCGGCGCCGTCACGTCGGAAGGAACCGGCGCGGCAGCGGACGGGGTCTCCGTCGGCGTCTCCGTCGAGGTCGCCGGCGGCGGCGTCACGGTCGGTTTCGGCGGCGCGACGTCGCCCGGCGCAGGGGTCACGGTCGCGGTCGGGTCCGGGGACTCCGTCGGGGTGGTGCTGTCCGTCGGCGTCCCGCTCGGCGTGACCGTGGGCGTCGGCGTCACGCTCGGTGTGGTCGTGGGCGTGGACGTCACGCTCGGTGTCGGTACGGGCGTCGGCGTCGGCGTCGGCGTCGGTTCGATGCGGGCGAAGTTCAACGAGCGGAAGACCTTGGACGACTTGGGGTTGTCCGTGCACTGCCACACACCGTGCGGGCAGTAGTCCGTGAGCGTCTGGTAGACCGGCCGGTGATCGGTGATCCACTGCAGCATCATCCGCATGTAGTCCGGATTGTCGCCGTTCCGGAAGAGTCCCCACTCCGGGTAGGAGACCCGCTTGCCGTGCTGGGCGGCGAAGTCCACCTGCGTCTGGAGGCCGAACGGCTCCTCGACCTGGTCGTAGAAGGAGTCGCCCGGCGGCTGGTCGTAGGAGTCCATGCCGATGATGTCCACGACGGAGTCGCCCGGGTAGCACGACGTCCAGCCGATGGCGTCCTGGCCGCGGTTGGGGGTGAAGTCGAACCGGAACTTCTGGCCGGGCACGGCCCGCATGGCCGTCACGATGCGGTTCCAGTACGTCTTCCAGGACTCCGGATCCGGCCCGCAGCGGTGGGTGTACGTGGTGCCGTTCATCTCCCAGCCCAGCACGACAACGGTGTCGGGCACACCCAGCGCCACCAGCCGGCGCGCCAGCTCGGTGAAGTGGCTGTCGAAGCGGCCCGCCGCGCCGGAGCGCAGCAGCGACCGCACCTGGTCGTCGGAGACGTGCCGCTCGTTGCGCTCCTGCATCGGCACGTTGAGGACGAAGAGCCGGTCCGGCTCCGCCTTCTTCCACTTGGCCCACGGCTGCAGCAGCTCGGGCTCGCCCTCGATGTTGTCCCAGTTGTCACCGGGGAGGTAGGTGTGCCCCACCGTGAGATGGGTGCCGCCCAGCCACTGCTGCAGATCGGCGATCCGCTGCACACCGTCGGCTCCGGAGGAGGTGAACGCCCCCATCGGCGTGTACCCGGTGGTCGACGCGGGGGGCGCACTTCCGGCCGATCCGGGCCCCGGCGGTCCGGGGGCCGGTGACGGCGGTGCCGGATCGGAGGTGTCCGCCGCGCTGCGCATGTCGTCGACGGCGGTGTGGGTCATCCCGAGCATGAGCAGACCGGCGGTGACCGCTCCGACACACGCACCAGTCAGCCTCTGGCGTCGGTGGGCCATAATTGCTCCTCCTGCGACGTTACCGGCGCGGAGCACTTTCTCCGGACGGTAATTCAGAAAGTAGGAGCAGCCGGACGACCGGGCCTCTTCTGATAGTCCATTAGGAAACGTGCGCCGGTCAGAACCGTCCGGGAATCCGTCGGAGCGTCAGATCGGGTGAATATCCAACTCCAGGTTGACTTCCGCCGACGGCTACCGAATCTTCGTTCGTCACGGGTCGGAGGCAAACGCCACCCGCACGAATGGAGTTCTGTACTCCGGCTGCCGGGATGAGCGAGCGCCTCACGCCGGGAGCAGGATGATGGTGCATAGCTGACGGACAGTCGGCGCCGCCCATCCGGGCGGAATGCGGCGCTATACCGCCGCTCCTCACACGGTCCGGCCGTCTCGGCCGATATCGAGGAGAGCTGAGCATGAGCGAAGCCAGAGAAAAGGGCGGCAGCAAAGCGTCGCCATCCGCCCACACCCGCCGTCGGGTGCTGCGGGCGGCGTTCACCGCCGCCGTCGCGGTCACGGGCACGACCGCGGCGCTGCACCCGATCATCACGGCCGGGACGTCGCAGGCCGGGAAGCCCGAATCCGGCAGGGGCAGCGGCCCGGCGGGGCCGGGCCCGGATCCGGCCGCCGGGGCCTTCGACGAGATATATCGGGGCCGCCGTATCCAGGGTGTGCCCACCGGCACGGCCGACCGCGCCGCCGAGGGCTCTCCTGTCGTCATTCTCATCGACGGCCGGCTCCTGCACGTCATGCGGCGCGCGGACGGCAGCTATCTGAGTGTGGCCAACCACTACCAGCCGTACGCCACCCCGCTCGACGCCGCCCGCGGCGCGGTCGACGTGATCGGCGGAGCCAAGCTGTCGCTCGCCGGCGGCAGCTTCCACCACTGACCGCAGAAGGGCCGACAACGGTGTACACCCGCCAGAACCAGAAGAACATGACGAGCGCCCAGCGGGCGAGGTTCGTCCGCGCGGTCCTGAAACTCAAGAGCAACGGCGTCTACGACGAATTCGTCCGCATACACGGTCAGTACTACGTCTCCGACGGGGACACCGGGCTGCGGGTCGGGCACATGACGCCCTCGTTCTTCCCCTGGCACCGCAGGCTCATCCTGGAGTTCGAACGCAAGCTGCAGTCCGTGGACCCGAGCGTCACCCTGCCCTACTGGGACTGGACGCGGGACAACTCGCCGTCCTCGTCGATCTGGGCGTCGAACTTCCTGGGCGGCGACGGACGCAGGTCGGACGGCCAGGTCATGACCGGCCCCTTCGCCTACATCAACGGCGACTGGCCGATCACCGTCGGCGTCACGGACGAGGAGTATCTGACGCGGCAGTTCGGCCGCCCGGACCGACCGATCCGGCTGCCCACGAAGGCGGAGCTCGACAAGGCGACCGAGGACCCGGTCTACGACACCGCCCCCTGGAACTCCACCGCCACCACCCGCGGGTTCCGCAACAAGATCGAAGGGTGGACGGTCAGCGAGAAGCAGGGCGGGTTCCTGCACAATCGGGTCCACCAGTGGGTCGGCGGCCATATGACGGGCGCCACCTCGCCCAACGACCCGGTCTTCTGGCTGCACCACGCCTTCATCGACCTCGTGTGGCTGCGCTGGCAGCGCAAGCACCCGAAGTCGGGCTACCTGCCGGCCAAGCCGCTGGCCGGCTCCGACGCGCAGCACGGCCGCGTCATCAGCCTCACCGAGCCCATGCCGCCGTGGAACGTGAAGCCGTCCTCGGTCATGAACCTGCAGAACATCTACCGGTACGAGGAGAACTGATCCGCACCGGAATCGAACGGTGAACGTACGAGTGCGGCCTCCCGCGAGGACATCGCGGGAGGCCGCACCAGTGAGATGGGGGGTGTTCCCCAGCTGAAGCGCCGGGACTACCAGCCGTCGTGGCCCGAGACGTTCTCGCAGTGGTTGCCGAACGCCGGGTTCAGGAGACCGATCACGTTGACGGAGTTACCGCAGACGTTGACGGGCACGTGAACGGGGACCTGGACCAGGTTGCCGGACAGAACGCCGGGGGAACCGACCGCAGCACCCTGGGCACCGGCGTCGGCGGCAGCCATGCCGGCGCCCGCTGCCAGAACGGCACCGGCCGCGGCGGTGATGGCGGCTGCCTTGGCAATACGCGACATCGAAATCTCCTTGATGATGAAACCCAACCGCAGGACCTGCGGCAATTGACGCCCTGCGCAACGCGTATGTAAGCGCATAGTCACGCAGGTTGAGCCGAACTGATGAACGTCACCGCCGGTGATGGCGGCCCTGACACCGAGGGCTCCGGAGCTTGGACGCTCCGGAGCCCTCGCGCGGGGGTGATGCTGCCTGTTCAACGACGATGGGCCCGGCGGGACACGGGCGGCGGTGGTGCACCGCGGTGGTTCTACGGACATACCCTCGTATCGCATGTGCGATCGACAAGACCTCGTTCGGTGGGTTTAGTGGCCCGGACTCGCTCTCACAGGTGACATGCGGGCCCGGTCGGGCGCGGCCCGCCGTTACAGTCCGTTGCCATGAGTCAGACCAGCACCGCTCCGGACACCACGCGTCAGAGCCACATGGGCACCCTCGCGGTGATCCCCTGGGCCGGCGAGCACTTCGAGGACGAACGTGACATCGCGTTCCTCCTGGCCTACTCCCTCGGCGATGTCGAGGGCGGCCCGGAGGCCGCGGAGGCGGCCATCACGGCGGCGATCGAGGAGGTCGGCCTGCCGATCGGCGGGACCATCCTGGACATCGCCCAGGTGCCCAAGGCCCCCGTGAAGCTCCTTGTCGAGGGCGGCCAGGCCGTATTGAGCATGCCGTATCTGCACGCGGCCTGCCCCGTGCCCGAGCAGTGGGTGGCAGCGGCCCGCGAGCGCGGCATGGTGTATTTCATGTTCGCCACCCGGCCGTGGCCGCAGGCGACGCCGGGAACCGCGGTCAGCGAGGAGGAGCTCAAGTCCTTCGTGGGCGACGAGTCGATGCTGGCCGGCTCCGCACACTGCTTCGTCCCGGTCGGCTCCCTCGTGGCGTGACCGCACACGTAAGGTCCCCGCAGGGCAGTGCCCGGCGGGGACCTTCGTACGGGGGTTTTGCGGTCTATGCCTGGGTGAGCAGCCCGGTGCGCAGCCGGCTCAGCGTCCGGGTCAGCAGCCGGGACACATGCATCTGGGAGACACCGAGTTCGGCGCCGATCTCGGACTGCGTCATCTCCTGGCCGAAGCGCATCCGCAGGATCGCGCGGTCGCGGTCGCCGAGTTCGTCCATCAGCGGCTTGAGAGCGTGCAGATTCTCCACCGCCTCCATGCCCGGGTCCTCGTCACCGAGCCGGTCGACGAAGGAACTGCCCGCGGCCTCCTCGCCGTTCTCGCCCGCGGGGAGGTCCAGGGACCCGGCGGTGTAGCCGTTGCTCGCCACCAGCCCCTCGTTCACCTCGGCCGGGGTCAGGTCCAGGTATGCGGCCAGCTCCGCGGTGGTCGGGGAGCGGTCCATCCGCTGGGAGAGCGCGTCCTTGGCCTGCGCCAGCGCGATCCGGCGCTCCTGGAGGCCGCGCGGTACGTGGACGGCCCAGCTGGTGTCCCGGAAGAAGCGCTTGATCTCGCCGGTGATGTACGGAATGGCGAACGTGGTGAACTCGACCTCGCGCGACAGGTCGAACCGGTCGATCGCCTTGATCAGGCCGATCGTCCCGACCTGGACGATGTCCTCCATGTCCTCCGACCGGTTGCGGAACCGGCCGGCGGCGAACCTGACCAGCGACAGGTTCAGCTCGATCAGGGTGTTCCGCGCGTACTGGTGCTCGCGCGTGCCCTCCTCCAGGTCCTGGAGACGGTCGAAGAACAGCTTCGAAATGGCCCGCGCATCCTTCGGGGCGACCTTCCCGGCCTCCTCGATCCACGGGAGCTCCGGCACCGAAGAGGCACAGCCAGCCGCGTTCGGGACATCAACCACAGGCGTGTCGGCCGAATTCACTGATGCTGTCATGTTCCTCATCCTCCCAGGAGCAACCGGCAATGGCACCCGCCTACCCCGGGCAATCGGTCCCACACCCCGAGTTCCCACGATCGCTGTTGCACGTCCGTGACAGCGGTCACACCGGTCGCGGACGTTGAATCGTCATGCTTCTCCTATCAACGTCCCTGGGGGGGAACCGCTCATGTCCGCTCGCACCCGCAGCAGCACCGCCGTCGCCGTCGCTCTCACCGCCACCCTCACCGCGGCCACCGCGGCCCTGCTCACCGGTTGCGGCCCGACATCGGGCGCGGCAGCGGTCACCACTCCCCCCGCCTCCACCGGCGCTCCGGGCAACGGCACTTCAGCCGCTCCGTCCGGCGGTGCGACGCCGTCGCAGACGACCGGCACCGCGCCGACCACCAGCGCTTCCACCACCCCGGCCGGCGGGTCGAACCCCACGGGCGGCAGCAAGCCCGCCCCGGTGCTGAACGGCACGGCGAACAACGGACTGACCATCAGCAACGGCACCCGGTACGTGCTGATGAACGGCACCAGGGTGGACTTCGGCACCGCGGTCAGGGACCTGGCCTGGTCGCCGGACGGGCGCAAGGCCGCGTTCATCGACGGCGCCGGCAACCTCGCCGTCTCCAACCCGAACGGCACCGGGCGCGTCACCGTCGCCAGGAACCCGGGCGGGCAGAACTGGTCGCACCCGACGTGGCAGGTGACGGGGTACGACACGATTCCGGAGCTGTCCCGGCGGAGCAACATCCTGTTCGCCGCTCGGAAGAACGGCGTCTCCCAGCTGGACACCGTGCCCTCGAACGCCGTCGACGCGGCGCCGAAGAAGCTCGGTGTGCGCGGGGAGTCCGGGCCCGACGTGCCGGAGATTCCGCAGACCGGCAACGTCTGGCCGAGCGCGGGCGGCACCCATGGCAGCTCCGTGTACGCGAACGCCGACACGGGCGAGGTCTACATCCGTGACGACTACCTCCGCGTGGAGGGCGGGGCGCTCACCCACGGATCGCAGCCCGCGATGTCGCACTCCGAGGTCGAGGAGATCGTCTTCGTCCGCTCGGTCGGCGGCCACGACCACCTGTTCCTGGAGCGCTCGACGGACGCCGGCCCCGTCTACAAGGACCTGACGCCGCACGCCACCACGGACTACACCGAGCCCGCCTGGGCCCCCGACGGCACCACCATCGCCGCCAGGACGCCGGCCGGTATCGTCACGCTCTCCACCAAGAGCAGCGCCGCGCCGAAGCTGGTCTCCACCTACACCGGCCTGCCGTCCTATCGGGGCTGATCCCCCGGCTGGTCCCGGGGTCGGTCCCGGGCGGCGAGTTCGGCGCGCAGCTCTTCGAGGTGCGCGTCGGTCGTGTCGTGCGGCAGGAACTCCACGATGTCGAAGAAGCGGAACAGCACCTGGGTTCCGGTGACCGCGAACTCGTAGTCGCCGAAGCCCACCACCGCGCCCGTCGTACCCCGCACCGCGCCCCGGACGACATGCTCCGTCATGTCGTCCGGCTGCTGCGCCGACAGACCGCGGCGCGCGTTCGGGCGGGCAAGGTAGGGGCAGACCATCGAGGCGTAGAGCATGCAGGCACGATGCCCCGGCCCCTCCAGGGTCGGGGCCAGGTTGCGGTACGGCCGCCCGGCGGCCAGCGCGTCGGCGATCGCGGCGCTCTCGGAGGCGCCCACCACGCGCCACACCGGCCCCGGCCGCATCACCGTGTCGCAGACGGAACACCGCCGCATACGCGCGCAGTCGGCGCTGCGTCCGTAGTCCGTCAGCGCGAACTGCGGCTCGTCCCCGTCCCACGGGGTAATGGCCGGCACGGGATAGCCGCGAGGGTCACGCGGCCTGGCCCGGACGGTCGACGGCATCGGCACTGTCTCGAATCGCACGGGCCATGCCTACCAGGCATACCCCCGGCGCGAACAGCGCCTGCCGCATCTCAGGGTCGTACGTTCTGGGGCGTGGAGATTCCCGCACTCCGGAGAGGCGGTCTCGACACGCGAACTGGGGTGTTGGTTCAGGGGTGTTGGTGGAGCGGCGTTGCTTCGAGCTCACTGTCGGACGTTCTGGTTCAGACGTACCGGTTCGGACCGTCTCCGGCTCGTTCAGGCCGCGCAGGGGAAGCGTTCGAAGCGGTCGGCCGCCGGGGCCAGGGAGTCGGCGAGGGCGTCGCCGGTGAGGGTGAGGCTCGTGTCGCCGATGCCGGCGGTGCGCTGCCGGGAGACGGGGGAGGCGCCGTGGGCCTCGGCACGGATGCGCTGCTTGATAGTCGGCGGCAGGGACCGCTCGCTGCGCGGCGCGCTCCCGGCGAACGCCGCGAGGGGTGACAGCGGGACGACCGGCGCGAGGCGCTCGGACGCTTCGAGCGGGCGGCGGGCGGCACGGGACGGCGCGGTGAGACGGAGCGCGGTGAGGATCCCGGCGAGAACGCCGAGGAAGACGGTCCAGAGCTGCGCGACCTTGGTGGTTGCGGCAGTTGCGGCGGTTGCGGTGCTTACGGTGGTGGCCACGGCCCCTCGCTTTCGATCGGTTGGTCTGCGTATGTCCCTCATCATGTGGACGGGGCGCCACGATCGCGGGATCCGCGCCGCTTGTCGTATGAACACCACCCGGACGGGCCAATGACCCGTTCCGGGGTCCGGCGGACGCCCGCGCCGGGGCCCGCGCCGCGGGCTACCGTGTATCCGCGACGAGCGGCCGTAGCGTGATGCCCGTCCGAGCAGATCCGTTCCGCCAGGAAAGAGCCCGCCATGTCGGACCGGCGTCCCCGGGGACTGCGCCCGCACAAGCGTGACCAGCGCCATCAGGCCACGGACGCGTCCCCCGAGCGCTCCATGGAGCCCCGGCACCCGGCGGAGGACGCGGCGGAGTCGGGTCCTGTGGAGAACAGCGTGATCGACGCGGCGCTCTACCGCGACGGCCGCCGCATCGACACCCCGGCCACCCTCACCGAGGCCTACCGGAAGCTGCCCGACACACCGGACGCCATGGCCTGGATCGGCCTCTACCGGCCGGCGGAGGACCAGCTGCTGGCCGCGGCAGCGGCGTTCGGGTTGCACGAGCTGGCCGTCGAGGACGCCGTCGTCGCCCATCAGCGGCCGAAGCTGGAGCGCTACGGCGACACCCTCTTCGTCGTACTGCGCGCCGCCCGCTACCTCGACGACTCCGAGGAGGTCGACTTCGGCGAGCTGCACCTCTTCGTCGGCCCGGACTTCGTCCTCACCGTCCGGCACAGCCAGTCGCCCGACCTGTCGACCGTGCGCGCCCGTCTCGAAGCCGATCCGGAGCTGCTGCGGCTGGGGCCCGAGGCCGTGCTCTACGCCGTGCTCGACTCCGTCGTCGACGGGTACGCGCCGGTCATCGCGGGCCTGCAGAACGACATCGACGAGATCGAGACCGAGGTCTTCGGCGGCGACCCCAAGGTCTCGCGCCGTATCTACGAGCTGTCCCGCGAGGTCGTCGAGTTCCAGCGCGCCACCCGTCCGCTGCTGAGCATCCTGTCGGCCCTGACCGCCGGATTCGAGAAGTACGGCACCGACCAGGAGCTGCAGCGCTATCTGCGGGACGTCGACGACCACGCCACAACCGTCGTCGAGCGGGTGGACGGCTTCCGGCAAATGATCGCGGACATCCTCGCCGTCAACGCCACCCTGGTCACCCAGGCGCAGAACGAGGAGATGAAGCAGCTCGCCGAGGCCAGCAACGCCCAGAACGACGAGATCAAGAAGATCTCGTCATGGGCCGCCATCCTCTTCGCCCCAACCCTGATCGGCACCGTCTACGGCATGAACTTCGAGACCATGCCCGAGCTGAAGTGGATCTTCGGCTATCCGTTCGCCATCGGGCTGATGGGCGTGGTCTGCGTCGGGCTGTACATGGTCTTCAAGCGGCGCAACTGGCTGTGAACGGCACCGCCGGGCCGGACGGGCCAGGCGTCATGTCCACAGCGTCTGGGCGATGGCCACGCCGGTGTAGACGGCGCCCAGCCCGGCGGTGATGCTCACCAGCACGTTCGCCGCGGCGAAGAACCGGGCCCCCTGCTCGGCCAGCCGCAGCGTCTCGAAGGAGAACGTCGAGTACGTCGTCAGCGCCCCGCACAGGCCGGTCCCCAGCAGCAGCTGCACGGAGGACGCGGCGGCCCCGGCGGCCACCGCGCCGGTGACGAGGCCGAACACCAGGCAGCCGGCCGCATTGACGGTGAACGTCCCCCAGGGGAAGACCGTCTCGTGCCGGGCCTGGACGAAGCGGTCGGTCAGATAGCGCAGCGGGGCGCCGACTGCGGCGCCGGCGATGACGAGCAGCCAGTTCATACCGCGGACCGGATGGCCAGCCGGCGGGTCACGGTCGCGGCGGCCCACACGGCCGCCAGGGCGGCGAACGCCGTCGCCGCCAGATAGGCCAGACCGGTCCCGGCCTCGCCGTCCTCCAGCAGGTTGCGGATGTCCACGGCGTACGTGGAGAAGGTGGTGAAACCGCCCAGCACGCCGGTCCCGAAGAACGGCCGCACCAGCCGGTGCACGGTCCACACGTCGCTGATCAGCACCATGAACACCCCGATCACGGCGCAGCCGACGGCGTTGACCAGCAGCGTCGTCCAGGGGAAGGAGCCGGCTGCGGTGGGCCAGAGCAGCGCGGCGCCGTACCGGGCGCAGGCGCCGGCCGCGCCGCCCAGCGAGATCACGGCGAGTACCGACACATGGTGGCGCAGCAGCTCGTCGCGCTGCGCCGGCACGTGCAGATCGACATCGGGGTCGGTGGGCTCGTTCACCACCTGGCGACGGGACATCGCGCGTCACAATACCTGCCGGGCCCCGAGGGCCCGCAGGTCACCGGCTGAAGGTGTCGATGTTGGTGATCTTCCAGGTGCCGTCCTGGTGGACCGCGTCCACGGCGAACATCGCCGCCGCGTAGGTCGTCTCCTCGCGGTCCGGCTAACCGGCGGCGGAAGGCTGCGGGGTGGGGGCGGTGTCCCCGACCGGCGCCTGGCCGAGGGCGCTGAGCTTCCAGCCGTCGGGCGTACGGGTCAGCTCGCCGAGCAGCCGGCTCTCCTTGGCGGAGGGCCGGCTCTTGGGCGCGGTGACCGTGATGCGCAGCGCCACCATCACGCTCGCCTTTCCGGCCCGGACGTCCAGCTCGGTCACCGAGCCGGAGAGCACCTTCGCCGTGGTCACGGTCTGCGCCTGCCGCACATCAGGAGTCCGGTGCCCGCCAGCAGCAGTACGGCGAGCAGCCCGGCGACGATCGCGAACCTGGTGACGCGGCGCCGCCGGCCGGGCGCGGGGACCGACCGCGCCTTCGGTGACCAACTCTCCGATCCCGACGCCCGGTTCGCCACCGAGATCGTGCTCCGCGCCCTCCATCTCCAGGGGCGAGCCGACCTGCCGGGGATGCCGGGACCACCTCCCCGCCTGCCCGAACACATCTGACGCGGACGGCCCGAAGAACGGGCCGATCAGGGAGCCGCGAAGCCCGCCGACGGCTGGTCCTCCGCCGAGGGCCAACGGAACTCGGCCCAGATGGACTTGCCCTCCCCGCGCGGCTCGACGCCCCAGCGGGAGGCGAGGGAGTCGATGAGCAGCAGGCCGCGGCCCGAGGTCGCCGCCTCGCCCGGGGTCCTGCGCCGGGGCCAGACGCTGGAGCGGTCCTGGACGACGAGCCGGACCCGGCGCGTGTCCGGGCTCCGTGCCGGTGGGACGATCTCCAGGGTCAGCACGCCGCCGCCCTCGGTGTGCAGCAGGACGTTGGTGAGGAGCTCACCGGCCACCAGCTCGATGTCGTCGACCAGTTCGCCCGCACCCCAGTCCACCAGCGCCTGGCGCAGCACCGCGCGGGCCTCGGCCAGCCCCTCCGGGTCGGCCTGGTGGACGTATTGGTGGATGCGCGGGGCCTGGGCGGTGCCCGGGTCGGGCGCCCGGCGCAGCAGGAGCAGCGCCATGTCGTCCTCCGCGCCCGGCCGGGCCCACAGGCCGTCGGACAGGTGGTCGGCGAGCGCGGCCGCACCGTGCGGCCCGTGGCGTACGGCGTCGGCGAGCTCGTCCATGCCCTCGCCGATGTCCTTGCCCGGCTGCTCGACGAGCCCGTCGGTGCACAGCAGCAGGGTCTCCCCCGGCACCAGGTCCAGCCGCGTCTCCGGGTACTCGTGGTCGGCGAAATGGGTGGCCAGGCCGAGCGGCAGTCCGCCGCGGACATTGGGCCAGCCGGTACGTCCGTCCGTGTGGCGGATCAGCGGCCCGAGGTGGCCGGCGCGCACCACCCGTACGTCGCCGGTGGTCAGGTCGGCCTGGGCGTAGGTGCAGGTGGCGAAGCGTTCGGTGTCGAGCTCCGCGAGGAACTGCGAGGCGCGCGCGAGCACCGTGGAAGGGGTGTGGCCCTCGGCGGCGTAGGCGCGCAGCGCGATGCGGAGCTGGCCCATCATGGCCGCCGCATGGGTGTCGTGGCCCTCGACATCGCCGACGACGACGCCGATGCGGCCCTGCGGCAGCGGGATGACGTCGTACCAATCGCCGCCGACCTCCCGGCCGCTCCAGGCCGCGTGGTAGCGCACGGCGATCTCGCCGCCGACGACCTCGGGGATCCGCCGGGGCAGCATGGACGCCTGCAGCCCGGTGGCGAACTCGCGCTCCTGGTCGAAGAGCATGGCGCGCTGCAGCGACTGGGCGACGATGCCGGCCAGGGCGAGGCACAGGTTGCGGTCCTCGGCGGTGAAGTGGGTGCGGTCCCGGTAGAACAGGCAGAGGCCGCCGATGGAGCGCGCCTGCGCCACCAGCGGGAGGTAGGCCGCCGCCTCGATCTCCAACTCGCCGAGGTACGGCCGCAGCCGGGGGAAGCGGTCGGCGAGCTCCGACAGCGAGCTGATGAACCGGGGGCGCTGCCTGAGGATCGCTTCGGAGAGCGGGAGGTCGTCGTCGATCCGGGTGAGCCGCAGGTCTGACAGGACCTCCATCGACCGGCCGGTCAGCGCGATGATCTTGAGCATGCTGCCGTCGACCAGGCCCAGCGCCAGGCCGTCGGCCCCGAACCGCTCCAGCCCGCCGCTGCCGGTCAGCGTCGCGGTGACGTCATCGACGGTGACGGCCCGCGACAGGGCCTGGGTGGTCCGTTCCACCATGGAGGTCTGGCGCTTACGGTCCTCCTCCAGGGTCCGCAGCATGGTGGAGTGCGACAGCTCCGCGGTCGCGTCACGGATGATGCCGATGACGCGCTGGGCCTTGCCCTCCTCGTCGCGCAGGATGCGGCCCTGGGTGTGCGTCCAGCGCGGGGTGCCGTCCCGGAGGAACACCTGGAAGTACATGCCGTACGACGACGCCCGCTCGTGCAGGGCCTGGTTGAGCACGGACTCGAGCCGTGCGCCCTCCTGGGGCGACACCCGGGTGATCAGGGATTCGGGCCGCCCGTTGAACTCCTCGGGCCGCAGGTCGAAGACCTCCAGGCCGGCCGCGTCCAGTTCCAGGGTGCCGAGCCTGAGGTTCCAGTCGAAGCTGCCCATGTGGTTCAGGGCGAGGCGTTCGGCCGCACCGGTGCGGGGCGTGGCGGTGCCCGGGGGCTCACCGCGGGCGGGCGGCCGGTCCTGTTCGGGCATATCCGTGCTCCCGGGATGTCGCGGTTCCCGCCGGTCAACCCGACAGGATCTTCGCCTTCTCGGCGGCGAACTCCTCTTCCGTGAGGATTCCCTGGGTCTTCAGTCCGGCCAGCCGCTCCAGACGGCTGAGGGTGTCGTCGGCGGCCGCCGCCACCGGCTGCGGAGCCGGCGGCTGCTGCACCGCCTGGGCTTGCGCGGCCGGTGCGGCCTCCTGTCCTGCGAACTTCTGCTCCTGGTGCTGCCGCACCCGACCGCTGACGGCGGAGGCGGTGCCGGCCACCACGGCGGTGCGGGCGACGGCGCCGAGCAGTCCGGGGCCCCTGCGGTTCATGGCTCCTCTGCGAAACGGCATGTCGGGACGTCCTTTCCGAGTCGTCGCAGCGTCAGCGGGCTTCCGCGAGGGCCCGTTCCGCGACCTCCGCCGGGATCTGCTCGTGGGCCACGGTGATACCGCCGGCGCCGCGGACGGCGTCGGTGAGCGGCACCGCCCACAGGTCCTCCCAGACGATGAGCGCCGCCGAGCTGCCCGGCGGCACGCTCTGGGCCAGCGCCTGGACGTCCGCGTCGTTGAAGAGCCCGGCGATGGTGCCCTCCACCGGGTCGTAGGAGACCAGGTCGTCGGGGTCGAGGTCCTGGAGCTCCACATGCTCGATCGTTCCGTCCTCCGCCCGCCGGACGAAGGTGATGTCGAGGATCCGGACGGTGCGGGACGCGACGATGTCGGCGAGCGCGGGTGCGATGCGGCCGGTGAACCGGCTGCCGGGAAATGCGACGACAAGGTATTCGACGGGTCCGATTCCCACGGTCCGTCCTCTCCTGGGTCTGGTGTCCGAGTCCGATCCCGGGATCGGACCGCCAGCATAACTTTGAGAGTATTTGTCTGCATTCAGACTATGGCATTCCGGGCCCCCCAACGGCCCAACGCGACGTCTCCCGACAGGACAGCGGGAGCGGGGCCCCGCAGGCTGGGCGGAGAGCCGGTGACGACCGCCGCCGTCCATGCCAGGAAGGGACCTCGTCATGACCGCAGCCGGTGGGCTCGCCCTCATCATCATCGGGGCGATCCTGAGATACGCGATCACCTGGCAGGCCCGGTGGATCGACCTCAGCGCCCTGGGCGCCATCTCCATGCTCGGCGGCGCCGTCGGCCTGCTCGTCGGGCTGGTGCTGTCCTTCAGCCGCCGCCGGCGCACGGACCGGCGCCACGACACCGAGCGCGTCTACGAGCAGCGGTACTACGAGGACCCCCCGCGCCTGTGATCGTCGTCGACCGGGTACTGCGCAGGGCTCCCTTCATCGGGCGCCTCATCCACGAATTCACCACGGTGAACGTCCTGGACTGCGCCACCCGGCTCGCCGCGCAGGCGTTCCTCGGCGCCCTGCCCGCACTGTTCGTGATCGCCGCGTTCGCGCCCCAGCTCGTCCGCGACCAGCTCGTCTCCTCGCTGCACTCCATGCTCGGACTGCCGGACGACGCGCTGGACCAGGTCAGACAGGTCTACGCGGCCGACGACAGCGCCGCCGACACCAGCTCCTTCGGCATCGCGGGCGTCCTCGTCACGCTGATCTCGGCCACGGCCTGCAGCCGCGCCCTGCAGCGGACCTGCGAACGGGCCTGGCAGATACCCAGGGCGAGCGCCCGACTGGTCGCCTGGCGCTGGGTGGTCTGGCTGGCGGTCTGGCTCGTCGACCTGCTGCTCCAGGGCCCGCTGCACAACGGTTTCGGCGTGGGCCCGTCACTCGGCGTCCCGTTGCAGTTTCTCTCCGCGACGCTCCTGTGGTGGTGGACCCAGCGCTTCCTGCTCGGCTCCCGCATTCCCTGGCTGCCGCTGCTGCCGGGCGCGGTCCTGGTGTCGGCGGGTGTCCTCGGGGTCGCCGCCTGGTCGGCGATCTACATGCCGGGGGCCATCAAACGCAGCCTGCGGCAGTTCGGCCCGTTCGGGTCGCTCTTCGTCCTGCTGTCCTGGCTGATCGTGCTCTTCACCGTCGTCACGATCGGCATCTGTATCGGCTACGTGATCGCGAACGAGAAGGCGGTGGCCCGGCGGCTGGGCACACCGGCCCCTCCGGTCCCGCCGGCCGGACCGCCTGGGCCGACCGGACCGTCCGTGGTCGGCTCCGCGGCGTGACCCGTTCCCGCCGCGGCTACTTCTGCTTCCCGTACGCCTCCGCCATGGCCGCGCCCAGCGCGGCGTAGGCCGGCCCCGTGGGTGACGGCCTCGACAGTGGTGTTGCCCCGGCTGTCGCGCAGCGAAGCGAGCATGTGGACGAGCCCTCCGGGCGCCGCGCAAGGATGAGGGGCGGGCCGTTGTGCGGGCCCGTCCCTCATCCGCCGACCGCTACTCCTGGGGCTCGCGCGCGTGCCGCCGTTCGGCCTTGGGGCTCTCGTTGTGCTCGAAAGCGTCCAGGTCCTCCCGCACCTCGTTGGCGCGGTGTTTCGCCTGAGCGGCATCCACCTGCTCGGCATGCCTCATGCCCTTGGAGTGGGCGCTGCGGGCTGTGTGCTTGGACATGACCATTTCCTCCTGAAAGGTGTCCAATTCGGACTACCTCAGGCAAACACCATTCCAGTGGACCCGCTACCGGCGCAGCCAGGGAGTACGGCTTTACTGGAAACCTCCCGGAGAACGAGGTTGATGGTGAGAACCGCACATGGCGTGGCCGCGATAACCGCGGCCGGGGTCGCCGCGACCCTGGTGCTCGTTCTGTCGATGGGGGGCTCGGGACACGAATCGGCCGACGATTCCCCGAAGGCGGCGAAGCAGGAGCTCGGCGCCAAACCCGCCAAACCGGTGACGCCGGCTCCCAAGGGCGGCAAGCACGACGTCCCCTGGGACGGCAAGGTGAAGGTCCTCGGTGACGGCTCCACCTCCGACACCGGGCCGCAGCCCAAGCAGCCGAAGCCGGAGAAACTCAAACCCGGTGAGAAACCACCGCAGTTCGTGGTCTTCTCCTGGGACGGTGCCCTGGAGAACGACGACCATCTGTTCTCGCATTTCCGCGATGTGGCCAAAGAGAACAACGCTCAGGTGACGTACTTCCTGAGCGGTATGTATCTGCTGCCGGAGTCCAAGGCCTCGCTCTACCATCCGCCCCAGCACCCCGTCGGATCGGCGGCGATCTCCTTCCCGACCGATGCCCACATCCGGGAGACGCTGGAACAGGTGCGGCTGGCCTACCTGGACGGCAACGAGATCGGCACCCACTTCAACGGCCACTTCTGCGGGGCCAAGGGTGGCGGTGACTGGAGCACCGACGAATGGAAGAGCGAGATCGCGCAGGCCTATTCGTTCGTCGAGAACTGGAAGACGAACACCGGCTTCAAGGACATCCCACCGCTGCCCTTCGACTACCAGAAGGAGCTGGTCGGAGGCCGTGCGCCCTGCCTCGAAGGCCAGAAGAACCTGATCCCCGCCGCCAAGTCGCTCGGCTGGCGCTATGACGCCAGCTCACCCGGCGACTTCCAGATCTGGCCCTCGAAGATCGACGGAGTCTGGAACTTCCCGCTCCAGCTGGTGCCCTACCCGAAGAAGACCTTCCAGGTCCTCTCGATGGACTTCAACTTCCTCTACAACCAATCGGGCGACAGCGTCGCGGGCGACCCGACGAAGTATCCGGCGTGGGAGAAGGAGACCCGCGAGGGATATCTGAACGGATTCGACCGGGTCTATCACGGCAGCCGGGCGCCGCTGTTCATCGGCAACCACTTCGAGACCTGGAACGGCGGCATCTACATGCAGGCCATCGAGGACGTGATGAAGAACGTCTGCCGCCGGGACGGCGTGAAATGCGTGAGCTTCAAGGAGCTCGCCGACTGGATGGACGTGCAGGACCCGGCGGTGCTCGCGAAGCTGCGCGGACTGGACCCGGCGGAATCCCCGAACTGGGCGACCTTCCTCAAGCCGTAGCCCGCGCGAAGCCGTAGCCCGCGCGGCCCGCAGCCCGCGCGGCGCTGTCCCGCCCGGCGCCGTCAGGCCCGGAGTTCAGTGGCCGGTGGCCTTCGCGTAGCCGGTCCAGATGTTGATCGGATATGCGCTGCCCACCGCCGACCTGGCGGCCCCGCCCATTCCGGTCAGCGGCAGCAGACCCTGGGTCTTCGGGTCCAGCCGGAACACCTCGACCGCGGTCGACAGCTCCGACGTGTACCCGACGAACCAGGCCGCCTTGTTGCCCTGCGCGGTCCCGGTCATGCCCGCGGTCCCCGCCCCCGCCTTCGCCGCGGCCTTCGCGGTGCCTTCCGTGACGGCGTCCTCCAGCGCGTCGGTGACCTGCGACGCGACCTCCGGTGAGAAGGTCCGGACGGCGGGCGGCTTCTCCACCGACACCGGCTCGCCGTTGCGGGTGACGCCGAGCACCGAGTACGGGTCGGTGCGCATCCCCTGTGCGGCGAACGTCCCGTAGGCGCTCGCCATCCGGATCGGGCTCGGCGTGGCGGTGCCCAGCGAGAACGCGGGCACCTGGGCGCCGAAGCTGGCGGGCAGCAGCCCGGCGTCGGTCGCGGCGCTCCGCACCCGGTCCAGGCCGACATCCATGCCCAGCTGCATCACAGGGCCGTTCACGGAGTTCGCCACCGCCGAGCGCAGGCTGATGGAACCCCAGGACCGGCCGCCGTCGTTGGCCGACTTGACGATCTTTCCCGAGCGGTCCCAGTAGGGGCCCTCGGGAGTCACCAGCGGCACCTTGTCGTTGCCGTCGTAGAGCGTCGCCGGGGTCACCGGCGTACGAGCCGCGCCGCGTTCGCGCTGGACACCGTCGCGCAGCGCGGCGGCGTACACGAAGGGCGTGAAGGCCGTCCCGGCCGGCACGATCGAGGAGTTGGCGTCGCTGAACCCCTGCTTGAGGTAGTCGGGGCCGCCGTAGAGGGCCACCAGACGGCCGTCCGGGGTCACCGAGGCGGCTCCGACCCGGACGTTGCTGTCACTGGCCGGCCGGTTCACCGGGTCGAGGCCGCCGAGCTGCTTCTTGACCGCCGCCGCCAGCGCTTCCGTCCGCGGCTTCTCGAACGTGGTGTGGATCTGGTAGCCGCCCAGGTCGAATGCGGCGTCGTCGATGTCGGAGTGGGCGAGGACGTACGCCTTGGCGGTCTCCACCAGATAGCCGCTCTGCCCGGTCAGCCCGGCCGGTTTCGGCGGGTCGATCGGCTCGGGGAAGACGGTGTACTTCGCCCGCTCCTGGGGCGTCAGCTTCCCCAGACCGACCATCTGGTCGAGGATCCAGCTCCACCGGGCCTGCGCGTGGCTGTGGTTGGCGGCGCTGAGCGCCGGGTCGTACATCCCAGCGCCCCGCAGCAGCGAGGCGAGGAACGCGCCTTCACTGACGCTGAGTTGCGACACGTCCTTGCCGTAGTACGCGTGGGCGGCGCGCTGGATGCCGTAGGTGCCCCGGCCGAACCAGCTGGTGTTGAGATAACCCTCGAGTATCTGGTCCTTGGTCATCTTCTTGTCGAGCTTCACCGAGATGAACATCTCGGTGATCTTGCGGGACAGCGTCCGGTCCTGGTTCAGATAGGCGTTCTTCACGTACTGCTGGGTGATGGTGGACCCGCCGGTCATCTCACCGCCGGTGCCCATCTTCAGCACGGCGCGGCCGATGCCCTTGTACGAGATTCCGCCGTCGTCGTAGAAGGTCTGGTTCTCGGCGGCGAGGAACGCCCATTTGACCTGCTCCGGCACCTTGGCCAGCGGCATGTCCTGCCGGTCGACGGGCCCGGTGCGGGCCATCTCCGAGCCGTCGGCCCAGTAGTAGACGTTGTCCTGCTGAGTCGCGAAGGAGTTGAGGTCCGCGGGGATCTCGGTATGCGCGTAGGCGTACCCCACGACCCCGGTCAGGGCGGCGGTGCAGAGGAACAGGACGAGCAGCTGCTGTCGCCAGGAGGGCAGCCAGCGGCGAAAACCCCGCTTGCCCGGCCGTGGGTACTCCAGCCGGAACCGTGGCCGGCGATGAAGTCGGGGCCTCCGCAACTTCAGTCGCGGCATTTTCTTCAGGCCCTGGAACCACTCCTGCCACAGCACTGCGCGAGCTTATGTTCGAGAGAGATACATTCCTCCGACAGCATCCACACAACTCTGTAACAGTCGTCCACAACTGGGGCGACCTCCGCTCATCCGCCCATGGCACGCGCGAGGGTTGACACCGGCTGAAAAGCCTCGGCCAGACCGGTCAGCCCCAGCAGCCGCAGCGTCGACGGGCGGTCGCAGACCGTTCTCAGCTCCCCGCCACCGGCCTGGACGCGGCGGCGGACGCGGCAGAGCAGGGACAGGCCGTAACAGTCGAGGAACTCCAGCCCGCACAGGTCGACGACGACCCGGAGCGGCGGCGGACCGCCGGAGACGAGATCCAGATGCGGGGCCACGAACCGCGCGGTGTCGATGTCCAGTTCGCCGCGCAGCTCCACGACGGTGAACTCGGCGATCCGGTACGTGCGGGCGTACGGATTGGCCGGGGGGACCAACTGCGGCGGACGGCCGAACGGCAGATCGTCGCGGGCATCGTCCTGCACCGGCGTCCCCCTCCCGCGGTCGACCGTGCGAGCGACCACCGGGGCCTGGGGTGACCTACGGTCACCGTATCCGGCGGAAATTCGCACACGGGAGGCGGTAGCCCGGAACAGATGGGAATCTTCACCCGTTCGAGTGAAGATCGATCTGACGGACCGTGGAGAGCCGGGCTACCGGGGCATCGGAGTGCTGGTCGGAACAGGAATCGGTCCACGCCGCGCACGCCGCGGAGCGGGAATCAGAACGGGAAGCGGCTGCGTCCGTGCTGGATGGAGATCCACTTCACGGTCGTGAAGGCGTCCACCGTGGCATCGCCGTTGAGCCGTCCCACACCGGAGGCCTTCTCGCCGCCGAAGGGCACGATCGGCTCGTCCGCGATGGTGCCGTCATTGACGTGCATCATGCCGGTCTCGATGCGCTGGGCGAAGCGCACACCACGCTCGATGTCCCGGGTGTGGACGGCCCCGCTGAGCCCGAACGGGGTGTCGTTCGCGATCCGGACCGCCTCGTCCTCGCCGTCGAAGGGCACCACCATGACCACGGGTCCGAAGAGCTCACGGCGCAGGATCGCGGCGTCCGCGGGGATGTCACCGAGCACTGTCGGTGACACGACGGCGCCGTCGGTCTCGCCGAGGAGTAGCGCCGTGGCGCCCGCCTCGATGGCCTGGGCGACCTCGGCCGTGATGCGCTCGGCCTGGACGGTGTTGATCAGCGGGCCGATCTGGGTGGCCGGGTCGGCCGGGTCGCCGACGATCAGCGAGGCTGTCTTCGCGACGAACTTGCGGGTGAACTCCTGCTCCACCGAGCGGTCCACCAGCACCCGGTTGGCCGCCATGCACACCTGGCCCTGGTGGGCGAAGCGGCTGAAGACCGCGGCGTCGACCGCGTAGTCCAGGTCGGCGTCGTCCAGGACGACGAGCGCGCTGTTGCCGCCCATCTCCAGCACCGTCCGCTTGAAGTGCGAGGCGGCGACCGTGGCCACATGCCGGCCCACGTGGTCGGAACCGGTGAACGAGATGACCTTGGGCACCGGGTGCTCGATGAAACTGTCGCCGATCTCGGCGATGTCCGTGATGACGACGTTGAAGAGGCCGGCCGGCAGGCCCGCCTCCTCGAATATCCTGGCGATGAGCGTGCCGCCGACCACCGGGGTGTTCTGGTGCGGCTTGAGCACCACGGCGTTGCCGAGCGCCAGCGCCGGGGCGATGGACTTCAGACCCAGGAAGAGCGGGAAGTTGAACGGGCTGATCACCCCGACGACGCCGACCGGCTTCCGGTAGAGGCGGTTCTCCTTGCCGTCCACCGGGGACGGCAGGATGCGGCCCTCGGGGTGCAGAGCGAGCTGCATCGACTGCCGCAACATGTCCTTGGTGAGGGCGAGTTCGAAACCGGCCTTGAGATACGTGCCGCCCAGCTCGGCGATGATCGCCTCGGTGATCTCCGCTTCGCGCTCCTCGATGACCTTCAGCGCGCGCTCGAAGACCAGCCGGCGGGCGTACGGGTTGGTCTCGGCCCATGCGGTCTGAGCCCGTTCCGCCGCCCGGTAGGCCTGGTCCACCTCGGTCTTCGTCGCCACCGTGATGGAGGCGAGTTTGTCCCCGTTGTAGGGATTGAAATCGACGATGTCCCAGGAGCCGGAACCGGAGCGCCACTCACCATCGATGTACTGGAGAGCCAACTCGGAGAAGTACGACACGTTATCCCTTTCGCGGTGGCCGATGCGGCACGCGTTAGTGATGCTGTGTCATATTACCTACGCATCAAGCCTGTTGATGGATCTTGCGGATTCGCTCAAGGGAACGCTCGGCGGAAAGACTGTCCACGCAGAGCCTTTCCATGGTCTTGTCGTAGAAGTCCACTTCCTCACGCTTGTCGATGTACAGCGCGCTGGTGAGCTGTTCCAGATAGACCAGATCGGACAGGTCCGACTCCGGGAATCGCAGCAGCGTGAACGCACCGCCGCCCGCTGCATGGCCGCCGATTTCGAACGGCAGGACATGGACGGTCACATTGGGCTGCTGCGCGATCTCCATCAGATGGCTCAACTGCCCGCGCATGACGTCGCGCCCGCCGAACGGCCGGTACAGCGCGCCCTCGTCCATGACGGCGACGAATCGCGGCGCCCGCTCCGAGACCAGCAGTTTCTGCCGCTCCATGCGCAGGCCGACCCGGCGCTCGATCTCGGACTTCGCCGCACCGGGGTGCCCCAGTTCGACGACCGCGCGGGAGTAGTCCTCGGTCTGCAACAGGCCGTGGATGAACTGGACTTCGAAGGTCCGGATCAGCGAGGCGGACTCCTCCAGCCCCACATAGGTCTGGAACCAGGCCGGGAGGACATCCCCGTACCCGTGCCACCAGCCGGCCACGTTCGCCTCGCGCACGAGTCCGAGGAGGGCCGCACGGTCCTCGTCGTCGACCACGTTGTAGAGAGTGAGGAGGTCGGCCACATCCCGTTCCTTGAAGCTCACGCGTCCCAACTCCATGCGGCTGATCTTCGACTCGGACGCGCGGATCGAATAACCGGCGGCCTCGCGGGTGATTCCTCCCGCTTCGCGAAGTCGTCGCAGCTGAGCTCCCAGCAGAATTCGTCGCACGATGGACCCGCCTCCCGGCTGCCCTGTGGTCATTTACGTCACGCTCCGCCCCTAGGTCGTCAGCAGTCTGCCACTTCTGCGCTGCGTTGAGTACTCACTCGGTCACACAGCACCATCACGTGCATCATTCCTTGCATCTGCACGTGCATACGCCCTTGCATACCGTGTGGGCGTTGGGGACCATGGGGTTCGTGCAGATACCCCGTGGGCGCGCATGAGGACTGAGGCCGCAACTGTGCTTGAGCCGTTATGGGATGGAGTGCTCGCCCCCGAGGGCTTGGCCGCGTCCAGCGGCGCCACGTGCGAGCTACCGGGACGGTTCGAAGCCGTCCGCGACGCCCGAAGATTCACCCGGGCGACACTTCAGCGTTGGGATCTGGCACCACTCTTCGACAGCATCGAACTGGTCGCCTCGGAACTCGTCACCAACGCGCTGCGCTACGCCGTGCCCCCCGGCACCGGCGGCGCGCCGGTCCACCTCAGTCTGGTGCGTTGGACCTCACGCGTGGTCTGTGCCGTTCGCGACCCCAGCGCCATAGGCCCGGTGGCCAGGACGCCCGACTTCGTCGCGGAGTCCGGACGGGGGCTGCACCTGGTGGAGTCCTACAGCGAGACCTGGGGCTGGCATCCGCTCACCGGGGCGGGAAAAGTCGTCTGGGCCCTCTTCCATTCGCCGATCGGAATGAACGAAGACCCGTCGCTATAGGTTGGTATACGGTCACATAAGGTGGTCGAACTCACCATCCTTGACCCCGAGAATCAGTGATTCGATCTCGGCCCGCGTATATATCAGCGCCGGTCCGTCCGGAAAGCGTGAATTGCGTACCGCCACCTCGCCGTCGGGCAGCTGCGCCAGCTCAACGCACGTACCGTTCGCGTTGCTGTGCAAACTCTTCTGCCAGACGACTCCCTGGAGATCTGTCGAGGCCATGCCATTGTGTGTCCGGCGCATAAGACGCTCCCCACATTCCCCGTAACTGCCTTGCTGGGTAAGCCAGATGATAACCGGTTCCACCAGCACGTGCATGTGCACGTGCATGCGCACGTGCAGTCACCCACTGTGATCAACAACGGAGCGCCGGCCCCCCGCGTTCCCGGCCGCCTTCCCCCCGCGGTGCTCCCGGGCTGCACCTGTCGCCTGCCGGCCCGATCCGCCCTCCAGGAGAAAACAAGAAGGGGTGCCCGGGGGGTCGGATACGATATTGACGGTCCGTAGATCAATCACTCACCCCGCGTAACGAATTGGGAGCAGCCTGCAATGGCTCGACACCTCATCACCAGCGCCCTGCCCTATATCAACGGGATCAAGCACCTGGGCAACATGGTGGGGTCGATGCTCCCGGCCGACGTCTACGCCCGCTACCTGCGCCAGACCGGGCACGACGTCCTCTACATCTGCGCCACCGACGAGCACGGCACTCCCGCCGAACTCGCCGCCAAGGAAGCCGGCCTGCCCGTCGACACCTTCTGCTCCGAGCAGCACCTGGCACAGAAGGCGATCTACGACGGCTTCGGGCTGCGCTTCGACTACTTCGGCCGCAGCTCCTCTCCGGAGAACCGCGAGCTGACCCAGCACTTCGCGCGCCGCCTCCAGGCCAACGGCTTCATCGAGGAACGCGCGATCCGCCAGGTCTACTCCCTCGCCGACGAGCGCTTCCTGCCGGACCGCTACATCGTCGGCACGTGCCCGCACTGCGGTTACGACAAGGCCCGCGGCGACCAGTGCGAGAACTGCACCCGGGTCCTGGACCCCACGGACCTGATCGACCCGCGCTCCGCGATCAGCGGCAGCAGCGCGTTGGAGGTCCGCGAGACCAAGCACCTGTTCCTCCTGCAGTCGAAGCTGGCCGGCGAGGTCGAGTCGTGGATCGACGAGGCGAGCAGCGAATGGCCGACTCTCGCCTCCTCCATCGCCCGCAAGTGGCTCACCGAGGGTCTCCACGACCGCGCGATCACCCGCGACCTGGAGTGGGGCGTTCCGGTCCCGGCCGACACCTGGCCGGAGCTGGCCGCGGACGGCAAGGTCTTCTACGTCTGGTTCGACGCCCCGATCGAGTACATCGGTTCCACCAAGGAGTGGGAGGACGCCGCTCCCGAAGGGGAGACCCGGGACTGGAAGTCCTGGTGGTACGAGGCGGACGACGTCACGTACACCCAGTTCATGGCCAAGGACAACGTCCCGTTCCACACGGTGATGTTCCCGGCCACCGAACTGGGCACCCGCGAGCCGTGGAAGAAGGTCGACCACGTCAAGGCCTTCAACTGGCTGACGTACTACGGCGGGAAGTTCTCCACCAGCCAGCGCCGCGGCATCTTCACCGACGCCGCGCTGGAGCTGCTGCCGGCCGACTACTGGCGCTACTTCCTCATCGCCAACGCCCCGGAGTCCGACGACACCTCGTTCACCTGGGAGGTCTTCTCCTCCTCCGTGAACAAGGACCTCGCCGACACCCTGGGCAACTTCGTCAACCGCGTCCTGTCCTTCTCCCGCAAGCGCTTCGGTGACGACGTGCCGGCCGGCAGCGCGGCAGGAGAGGCCGAGGCGAAGCTCGGCGAGCAGATCGCCGGACTCTTGGCCGAGTACGAAGGCCACCTGGAGACCGTCCAGTTCCGCAAGGCCGCGGCCGCGCTGCGCGCCCTGTGGAGCGCGGGCAACTCCTACCTGGAGGAGAAGGCCCCCTGGATGGAGATCAAGACGGACCCGGACGGCGCGGCGCTCACCCTGCGCACCGCGATGAACCTCATCCACCTGTACGCGGTGGTCTCCGAGCCCTTCATCCCGTCCTCCTCCGCCGCGATGCGCAGCGCCTTCGCGCTCGCCGACGACAACCGGACCTGGGTCAGCCAGGACGAGGCCAGGTCGCTGTCCTTCCTGCCGCCCGGCACCCCGTTCACCGTCCCGCCGGTGCTCTTCGCCAAGATCACCGATGAGGACCTCGACGCCTACCGCGAGCGCTTCGGCGGCAACCCGGACACCGCCGAGTAGTTCGCACCGCTCGACGGCGAAGGCCGCCCCATCGGGGCGGCCTTCGTCATGTCCGGTGACGTACGGCGGATCAGCGGCTCAGTGCCGCGGCGTCGCCCATCACCACCACCGGGTGCCGGGCCGGGTCCAGCGTGCGCAGGAGCTGCTTCATGACGTCCGGCGCGAGCGAGACACAGCCCTGGGTGGGGCCGCCGTGGTCGACATGGAACCAGATGCCGCCACCCCGGGAGCCGCCGAGCGGGCGCGTCCAGTCCCGCGGGGTGGTGCCGGGCACATGGTTGTAGTTGATGGAGATGACGTAGTCGAAGGAGCCGGCCAGCGGCTCGTCCTGGAAGCCGGTGCCGGAGATGCTGAATCCGCGCGGGGCGTGGTCGTAGCTGAGCTTCGTACCGGGGTCGGCAAGCCGACCGCCCGCGTCGGTGAGGGTGAAGACGCCGATGGGCGACCGGAGATCGCCGGTGCGGTGGTCGTCGGTCCACCCCTTGAGAGCGTTGTGGGCGGGCCAGGCGGTGCCGGCGGTCCAGCCCGCGTCCGTCCGCTGGTAGAGGATGACGGTCGAGCGGGACGACGAGGGCCCGTCGCCAGTTACGACCACGGCCTGCCGGGCCTCGTCCGGGACCAGGCCGAGGGTCTTCGGGCCGAGCCCGGGGAGCCGTTGCGGCAGCGGAGCGGGCGCGGAGCGGCCGGCCCGGCCGGCCGCCGGGACGGCGTCGGCGGACGGGGACGGCACCACCGTCCGGACGTCACCGCCGGGAGAGGCCATGGCGCCACCGGCGCCGCCACATCCGGCGAGTCCGGCCAGGACGGCCGCGGCGGCAGCGCACACGGCCGTGGTGCGTATGTACCTGCTGTACATCGCGTGCATGAACAGGGGCCTTTCGGAATGTCCTCGGAAGATCGCAGAAGGTTTCGGAAGATCAGAGAGTGACGGACGTCATCGCTTCGCGGACCTGCCTCAGCCGTACGGGCGTCGCCCGGTACAGGCAGGCCGTGACGGTCACCACCACGTCGGAGGAGCGGTCCGTGGCGCCGGCCGCCGCCGCGAGCTGCTCATCGGCGCCGAGGCGCCGGCACGACTTCAGAAGCTCGACGCTCTCCACCTTGTGGAACCCGCGGATCTTCGCCGCCAGGCTCCCGGATCGGTCGGCGATCTGGAAGATCAGCACCGCGCCGTCGGGGCGCAGCGACTCCTTCAGCGGCGAGCAGTAGCCGTCGATCTCGTCCGGGCACGGCTCCTTGTACGCCGACATGGGCTGTGTGGCGGCGAAGCCGGTCTCCGCCATCCGCAGCACCTGCCACTCCTTGGACAGCGAGACCGACATCCCGCCGATCTCGGGGTACCGGGTCCTGGGGTCGAGCGTGGGAGTGGGAGTGGCGATCGACGGGGGCAGGCTGCTGCTGCTCCCCGGGTCCGGCACCTTGGCCTCCGGGGCCGGCAGCGCGCCCGTCGCGGGGGCCGAGGCGGGCGGTACGGACTCGGACCGCGACCGGTCCCGCACGAGGCCGGGCACGAGCACTCCGGCCAGCGCGACCGCGGTGACCGCCAGCGTGGCGGTACCGGCCGCACGGCGGCGGCGACGGCGCCGCACCCGGTCCCGGACACCGTCCAACCGCTGGGCGGGTGCGGGAAGTTGCGGCACCACGCGCTCCAGCAGGACGCGCAGTTCCCGTTCGGTCTCAGCCTCGGTCATGACGTTCACCACCGTCCACCAGTTCCGCGGCGGGCAGCTGACCGCGCAGGCTGCGCAGCGCCTTGGACGCCTGGCTCTTGACGGTGCCGGTCGCGCAGCCCAGCACCTCGGCGGTCTCCTCGACACTCAGGTCCTCGAAGTACCGCAGCACCACCACCGCGCGCTGCCGCACCGGCAGCCGCCGGACGGCCACCGCGAGCGTCTGCTCCAGATCGACCCCCGCGAAGGCGTCCGCCCGGTCCGCGGACTCCGGCACTTCGCCGTGCGGGACCTCGCCGCGCCAGCGGCGCCGCCACCAGGAGGCATGCGTGGTGATCAGCGCCTTGCGCAGATATGCCTCGGGGCTGCCGTCGGCTATCCGCTGCCATTTCGGCCAGGCCTTGGCCAGCACGGTCTGCAGCAGGTCTTCCGCGAGATGCGCGTCGCCGGTCAGCAGCCAGGCGACCCGCAGCAACCTGGGGCCGCGCGCCGCCACGAACTCCTCGAAGTCCGGGGGCGTCAGCATCGTCTACTCGCCATCGTGTCCCTTCCACACCAGTGGAACGCGATGACTCCCCTTGCGGGTTGCCCCGGGCACCGGACGGATTGCGTCGGGTGCCCGGGGCCGCCGGTCAGACCTTCGGCTGCGGCTTGCGGAGCTGGATGTGCAGCTCGCGCAGCCGGCTCTCCTCGACCTCGCTCGGCGCGCCCATGAGCAGGTCCTGGGCGTGCTGGTTGAGCGGGAAGGCGATCGTCTCGCGGATGTTCGGCTCGTCCGCGAGCAGCATGACCATGCGGTCCACGCCCGGGGCGATGCCGCCGTGCGGCGGGGCGCCGAAGTGGAAGGCGCGGAGCATGCCGCCGAACTCCTTCTCGACGGTCGCCTGGTCGTAGCCGGCGATCTCGAACGCCTTGTACATGACGGCGGGCTCGTGGTTCCGGATCGCGCCGGACGACAGCTCGATGCCGTTGCAGACGATGTCGTACTGCCAGGCGAGGATGTCGAGCGGGTCCTTGGTCTCCAGCGCCTCCAGGCCGCCCTGCGGCATGGAGAACGGGTTGTGGGAGAACTCGATCGCGCCGGTGTCCTCGTTCTTCTCGAACATCGGGAAGTCGACGACCCAGCAGAAGCGGAAGACGTTCTCCTCGAAGTGGCCGGCGCGCTTGGCGGCCTCGACGCGGACGGCCGCCATGATCTTGGAGACCTCGCCGAACTCGCCGGCGCCGAAGAAGATCGCGTGGCCGGGCTTGGCATCGACGGCGGCCAGCAGGCCCTTGACGTCGTCCTCGGTGAGGAACTTGGCGATCGGGCCGGTGAGGGCGTTGTCCTCGCCGACGCGGACCCAGGCCAGACCCTTGGCGCCCTGCTCGACCGCGTACTCGCCCATCTGGTCGAAGAACTTGCGCGGCTGGGCCGCGGTGTCCGGCACGGCCAGCGCGCGGACGTGCTTGTCGGCGAAGGCCTTGAAGCCGGAGCCGGCGAAGACGTCCGAGACGTCGACGAGTTCGAGCTTGGCGCGCAGGTCCGGCTTGTCGTTGCCGTACTTGAGCATCGACTCGCGCAGCGGGATGCGCGGGAAGGGGGAGGTGACCTCGCGGCCGCCGCCGTACTCGGTGAAGAGGTCGGTCATGACCTTCTCGATGACGCCGAAGACGTCCTCCTGCTCGACGAAGCTCATCTCGATGTCGAGCTGGTAGAACTCGCCAGGCGAGCGGTCGGCCCGGGAGTCCTCGTCGCGGAAGCACGGCGCGATCTGGAAGTAGCGGTCGAAGCCGGCGATCATCAGCAGCTGCTTGAACTGCTGCGGGGCCTGCGGGAGCGCGTAGAACTTGCCGGCGTGCACGCGCGAGGGCACCAGGAAGTCGCGGGCGCCCTCGGGGGAGGTGGCCGACAGGATCGGGGTGGCCAGCTCGTTGAAGCCGAGCGCGGTCATCTCCTTGCGGAGGAACGAGATGACGGCCGAGCGCAGCATGATGTTCTTGTGCATGCGCTGCCGGCGCAGGTCCAGGAAGCGGTTGGTGAGCCGCGCCTCCTCGTTGGCGTTGTCCTCCGGGAAGACCGGGAAGGGCAGCGGGTCCGCGGCGCCGAGCACCTCGAAGGAGGTGACGTCGATCTCGATCTCGCCGGTCGGCAGGTCCGGGTTCACGTTCTCGGCGCTGCGCGCGAGCACCCGGCCGTCGACGCGGACGACGGATTCCTTGGACTGGCTGCTGAGCTGTTCGTACGCGGGCGAGCCCGGGCGCACGACCAGCTGGATGAAGCCGTAGTGGTCCCGGAGGTCGACGAAGAGGACGCCGCCCAGATCGCGGCGATTGTGCAGCCACCCGGAGAGGCGGACGTCGGTGTCGACGTCAGTGGCGCGCAGCTCGCCGCAGGTGTGGGACCGGTACGGATGCATCGTTCATCCAAGTCGTCGGAATGTCGGTGGAGGGAGCCCAGAAGGGGCCCGTCACAGCCTACCGGCGCCAGGACGTCCGCCCCCATTCGTATGAGTCGCCCAAACCCTCATAAACTGTCGCAATGCGCACCGAGGACGTTCTGGCAGCCGTCGGTACGGGGCTGTGGCACTGGGACGAGACCGCGGGCACCGTGGCGCTGGACGCGACGGCGGCCGTGCTGCTGGGGCTGCCGGCGGACCCCGTCACGTCCCGGTCCTCCGCCGTGCGCGCGTGCCTGCACGCCGAGGACTTCGTGGCGCTGAACGGCGGGCTGGCCCTCGCCCGCGCCGAGGGCACCGTGGTGGAGTCCCTGATGCGGGTGATCGGCGACGACGGCAGCATCCTGCGGACCGTGCGCATCCGGATGCGGCCGACCGGCCGGCTCACCATGGCCGGAACGCTGCACGAGGCGCGCGCCGCCACCTCGGGCGGTGCGGCGCCCTCCGGCGACTGGCGGCGGGCCAGGGAGGCCTTTCTGCTGGACGCCGGGCGGGCGCTGGCCGAGGCGGACAGCACCGCCGAGGTGCTGCGGGTCGCCGCGACGCTGTCCATGCCGGGGTTCTCGCCCGACGGCCTGGCCGTCTTCGGCGTCCGGGGCGACCGGCTGTCGATCATCGGGCACCACGGCCACTCCGTCGGCACCGAGAGCCCGTTCATGGACATGCCGATGGCCACCGACTACCCGGCCGCGCTGGTGGTCCGCACCGGCCGGGCCGTCTATCTGCCGACCCCCGAGGCGTACGAGCAGCGCTTCCCGGCGACCTGGCCGCTCGCCAAGCCGTTCGGCCGCTCCTCCTGGGCCTTTCTCCCGCTGGTGGTCGCGGGCAACACGATCGGCGCGTGGATGGCGGCCTTCCGCGATGCGGTGGACTTCACTCCGGACGAGCGCTCCGTCCTCACCACCGTCGCCCGGATGCTCGCCCAGGCGCTCTCCCGTGCCCACCTGCACGAATCCGAGCGGGAGCTCTCCGACGGCCTGCAGCGCACCATGCTCCCCACCCGCAGTCCCGGCATCGAGGGCATGACGGTCGCCGCCCGCTACGTGCCCACCGGCGGCGGGCTGCAGGTCGGCGGCGACTGGTACGACGCGATCGACCTGCCGTCCGGCCGCACCGCCCTGGTCATCGGCGATGTGCAGGGCCACGACGTACGGGCCGCCGGGCTCATGGGCCAGCTGCGGATCGCGCTGCGCGCCTACGCCGCCGAGGGCCACCACCCCGATGCGGTGCTGTCGCGCACCTCACGGTTCCTGGCCGGACTCAGCGACCCCGACCACCGCGACGACGACCGGTTCGCGACATGCCTGTACCTGGAGGCGGACCCGGCGAGCGGCACCCTGAACGTGGTCAGAGCCGGGCATCCTGAGCCCGCCATCCGGATGGGCGACGGCACCACGATCATCCGCCGCACCGCGGGCGGCCTGCCGTTGGGCATCGCCCCCGACAGCGACTACCCCACGACCCGGCTGGTGCTGGAGCCCGGCGAAGTGCTGCTGATCTGCACGGACGGGCTCATCGAGACCGGCGGCCACGACCTGGAGACCGGCTGGCAGCGGCTGCGGGCCGCGCTGGAGACCGGGCCGTCGGACGATCTGGAGGAGCTCGCCGACCACCTGGTGCGGTCCGTGCACGGACCGGCGTCGCACCACACCACCGGGCCGCTCGCCGACCGCCGCGAGGACGACATCGCGCTGATGCTGCTGCGCCGCGACCCCGACGGGCCGACCTGCGACGTACCGGTGCGCCGGACGGTGCTGACCGTCTCGCAGAGCGCACCGCGGCAGATCCGCGAGGCCCGCCACGAGATCCGCGCGCTGCTGCACGACTGGGCCGTCCCGGACCAGGTGGACGCCGCGGTGCTGCTGGTCTCCGAGCTGATCACCAATGTGCTGGTGCACACCGACGAGGACGCGGTGCTGACCGCCCGCCTGATGGGGGTGCCCGGCAAGCGCCGGCTGCGGATCGACGTCGGCGACCGCAGCGACGACATGCCGCATCGCCGCAGCCCCGGCGAGATGGCCTCGTCGGGGCGCGGGTTGCTGCTGATCGAGGAACTGGCGGACGCCTGGGGCGTCGATCCCCGGGGCGACGGCAAGGCGATCTGGTTCGAGATCCACGAGGCCACCGCCGGCGACCGGCCGTGATCGGCCGGCCGTGGTCAGGCGCCGTGATCAGTCTGCCGTGATCAGTCGGCGTTGATCAGTCGGCGGCGGTCATTCGGTGGTGATCAGGCCTGGCCTGCCGGGATCCGGCCGAGGCGGCCGGCCTGGAAGTCGTCGAAGGCCTGCGCCAGTTCGGCGTGGGTGTTCATCACGAACGGCCCGTACTGCATCATCGGCTCGCGGATCGGCTGCCCGCCGAGCAGCACGAACTCGAAGTTCGGGCTGCGCGAGTCCTGCTTCTCGTCCGCCCTGATGGTGAGCGATTCGCCCGGGCCGAACACGGTCGTCTGCCCGGTGTGGAACGGGCGGCCCGACGGGCCGGCGGTACCGCGGCCGTCGAGAGCGTAGGCGAGGGCGTTGAAATCCGGCCGCCAGGGCAGCGTGAGCTCGGCGCCCGGGTTCAGCGAGACGTGCATCATCGTGATCGGGGTGTGGGTCGCCCCGGGGCCCGCGTGGCCGTCGAGGTCGCCCGCGATCAGCCGGATGAGCGCGCCGCCGTCCGCGGACGTCAGCAGCCTGACCTGGCCGCCGCCGATGTCCTGGTACTTGGGCGGCATCATCTTGTCGCTCTTCGGCAGGTTGACCCACAGCTGCAGCCCGTGGAAGAGCCCGCCGGTGACGACCAGTTCCTCCGGCGGCGCCTCGATGTGCAGCAGGCCGCTGCCCGCCGTCATCCACTGGGTGTCGCCGCCGTTGATCACGCCGCCGCCACCGTGGGAGTCCTGGTGCACGAAGGTGCCGTCGATCAGGTACGTGACGGTCTCGAAGCCGCGGTGCGGGTGCCAGGGGGTGCCCTTCGCCTCGCCCGGCGCGTACTCCACCTCACCCATCTGGTCCATCATGATGAACGGGTCGAGGTTCTTGTAGTCGATGCCCGCGAACGCGCGGCGGACGGGGAAGCCCTCGCCCTCGAAGCCGCTCGGCGCGGTGGACACGGCCAGTGCCTGACGCGGCACCGCACCGGCGGGCGCGGAGACGCGCGGCAGGGTCAACGGGTTCTCGACGGTCACGGCGGGCATGGCGGTCCTCCTCGTGTTCTGGATCCAACTTAGTTGAATAGTGAACATTCGGCAAGGCATGCCATATTCCCGCAGCTCAGCGCGGTGGGTTCAGCTCAGATCAGCCATACATCCGGCGCATCGTGAACTCGACCATCTGTTCGACGGCCTTGGCATCGAAGACCATCCGGTGCTGGCCGTCGATGTCGAGCACGAAGCCGTAGCCGGTCGGCAGCAGGTCGAGCACCTCGGCACCGGTGATGACGAAGTACTTGGACTCCTTGCCCGCGTACCGCCGCAGCTCCTTGAGCGAGGTGAACATCGGGATCACCGGCTGCTGCGTGTCGTGCAGCGCCAGGAATCCGGGGTTCTCGCCGCGCGGGCAGTAGACCTTCGACGTCGAGAAGATCGCCTGGAAGTCCTCGGCGGACAGCGAACCCGTGGTGAAGGCCCGTACGGCGTCCGCGAGCGAGGGTGGGGACGGCTCGGGGTACACCCCCGGCATCGGGGCAGCGCCGGGCGGTGGGCCGGGATGCGAGGTCTGGTCGTAGCCGTACACGTACCCAAGACTAGCGAGTGTCCCGTCACATCCGGGCGGGAAGGGGTTGCTTCTTATTACCGGCGGGTAGCATCATTCTGTATTACTGCTTGCTGTAGTACTGCCACGTAACTGATCGAGTGCGATACGGAGCCGTCGTCATGGGCCACTACAAGTCCAACCTCCGCGACATCGAGTTCAACCTCTTCGAGGTGCTCGGCCGCGACAAGCTCTACGGCACCGGCCCGTTCGCCGAGATGGACGTGGAGACCGCCAAGAGCATCCTCAGCGAGGTCTCGCGCCTCGCGGAGAACGAGCTGGCCGCGTCCTTCACCGACGCCGACCGCAACCCGCCGGTCTTCGACCCGTCGGACAACACCGCCCCCGTGCCGGACACGTTCAAGAAGAGCTACCAGGCCTTCATGGACTCCGAGTACTGGCGCCTGGGCATCCCCGAGGAGATCGGCGGCACCAAGACCCCCGCCTCCCTCATCTGGTCCTACGCGGAGCTGATCCTCGGCTCCAACCCGGCCATCTGGATGTACTCCTCCGGCCCGGCGTTCGCCGGCGTCGTCTTCGAGGAGGGCACCGAGGAGCAGTCCAAGGTCGCCCAGCTCATGGTGGACCGCCAGTGGGGCGCCACGATGGTGCTGACCGAGCCCGACGCGGGCTCCGACGTCGGCGCGGGCCGCACGAAGGCCGTCGAGCAGGAGGACGGCTCCTGGCACATCGAGGGTGTGAAGCGCTTCATCACCTCGGGCGAGCACGACATGTCCGAGAACATCATCCACCTGGTGCTGGCCCGCCCCGAGGGCGCCGGCCCCGGCACCAAGGGCCTGTCGCTCTTCATCGTGCCGAAGTACGACTTCGACTGGGAGACCGGCGAGCTGGGCGAGCGCAACGGCGCCTACGCCACGAACGTCGAGCACAAGATGGGCCTCAAGGCCTCCAACACCTGCGAGATGACGTTCGGCGACCAGCACCCCGCCAAGGGCTGGCTGCTCGGCGACAAGCACGACGGCATCCGCCAGATGTTCCGCATCATCGAGTTCGCCCGCATGATGGTCGGCACGAAGGCCATCGCCACCCTCTCCACCGGCTACCTGAACGCGCTGGAGTACGCCAAGGAGCGCGTGCAGGGCCCGGACCTCGCGCAGTTCATGGACAAGACCGCGCCGAAGGTCACCATCACGCACCACCCGGACGTGCGCCGCTCGCTGATGACGCAGAAGGCGTACGCCGAGGGCATGCGCGCCCTCGTGCTCTACACCGCCTCCGTCCAGGACCAGATCGCGGTCCAGGAGGCGGCTGGCGAGGACGCCAAGGCGCTGATCGGCCTCAACGACCTGCTGCTGCCGATCGTCAAGGGGTACGGCTCCGAGAAGTCCTACGAGCAGCTCGCCCAGTCCCTGCAGACCTTCGGTGGCTCCGGCTACCTGCAGGAGTACCCGATCGAGCAGTACATCCGGGACGCGAAGATCGACACCCTGTACGAGGGCACCACCGCGATCCAGGGCCAGGACTACTTCTTCCGCAAGATCGTCCGCGACCAGGGCCAGGCGCTGACCACCCTGTCCGAGGAGATCAAGAAGTTCCTCGCCGAGGCCGTCGGCGGCGAGGAGCTGGCCGCCGCCCGCGAGCAGCTCGCCACGTCCGCCGTGGACCTGGAGGCCATCGTCGGCACCATGCTGACCGACCTGGCCGGCACCGAGAAGGACGTCCGGTCCATCTACAAGGTCGGCCTGAACTCCACCCGCCTGCTGCTCGCCTCCGGCGATGTGGTCATCGGCTACCTGCTGCTGCGCGGCGCCGCCGTGGCCGCCGAGAAGCTGCCGTCCGCGGGCCCGAAGGACACCGCCTTCTACACCGGCAAGATCGCGGCCGCGAAGTTCTTCGCCGCCAACATCCTGCCGAACGTCGGCGTCCAGCGCTCGCTGGCCGAGACCGTCACGCTCGACGTGATGGACCTGCCGGAAGACGCCTTCTGACGCCCACGGCCCAGCTCCACCCAGTGACAGGCCGCGCCGTCCGCCCCCGATTCCCCGGGCGGGCGGCGCGGCCTTTCGCGTCGGGCGCTGAGGACGGCGGACGGATCCCCGGGCGAATGTCCGTCCGGGGCCGGCCGAACACGAACCGGTAGCATCGACAATTCCCAGAGCCCGGTGTGGGCACCACGAAACGACTCAGCGGGGGCAGAGTGCGACGTCAGGCCGATCCCGTCGATCTGGAACAGCTGGCCAAACTGCTGGACGGCAAGGACCACACCAGCCTGGACAGCAGACTCGACGACGCGTTCCGACGCGCTTCCACGCTGGGCGTCGCGTCGAAGCTCGGCGCGATCCGCCCCCTCGCCCAGTGGGTCTCGACCACCGCACCGGACCTGCGCCGCCGTGCGGGCCTGCTCCGTGCCGACAGCGGCGACCTCTCCGGCGGGCTGCTCTGGGCCGGGTTCACGCCCGAGGAGATGGCGAAGACCAAGACCCCGCTGAGCGCGGAGGACCTGCTCCTCGCCAACTCGGTGGCCACCAGCGATGACCCCAAGGCCTACGAGTTCCAGCGCAAGGGCGACGAGTCCCTGGACGACTGGATCGACCGGCTCAAGGCGCACGCGCTTCTCGAGATACCCGGGCTCGACATCCCGGAAGCGACCCTGACGGAGTACGTCAAGCTCTACGGCGACGTCACCAGCACCCTGCACGCGGCGAAGGTCGTCACCGTGCAGGGCACGGCGATGACGATCACGCTGGGCGGCAACGCGCTCAAGACGCAACTGACGTCGACCGAACCGCTCGGCGCCCGCATGACCACGCTCGCCCGCGGCTGGAAGGCCGGCAGTACCAATCCGCTGCTGAAGTGGGTCGGCACGAAGATGCTCACCGAGGACACCAATGTCCTCAAGGAACTCCCCATCCGCTCGCTCTCGGCCCCGGGAACGTGGCTCCCGGGCAAGCTCGCGGGCGTCATGGGGAACAGTGCCGAGTACCAGCGGGTCGCCGGGATCCCGGGTACCGGGGGCTACCTCGGCGACAAGTGGGGCACCGCGTGGAACGCGTTCCGGCGCGGCCCCTACATGAACAGCCCGTTGTTCCGCAGCGTGACCCCGAACAACATCATCAACGCCATCGTCGGATCCGACGATCTCGCCAAGACCTACGGCGGCCTGACCCACTCCGGCCAGGAGGTCAGCCGGGCCGCACAGGCGAACCTGTTCCGCGTGGGGCGCAACGCCGCGAACGCCCAGCGGTACGCCAACGAGCTGATGCCCGCCGCCAAGGGCGCGTCCCCCTTCCTGCGGGGCGTGACCACCGCCACCCGCGCGGGCGGCTTCCTCAGGACCGGAAACGTCGCGCTCTCCGCCGTGTCCACCGGCTTCGACGTCGCCAACCTGGTCTCCCAGGGCAATCCGGTCGACGCGTTCAAACGGGACAAGCTCGGCTACGCGGGAGACGTGGCGCAGACGGCTTTCGACGCCACCATGACGGCGGCGCTGATCGCGCCGAACCCGGTCACCATCGGCCTGGCCGTCGGCACCGGACTGGTCTACGGCACCATCAAGGTCGTCGAGCACTGGGACGACATCAAGGCCGGGACGAAGAAGGCCGGGGAAGCCATCAGCAACACCGCCAAGAACCTCGCCGGCGGGGCGAAGGACTTCGCGAAGAAACACAATCCGTTCCACTGGTAGCCCTGTCGGCCGCCGTCCGCCGCAACCACGGAAGAGCGCCATGCAACGCTTCGAGTTCGAACTGATCCCGTTCCATGACCCGCCCGAGCCGCCCGCTCGGCGTGCCGGCGTCTGGGCCGGCAAGCAACCCCTGGGTCCGGGCCGCCTCGGCCGTCGCGGCACCGTGGGGGCGTTCGGGGAGATCACCGTTGAGAACCCGCTCGGCGGCAAGCCCGACGTGAACCGGATGCAGCGGGCGTTCACGAGCGGATTCGGCTTTCCGATGGCCGAACTCAAGGGGCGGAAGGAGGGAGTACGGCCCTCCTTGGAGCGGGCCCGCCTCTCCCTCGACACCCGTCCGGTGCAGATGACCCGCAACTGGAAGGGGCTGACCGACTCGGCCAGGGCACTCCGGATCAGTTTTCAGGAGCGCGAGTACACCTACCGGACACTCGGCCTCATGAAGGGTGGCGAACTGCGCCGGGACGACGTGCGGATCACCTGCACGGTCGGCAGGCCAGTTCCCCATGGCGCGTTCGCGACCGCGGGCGTCGCCGAAGGACCCGTCGATCCGACGGACATCGCCCTCGCCGTCCTCTTCGAGCAGGTGGACATCGACCTGCTCGGCGTGGTCGGTACCGCGCTCAACCTCCCGCTGCGGCTCCTGCGCTCGAACGGCGAGACGCCGGGGTGAGAACCCGCGGGACCCGTCCCGTCGGGCCCCTCAGGCCCCGGGACGCCGCAGGTCCGCCGCGTCCGGCAGCAGGTCGGCGATCATGTCCCACAGCTTCCCGGCGGGCACGTGGGCCAGCCGCAGGGCGCTGTCCGGCCCGACCTGACCCTCCAGAACCGGCTCGGCGGGCAGCTCACGCTGCCAGTAGCCGTACGGGCCGCAGTCCCAGACCGCGATGCCCCGGACTCGCGTCTCCGGCTCGCCCTCCCGGCCCCGCCACGCGGTGGTGATCCGCCAGGTGCAGGTGAGGTGAGTCACGAGGTCGGCGAACTGGGAGAGCTGCGGCTCGCGCACACCCCCCGCTTCCGCGAGCACCTCACGGAGCCGGGCCGATGCCAGGTCGGCGGAGGCCTCGGGCGGCAGCGCGCCCCCCGCGACGAACGCGGCGTCGAGCACACCCATCGTGGTCTCGATCTGTGCCGCCCCCGGCTGCGCGGTCTCCGGGGCCGACTTGTCCCGCAGATCGACCTGCCGGGCGAGTTCCCACACCAGCGTGGCCGGTGCGATGACCGAGTACTCGGACTCCTCCTCGCCCGGCCAGCCCTCGTGCGCGACGGTGGCGTCGTCGCCCACCACGACTCCCGCCGTGAGCAGGCCGTGATCACCTGTGATCTCGGTCTGGACGAGCACGACGGGGTTGGCCAGCGTCAGCACCAGGTCGCCGAGCACCGGTGAGACCTCGGCGGACTCCCCCACGAGCCCCGCGGCCGAGAGCTCGCCGAGCGACTCCGCCAGCTCCTCGGGAAGATCGGCGGCTTCCGCGAGATATCCGAGTACGGCGATGTGCCGGTCGGCCAGCCGGAGTCGGTGTCGGGAACTGTCGTACGAGGGCATGTGGTTCAGGGCTCCCTGTGAGTCTCTGGCCGGCGGGCAGGTGGGGCGAGCGGCTCTACTTCTTCAGCAGGTCCTTGGCGTCCTGCTCGCATTGACCGGCCTCGGTGCGCAACGCCTCGGCCGCGTTCTTGCACGCCGTGCGCCATCCGTTGATCTCGGTCCTGATCCGGTCCGCGTGCGGCCCCTGCCAGTCCTTCATCGACTGTGTGGCGAAGAGGCGCGCCTTCTCGGGAAGCGACTCCACGTGCTCCGCGAGGCTGCGGAGCTGGACGGCCTTGGAGTTCAACTCCTGCACATCCGGTGACGGCATGACATGTCCTCCCCGTGAGTCATACGCTTTCACGATAGCGTGACAAACGCGTGACCCGGGGCACGGCACGGCCTGCCGGACTCCCGCCGGCGCACGAAAACCGATCGCCCCGACCGCGGCGGCGGGTTAGCGTCGCGCGCATGCCCGAACTGCGTACCCACCGGCTCCTGCTCCGCCGCTGGCGGGACTCCGACCTCGTGCCCTGGGCGGAGATGAACGCCGATCCCGAGGTCCGGGAACATCTCGGTGAGCTGCTCACCCCCGAGCAGAGCGCGGCCTCGGTGGCCCGCTTCGAGAAGGGGTTCGAGGAGCGGGGGTTCGGATGGTGGGCGGTCGAGGTGCCGGCCACCGGCCGGTTCATCGGCTTCGCCGGGCTGGACCCGGTCGACGAAGGCTTCGCCTTCACCGGCGTGGAGATCGGCTGGCGGCTGTCCCGCGAGTCCTGGGGCCACGGCTACGCCACCGAAGCCGCCCGGGCCGTACTGGCCTTCGGCTTCGAGACCCTCGCCCTGCCGGAGATCCTCGCGGTGACCACCGCCGGCAATCTGCGCTCCCAGGCCGTGATGCGCCGGATCGGCATGACCTGCGATCCGGCCGACGACTTCGACGACCCGGACGCCCCCGAAGGCCCGCTGCGCCCGAACGTGCTGTTCCGGATCCGCCCGTAGCGCCACGCTCCGGCGCGAATTCGGCCGGATCACACCGCACCGGGCCGGATCCGGACGTCCTGGCAGGTAGGGGACCCCTGAGTACCGCGCCGGGGACCCCGCCGGAAGCACCCGGCGACGTGGGACTTCTATGCTGGGCCCCATGAGCGTCCACCCTCACTTCACCCGCGCCCACACCGATGACCTGGTGGCCTTTGTGCAGGCCAGCCCGTCGCCCTATCACGCGGTGGCGAGCGCCGCAGAACGGCTGGAGAAGGCCGGGTTCCGCCAGGTCCGGGAGACGGACTCCTGGGACGGCGAGACGGGCGGCAAGTACGTGCTGCGCGGCGGCGCGATCATCGCCTGGTACGTCCCCGAGGGTGCACGCCCCGAAACACCGTTCCGGATCATGGGTGCGCACACCGACTCGCCGAACCTGCGCGTCAAGCCCCGCCCGGACATGGGCTCGGCCGGCTGGCGGCAGATCGCCGTGGAGCTGTACGGCGGGCCGCTGCTCAACAGCTGGCTCGACCGGGACCTCGGGCTCTCCGGCCGGCTGACGCTGCGCGACGGCAGCTCGCGGCTGGTGCACGTCGACCGGCCGCTGCTGCGGGTCCCGCAGCTCGCCATCCACCTGGACCGGGGCGTCACCGACAACGGCCTCAACCTGGACAAGCAGCGGCACATGCAGCCGATCTGGGGCCTGGGCGAGGTCAACGACGGCGACGTGGTCGACTTCCTCGCGGACGAGGCCGGGGTGACCGCGTCCGAGGTCGTCGGCTGGGACGTGATGGCGCACGACGTGCAGCCGCCCGCCTACCTGGGCCGCGACCGCGAACTGCTGGCCTCGCCCCGGATGGACAACCTGCTCTCGGTGCACGCCGCCACGTCCGCCCTGGCGGCCGTCGCCGGGCAGGAGCTCACGTACATCCCCGTCCTCGCCGCCTTCGACCACGAGGAGAACGGCAGCGAGTCCGACACCGGCGCGCAGGGCCCGCTGCTCGGCAACGTCCTGTCGCGGTCGGTGCACGCGCGCGGCGGCGACTACGAGCACCGGCAGCGCGCGCTCGCCGGCACGGTGTGCGTCTCGTCCGACTCCGGGCACGCGGTGCACCCCAACTACGTCGAGCGGCACGACCCCACGCACCACCCGCGTGCCAACGGCGGTCCGATCCTCAAGTCCAACGTCAACCAGCGGTACGCCACCGACGGTTCGGGGCGCGGCATCTTCACCGCCGCCTGCGAGCGGGTCGGGGTGCCGTTCCAGCACTTCGTGTCCAGCAACTCCATGCCGTGCGGCACGACGATCGGTCCGATCACCGCGGCCCGGCACGGCATCACCACCGTCGACGTCGGTGTGCCGATCCTGTCGATGCACTCCGCCCGCGAGCTGAGCGGCGCGGACGACCCGCACCTGCTGGCGAGCGCGCTGAAGTCCTTCGTCGAGAGCTGAGCGCCGGTTCGGCGGCGCCACGGGACGAACCCCCGGGGCGGCCCCCTGGGGCCCTGCCAACTCCGCTGCCGCGCATGGCCGTTCCGGTCGGGGGTAGGCGCCCCCTCGGAACCAACCGGAACCAACCGGAACCAACCGGAACGGCCGAGGCACGACGGAGGCGGACACCATGGGCATCGGCGGCTGCATCGCACTGATCGCGGTCGGCGCGATCCTCACTTTCGCGACCGACTGGCACATGTCGGGCGTCAATCTCGACCTGGTCGGACTGATCATGATGGCCGTCGGGGCGCTCGGAGTCGCGGCCTACGTCAGCATCTTCAAGCGGCGTCGGCTGGAGACCGTACGGGGCGGCGTGGAGCCGATGGTCGAGGAACGCCGGTACTACGAGTGACGACCGCCGGGGCCGTCATGCGGCCCCGGTCCCCTCATTCGTCTCACTCGTCCGGCTCGTCCATCCCCGCCAGCACCAGCGCCAGCCGGCCCGCGCCGGCGGCGGCCAGCCGGACCGGAACACCCCAGTCCTGCTGGTGCACATGGCAGGCCGGGTACTCGTTGTCGGGGTCGTCGTCGCATGAGGCGGCCATCGCCGACACATGCAGAACACCCTCGGCGACCTCGGGATTCAGCACCAGGTCCCGCCCCAGGTCCGTGCCCTTCCCCTCGCCCTCCACCAGCAGTTCCGGCGGGGTCGAGCTGACCAGCAGCCGGGTCGAGGGGCCGTAGCGCTCGTCGCGCTTCTGGCCCGCGGGCGCGGTGAAGACCACTTCGAGACGGAACGGTCCCGCGGCCACCTCGGTCGCCGGCCGCTGCGTCCGGTGCGCGGCCGACTCCACCCGCACCGCCTCCTCGGGCAGTCGCAGCCGGGTGAGCCGGTGCCGGGCCGACTCGACCACCACGACATCACCGCCGACGAGCACCGCGTCGGACGGCTCCCGCAGATCGGTCGCGAGCGTCGTCACCTCGCCGGTCTCCGGATCGAAGCGGCGCAGCGCGTTGTTGTACGTGTCGCTGATCGCGACCGATCCGTCGGGCAGCGCGGTGACGCCCAGCGGGTGCTGCAGCAGCGCCTGTTCGGCGGCGCCGTCCCGGTGCCCGAAGTCGAACAGCCCGGTTCCGACCGCGGTCCGCACCACGAACCCGTCGCCGTCGCTCTCGACGTAGCGCACGGCCGACGTCTCCGAGTCCGCGACCCACAAGCGGTCCCCCGCGGCCGCCAGCCCCGACGGCTGCGCGAACCACGCCTCGTCGGCGGGCCCGTCGACCAGTCCCTCGTTGGTCGTGCCGGCCGCCACCTCGACGGTGTCGGTCACCGGGTCGTACGCCCACAGCTGGTGCACACCCGCCATCGCGATCCAGACCCGGCCGGCGAACCAGGCCACGTCCCACGGCGACGACAGCGCCACCTCACGGGCCGGCCCCGCCGTCGGGAACCCCTGCCACCACTGGCCGCCGGTCCCGGCGAGCGTCGTCACCGCACCGGTCGCGAGATCCAGCCGGCGCAGCGCGTGGTTGACCGTGTCCGCGACGACGACGGAGCCGTCCGGCAGCAGCGCCAGCCCCTGCGGCTCGCTGAACCGCGCCACGTCCGGCGCGCCGTCCACCAGCCCGCGCTCCCCGTCGCCGAACCGCCGAACGACGCTCTCGCCGTCCGCGGCCAGTTCCACCAGCTGGTGCCGGGTCGTGTCCGAGACGAGGAAACCGCCGTCGGGGAAGGCCAGCGCCTTGCCCGGGAACCGCAGATGCGTCGCCACCGGCTCCGGTGCCACATACGGCCCGTCACCGCGCCGCAGCGTCCCCTTGGCGCCGTGCTCCGCCTCCAGCTCCGTGACCAGCGCCTCCAGCGCGTGCGCATGCCCCTCGCCGGCGTGCTGCGCGACGACGTACCCCTCCGGATCGATCACCACCAACGTCGGCCACGCCCGCACCGTGTACTGCTTCCACGTCGCCAGCTCGGGATCGTCGAGCACCGGGTGGTGCACCTCGTACCGCTCCACCGCGTCCACGACCGCCTGGTGCTCCGCCTCGTGCACGAACTTCGGCGAGTGCACCCCGATGATCACGACGGTGTCCCGGTGCTTCTCCTCCAGCTCGCGCAGCTCATCGAGCACATGCAGGCAGTTCACACAGCAGAACGTCCAGAAATCCAGAATGACAATGCGTCCTCGCAGGTCAGCGAGGGTCAATTGCTGGTCACCGGTATTGAGCCAACCGCCCTTGCCGATGAGTTCTGGGGCCCGGACGCGCGCACGTGCAGTCATACCCCCATCCAACAGCACGCTCGGGGTAGACATTCCTCCATGAAATACCTCGTGAGGGAGAAGCTGTTCGCGATCGGTGACGACTACTGGATCGAGGACGACCGCGGTGAACGGGCGTTCTACGTCGACGGGAAGGTCATGCGGGTCCGGGAGACGCTGGAGCTGCGGGACGCCCGGGGGAACGAGGTCGCGGTGATCCGGAAGAAGTTGGTGAGCCTGCGGGACACCATGACGGTGGAGCGCGGCGGGGACGTGCTGGTGACCGTCAGGAAGAAGCGGCTGACGCTGCTGCGCGACGTGTTCCGGGCGGAGCTGGCCTCGGGGGAGGAGCTGGAGGTCCGCGGGGACATCGTCGACAAGGAGTTCGACATCGAGTACGAGGGGGAGCGGCTCGCGCGGATCTCCCGGAAGTGGTTCCGGATGCGGGACACGTACGCGATCGATGTGGAGCGCGAGGACGCGGACGCGGGGATGCTCATCGCCATCGCGGTGTGCGTGGACCGGATGGTCGACAAGGAGCACGGGGACGACTGAGCCGGCTGAAATTGAGGGGGAGAGCCTGCGCCCTCCCCCACGACCGCCGCGCTACCGCGCGGCTGCCGCCAGCACCGCGTCGGCCATCGCCTGCTCGCCCCGGGCGTTGGGGTGGAACGGGATCGACGGGTTGGTCGGGATGAGGCCCTCGGTCCAGCGGGTGGCGTCGTCGCGGCAGACGTCGCGGGCCGCGCCGGCCGGGTGGTTGTCGACGAAGTCGGCGCCCCCGGCGACGGCCACGCGGGCCAGCATGTCGTTGAGGGTGTTCTCGAAGCCGTTCAGGAAGGCCATGTCGCCGCCGGTGAACAGGACCCGCGGGCGGCAGGTCCTGGCGTCGTCGGGGATGAGGTTGAGGTAACCGACGAGCAGGACCCGTGCGCCCGGGGAGCGCTGATGGATCGTCCGGAGCGCGGCGGCGACCTTCGGCTCGGCGGCCCTGATCCGGTCGTCGAGCCCCCTGCCGTAGCTGTTGGCGCAGGGCTGGCCCGACGGGTCGAGCAGCCCCAGGGCGCTGCACTTGACGATGATCCCGGTGAACCCGACGTCGTTGCCGCCGATGGTGAGCGTCACCAGGTTGGTGTCCTTGGTGAGCGCGTCGAACTGGCCCTCGGAGGCGAGGGTGCCGGTGTCCGCGCCGGCGCACGTGACGTCCGCGAACGCGGCCGCCTTGAGCCGCGCGGCCACCAGGTGCGGGTAGTTGTGCGTGGAGCGCATACAGCTCGCGTCCGCCTCGTCCGGTACGCCGGGCGCGGAGGCGGCGGAGTCGCCCAGGGCGGCGTACCGGACGGGCGGCGGGGCGGCCGACGCCCCGGCGGTGGGGACGCCGATCAGTGCGGCCGCGGCGAGGGCGGCGAGAAGGGCGGCGGCTCGGGACAGGGTGTGCGGCACGAGGGGCTTCCTGACGCTGGAACGACGATCATTACTGTGCGTGATCGTGTTGTCGCGCCACGTGCGAGTCAAGCACCCTCCCCACCGCCGCGCCGCGGCTCAGCCGAGGCGGCGGTCCCGCAGCACCGGGAAGTCGAGGCGGGTCTTCGCGACGAGAGCGGGGTCGAGGTCGACGGTGAGGGTCTCCTCGGCGGTGCCGGCCTCGGCGACGATGTCGCCCCACGGATCGATGACCATGCTGTGGCCGGCGAGCTCGACACCGGCGTGGGTGCCTGCCGTGCCGCAGGCCAGGACGTACGTCTGGGACTCGACCGCGCGGGCCCGCGCGAGCAGCCGCCAGTGCTCCAGCCGCTTCGCCGGCCAGCCGGCCGGGATGACGAGCATCTGGGCGCCCGCGTCGACGAGCAGCCGGAACTGCTCGGGGAAGCGCAGGTCGTAACAGGTCGCCAGGCCCAGCACGGTCTCCGGGAGGGCGACCGTGACGATCTCCTCGCCGGGGGCCATCAGCGCGGCCTCGCCCCGGTCGAAGCCGAAGCGGTGGATCTTGCGGTAGGTGTGCCGCAGCTCCCCGTCGGGGTCGAAGACGAGCGAGGTGTTGTAGAGGGGGCCGTCAGGGTCGCGCTCGACGATCGAACCGGCGTGCAGCCAGACTCCCGCGTCCCGCGCCGCCGCTGACATCGCGTCGGCCGTCGGCCCGTCCAGCGGCTCGGCCTCCGTCGCGAAAGTGTCCGACGCGAAGGCGCCGACGGGCCACAGTTCCGGCAGTACGACCAGTTCCGTACCGCCCTGGGCGCGCACCAGCGCGGCCACCCGGTCGCGCCGGTCGGCGACCGTTTCGTTCAAGTCGACGTCGATCTGCAGCAAAGAAGCGCGCATACACCCACCGCCCATACGTTTGGTCGTCAAGTCGGGCCTACCATCGTCACTCGAAAGCACTGCGTGGGTACCCGCGCGGAGCGTAACTTAGGCGCACACCACCACGACCGCGCATCGATCCGTCGAGGGGTCCCGTGACCGTCCACAGTAAGATCCAGCCGTACATCGACGCCTGGACCCACTCCATAGAATCCATAAACGAATTGGTCGCCCCCCTCGTCGAGGGTGAATGGAACCGGCCGACCGAGTGCCCGTACTGGTCGGTGCGCGACGTCGTGTCCCACGTCATCGGCTACGAGTGCGAGATGCTCGGGGATCCGCGCCCGATCCACACCCTGCCGAGTGATCTGCGGCACATCACCAGCGAGTTCGCCCGCTACATCGAGGTGCCGGTGGACACCCGGCGCCACCACACGGCCCCGGAGATGACCTCCGAGCTCGAGTACACGATCATCCGGCGCTCCCGCCAGCTGCGGAACGAGTCGCGCGGGCCCGAGCAGAGCATGCGCGGTCCGATGGGCCAGGAGATGACCCTCGAACACCTGCTGTGGATGCGGACCTTCGACGTCTGGGTCCATGAGCAGGATCTGCGGCGGGCGCTGGCCAAGCCGGGGAACCTGGCATCGCCTGCGGCCGTGTACGCGCGGGACTTCCTGCTCCGCGGGCTGCCGAAGATGGTCGCCAAGGACGCCGGCGCACAGCCGGGTTCCGCGGTGGTCTTCGACATCCACGGCCCGCTGGAGTTCATGCGGACGGTCCGGATCGACCAGGAGGGGCGCGGCACGATCGACTCCGCGGTCTCCCTGGGTCCGGCCGTGACGTTCAGCACCGACTGGGAGACGTTCCTGCGGCTGGTCTGCGGGCGGGTTCGCCCGGCGGCCGTCGCGGACCGGGTGAAGGTGGAGGGCGACCAGGGGCTCGCGAACGCGATCCTGGCGCACATCGCCCTCACCCCGTAGGCGCGGGAGGAGGTACGGCGACACGAGGCGGTACCTCCGCACCGGCCGCACGAGGAGCTACACCGGCTACCCCGGCTACACCGGCACGTGCACGCTCTCGACGCGGCTGACCGCGATCCGGTCCTTCTCCAGCCGGGTCGCGCGGCCGCGCAGCCGCAGGATCTGGAAGGTGCCGATCGCCTGGAGCACGAAGACGCTGCACCAGGCGATCCGGTAGTTGTCGCCCGTCGCGTCGAGCAGCACGCCGATCGCCAGCAGCGTGATCATCGAGGCGGTGAAGCCGCCCACGTTGACGATGCCGGAGGCGGTGCCGAAGCGTTCCGGCGGGTTGGCCGGCCGCGCGAAGTCGAAGCCGATCATCGACGCCGGCCCGCAGGCGCCCAGCGCGACGCACAGGCCGATCAGCAGCCACAGCGGGTCGTGGCCGCCGGGCCAGGACAGCACGGCCGCCCAGGCCACGGTGCTCGCCCCGATCGCGGTGAGCGTGATCGGCATCCGCGCGCCGTGATGACGGGCGATCAGCTGGCCGAAGAGCGTGCCGAAGACCATGTTGGCGAGGACCACGAGGGTGAGCATCGACCCCGCCGCCCCGCGCGACAGGCCCTGGTCCTCCACCAGGTACGGCAGCCCCCACAGCAGCAGGAAGACCATTCCGGAGAACTGGGTCGTGAAGTGCACCCACATGCCGAGCCGGGTGCCGGGCTCCCGCCAGGCGGAGGCGATCTGGTGGCGCACATAGCCGAATCCGGCGTGCTCGGCGGGGGCCGGCTCGTAGCCGTCGGGGTGGTCCTTGAGGAACAGCAGCACCAGGACGAGGACGAACGCGCCGCCGATCGCCGTACCGGTGAACGTGGCGGTCCAGCCGGCCGAGTGCAGGATCCGGGAGAGCGCGACCGTACTGATCAGGTTGCCCGCGACGCCGAACAGCGCGGCGGCCTGGGCGATCATCGGGCCGCGGCGGGCCGGGAACCAGCGGGAGCCGAGCCGCAGCACGCTGACGAACGTCATCGCGTCACCGCAGCCGAGCACCGCGCGGGCGGCGAGGGCCATCCCGTACGAGTGCGACAGCGCGAACGCGAGCTGGCCGGCGGTGAACAGCACGATGCCGATGGTCAGCACCTTCTTGGTGCCGAGCCGGTCGACCATCAGTCCGACGGGTATCTGCAGCCCCGCGTAGACCAGCACCTGGAGGATCGAGAACGTGGAGAGCGCGGACGCCCCGATGTGGAAGCGCTCCGCGGCGTCGATCCCGGCCACGCCGAGGCTGGTGCGGTGCACCACGGCGACCATGTAGACGAGGGTGCCGATGCCCCACACGGTGGCGGCGCGCCTGCCGCCGGGCGGTTCGCCGTTCACACGTCCCCCCTGGCCATGACCTTCACCCACGAGACATGGCGGTGCACCAGGGCGGCGGCGCGGACGCCGTCGCCGTCCCTGAGCGCGGCGAGGATCTCGCCGTGCTCCACCAGGTTCTTCGCGACGCGGCTGGGCTCGGCGTGCATCGTGGCCACGCCCATCCGCAACTGCCGGTCGCGCAGTTGGTCGTAGAGGTGGGCGAGGATGCGGTTGCCCGCCGCGCGGACGATCTCGGCGTGGAAGCAGCGGTCGGCGACCGCGAAGGCCGCGAGGTCACCGGCGTCGGCGTGGCCCTGCTGCTCGGCGAGCAGCTCCTCCAGCCGGGCCAGCAGCGCGGGCGGCGCGGCGGGCACGAGACGGGCGACCGCGTGCTGCTCGACGAGCAGCCGGGTCTCGACGACATCGGCGATCTCCTGCATCGAGACCGGCAGGACCAGTGCGCCCTTCTTCGGGTAGAGCTTGATCAGCCCCTCCGCCTCCAGGCGGAGCAGCGCCTCGCGCACCGGCGTACGGGAGACCCCGACGGCCTCGGCGAGATCACCTTCGGTGAGGAGCGTGCCGCCCTCGTAACTGCGGTCGAGGACGCCCTGCTTGACGTGGACATAGACCCGCTCGGCGGCGGGCGGCGGCTTGGCGGCGGGAGCCACCACGGGGGCGGGAAGCATGATGCACGCATCATAGATACATCACGTATCCGCGAGAAACCCGCGTCCGCGATACGGACCGGTCACTCCGGTGCGGACCCGTCAGGGGTGCAGGCTGCTCACCACGTTGGCGGTCGCGGCGAGGCCGTTCTGGATGCTCGGGGCGATGCTGGAGCCGGCGAGATAGAAGCCGAGGATGACGCAGACCAGCGCGTGCGAGACCTTCAGCGACCCGCTGCGCAGGAAGACGACCGTCATGATCAGGAGAAGCAGGATCGCGGAAACGGATACGGCCACGGTGTCCCTCCGGGCTGAAAGCTGAGTTTCTCCCTCTATTTCGCCACAGATCAGGCTTTTCATGGCCGAGGGACACAGCAAAGAGGCCCGGACGTTTGTACGTCCGGGCCTCTTTCGCGTGATTCTCGACTGCCTCGGTGAACTACGCCCAGGTCAGAAGGCGCTTCGGCTGCTCCAGGAGCGCCGCGACATCCGCGAGCACCTTCGAGCCCAGCTCGCCGTCGACCACCCGGTGGTCGAACGACAGGGCCAGGGTGGTGACCTTGCGGACCTTCACCTTGCCCTTGTGGACCCAGGGCATGTCCTTGACCGCGCCGAAGGCGAGGATCGCGGACTCCCCCGGGTTCAGGATCGGCGTACCGGTGTCGACGCCGAAGACACCGACGTTGGTGATGGTCACCGTGCCGCCCTGCATCTGCGCGGGAGAGGTCTTGCCCTCCCGTGCGGTCGCCACCAGCTCACCGAGCGCGGTGGCCAGTTCGGGCAGCGTCTTCGCGCCGGCGTCCTTGATGTTCGGCACGATCAGCCCGCGCGGGGTCGCCGCGGCGATGCCCAGGTTCACATAGTCCTTGCGGACGATCTCCTGGCCGGCCTCGTCCCAGGCCGCGTTCACCTCGGGGTTCCGCCGGATCGCCACCAGCAGCGCCTTCGCCACCAGCAGCAGCGGGCTGACCTTGCGGCCGGCGAACGCCGGGTCCAGCTTGAGCTCCTGGACCAGCTTCATCGTCCGCGTGATGTCGAACGTCACGAACTCCGTGACGTGCGGCGCGGTGAAGGCGCTCGCGACCATCGCCTGCGCGGTGGCCTTGCGGACGCCCTTGATCGGCGTACGGGTCTCGCGGGCACCCGGCTCGGCGACGACCGCGGGGCTCGCGGCGGCAGCGGCGGGGGCCGCGGCCACGGCGGGCTCGGACGGCGCGGGCGCGAGCGCCGCGTGCACGTCCTCGCGGGTGATGGTCCCGTCACGGCCGCTCGGGACGACGGAGCTCAGATCGATGCCGAGGTCCTTCGCGAGCTTGCGCACCGGGGGCTTGGCCAACGGCCGGTCCCCGGTGGGAGCGGCGAGGCCGGTGGCAGCCTTCGCGCCGTGCCCGTTCAGCTCCGATGCCGGCTTGTCCTTGGTCCGGCCGGCGGGCTGGGCCGGGACCGGGCCCGGCGTCCTGCGGGCCCGGCGGACGGTCGACGCCTCGGAGACGCCGTAGCCCACCAGCACCGCCTGCCGCTTCGCCGGCTCGGCGGGCGCCGCGGGCGCCTCGGCCGGCACGGCCGCAGCCGGGGCCGCCGCGGCGGCCGGAGCCTCGTCCGGGGCGCCCGGAGTGGTGTCCACCGAGATGATGGCGGTACCCACGTCGACCGTCTCCCCCTCGGGGAAACGGATCTCGTGGACGACGCCGTCGAACGGGATCGGCAGCTCGACAGCCGCCTTCGCCGTCTCGACCTCGCACACGACCTGCCCGTCGGTGACGGTGTCACCCGGCTTGACGTACCACTTGAGGATCTCGGCCTCGGTGAGTCCTTCGCCCACATCGGGCATCTTGAACTCGCGGAAGCGCTGCGCAATGTCGGTCACAGTCACGCTCTCCTCGCCTCTCAGTACGCCAGCGCGCGGTCGACGGCGTCGAGTACGCGGTCCAGGCCGGGCAGGTACTCCTCCTCGAGCCGGGCCGGCGGGTACGGGGCGTGGAAGCCGCCGACCCTCAGCACGGGAGCCTCGAGGTGATAGAAGCACCGCTCGGTGATCCGGGCGGCGATCTCCGCGCCGGTCCCCAGGAAGACGGGGGCCTCGTGCACGATCACCAGCCGGCGGGTCTTCTCGACCGACGCCTGGATCGTGTCGAAGTCCATCGGCGACAGGGACCGCAGGTCCACCACTTCCAGGCTACGACCCTCCATGGAGGCGGCCGCTGCGGCCTCCATGCAGACCTTCACCATGGGACCGTACGCCGCCAGGGTGAGATCCGTGCCGGTGCGGGTCACCCGGGCCTTGTGCAGCGGGCCGGGAATGGCCTCGGTGTCGACCTCGCCCTTGTCCCAGTAACGGCGCTTCGGCTCGAAGAAGATCACCGGGTCGTCGCAGTCGATGGCCTGCCGCAGCATCCAGTAGGCGTCCTGCGGGTTGGACGGCGAGACCACCTTGAGGCCCGGGATGTGCGCGAAGAGCGTCTCCGGGGACTCGCTGTGGTGCTCGACCGCGCCGATGCCGCCCGCGTACGGGATGCGGATGACGACGGGCATCTTGACCTTGCCCAGCGCCCGCGCGTGCATCTTGGCGAGCTGCGTGACGATCTGGTCGTACGCGGGGAAGACGAAGCCGTCGAACTGGATCTCGACGACCGGCCGGTAGCCGCGCAGCGCCAGGCCGATCGCGGTACCGACGATGCCGGACTCGGCCAGCGGGGTGTCGATGACCCGCTCCTCGCCGAAGTCCTTCTGCAGGCCGTCGGTGATGCGGAAGACGCCGCCGAGCTTCCCGATGTCCTCGCCCATGAGCAGGACCTTGGGATCGGTGTCCAGCGACTGGCGCAGCGCCTCGTTGAGGGCCTTGGCCATGGTCAACGTGGTCATGGTCATGGTCAGTGCCCCTCAGTCTCGTCGGCGAACGACGCGAGGTACTCGGCGAACTGCGCGCGCTCCTCGTCGACGAGCGCGTGCCCGTCCGCGTAGACGTTCTCGAAGATCGCCATGGTGTCGGGGTTCGGCATGGTGCGCACACCGTCCCGCACCCGCTTGGCGAGCGCGTCGCTCTCCTCGTCGATCGAGGCGTAGTACGCCTCGTCGGCGAAGCCCTCGGCCTCCAGGTACGTCTTCAGCCGCAGGATCGGGTCCTTCAGCTCCCACTGCTCGCGCTCCTCGTCGGCGCGGTAGCGGGTGGGGTCGTCGGTCGTGGTGTGCGCGCCCATCCGGTAGGTGAACGCCTCCACGAGCATCGGCCCCTGGCCGGTGCGGGCCCGCTCCAGGGCGGCCTTGGTGACGGCCAGGACGGCCAGCACGTCATTGCCGTCGACCCGGACTCCCGGGAAGCCGAAACCGGCCGAGCGCTGGTAGATCGGCACCCGGCTCTGCTTCTCGGTCGGCTCGGAGATCGCCCACTGGTTGTTCTGGCAGAAGAACACCACGGGGGCGTTGTAGACGGCCGCGAAGGTGAAGGCCTCCGCGACATCGCCCTGGCTGGAGGCACCGTCGCCGAAGTAGGCGATGACGGCGGAGTCCGCGCCGTCCTTGGCGACACCCATCGCGTAACCGGTCGCGTGCAGCGTCTGCGAGCCGATCACGATCGTGTACAGGTGGAAATTGTTCTCGTTGGGGTCCCATCCACCGTGATTGACCCCGCGGAACATGCCCAGCAGGTTCAACGGGTCCACATCGCGGGTCCAGGCCACACCGTGTTCGCGGTAGGTCGGGAAGACGTAGTCGTCCGGACGGGTGGCCCGGCCCGATCCGATCTGTGCCGCCTCCTGGCCGAGGAGCGAGGCCCACAGGCCCAGCTCGCCCTGCCGCTGCAAGGTGATCGCCTCGGCATCGAAGCGGCGGGTCAGCACCATGTCGCGGTACAGGCCACGCAGCTCGTCCGGGGTCAGGTCAATGGAGTACTCGCTGTGCTCGACGCGCTTGCCCTCGGGGGTCAACAGCTGTACGAGCTCGGGCTCGCCCCCACGGCGCTTCGCGCCGCCGCGGGTGGTCCTCCGCGCGGCAGTGCTCTTCACGCTCACGTTCGCTCCTCCGTCTGTCCGGCCCCCGGGATCCGCCGGGAGGCCAGTTGCGGCTCACCTGGATCGGCGCAGCGCACGGGGTATGTGCGGCATGGCCGAGCCAGGCGTGACAGTGCCCCGGCAAGTGGCCTGCAAGAAAGACGTTACCTACTACATCCGCAATCGCGCGAAGGCGTCCTACCTGCGGTTTTGCTTGGATTACCTAGTAAACAGGCGTTGTCGCAGGCCACCGGGACAGAGGAACGGTATCTCGCGGATCGAAATGGCGTAAGGGGTCTGGAGATCGAATCGTGTGGGATGCTCGATTCGTGCCCGAAGACGGAAAAATCCATGTATTCCTCCTCGATGACCACGAAGTGGTCCGTCGGGGCGTCCATGAACTGCTCTCCGTAGAGACCGATATCCAGATCGTCGGTGAGGCCGGCACCGCCGCCGAGGCCCTCACCCGGATCCCCGCCACCCGCCCCGACGTCGCGGTCCTGGACGTCCGGCTGCCCGACGGCAGCGGCGTCGAGGTCTGCCGGGAGATCCGGTCCAACGATCCGAACGTCAAGTGTCTGATGCTGACCTCGTTCGCCGACGACGAGGCGCTCTTCGACGCGATCATGGCGGGCGCCTCGGGCTACGTGCTCAAGGCCATCCGGGGTACGGACCTGCTCAGCGCCGTCCGGGACGTCGCCGCCGGGAAGTCGCTGCTGGACCCCGTCGCCACCGCCCGGGTGCTGGAGCGGCTGCGGCACGGCGCGGACAAGGGCGACGACCGGCTCGCCGACCTCACCGAGCAGGAGAAGAAGATCCTCGACCTGATCGGCGAAGGGCACACCAACCGCCAGATCGGCGAGAACCTGCACCTCGCGGAGAAGACCGTCAAGAACTACGTCTCCTCACTGCTCTCCAAGCTCGGCATGGAGCGCAGGACCCAGGCGGCCGCCTACGTCGCCAGGATGCACGCGGAGGAGAACCAGCACCGCTGAAGGCGTCGCGGCGCCCGACGGGCGCTCGGAGCCGCGCACGGCCGCCCCCCGCGGCGCCAGGGACCAAGGACCCTGCCGATCGGGGGCCGCCGCCCCTGTCCCGCCCTGCCTTCCCAACGCCACAGTGGAGACATGTCCCCCCAAGAACGACGCGCGATCGACCTCGTGGCGGCCGTCCGCTACGGGCGCCTGGCCCTGTCGCGCCACGCCATGCCGTACATCGCCGTCGCCCGGCACGTCGTGGTGGACGACCACGTGCTGATCCGCGTGCACCGCGGTTGGGACATACACGGCGCCTGCGACGGCTCCGTCGTCGGCTACCAGGCCGACAACCTGAACACCGCCACGGACTCCATCTGGGCCGTGCACCTCACCGGCACCGCCCGGGTCATCCCGGCGCCCGAGAGCGCGGACGAGATTTTCGGACCGCTTCCCTCGTTCGTGGACGAGCGGGCCTTCGAACCCGTCTACCTGCGGATCGACCCGCAGTTCGTGGACGTGCAGTTCGTCAAGGGTGTCGCAGGGTGGCCGGAGCTGCACGCCGCGTGATCTACGCTTTCCCGGGTGACGGGCACGGCGACGGAGCTGCTCGCTGAGCGCACGCTCGGCACACTGCTGCGCCGTTACGACGGCGCCGGCACCCCGCTGGCCTGCGATCCGGTCCCCCAGGGGCTGCTGAACCGCGGCTATCGGCTGGACACCACTCGCGGCCGGTTCTTCCTCAAGCACTACCTCGCGCCGGACACCGCGAGCGCCGCCGTCATCGCCCGCCAGCACCGGGCCACCCTGCTCCTGGACGGTCTCGGGCTGCCCGTCGCCGCTCCGGTCGCCGACGCGGACGGCCGGACCGTCGCCGTCGTCGGCGGGCGCTGCTACGCGCTCTACCCGTGGGTCGAGGGCCGGCACCGGGAGGGCACCGAGCTGACCGCCGCCCAGTCCCGGCGCCTCGGCACGCTCCTCGGCCATGTGCACGCCGGCCTGGCCCGCGTACAGCCCCCGCCGGAGGCGGACCGGAGGCCGCACCCCAGCGCCGACCCGGGGCGGACGTACGCGCTCATCGACGAGCTGCTGGACCTCGCCCACGCGCACGAGCCGCGCGAGACCTTCGACGAGCTGGCCGAGCACCGGCTGCTGGAGCGCCGCACCCTGCTGGAACGGCACGCCCACCGCAGGCCGCCCGCCCCGGACGGGCCCGCCACCGGCTGGGTGCACGGCGACTTCCACCCACTGAACCTGCTCTACCGCGGCGACGAACCCGTCGCCATCGTCGACTGGGACCGCCTCGGCGTGCAGCCGCGCGCCGAGGAGGCGGTCCGGGCCGCCGCGATCTTCTTCGTGCGGCCGGGCGACGGGCAGCTCGACCTGGCGAAGGTACGGCCCTACGCGCGCGCCTACCGGCTCGCGGCCGGGGTGGCCGCCCCGGAACTGGCCGCGGCCGTGCACCGGGTCTGGTGGGAGCGCCTGAACGACTTCTGGATGCTCCGCTGGCGCTACCAGGAGCGCGACCGGCGCTCCGACCCGCTCTTCCCGGCGTCCTCCGCGCTCGCGGTGTGGTGGACCCGCGAGTACGAGGCCGTCAGCGACGCGTTCACCGGCTAGCCGCCCGCAGGGGCGGGGCCGGTGAACGCGTTCCGGTCGGGTGCCGGGTCAGCCGTGGTTGCCGCCACCGCCGGTGGGCGGCGTCGCGGGCTTCGTCGTCGTGGGTTCGTCGGTGGGCGTGTCGGACGGCGTCTCCGAGGGGGACTCGGAGGCCGACGAGGACGGGGACTCCGAAGCGGACTCGCTCGGCGTCTCCGTGGGGGTCTGCGTGGCGGTGTGCGTCGGCCGGTGGGACGGCGTCTGCGTCGGCGCCTGCGTGATGCCGCCGTCGCCCTGGTTCGGATCCGTCGAGGTGTCCTGGCTCGGCTCGGTGCTCTGGTCCTGCGAGCTCTGTGAGCTCGGCGACACCACGTCCTGGCCCGGATCCTTCTTGTTTCCCGCCTGCCCGACGGCGAAGTAGACGCCCATCGAGATGGCCAGCACCGCGGCCAGCACGAAGAGCACCGGCTTGAGCCACTTGTTGCCCCCGCCACGTCCGTGCTGCGGTTCGTGGTAGCCGTGCGTCTCGTCGGCACCGCCGCCGGACGCGCCCAGCAGCAGCGGCCGGCTGAACTCCGCGGTGGTGTGGTTGCCCTGCCGCCCGATCGTCGCGCCGGGGCCGGTCCCCGTGCCCGCGGCCGGGGGGACCGGAGCCGAGTGCGCCACGACTCCGGTGTCCCAGAGATTGTTCCAGCCGCCCTGCTCCTGGAGCATGTGCAGCGCGTACTGCACCACGCCGTGCATCTCCTCGGCGCTCTGGAACCGGTCGTCCGGGTGCTTGGCGAGCGCGCGCAGCACCAGCCCGTCGAGCTCCGGCGGCACCCGGTCGCTGACCGTGGACGGCACCTGCGGCTCGTCCTGCACGTGCTGGTAGACCACCGACAACGGTGTCTCACCGGTGAACGGCGGCCGCAGCGCCAGCAGCTCGTAGAGCATGCAGCCGGTCGCGTACAGGTCGGAGCGGTAGTCGACCGCCTTGCCGAGCGCCTGCTCGGGGGAGAGGTACTGCGGGGTGCCCATGACCATGCCGGTCTGCGTCATGGTGCTGGCCGCGCCGTGCAGCGCACGGGCGATGCCGAAGTCCATGACCTTGACGGCGCCGGTGTTGGTGATGATGACGTTGGCCGGCTTGATGTCGCGGTGCACGATGCCGTGCTGGTGGCTGTAGGCGAGCGCCTCCAGTACACCGGAGATGATGATCAGCGCCTGGTCGATGGGCGGCGCCTCGGCGCCGGTCAGCAGGTCACGGATGGTGTGCCCGTCGACCAGCTCCATGACGATGTAGGGGACCGTGCCGGTGGGCGTGCGGTCCTCGCCCGAGTCGTACACCGCGACCACGGCGTGGTGGTTCAGCCCGGCGACCGACTGTGCCTCGCGGGTGAAGCGCGCCTTGGAGACCGGATCCTCGGCCAGATCGGAGCGCAGCAGCTTGATCGCCACGATCCGTCCGAGCCGTACGTCCTCGGCCGCGAAGACCTCGGCCATTCCGCCGCGTCCCAGCCGGTAGGTCAGCCGGTAGCGACCGTCACCGACCATCCCTTGCGCGCCCCACAACTCGGGCGAATCGGACGCTCCGGTTCCTGCGGTCGTCTCATGGGGGTCGACCATCAGTCCTCGCCGTCGCTTGTTCCTCGCCTTACAGGTTTTCTGGTCGGCCACGCTACCGTCTCCGGGGACAGTGCCGGGCCGCTCGTGTATAGGCCCCATGCGCATCAGGTGACGAGATGGTCACCAAACTTGACGTGCCCGCGCGATAAGCCAGACTTGGCGGGCAAGCTGGCGGGACGAGGGCCTTCTCTAGGGGGAAGCGGTACAGATGAGCAGCGGGGACGGCGCGCAGCCCAATTACGCGGGTCGCTCGGTCGGAGGCGGTCGCTATGTGCTGCGCGATCTCCTCGGCGAGGGCGGCATGGCCTCAGTGCACCTGGGACACGACACGGTGCTGGACCGCCCGGTCGCCGTCAAGACACTGCACACGAGCCTCGGGAACGAGCAGTCCTTCCGTGAGCGGTTCCGCCGCGAGGCGCAGGCCGTGGCCAAGCTGAACCACACCAACATCGTCTCGGTCTTCGACTCGGGCGAGGACACCCTCGACGGCGCGATGGTCCCCTACATCGTCATGGAGTACGTCGAGGGCAAGCCGCTCAACGTGGTGCTGGCCGAGGACGTCGCGCAGTTCGGCGCGATGCCGGCCGAGAAGGCGCTGAAGATCACCGGCGATGTGCTGGCGGCACTCGCGGTCAGCCACGAGATGGGCCTGGTGCACCGCGACATCAAGCCCGGCAACGTGATGGTGACCAAGCGCGGCGTGGTCAAGGTCATGGACTTCGGCATCGCACGGGCCATGCAGTCCGGCGTCACCTCGATGACCCAGACCGGCATGGTCGTCGGCACCCCGCAGTACCTGTCGCCCGAGCAGGCGCTGGGACGCGGCGTCGACGAGCGGTCCGACCTGTACTCCGTCGGCTGCATGCTCTTCGAGCTGACGACCGGCCGGATCCCCTTCGAGTCCGACTCGCCGCTGGGTATGGCGTACCAGCACGTGCAGGAGATCCCGCCCGCACCGTCCCAGTTCAACCGGGCGATCACCCCCGGGGTCGACGCGCTGATCGCGCGGGCCCTGAAGAAGAACCCGGCGGAGCGCTTCCCGACCGCCGACGCCATGCACGACGAGCTGGAGCGCGTCAGCGCCTCGACGCAGCCCGGCATCACCCCGCTGATCATCGGTGAGGGCCCGCACGCCCGCAGCCGCGGCGAGGGCGTCTCCGCGACGGTCTTCCCGCCCGCCCAGGGCGGTCTGCACACCCCGCCGCCGAACGTCCACGGCCCGTACCAGACCCCGGCGCCGCAGCACAGCGCCTACGGTCCCGGCACCCCGGCACCCGCTGTCCCGTCCGCGTACGGCTACCCGCAGCAGGCCCAGCAGCAGGCGGCGCCGCAGTACCGGACGCCGGCTCCGACCACCGGGTACCCGATGCAGCCCGGCACGGTCGGCGGCGGTCACGGCGGGGGCAACGGCGGCGGCAAATCGAACCGGAGTCTCCTGATCGGCGCCACCGTGGCGGTGGCCGCCATCTCCCTGATCGTCGGGCTGATCATCGCGATGAAGGGCGGCGCGGACAACAACGCCGACAAGGGCAACGACCCCACGAGCCCGGCCACCAGCCAGTCCGTGCCGGGCGCGTCCAGCGGCGGGACCTCGCCGTCGACCGCGTCGAACGACGGCGGCATCGTCCAGGCCGACAAGACCCGGACGCTGGAGTCCTCGGCGTGCACCGGTGCCACTCCGGGCTTCACCAACAGCGATTCGAATCCGAACCTCGTCCTGTTCCCGCAGTTCAACACCAAGTACCGGGACTCCGTCGAGGCGTGCCTGAAGGCCGCCGGCTGGAAGTACACGGTGAAATACACGAACGAGCAGCAGTGGGGCAAGGGCGCCGTCGTCGACCAGACGCCCAAGGCCCTTGAGGACTACGACATCAAAAGCAAGAACGATGCCAGCAAGATCACCATCTGGGTCTCGACCGGCAAGGGCGCCAGCTGATTGAATCCAACAGGATTGTGTCCCATTCATGCAAAGGCCGTCGCGGTTCGTGCGCGACGGCCTTTGTATTGCACTCACTCAGTCACTCACTCACTCACATCGAGTTGAGCGCCAAGGTTCACTAGGGCACCAGTTCTGATCCCCATGTATATGCGTAGTTGTCGTAGGGAACTTCCGTATTCCGAGAGACGGAGACAGTAGCCCAATTCGGATTATCCGGATCGAGCGAGGTGCGGTTGAGATACAGCCCGTCGCCGGGGGTGAGGCAGTCCTGCCACGTGTACCAACCGGCCCCCAATCCCTGGACCTTCACGAGCCGGTGGCTGGGAAGCCAGTTCCAGGTATACGTACCTGCAGCCAGATAGATGTGCCGGGACACGCAGGAGACCGGCATACTGGGCCGCGGGTTGGTGTAGAGAATTTCGTATTTCGTATTCACGGCGGTCCCTGCCGCCGATGCGGGTGCAGCCGCGAAGATGCCTGCCGCGAGTGCGGCAGCAAGTACAGCTGAAATCTTTGTCTTCAAAGCCAAAGTGATCTCCCCCAAGAAGTCAAGCCGCATCAGATGTAAATCACCGCATCGTACTTTACTTGGGGGATCTCGCACGTTTCCCAGGTAGATCTAGAGGTACGGGCCCGAGCGGGCGCCCGCGTGGCCGCCCTCGTCGTTGTCCTCGTGGCCGCCCATGCCCGGCGGGAGGGCGCGCCGCATCTGCTCCAGCTGGGCCCTGGCCGCCATCTGCTGGGCGAACAGCGCCGTCTGGATGCCGTGGAAGAGGCCCTCCAGCCAGCCGACCAGCTGCGCCTGGGCGATGCGCAGCTCGGCCTCGGTCGGGATCGAGTCGTCGTTGAAGGGCAGGGAGAGCCGTTCCAGCTCCTCCACCAGCTCGGGCGCGAGGCCGTCCTCCAGTTCCTTGACGGAACTGGCGTGGATCTCCTTGAGGCGAACGCGGCTCGCCTCGTCGAGAGGCGCCTGCCGCACTTCTTCCAGAAGCTGCTTGATCATGCTGCCGATACGCATGACCTTCGCCGGCTGTTCCACCATGTCTGTCACCGGGACCTCGCGCGATTCCTCGCCGCCGCCAGGGGTGCCGCCGAGCGCCATTCCGTCCGGCCCCACGATCAGGACCTGCGGGCTCTCCTGCGACCGTTCGTTCATCGGCATCTCCATGCCGCCATTCTCTCGCACCCGTCGTTCTCATGAAGGTGTGCCCCCTGATGCGGCTGATCCACCACATCAAGGGGCACACATTCGGCTGGTCAGACCGCTGTCCGCGAGACCGCTGTCCGCGAGATCGCCGCAACGGCAGTGCCCGGTGCTACGACGCCTCGCGGCGGGACATCGAGGTGCGGGAGCGGGTGACCAGGGCCGCCAGCAGCGCCGCGCCCAGCGGGACGGCGACGAGCAGGGCCGCCAGGGTCGACCAGGGAATGACGATGGGGAGGTGCGGAGCACCGCCCATGCCACCCCAGCCCCGGTCCAGGGCCTCGTGGTAGAACTTCAGCTGCTGCCGCTCCTCGGCCTTGCGCAGCCCGATCGCGGGCAGGATGCCCGCGGCCGAGCCGAGGACAACGCCCATCACGGCCACCACCCCGCACTGGAAACCGGACAGCGTCCGCCGCACCCGCGGGTCCGCGCCGATCGCCGCCAGGGTCTTCAGGTCGGGCTCGGCGTCCGCCTGGGCCAGACCGGTGGCGATGCCCGCGGCACCGATGGTGACCAGGCCGGCGAAGACGGTCAGCGCCAGCAGGATGATGCTGTTGTCGCTGACGTACCCCTGCTCGACATACAGGCTCGGGTCGGCGCCCAGCTTGGCGAAGTCGTCGTCAAGTTCCTGCTGCTGCTTGCTGCTGGGCACCTTCTCGTTCACGAAGTACGAACCGAAGGGAACGGTCTGGAGCCCGGCGGCCTTCGCCGTGGCCGGCGTCATGATGGCGCGGACGCCGTAGGACTCCGTGCCGTCCTTGGCCACGTACGTGGGGAACGACTTCACCGGTCCTTCGGCATCCTGGCCCTCGGCCACCGGCTTCGTCTGGTCCTCGACCAGCCGGAAGGAGAGCCGGTTCTTCTCCACGTAGTGCTTGTCGAACAGCACGGTGTGGCCGACCGCCAGCGCCTGCTCGGCCCCGGCGTCCTTGATCCCGAGAGCGTGGAGCAGTGCGACGTCACCGATCAGCACATCGGAATCCGTGCTGATGGCGCTGGAGTGGTAGGTGCGCTCGCACCGCCAGTCCTTGGCCAGCTTGCGGCGCTCGGCCACGCTGAACGTCCGGTCGGCGTCCGGCCCGTCCGTGGGGCACGCGTTCGCCTTGGGCAGCACCATCTCCGCCCGGCCGCAGCCGGGGCTGCTGCTGTACATCGAGCAGCTCTTCTTGCCGACGACCACGCGCGAGACATCCGCGCGGGACGAGACCGGGAAGCGCTTCTCGACGGCCGCCCGGACCGCGTCCAGGTCGCGCCCCTGCTCACGTTCGATACTGATGGCCACGACGCCGTAGGGCGCCTGGGCCACGTACTGGTTGCGCGTCTCCAGGTCACTGCTGGCGGTGTACGTCGCCACCGCGACCGTGCCCGCGACGGCCGCGAGGACGGCGGCGACGGCCGGGGCCGTACGACCCCGGTTGCGTACCGCGTCACGCAGCGCGAGACGTGGGGAGAGCGGCAGCCAGCCGCCGAGCCGTCCGAAGAGCCCGACGAGGGTCGGGGTCAGCGCGACGATGCCGAGTTCGGCGATGGCCGAGCCGCCGCCGACCGCGAGAACGTTGTCGGTCTTCATGGAGCCGAAGACCGCGATGCCGACGCCGAGGCAGACAGCGGCGAGGCCGAGCACCGGCAGCACCCGGTTGGCGTGCCGGACGCCGCGGCGTCCGGTCAGCGCGGCCAGCACGCTCTGCCGCGAGGCGACGATCGCCGGGACGATGGCGGCCAGGAGTCCAGTGAGGATCGCGAGCAGGCCGATGCCGAGGAGTTCGAGCGGACGCAACGAGATACCGCCGAAGCGCGCACCGACGTACTGCTCCAGCGGCTCCCGCAGGGCGAAGGTCAGCGCGAGGCCGAGCACCGTGCCGACCACGGCGGCGACCACACCGATCACCAGGCCGCCGGCCAGCACGATCGCGCGGATGTGACGGCGGTCGCCGCCGTTGGCCCCGACCAGTCCGAGCTGGCGGCGCGAGCGGCGGGCGCCGACGGCGAAGGCCGGTCCCGCGAGCAGGCAGATCTCCAGCATCGCCAGACCGACGATCGTCGCGCCCACGGCGAGCAGCGCGGCCTTCTCAGCGGTGCTGCCGCCGTAGTTCTGGTTCCAGTCCGGGTACTTGACGAACAGCGGCACCTCGGAGTTGGCCGGCGGGTCGAGCGACACCGCACGGGAGTGGACGGCCACGCTCTTGGCGTTGGCCTCCTTCACCATGTTCCACGTGAAACCACCGTCCACGGCCACGAGGTACTTGGACGTGGTGCCGGGCCCGTCGCGTCCCGCCGCCTTCAGGGCCTTGGCCAACGGCGCCAGGAAGGAGTCGGGCAGGGCGTTGATCTGCGCTGCCTTCAGTTCGCCGGGCAGGTCGTAGGCGCCGACGATCTTGTACTTGGTGGCCAGGTCACGGGCGGAGATCGACGAGCCGACGTAGAGCCCGCTCGTCTTGAGGAACGCGTTGGTCGCGATGACCTCGTTCGGCGCGCTCGGGAAGTGGCCGCGGTCCAGCGCCATGATCCCGGCGGCGATCGGGTCCGAGGCCTTCAGCTCACGGATGTCGACGTCCAGCAGGCCGTACTTCGTGTGGACCTTGCCCGTGCCGACGGAGTCCTTCAACGTCTTCGCCCCGGCCGGGATGGCGGCCGGAACATCGGCACCGGCGCCGCTGCCGCCCGACACCACCTGTCCCGAAGCATTCTCGTTGACCAGGGATTTGTTCCTGCCGTCCGGGGACTGGTAGATCGGCAGACCGTCGTACCCGGCGTCGGAGAGCTCGGCGTCGGCGGCACCGAGGTCGCGGGTCAGCGACTGCTCGGCGGTCAACTGCGAGCTGCGGATGGTGATGTCGGCGGCGCTCACGCCCAGGATCGGCAACGCGATCATGGCCAGGACAAGAATGCTGCGTCCCTTGAAGCGCCAGGCGTCACGCCGTGCGATCCGCACCGCCGCACGCCAGGAATGGAGCCAACCGTTCACTGAGCCACACCGCCGGTGAGCAGCGACTCGGCCTGCGAACGCAGCGTCGTGTCGACGACGGAGCCGTCCCGCAGGAACACCACACGGTCCGCCCAGGCCGCGAAGCGCGGCTCGTGGGTGACCAGGACGCCGGCCGCACCCGCGTCGCAGCGGGCCCGCAGCAGCGCGAGCACCGACTCGCCGGTCTCGGAGTCCAGCGCACCCGTCGGCTCGTCCGCCAGGACCAGTCGGCGGTCGCCGACCAGCGCCCGTGCGATGGCGACCCGCTGCTGCTGGCCACCGGACATCTCGTCCGGGAAGCGGTCGGCGAGGTGGTCGAGGTCCATCTCCCGCAGCGATTCCATCGCCTCGCGGCGGGCCTTGCGCGCCGAGGTGCCGTCGAGCTCACGGGGCAGGGCGACGTTCTCGACGGCGGTCAGCGCCGGTATGAGGTTGTAGTCCTGGAAGACGTACCCGATGCTGCGACGGCGCAGCGCGGCCATCTGCTTGCGGTTGGCGGTGGTGAGGTCGGTGCCCTCGACGAGCACCCGGCCCGAGGTGGGGAGGTCGAGTCCGCCGGCGATGGTCAGCAGCGTGGACTTGCCGGAGCCGGACGGGCCCATGACGGCGACGAGTTCACCGGGGAAGACGGACAGGTCGATTCCGCGGAGCGCGTGCACTTCCGTGGTGCCGCTGCCATGAACTCGGGTCAGCTCCTGCAACTGCAGGACGGGCTGATGCTCTTGGGCAGACATGGGTTGATCCCCCTGTGATCGGGTCTGTGTGCAGGTCTGTGGTGATGTCTGTGCTGAGGTCCGTGCGAGGTCTGTGCGAGGTCTGTGCTGAGGTCTGTGGTCAGGTCGGAACGGTTGTGGCGACGTACGGGTCAGCGCCGGCCGGGTCGGCGTTCGTACGGGTCAGCGCCGGCCGGGCCTCGAACGCGCCAGGGCGGCACGCAGTCCCCTGTCGTGCGCGGCGGCCTGCTTCGGGTCCGGCTCCGCGCTCTTCACGTCAGCGTCGCCTTTGTCGGCGGCGACGGCGTCGGCCAGCCGCACGAGCCTGGTCTCCGCGTGGTCGAGCCAGCGGGCCTCGGCCTCCGCCTGGAAGATCAGCTGCTCGATGACGAGCAGCCAGGCGACATCGTCACGGTTCTGGTCCTGCTCCAGCGCGACGAGCGCCTGGGCCTTCAGCCGGGTGTAGTCCTGCAGGGCCTGGAGGGTGTGGTGACGCTGCGCCTGGATGACGGCACGGATGTCGATGTCGGACGAGCCCACCGCCATCGCGAGCTTGATCGCCAGCTCGTTGCGGGGTGGATTCGCCCGGTCCACGGGTGTGGAGAACCAGGTGCGCAGTTCGCTGCGTCCTTCATCGGTGATGGCGTACAGCGCGTGTCCGCCGTCGTCCTCCCCGGCAGGTACGACCAGACCGTCGCGCTCCAGGCGGCCAAGGGTCGTATAGACCTGGCCGACGTTCAGCGGCCAGGTGGAACCGGTGCGGGACTCGAACTCGGTGCGCAGCTGGAACCCGTAGCGGGGACCGCGTTCAAGAAGGGCCAGGAGGCCGTGACGGATCGACATACTGAGTATGTATACCGAGTATGGTCACGCAGAGCAAGGCCGGTGGGTCGGGTGCGGGCCTGAGAAGGGTCAGTTTCTGCGGAGGCGCAGACCCAGGAAGCCGAGGCCCAGTCCGACCAGAGCCAGCCCGGCACCGAGCGGAAGCACGCTCACCGCGCGGCCGACGGACTCCCCGGCATCCTGGTCGGCGACGGCGGGAGCGGCGGTCGGGCCTGCCGGAACGGGCGCTTTCGGCAACACCGGAACCGGGGCGACAACCGCGCCGGAGGGCTCGGGCTGTTGGGGGCCGTACCCCTCGGCGCCACCCGCGACCTCCGGCTGGGGCCCGCCCGGTACCCCGAACTCCGCTGCGACCAGCTCCTCGTCGGACCCGGAGACGTCCGAGCCGTCCGGGCCGGACATCCGGTGCCGCCAGGCCGTCCACCTCGGGGGCTTCTTCTTCACGACGGGCTTCGACGTGGAGGGCTTCAGCGAGGGCGGCTTCACGGTGGGTGGTTTCGCAGGGGTGGGCTTCGGCGAGGTGGGCTTGGGGGTGGCCGGTTTAGGCGTGGTGGGCTTCGGCGTGTCCACGGGCCCGCCGGGACGGGGCGGTTGCCCCGGCGTCACCGGAGGCGCGGGCACTCCGGGAGGCGGCGGCTTGGGTAGCGCGGGCTGCTTCGGTTGCTCCGGCTGCTTCGGTTGCTCGGGTTGTTCCGGCAGCCGCAGCAACGCCGACAGTCGCGGCGGTGCGGACGGCGGTGCTACGAAAACGGCACCGGCCGACACCCTCGCGAAGCCCGACGCCGCCCACCCGGGCGCCACCGGCAGGAGCAGAAGCGCTCCGGTCAGTACGGCTGCCGCCGCCACTCGCCCACCGGGTGCCGAACGCAAGACGCCCGCCCCTCTCCGCCACCGACTCCATTGTGGAACAAGCCTCACATGGAGGGCGAATTGCGGCATCTTGGGCGGGCGTCGAGACCCTTCACGTGCTCACGCGGCCACGCGGTTTACGCGGTCAGACTCCTTGAACTGTCAGACCCGTCAGACCGTCAGGACGACCTTCCCGATGTGGGTGCTGGCTTCGACCACCCGGTGGGCCTCGGCGGCGTCGGCCATCGGGATCGTACGGTCGACGACCGGCCGCACCGTACCGGCCTCCAGCAGCGGCCAGACATGTTCGCGTACCGCCGCCACGATCGCGGCCTTCTCGCCCAGCGGGCGCCCGCGCAGCGAGGTCGCCGCCACCGCCGCCCGCTTGGCCAGCATCTTGGCGAGGTTCAGTTCGCCCTTGACGCCGCCCTGCAGTCCGATGATGACGAGCCGACCGTTGACCGCCAGCGCGTCCACGTTCCGTTCGAGGTACTTCGCGCCCATGATGTCGAGGATCACGTCCGCCGTGACCAGCTCCGCGAAGTCCTCCTCGCGGTAGTTGATCAGGATGTCCGCGCCCAGCTCCCGGCACGCCTCCAGCTTCTCCGGGCTGCCGGCCGTCACCGCGACCTTGGCGCCGACCGCCTTCGCGAGCTGGATCGCCATAGTGCCGATACCGCTCGAACCGCCGTGGACCAGCAGCGTCTCGCCGGGGCGCAGGTGCGCGACCATGAAGACGTTGGACCATACGGTGCACGCCACCTCGGGCAGCGCGGCGGCGGCCACCAGATCGACGCCCTTGGGCACCGGCAGCAACTGCCCGACCGGTACGACGACCTTCTGCGCGTAGCCGCCGCCCGCGAGCAGCGCGCACACCTCGTCGCCGACCGCCCAGCCGGAGACGCCGGGGCCGAGTTCGGAGATCCGGCCGGAACACTCCAGGCCCGGATAGGGGGACGAGCCGGGCGGCGGATCGTAGAAGCCCTGGCGTTGCAGCAGATCGGCGCGGTTGACGGCGCCGGCCACGACCTCGACCAGGACCTCGCCCGCGGCGGGTTCGGGGTCCGCGACCTCGGCCCAGACGAGCGCCTCGGGTCCGCCGGCTTCGGGGATGGTGATCGCATACATGAGCGCGAGGCTACTCTCCGGACGGCAGGTCGTGGCCCGCACGATGGATGGCGATGAGGCGGTCGGCGAACTGCAGCGTGGCCGCCTCCGGATCGTCGAAGCCCAGCAGCCGGTGGCCGCGCTTGATGGAGACGACGAGATCGGACACGTCCCGCGGCGCCTTCCCTACCTCGGCCTTGGTGACCGGGCGCTCGATGAGGTCGAGGCCGCTGCCGTACGTGATCAGGTCGTCCATCACCCGGCCCACGCTCGGGCTCAGCATCGACAGGCCGAGCAGCTGGCCGGCGGCGCTGGAGCTCGTGATCACCGCGTTTGCGCCGGACTGGCGCAGCAGCGGGGCGTTCTCCTCCTCGCGCACCGAAGCGACGATGTACGCCCGCTTGTTGAGCTGCCGGGCGGTCAGGGTGACCAGGACGGCGGTGTCGTCGCGCTGCGCCGCGATCACGATCTCCTTGGCGCGCTCGGCCTCGGCACGCAGCAGCACGTCATTGCGCGTCGCGTCGCCCACCACCCCGACGAAGCCCTCGGCGGTGGCCGCCTGGATCACCTTGGGGCTGGGGTCGACGATCACGATCTTCTCGACCGGAGTCCCCCGGCCGAGCAGCGTCTGTGCGGCGGACCGGCCCTTGGTGCCGTATCCGACGATGACGATGTGGTCGCGCAAGGTGGACCTCCAGCGTTTGAGCCGCCATTGCTCGCGGGTGCGCTCCGTGAGCACTTCGAGGGTGGTGCCGACCAGGATGATCAGGAAGATGACGCGCAGCGGCGTCACCAGGAAGACGTTGCACAGCCGCGCGCTGACGCTGTAGGGGACGATGTCGCCGTAGCCGGTCGTCGAGAGCGTGACCGTCGCGTAGTAGAGCGCGTCGAGGAACGAGACGGAGCCGTCGGCGTTGTCGTGGTATCCGCCGCGGTCCAGATAGACAATGAGGACCGTGGCCAGCAGCACGAGCAGCGCCATCGCGAGCCGGCGCGAGACCTGGACCAGCGGGCCCGTGGCCTGCCGGGGGAACATCACCTTGTAGGCGAGGCTGCCGGGGCTTTCATGGTCGGCGGGATGGCTGCCGCGCTGGCCGCCCCATGCGTGGTGTCCGGTGTCCCGATCGTTGTCGGGGTCCGTGTGGGGGTCGTTGTGGGAGTCGTTGTGGGGTTCGGCGCCGCTGTCCGCCCGGCCCGCGGCAGCGTCGTGGCGGGGCAGCTTCAACGGACTTCACCTCGTGGTTCTCGTGCGGCTCGCACTGTCGGTGGCTCTGGTGATGCCTCTGCCCTCGGTGATGCCCCGCCGCCGCCTGCCGCCGCGCGGACGCCGGCCGACTCCATTGGAACTGGTGGAGCCGGTGATCGTGTCCGGGGCGGGAATCAGCAACCGGCGGTCCCCCAGGCCAGATCCAGCACGGCCGTCTCCTGTCCGGCGGCCGCGCCGCCGGGCGGAATGACCGCCAGTCCGTCCGCGCCGGCCAGGCCCCGCAACATGGCCGGGCCGTGGAAGTGCAGCGGGACGACGGCCGATTCGTCGTCGAAGACCACCGGCACCAGCCGGGTGTCGGTGGGATGGCCGGGCACATCCGCGGTGAGCGCCGCGGTGTACGGGGCCGGGACCGGACGGCCCGCGAGCGAGCGCAGCAGCGGGGCGACGAGGGTGACGACACCGGAGACCGCCGCCAGCGGATTGCCCGGCAGCCCGACGAGGTGCCCGCCCCCGGGGAGTTCGGCCAGCAGCATGGGATGGCCGGGGCGCACGGCGACTCCGTCGACGAGCAGCTTCGCGCCCATCGAATGCAGGACGGGGTGGACGTGATCGACCGGACCGCTTGCCGTCCCACCTGTGGTGATCAGCAGGTCGGCGGTGGTTTCACCGACCGCGATCGCGAGGGCGTCGACCTCGTCGACCACGCGCCGCGTACCGATCACGTCGGCGCCGAGCGCCTCCAGCCACGGCGCCAGCATCGGGCCGAGGGCGTCCCGGACGAATCCGGCGTGGGGGAGTCCGTGGTCGAGCAGCTCGTCACCGAGAACCAGCACTTCCACCCGGGGGCGCGTGGTGACGCGCAGCTCGTCGTAACCGGCCGCCGCCGCGAGACCGAGCACCGCCGGGGTGACGACGACGCCGGGGGAGAGCAGTTCTTCTCCCCCTCGGCACTCCTGGGCGCGCGGGCGTACGTCCTGGCCGGGGGTGGGCGCGCCATGGGTGGCATGCAGCAGCTCGCCGTCGGTACGGCGTTCGGTACGGCCGTGCTCGCGACGGATGATCGCGGTGGCGCCGGGCGGGAGGGCCGCGCCGGTCGCGATGGCGATGGCATGGCCGTCGAGCAGCGCCACACCGGGCCGCTGGCCCGCGAGGAGCTGCCGGGTCTCCAGCACCCAGGGGCCCGGGCCGGCCACGGCCCAGCCGTCCATCGCCGAGGTGTCGAAGGACGGCAGATCGGTCAGCGCGGTGAGCGGGGCGGCGAGCGCGTGGCCGAGCGCTCCGGCGAGCGGCCGGCTGACGGCGGGCAGCCGCCGGCCCGCGGCGCGCGCGGTCCTGCGGGCCTCGGGCCAGGTGAGGTCGTGATGCCGGTGCCGGGGCGCGGACTTGGGGGCGGGTTCGGGGGCGGCGGATTCCGCGCTGCCGGTGTCGAGCCCTGCGGTGGCAAGGGGATCGAGGCTGGGGTTGCGGTCGGAGTTGTGGTCGGAGTGACGACCCGGGTGGAGGTTGGGGCCGTCGCCGGGGTTGGGGCCGGCGCCCTGGTTCGGCCCGCCGTCCGCGCTGCTACCCGGGCCACCGGGCCCGCCAGGTCCAGCGGGCCCGCCTGTTCCGCCCGGTCGTTCGCTGCCGTACCCGGCCGCGTACGCGTTGGCGGTCCTCCCCTCGTTGGCGAGCATCAGGGCTTCGCCCGTCGCGTTGAGCGCGGCCGCCTCCTGGTCCGCGGGCCCCGACGTCCGGCCCGTCATCCGGCCGGGCTCCCTGCCTCGGACGGCCCGGGATCGCTGCCCCCGGCGGTCACGCCGGGTTTGGCGGCCGCGTCGGCCGCGTCGGCCTCGGCGGACCAGCGTTCGGCGAGTTCGGCCGCCTTGCGGGCGGCGTTGCGCACTTCCTCGGGGCCGCCACCGGACTGGGCGGCGGCATAGCCGACCAGGAAGGTGGTCAGCGGTGCGGCGGGGCGGGCGACACCATGCGCGGCATCACGGGCGAGGTCGAGGAGGACTGCGGTGTCGACCTCGAGCTCGATCCCCAGTTCGGCCTTGGCTGCGGCGATCCATTCATCCAACACACGCCCATGGTCCCCGATGCCGGGCCCATCGCCGCGCAGGCTCACCCCTGTTCCAGTCGCGCCCGTGCGGCGGCGACATCGTCCCAGGTGTCGCAGTCGAAGGAATCCGAGCCCGAAGGGTCCGGCAGCCGGTACAGCCGGAGCTCCTCGGTGAGCAGTCGCAACGGCAGCCCGACGAGCGTGCCGTGCTCGGTGGCGATCAGCGCCAGCCCCCGGCGCAGCGCCTCCGTACGGTAGGCCGCGGCCAGCGGCTGGTCCCGGCCGGACGGGTCGGTCAGCACGACCCCGTCCACGTCCTCCTCCCGCCGCAGCGCCTCCCGCAGCGCGTCCGCCGTCGTCCGCGTCAGGAAGGGCATGTCGGCGGCGAACACCAGAACCGTGTCCGTGCCGGCCCGCACCAGACCCGCGGCGAGGGCGGGCAGCGGTCCGCCGCCCGGTGGATCCTCCCGGGCCCACAGGACCGGCCGCCCGGTGGGCCTGCGCGGACCGACGACCACCGTGGCGACGGCGCCCTCGCAGGCCTCCAGCACCCGGTCGAGCAGCGGCCGCCCCGCGACTTCCAGCCCCGGCTTGTCCGCTCCGCCCAGGCGCCTGGCGGCGCCGCCCGCCAGCACCACGGCGTCATGTGCACTCATACCGCGCAGTATGCCGTGAGGCCAGCCCCGGCGGTCGTGCGTGGTCCTGCACGCTCCTGCCGTCGCCGGGCCTCACCTCGCTCAGACCGCGGCGAGCAGCACCGCCGGCTGTTCCACGCAGTCGGCGACGAAGCGCAGGAAGCCGCCCGCCGTACCGCCGTCACACACCCGGTGATCGAAGGTGAACGACAGCTGGACGACCTGCCGAACGGCCAGTTCCCCCTGGTGGACCCAGGCTTTGGCGGCTATTCGGCCGACTCCGAGCATCGCGGCCTCGGGGTGGTTGATGATCGGCGTCGAGCCGTCGACACCGAACACTCCGTAGTTGTTGAGGGTGAAGGTGCCGCCGGTGAGATCCGCGGGCGTGAGGCGGCCGGTTCGGGCGGCCTCGGTGAGGCGGACGATCTCCGCCGCCAGACCTGTGGTCGTCCGCGCCTGCGCGTCCCTGACGACCGGGACCATCAGCCCGCGTTCCGTCTGCGCGGCAAAGCCGAGGTGCACGGCGGGCAGCCGCACGATCTCGTTCCGCTCGGTGTCGACGGTGGCGTTGAGCTCCGGATACCGCGCCAGCGCCGCCGTACAGATGCGTGCGAGCAGCGCGAGCACGGACACCTTCGGGCCGCCGCCCGCGTTCATGGCTGCCCTGGCCGCGAGCAATTCCGTGGCGTCGGCGTCCACCCAGCACGTGGCGTCGGGTATTTCCCGGCGGCTGCGGCTGAGCTTCTCGGCCACCGCTCCCCGGATTCCGCGCAACGGCACACGCTCCCCCGCCACGGCGGCGGCCGGACCGGCCGTGGGAACGGTCGCTGTGGCCGGTGCTGTCGCGACCGGCGCCGATGCCGTGCCGGCGCTCGCCGCGGCCACCGCCCGTTCCACGTCCGCGCGCAGGATCAGCCCGTCCGGTCCCGAACCGGTCAGCGACCGCAGGTCGAGCCGGTGCTCACGCGCGATCCGCCGCACCAGCGGCGAAATGACCGCCACGGGACCCTCGACGGACGAGGGTGCGGCCACGGATGCGGGGGCGGGTGCTGCTTGGGATGCCGCCGGGGGAGCCGGTGCAGCCACCGGAGCGGCCGCCACGACGGATACCGGCGTCAGGTCCTGAGCCGCCATCGGCCGGACCCTGCGACGCCGCGCGCCCGGCGCGGCCGTGCCGTAGCCGACGAGGACGTTCCCGGACCCCTCACCGGCACCACCGGCAGCGGCAGCGCCACCACTGGCGGCACCGCCGGAAGTACCGGAGTTTCCGCCGGAGGCTTCGGAGTTCACCGCGGATCCGACCGCCACCGTGATCAGGGGACGGCCCACGGCCAGCGATTCGCCTTCCGCGCCATACAGGGCGGTGACGACGCCCCCGTAGGGGCACGGGACTTCGACCACGGCCTTGGCCGTCTCGACCTCGACGACCGGCTGGTCGATGGCGACGACCTCGCCGACCTGCACCAGCCAGCGGACGATCTCCGCCTCGGTCAGCCCTTCGCCCAGGTCGGGGAGGGTGAACTCCTTCACGACGGCCATCAGTGCGCCTCCCACTGGAGCCGGCCGACCGCATCCAGGATCCGGTCCACGCTGGGCAGATGGTGCCGTTCCAGCATCGGCGGCGGGTACGGGATGTCGAAGCCCGCGACGCGCAGCACCGGTGCTTCGAGGTGGTGGAAGCAACGCTCGGTGACCCGCGCCGCGATCTCCGCTCCGGCGCCGCCGAATCCGGCGGACTCGTGCACGACGACGGCCCGACCCGTCCTGCGCACCGCTGCCGCGACCGTCTCGTCGTCGAAGGGCACCAGGCTGCGCAGGTCGAGGACTTCGAGGTCCCAGCCTTCTTCGCGGGCCGCTTCAGCGGCTTCGAGGCATACCGGCAGGGAGGGGCCGTAGGTGATGAGGGTGGCGCTGCGCCCCGGGCGCCGCACGACAGCGCGCCCTATCGGCTCCACCGCCGCCGGTTCGTCGGCGTTCCAGTCGTCCTTCGACCAGTAGAGCCGCTTCGGCTCCAGGAAGACCACCGGATCGTCCGAGGCGATGGCGGCCCGCAGCAGCCCGTACGCGTCCCCGACCGTCGCCGGGGTGACCACGTGCAGGCCGGGGGTGTGCAGGTAGTACGCCTCGGAGGAGTCGCTGTGGTGCTCCACACCGCCGATGCCGCCGCCGTAGGGCACCCGGATCGTGATCGGCAGCGGCAATGCCCCGCGGGTGCGGTTGCGCATCTTGGCCACGTGGCTGATCAGCTGCTCGAAGGAGGGATAGGCGAAGGCGTCGAACTGCATCTCGACGACCGGCCGCAGCCCGTACATCGCCATGCCGACCGCGGTGCCGAGGATTCCCGCCTCGGCGAGCGGGGTGTCCGTACAGCGGGTCTCGCCGAACTCCTTCGTGAGGCCGTCCGTGATCCGGAAGACGCCGCCGAGAGCGCCGACGTCCTCACCGAGTACGTGGACGGCCGGATCCTCGGCCATGGCGTCCCGCAGCGCCCGGTTGAGCGCCTGCGCCATGGTGGCGGGCTTGCGCGCGGTGGCGGCGGGGGCGGTCGCGGTGCTCATGAACCGGCTCCGGCATGTTCGGTGTGATCGGTGTGTCCGCCGTCGAGCTCTGCGTCGAGCTCGGCGCGCAGCATGGCCGCCTGCTCCCGCAGCTGGGGGGTCGGCTCGGCGTAGACGTGGGTGAAGAGGTCCATCGGGTCCAGCAGCGGTTCCGCGTTCATCCGGTCGCGCAGGTCCGCGGCCATCTTCTCGGCGGCTTCCTCGGCGACGTGCCTCATCGTGTCGTCGAGCAGTCCGCGCGCGGTCAACTCCCGCTCCAACAAGGTGATCGGGTCGTGCTCGCGCCAGGCCTCGACCTCGGAGTCCTCCCGGTAGCGGGTGGCGTCGTCGGCGTTGGTGTGCGCTTCCATGCGGTAGGTGACCGCCTCGACGAGGGTCGGTCCACCGCCCGCGCGGGCGCGGTCGACGGCCTCGGTGAGCACCTGGTGCATGGCGGGCGCGTCGTTCCCGTCCACGAGCCGGCCGGGCATGCCGTAACCGACCGCCTTGTGGGCGAGCGACGGGGCGGCGCTCTGCTTGTCGAGCGGTACGGAGATGGCGAAGCCGTTGTTCTGCACGAGGAAGACCACCGGCGCGTTCCAGACAGCCGCGAAGTTCAGCGCCTCGTGGAAATCGCCCTCGCTGGTGCCGCCGTCGCCGACCATGGCGAGCGCGACCACGTCATCGCCCTGGAGGCGGGCGGCGTGCGCGAGGCCGACCGCGTGCGGGAGCTGGGTGGCCAGCGGGGTGCTGAGCGGTGCCACATGGTGTTCGCGCGGGTCGTAGCCGGTGTGCCAGTCACCGCGCAGCAGGGTGAGCGCCTCGACCGGGTCCACACCGCGGGCGATGACCGCGAGCGTGTCGCGGTAGCTCGGGAAGAGCCAGTCCTGGGGGCGCAGCGCCAGGGCGGCGGCGACCTCGCAGGCTTCCTGACCGGTGCTGGAGGGGTAGACCGCCAGCCGGCCCTGCCGGGTCAGCGCGGTGGCCTGCCGGTTGTACCGGCGGCCGCGCACGAGATGGCCGTAGAGCTCGGTGAGCAGCGCCGGGTCGATCTTGGCAGCGGCGGGGGTGCCCAGCAGCCGGAACGGTTCCGTCTCGGGCAGCAGCGGCGTGGCGTCGATGGGGGGGCGCTGGGGTCCCCCATGCCTGTGGCCAGGGGCGGGTTTCTGGTCCATGACGGTCATCGCGAGCACCTCCTCGTAGGTTGGAGGACGGATCGCGTCCTCCCAACCGATTGTTCGGTTGTCGGAGGCATTTTGGCCACAGGTACGTTCAGCCTGTGGACAAACGGTTCTGCACAGCCTGGAATGGAGCCAGTACGTCCATGGTAGGGAGGTCCGGGGGCATGCCGCGAGAACAGATGGCCGAGCCCGATCCGCAGAGTCGTCCCCTCGATCCCATCGACCGGACGATTCTGCGGCTGCTGCAGGAGGACGGACGCGCCTCGATCCGTTCTGTGGCCGAGCGCGTGCACGTTTCGCGGGCGAACGCCTACGCCCGGATCAACCGCCTCATCGAGGACGGCGTCATCCGCGGATTCACCGCCCGGGTGGACCACGAACGCGCCGGGCAGGGCGCGTCGGCCTACATCACCCTCAAGATCGTTCAGAACTCCTGGCGGACGGTCCGGGAAACACTTCTCACTCTTCCGGGCGTAGCCCATATTGCCCTGGTAAGCGGAGATTTCGATGTATTGATGCTGGTGCACACCGCGGACAACCGCAGCCTCCGCGAGCTCGTGCTGACCCGCATCCAGGCCATCCCGGAGGTCCTCAGCAGCCGGACGCTGCTGGTCTTCGAGGAGACGGATCTCGTGGTCGGCGACTGAGCCGGCCGGGTTCCCCCCGGCCGGCCCGTCGAACGCCTTGCCTCGCCCGCCCGCAGCGCTTCTCTCAGCCGCCGTACTTCTTCAGGAAAGCGGTGACCTTCGCCCAGTTCTCGGCGTCGTCTAGCATCGACACTCCGTGGTGACTCCCGGTCACGATGTACAGCGAGTTCTCCTTGGCCTTCGCCGAGGCCTTGCTGAGCGCCTTGGTGGACTCCGCGAACTCGGTGTCCCTGCCCCCGTCGTCACCGCAGGCCGTCAGCAACAGGGGGAGCGCGGTGGCCAGAGCCGTGGCGGCGATCACGCGGAAGGTCCGGGTGCGTCCAGCTGAGTACATGGCTGGATGGTGTCGGCGGCCCCACTCACGGGTCAATGGTCTGGACCTCACGGTTCGGCTACGTGCGCAGTCCCTCGAAGGCCAGCCGTACTGCGGCGTCCGCGACGTGTTCCCCGTCGATCGCGCCCTTGGCGTCGGGCCGGTACCACTCCACGATGGAGTTGATCATGCCGAAGAGCAGCCGCGTCGCCAGCCGGATGTCCATGTCGGAGCGGAGATCACCCTCGCTCGCGGCGGCCTTCAGCAGGTCGGACACCCGCTGGTCGAACTCGCGCCGCCGCTCCATCGCCCAGCGTTCGGTACTGGTGTTCCCGCGCACCCGCAGCAGCAGGGTGACGTAGGGCAGCTCCTCCATGAGCACCTCGGCGGTACGCCGGGTGACGTACTCCAACCGCTCGATCGCCCGCCCCTGCCGCGCCTGCGGCTCCTCCAGAATGCCGAACAGGCCGTCCAGGGCCCGCCCCACGGCGCGGTGGAGCAGCTCCTCCTTGCCGCGCACATGGTGGTAGATCGAGGACTTGGAGATTCCGGCGGCGCGGGAGAGATCCTCCATTGAGGTGCCGTCGTAGCCGCGCTCGTTGAACACCTCGACGGCGACGGCGAGCAGCGTGTCGGGGGTGTACGTGTCCCGTTTGACGCGGGGACTGGGGGGCTCGGCCATGGTCACGATTAGAACAGCTTCCCCTCGGCGGCCGTACGGCGGCGCAGCAGCTGCGACGGGGCGTAGCGGCCACCGGGGCACGCATCGTGCAGCTCGGACAGGACGACGCACACCCAGTGCGCACCGAGGCGGTCGCCCCACTCCAGCGGACCGAGGGGATAGTTCACGCCCAGCCGCATCGCGGTGTCGATGTCGGCGGGCGAGGCGACCGCCTTGGCGACCGCGTCGGCGGCGAGGTCCACGAGCATCGCCACCGTGCGGGCGACGATCATGCCGGGGACGTCCTCGATCACGCTGACCTGCTTGCCCAGCGCCTGGAACAGCCCGACGGCCGCCTGAACGGCCTCGGGCCGCGCGGTGTCCCCCGGCGCCAGCGCGATCCGGGTGGCGGCCCGGTAGTCCAGGGCGAGGTCGAAGTGGATCACGCTGTCGCCACGCTCGGTGGCGTAGGAGCCGTCCGCGAGGAAGAGCCAGTCGTCGTCACCCAGGACGATGGCCCCGGAGCCCTCCTCCTCGTGGTCGACGTGGATGCCCGCCTCCTCCATGAGGGCGACGAGTTCCGCCGCCGGCCCCAGGTCGCCCAGGACCGTCACCCGCTCCGGAGCCGGCGCGGGAGCCGCCGTCGCCGGGAGCGGCCGGTCCTCGTCCCCGTGGCGGAACCAGCCGCGCCCCGACTTGCGGCCGAGCCGTCCGGATTCGACGAGGCGGCGCTGTGCGAGCGACGGCGTGAACTTGGGGTCGTGGAAGAACGACTCCCAGACGGAGCGGGTGACGGCCTCGTTCACGTCCTGGCCGATCAGGTCGGTCAGCTCGAACGGGCCCATCGCGAATCCGCCGCACTCCCGCAGGACCGCGTCGATGGTGGCGGGATCGGCGGCCCCCTCCTCGTAGAGGCGGAAGGCCTCGGCGTAGAAGGGGCGGGCGATCCGGTTGACGATGAATCCGGGGGTGTCGGTGCAGCGCACCGGGGACTTGCCCCAGGCGGCGGCGGTCGCGTACACGGTGGCCGCGGCGTCCTCGTCGGTGGTGGCGGCCGAGACGACCTCCACGAGGGGCAGGAGCGGCGCCGGATTGAAGAAGTGCAGGCCCACGAAGCGGCCGGGGCGGCGCAGGGCGCCGGCGACGGCGGTCACGGAGAGCGAGGAGGTGTTGGTGGCCAGCAGGCACGCGTCGTCGACGACGTCCTCCAGCTCGGTGAAGAGCCGCTGCTTGGCGGGGAGGTCCTCGATGATCGCCTCGATGACGAGCGCGGCGTCGGCCAGCTCGCCGAGGGAGGCGGCGGCAGTGAGCCGGGCGACGGCTGCATCACGTTCGGCCGAGTCCATCCGGCCCTTTTCAGCCAGCCGGGAGAGCCGTGCTGCGACGGCCGAAGCACCGCGCTCGGCACTGCCGGGAACGGCGTCGTAGAGCCGCACGCGATGGCCCGCGACCAGGGCGACCTGGGCGATTCCCTGGCCCATCGTGCCGGCGCCGACGACAGCGACGGTGCGGTTTCGATCAAGCGCGATCATGATGCCGACTGCTCCTCGCCAAGTTGTCCACAGGTCCGGCCGCCCTCTTGAACCGACCGAACATTCGGTTAATCTAGCGGTGTTCCCATATCCAGCCCAGCTCGACGAGGAGTTGGTCCCATTGGCCGCCGATCTCACCGCTGTCCCGTTGATCGAACGGCATCGCGGCACTCTCGACAAGGCACTCGAAGCGATCAGGACCCGTGAGTTCTGGTCGCCGTATCCCGAACACCCGAAGGCTTACGGAGACGGAGCCGACGGCAAGGGCGCGTTCGACGCGCTGCTGGGTCAGCGCTTCGTGCTCGACCAGCCGGGCACCGACGACTGGACCGGCCGCGAGACCTCGCCCTACGGGATCGAGCTCGGAATCGAGTACCCGCACCCGGACATCGAGGTGCTGCTGCCGGCGATGCGGGCAGGCATCCCCGCGTGGCGGGACGCGGGACCCGAGCTGCGGGCGATGGTGTGCCTGGAGATCCTGACGCGGATCAATGCCAGGACCAACGAGTTCGCTCACGCGGTGATGCACACCTCGGGCCAGGCCTTCACCATGGCGTTCCAGGCCGGTGGGCCCCATGCGCAGGACCGCGGCCTGGAGGCCGTGACGTACGCGTACGCCGAGCAGGTCCGTACCCCGGATTCGGCCGAATGGGTCAAACCGCAGGGCAAGCGGGACCCGTTGCGGCTGCAGAAGAACTTCACGGCCGTGCCGCGCGGCGTCGCCCTCGTGGTCGGCTGCAACACCTTCCCGACCTGGAACGGCTACCCGGGCATCTTCGCCTCCCTGGCGACCGGCAACCCGGTGCTGGTCAAGCCGCACCCGCGGGCCGTCCTGCCGCTCGCACTGACCGTCGCGGTCGCCCGTGAGGTACTGGCCGAGGCGGGCTTCGACGCCAACCTGGTCGCGCTGGCCACCGAGCGGCCCGGCGAGGGGCTGGCCAAGACGCTCGCCGTGCGGCCCGAGATCCGCATCATCGACTACACCGGCTCCACCGCCTTCGGCGACTGGCTGGAGACCAACGCCCGCCAGGCGCAGGTCTACACCGAGAAGGCCGGCGTCAACACCGTCGTCATCGACTCGACGGACAACTACAAGGGGATGCTCAGCAACCTGGCCTTCTCGCTGTCCCTGTACAGCGGCCAGATGTGCACCACCCCGCAGAACCTGCTCATCCCCCGTGACGGCATCACCACCGACGCGGGCCACCGGACGTACGACGAGGTGGTGGCCGATCTGGCCGCGTCCGTCGAAGGACTGCTCGGTGACGACGCACGGGCCAACGCCCTGCTGGGCGCGCTGGTCAACCCGGATGTGAAGACGCGACTGGAGGCGGCCCCCTCGATCGGTGAGGTGGCACTCGCCTCCCGGGCCGTCACCCACCCGGACTTCCCGGACGCCACGGTCCGCACACCGGTGCTGGTGAAGCTGGACGGTGCCAAGCCCGACGACCAGGCCGCGTATCTGACGGAGTGCTTCGGACCGGTGTCGTTCGCCGTCGCGGTCGACTCCACGGCCGACGCGGTGGAGCTGCTGCGCCGCACCGTCCGGGAGAAGGGCGCCATGACGGTCGGCGGCTACACCACCTCAACTGATGTGGAGCGGCTGCTGGAGGAGGCGTGCTGGGAGGAATGCGCCCAGCTCTCCCTGAACCTGACCGGCGGGGTCTACGTCAACCAGACCTCGGCCTTCTCCGACTTCCACGGTTCGGGCGGTAACCCGGCGGCCAACGCTGCGCTCTGCGACGGGGCATTCGTAGCCGGCCGCTTCCGCGTCATCGAGGTGCGCAGGCCCGTATAGCGCGCCTGTCCCCATCCGGCCCCGTCCCGAGTTGCCCTGTCACTCCGGACGGGGCTCCCCCGCCCGCTCAGCACCGGCTCGGCCCAGCTCAGCGCCCTGGCGGGGCAGCCCTCCCGGCGCCGTACGCTGAGGCCATGACGGAAGCGGAAGACGAGGCCGGGCGCGCGGCACGACAGTGGCGCGAGGCGGCCCCCGGCGCCGTTCTGCTCGACGGCTTCCATGCCCTCAAGCACGCACTGCGCTTCGGCGCGGAGGTGCGGATGGCACTGACCAGTGACCGGGCGGCCGCCCTCGCACTCGCCGAAGAGCTCGCGGGCGATGTCGCCGACCGGCTCGACGCGATTCTCGTCGAGGTTCCCGGGCCGGTGCTGCGTGAGCTGCTGCCGAGGATCCATCCGACAGGTGTGGCCGCGTTCGCCGCCAGGCCCGGCGCCGGCTCCAACCTCGAAGCGCTGAACGCCTCTCCCCGGCGGTCACCCGTCGTCGTCCTGGACAACCCGCGGAACCTCGGCAACATCGGGGCCGTGATCCGGCTGGCCGCCGGGTTCGGCGCGACCGGGGTGATCACCACCGGAGACATCGACCCCTGGCACCCGAACGTCGTGCGGGCGAGCGCCGGCCTGCACTTCGCCACCGCGGTCGAACGGCTGGACCTCCCGGACCTGCCGTCCGGGCCGCTCTACGTCCTGGATCCGGAGGGGACGGACATCAGGTCGACCGTGATCCCGGACGACGCGCTCCTCGCGTTCGGCTCCGAGCGGCACGGGATCTCGCCGGAGATGCGCGGGCGGGCGAGCGAACTGATCGCGGTACCCATGCGCCCGCACGTCTCCAGCTTCAACCTGGCCACCACGGTGGCGATGGCGCTCTACCACTGGCTCCCCGCACCGGGCGCCGGGCTGCTCTAGGACCGTCCGGGCCCTGTCCGGACAGACCCTAGACGCGGTAGCCGTCTCCGCCGCCGGGCTCCCCGTGTGCCAGCTGCGGCTCGGTGGCGGGCCGCCCGATCGTCGGTCCCAGCTCCCGGACCTGATCCCGGTCCTGATCCTGATCCCGGTCCCGCGGGTCGCCGCTGCGAGATTCGGTCTGGCCGCGCAGACCGCTCGGCACCAGACCGGCGATCCGGCTGCCCGCCCAGCGCAGGAAGTTCGTGGGGAGGAAGACGGCGTCGGCCGCGATCATCGCCAGGGAGAAGAACGGCAGGCCGAGCACCACCGCGATCGATGCGTGCTCGATGATCATCGCGATGAGCAGCACGTTCTTCACCCGGCGGTTGAAGAGCGTGAAGGGGAAGGCGACCTGGACGATCACCGTGCCGTAGGTGATCGCCATGACGATGAGGCCGGCGCCGGCGAGAGCGTGCGAGAGCGCGGGCCAGGGGGTGAAGTCGTCCAGGTGCAGCGGGTAGTACAGCGCGGTGCCGTCCTGCCAGCGGGAGCCCTGGATCTTGTACCAGCCCGCCGTCGCGTAGATCAGGCAGACCTCGACGACGATCACGAGCATGCCGCCGTTGTGGATGAGGTTGGCGAGGATGTCCAGCACCTTGCGGGGCTCGCCGGGCGCGTAGCGCCGCACCGCCCACCAGGCCGCCTGCGCCAGCCAGAAGCCCCAGAAAGTCACCCCCCAGAACTGGCCGAGCTTCCCCAGCAGGGTGATGAGGACGAGCGCGGCACCCAGCAAGGACCACAGGACCACGCCGGTCGCATCCAGCTCCGCCTTCGGGGTTCCGTCCTGCGTGCGGTCCCGCGTCCGGTCCTGCGCCCGCTTTTGCATGCGGTCGGCGCGTCGCTTGTCGAGGGACCAGACCTGGCCGCAGCGGGTCAGCACCAGGTAGATCGCCATCAGGTGGATGACGTTGTCGCCGCCGTCGCCCATGAAGATGCTGCGGTTCTGCAGCGACAGCACACTGATCATGAACAGCAGGGCGGACGTACGGGTCCGCCAGCCGAGCAGCAGCAGCAGGCTCGCGATGATCGCGCCCGCGTAGACCACCTCGAACCAGACCTGGCTGTCGGTCCACATCAGCACGCTGAACGCGCCGGTGCCGTTGTCGGCCATCAGCCGCTGGGCCATGTCCCAGGTCCACACGCCGTCAGGACCGTACAGCTCGGCGCGGTGCGGCAGCTCGCGCAGCAGGAAGAGCAGCCAGGTCAGCGAGAAGCCGATCCGCACGACCGCGCTCTGGTACGGCCCCACGGCGGTGGTGGTGATCCGGGCCAGACCGCGGGTCAGCCCAGTGTCGAACGTGCCGCCGAGGCCCGCGAAGGGGGAGGGCGGCAGATCCTTGCGAGCGCTCACGAGGCGTTCTCCTGTCCGGGGGTGGCCACCGACCACCAGAGCGTCTCCTGGTACTGCGTCTCGTTGTTGGCCTTCGAGTCACTCCACGAGGGCGCGGCGACCTGCACGGATGCGGAGCGGGCCTGCACGCGGACGACGTCGCCGCCGTTCAGTTTGGGGCCGAACCGGTTCTCCACGATCCGCTGCACGTACTCCTGGCTGAGCCGGCCGCGCACACCGGTGGGCGTGTTGTTGGCGCCGTGCGAGGAGGTGTAGAAGTTCCAGGCCCGGCGCAGCTCGTTCTGCCGCGTGTGGCTGGGGGCGACGGTGTGCCGGATACCGGTCAGATCGATGTCGGTGAGGTCGACCCAGCCGGTCGTCTGCAGTCCGCCGTCGGGACCGCGCACCTGGGCACGTGCCTGCACGTGGATGTTCTGCTGGAGCGGGTCGGGCGCGAAGAGCTTCCAGTTCTGTTCGAACTCGGGGTAGATGTACGAGTCGACCGTCGACTGGTACTCCTTGCTGGCCGTGTTCGACGGCGCGACGTGCAGGAACACCATGGCGAGGTGGAAGACGACGCCGACCGCGACAGCCGCCACGGCGAGCGAGACGACGATCCAGGACCCGGTGGACAGGACCGGCAGCGCCGGCGTTCCGGGGTCCGCTCCGCCGTCCGTTTCGGTGTCCGCTCCGACGTCGGCCCGGGCCTCGCCGTCCGCTCGGATTCCCGACTCGGCTCCGGCATCGGCCCGCGCCACCGGACCCGCGCCCGCTCCAGGGTCCGCGCCCGGTCCCGTCCCCGGTTCCGGCCTCTCAGGTGGCTCCATGGTCTCCCCGTTCCTCACCGCGTTCCGCTTCCGCACGGAACGCTACTCATGCCCTCGCGCCACCGGTGACCGTACTGGGTTATCCACAGCCGCCGGATGGCCTTGACACCCTAAGGCGCTCAGCCGACCATTGAACCGAACGATCGGTCGGTCGGTTGAGCCGGACAACGTAGGGGGCACACATGACCACGGCAGCCACGGTCGAGGAGGCGGCACCGCAGGCCGGTCTTCTCGCCGCCTTCGAGTCAGCACTTGCCGAAGACTCTCGGATCGAGCCGCGTGACTGGATGCCTGACGCGTACCGCGCGACGCTTATCCGCCAAATGGCGCAACACGCGCATTCCGAGATCATCGGAATGCAGCCCGAGGCCAACTGGATAAGCCGCGCGCCCTCACTGCGCCGCAAGGCGATCCTGATGGCCAAGGTGCAGGACGAGGCCGGGCACGGGCTGTACCTCTACAGCGCCGCCGAAACCCTCGGAGTCGGCCGTGACGAGCTGCTCGACAAGCTGCACGCCGGCCGCCAGCGATACTCCTCGATCTTCAACTACCCCACGTTGACCTGGGCCGATGTCGGAGCGGTCGGCTGGCTCGTGGACGGCGCCGCGATCACCAACCAGGTGCCGCTGTGCCGCTGCTCGTACGGGCCGTACGCACGGGCGATGGTGCGGATCTGCAAGGAGGAGTCCTTCCACCAGCGGCAGGGGTACGAGCTGCTGCTCGCTCTCAGCCAGGGCACCGAAGCGCAGCACGCCATGGCGCAGGACGCGGTGGACCGCTGGTGGTGGCCGTCGCTGATGATGTTCGGCCCGCCGGACACCGAGTCGGGGCACTCCGAGCAGTCCATGGCCTGGAAGATCAAGCGGCACTCCAACGACGAGCTGCGGCAGCGCTTCGTCGACATCTGTGTCCCGCAGGCCGAGGTCCTCGGGCTCACCCTCCCCGACCCCGCACTGCGGTGGAACGAGGAGCGGGGCGCCCATGACTTCGGGGCGATCGACTGGACCGAGTTCCACGAGGTGCTGCGCGGCAACGGGCCGTGCAACGAACAACGCATAACCCAGCGCCGCACCGCCCATGAGCAGGGCGCCTGGGTCAGGGAAGCGGCCACGGCATACGCGGCCAAGCAGGGAACCGAGCACGGAGAGGTGCGCTGATGACTGCCACTGACTGGCCGCTGTGGGAGGTCTTCGTCCGCAGCCGGCGGGGGCTGAGCCACAGCCACGCGGGCAGCCTCCATGCGCCCGACGCGGAGATGGCGCTGCGCAACGCGCGCGACCTCTACACCCGGCGCGCGGAAGGCGTGTCCATATGGGTGGTGCCGTCCACGCAGATCACCGCCTCGTCGCCGGACGAGAAGGACTCGTTCTTCGAGCCGGCGGGGGACAAGCCGTACCGGCACCCGACCTTCTACAAGATCCCGGAAGGGGTGCGGCACCTGTGAACCCGGTACTCGTCAGCACCGCGCTGCCCCTCGGTGACGACGCCCTGGTGCTCGCCCAGCGGCTGGGGGAGTGGGCCGGACACGCGCCGGTCCTCGAAGAGGATGTCGCGCTCGCCAACATCGCGCTGGACCTGCTGGGCCAGGCCCGGGTGCTGCTCTCCCTCGTCGGCGACGAGGACGAGCTGGCCTTCGGCCGGGAGGAACGCGCCTTCCGCAACGTCCAGCTCGTCGAGCAGCCCAACGGCGACTTCGCCCACACCATCGCCCGCCAGCTGTACTTCTCGACGTACCAGGAGCTGCTCTATGCGGAGCTGGCTCAGGGCGACAGCGAGCTGGCGCCGCTGGCCGCGAAGGCGGTGAAGGAGGTCGCCTACCACCATGACCACGCCCGGCAGTGGACGCTGCGGCTCGGCGACGGCACGGCCGAGAGCCATGAGCGCATGCAGCGCGGCCTGGACGCCCTGTGGCGGTACACCGGCGAGCTGTTCCAGCCCGTGGAGGGGCTGGAGACCGACCTCGGCGCGCTGCGCGAGCCCTGGCTGGAGCGTGTCTCCGCCGTTGTCCGGCAGGCCACGCTGACCATGCCGGAAGGCCCTGACGTGACCGCCTGGTCGGCGGGCGCCGGCCGGCAGGGCATCCACACCGAGTCGTTCGGCCGGATGCTCGCGGAGATGCAGCACCTGCACCGAGCCCACCCGGGTGCGACATGGTGACCGGCGACATGGTGACCGGCGGCGGGGTGGCCGGCGGTCCGGCCACCGCGACAGCCGCGGGGACGCCTTCCGGCGTGCTGGAGGCGGAGCTGCTGCGGCTCGCGGGGTCCGTCCCGGACCCGGAGCTGCCGGTGCTCACCCTCGCCGAGCTGGGCGTGCTGCGCGGCCTCCAGCTCATCGGCCCCCGCCGGGTCGAGGTGCAACTGACGCCGACGTACACCGGCTGCCCGGCCATCGACACGATGGTCACCGACATCACCCAGGTCCTGCGCGAGCACGGAATGGCCGAGGTGTCCGTCCGTACGGTGCTGTCGCCGGCCTGGTCGACCGACGCGATCAGCGCCGAGGGGCGCCGCAAGCTCGCGGAGCACGGCATAGCGCCGCCGCGCCCGGTAGGCAGCGGCGGCCCGGTTCCGCTCGAACTGTCGGTGCGCTGCCCGCACTGCGGCTCGGTGGACACCACCGTCCTGAGCCGGTTCTCCTCCACCGCGTGCAAGTCCCTGCGCCGTTGCGAGAGCTGCCGCGAACCGTTCGACCACTTCAAGGAGTTGTGAATGTTCCATCCGCTCCGGGTCACCGGGATCGAGCGGCTCACGGACGATTCGGTGACCGTGACCTTCGACGTGCCGGCCCCCCTCCGCGAGACGTACCGCTTCTCGGCTGGACAGCACATCGCGGTGCGCCGGTTCGTGGACGGCTCCGAGATCCGGCGGACGTACTCGGTCTGCGACCCGGCCCCCGGCCCCGCGGGGCCGGAGAGCCTGCGGGTCGGCGTGCGACTGGTCGAGGACGGCGAGTTCTCGGTGTACGCCCACAAGGAGCTGGCGGTCGGCGACCTGGTGGATGTCATGCCGCCGATGGGCCGGTTCATCCTCGATCCGCGCCCCGGCTACTTCGCGGCCGTGGTCGGCGGCAGCGGCATCACACCGGTGCTGTCGCACATCGCCACCGTCCTCGGACGGGAGCCGGCGGCCCGCTTCTGCCTGGTGCGCAGCGACCGGACCGCCGCTTCCTCGATGTTCCTGGAGGAGATCGCCGACCTCAAGGACCGCTACCCGGACCGGCTCCAACTGGTGAACGTGCTGTCCCGCGAGGACCAGCAGGCCGGTCTGCCGTCCGGCCGGCTGGATCAGGAGCGGCTGACCGCCCTGCTGCCCGCGCTGCTGTCGGTGGAGACGGTGGACGGCTGGTACCTGTGCGGTCCCTTCGGGCTGGTGACCGGGGCCGAGAGGGCGCTGCGCGGCCTCGGAGTGGACCGGTCCCGGATCCACCAGGAGATCTTCCATGTGGACGACACCCCGGTGACCGACCCCGCCCGGACCCCGGCCCCGGTCGGCAGCGTGGTCGCCGCGACGCTCGACGGGCGCGGCGGGAGCTGGCCGTCCGAGGGCGGTGAATCCGTCCTGGACACGGTGCTGCGCAACCGCTCGGACGCCCCGTACGCCTGCAAGGGCGGGGTGTGCGGGACCTGCCGGGCCCGGCTGGTCTCGGGCGAGGTGCGGATGGACCGCAACTTCGCGCTGGAGCCGGACGAGACGGAGGCGGGGTATGTGCTGGCCTGCCAGTCGCATCCGCTCACCGACCGGGTGGAGCTGGACTTCGACGCGTAGCGGTATTCACTCGAAGCGGTATTCACCCGAAGCGGCATCCCCTCGCTATTCCCTCTCTCTAGAACGTGTTCTAACCTGACGCACTGTCAGGTGACCGTAACGGTGGGAGGGGCTAGCAGTGGACTTCAGCTTCACCGAGGAGCAACTGGCGGCGGTCGAGGCGGCGCGGGCCGTGTTCTCGGGAGTCGCGCCGGATTCGGTCCCCAGCCCCGCGCTGACCCATGGACCCGTCGCCGAGGACTTCGACCGCGCCCTGTGGGGCAAGCTCGCGGAGAGCGATCTGCTGAGCCTCGCGCTGGCCGAGACGTACGGTGGCGCCGGCCTCGACCCGATCGCGCTCTGCCTCGTGCTGCGCGAGGCCGGCAAGGTGCTCGCCCGCGTTCCGCTGCTGGAGACCTACGCCGCCGGGCTCGCCGTGCAGACCTACGGCTCAGAGGCGCTGCGCGCCCGGCTGCTCCCGGCTGCGGGCAGCGGCGGGCTCGTCCTCACCGTCGCCGCCAACGGGCGCACCGGCCACGACGGGGCCGAACTCGCCGTCCAGGCACATCACCGGAGCCAGGAGGCGGGGCAGGACGGGAGCCAGTGGCTGCTCGACGGCGTGCAGACGGCCGTCCCGTGGGCCCAGCAGGCCGATCACATCCTGGTGCCGGCCCACACCGCCGAGGGCCGGCCGGTCATCGCGGTGGTCCCCCGGCTCCATGAGGGGGTCGCGCTCGCCGAGCAGGTGTCCACCAGCGGGGAACGGTTCGCCGAGATCACGTTCGACGGCGTACGGATCCCGGCCGATGACGTCATCACCGCGGACGGCGCCTGGGAGTGGCTGCGCAACCTGCTCGCCACCGGCACCTGCGCGCTGGCACTCGGTCTCGGCGAGGCGGTCCTCGGCATGACCAGCGCCTACGCGAGCAAGCGTGAGCAGTTCGGACACCCCATCGCGACCTTCCAGGCGGTCGCGGTGCAGTCCGCCGACCGCTACATCGACCTGCGGGCGATGGAGGCCACCCTCTGGCAGGCCGCCTGGCGGCTGAGCATCGACACACCCGGCGCGCTGCCCTTCACCGGGGATGTCGCGGTCGCGAAGATCTGGGCGTCGGAGGGCGTACGGCGGGTCGTCCAGACCGCGCAGCATCTGCACGGCGGCTTCGGCGCGGACACCGACTACGCACTGCACCGCTACCACGCATGGGCCAAGCAGCTGGAGCTGTCGCTCGGCCCCGCCGCCGCCCACGAGGAGGTCCTGGGCGACCTGATCGCCGCCCACCCCCTCGGCTGAGCCGAGCTACAGCACGAAGGCCGGGCCGTCGCCGTCCGACACCAGCGGCCGCCCGGCCGCTTCCCAGCCGAGCATCCCGCCGTCCACGTTCACCGCGTCGACGCCCTGGGCGATCAGGTACTGGGCGACCTGCGCCGAACGTCCGCCGACCCGGCAGACCACATGCACCGTGCCACCGTCCGGCACCTCGGCGATCCGGCTCACGATCTCACCCATGGGGATGTGGACGGCGTGCTGCGCGTGCCCGGCCGCCCACTCGTCGTTCTCCCGGACGTCCAGCAGGAGTCCGTCGGCCGGAACGCCGGCGGCGTCGATCGCGGGCAGCTGGGAGTTGAACATGGGGGATGGCCTCCTCGGCACAACGGGCTCAACACGGGCTCAGCACGGGCTCAGCGCGCACAACACACATCAGCGGACCTGAGAAAAGTACCTCAGCCCTCGGCGGGGCGGACCAGCTCCGCGAGCCGTTCCTCCCGCGCCCCGACCTGCTCCAACAGCTGCTCGGCGATCTCGTTCAGCAGACCGTCGGGATCGTCGGGGGAGAGTTTCATCATCTGCCCGATCGCGCTGTTGTCCAGATCCGTGGCGATCACGGACAGCGCCTCCTTGCGTTCGGCCAGCCACTCCAGCCGGGCGTAGAGCACCTCCGCCTCGGTCGGGAGCTCCTCCTCGAGCACCGGCCCGGCCTCCCACTCGGCCGCCAGCTCGCGCAGCCGGTCCTCGTCGGCGTCCGCGTAGGCCTCGTTGACCCGCGCGATGAAGACGCTGCGCCGCTCCTTCTCCGCCTCGTCCTGCGCCAGGTCTGGGTGCGCCTTGCGGGCCAGCTCGCGGTAGAGCCGCTGCGCCTCCTTGCCCGGCCGCACCCGACGCGGAGGATTGGGGTCCTCGACCGGCCGGACACCGTCCTGGCCGAGCATCCCCTCGAAGAGCTCCTCTATGCCAGGCATGGGCATGACGAGGGCGCGGGCCTCCCATGCCCGCTCGATGTCCTTGCGGTCGCCGCTGTTCGCCGCCACCGCTTCGGCGATCAGGGCGTCCAGCTCGTCCAGCCGGGCATACATCGGGCCGAGCCGCTGGTGATGCAGCCGGGAGAAGTTGTCCACCTCGACCCGGAAGGTCTCCACCGCGATCTCGAACTCGATGAGTGCCTGCTCAGCGGCGCGCACCGCCTTCGCCAACCGCTGGGAGGCCCGCTGATCCACCTGTTCCGCTTCCGGGTTCGTCACCCGCACAGCGTACGGATTCCGATGGCCCCGCGTCCCGGGGCCCGGCACCGCGGCCGGGCCCCGGAGCCGTACCGCCGGGCCCCACACCCGTTTCGGGCCCGCAAAGAATCTTGGTTTGGGTCGGAATCGACCTATATTCCGAGCTCCGCCGCGATCTTCCCCGTCCTGATCGCGCCGAGCAGCTCCGCGTGATCGGCCTCCGTGCGGTCCGCGTACGCCACCGCGAAGGACGTGATCGCCGCGTCCAGCTCCTCGTTCTTCCCGCAGTACCCGGCGATCAGCCGCGGATCCGCGCTGTGCGAGTGCGCCCGCGCGAGCAGCGCCCCGGTCATGCGCGCGTAGTCGTCGATCAGCCCCGCCTCCAGCGACGCCGGATCCACGCTCCCCTTCCGGTTCCGGAACTGGCGCACCTGGTAGGGCAGCCCTTCCACGGACGTCCACCCCAGCAGGATGTCGCTGACCACCTGCATCCGCTTCTGCCCGAGCACCACCCGCCGGCCCTCGTGCGAGGACGAAGCACCGGACGAAGCACCGGACAAAGGACCTGACGAAGCACCCGTCCCGGCCCCCAGCTCCGCCTCGGTGACGTCGAACCCGGCCTTCGCCACGTACGGCCGCAGCGCCGACGCCCGCGCCTCCTTCACCTGGAGCACCAGCGGCTCCCCCAGGTGGTCGAGGAGCAGCACCACGTACGACCTGGTCCCCACGCTCCCGGTCCCCACCACCCGGAACGCCACATCGTGCACCGCGTAGCGCGCCAGCAGCGGCAGCCGGTCCTCCGACACCGTCCGCAGATAGCCGTCCAGCGCCCCGGCGACCGCCGCCGCCTCCGCGTCCGGCACCCGCCGCAGCACGGGCAGCGCGTCGACGAAGCGCCGCCCGCCGTCCGCCAGCAACTCCGTCGACCGCGCGACGAACTTCGCGCTGGTGTTCTTCCGAGCCTTGGCCGACACCTGTTCCAGCGTGCCCAGCAGATCGCGCGCGTCCGCGTGCGCCACGAGCTCCTCGTGCGCGATGGCGTTCCACGCGTCCAGCACCGGCAGCTTGGCGAGCAGCCGCATGGTGCGCCGGTACGCGCCGACCGCGTCGTACGCCGCCGACCGGCAGACGTCCTCGGCCGCGCCGGCCTCCCGCCCGGCGAGCACCAGCGAGGCCGCGAGCCGCTTGACGTCCCACTCCCACGGGCCGATCAGCGTCTCGTCGAAGTCGTTGATGTCCATGACCAGCCGGCCACGGGCGTCGCCGTAGAGCCCGAAGTTCGCGGCGTGCGCGTCACCACAGATCTGGGCGCCGACGCCGGTCACCGGGGTGTCGACGAGATCGGCCGCCATCAGCCCCGCGGAACCGCGCAGGAAGGAGAACGGGCTCGCCGCCATCCGTCCGACGCGCAGCGGTATCAGCCCTTCGATCCGGCCTGAATTCGACGCTTCCAGCGCCCCCAGCGGGCCCGGCCGGTCACCGTCGGCCGGCAGCTGATCGTGTGCCGACCTGGGCACCCGGCCCCGCAGCGCCTTGCCCGCGGTCCTCGCCGTGGCCTCGTGCGGCCATCGCGCGAACCCCGTGGTCCGCGGCACCCTCAACTCGCTCATCGCGCTCTCCCCGTCAGCGAACGGACGCACCGATGCCACTTACCCCACCACTGGGGGCAATCTGGCCATTTGGTCGACCCCGCCCGAAGTTTCATGCTTGCCTTGAGCCAGGACCCTACTCAGCGCCGAACCGCAGGTGCACGACGTTGAACGAGATGACCCGGCTTTCCCAGTCCGCCGATCTGGCCAAAGGCCCGTCCAAGGGTCCGGTCACCGGCGCGGAAGCGAAGACGGAGAAGGACGTGTCCGTCGACTCTGCCTCCGGAAACGGCAATGGCAACGGCACCGCGACCGGTGGTACGACGGTTGGTGCGACCGATGCCACGGCCGGTACCGCGGCCGACAACGGCTCCGCGGCAGCACCGCTGGCCGCCACCGGCGTGGCCGCGCTCCTGCGGCTCGCCGTCATCTGCGTGGACCCCGACGGCCGCGTCTCGTACTGGAACCGCGGCTCCGAAGAGCTCTTCGGCCACCGCTGGGAAGGCGTTTTCGGCCATCGTGCCTCCGGGCTGCTGACCGCCTCCCGCGCTCCGCACCAGGACACCCTCGATCTGCTGGACGACCTCACCCACCCCGCCTGGGCCGGTTCGCTCGCCACCACCGACCGGGACGGCACCGTACGGGACGTGCTGTGGTGGACGTACCGGATCATGGAGCCCGGCGGCCGCAGCCTGCTGGCCATCGCCGCCAACGCCAAACCGCTGCGCACCGGTTCGCTGCGGATCGCCCTCGGCGACCGCCTGCTGCCGTACTCCGCGGAGGAGCCGGCGCGCGAGGCCCGCGAGGGCATCTCGGTCTCCGCCCAGCTCGCGCCCGTCCCCGATCTGGCGCACGCCCGGCAGCTGACCGCCCGCCTCGGCATCGTCCTGCCACGGGTGAGCGCCGGCCGCCTCGATCGGATCATGCGGCAGGTCGTACCGCTGGGGTACCCCGTCCTGCGGGTGGACGGCAGCACAGAACTCCCGGTGCTGCCCAGGGAGTACGAGGCCGACAGCGGGACACGGCGCACGGTCCGCACCCAGCGCCGGGAACTGCTCCCCGCGCCCCGTTCGGGCACCGGAGCGTCCGTCGACGCGACGCTCACGACGGCCGCCGGCAACTCCGCTTCGGGCAGGAGCGCCGGAGTACGCACCGGCGCCGAGGGCCTCATCGCCGTCCCGCCCGTACCGGTCTTCGCGGCGCCCGCTCCCGGCCATGTGCTGGACGAGCAGCTCGCGTTACTCCGCGAGACCGGCACCAAGGTCGGCAGCACCCTCGATCTCGACACCACCGCACGCGAGTTGTGCGCTGTGACCGTCCCGCGCTTCGCGGACTTCGCGGCGATCCTCATCGTCGACCAGCTGTTCTCCGACACCGAGCCGCCGAAGGACGACCGGCCGTCCGACACGGTGCTGCTCCGCCGGGTCGCCGTCGCACTGAACGGGCCGCCCGGCGTCTGGGACAGCGCCGTCCCGGAGGGCGAGTTGATCACCCTCTCCGCCGACGACATCACCCCGCGCCTGAACGAGCCGATGCTCGTCCCCGTCATCGAGCCGGCGCTCGCCCAGGACCTCGCGCTCGACCTGGGCGTTCCGGCCCTCGGCCCGCTGCTGCCCGGCCGTTCCATGGTCGTGGTCCCGCTCACCGCGCGCGGTACGGTCCTCGGCCGGATGTGCTTCCTGCGGCAGCCGAACCGGCGCCCGTTCGACGCCAAGGACGCCGCGACCGCCGGCGAGATCGTCACCCGCGGCGCCGTCCACCTCGACAACGCCCGGCTGCACCGCTTCGAGTCCCGGGCCGCCGCGACACTCCAGCGCAGCATGATGCCGACCCGCCCGCCCAAGATCCCCGGCGTCCGCATCGCGCACCACTACATGCCGGGCGACCGCCAGGCGCAGGTCGGCGGCGACTGGTTCGACGCGATCCAGCTGCCGGGCGGCCGCGTCGCGCTCATCGTCGGCGATGTGATGGGCCACGGCCTGATCAGCGCCGCCGTCATGGGCCAGTTCCGCACCTCCGTCATCACCATGGCCGCCCTCGATCTGCCGCCGGCGCAGCTGCTGCGGCATCTCGACAACCTCGCGCACCGGCTGGGCCCCGAGCACCTCGCCACCTGCGTCTACGCGGTCTACGACCCGATCCACCGCAATCTGACCCTCGCCAACGCCGGTCACATCCCGCCCGTGCTGGCCCGCCACGACGGGGTCAGCGAGCTGCTACAGATCCCCAAGGGCGCGCCGATCGGCGTCGGCGGCGTCCCGTTCGAGACCGTCGAGATCCCGGTGCCGGACGGCAGTTGGCTGGTGCTGTGCACGGACGGCCTGGTCGAGGTCCGCGGCCAGGGGATAGACGCGGGGCTGGCCGCCCTGTGTGCCAATGTCATCGAGCCGCAGCAGACCCCGGAGGACGTGTGCGCGCAGATCCTCAGCCGGCTGCACTCCGATGACCGGCGGGACGATGTCGCCCTGCTCGTCGCCCGGTTCGAGGGCATCGCCTCGAAGGACGTCGCCCAGTGGACGCTGCGCATCGACAAATCGGAGGTCCGCACCGCCCGTGAGCTCACCCGGCGGCAGCTCGGCGTCTGGGGTCTCGACCGGCTGACGGACGTCACCGAGTTGCTGGTCAGCGAGCTGGTCACCAATGCGCTGCGGGCGGCGTCGCACGACGTCCAGCTGCGGCTGATGCACGTCGGCAAGCTGCTGGTCGAGGTCAGCGACGACGACCACAACCTGCCGCAGTTGGGGCGTGCCGAGGCGGACGACGAGGAGGGGCGCGGCCTCGCGCTCGTCTCGCATCTGTCGCGGCGCTGGGGTACGAGCCGCAAGGCGGTCGGCAAGGTCGTCTGGTTCGAACTCCCGCTACCCGGCTAGAACGTCGGGTTTGATCGGCGCTCGGCTGGAACGTCGGGTCTGACGCTCGGACCGGCGGTTCAGCGGTTCAGCAGATTTCGGGCTGCTGGGGCCGCGAGGGGCTGGAGTGCACGACCGCGCAGGGCCCGTCGGTCCTGTCCGCGGCGTCGATGCCGCCCAGCAGATACATCTCGGCCCACTGTCCCAGCTCGTGGAGGGCCGGGCCGAGGCCGAGGCCGGCCTCGGTGAGCCGGTAGGTCACGCGCAGCGGCGGACCTTCGGCGACCTCACGGACGACCAGCCCGGCGTCGACCAGCTCGCTCAGCCGGTCCGACAGCATGCGCTCGCTGATCTTGGGGAGGGAGCGCCGCAGGTCGGCGTAGTACGCCGCGCGCTGGGTGAGAACGGCCACGATCAGCCCGGTCCACCGTTTTCCCAGCAGCTCGAAGACGCGTGTGAGCGCGATGTCGACGCCCGCACACGCCTCTGTCCCGTGCTCCGCCTGCGCCTGCTGTCCCCGTTGCATGGGTACAGCGTACTGCCGCCTCACTTGCTACTGCAGAAAAGTAAGCTACGGTGTTATCAATAGCTACATACGAAAGGGCGAACGCGCCATGCAACGCGGCGTTCGCACCGTCTTTCCGAGAGTGGAGGCATCCCCATGCCCACCTTGCTGCACATCGACTCCTCCGCCTTCCACGAGGGCTCCGTCTCCCGCGAGGTCGCCGCGACCTTCCGCAAGGAATGGGAGGCCCAGCACCCGGACGGCACCGTGATCTACCGCGACCTCGCGGCCGACCCGCTCCCCCATCTGACCGCCGACGCCATCACCGCGTCCTTCGTTCCGGCGGCCGATCACACCCCTGAGCAGCGGGCCGCCCACGCACTGCGGGAGACCCTCGCCGAGGAGCTGGAGCGGGCCGACGCGGTGCTGATCGGCACCCCGATGTACAACTTCACGATCCCCTCCAGCCTCAAGGCGTGGCTGGACCAGGTCATCATCATCGGCCGCACCGCCGGCGAGGCATCCTCCGTGGCCGGCACCCCGGTCACCGTCGTGACCGCCCGTGGCGGTTCGTATGCCGCCGGCACGCCGCGGGAGAGCTTCGAATTCGCCTCGAACTACCTGGAGAAGGTCCTCACCGGAATGCTCGGCCTCGAAGTCGACTTCATCGTGCCCGAGCTGACGCTCGCTCATGTGAAGCCGGAGATGGCCGATCTCCGGGATCTGGCCGACGCGTCCCGCGCCCGTGCCCACGAGGAAGCGGTCGCGAAGGCCAAGGCGCTCGCCGTCCGGCTCGCCGCCTGAGACAGCCGCGCAACGCGCCGACCGGCCGGCCTCACGGGTTACGCGCGCCGGCCCCGCCTCACGCGACAGCCCCAGCGGAGCCTTACGCGCCGCCGGTCCCGCCTCACGCGATGGGCGCCGACAGCACCATCCCGGTGTTACGCGCCGTCGGCCCCGCCCGATTCCGGGCGGGGCCATTCCCGTCCCTCCAGCGCCTCGATGCTGCGGTTGAACCGGGTGAGTACGTCCTCGAACTGCTCGATCTCCTGCGGCGTCCACTTCGCGAGTACCCGGCCCAGGCCTTCGAGATGGAATGCCCGGTCGGCCGCCAGCCGGTCCTTGCCCGTACCGGTGATCCGCAACTTCCGCGCCAGACCGCCGTCCGGATCCGCGACGCGCTCCGCCAGCCCGGCCCGCAGCAGCGCGGCCGTCTGCCGATTGACCGTCGAGGTGTCGAGGCCGAACGCCTCCGCGAGCTGCCCGATGGACATCGCGCCGTCCACGTCGATCCTGGTCAGCAGCAGATAGGCGGACTTCTCCAGCCGCCCGCCCACCTGGTCCCGGCGAGCCATCACCTGGTGCCGGGCGACAAGCGTCAACTCCCGTTCGAGTCGCTCCAGCACACTGCCTCCTATGTCACCGCGTCCTGCGCGCCGAGCGTACCCATGAGGTACGCAATGTGCACGATACACATCCTGTGTATCGTGCACATCAACAACTTCACCCGGAGGCGGTACACGTGCCCCAGATATCCGATCCAGTGGCCCGCGACCGGGGCGGCTCCATCGTCGTGGTGCTCGCGTTCGCGGGCATCGTCGTAGCGGTGATGCAGACCCTCGTAGTCCCGCTGATCCCGGAACTCCCCGAACTGCTGCACTCCTCCGCCTCCGACGCCTCGTGGGTGATCACCGCGACCCTGCTGGCCGGCGCGGTCGCCACCCCCGTCATGGGCCGGCTCGGCGACATGTACGGCAAGCGCCGGATCCTGCTGTTCAGCCTCGGCCTGCTCATCGTCGGCTCGCTGATCTGCGCCTTCGCCACCTCGCTGCTCCCGATGGTGATCGGCCGGGCCCTGCAGGGCGGCGCGATGGGCGTCATCCCGCTCGGCATCAGCATCATGCGCGACGAGCTGCCCAAGGAGCGGATGGGCTCCGCGATGGCGCTGATGAGCTCCTCGCTCGGCATCGGCGGAGCGCTCGGCATGCCCGGTGCAGCGGCGATCGCCCAGCACTTCGACTGGCACTCCCTGTTCCTCTGCTCGGCCGGGCTCGGAGCCACCGCCGCCGCGCTCATCTTCTTCCTGGTCCCCGAGTCGCAGGTGCGCACCCCCGCGCGCTTCGACTTCACCGGTGCGATCGGGCTCTCCGCCGGGCTGGTCTGCCTGCTGCTGGCCGTTTCCAAGGGCGGCGACTGGGGCTGGGGCAGCGGCACCACCCTCGGACTGCTCGGCGCCGCCGTACTGATCCTGCTCGGCTGGGGCACCTTCGAGCTGCGGACCACCGCGCCCCTGGTGGATCTGCGGACCACCGCCCGCCCCCAGGTGCTGCTCACAAACCTCGCGTCGGTCCTCGTCGGCTTCGCCCTCTTCGCGATGTCGATCGTGCTTCCGCAGCTCCTGCAGTTGCCCAAGGCGACCGGTTACGGACTCGGCCAGTCGATGGTCGCCGCCGGGCTGTGCCTGGCCCCCGCCGGGCTGGTGATGATCGTGATCTCACCGCTGTCGGCCCGGATCTCGGCCGCCCGCGGCCCGAAGACCTCGCTGATGCTGGGTGTGGCCGTCGTCGCCGCCGGTTACGCCATGGGCCTGTTCCTGATGGACACGGTCTGGGAGGTCGTCCTGGTCTCGGCGGTCATCGGCAGCGGCATCGCGCTCGCCTACGCGGCCATGCCCGCGCTGATCATGGGCGCCGTACCGCTGTCGGAGACCGCGGCCGCCAACGGACTCAACACGCTGATGCGGTCGATCGGCACCTCGGTCTCCAGCGCGGTCATCGGAGTCGTGCTCGCCCACATGACGCAGCCGTTCGGGAGCATGCCGCTGCCCTCGCTGAACGGTTTCCGGGTCGCCTTCGCGATCGCCTGCGGGGCCGGCCTCACCTCCCTGCTGATCGCGGCCTTCATCCCGGCCCGCCACACCCGGCCGCAGCTCGCGGCTTCCGGTCCGGCGCCGGTCAGCGCGCCCGCCGATCAGCCCGCGTAGGAATCCGCCGGCGGACACGACAGACACGGCAGGCAGACACGGAAGGGCCGCGCGACAGTCGTCGCGCGGCCCTTCCGCAGGTTTGACGCCGAGGTCAGAGGTTGACGCCGAAGTCCTGCGCGATGCCGCGCAGTCCGGAGGCGTAGCCCTGGCCGACGGCCCGGAACTTCCACTCCGCGCCGTTGCGGTACAGCTCGCCGAAGACCATCGCGGTCTCGGTGGAGGCGTCCTCGGTGAGGTCGTAACGCGCCAGTTCGTTGTTGTCCGCCTGGTTCACCACGCGGATGAACGCGTTGCGGACCTGGCCGAAGCTCTGCTGACGGCTCTCGCCCTCGTAGATCGAGACCGGGAACACGATCTTGTCGACCTCGGGAGGGACGGTCGCGAGGCTCACCTTGACGGCCTCGTCGTCGCCCTCGCCCTCACCCGTGAGGTTGTCGCCGGTGTGCTCGACAGAACCGTCCGGGCTCTTGAGGTTGTTGAAGAAGATGAAGTGCTTGTCCGAGACAACCTTGCCGGTCGTGTCGACCAGCAGCGCACTCGCGTCCAGGTCGAAGTCGGTGCCGGTCGTCGTGCGCACGTCCCAGCCCAGGCCGACGGTGACCGCCGTCAGTCCGGGGGCCTCCTTCGTCAGCGAGACATTGCCGCCTTTGGAGAGGCTGACACCCATGATGGACTCCCTGCTCAATCCGGCGCGGGCAGCGCCGCTTGACGATTCCTTTGCCCAATAGCTCCAACGGACACCACCCTGCCCCGGTTCCCGCAGGCCTGCCACCCTTGCGCGTCCGGGAACGACCGGCCGCTCCGCCACTCGGCCGATCGGTGCCGGCCCCGGCCGCGCGGGCCCCGGCGAATCAGCGGGCGCGGCCCGCGACCTGGTCCGCGGCCCAGCGGGCCCACTCCTCCTGCATCGCGGTGAAGCGCAGCCCGTACTCCAGGGCCAGCCGGCCGTAGACGGAGGGCTGGTCGTCGCCCCAGTCCACCGCCGCCTCCAGTTCCTTCAGGGAGGCCCGGTGATCGGCCGCGCGGCCGGCCTCGTTCGCGAGATACGCGCAGGCCTCCACCGGAGTGAGAACGCCCAGGAAGAAGACCCGCAGCAACGTTTCACTGCGGCGCACCCGGTCGGGCTCCGTCTCGGTGAGCCAGCGGCGCAGCTCGGCGAGGCCCTCATCGGTGAGGGCGTACTCCTTGCGGCCGCGCGGTCCTTCCGCGGCCACTTCGAGCAGGCCGGTGTCGGCGAGGCGCCCCAGCTCGCCGTAGACCTGGCTCTGGGTCGCGGGCCAGACATTGGCGAGGGAGGTCTCGAACAGCTTCATCAGGTCGTAGCCGCTGGCCGGACGTTCGACCAAGAGGCCCAGCAGTGCGTGGCGGAGGCTCATGTGTTCCATCCTACCTTCCACTCTTGACACGTCAATGCCGGACGTTCTACTTTTGACACGTCGGAAATGGAATACCGGAAACCCGGACCACCGGACCACCGGACCACTGGAAGGCCTGTCATGAACTACCTGCGCGGCTTCATCCCCTGGATCGCCTTCGCCGCCGTCTCCGCGGCCGGCTGGCAGTGGGGAGCCCTCACCGGGCTCGCCCTCGGCATCTGGCTGCTGATCCAGGACCGCAAGGCGGGCATCGCCGCCGAGTCCCAGATCCTGGAGTTCAGCACCATCGCCTTCTTCGCGGTCCTCAGCGTGGTCGCCTTCTCCCGTCCGGACTCCGGCCTGGAGGAGTACAGCGGGGCGCTCTCGCTCGGCTGGCTGGCGGTCACCGCCTGGGCCACTCTCGCCGTCCGCCGCCCCTTCACCACCGGCATCGCCAAACGTCAGGCCCCCCGCGAGGTGTGGGACAGCCCGGTCTTCCGCCGTATCAACGTGGTGATCACGGCAGCCTGGGCCGCCGCCTTCACCGTCACCGCCGCCGTGCTGATCCCCGTCTACGCGGCGGACCTGGGCAGCGGTGTCTCGATCCCGATCCAGGTCGCTGGCTTCGTGGTCCCCGCCCTCTTCACCGCCCGCTACCCGGACCGCGTCCGGGCCCGCATCGCCGAGACCGGCACCCAGGAAGGCTGACCCGGCATGACCCAGCAGCCCACCTCCGCCCCGCACCTGTCAGGCAACTTCGCCCCCGTCGCGGAGGAGCTGACCGCCTACGACCTGCCGGTCACCGGATCCATCCCGCCCGAGCTGACCGGCTGGTACCTGCGCAACGGCCCCAACCCGCAGGACGCCGCGTCCCCGCACTGGTTCTTCGGCGCCGGAATGGTGCACGGCGTCCGCCTGGAAGGCGGCCGGGCCACCTCGTACCGCAACCGCTGGGTCCGCACCTCGACCTTCACCCACGGCGCCCGGATCTACGACGACCAGGGCAATCTGGACCTCACCGCCGGCCCCGCCAACACCCACATCGTCCGGCACGCCGGCCGCACCCTCGCCCTGGTCGAGGCCTCGTTCCCGTACGAGATCGACTGCCGCCCCGGGCACGAGCTGGAGACCGTCGGTCCGCACGACTTCGGTGGCCGGCTCGACACCCCGATGACCGCCCACCCCAAGACCTGCCCGACCACCGGTGAGCTGCACTTCTTCGGATACGGCGGGCTCACCGCGCCCTACCTCACCTACCACCGGGCCGACGCCTCGGGCGAGTTGGTCGTCAGCCGCCCCGTCGATGTCCCGGCGCACACGATGATGCACGACTTCCATCTCACCGCCTCCCATGTGGTGTTCATGGATCTGCCCGTCGTCTTCAACCTCGAAGAGGCCATGCGCCCCGGCGGCGGTATGCCGTACCAGTGGGACCCGGCGTACGGCGCCCGGCTCGGCGTGCTGCGCCGGGACGATCCGTACGGCGCCGTCCGCTGGCTGCCGATCGACCCCTGCTACGTCTTCCACGGGCTCAACGCGTACGACGAAGCCGACGGCGACCGGATCGTGCTGCACGTCACGCGTTATCCGCACCACTACGCACCGGACCTGGCCCACCGGCCCGCCACGTTGTGGCGCTGGACGCTGGATCTCGTGACGGGCACCGTCGCCGAGGAGCAGATCGACGACCGGCCGTGCGAGTTCCCCCGGATCGACGACCGTCTCGCCGGCCGGCCGGCCCGGTTCGGCCATGTCACCACCGCCGAGGGCCTGGGGCGGGGGCCGGTGCCCGGCGCGCTGCTCCGCTACGACCTGCGGACCGGCGGCGTCAGCAGCCATGAGTTCGCGCTCGGCCGCACCCCCGGCGAAGCCGCCTTCGCCCCGGCCGACGACATCGCCGGTGGCCCCGGCTGGCTGCTCACGTATGTGTACGACGCCGGCACCGGCACCAGTGACCTGGTCATCCTGGACGCCGAGCGGCTCGCCGCCCCGCCGGTCGCGACGATCCATCTGCCCCAGCGCGTGCCCTACGGATTCCACGGCAACTGGCTCCCCGACCAGTGAGAGATCGGTGATCCGAGCCTTCAGCGATACCGAACGGATCTCATTTTCCAAGATACGGAAACAAGATTCCGAAACTGACCCCAGAATCTGGATATGCAGACAGAGGCCGTGCAGGCGCGGGACGCCACCCCGCTGCGGCAAGCCGCCGCCGAACTGGTCGGCACCGCCGCCCTGGTGGCCGTCGTGGTCGGCTCCGGAATCCAGGCCACCCGCCTCAGCCAGGACGTCGGGGTGCAGCTGCTGGCCAATGTGCTGGCCACCGCCCTGGGGCTCTGGGTGCTGATCACCCTCCTCGCCCCGGTCTCCGGCGCGCACCTCAACCCGGTGGTCACCCTCGCCGACTGGTGGACCGCCCGCGGCGGCCCCACCGCGTACGGCGCTCGGACGGTGCTCCTGTACGTCCTCGCGCAGACCGCCGGCGCCATCGCCGGCTCGGTGCTCGCGGACGCCATGTTCGACCGCCCGCTGATCAGCTGGTCCACCCACGACCTGTCGGCGGCACATCTGCTGCTGGGCGAAGTTGTCGCCACCACCGGGCTCGTACTCCTCGTCACCGGCCTGGTCCGCAGCGGCCGCACGCAGCTGGCGCCCGTCGCCGTCGCGACCTACATCGGCGCCGCCTGCTGGTTCACCTCCTCCAGCTCGTTCGCCAATCCCGCCGCCACCGTCGGCCGCTCGTTCAGCGACACCTTCACCGGAATCGCCCCAGGCTCGCTGCCCGGCTTCATCGCCGCCCAGCTGACCGGCGCTGTCCTCGGCCTGGTCCTGGCCACCGCACTCTTCACCACGAAGAACCCCTGAGCGGGTGAGGAAGCGCTGAACGGGTGAAGAAGCCCTGAGCGGGTCTTGATGAAGAACTGAATCACTGCTTCACTTCTATATATGCCCTACCGCAGGACCCCCACCATCCAGGCACGCCTCGACGCCCAGCGTGACGCCGTGCTCCACGGAGCGGTGGAGCTGCTCGCCGAACGCGGATACGCCGCCTGCTCGGTGGCCGCGGTCGCCGAACGGGCCGGTATCGCGGCCGGCAGCGTGTACCGCTCCTTCCCCAGCAAGGCCGAGCTCGTCGCGGAGCTGTTCCGGGTGGTCTGCGGCCGGGAGGTCGAGGCCGTCCGGGCCGCCGCCAATCGCCCCGCCGACCTGCACGACCGGGTCGCCGCGATCGTGGAGACCTTCGCCGGCCGGGCGCTGAAATCACCGCGCCTGGCCTACGCACTGCTCGCCGAGCCGGTGGACGCCGCCGTCGACGCCGAACGGCTCGTCTTCCGACGCGCGTTCCGCGATGTGATCGCGGAACAGATCACCGCCGGCGTCGCCTCCGGACAGCTGCCCGCGCAGGACCCCAATCTCACCGCCGCCGCCCTGGTGGGGGCCGTCGGGGAGGCCCTCGTCGGCCCCCTCGCCGACGGCGGCGCACCAGACGACCTGATCCCCGCCCTCGTCTCCTTCGCCCTACGCGCTCTGGGAGGACGCAATGCCGCAGACTCATGAGGTCACCAACCAAGCACCGCCCCTGATTGGCCACGACGTCGCCGCCGACCCCGCCCTCATCGAGGGCCTGCACCGCCAGGGCGCCGGCTGGTCCGAGGACTCGCTGCACACCCTGGGAACGCTCGCCGGCACCGAACACGCCCAGGAACTGGGCCGGTTGGCGAACGAGAACGAGCCGGTGCTGCGCACCCACGACCGGTACGGCAACCGCATCGACGAGGTCGAGTTCCATCCGGCCTGGCACGAACTGATGGACACCGCCGTCAGCAACGGCCTGCACGCGGCCCCCTGGCGCGACGACCGGCCCGGCGCCCATGTCGCCCGCGCCGCCAAGCTCTACGTATGGGGCCAGGTCGAGCCCGGCCACATCTGCCCGATCTCCATGACGTACGCCGCCATCCCCGCCCTGCGCGCCAACCCCGCGCTCGCCGCCGAGTACGAACCGCTGCTCGCCGCCCGCGAGTACGACTTCGGCCTCCGTGCCCCGGCCGGCAAGCGCGGCCTCATCGCCGGCATGTCGATGACCGAGAAGCAGGGCGGCTCGGACGTCCGCACCAACACCACCCGGGCCGTCCCGTCCGGCGGCGGGGACGGCACGTACGCGCTGACCGGCCACAAGTGGTTCACGTCCGCGCCCATGTCGGACCTCTTCCTGACCCTCGCCCAGGCCCCCGGCGGCCTCTCCTGCTTCCTGCTGCCGCGCGTCCTCCCCGACGGCACCCGCAACCGCATCCAGCTGCAGCGCCTCAAGGACAAGCTCGGCAACCGCTCCAACGCTTCCGCGGAGATCGAGTACGACGGCGCTGTCGGCCATCTGATCGGTGAGGAGGGCCGCGGCGTCCGCACCATCATCGACATGGTCAACCTGACCCGCCTGGACTGCGTCCTGGGCGCCGCCACCGGCATGCGCTCCGGCCTGATCCGGGCCGTCCACCACACCGCACACCGCTCGGTGTTCGGTGCCCCGCTCATCGACCAACCGCTGATGCGCAACGTCCTGTCGGACCTCGCCGTCGAGTCCGAGGCCGCCACCACCGTCGCGTTCCGGCTGGCCGGCGCCACCGACCGCGCGGCCCGCGGCGACGCCGCCGAGGAGTCCTTCCGGCGCCTGGCGCTCGCCGTCACCAAGTACTGGGTGTGCAAGCGCGGTCCGGTGCACGCCGCGGAAGCCCTCGAATGCCTCGGCGGGAACGGCTACATCGAGGAGTCGGGCATGCCCCGCCTCTACCGCGAGGCCCCGCTGATGTCGATCTGGGAGGGCTCCGGCAACGTCTCCGCGCTCGACGCGCTGCGCGCGATGGCCCGTCAACCCGACTCCGTCGAGGCGTTCTTCGCGGAGATCGACCTGGCGGCGGGCGCCGACCGGCGCCTGGACGCGTCCATCGCGGAGCTCAAGAAGGAGCTCGGCGATCTCACCGACCTCGAATTCCGCACCCGCCGCATCGTGGAGTCGATGGCGCTGGTCCTGCAGGGCTCGCTGCTCGTCCAGTACGGCAGCCCCGCCGCCGACGCCTTCTGCGCCTCCCGGCTCGGCGGCGACCACGGCCGCGCCTTCGGCACCCTCCCGGCCGGCACCGACACCGCACCCCTCATCGACCGCGCCCGCCACCTCCTGTGACCGCCCCACCCGAGCCCACCGCCGCCGTCCGCGTCGAGCGCGACGGCCCGGTCACCACCGTGGTCCTCAACCGCCCCGGGGCGCGCAACGCCGTCGACGGCCCCACCGCCGCCGCCCTGGCCGCCGCGTTCCGGGACTTCGACGCCGACCCCGACGCCGCTGTCGCCGTCCTGTGGGGCCAGGGCGGCACCTTCTGCGCGGGCGCCGACCTCAAGGCGGTGGGCACCGACCGTGGCAACCGGGTCGCCGAGGACGGCGACGGCCCGATGGGACCCACCCGGCTGCGGCTCTCCAAACCCGTCATCGCCGCGATCAGCGGCCACGCCGTCGCGGGCGGACTGGAGCTCGCCCTCTGGTGCGATCTGCGGGTCGCCGAGGAGGACGCCGTCCTCGGCGTCTTCTGCCGCCGCTGGGGCGTTCCGCTGATCGACGGCGGCACGGTACGGCTGCCCCGCCTCATCGGCGAGAGCCGGGCGATGGACCTCATCCTGACCGGCCGCCCGGTACCCGCCCCCGAGGCCCACGCCATCGGCCTCGTCAACCGCCTGGTACCCCCGGGCGAAGCCCTCCGGGCCGCCCGCGAACTCGCCGCCGACATCGCCCGCTACCCGGCCGCCTGCATGCGCGCCGACCGCGAATCCACCCGCACCCAGCCCGGCCTCCCCGAACCCGAAGCCCTCCGCCAGGAATTCCACAACGCCGCCAGAGCCCTCCCCGGAGTGACCGAAGGCGCCCGCCGCTTCACCTCAGGCCTGGGCCGCCACGGCGACTTCAACACCATCTGACGCCCGGCCGCCGGGACACGGCCCCGAAGCGCGTCTGCCGCGCACCCCGAGAGGTGCGCGGCAGACGGCTGTCCGGAGACTTCCGGCAGATGGTGCCGGCTGTCAGTCGGCCGAGACGACGGTCGTCCAGTCGAGGGCGCCGTGCGCGGCCGCCGCGGGTGCGAAGCCGCCGCCCTTGAGCCCGGCGAAGAACTTCAGGGTCCCGCGCTTGTTGGCGGCGTAGAGGTCGGCGACACCGTCACCGTTGGCGTCCCCGGCACTGAGGATCCGAGGGTAGGCCGCCGCGGTGAATCCCGTGCCGTACGCCGTCCAGGCCGAGGGGGCTGCGATCGTCCCGTCGGCGTTGCCCGCCGCAAGGAGGAGCTTTCCGGAGACGTCGTCCCGGATCAGGAGGTCGGCGATGCCGTCGCCGGTCACGTCACCTGGGGTGATGACCGTACGGCGCTCCAGGCCGGTGGCCAGCACAGTGGGGGTCATCGGTCCGAAATCCGGTTCCCATCGCAGCAGTTGGCCGTTCTCCACGGTCAGCAGATCGCCGTTCCCGCTGCCGTGGAGGAGCTGCGCGGCGCCCTTCCAACTGGTGCCGTCGGCCCGGGTCCACTTGCCGAGTCGCTGCGAGTACTGGCTGAAGTCACCCAGGCCGTTGTTGCTGTACGACGTCATGTACCCGGTGTCGCTGACCCTGAGCAGGTCCTGGTAGCCGTCCCAGTCCGAGTCCCCGTTCCGCACCACGGCACCCGGTGCCCATTCGCCGCCGGAGTCGGCGTACGTCACCGCCTTCTTCAGCGTGCCGTCGCCCTTCCCGTACAGGACATACAGCTTGCCGTCCGCACCGATGGCCAGCAGGTCGGGATGCGCGTCGCCGTTGAGGTCGCCGAAGTGGTCCTGCTCGGCGGCGGACGACACCTGGAAGGTGTACCGCGCCGTATCCGAGACGTTCCCCGCCCGGTCCACCGTCCGGACGTTGACCCAGTTCGTCCCCCATTGGGTGGGGGTCAGCTTCACAGTCGCCGTGCCGTTGGGACCGACCGGCACCGATGTGGCACCGATGCTGGGCAGGTCGCCGTCGAGCGCGTACTCGAACCGCACGGTGTCGGCCGCGGCCTGCCCGGACACCTTGAAGGTGAAGGCACCCGTGGTGCGGACGGGCGGTGCCGGAGTCGTGGCGTCGGAAGGCGGGAAGACCTTGGACTTCACGACCGGCACGGCGGGCGGTGTGTGGTCGGCGATGAAGTGGCAGCCGGCCGACCAGTCGGAGACCCCACCGTCCGAGGCCGTCTCACGGACCTGCCAGGTGTACGTCACCCCGTCGGTGAAGTCGGTGGCCGGGAGCTGCAGCCGGCGCAGGCCTCCGCCGTACCCGATCTGCGTGTAGTCGTACGGCGCCGAGCCGTCGCTCGGCTGGATGAGGAACTCGGTGGTGTACGAGACCGACGACTTCCCGTTCGATGTCGCCGAGAACATGACGCTCGTGTTGCCGATGTATCCGTAGGGCGCGGTCGCCCCGCAGGCGTCACCCCCGCCCGACGGGGACGGGGTGGTGGCGAGTCCGCTCGGTGCCGGGACCGGTGCGGCGTCCTGGGCGGCCGCCGGAGTCGTGGCTGCCGCGGCGGCGAGCAGCGCGGCGGCCGGAACAACGGCGACGCGCCACGATCCGGGCAGCCTTCGGTGAATCACGGTCATGAATCCCCCCTCGGGATCCGGCGCGAGCGCCGGTGATCGTCCGGTGATCGTCGGAGACGATCACCGGCGATGAATCTACGCGCGGGGTCCGACAACGCCAACGGAGTTCCTGGGGGACCGGAACAAGAGGCGGGGCTGCCCACGGGTGACGAGCGTCACCCGGGACACCCGGACAACGAAAAACGGCCCCTCCGAGCGACTTTCGTCACTCCGGAGAGACCGTTCAACGGTTCTACTCTGTGCGCGAGGGGGGATTTGAACCCCCACGTCCCGAAGGACACTGGCACCTGAAGCCAGCGCGTCTGCCGTTCCGCCACTCGCGCAATAAGTGGCGCCGATCGACTCTCCTTCACCCTGCGGACCTTGGTCCGAACAGTGCGGGAGCGCCTTCCGACTCGAGAAGATTAGCACGCCACCTGGGGTGGAATCACACCCGTTTCCGCCCGCCCCGGGGGTCGCCCCGAGGCCCGCCCCGGGGGCCGCGGCGAGGCCTGCCCCGAGGGGTGGACCCGGCTCCGTACCGGGGTCCACCCCTGTGTCGGCCCCTGACCCCCGTCCGCGCCGTGTACCCGGGGCCCCACCGGGCAGGGTTCACCGGAGAGCACCGCGCTGTACGGCCGACTCCCCGGTTGCGGGACACTGGACAGGAGCCGCATCTACCATCCGAGTGGACCGTGTGAGGGTTGACACTGCCCCGTCCCACGGGATCAGGGAACCAGCCGTTTTCCCGGCGCGTGGATACGATCAGTAAGCAGTATCGGAAGAGCCCGAGGAGGGAGGTGCCCCATGGGAGTAATGAAGCGCTTCGAGCAGCGTCTCGAGGGCTTTGTGAACGGCACCTTCGCCAAGGTGTTCAAGAGCGAGGTCCAGCCCGTCGAGATCGCGGGCGCACTCCAGCGTGAGTGCGACAACAACGCCACGATCTGGAACCGCGACCGCACTGTCGTGCCCAACGACTTCATCGTCGAGCTGAGCACGCCCGACTTCGAGCGACTCAGCCCGTACTCCGTGCAGCTCGGCGAGGAACTCGCCGGCATGGTGAAGGACTACGCCAAGCAGCAGCGCTACACCTTCATGGGCGGCATCAAGGTCCACCTGGAGAAGGCCGACGACCTCGACACCGGCCTGTACCGGGTGCGCAGCCGCACGCTCGCCTCCAGCGAGTCCCAGCAGCCGCAACCCCACCAGCAACAGCAGCCGCAGCCCAAGCAGCAGTACGAGCCGCCGCGCGCCGTGGCGCCGTACCGTCCCTCGGGACCGCCCCCGATGCCGGCGGGGCCGCCTCCGGGCGGACGTGCCGGCGGACCGGCGCCCGTGACGCGGCTGCCCGGCGCCGGATCGCCCTCGGGCGGCCCCGGCGGCGGTGCGGTGCGGCGCTGGATCGAGATCAACGGCAACCGGCACCAGATTTCCCGGCCGACGCTCGTTCTCGGCCGCAGCACCGAGGCGGATGTCAGGGTCGACGACCCCGGCGTCTCGCGGCGGCACTGCGAAATCAGGGTCGGATCGCCTTCCGTGGTCCAGGACCTCGGATCAACAAACGGCATTGTGGTGGACGGGCAGCACACCCAGCGCGCTACGCTCCGCGACGGCTCTCGCATCGTCGTCGGGAGCACCACCATCGTGTACCGGCAAGCCGAAGGGTGAAGCGGGGGCAATGTCAGAGCTGACCCTGACGGTCATGCGGTTGGGTTTCCTCGCCGTACTGTGGCTGTTCGTCATCGTCGCGGTACAGGTCATCAGAAGTGACCTGTTCGGGACCCGGGTGACCCAGCGCGCGGCACGGCGCGGGGCCGACCAGTCCCGCCCACCGCAGCAGCGCCAACAACAGGCGCAGAACCAGCGGCAACAGCCGCAGAACAACCGACAGCGCCGTGGCGCCCCGACCAAGCTGGTCGTCGCCGAGGGATCGCTGACGGGCACCACGGTCGCGTTGCAGGGCCAGACCATCACGCTCGGCCGGGCGCACGACTCAACAATCGTGCTCGACGACGACTATGCGTCCAGCCGGCATGCCAGGATCTACCCGGACCGGGACGGCCAGTGGATCGTCGAGGACCTCGGATCCACCAACGGCACTTATCTGGACCGGAATCGGCTGACCACGCCGACCCCGGTGCCGATCGGCGCGCCGATCCGCATCGGGAAGACCGTCATCGAGCTGCGGAAGTAGTCGCACAATGGGCGAGCGGAGCCAGCGAGCGCGAGCGAGAGGGTGGGCAGCGTGCGGATGTACCCGGAGCCGACGGGCGAGGTGCGCATGACTCTGAGCCTGCGTTTCGCCGCCGGTTCGCACAAGGGCATGATCCGGGAGGGCAACGAGGACTCCGGCTATGCCGGTCCACGCCTGCTCGCGATCGCCGACGGCATGGGCGGCCAGGCGGCCGGTGAGGTCGCCTCGTCCGAGGTGATCTCCACCATCGTCACGCTCGACGACGACATTCCCGGTTCCGACATCCTGACCTCGCTCGGCACCGCCGTGCGGCGCGCCAATGATCAACTGCGCGTCATGGTCGAGGAGGACCCGCAGCTGGAGGGCATGGGCACCACGCTCACCGCCCTGCTGTGGACCGGGCAGCGGCTCGGCCTCGTCCATGTCGGCGACTCCCGCGCGTACCTGCTCCGCGACGGTCTGCTCACGCAGATCACGCAGGACCACACCTGGGTGCAGCGGCTCGTCGACGAGGGCCGGATCACCGAGGAGGAGGCCACCACCCACCCGCAGCGCTCCTTGCTGATGCGCGCGCTGGGCAGTGGCGAGCACGTGGAGCCGGACCTGTCGATCCGCGAGGTGCGGGTCGGCGACCGGTATCTGATCTGCTCCGACGGGCTGTCGGGCGTCGTCAGCCACCAGACCCTCGAGGACACCCTCGCGGGGTACCAGGCACCCAACGAGACCGTGCAGGAGCTGATCCAGCTCGCGCTGCGCGGTGGCGGTCCCGACAACATCACCTGCATCGTCGCCGACGTCCTGGACGTGGACGACAGCGACACGCTGGCCGGACAGCTGAACGACACCCCCGTGGTGGTGGGTGCGGTCGCCGACAGCCAGCTGCCGCTCTCCGACCCGCGGCATCTGCAGACCCCGGCCGGGCGCGCTTCGGAGCTGGGTCGCACGCCCCCGCCGCAGCAGGCGGGCCCCGCGGGCTCCTTCGGCCCGCCCGGCAGCGGCGATCTGACGATGGCCGGCGCGGCGCCGATGGGCACCTTCGGCGCGTTCGACGACGCGGATCTCGACAAGCCGGTCAAGAAGCGCAAGTGGCTCAAGCGCTCGGTGATCCTGGTCGTCATCCTCGGCGTCATCGGCGGCGGTCTCTACGCCGGCTACCGGTGGACACAGACCCAGTACTACGTCGGCGCCAAGGACCAGCACGTCGCCGTCTACCAGGGCATCGACCAGAAGCTGGCGTGGATCAACCTGTCGAAGGTCCATCAGGACCGCCCCGAGATCGAACTCAAGTACCTGCCGGCCTACCAGCGCGACCAGGTCGAGGCCACCATCGCGGTGGGCAGCCTCGGCCAGGCCACCGACAAGGCGGACGAGCTGGCCAAGCAGGCCGACGTCTGCAAGAAGGTCGAAGCGAGCAAGACCACCGCCGCGAAGGCCAAGGCCGCCGCGAAGGCGGCCCAGGACAAGCTGAACAAGCCGACCGGCACGGTCCCGACACCAGGCCCCACCCTCTCGCCCGACGAACAGAAGCTGGCCCCGCAGTGCGGCGCCCAGCAGTAGTACGAGGAGGGGGCAGCTCTTCATGAGTGCCAGCAACACCAGCACCATCTCTTCCGTCGGCGCACCCAGCCGGCGCAACACCGAGCTCGCGCTGCTCGTCTTCGCCGTCCTGATCCCGGTCTTCGCGTACGCCAACGTCGGCCTGGCCAAGGACGGCTCGCTGCCCGCCGGCCTGCTCGCCTACGGCCTCGGCCTCGGCCTGCTCGCGGGCATCGCGCACCTCATCGTGCGGAAGTTCGCGCCGTACGCGGACCCGCTGATGCTGCCGATCGCGACGCTGCTCAACGGCATGGGCCTGGTGTTCATCTGGCGGCTCGACCTGGAGCCCTCGCTGGGCAAGGCGATGGCGCCGACCCAGCTGATGTGGTCCACGCTCGGCGTCGCGCTCTTCGTCGCCGTGCTGGTCGTCCTCAAGGACCACCGGATCCTGCAGCGCTACACCTACATCTCCATGGTGGTGGCGCTGGTCCTGTTGATCATGCCGGTGTTCTTCCCCGGCATCAACGGCGCCAAGATCTGGGTCACGATCCCCGGTGTGGGTTCGCTCCAGCCAGGCGAGTTCGCGAAGATCATCATCACGGTCTTCTTCGCCGGCTACCTGATGGTCAAGCGCGACGCGCTCGCCCTCGCCAGCCGCCGCTTCATGGGCCTGTACCTGCCGCGCGGCCGCGACCTCGGGCCGATCCTGGTGCTGTGGGTCCTCAGCCTGCTGATCCTGGTCTTCGAGACCGACCTCGGCACCTCGCTGCTCTTCTTCGGCCTCTTCGTGATCATGCTGTACGTCGCCACCGAGCGCACCAGCTGGATCGTCTTCGGCCTGCTGCTGTCGGCCGCCGGCGCAGTCTTCGTCTCCACCTTCGAGCACCACGTCAAGGACCGCGTCGACAACTGGCTGCACCCGCTCGCGCTGGTCAACGGTGGTGTCACCGAGACCGCCCAGACGATGTACGCGTTCGGCTCCGGCGGCATGTTCGGCTCCGGCCTGGGCCAGGGGTACTCCCGGCTCATCGGCGGCATCGCCCCCAAGAGCGACTACATCCTCGCCACCGTCGGCGAGGAGCTCGGCCTGGCCGGCCTGATGGGCGTCCTGCTGCTCTACGGGCTGCTCATCGAGCGCGGTGTCCGCACCGCCCTCGCGGCCCGCGACCCGTTCGGCAAGCTGCTCGCGATCGGCCTGTCCGGCGCCTTCGCGCTGCAGGTCTTCGTGGTCGCCGGCGGTGTCACCGGCCTCATCCCGCTCACCGGCATGACCATGCCGTTCCTCGCCCAGGGCGGCTCGTCCGTCATCGCGAACTGGGCGCTCGTTGCCATCCTGCTGCGCATCAGCGACACCGCGCGACGCCCGGCACCCAGCCCCGCCCCGTCAACCGATGCCGAACCGACCCAGGTGGTGCGCACCCAGTGAACAAGCCCCTGCGACGGGTCGCAGTCTTCTGCGGCCTGCTCGTCCTCGCCCTGCTGATCCGCGTCAACTATGTGCAGTTCGTCACGGGTGACGAGCTGGCGAACGACAAGCACAACCGGCGGGTGAGCATCAACCAGTTCGCCCAGCCGCGGGGCGACATCATCGTCGACGGCAAGTCGCTCACCGGCAGCGTCGAGACGCCCGGCAGCGACTTCAAGTACAAGGCGACCTTCAAGGACGGCCCCATGTGGGCCCCCGTCACCGGCTACGCCTCGCAGGCCTACCAGACGTCGTTCCTCGAAGGCGTCTACGACAAGTTCCTCACCGGCAACGACGACCGGCTCTTCTTCAACCGCACCATCGACATGCTGACCGGCAAGGAGAAGCAGGGCGGCAAGGTCATCACGACCCTGAACGCCAAGGCGCAGCTCGCCGCGTTCACCGGCCTCGGCAACAAGAAGGGCGCGGTCGCCGCGCTCGACCCCCGTACCGGCGCGATCCTGGCCCTGGCCAGCACGCCCTCGTACGACCCGTCGACCATCGCCGGTACCTCCAAGAAGACCGACGAGAAGAACTGGCTGGCCCTGCAGAAGGTCAACAACCCCGACGATCCGATGCTCAACCGGGCGCTGCGCCAGGTCTACCCGCCCGGCTCGACCTTCAAGGTCGTCACCGCCGCCGCGGCGCTCGAGGACGGCCGCGTCAGCGACATCGACGCGCCGACGGACTCGCCGCTGCCGTGGAAGCTGCCGCAGAGCTCAAAGTTCCTGGAGAACGAGGGCGACCTGCCCTGCAAGAACGCCTCGCTGCGGGTGGCCCTGAAGGTGTCCTGCAACACCGTCTTCGGTCACCTCGGTGATGTTCTCGGCAAGGACAAGATGCGCGAGGAGGCCGAGAAGTTCGGCTTCAACAAGGAGGTGCTGACCCCGGTCCGCGCCGACGCCAGCGTCTACTCCAAGGACATGGACGCGCCGTCCAACGCCCTCTCCGCGATCGGCCAGTACAACACCGCGGCCACCCCGCTGCAGATGGCCATGGTCGTCGCCGCCATCGCCAACGACGGCAAGCTCATGCAGCCGTACATGGTGGACAAGCTGCAGGCGCCGAACCTGAACGTGATCGAGCAGACGAAGCCCGAGCAGATCTCGCAGCCGGTGTCGGCCGCCAACGCCCAGAAGCTCCAGCAGATGATGGAGACCGTGGTCAAGGAGGGCACCGGCACGAACGCCCAGATCGACGGCGTCACTGTCGGTGGCAAGACCGGCACCGCGCAGCACGGTGTCGGCAACAGCAAGAACCCGTACGCCTGGTTCATCTCGTACGCCAAGACCGCCGACGGCTCCCCGGTCGCCGTCGCCGTCGTCGTGGAAGACTCCGACGCCTCCCGTGGCGACATCTCCGGTGGCGGCCTGGCCGCGCCGATCGCCAAGAAGGTCATGGAGGCCGTACTGAACAAGTGACGCGGGACGCGTGACGCACGTCACTCGCCGGGCAGTTTCCACCCCATAACCACCCCATCGCCGCACGTGGCGATGCCGGTCGGATATCGGGACCCGGTCACGTCCCGGATCCATCGAGCGTGCCGGGTACCGTATGCCCGAGCATCCACAGGGCACGGTTAAGGGAAGGGCAAGAGCTATGGAAGAGCCGCGTCGCCTCGGCGGCCGGTACGAGCTGGGTTCGGTGCTCGGCCGCGGTGGCATGGCCGAGGTGTACCTCGCCCACGACACCCGGCTCGGCCGCTCCGTCGCTGTGAAGACGCTCCGGGTGGATCTCGCCCGTGACCCGTCCTTCCAGGCCCGGTTCCGCCGTGAGGCCCAGTCGGCCGCCTCCCTGAACCATCCGTCGATCGTCGCCGTGTACGACACCGGCGAGGACTACGTCGACGGCATCTCCATCCCGTACATCGTCATGGAGTACGTCGACGGCTCCACCCTGCGCGAGCTGCTGCACTCCGGGCGCAAGCTGCTGCCCGAGCGCTCGCTGGAGATGACCGTCGGCATCCTCCAGGCCCTGGAGTACTCGCACCGCGCCGGCATCGTGCACCGCGACATCAAGCCCGCGAACGTGATGCTCACGCGCAACGGCCAGGTCAAGGTCATGGACTTCGGCATCGCCCGCGCCATGGGCGACTCCGGCATGACGATGACGCAGACCTCCGCGGTCATCGGTACGGCCCAGTACCTCTCCCCCGAGCAGGCCAAGGGCGAGCAGGTCGACGCCCGGTCCGACCTGTACTCGGCCGGCTGCCTGCTGTACGAGCTGCTGACCGTGCGCCCGCCGTTCGTCGGCGACTCCCCGGTGGCCGTCGCTTACCAGCACGTACGCGAGGACCCGCAGCCCCCGTCGAACTTCGACCCCGAGATCACGCCCGAGATGGACGCCATCGTCCTCAAGGCGCTGACCAAGGACCCCGACTACCGGTACCAGTCGGCGGACGAGATGCGCGCGGACATCGAGTCGTACCTCGACGGCCAGCCCATCGCCGCGACCGCCGCCATGGGGTCGGTCGGCTACGGCGGGTACGGCAGCGGCTACGGGGACGGGGCGCCCACCACGGCGCTGCCCCCGCAGAACCCCGCGACCTCCATGCTTCCCCCGGTCCGCGACGACGACGGCGGCTACGGCTACGACGACCGCCCCGACCGCCGCCGGCAGAAGAAGAACCACACCTCGACGGTGCTGCTGATCCTCGCGGGCATCCTCGTCCTGGTCGGCGCGATCTTCCTCGGCCGGGCGCTGTTCGACAACAAGGGCGCGCCGGATTCCCTCACGGCCCCGAACCTCGTCGGGAAGACCTTCGCCGACGCCCAGAACGCGGCCACCAACGTCGACTCGTCCATCAAGGTCGTCAAGGGCGAGGCCAAGTTCTGCGAGGCGCAGCCGGTGAACACCGTCTGCGACCAGAATCCGAAGGCCAACGAGGCGCTCGCGGCCGACAAGACGATCACGGTGTCCCTCTCCAAGGGCGTGGCCCCGACCAAGGTCCCGGACGTCACGACCCAGAAGTTCGAGGACGCCAAGAAGGCTCTCGAAGACGCCGGCTTCCAGGTCAAGGAGGTGACCGAGACGTCCAGCACCCAGGACGACGGCACGGTCACCAAGCAGGACCCGGCGGGCGGCGCCCTCAAGCCGAAGGACACGGTCGTCACGCTGACCGTCGCCAAGAAGCCCGAGGAGATCACGGTCAAGGACGTCACGCAGATGACGGTCGACCAGGCCAAGCAGACGCTCATCGCCCAGGGTCTGAAGGTCCGGACCCAGGACGAGGAATCGGCCGACAAGCCACCGGGCTCGATCATCCGGCAGGACCCGGCGGGCGGCAGCACGGCCCAACCCAACCAGATGGTCACCCTGTTCATCGCCAAGGCCCAACAGCAGCAGAACATCACCATCCCCGGTGACCTGGTCGGCAAGTCGCTGAAGGACGCCAAGGACGAGCTGGAGGCCATGGGCCTGAAGGTCCAGGTCCTCGGCCCGAAGAAGAACGACTCGGTCGTGGCCCAGTCCTTCCCGCAGGCCAACCAGCCCGTCCAGCAGGGCAGTACGGTCCAGCTCTTCACCACCGGCGGAACAGGCGGCGACAACACCGGCCTGTTCGGCGGCTAGCGCTCAGGACAGCACGGCACGCAAGGCGAAGGGGCCACGGACACCACGTCCGTGGCCCCTTCGCGTGACACCGCGCCGAATGACCACGAACCGTTGATGAGGATCTGTAGTCTGCCTGCCGGGGGCCGCCGCAACTTCATTTTGCGACGGCCCCTACTTTCGTTTCCCGCTACTGCCGGTTCAGCGCGTAGACCGGCGCTCCCTCGTGAGTCCCGCCGAGCGAGCGGATGCAGGCGTGCTTGCGCATGAACCGCAGGCACTCGTTGACCCGATGGGTCGTCAGGCCGGTCCGCGCCGCGATGGTCTCCAGCGACTGCCGGATCTCTCCGTCCTCAGCCAGCACGGGAGCAATCGCGATGGCCACCACCCAGACGTCCTCCGTCACGGACAGCCGCGACTTCCAACCGGCCAGCACGGATTCCGCCGTGAGCCGTGGTGGTTCCGGTACCGAGGCCGGAGTCGGAGTCGGAGTCGGCTGCCGGTTCAGCATGGCGTCCAGCGTGTCACCGATCCGGTCCATGGCACGGACCAACCGGTCTTGCGACCGCACCATGTCCCGGCGAGACTCCTGTGCCTCGCTCTGCGTGGCGAGCAGGGCCTCGTCCAGCCGGAGATTGTGCTCCTCCAGCCGGACGATCGCGTCGGCGACATCCCTGGGCATCGCGTAGGCGGTCGGGACGCCGGGCGCCGTCGGCTGGACCTCCGCCTTCTCCAGGGAGTAGGAACCCTCTCTCTGAACGGTGATGATGACTTCGGCAACCCATCGCTTGAAGGGTCGGGTTTCCGGCTTCGTCGCTCCGGTAACCAGCATGATGAGGCCGGTCAGGTTAACCATGCTCATCGTCTTTTTGAAGCCTTGACCTGCAGGAATGTGCGAACCATAACCTGTAGTTAGGGTTCCGAGTGAGGTTCGGTCTTTGTCCGGCACGTGGTCGGCGAGGGTCTTGGTCGGGTTCGTGTATCCCAGATCCCCGAGCAGATCTGCCGCCGGGAACCAGTGGGTTCCGTCCGGCATGGTCAACCTCCGGATACGCGACCCTGTCGCCGCGTAGACGAAGTCGTTGACATCAATGGCGTCCTGCTGAGCCGCCGTGACCGGCAGCTTGATGTGTTCGCTCATACGAACCACCTCCTGGGCGGAACGTAAAGCGGCGTAAATCGAAACCTCCAGCGCATTCCCGGATGTTCATCATTCCGGGTGACAATCAGCCCAGTTCGGACGGCGGGGTGCGGTTGGCGTCGACCTTGTCGGTGCGGACCAGTTCGGCCCAGACCACGTAGCGGTACCTGGAGGTGTAGACGGGGGTGCAGGTCGTGAGGGTGATGTAGCGGCCGGGCTTCCTCTTGCCGGACTCCGTCGGGATCTGGTTGATCACGTCGACGTTGTACTTCGAGGTCTCGTCGAGGACCGAGTAGACCTTGTAGACGTACCAGGTGTCCTTGTCCTCGAAGACGACCGGATCGCCGTTCTTGAGCTTGTCTATGTTGTGGAACTTGGCGCCGTGGCCGTCCCGGTGGGCGGCGAGCGTGAAGTTGCCCTGCTTGTCCCACGGCATGGCGGACTTGACGGGCTGGTCGTAGTAGCCGGCGACGCCTTCGTTGAGGATGTCGCTGTCGGTGCCCTTCTTGACCAGGACCTCGAAGTTCTTGCCCATCGCGGGGACGTGCAGGAAACCGATGCCGTCCTTGGTGTCGAGACCACGGGGGTCGGTGGCGGCCCAGCCCTGCCGGACCTTCGCGCTGTCCTTCTTCGCGTGCCGGTCCGCTATGACGTTCGTCCACCACAGCGAGTAGACGACGAACAGGGCGAGCACCAGCCCTGCGGTGATCAGGAGTTCACCGATCACACTGATGATGGCCGCGACCGGGCTCCGCCCGCCGCGATTGGTCGTCGTCACCGCTGTTCCGTTCTCTGGCAGTCCGTTGTCCGGCCCGCGGCCGGTTAGTCGGGAAGCGCCGCGGGCTTGCCCTGGCTGCGCGGCCGTTCCTCGACCATCTTGCCCCAGACGATCATCCGGTAGGTGCTGGTGAACTCCGGGGTGCAGGTGGTGAGCGTGATGTAGCGGCCCGGCTTGGTGAATCCGGAGCCCTGCGGGACCGGCTGGATCACCGTGACGTTCGACGGTGAGGTGCTCGGCAGCACGCTCGTCATCTCGTAGGTGTAATAGGTACTTTCGGTCTCGACCACGATCTTGTCGCCCGGCACCAGCTTGTTGATGTAGCGGAACGGTTCGCCGTGCGTGTTGCGGTGGGCCGCGAGCGCGAAGTTGCCCTGCTTGTCCCACGGCATCGCCGTCTTCAACGCGCCGGTGTAGTGGCCGATCATGCCCTTGTCCAGGACGCTGTGCTTGGAGACGCCCTCGGCGATCGGGGCCTTCACATCCAACTTGGGGATGTACATGATCGCGAAGCCCTGGCCGGGGGAGAAGGCGCCGGCCTTGCGGTCGTCACCGTTCTTCTGGGCGCTCTTGTCCTTGTCCCACTGGTTCTGCAGGGCGCTGGTCGCACCACTGGCCTGCTGATGGGCGCGGATGTTGGTCCACCAGAGCTGGTACGTCACGAAGAGCAGCATCAGCACACCGACGGATATGAACACCTCGCCGATCACCCGGCTGAGGATCACCGCCGGGCTGTCCTTGGCCGCCCGCTCCGCCCGTCTGGCCTCCAGGCGGGTCATGGGGGCCGCCGGCGCCGTCTGGACGGGCTCGGAGGCTCCCGGGGCACCGGAAGCCGCCCGGCCCCTGGCACGGTGCCCAGCGCCCTGCTTGGCCGCTTTACGACGCTCGGCACGGCCGCCGGGCGCCGGAGCGCTGGGCGTCAGGACCGCGGTTTCGTCCACCGCGTCGGTCGCGTCGGATCCATCGGCTTCGGCGGAGTCGCCGGGGGTCCCGTCCGGGCGCACGGCCGGGAACTGCTGCGTCTCGCCTGGCACGCCCCGGCGGCGGACCCTGGGGGGCGCGGGCGCGGCGGCGGGCGGGGTGCTCAGCGGCTCCGATTCGGGTTCCGTGACGGTGCCGGGCCCGGTGCCGTGGGCCTGCTGGGCTACGTCGGAAACCGGCCATGTCACGGGCTCGGTGTAGCCCGCGGCGGGTCCGGCGGCGTACCCGCTGTCGTACCCGCCCTTGTACTCGCCCTCGTACCCGCCTTCGTACGCCCTGCCGTACCCCTCGTCGTACGCGGGCGGCGGCGCGGCGGCCTGCTGGAACTCCGCACGGGACTCCGCCGGGGACGCCGCTCGGGACGCCTCCTGAGGTGTCTCCTGGGGCGTCTGGTGCGCCTGGTGCGGCATCTCGTGCGGGCGGAACCACGGCGAGCCGATGACCTCCTGCCCTGCGTCGGCGGAGGCGCTGCCAGGTGCCGGTGCCGCTGCGGGTGTGGGCGTCGGTGCGGGGGTGGGTGTGGGTGTGGGTTCTGTTGCTTCCGGGGCCGGCGGGACCGGCCGGCGGCCCGGAAGAGGGTCGCTGAGCGGGTCCGCGAGCTGTCCGACCGCCACCGCGAACTGCCCCGTGTCCTCGTAGGACGGGGTCTCGTCCGGGCGGAGCCCGGTCACGCCCCGGCCCTGCCGACCACGGGCGCCAGTCCCGTCGAGCGATCGGGGGCCCCTTCGTCTCCGCACGCCACCAGCCAGTTGGCGAGCATCAGATGGCCCCACTCGGTGAGCACCGACTCGGGGTGGAACTGGACGCCCTCGACGGCCGCGTCGCGGTGCCGAAGCCCCATGATGATGCCGCTGTCCGTCCAGGCCGTGACCTCGAACTCCGCCGGCACGGTGTCCCGTTCGACTGCCAGCGAGTGGTACCGGGTCGCGGTGAAGGGCGACGGCAGTCCGGCGAACACCCCGGTGCCGGTGTGCGTCACGAGCGAGGTCTTGCCGTGCAGCAGCTCGGGCGCCCGGTCGACCACGCCGCCGTAGGCGACGGCCATCGACTGCAGGCCCAGGCAGACACCGAAGACCGGCACCCCGGTCTCCGCGCAGTGCCGGACCATGTCGATACAGACCCCGGCCTGCTCCGGCGCGCCGGGACCGGGGGAGAGCAGCACCCCGTCGAAGCCGTCCTGCGCGTGCGCGAGCTCGACCTCGTCGTTGCGCCGCACCTCGCACTCGGCGCCGAGCTGGTAGAGGTACTGGACCAGGTTGAAGACGAAGCTGTCGTAGTTGTCCACGACGAGGATGCGAGCGGTCATCGGACGGCTGCCATCCCGTTCGTCGCGTTCATCCCGTTGTCCACCGTCACATCGTTGAACGGCAGCAGCGGCTCGGCCCACGGGAAGACGTACTGGAACAGGACGTACACGACAGCCAGGGCGAGCACGAGCGAGATCAGCGCCCTCAGCCACACGTTGCCCGGCAGATGCCGCCAGATCCAGCCGTACATGCGGTGCCTTCCTTCCCGGTTCTCCGGAACAGAGTAAGGGGAGATCGGCGGGACCGGTGGCCTACCCGGACAAACCCTTCGGCTCGCCCTGCTCGGCGGGAGTCACCGTCTCCAGGTGCGCCCAGGCGATGAGCCGGTGGCTGTGGCCCCACTCTGGGTCGCAGGTGGTGAGCGTCAGATAGCGGCCCGGGGTGGTGTAACCGGACTCCCTGGGTACCGGGTCGATGACGCCGACGTCGGTCGGCACCGTACGGAAGGGGTCGCGGTCCAGCACGTACATGTACCAGGACGCGCCGTCGAAGAGGTAGACGCGATCCCCCTTGCGCAGTTTGGGGAAGTTCTTGAAGGGGTCGCCGTAGGTGCGCCGGTGGCCGGCCACCGAGAAGTTGCCCGTTTCCCCGAGCCGCGCGGTGTTCGTGTAGTGGCCGAGCCCCTTCTTCAGGACGCCGGTGCCGGTGCCCTGCAGGACGGGCTTGTGCCAGCCGGCGCCGAGCCGCGGGATGTACATGACGGCGAACGAGGTGCCGTCCTTGTACGCGGCCGGTGCGGGCGGAGCGGCGGACGGCGCGCCGCCCGTCGCGGTCGGAGCCGGAGCGGGGGTGGGGTCGGCGGGGGCCAGGGATCCGGTGGCCCAGGTGTTCTGCAGGTGGTCGAGCTCGCCGTTCATCGCGCTGTCGGCGCGCACACCGGTCCAGAACAGGAGGTAGACGACGAAGAGCACGATCAACGCACCCGCGGTGACGCACAGTTCGCTCAACGTCCGCACCACCAGCCGGATCGTCATCGGCGCCCCCGCCCCTCGTCCCGCTCCGGTCAGGGAGCGGGCTTCGCGTAGTGGAGATCCACTGTGCCGGAGTAGCCGGGAAGAGTCACCCGGTTGTCCGCCGCCACTTTCCAGCCGAGCCCGTAGGCGTTGACGTACTGGAGGTAGTTCTGGATGGTCGCGTTCCGGTCGATGGCCGCGCGCAGCTTCTTCTGGTCACCCACAGCGGTGATTCTGTACGGCGGCGAGTAGACGCGGCCCTGCAGGATCAGGGTGTTGCCGACACAGCGGACGGCGCTGGTGGAGATCAGCCGCTGGTCCATGACCCGGATGCCCAGCGCCCCGCCCTCCCACAGCGCGTTGACCACGGCCTGCAGGTCCTGCTGGTGGATGACCAGGTCATTGGGTTGCGGATCGGGCACGCCGGGGACGAGCGCGGTGGCGTTCGGCGGGGCGTCGTTGAGGGTGACGTTCAGCGCGGGGCCGGTCAGCGCCTTCGTGCCGGCTTCCTCTTCGAGCAGATCGAGCTGCTTGCGGGTCGCGTCGGTGGTGCCGTTGCCCTGCCGGGTGAGGGTGTCGACATCGTTCCGGACCGCGGTGAGCTGGCTCTCCAGCTCCTGGTTCCGGCTGCTCTGCTTGCGCACGTTGTCCGAGAGCTTGGGCAGCGGGTCGTCGCTGCGGATGTTGACGCCCTTTGCCGTGTCGAAACTCATCCAGAAGATCAGTCCGGCGAGCGCGAAGACTCCCGCACTGAGCGTTCGCAGTACTACGGTGCGGGTGGAAGGACGAGAGGGGGGCGCGTCGCCGGAATCGGTCACCGTACCCTTGTCTCCTTCACACCTGGGGAAGCACTACGCTAACGGACGCCCGTCGGTGGTGGTGCCCCCACCCGCCCGGCCCGCCTCACATCCCCGACATCCCCGCGCGGTTACGCAGCGCATCGACAGGAGAGTCCCTCGTGCCGAAGTCACGGATCCGCAAGAAGGCCGACTTCACTCCGCCGCCGGAGAAGACGCAGTCGATAAAGCTCAAGGCCGGCTTCAACTGGGTCGCGCCCCTGATGCTGGCGTTCTTCGTCATCGGTCTGGCCTGGATCGTCCTCTTCTACGTCACGCAGGGCAGCCTGCCCGTCGACGCTCTGGGGAACTGGAACATCGTGGTGGGCTTCGGCTTCATCGCGGGCGGTTTCGTGGTCTCCACGCAGTGGAAGTAGCCGGCTCCCCAGCTGGCCCGGACGGTTCTCCCCAGAGTTGTCCACACGGTTATCCACAGTGGGGAAAAGGTCGGAAGATCTGTGGATAACCTCTACGAGGTTGACGCCGGTGTGACCGGTGGCCGATGTGTCGGCCACCGGTCTTTCGTTGATCTTGCAGGGAAAACACGATGCGGTGACCGCACGCACACACGTTCCCCACAGGGTGCACAGGATCGGGTACTCGTTGTGGATAACGTCTGATCAACGCCAGTGGTAACGCCCTTCAGGCGGTGATCTGAGCCACCGCGATCCAGCTGGCCACGAGCGTCGCCGCCAGCACCACCGCACAGGTCCCCCACTGCACCAGATCGCGGCGCTCGCGCGGTGCGTACGCCATCCCGATCGCGATCACCGTGCCGGCCGCCAGGCCGCCGAGGTGGCCCTGCCAGCTCACGTTCGACCAGGTGAAACTGAAGAACAGGTTCAGCCCGAGCAGGATCAGGATCGGCCGCATGTCCATCCGGCTGCGCCGCATGAAGACGGCGGTGGCCCCGAAGAGGCCGAAGATCGCCCCGGAGGCCCCCAGCGCGCCCGGGTACGGGGCGAGCAGCAGAACCAGAGCGCTGCCGCCCAGCCCGGAGATCAGATACAGCGCCAGATAGCGGGCCCGGCCGAGCGTGGCCTCCAGCGGCGCGCCGATCCACCACAGAGTCAGCATGTTGAAGCCGATGTGCCAGTACTCCTGGTGTGCGAAGACCGAGCTGATCAGGCGGTACCACTGGTCGGGGCCCTCGGACACACCGATGCAGTACTGCCGCACGACGGGATCGCAGTACGCGTAGAGCGACAGGTCACCGGCGAGCCGGTCCCCGAGAACCTGCACCAGCAGGAAGACCACCAGGTTGAGCCCGATCAGGATCTTCGTGACCAGGTGCGGATCGGCGACCACCGTGCCGCCCGCGACCGTACGCGCCACCCGCGTCGTCCGCCGGGCCTCGCCCAGGCACTCCGGGCACTGGAAGCCCACCGAGGCGCTGACCATGCATTCCGGGCAGATCGGCCGCTCGCAACGGGTGCAGCGGATGCCGGTCTCGCGATCGGGGTGCCGGTAGCAGCAGACCGCCTGGTCCATGAGGTCCTCTTCCTGGGGACGCGCGTCGCCCTGCCCCTCCATACGGACGGGCAGGGCGCAGTGTTCCCGAAGAGTACGGCGCGATCAGTCCTTGCGGGTCTCGATCACGACCGACTCGATCACGACGTCCTGCACCGGGCGGTCGGTGCGCGGGTTGGTCGGGGTGGTGATGATCGCGTCCACGACCTTCTGGCTGGCCACGTCGGCGACCTCGCCGAAGATGGTGTGCTTGCGGGTCAGCCACGTGGTCGGGGAGACCGTGATGAAGAACTGGGAGCCGTTGGTGCCCGGGCCGGCGTTGGCCATCGCCAGCAGGTAGGGCTTGTCGAAGCCCAGGTCGGGGTGGAACTCGTCAGCGAACTCGTAGCCGGGACCGCCCGTGCCGTTGCCCAGCGGGTCGCCGCCCTGGATCATGAAGCCGGTGATCACCCGGTGGAACACCGTGCCGTCGTACAGCTTCGCGTTGGTGGGCTTGCCGGTCTTCGGGTCGGTCCACTCACGCGTGCCCTCGGCGAGCTCGACGAAGTTCTTCACCGTCTTCGGTGCGTGGTTCGGCAGGAGCCGGACCTCGATGTCCCCGTGGTTGGTCTTCAGGGTCGCGTAGAGCTGCTCGGCCACGATCTACCTTCCATAGTCTTCGCTGACAGGGACAAATCCTCGCACGGACCGGGAGTGGCTGTCGGCTTCCCCGGACTGTCGCCTCCCGTTCCCCGGGCCTGTCGCCTCCCGACGCGCATCGTGGCATCGTCGGTAGAAGCTCTCCGCATGCCCCGCCTTGACCCATATGCCCGGTCGCACATGCCGTACCGGCCGTAAACAGGCATGATTTCAAATCGGGTGGATAGGCGAAAACCGTACGCCACCGAGGAGGAGGTTCCTGTGACCCGCATCGACAGCGTGCGCCACGCAGCCGGGCAGACCAAGGACAGCATGCAGCACGCCGCTGAGGTGGTCGCTCCATACGCTGTCACCGCCAAGGACAGCGCCGCGCACTACGCGGACGAGGCCCGGATCTGGCTGACGCCCAGGGTGGCGACAGCCGCGCAGAAGGCACATTCGGCGCTACCGCCCAAGGTCGCTTCGGCCGTCGACACCGCGGCCGTCAAGGCCGCACTGACCGCACGGCAGGCCAACGAGTACGCGGCTCCCCGGGTCGGACACGCGGTGGAGGTCACCCGTGCCGCCGCGGGCCCCGCCCGTGACGAGGCCGTGGCACGTGGCGCGGCCGCCCTGGCGGCGCTGCAGGGCCGGGTGTCGATCGCCGAGATCGACAAGCTGGAACGGCAGCACCGGCGCCATGCCAAGGCAGGGAAGGCCGTCAAGCGCTTCGTGGTGCTCGGCATCATCAGCGCGGCCGGTTTCGCCGCGTGGAAGTGGTGGAGCAAGCAGACCAACCCGGACTGGCTGGTCGAGCCCGCTCCGCCGACCGAGGTCGCGGACCGTGCCACGCTCAACGGCAGCGGTCCGACGCTCGCCGGCATGGACCGCGCGGACAAGGCCGACCCGCTCGACAAGGTCGACGGCTCGCCCGTCGAGCCCCTCGACCCCGAGGTGCAGGCGAAGCAGGCCGAGGCGGACCGCGTCGACCGCCCGGAACGCGGCGACGACGCCTGATCACGGACCGGCCCGGTAGCTGGTAGCCGGTGGCACCGCGGTCCTGGATCTCCTGTCGGAACAGCGCGTATGCAGCACATGGCGGAGGGCGGGAGACCGGTATGGTCTCCCGCCCTCCGCCATGGGTGGGGGATGTGGGTCAGCCTCCGACCAGCTCCTTGGGGGCGCTCGTCCCGCCGTCCTTGGCCTCAGCAGCATGGCCGTCCGCCGGGTCGGTGGGCTCATCGATCACCGCGGGGACGCCCCGCAGCGTGTAGAGCGCGGCCACCGCGGCAGCGGCGATCAGTACGGCGCCCGCCAGGGTGGTGACGTGCATGCCGTGGGTGAAGGCCCGGCTTGCCGTCTCGGCCACCTGCTGGCCCATCGGGCCGGACAGCCGCGCACCGGGTCCGACCGCTCCGCCGACCGATTCCCTGGCGGACTGGGCCGCGTCGGCCGGAAGACCGGCCGGCAGGTCGAGCCCGCCGCGGTAGACGCTGGTCAGTACCGAGCCGAGGACCGCGATACCCAGCGCCCCGCCGAGCTCCATCGCCGTCTCGGAGATCGCCGCCGCGGCGCCGGCCCGCTCCTTCGGCACGCTCGCCATCGCCGTGTCGAAGGTGACGGTGAAGGTCAGGGTGATGCCGGCGCCGTTGATGATCAGAGCGGGCAGCAGCAGCCAGTAGCTGGAGTCCGGGGTGACCAGACCCAGCCCGACCATGCTGACGGACATCAGGGCCAGGCCCAGCGCCACCACCTTGGCCCGGCCGATCCTGGGCACCAGGGCGGAGGAGAGCGGGGCTGCGAAGGCGGCGGCCAGCGGGCCGGGGAGCAGCGCCAGCCCGGCCATCAGCGGGGACCAGCCGCGGACGACCTGGAAGTAGAGCGAGAAGGCCAGCGAGAGCGAAGCCGAGGCGAAGATGGCGACCAGGTTGGCGCTGATGGCGCCGGTGAAGGCCGGGTTGCGGAAGAGCCTGACGTCCAGCAGGGGCGAGGCGATACGGGTCTGACGGCGGCCGAAGACGATCAGACAGGCGACGCCGATCGCGGCGGCGATCCACACCGAGGGCTCGTGCACCCCGTCGCGGGCGGCCGTCTTGATGGCGAAGATGACACCCAGCAGACCGACGATGGAGAGCGGGACGCTGATCCAGTCCAGCCGTCCCGGGTCGGGGTTGCGGGACTCGGGGAGCACGACGGCACCGGCGATCACGACCGCCAGCAGGACCGGGACGTTGATCAGGAAGACCGAGCCCCACCAGAAGTGGTCCAGCAGCGCACCGCCGACGACCGGGCCGAGCGCGAAGCTGGCCGCCCCGATGCCGCCGGAGATGCCCACGGCCGTGGTGCGCTCGCGGGGGTCGGTGAAGACGTTGCGGACGATCGACAGGGTCGACGGCATGATCGTCGCCCCGGCCACGCCCAGCAGCGCGCGGGCGCCGATGAGCATCTCCGGGCTGGTGGCGTAGGCGGTGAGGACCGAGGCCACACCGAAGGCGCCCGCACCCAGCAGCAGCAGCTTCTTGCGGCCTATCCGGTCGCCGAGGTTGCCCATCACCACCAGCAGGCCGCCGAGGGCGAATCCGTAGATGTCCGCGATCCACAGGATCTCGGTGCCCGACGGCTTCAGGTCGGTGACGAGCGAGGGGATCGCGTAGTTGAGCACACTGGTATCGATGCCGAGCAGCGCCGCCGCCACGCAACAGATCGCCAGTACTGCCCAACGGCGGGGGTCCGAGGGAGTCGTGGAGGTTTGCGCGTTCTGCGCTGCCTTCGGGTTCTTCGTCATGCGGGTGACTGTGTCAGAGCGTTCTGACCGGTCACTGACCGTTCGCTGACCGCGCACTGTCGAAGTCGGTCAGCGCCACCGCCGTCTGTTCACGGGAGAGCGCGACCCCGCGGGCGTGCGCCACCGCGAAGGCGGTGTCACCGAGCGCGGCGCGGGCGGCGGCGCTCACCCGGGCGGTGTCCCGGTCGGGCGGCACCTCGGCTCCGCGCAGCGTCCGGGCGACGCCGAGCAGCAGCGCGGCCCGCTCCGGTGCGCCGTCCAGCAGCGCCAGACCGGCGAGCGCCTCGGCGAAGCTCGCGGCGACCGGTCCGTTGCGGCTCACCAACTCGGCCTCGGGGACCTGCCGGTAGTAGCCGCGGGCCTGTTCCGAATCGCCCTCGGCCTCGGCGATCCGGGCCAGTGCGATGAGGATCAGCGAACGGTTCATGTCGACGCCGGCCCACCCGGTGCCGCTCTCGCTGAGCGCCAGGTCGCAGAGCGCGCGGGCCTCGGCCAGCTCGCCGCGCAGCCGGGCGGCCTCGCCCAGGCCGAGGTGGGCCAGCGCCATGCAGTCGGGCGCACCGGCCCGGCCGGACAGCTCGACGACCCGCTCGTAGTCGGCGCGGGCCGCCTCGACGTCCCCGTCACGGGCGCTGCGTTCGGCCCGCCGGCACAGCAGTTGCGCCATGTCCTCGATGGCGCCGAGCGGTTCGACGTAGCCGAGCGCCTCGTCGGTCAGTGCGGCGGCGCGTTCGTGGTCGCCGTGCCAGTCCGCGAGTTGGGCGAGCACATCCAGCGCGTTGGCCATCGCCCAGCGGTCGCCGAGCACCCGGAAGCCGGCCAGCCCCAGGGTGAACTCCTGCTCCGCGCGGGCCGTGTCGCCCAGCACCATCCAGTACGCATAGCCCTGCCCCAGGTGCAGCAGCGCCACGGCCCAGGGATCGCGGCCCGGCTGGTCCAGGGTGAGCGAGATCAGCTCCCCGGCGTCGCTGGTGGGCGCGCCCATCGCCATCGCCCAGATGACGGTGAGGCTGGGGAAGCGCTGCGGAATGTAGCTGAGGCCGGCCATGACCGCCTCGGCGGCGGCCGTGTGCCCGCCCAGTTCCTGGTGATCGGAGGCGCCGTTGGCCGCAGCGAGGACGCACAGCACGTACTCCTCGTCGAGCCCTTCCGGCGGCTCCGGGCCGAGGATGTCGAGCAGTGCGCGGGCGGGCCCGGCGCCCGCCAGGCGGACGCCGCGCAGCAGCCAGTACGTGGACAGCGGGGCCAGCAGCCGTAGCGCCGTCGCGGGGTCGCCGTCCTCGACGCGGCGCCGCAGCGCGGTGTGCAGGTTGTCCTGGTCGGCGGAGAGCCGCCGCAGCCAGTCGAGCTGTTCCGCGCGGCGCAGATGGGGTTCCGCCTCGTCGGCCACGCCGAGGAAGTACCGGGCGTGGGCGTGGCGCAGGGCCGCCGTCTCGCCGGCCTCCGCGAGCCGTTCGGCACCGTAGGCGCGGATCGTCTCCAGCATCCGGTAGCGGACGCCGTCGGCGCCCTCGGGACGGTGGGCGACGACCAGGGACTTGTCGACGAGCGAGTCGATCAGGTCGAGCACGTCGAAGGCGTCGACGCCGGCCTGCCGCGTACCGGCGCCCTCCGTGGTGCCGTCGTCCGCGACACGGTCCGCGCAGACGGCCTCCGCCGCCTCCAGCGTCCAGCCGCCGGCGAAGACCGAGACCCGGCGCAGGACGGCGCGCTCGGGCTCCGTGAGCAGATCCCAGCTCCAGTCGACGACCCCGCGCAGCGTCTTCTGCCGGGGCTGAGCGGTACGGCTGCCGCGCGAGAGCAGGCGGAATCGTTCATCGGGCCGGATCCCTGGCCCGTACTCGCTCTGTTCCGGCACCGCGGACACCACGCCGAGCCGGGAGGCGATCTCGGACGCGGACATCGAACGCAGCCGGGCGGCGGCCAGTTCGATGGCCAGCGGCAGTCCGTCGAGCGCTGTGCACACCCTGAGGACGGCGTCGAGATCGGCGGCCAGCTCGAAATCGGGCTGCACCGCGACGGCCCGCTCGGTGAACAGCCGCACCGCGGGGAACGCGAGCGCGCGGACACGGCCGGTGCCGGGCGGCGGCAGCCGCAGCGGGGGGATCGGGCAGAGCGTCTCGCCGGAGATCCCCAGCGGCTCGCGGGTGGTGGCCAGCACGCGCAGCTGTACGCAGTCCCCGAGCAGCTGGCCGACGATCTTGGCGATCTCGCCGACGACATGCTCGCAGTTGTCCAGGACGAGCAGCAGCGGGCGATCGGCGAGGGCCGCGGTGACCCGGGCGACGGGATCAGGCGCCGGACCGGCGCCGGGCATCACCCCGGCCTCGCGCAGTCCGAGCGCGCCCTGGATCGCGTGCGGCACCTCGGCGGCGTCGATGAGCCCGGCCAGCTCGACGAAGCAGGCCTCGCCGCCGTACCGCCCGGCCGCCTCGACCGCGATCCGGGTCTTCCCCGCGCCACCGGGGCCGATGAGGGTGACGAGCCGCCCCTCGGACAGTTGCGCCGCGATCCGGTCCAGCTCCTCGTCGCGGCCGACGAAACTGGTGAGCTGCGTGGGCAGCACGAAACGGGGTCCGGACGGCTCGGAGGCCGTCATCGATACGGGCGTGGTGGTCGTCGTGGGCGATGTTCCACGTGGAACATGCGCGTGGGTGGCGGGCGTCAGTCCCGGATCCCCGCGCAGCACCGCCAGGTGCACGGCGGCCAGCTCCGGTCCCGGATCCGCGCCCAGCGTCTCGGCGAGCTCGTTGCGAGCCGCCTCGTACGCCTCCAGGGCCTCGCTCTGCCGTCCGCTGCCGTACAGCGCCCGCATCAGCTGTCCGCGCAGCCGCTCGCGCAACGGATACGCGTCAACGAGCTCCCGCAGTCCGGCGACCAGCTCCCGGTGACCACCGAGCGCCAGTTCCGCCTCCATGCGGTCCTCGGCCGCCGAGACGCGCAGCTCCTCCAGGCGCGTCACCTGCGGCTGCGCGAACGGCGCGTCACCCACGTCGGCCAGCGCGGGGCCACGCCACAGCTCCAGCGCCTCCCGCAGCAGCACGGCGGCGCGCGCGGGGTCGCCTGCGGCCAGCGCCTCACGACCCTCGGAACTGAGCCGTTGGAAACGGTGCGAGTCGACGTCGTCGGGGTCGATCGCGAGCCGGTAGCCCGCAGGGTGGAACTCGATCGGCTGCGGCAGCACCTGGCGCAGCCGCGACACCTGCGACTGGAGCGCGTTCGCGACCCCGGCCGGCGGATCCTCCCCGTACAGACCGTCGATCAACCGTTCGGGCGTCACCACTCTGCCCGCGTCGAGCAGCAGCAGCGCCAACAGCGCCCGACGTCGCGGCCCACCCAGGGCGACCGCGCTGCCATCCGTGTTCCAGACCTGCGTCGCACCAAGGATGCCGAACATCACGCCCCCGATTGTGCAGCACCGGATGGTGATCCGATACGCAAATCAGCGCGGGACCGCTTGCGGTCCCGCGCTGATCAACACTGTGGAGCCTAGGAGATTCGAACTCCTGACATCTGCCTTGCAAAGGCAGCGCTCTACCAACTGAGCTAAGGCCCCGCTTCGCAGAACAGCGTACCGGTTCCGGAACGCGACTCCGACCCAGTATCCCGGTACGTAGGATGCTTTGCAGGATTCACGGCCGCAAACAGGAGTGCGTATGGACCCCTCTCCGCACGACGCCGCCAGCCGCGCGCAGGAGCTGCAGCGCAATTGGTACGGCGAGCCGCTCGGCGACCTCTTCCGCCGCCTCATCGGCGATCTCGGGCTGAACCAGGCCCGCCTGGCGGGCGTGCTGGGGCTCTCCGCACCGATGCTCTCGCAGCTGATGAGCGGTCAGCGCGCGAAGATCGGCAACCCGGCCGTCGTCCAGCGCCTCCAGGCACTCCAGGATCTCGCCGGGCATGTCGCGGACGGCAGCGTGACGTCCTCCGAGGCGACCTCGCGGATGGACGACATCCGGCAGTCGTCCGGCTCCTCCGTCCTCACCAGCACCACGCACAGCTCCTCCTCGGGCTCCGCCGCCGGCCTCGCCCGGCACGTCGTACGCGACATCCAGTCGCTGCTGCGGGCCGTCGCGTCCGCCGAAGAGATTGCGGAAGCAGCGAACACCCTCGCCTCCAGCCATCCACAACTGGCAGAGTTCCTTCGTGTGTACGGCGCCGGGCGGACCGCGGAAGCGATCGCCCATTACGAGGCGCACCAGGGCTGAACGGAATAGCAGGGGGCGGGTCGCAGACCATGGGTGAGGTCTTCGCAGGCCGGTACGAGCTGGTGGACCCGATCGGACGGGGCGGCTCCGGCGCGGTCTGGCGCTCCTGGGACCACCGGCGGGGACGCTATGTCGCGGCGAAGGTGCTCCAGCAGAGCGACGCGCACGCCCTGCTGCGCTTCGTCCGCGAGCAGGCGATGCGGATCGACCATCCGCACGTCCTGGCGCCCGCCAGCTGGGCCGCGGACGACGACAAGGTCCTGTTCACCATGGACCTGGTCCGCGGCGGATCGCTCTCGCACCTGATCGGCGACTACGGGCCGCTGCCCCCGCACTTCGTGTGCGCCCTGCTCGACCAGCTGCTGTCCGGGCTGACGGCCGTCCACGCCGAAGGCGTCGTGCACCGGGACATCAAGCCGGCCAACATCCTGCTGGAGGCCACCGGCACCGGCCAGCCGCACCTGCGGCTGTCGGACTTCGGTATCGCCATGCGCAAGGGCGAACCGCGGCTGACCGAGGTCAACTACGTCGTCGGCACGCCGGGTTACTTCGCACCCGAGCAGATGATGGGCGCGGAACCCGACTTCCCGGCCGACCTGTACGCCGTCGGCCTGGTCGCCCTCTACCTGCTCAGCGGGCAGAAGCCGGACGCCCAGGCGATCTTCGAGCGCTACCTGAACGAGGGCGTCCCGCGCGCCCCGCAGGGCGTGCCCGAGCCGATGTGGCAGGTCATCGGCAACCTGCTGCAGCCCGACCCGGACGCCCGCTTCCGCACCGCCACCGGCGCACGCAAGGCGCTGTCCGCCGCCGCCGAACTCCTGTCGGTGCCCGGCCTGGACGACGAGCCGGTCGAGGTCTTCGACCAGATCGGCCCATTGCCGGAGGGCTTCGACGCCCAGGGCCCGCACCGGAAGCGGCGTCGGGCCCGGCCCGAAGAAACCAGCAGCTTCCACCTCCCGGCCCCGGCACCGTCCCCGGCCCCGGAGTACGCACCGCAGCAGCCGCCCGCGTACGGCTACCCCCAGACCGGAACCCAGACCCCGCCGCCCCCCGAGCACAACCCGTACACGGCGGCCGTACCGGCGCAGAGCCAGCCCCAGACGAACGGACTGGCCCAGTCCCAGGCACAGGCGCCCACAGGCCCACCTCAGCCCCCGGAGCCCACCCGCCCGTACACAGCGGCCGTACACCCCACGCCCCCCGCCACCGGACCCACCGCACCACCGGCACGCCGACCGGGACCCCCGGCCAAACTGGTGATCCCGATCCTCATCGTCGCCGCGCTCTGCTTCGCGGTAGGCATCTGGGCGCTGGCAGCGGCCTGAGCCGCAGCCGCGGATGGCAGGAACGCGAGGGGGCCGGGGCCGCAGGGGTGGGGTTTCGAAATGCTGCCGAGCTATTTGTGGGCCGCCAGGCCCGTAAATAGTCGATTTCGAAGCCCCACCCCGGAGGACCCGGCCCCCGACCCCGCTACCAGCTGGGCGGCGGCCCGTACCCAGCCTGAGGCGCCTGAGGCGCCTGAGGGGCAGCCGCAACGCGCGGCCGCCGCCGGGCCGCCACCAGCCACACCGCCAGGCTCAGCAGCAGCACCGTGCCCACCCCGAGCGCCGCGAACGCCACGAGCCGCATCGTCGAGCTCGAATCGCCGCCGGTGGCCGTGCCGTCGGCCTTGGCGAGGTCGTCGCCGCCGATGCCGAATCCGGCCTTGGCCGCGTCACCGTCGTACCCCGGTGAGGGAGTCGCCGTGCCCTTGACGTCCAGCCGCAGGGTGACGCCGATCGGCCCGTCCACGACGTCCTTGACGCCCGGGTGGACGCTGACCGCGAAGTAGTACCAGCCGGCGAACCGCGTCGCCGAGACCTTGCTGCCGCTCTCGAACCGGTTGGCGTACGAGACCGGTACGGTCTGGGCGGTGATCGACGTCTGCTTGCCCGCGTACGCCTCCGTGACGTCGTCGAGGTGGCCGCGGGCCGGGTTGTACGCGTCGACCCGCACCCCGGCGCTCTGGAAGCCGTTCTCCTTGGCCGCGGGCGCGTTGGCGAAGTCGGCGAAGAGCACCGCGTGCTGGCCCCAGTCCACCGGCACCTTGTAGAAGCGGGTCTCGCCGGGCAGCACCTTGTCGTTCCAGATACCGCTCTTGATGGCGGCCGCGGAATCGAAGCTGGTGCCGCCCTGCGCCGGCCTGGGCGTTCCGGTCACCGGAGTCGGAGACGCTTCCGTGGCGCTGGAGGCGGGTGCCGGCTTGGCATCGGCCTTGAGGGCCGGCTCCGACATGAAGCGGATCTCCACGGGCCACTCGGCCGGGTCGGAGGTCCCGGCGCTCTCCCGCTTGATCTGCAGGGTGTAGCGGTTGGCCTCCTGGCACCGCCCGTCCTTCTCGATGGTCCGCGCCGTGTAGCCGCCGACCGGCCGGGCCGCACCGTCGTTGTCGAAGTGCGCGTCGAAGCTGTCGCAGTCGGTACCGTCGGCACTCTGCAGCTTGAGGTCGATGCCGTCCCCGTAGGCGACCTTGGCGCCCGGCTTCGGAACGGCGAACGCCGACAGGTACGCCGCGGACTTCGCGTCCAGGTCCACGCCGTAGTACTTGGTGTCACCCACCTTGAGGGTGTCCTTGTAGGTACTGCCCGCCGTGAGCGCCTGGGCCTCGGCCGTCGTGGCCGCGCCCTTCACCGCCGTGCCCTGCGGCTGCCACACGGGCACGGCGGTGTCCGCCAGCGCCGTGCCCTGCAGCCCGGCGAGCGTCACGCCGGCCACCGCCACCGCCACCACCAGTCCGCGCATTACGCTCCGCCCCTCTTCGTCCGGCGCACCAGCGCCACCGTGCCGACGGCCGCGAGCGCGACCGCCCCGCCCGCGCCTGCCGCGATCATGTCCTTGCCGGTCATGAATCCTCCCCCGTTCGAGCCGTCGCTGTCGCGGCCCGCAGCCGAATCAGCGCCCTTGCTGCCGGCTTTGCCGTCGTCCTTGCCACCGTTCTCGGCCTGACCCTTCGCCAGGGCCGGTGCCTGGTACTGCGGCCCGGCCAGTTCGTCTCCGGTCACGTTGACCCGCAGGACGACACCGACCGCCGCGTTCCTCGCCAGCTGCGCGGCCTTCGGGCCGAGCGACACGGCGATGTAGTAGTCCCCGGCGCTGTGCACCGCGGGGGCCGAGCCGCCGACGACCCAACGATTGGTCCAGGTCACCGGCACCGTACCCAGCCCCACGGAGAGCGGTTTGCCGGTGTAGCTGCGGTGGTCGTCACCGCCGGAGGCGTCGCGCACCGGCTGCCGGCCCGGCCCGTACGTTCCCGTCTCCACGTAACTCCAGACGGAGGCGCCGGACGCGTCGTCCAGCACCGGCTCGTTGGCGAACTCGGCCGCGTAGCTCAGCTGTTGTCCCCAGCCCAGCCGCACCTTGTAGAAGCGGGTCTGGGCGGGCAGCAGCTTGTCGCGCCAGACGCCCTTGGCGAGCGTGGCCGCGTCGTTGAATCCGGTGCCGCCCGCGATGTCGCGCGGGTCGCCGGCGACCGGCGCGGGCTTCTCCCCGTACTCGGTCTCGGCGGCCGCCGGCGTGGTCCCGGCCTTGAGCGGCGCTTCACTCCCGTACCGGATCTCGATCGGCCACCGGCCCTGGTCGGATCCCGGTGCGCTCGTGCGGTGCACCGACAGCAGGTAGCGGCCGGCCTTGTCGCAGCTGCCGTCGCCCTTGGCGGTGGGCACGCGGCTCACCGCCGCGGTGACGATCATCGCGCCCTCGTCCTGCCCGAAGTGTGCGGACCCGGTGTCGCAGGTGAACGCGTACTCGCCGGCCGACGCCGCCTTCAGCTCGATGCCGTCGCCGTATCCGACCTTCACGCCCGGCTGCGGGACCGCGGTCACCGCGAGGTCCGCGGTGGCGGTGGCGTCCAGACCGGCCGCGTACCAGCGGGTCTCACCGGGCCCGATGGTGTCCAGGTACTGACCGGGTGTGATGTCCGCCGCTCGCGCCGCCGTCGCCCCGCCGGTGATGCGGGTGCCCTCGAAGCGGTACGCGTCGGCGCTGAGCTGTGACGCGCGCACCAGCTGCCGGGCGAGGGCCGCTGCGTCGGGGGCGTCGTAGTACGCGCCGTGCCCCGCGCGGGCCACGCACTCCAGCTCCTGGCGGGCGGCGCCCTTCACCTGGAAGCCGATGGTGTCGATCCGCAGGCCGATCCCGTCCCCGGCCAGCTGGGCGGCCACCTCGCAGGGCTTGGGAGCCCCGCAGTTGGACTCACCGTCCGAGATCAGCAGGATCGTGCGCCGTCCGTCCTTGGGCAGGTCGCCCGCGGCCCGGGTCAGCGCCAGCGCGGTCGGGGTGTCCCCCTTGGGCTGCACGGCCGCCACGGCCTTCTTCATCGCGTCCCGGTCCAGCGGGACGACCGGCTCGGCGAGCTGCGTGTCGTCGCAGCCGTGCGGCTTGCCGGCGCCGTAGACCCGCAGCCCGGTCCGGTGGCCGTCCGGCAGGGTGTCCACGACGGTGTTGACGGCCTTGCGGGCCGACTCGATCCGCGTACTGCCCGAGCCGTCGGCCCCCGCCATCGATCCGGACGAGTCCAGCACCATGATCAGGCTGTCGTCCGCGGCCGGTACGGCGGCCTGCGCGGTCGCCGGCCCGCCGAGCACGGCGAGCACGGCGATCAGCACTCCGCCGCTCACCGCCCCCGCGGCCGCGCGCCACTGTGGTCGTTGCATGCTGTGCTCCCCCTCGGCCGAATCCGGCTTTATTTGCTACCGCGAAGGTATTGATTTGCGTGAGCAAACTCAAGACGTTTCCCGTCACGGTCCCGCAACAGCGGGAGGTCCACCACAGCGAGAGGTCCGACACACTTCAAGCCCCACACAGCAAGAGGCCCCGACCGCTGTGCGGTCGGGGCCTCGAAGCACTTCGGCGTCTCAGACGCTCGCGCCGGAACCTGCCGGTACGGAGTCGGTCGCTTCCGTCCACAGATCCTGCTCGGCGCGGTCCGCCTGGATCTGGCGGTACACGAGGAGCCCGCCGATGGCGGCCAGTGCCACCAGGAGAAACTTCTTCACCGCGCGACCTCGTCCTTCTTGGATTGGGAGAGCCCTGACGCGCCCGACTATACACACCGGCCGATACCCAACGGTGACCTGAGCCGCTCCAACTCCCGTCCCGGACAGCACCCGCCGAACCCGGCGAACACTCCCCGCGGACCAGTACCCGTACGGCCCACCCCGGACGCCAAAGAGGACCTACTCGAGATGAGTAGGTCCTCTTCGCGCTGTGGGCCTAACAGGACTTGAACCTGTGGCCTCTTCCTTATCAGAGGTCTAGATCAACAGACGTTCGCACTTGGGAACCCCTGGTGACCGGCTTCTGTGTGCGCCATCCTCCGCCACGGTGCGCCGGCGTCCGCCGACGTTGGCGTAAAGGACTGGCGTAGACGAGAGCTACCGTTTCGAACCTCAGACGGTAGCCGGAGCACACCGCTACGGCCGCTCCAGCACCCCGGCTCGGACCTGTCAGCCACGCTGACCATTCATGGCCCAAATGAGCGCCACTACAGTCGCCCCCGAACAGATCGCGGACCCGACGACAGGTGTGATCACAGCGATTACAGCCACCGACGTTCCTGCAACATAGGGCAACGATCGCTCGCACGCAGAGTGCCGGAACTGGCGATGAACAGCGGTGCGTCGTAGGTTCATGGGTAGCGCCTCCTGAGTGGACTTGGGCTGGTGTGAGGACGGCCTCCCGCTGTAACGGGGGGCCGTTCGGCTGTAGCCGTTCGGCCCGTTGGCACCCTCAGACAACAACGCTAGCGACCGGCACCGACAGGAAAGCCGATTGGCCGATAGGTGCTCTGATCAGCCAACTTTCTTGTTTCTCACATGACGGGCAGTCAGGTCTGTCAACATGCGTTGATGGCTACACGCCCACAGCGCATCGAACACAGCCGAACCCCAAGGGCTGACGAGATCATGCGAGAGCAGATCCGGAGATCGGCTAGGGGCGCCGGCGACACGAGCGCTCGCTATCGGGTCATCATCGCCACAGTCCTTCGGGACGCTGCCGAGTCCGTCCTTCGAGAAGAGGTCGTCAAAGCTCGCGAACAGGGCTTGACCTGGAAGGACGTCGGGGAAGCTTTGGGCGTAACCTCACAAGCCGCCCACCACAAGTACTCCGGGTACGAGTCGAGGTGAGCGGTCACCAGCGGTAGTTATTGGTGGTCGTCGGTCACCCTCGGACGGCCCACAGACGGCCAACCTCGGAATCGTTCTGGGAGGTCAGTCGCCCATGAGGCTGTCTGCGGCGGCCCCGGACGGGGACTATCGCGGGCTGTCCGACCGATCGATTACGTAGATGCCCATGCCGTTCACGGTCTCAACCAGTCCCTCATCCTTGAGTACCTGGACGGCCTTGCGCAGGGTGTCGCGGGCTACTCCGTACTCCTGTTCCATCTCAACCAGGCTCGGGATCCGCCGGCCGACGGGGATCGAGCCGTCAGTGATCCGCTCGCGCAACTGGGCAGCAATCTGCCGATAGGGCGGCACGGGTCCTTCGCGGTCGATGGTCATACTTCGCAAGCTAGGCAGGTGGCCCTGCCCCGCCATAGCTAGCCACGGGGGTAGCAGGGGGTAGTACGGTCAGATGGTGGATAGAGAATCCCCCGCAACCGTGCGACCGGTTCGGGGGGTGGCCGACTGCGAGGGAGTCGACATGGCAGAGCGTACTGATGGGCGCCGGACTGATACAGAGGATGCAACCGATCCACCTGCGGTGATGTACGGCAATGCCCTTGAGGGCAAAGGGCACACCGCCTACCGCGCCTACGTCGACCATATGAGCAAGTGTCAGGACTGCCCGAAGTCTGCGTTTCAGTGCGCCGCCGCAACCGTGCTCTGGCGGACCTATCGCGAGGCTCGGAGCTGAGCCGTGGGCAGCGTCGATCGCTGGAACAGTGCTCCGGATCGCCTATGGGGTAGGTCGACTACGCGAATGAGCGTGAAACCCGCACGTTCGTAGTAGCGGTGCAGGCCGGGGTTGTCCTTCCAAGCGTCAAGCCGCAGGTATGTCTTCCCTGCGGCGGCGGCCTGCTCCGCAGCCCAGTCCAGCAGCACGCCACCGACTCCCGTGCCGGCAGCCTCCCGGCTGACCGCCATGCGGTGTACGTAGAGGGCAGTCGCGGGCTTGTCTTCCGGCGTCCAGAATTCGGGATCGGCGGAGGCATCAACCTGCAGCGTGGCGATGGGCTGGCCATTGGTGAAGGCAAGGAACACCTCACCGCGCAGCAGCGCCTGACCGATGCGGTCGGTGTGCGGCGGGTACTGCCACTGGTCGATCCCGCGTGAGGCGAGCCAGCCCGACGCCTCACTGAGTAGACCTTCAACGAGTTCGAGTTCGTCGGGCAGGGCGGCCCTGATGTCCAGCTCGGTCACGATTCCTCGCCTGCCGTTTCCCGTTGACGCTCGTAGGAGATCACGTGGCGATCACCGGGCAGGACCGTGATGGCCACACGAACCGGCTTGCCGTCGGCTGTGTGCCCGGTGGTGATGTGATATCCGACCGGCGTCCCGGGCCCAAGGTCCAGACGGTGTACCTGCTCGGGTGTCGGCATCCGCACGTACAACTCGTCAAGGGCGCGGACCTGCCGGTAGCCGAGTTCGGCAAGCACCTCGTTTGCGCCACGGCCGATGTCCTCCGGCCTCATGATCTCGGAGTCGCGCACGATGCTGAGCGGGAAATAGCTGTCATTGATGTTGAACGGCTCCCCGTCCAGGTAGCGCACTCGCTTGCGTACGGCCACCAACTCGCCCGGCTCGATGTGCAGCCGCTTGGCGACCTCGGCCGGAGGTTCCACGATGGCGACTTCGATCTCCTGGCGCGGCTCTCGCCCTTCCGCTGAGAACTCGGTCACGAAGGCGTCCATCTCCGGCGAGAAAGGACGCTTCCGAAACTCAGCCTGCGGCCGGAACACCATCGGCTGGCGTTGGCGAACGAAGTGACCTTGCGGTCGGGCGGAGACGATCAGTCCTTCGTTGACGAGAAGTGCCAATGCCTTGCGCACGGTCTCGCGGGAGACGTCGTACTCGTCCCGCAGCTCCGCCTCGGTGGGCAGCTTGGTACCCGCAGCCAGCGTCCCTGCGTCGATCTGATCTCTGAGAGCGTCTGCAATCTGCTGGTACATGGGGGTTCGCCCGAGCCGATTCACCGTCATGACTCCATGAAAGCCGCTTGCTGGGCCCATTGTCTAGTCAATGCAGCCAATGTGCTTGACGTCTCTGCATCCCTCTGTCAGCATCCTGTCTGTAGCCATTGTACGGACAATGGCTACAACGCCGGATCGCAAGCCCGGCCAAGCGCGCTTGAACGGCCTGGAGACAGGTCGGGAGAGCGGAGCGCTCGTTGATTGAGAACTGAACAGTGTGCCGCCCCAGCCACCTGCTCTCGGGTGGTCGATGGGGTCGCCTCCAGCCCGCTCATTCGGGGTTCGGGAGGCCGCTCGGAGTGATCCGAGCAGCACGAGCCGTCCCGTGAGTAGGGCGGTCCGGGGTCACCACCTCCCCGGGTCAAGAAAAGGGGCGCCGCTCACTGACCTTCGGGAGTGAGCAGGGGCCGTGCCGCAATCCCGGCTTTCCGGTCGGCGTAGGCGGGCGGCTATGGATCACCCGAGTTCTCGCACGTCTGCCACTCCATGGCGCGGCCCCGGTGCTGACACACCGGGGCCGCCGTTGAGGCCGTCCACCCTGAGAGGAACACGACCCATGAGGTACATCGGCACTGTTCAGGCGGCTGTTACGGCCGCCACGTGCGACCGTGAGCCCACGTTCGCGGAGCTGGACGCGATCGAGTCCGAGATGCCCGTCATTCGGGCGGAAGTCGAGCTGCTGGACGCACAGATCCGGACGCTTGACCGCCCGGTCAACGAGCTGGACAACAGGCGGATCCGCCGGGCCTACCGCAAGGTACTTGTCGCACGCCGAGACCTGATCAACCGCACCACCGACACCACGTCGGAGGCCGGCGCATGAACCGGCGCGCAAAGGCGCTGCTGGTCCTCGCGCTGGTCGTAGTCGTCGGGATGGCGTTCCGGGTGTCCTGGAACGCGCTGCGGGACGTGGCCCGCACCATCGGTGCCGATGGTGCCGCAGCCACGCTCTACCCGTTCGTAGTCGACGGACTGATGGCGCTGGCGTTGGTCGCCACGCTCGTTCTGACGGGCGACTCCCGGCGGTTCGCCCTGCGGGTGCTGGCGACGTACACGCTCGCGTCGCTGGTCCTGAACTACGTACACGGCCTCGTCCCGCAGCTCCACAACAGCGCGGACACCTGGGGCCGACTGGCCGACTGGGGCCCGGCGAACTGGGCCCTGGTCCTGCTAGCCACGTCCCTGCCGGTCGGGTCGATCTACTTCGGCTCCGACCTCGTCGCCAAGGTGCTGCACCACCAACCGGAGCCAACCGCCCGGCCGGAAGAATCGGCCGAACTCGTAGGAAATCGGTCTACCCCTGACCTGCAAGAGTCGACTCCTGCGGCAAACGTACAGACGTTCGATTCAACCGTTCCTGAGTCGAATTTCCCGATCGAGGAGTCGCCGGAGTCGACGCCGACTGCGCTGGCTCCCGTGCGTTCGATCGCGGCGGCTGAACCGGCGCCGCGTCGGGCGACGGGTCGGGTGCCGAGTGTGGCCCGAACCCCCCGACTGGTCCGCACGGCAGGCGACCTGCTGAGCGAGGCCCGGTCGGTTACCGCCGACTGGTCCGACAGTGCGCTGACCGGTGAGGCGATCCGCAAGGCGGTGCGCACGTCGGCCGCCAACGCCCGGACCCTGCGGGACACGCTGCGTGCCGAACGAGGCGCGAGTGGTCCTGCCGCTGAGGCGGTGTCCTGATGTCCCTCACCTACGGAAAGTGCCTGTCTACGGGTCCGGTAAGCACGCTGCCGCGCCACGTGTGGCGATGCGCTCCGGATGGGTTGGCGACGCGTCGTCAGTTACGGGCCCTGGGGCTACGTCCAGGCGGTCAGGGAGTGCAGGCGGAAGTGTTCCGGCCGCGCTACCGGCGCGGACCGCTGGTCGCCTACCTCTACCGAGTCGACCTGGCCAAGCCGGTCCGCCCGATGACGCCGGCCAAGTACGCGGCCCTGGCCAAGGCCATGCAAGCCCGCCGTACCTGCCCGATCTGCCAGACCGATGCCGGGTACTGCATCCCGGCCTCGCTCGGCATGTGCGTTCCCTGCGCCTATCCCACCGAATCGGAGACGTCGTGAACCTCACCGTGAGCACGCACAAAGCGTTCGGCCAACGTCAGAGCCTGCGCACCGCTAAGCAGCTCGCTGCGCGGGCCGTGCCGCTCGTGAGCCGGGCGGTGTCCGGCTCGATGCCTGACGTGCAGATCGTTTTGACCACTGCGCGGGGCATCGCGGAACTGTCCGTCGCAGCGGAATCCGAATTGGTTGGCGGGGCCAGCAGGTGGGCGCGGGCCAAGGCGGTGCGCGAGGCAGACCGGCACGCCCGCGATGCCGCCGCTCGCGCCGTTCCGCTGGCCGACGGCGGGGCACTGATCCTTCTCAACCTCGACCAGCACCACACCCCGGCGGATTTCGCGATCACCCTCGTGCACGAGCTGGTGCACGCCATGCAGTTCAGCCGCCGGGGGGTGCGTGAGCGCGTCATCGCCGACGTGCGCGACGAACTCGGTATCAAGCGCCTCTCCCACCGCCAAAGGCGCGAGAGCGCCCGCGCCCTGGAGCGCGAAGAGGAAGAGGCATACGGGCGCGAGTACCTCGCTGACCGGCTCGTTCCCAGCGCCACCGCCTAACCCGCACCACAGCGCACGTACTGGGGCGGCCGACCCCGGCCAAGGAAACCGGCCGCCCCGCACCCCTATCCACCCTCAGGGCACGACAGGAGAACTCCAGCATGAGTGAGAACGTCGTCCGTCTGTTCAAAGATCAGCCCACCAACACAACGCCCACCGACCTGGCATCGGCCCCGGCCGCGCTCGCTGCCGTTCCCGCGGCTTCCGTCATCCCGCTGTGGATGCGCTCCGCACGGGCCATCCAGACCGCCGCCACCCACGAACACACCCGCGCTGCCGGCCGGGTGGCTGTCCGGCACACGATGTACGCGGTCGGTGGCACCCGGATCGTGGCCCGACGCACCTGGGAAGGGCGAACCGCCTCCCGGTACGAGCGGATGCAGCGGGCCGCTGAGGCGGCCGGGAACATGGAGCTGGCGGCCGATTGGGAGGAGCGCGGGCAGCGCTTTCGCACCGAACGCCACCGCCGCCGCATGGACCTGCTCACCGCCCCCGTCGACGCCGCCCGGGGCCTGCTGGTCGGCACCGGCATGGGCATCGGCTCACTGGTCGCGCTCGGTGTCGTCCTGGCCGTCGCCACGAAGGATGTCGGCGATGTGGTCACGCCGCTGATGGCGGTGGTGAACTTCATCAGCCTGCTCATCATCATCGTGCAGGCGGTATGGGGGCCGCTGATCACCATCGGCCCATTCCTGGCGCTGCTGGGACTGTGGGCGGTCGGCCGCAATCAGCAGGCCGCACCGCAGTGGGCGCTGCCCGCCACCATCCGCAACGGCGAGGGCGAACCCATCACCCCCTCGATCGTGGTCAAGGCGCTGCGAGACCTGGGCGTTGCTCCGCTGCGCAACGCCATCAAGGAGATGGGCGACGCCGGCGCGGCCATGCTCGGCCCCATCCGCATCGCAGGATGCGGGGTCGAGGTCGACGTGACTTTGCCGTCCGGGGTGTCGACGATCGAAGTGCAGAACCGGCGCCGCAAGCTCGCCGAGAACCTGGCCCGGCACGAGCACGAAGTGTTCATCACCATCCCCGTCGCGGCCCGTACGGTCCGCCTGTGGATCGCCGATTCCGGCGCTCTGGACGAGCCGATCGGGCCGTCCCCGCTGACCACCGACGACACGATGACCGCCGACTACGCCAAGGGCCGCGCCCCCTGGGGCCAGGACCTGCGCGGCGACACGGCAGCCATCAGCCTCTACCAGCGCCACCTGCTGATTACGGGGCTGTCGAACCAGGGCAAGACCGTTGCCCTGCGCTCCCTGGCCCTGTGGCTGGCACTGGACAAGTCGGTGCAGTTCCTGATGGGCGACCTCAAGGGCGTGGGCGACTGGGCCATGTTCGATGGCCTGGCCACCACCCTTATCCAGGGGCCGACGGATGAGCACGTGATCCAGGTGACCGAGATGGTCGAAGGCGCGGTGGAAGAGATGAACCGTCGCATCCAGGCACCGCCCGGCACGGTGTTCCCCGCCCTGGTCGTGCTGGTCGATGAAGCGCAGGTCGCGTTCATGTGCCCGCTCAAGGACGCCGACAAGCGCCCCTACGGCGGGTCCAAGGCCAACTCCCGGTACTTCATGGCCGTCCGCAAAATCCACAACCAGGGGCGGGCCGTCAACGTCCTGATGTGGCAAGGCACCCAGGACCCCACCGACCAGAACCTTCCCAAGCTGGTCCGCGAAGGCGCCCACACCCGGGCATCGCTCGCGCTGGGCACCGAGTCCCAAGCCCGCATGGCGCTCGGAGACAAGGCCGTCGACGGCGGCGCCGCACCGAACCTGCTCCGGCCGGGCCTGGACCAAGGAACCCTGGTCGTCGCCTCCTCCGGCATCGCCATCCCGGCCGGACAGGCGTCCATCACGGTCCGCACGCACTACATCGACGACGACGGCGCCGAAGCCATCACCGACCGCGCCAAGGCGCTGCGCGATGGCGTCACCACGCTGCACGTCATCGAGTCCGGCGAGGACCGTGACCCGCTCGCCGACATCGCGGCCGTCGTCGGCGACGCGGCGCGCGTGCTCACCCAGGACGTTCTCAAGCGGCTCGCCGCACTCAATGAGGACGCGTACGGCGGCTGGTCGTTCATCGACCTCAAGCGGGTGCTCGATGGCACCGGAGCTGAGCCGTACAAGTCCGACGGGCGCATGGTCATCGGCCGTGACCGCCTCCTGCGGGCCATCGCCAACCGCCCGCAGGACGGTTCCACTTCCGCCGCTGAGTAGAGGGAGCCGAGCGGTGACGGGTCAGGGAGGCAGGGAGAACTCCCTGACCGCCTCCCTGACCCGCCTCCCCGGGCCTGACCAGGACTGATGATCCGCCAGGGAGGCAGGGAGGCGCGCAGGTCAGCCCCCTGGAACCCCCTCCACACGCCACCTGACAGGGGGTGCTCCTGCCTCCCTGCCTTCCCCGCGAAGGGATTCCGCATCGTGTCCGAGTACGCCTACCACCAGCCTGCCGAGCAGGCCGTGACCATCTACCAGCCCGTACCCCTCGCACCGACCCCAGCCGCGCCGATCGTGCCCGCCGCCGGTCCGGTGCCCGCCGTGCAGAGCATTCAGCTCCCGGACGGGCGGATCGTGACCGGCTACGCGCTCGCCCCGCAGACCCCGGCCGGGCCGCCAGCTGCCCGCCCGGCGGTCAGCCGCACGGCTGTGAACCTCGCGCTTGGCGGGATCGGGTTCGCGGCCGTGTGCGGCGGGCTGCTGATCCTCACCAGCTTCATCGCGGTGCTGGCCGCGTTCATCCATCAGCTCATCATCCTGGCCGCAGTCATCTTCGGCGGAGCCGTCGCCGTGCGCGTCCTCGGGCCCGGCCACGGCACGGGCGGAACGGTCGTGAACATCCGCCGCGCCGTGATCAAGCGCAACCACTTCCACAGCTAGCCATGGCTAGGGCGGCCCGCATCTCGCCAAAGTTCCGGGCCGCCCTGGTCTCCCGCTCAGTGCAGAGAACTGGAGACATCCAGCATGACCCAACCCACCGACATCCGGCGACCCCGCTTACTGGACGCGTTCTGCTGCATCGGTGGCGCCACGCGCGGCTACCAGCAGGCCGGGTTCCACGTCACCGGCATCGACCTGCGTCCCATGCCCGACTACTGCGGCGACGCCTTCATCCAGGGCGACGCCATCGAGTACATCCGCGCCCACGGCGCGGAATACGACTTCATCCACGCCTCCCCGCCCTGCCAGGGCGAAGGCGCACCCACCAAAGGCAGCAACGCCGCCCGCAACGCGCTCCTGGGGCGCGACCATCCCCGGTTGATCGCCCCGACCCGCACCGCGCTGGACAGCACGGGGCGGCCGTACGCGATGGAGAACGTGGCCGGCTCCGAGGTCCGCAAAGACCTGCGGCTGTGCGGCGAACAGTTCGGCCTGGCCGTCCTGATGCACCGGTACTTCGAACTCGGAGGATGGAACACCCCCCGGCCGGCCCACCCCGCCCACCGAGGACGCGTGCGCGGGTGGCGGCACGGCACGTACTACGACGGCCCCTACATCGCCGCGTACGGCAAGGGCGGGGGCAAAGGCACCGTGGAAGAGATCCAGCAGGCGAAGGGGATCGACTGGTCCGCCGATCACTTCAACCTGCGCGAGGCACTTCCCCCCGCGTACACGCGCTGGATCGCAGACGCCTTCCTCGCGAGCACGGCGGAGGTGGCGGCATGAACGAGCTGCTGAACACCGCCCTGGACCTCGCCGCAGCCCGCCTGCCCGTACTGCCGCTGCGGGCGGGGAAGGTGCCGTTCGGGAACTGCCGCGCCTGCTCCGGCAACGCCTGCGGCGGGCGGCCCAACATGAAGACCGCCGGTCCCTGCCGGTGCCCGGCGGTCTGCCACGCCTGGGCCGCCGCCACCACCGACCGCCACGTCATCGCCTCGCCTGCCTGGGACAAGGCATGGCGGCAGGCGCAGACGCTCGCCTACCACCCGGGCGGGGCGGGGCTGACCGTGGTGGACCTGGACAACGCGCAGGCCATCGCATGGGCCCGTGACGTCTTGCCCGTCACACGGATCGTGGCCACCACCCGGGGCGAGCACTGGATCTACCAAGGCGCCATGCGCTCGGTAAACGACGTACGGCCCGGCGTGGACATCAAATCCACCATGGCCTACGCCCGCTGGCTCGGCTGGGGCACCGGCACCCTGGCACCCCTGCCATCGACCGTCCTCGCTCTGCTCGTGAAGGAGACCGTCACGGTCCGTCCGGCGTCCATCGCCAGGCCCGCACGGGCTGGCCACGGCGAGTGCCCGCACCGTACGGCCACCTATCTCGACCGGGGCATCGGCATGGCTGAGCAGCGCATCACCGAAGCCCGCGAGGCGGTGCACGCGACCGTGTACCGGACGTTCCTCGCGGTGCTATCCGCGCACGGCCAGTGCGGCTGCCTCACCGAAACGCACATCGGACGGCTGTTCACGGCCGCGCAGGCCAAGGGCGAATCGCCCCGGCACTGCACCGACGCGTGGACCAACGCCCTGACCCGATTGGGGATGTGACATGGCCGAGGACGAGAAGTCCCAGGAGACTCCCGCCCGAGTGATCATCACCGACTACGCGCAAGCGCACTTCCGGTACTTCCGCACCGCCGACGGGACCGTGTACGCGCAGCGCAACGGCCACCCCGTGGCCCGCCCAATGCGCTCGCAGGGCACGACCGGCAGCCACCGCCAAGAACTCATCGTCGGCATGTACCGCGACGGGGTTGGGGTGTTCAACGGCACCGCGATCAAGGAGGCGTTGGACTTGATTGAAGCGCTGGCGCTGTATGAGGAGACGCATGCGGTGAATATCCGGGTGGCTCCGGGGTTCGACGGGGCGACGTGGCTGGACCTGGGGCGTGATGACGGGCAGTCCGTGCGCATCCATCCCACCGGGTGGGACATCCTCACACCGGACCCCCGGGAGGTGTGCTGGCGGCGCACCCAGCTCACCGGGGAACTGCCCCTGCCGGCCAAGGACACCGGCGGCAAAGGCATCGACCTACTCATGCGGCTGTGCAATTTCGCCACCGCCGAGACCGAATGCCTGGCCATCGCGTGGCTGATCGGCTGCCTGGGGCCGTCCGTGCCGGTCCCTGCCCCGTTCCTCACCGGGCCGCAGGGTGCGGGGAAGTCCACCGCAGGGCGGATGCTGCTGCGGATCGTCGAGGGCATGAGCGGGGACCTGCGCCGGGCCCCGAAGGATGAAGGGGACCTGATCACAGCGGTCGCGGCCGGGTGGATCACCGCCCTGGACAACCTCTCCCACATGGCCCCGGACCTGTCCGACGCGATGTGCTGCATCGTCACCGGAGCTGAGAGCGTCAAGCGGGCTCTGTTCAGCGACGGGGACGTGTTCCGCCTCGGCTATCGCCGCCCCCTGCTGCTGACCGGCATCGACGTCGGCGTGATCCGGCCGGACCTGGCGGAACGGCTGCTGCCGCTGCGCCTGGTGCGGCCCCGCATCCGGCGCACCGAAGCGGAACTGTGGGCCGAGTACGCGGAAGTTCTGCCCGTCATCCTCGGCTCACTCCTGGACCTCACGGTCAAGGTCCGCGCCATGGACGTGGAGACCCCGACCGATCTGCGGATGGCGGACTTCGCGCACCTGTGCGCACAACTCGACGCGGCCGCCGGCCTGGGGGCGCTCACCGCGTACCGGGCCAGTCTGGACGACCTGAATGACGACGTGATCGAGGGGGACCTGTTGGCGCAGACCGTCCTCCAGCACGCCGAGACCCTTGACCCGGGCGCAGCGCAGCGGATGACGTCCACGCAGTGGCTGCACTGCCTCAGCCGCCTGCACAGCGGCGACGAACTGCGTCCTCTGCCCAAAGGGTGGCCGACCACGGGCAAAGTCCTCTCCGATCGGCTCAAGCGCCTCCAACCGACGCTGGCCGCACGCGGCGTCATCATCGACACCGGCCGCACCAGCGAAGGCCGCTACCTCGAAATGACCCGCCCGGCCGCCCCGCCGCCACCCGAGCAAGAGCGGGTGTTCTGACCCGCGCGCACACCCGGACCAGCAAGAAGAGCACCAGCCACGGGGGGTGCTCCTCTTGCTGTTCGGCGGAACGCCGCTCGAAGGTCGCGCCGCGCAGCGGCTCCTTCTTCACGCTGTGAGGCGCACCGGACGACAACAGAACAGCCCCTTCTTTTTTCCTAAGAAGGAAGAACCTGCGTCATCTGCGTCATGCGGGCCGAAATACGGGCCCTGAGCTGCGGCAACGGCCATGACGCAGACGGAAGCGCCTGCGTCATCCTGCGTCATCTGCGTCATGCGATGACGCAGCCCATGACGCACCCATGACGCAGCCCTCAACCTCTACGTCACGCAAAACCGCAGGTCAGAGGCGCGAATGACGCCGATGACGCAATGACGCAGAAATCTCCACCTCGGACAGGTGCGACGGCCTCACGAGCGCGAGCCGCCCAAAACGCGCCCACCCCGCCACCCAAGGAGCCGCAGTGACAACCGCTCCCATTCCCGAAGCACTGACCGTGCCAGAGGTCATGGCTGCACTGCGGCTCGGCCGCAGCAAGCTCTACGACCTGCTCCGCTCGCGCGAGCTGGACAGCTTCAAAATCGGCCGGAACCGCCGGATCACGGTCGAGAGCCTTTCCGCCTATCTCCGCAACCAGACTGATCAGGAGTACTGACCATGGCCAAGCGCAGGCCGAACGGTGCGGGCAGCATCACCCGCCGCAAGGACGGTACGTATCACGGGCGTGCCTACGTGACGACGACTGAGGGCTTGCTCAAGCGGGTGTCCCGCTACGGCAAGTCCTATGACGAAGTCGCCGAGAAGCTGGCCAAGTTGTTGGAGCTGGAGTCCAAGGGCGTGCCGACACCGGATAAGGCGTGGAAGGTCGGCCCCTACCTCACGTACTGGCTGGCAGAGATCGTGCAGCCGAACCAGCGGCCCACCACCTACGACAAGTACGAGTCCATGGCGCGGCTGCACCTTATCCCCAAGCTGGGGACAAAGCGGCTGACCAAGCTCGGCATTGCCGACGTGCGCACTTTCCTGCGGCAGACCAAGGCCGAAGGCGTGGGTGCGTCAACGCGCCTTGAGTGCATGAAGGTGCTGCGGAACGCCCTCAACCGGGCGATGCGGGAAGAACTGCTGCTCCGCAACGTCGCATCGTTGGTGGACATGCCCTCCGTCGATTCCAAAGAGATCATCCCGTGGAGCGCGCAGGAAGCCATCGACTTCCTGCGGTCCACCCGCCCGCACCGCATGCACGCCGCCTTCGTCCTGGCCCTGGTGCTGGGTCTGCGGCGTGGAGAGCTTCTGGGCCTGCGCTGGATCGATCTGGACCTCGATCAGGGGGTAGCGCACCCGCGCAAGCAGGTACAGCGGCAGAAGGGCGCTGGGCTGGTTCTGGTGGACCTCAAGACAGAAGCTTCCAAGGGCGCTCTGCCGCTCCCCCTGCTGTGCATCGAGACCTTGGGAGACTGCCGGCGCCTGCGCGAGCTGGAGAAGGCCAAGGCAGGGGAGAAGTGGACCGAGCTGGGATTGGTGTTCGGCACCGAGACCGGGGGTCTCTTTGATCCGGATCACTTCTCCCAGACGTTCCAGCGCCGGGTGAAGCGCTCCCGGCTCCGGCGGGTGCGGCTGCATGACACACGTCATACCTGCGGCAGTCTCCTCGCATGGCTCGGGGTACACCCCAAAGACGCTCAGAAGATCCTTCGTCACAGCCAGATCAAAACGACGCTGGACATCTACACCCACGTCACCACGGAGTCCCAGCGGGCCGCCGCAGCCAAGATCAGCGCCAAGCTACGGGACGGGATGCAGGGACACTGATCTACCTACTGGCGTAAGCCGTGGGGGTACGGGACGCAGAAACGCCCCGGAAGGAGATCCTTCCGGGGCGTTCGCGCTGGTGGGCCTAACAGGACTTGAACCTGTGGCCTCTTCCTTATCAGGGAAGCGCTCTAACCGTCTGAGCTATAGGCCCGCGCTGCAACGAAAGATTAGCGCACCACAGGCCATGTCCCAAAATCGGAATCCGGCGCCCTGCTACTCGTCCTCCGCGAGCGTCAGCTCGACGCCCCCGACGAAGCCCGCGGACATGTTGTAGATGAAGGCACCGAGGGTGGCCAGCGCCGTCGCGAGGACGACATCGATCACCGCGATGACGGTGGTGATGACCAGGACCCGGGACAGCGACAGGAAGGACACCAGGTCGAAACCACCGCTGGTGCCGCCCTCCGCCGTCGTCGCGTCGCTGATCGTGCTGCCGACGGTGCTGAAGACGCCGATCGCGTCCAGCACCATCCACAGCACCGCCACCGCCACGATCGTGCAGATGCCCAGCGCGATGGAGAGCAGGAAGCTGACCTTCATCACCGACCACGGGTCGGCCCTGGCCACCCGCAGCCGGGCCTTGCGCGTGCGCGGCACGGTACGGGCCGCCGGACGCGGCCGACGGACGCCCGCGGCGGCCGGCGCCCCCACGCCGACCGTCTGGGCGGCCGGCGGCGGGTACGCCTGCGCGGGCTGGTGCGGTGGCTGATCCGGCGTACCGGGAACCCCTGCACCGTAGGTTTGAAGCGGGCCCGCATGATGCGGCGGACGGGTGTCTGTCACGGTTGATCCCCCCTGCTGCGGGCCGCTGTCCGTGGGGGAGCCAGGGGCACCGCCGGCACCGGCCTGGACGGCCGCCTGCGGCCGGTCCGGGCCTGTCATCCCACCAGCAGCGGCGCCCGTGGCTCCACTCACGGCCTACTCCTCGATTTCAGCGGCCACGGGCTGGTCGCCCTCGGCCTCTTCGGCGTCGACCTCATCGGCCTCAGCCCCAGCCTCGGCATTGCGCGCGATGCCGACAACGGCATCCCGCTTGCCAAGGTTGATCAGTTGGACGCCCATGGTGTCACGGCCCGTCTCCCTGACCTCGTTGACCCGCGTACGAATCACTCCACCGCTGAGGGTGATGGCGAGGATCTCATCGGTCTCCTCGACCACCAGCGCCCCGACGAGGGAACCGCGGTCCTCGACGATCTTCGCCGCCTTGATACCGAGTCCGCCACGCCCCTGGACGCGGTATTCGTCCACCTTGGTGCGCTTGGCGTACCCGCCGTCCGTGGCGGTGAAGACGAACGTACCCGGCCTGACCACATTCATCGAGAGCAGTTCGTCGCCCTCTCGGAAACTCATGCCCTTGACGCCCGACGTGGCACGGCCCATCGGGCGCAGCGCGTCGTCCGTGGCGGTGAACCGGATGCACTGTGCCTTGCGGCTCACCAGCAGCAGATCGTCCTCCGCCGACACCAGCTCGGCACCGATCAGCTCGTCGTCCGAGCCGTCCGCCGCCTCGCGCAGGTTGATGGCGATGACGCCGCCGGCCCGCGGTGAGTCGTAGTCCTTGAGCGCGGTCTTCTTGACCAGCCCCGCCTTGGTGGCGAGCACCAGGTACGGAACAGCCGCGTAGTCCCGGATCGCCAGGATCTGGGCGATCTTCTCGTCCGGCTGGAACGCCAGCAGGTTCGCGACGTGCTGGCCGCGCGCGTCCCGCCCGGCGTCCGGCAGCTCGTACGCCTTCGCCCGGTAGACGCGGCCCTTGTTGGTGAAGAACAGCAGCCAGTGGTGCGTGGTCGAGACGAAGAAGTGGTCGACGATGTCGTCCTGCTTCAGCTTCGCGCCGCGTACGCCCTTGCCGCCGCGCTTCTGCGACCGGTAGTCCTCGGTCTTGGTGCGCTTGACGTAACCGCCGTGCGTGATCGTGACGACGATGTCCTCTTCGGCGATCAGGTCCTCGATGGACATGTCACCGTCGAACGGGATCAGCTTGCTGCGCCGGTCGTCGCCGAACTTGTCGACGATGACCGCCAGCTCCTCGCTGATGATCTGCCGCTGCCGCTCGGGCGAGGCCAGGATCGCGTTGTACTCGTTGATCTTGGCCTGCAGCTCGTCGTGCTCCGCGACGATCTTCTGCCGCTCCAGAGCCGCCAGGCGCCGCAGCTGCATCTCCAGGATCGCGTTCGCCTGGATCTCGTCGATCGACAGCAGGCCCATCAGGCCCTCACGGGCGATCTCGACCGTGTTGCTGCGCCGGATCAACGCGATGACCTCGTCGATCGCGTCCAGCGCCTTGAGCAGGCCGCGCAGGATGTGCGCCCGCTCCTCGGCCTTGCGCAGCCGGAAACGCGTACGGCGGACGATGACCTCGACCTGGTGCGTCACCCAGTGCCGGATGAACGCGTCGATCGACAGGGTGCGCGGCACACCGTCGACCAGCGCCAGCATGTTCGCGCCGAAGTTGGTCTGCAGGTCGGTGTGCTTGTACAGGTTGTTCAGCACGACCTTGGCGACCGCGTCGCGCTTGAGCACCACGACCAGGCGCTGCCCGGTGCGCGAGCTCGTCTCGTCGCGGACGTCGGCGATGCCGGCGACCTTGCCGTCCTTCACCAGGTCGGCGATCTTCTGCGCGAGGTTGTCCGGGTTGACCTGGTACGGAAGTTCCGTGACCACCAGGCACTGGCGGTTCTGGATCTCCTCGACGTTGACGATCGCGCGCATCGTGATCGAGCCGCGGCCCGTGCGGTACGCGTCCTCGATGCCGCTGCGGCCCACGACCAGCGCGCCGGTCGGGAAGTCCGGGCCCTTGATCCGCTCCAGGAGCGCGTCCAGCAGCTCCTCGTGCGAGGCCTCGGGGTTCTCCAGGTACCACTGCGCGCCCGCCGCGACCTCGCGCAGGTTGTGCGGCGGGATGTTGGTGGCCATCCCGACCGCGATGCCCGCCGAGCCGTTGACCAGCAGGTTCGGGAAGCGCGCCGGGAGGACCGTCGGCTCCTGGTTACGGCCGTCGTAGTTGTCCTGGAAATTGACGGTGTCCTCGTCAATGTCGCGGACCATCTCCATCGACAGCGGCATCATCTTGCACTCGGTGTACCGCATGGCGGCGGCCGGGTCGTTGCCCGGGGAACCGAAGTTGCCGTTGGAGTCCACGAGCGGCATGCGCATCGACCAGTGCTGGGCGAGGCGGACCAGGGCGTCGTAGATCGAGGAGTCGCCGTGCGGGTGGTACGTACCCATGACGTCACCGACGACGCGGGCGCACTTGTAGAAGCCCTTCTCGGGCCGGTAGCCGCCGTCGTACATCGCGTACAGCACCCGGCGGTGCACCGGCTTGAGGCCGTCACGGACGTCGGGCAGCGCACGCGACACGATGACGGACATCGCGTAGTCGAGGTAGCTGCGCTGCATCTCCGTTTCGAGGCCCACCGGCTCGATGCGCACGGTGGAGATCTCGGCATCGGCGGGCACGGCCGCCTCGTCATCGGGTGTCACGGGGGTGTTCTCGTCGGCCATTGCTGGTCAAAGTCCTTTCGGGCGGCGGCGGTGGGGCCGACTCAGATGTCGAGGAAGCGGACGTCCTTGGCATTGCGCTGGATGAACGAGCGCCGCGCCTCGACGTCCTCACCCATCAGCACCGAGAACAGGTCGTCGGCCTGCGCCGCGTCGTCCAGGGTGACCTGGCCGAGCACGCGGTGGTCGATGTCCATGGTGGTGATCCGCAGTTCCTCGGCGTTCATCTCGCCGAGGCCCTTGAAGCGCTGGATCGCGTCTTCCCGGACCCGCTTGCCCTGCTGGCGGCCGATCTCCATCATCGCGTCGCGCTCACGGTCGGAGTAGGCGTACCCGAAGTCGTCCCGACTCCACTTGATCTTGTAGAGCGGCGGGCGCGACAGGTACACGTGGCCGGCCTCGACCAGCGGGCGCATGAAGCGGAAGAGGAACGTCAGCAGCAGGGTGTTGATGTGCTGACCGTCGACGTCGGCGTCCGCCATCAGGATGATCTTGTGATAGCGGAGCTTCGCGATGTCGAAGTCCTCGTGCACACCGGTGCCGAACGCCGAGATCAGCGCCTGGACCTCGGTGTTCTGCAGGATCTTGTCGATCCGCGCCTTCTCGACGTTGAGGATCTTGCCGCGGATCGGGAGGATCGCCTGGTACTGCGGGTTGCGGCCCGACTTCGCGGAACCACCGGCCGAGTCACCCTCGACGATGAAGATCTCGCACTTCGTCGGGTCGTTCGACTGGCAGTCGCTCAGCTTGCCCGGCAGCGACGCGCTCTCCAGCAGCCCCTTGCGACGGGTCAGGTCACGCGCCTTGCGGGCCGCGACCCGCGCGGTGGCCGCGTTGATCGACTTGCGGATGATGTCCGCGGCCTCGTTCGGGTTGCGGTCCAGCCAGTCCGTGAGGTGCTCGTGCACGGCCTTCTGCACGAAGGTCTTGGCCTCGGTGTTGCCCAGCTTGGTCTTCGTCTGGCCCTCGAACTGGGGCTCGCCCAGCTTGACCGAGATGATCGCGGTCAGACCCTCGCGGATGTCCTCGCCGGCGAGGTTGTCGTCCTTCTCGCGGAGGAACTTCTTCTCGCGCGCGTAGCGGTTCACCAGCCCGGTGAGCGCCGCACGGAAGCCCTCCTCGTGCGTACCGCCCTCATGGGTGTGGATCGTGTTCGCGAAGCTGTAGACACCCTCGGTGTACTGGGTGTTCCACTGCATCGCGACCTCGACGGAGAGCAGCCGCTCCTTGTCCTCCGCCTCGATGTCGATCACCGTCGGGTGGATCAGCTCGCCCTTGCGGGAGTTGAGGTGATTGACGAAGTCGACGATGCCGCCGGGGTAGTAGTACTTCACCGAACGCACCTGGGGGGCGTCGTCCGACTCCTCGACCGTCTCCGCGCCGACCGTCGCCTTCGCCGACTCGCGCTCGTCGGTCAGCATGATCGTCAGGCCCTTGTTGAGGAAGGCCATCTCCTGCAGCCGCCGGGACAGCGTCTCGAAGGAGTACTCGGTGGTCTCGAAGATGTCCGGGTCGGCCCAGAACGTCACCGTGGTGCCCGTGGTGGACGACGGCTCGTTCTTCGCCAGCGGAGCGGTCGGAACACCCAGCTTGTAGTCCTGCGTCCAGCGGAAGCCGTCGCGGTTGACCTCGACCGTGACCTTCGTCGACAGCGCGTTGACGACGGAGACGCCGACGCCGTGCAGACCGCCGGAGACGGCGTAGCCGCCGCCGCCGAACTTGCCGCCCGCGTGCAGCACGGTCATGACGACCTCGATGGCGGGCTTGCCCTCGGATGCGACGATGTCCACGGGGATGCCGCGGCCGTTGTCGACGCAGCGCACGCCGCCGTCGGCCAGGATCGTCACGTCAATGGTGTCCGCGTGCCCTGCGAGGGCCTCGTCGACCGAGTTGTCGACCACCTCTTGGACCAGGTGGTGCAGGCCGCGCTCACCGGTGGAGCCGATGTACATGCCCGGACGCTTACGGACCGCGTCGAGGCCCTCGAGCACGGTGATCGCGCTGCCGTCGTAGACCGGACTGGAGTTCTCGTTGGGGTTGCCGGAATCGGCCACGAAGCGCCCTTTCTGGCACAGCACGAGCCGTCTCCCGCCGAGCGGGATCGGCTGCGTCGTTCGACATGTACCGCGACTGGGCGGCTTACGTATCAGTCTACCGGTAGCGCCGACATGAATGGGGCTTTGGCGGTACCTGGGTTCCCACGTGCCGTCCCGAACCGCACTCACCCGACTCCCTACACGTGGACCAGGGCCATAAACGGCTCACGCAGGCGTCCAGGGCTTCTGGCTGTCAACCCACGACTACGGTGAGCAGGGTCTCAGCCGACCCACGGCTCTCACCCGTATGTGTCGCCCGGACCCTTGCTGCCCGGCGCGCGCAGCCGGCCGTAGGTACGCGGCGGCCCCATCGGGCCCAACACCTTGATCAACTTCACTGTGCCATGGCCAAGATCGCTGTTCAGCCGTGCCACCAGCGTCGGAGCCAGCAACCGCAGCTGCGTCGCCCACGCCGTGGAGTCGCACTGCACGGTCAGGACGCACTCCTCCTCGTCGTACTTCGCCGGCTCGCAGTGCTGCGCGACGTCCTCGCCGACGATCTGCGGCCAGCGCCCCATCACACCGCCCACCGCGGCCGGCGCCTCCCAGCCGCGCTCGGTGATCAACCGGCTGATCGCGGCGCCCAGCGGCAGCGGATCGCGGCCGTCGGCGCGCGCACCGCTGCGCAGGCCGCCGCGGCGCGCCTGCTTCTTCTGCTGCGTCGCGGCGCCCCGCGCCCGCGCCTGCTCCTTGGCCGCGCGCAGCGCGACCCGCGCCAGGTCGACGCCCGACAGCCCGTCCCCGGGGGTGGCCGCGTCCGGTGCTCCTGATGTTCCTGATGCTCCTGAGGGGGCCGGTTTTCCCGCGCCCCGGCCGTCCGCCGGACCGCCCGTCGGCAACTGCCCGCTCATGACACACGCTCCGCTGCGCCCTGCTCGACCGCGAACCGCGCTCCCGCCAGCAACTCCGGCACATCGTCCTCCACAGCCGCCGTGACCAGCACCTGCTCGCCAGGAACCACCAGCTCGGCCAGTCGCCGGCGCCGCTTGGTGTCGAGCTCCGCGAAGACGTCGTCCAGAATCAGCACCGGCTCCCTGCCGTCCGCGCTCAGCAGCTCGTACGACGCCAGCCGCAGCGCCAGCGCGTACGACCAGGACTCGCCGTGGCTCGCGTACCCTTTCGCCGGCAGCCGCCCGAGATTCAGCAGCAGATCGTCACGGTGCGGGCCGACGAGCGTCACCCCCCGCTCGATCTCCTGCTTGCGGGACTCGGCCAGCGCCTCCAGCAACAGCCCGGACAACTCCTCCCGGCCACTGGCTCCGGCGAGTCGTTCGCCGATCGAACTGCGGTACTCCAGAGCGATGGGACCGCCCCCGGGAGCCAACTGCTCGTACGCCTTGTCGGCCAGCGGCTGCAGCGCGGCCGTCAGGTCCAGGCGCTGCGCGAGCAGCTCCGCCCCGACCCCCGCCAGATGCTGGTCCCACACGTCCAGCGTCGACAGGTCGGCGCCCTTGCCGCCGTGCCTGCGGGCCATCGCCGCGCTCTTCAGCAGCGTGTTGCGCTGTTTCAGCACCCGCTCGTAGTCCGATCGGGTGCCCGCCAGCCGCGGAGTACGGGTGGTGAGCAGCTCGTCGAGGAACCGGCGGCGCTCACCGGGGTCGCCCTTCACCAGGGCGAGGTCCTCGGGAGCGAACAGCACGGTCCGCAGAATGCCCAGCACATCGCGCGGCCGGACCTGGTTCGAACGGTTGATGCGGGCGCGGTTCGCCCGGCCCGGATTGATCTCCAGCTCGATGAGCTGCTGCCGGTCGCCGTGCACCACCTGGGCCCTGACGACCGCGCGCTCCGCCCCCGACCGCACCAACGGCGCGTCGGACGCCACCCGGTGGCTGCCCAGCGTGGCCAGGTACCCGACCGCCTCGACGAGGTTGGTCTTGCCCTGTCCGTTGGGGCCCACGAAAGCGGTGACGCCCGGGTCGAGCGGTACCTCGACCCGGGCGTAGGAACGGAAGTCGGCTAGCGACAGGTGCGCTACGTGCATGGCTGTGCGCCGGCCTCCCCGGTAATGACTACTTCTTGTTCTCGACCGCGTGGCCGCCGAACTGGTTGCGCAGCGCCGCGATCATCTTCATCTGCGGGGAGTCGTCCTGGCGGGACGCGAAACGGGCGAACAGCGATGCGGTGATCGCCGGCAGCGGCACCGCGTTGTCGATCGCGGCCTCCACCGTCCAGCGGCCCTCGCCCGAATCCTGCGCGAAGCCGCGCAGCTTCTCCAGGTGCTCGTCGTCGTCCAGCGCGTTGACCGCCAGGTCGAGCAACCAGGAGCGGATGACGGTGCCCTCCTGCCAGGAGCGGAAGACCTCGCGGACGTCGGTGACCGAGTCCACGGCCTCCAGCAGCTCCCAGCCCTCGGCGTAGGCCTGCATCATGGCGTACTCGATGCCGTTGTGAACCATCTTCGCGAAGTGGCCGGCGCCGATCTTGCCCGCGTGGACCGAGCCGAACTCGCCCTCGGGCTTGAGGGCGTCGAAGATCGGCTGCACCTTGGCGACGTCCTCGGCGGAGCCGCCGTACATCAGCGCGTAGCCGTTCTCCAGGCCCCAGACACCGCCCGAGACGCCGCAGTCGACGAAGCCGATGCCCTTGGCCTTCAGCTCCTCGCCGTGCTTCTCGTCGTCGGTCCAGCGGGAGTTGCCGCCGTCGACGACGATGTCGCCGGGGGAGAGCAGGCCGGCGAGCTCGTCGATGGTCGACTGGGTGGCCGCACCGGACGGGACCATCACCCACACCACCCGCGGACCCTTGAGGGTGTCCACAAGCTCCTTGAGGCTGTGGACATCGGCGACGTCCGGGTTCCGGTCGTAGCCGATGACGGTGTGGCCCGCGCGGCGAATGCGCTCGCGCATGTTGCCGCCCATCTTGCCGAGACCGATGAGACCGAGCTCCATCGCAGATCCTTCGTTCGAAGCGTGCCTGACCTAGTGCGAGCCTACGACGGCCCCGTGCGACCGGCTCAGCCGGAGAGGCGCACCGGCATGATCAGGTACTTGTACGCATCGTCCGCCTCCGCGTCCACCGCCGGGCGGCCGCTGAGCAGCGCGGGCTTGGTGGAGGTGGTGAAGGAGAGCTGGGCGACCGGCGAGTCGATCGCGCTGAGCCCGTCCAGCAGGAACGTCGGGTTGAAGGCGATCGAGATGTCGTCGCCGTCGAGCTTGGAGTCGACCCGCTCCACAGCCTGTGCATCGTCGCTGGAGCCGGCTTCCAGGGTGAGGACGCCCTGCTCGAAGCTGAGCCGCACCGGGGTGTTCCGCTCGGCGACCAGCGCGACGCGCTTGACGGCCTCGACGAAGGGCGCGGTCTCGATGACGGCGACCGAGGCGAACTCGGTCGGGAAGAGAGTGCGGTACTTGGGCAGATCGCCTTCGAGCAACCGGGTGGTGGTGCGGCGCCCGGCGCCCTCGAAACCGATCAGGCCCTCACCGGCGCCGGAGCCGGCCAGCGCGATGGAGACGGTGTCTCCGCTGGTCAGGGACTTGGCGGTGTCCAGCAGGGTCTTGGCGGGCACCAGGGCGACCGCGGAGATGTCCGCCTGCTCGGGCTTCCACATGAACTCGCGGACCGCGAAGCGGTAGCGGTCGGTGGCGGCGAGGGTGACGGTGTCGCCCTCGATCTCGATCCGCACGCCGGTCAGCACCGGGAGGGTGTCGTCACGGCCGGCGGCGATGGCCACCTGGGCGGCCGCGGCGGCGAAGACCTCACCGGGCACCGTGCCGGAGGCGACGGGCATCGCGGGCAGTGCCGGGTACTCCTCCACAGGCAGGGTGTGGAGTGTGAATCGCGAACTGCCGCAGACGACGGTGACGCGGGAGCCCTCGGTGGAGATCTCCACAGGCCTGTTGGGAAGTGCCCGCGTGATGTCGGCGAGCAGCCGGCCGGAAACGAGGACCGTGCCGTCCTCCTCGACCTCGGCGTCGACCGCGACCCGGGCCGAGACCTCGTAGTCGAAGCCGGAGAGGCTGAGCCTGCCCTCCTCCGCCTTCAGCAGCAGTCCGGCGAGGACCGGTACCGGGGGACGGGCCGGAAGGCTGCGGGCTGCCCAAGCCACTGCCTCGGCGAGTACGTCGCGCTCCACCCGGATCTTCACCGGAACCGCCTCCTGCTTGTTGCTGGCTGTCGGTGAACAGTCTGACAGCCGCCGCCGACAGTCGGTGCGGGTTGAGGTCAAGCCGGGCAGGGCGGTGTCGGGCGGCTCCGGCCCGAGTTGTTCACAGCCCATGCTTCCAAGCAGGTTCCCAGTTATCTATACGTAGTCGTAGTAATAGGTGTTGTGGATACCGTGGATAAGTGGTTCCTGCGCAGGTCAGAGCAGGTTTTTTATCCACCGAGCCTGTGGGCGGAGGCGGTGCATAACCACCCGCTTCTGTGGACAGCCAGAAGTTGTGCACACCGCATACACAGGGGACCCCCACTTCTCCCCAGCACTGTCCCCAGAAATACCCGGGTTCTCCCCAGCCCAATCCACCCCCTTGGTGTGACGCGGTTCACTCTCCCCGGGGACAGACGCCATTTTGTTGCCGAACAGTGGACAAACGTGTGGAGAAGCTGTGTACAACCCCCTTCAGCCTGTGGGCGGCCGGTGGACAACCTCCGGACTGACCGGTAACCACAATCTCTGTCCACAGCCTGTGGACGAAGGTTTCCCACAAATCCACACCCCGCTGACCTCGCCCGATGAGTATGCAGCGGGCCTGCCTGTGGAGGCAGTTGGGACAACTTCCCAGTCCCCAGGGTGTGGACGGCGGTTTACGGCCCAACCTGTGGAGAAGCCCCGATCAGGGCCCTGCACTCGAACAAAAAGAAGCGCCCCGGGAGTTCGACTCCCGGGGCGCAGGGGCGTTTCCGCCGTGATTCAGATGGTGAAACGGCTCAGGACGGGTCGTGAAACGGCTCAAGACCGGGTGGTGAAGCGGCTCAGGACGAGGCGGTGAGCCGGCTCAGGAGGGCGTGGTGAGCCGGCTCAGGATCAGCTCTTGATGCGGTTCGTCAGCTCGGTCACCTGGTTGTAGATGGACCGCCGTTCGGCCATCAGCGCCCGGATCTTGCGGTCCGCGTGCATCACCGTCGTGTGGTCGCGGCCGCCGAACAGCGCGCCGATCTTCGGCAGCGACAGGTCCGTCAGCTCGCGGCACAGGTACATGGCGATCTGACGGGCGGTGACCAGCACCCGGCTGCGCGAGGATCCGCACAGGTCGTCCACGGCCAGGCCGAAGTACGCCGCGGTCTCCGCCATGATCGCGGGCCCGGTGATGTCCGGCACCGAGTCCTCGCCGCCCGGGATCAGGTCCTTGAGGACGATCTCGGTCAGCTGCAGGTCCACCGGCTGCCGGTTCAGGCTCGCGAACGCGGTGACGCGGATCAGCGCGCCCTCCAGCTCGCGGATGTTCCGCGAGATGCGCGAGGCGATGAACTCCAGCACCTCGGGCGGGGCGTTGAGCTGTTCCTGCACCGCTTTCTTGCGCAGGATCGCGATCCGGGTCTCCAGCTCGGGCGGCTGGACGTCCGTGATCAGGCCCCACTCGAAGCGGTTGCGCAGCCGGTCCTCCAGCGTGACCAGCTGCTTGGGCGGCCGGTCGGAGGAGAGCACGATCTGCTTGTTCGCGTTGTGCAGGGTGTTGAAGGTGTGGAAGAACTCCTCCTGCGTCGACTCCTTGCTCGCGAGGAACTGGATGTCGTCGACGAGCAGGATGTCCATCTCGCGGTAGCGCTTGCGGAAGGTGTCGCCCTTGCCGTCGCGGATGGAGTTGATGAACTCGTTGGTGAACTCCTCCGAGCTCACGTACCGCACCCGGGTGCCGGGGTAGAGGCTCCGCGCGTAGTGCCCGATGGCGTGCAGCAGGTGGGTCTTGCCCAGCCCGGACTCGCCGTAGATGAAGAGCGGGTTGTACGCCTTGGCCGGCGCCTCGGCGACCGCCACGGCCGCCGCGTGCGCGAAGCGGTTCGACGAGCCGATGACGAAGGTGTCGAAGAGGTACTTGGGGTTCAGCCGGGCGGTCGGCTCGTTCGGGGGGTTGCCCTGGGAGCTGCGGCCGGGGGGCGACTGGTCGTGGCGGACCTGGTCGCGATGGCCGGAGTCATGGCGACCGGCGTCGTGCCGGTCGCGCTCCGGCGGCTGGGACCGGTAGCCGGTCTGCGGCGCCGGCGGATAGGACTCGCGGTCCCGTTCCGCCGGGTAGCGGTCCCGTTCGCTCTGGTAGCTGTCGCGCTCCTGGAAGCCGCCGAGCCGCGGCTGCTGCCAGGGGTCGTCGGCGGCGGGGCGCGGCGGCCACTCGTCGGCGCCGGGGCGCCCGGACGGGTGGTCGGGGTAGGCGCGACGCATCCGGGGGCCGTCGTCGTGGGACGGGCGGTCGGACTGCGGGCGGTCGTAGGACTCGTCGTACTCCCGCCGGTGCTGTCCGTACGGGGCGGGCTCCTGGACCGGCTCCTGCGGGGCCGGCGCCGGACCGTCCTGGTCGCCGCCGGAGGCGACGGCGATGGCGATACCGACAGGGTGTCCGAACTCACGGCTGAGGACTTCGGTGATCAGTGGCAGCAGGCGCCCTTCGAGGACGCTCTTGGCGAACTCGTTGGGGGCGGAGAGAACCGCGGTGCCCGCGACGAGGGCGAGCGGCTGGGTGCGCTTGAGCCACTCCGCGTCCTTCGGCTTGAGGTCCTCGCTCTCCACCAGGATTTTCTGGAGTACGCGTGGCCACACTGCGGCAAGATCGGCAGATACGTCAGCCACAGTGCACGCTCTCTCAGTCGCTGGTGGTGCCGAGGAATCCCACGAAGGTGTGGTTCTTGGGACGGGCGGGAAGGATGTCGGGTCGGGTGTGCGGTAGATGCCCGAGTTCGGCCACGGTAGTCAGCGCAGCCCCAGTGGTTCAAGTCGTTGTCCACAGGCTGTGCACAAACAGAGGCCCAGGTGACCCCGGTTTGACCGGATGGGTCAACCGCACGTACCGTATCGAGGTCGAGTTGTCGATGGCTGCTGCCGCCTGCCTACCGATGGGCGAGGATCAACCGGGACCCCCTGGAAGATCGTCAAGCGGTGCACCTAAATGGTCCGCGAGTTTCTCGTGGGCGCACGGTGACAGCCAGGCGACGTCCCGCCTTCACCCGATTTTCCCTGGAGCCCCCGAGTGAGCAAGCGCACCTTCCAGCCGAACAACCGTCGCCGCGCCAAGACCCACGGCTTCCGCCTGCGGATGCGCACGCGTGCGGGTCGCGCCATCCTGGCGACGCGCCGCGTCAAGGGCCGCGCCCGCCTGTCCGCCTGATCGCAACAGGTCACATGCCGTGCTGCCCACCGAGAATCGGCTGAGGCGGCGCCAGGACTTCGCGGCAGCGGTACGCCGAGGACGCCGAGCGGGTCGCCCGCTTCTGGTTGTCCATCTGCAAGCAGAGACCATGGACCCGCACGTATCGGGGGGGACAGCTCCCCCGGCACGTGCGGGTTTCGTCGTGAGCAAAGCAGTCGGCGGAGCCGTGCAGCGCAACCTCGTGAAGCGCCGGCTGCGGCACCTGGTGCGCGAACGGCTGGCCCTGCTGCCCCCCGGTAGCCTGGTAGTCGTACGAGCGCTGCCCGGTGCGGGTGGTGCTGACCATGCACAGCTGGCCCGCGACCTGGACGCCGCCCTGCAGCGGCTGCTGGGAGGGGTGGCGAGATGAAGTACCCGCTGCTGGCACTGATCAAGCTGTACCAGTGGACCATCAGCCCATTGCTGGGCCCGGTCTGCAGGTACTACCCATCGTGCTCGCACTACGGGTACACAGCCATTGACGTGCATGGAGCGGTGAAGGGTTCGGCACTGACCGCCTGGCGCATCCTGCGGTGCAATCCGTGGTCGCCCGGCGGTGTCGATCATGTTCCGCCCCGTAAACGCCCACCGTGGCACGATCGGCTGCGCAACATGTTGCGCGACAGCAAGGGCGGTCCCTCCGCCGTCGCTGAGACCAGCCCGGCCGCAGAGACTTCGCCCCATGCTCAAGGAGCCTGATTAGTGGACACGATCTCGAATCTGTTCAGTTTTATCACCACGCCGGTCTCCTGGATCATCGTCCAGTTCCACTCGGTGTACGGGAAGATTTTCGGCGCCGACAGTGGCTGGGCCTGGGGCCTGTCCATCGTGTCGCTCGTGGTCCTGATCCGGATCTGTCTGATCCCGCTGTTCGTCAAGCAGATCAAGTCGACCCGCAACATGCAGGCGCTCCAGCCGAAGATGAAGGCGATCCAGGAGCGCTACAAGAGCGACAAGCAGCGACAGTCCGAAGAGATGATGAAGCTGTACAAGGAGACGGGTACCAACCCGCTCTCCTCGTGCCTGCCGATCATCGCCCAGTCGCCGTTCTTCTTCGCCCTGTACCGCGTGCTGAGCAGCATCGCCAACGGCCACACGATCGGTGCGATCAACCAGCCGCTGCTGGACAGCGCCAAGCAGGCGCACATCTTCGGTGCCCCGCTGGCGGCCAAGTTCACCGAGAGCGCCGACAAGGTCGCGGCGCTCGGTGCCTCCATCACCGACGTCCGGGTCGTCACCGCGGTCATGATCGTCATGATGTCGGCGTCGCAGTTCTACACGCAGCGCCAGCTGATGACGAAGAACGTCGACATGACGGTGAAGACGCCGTTCATGCAGCAGCAGAAGATGCTGATGTACGTCTTCCCGGTCATGTTCGCCGTGATGGGTGTCAACTTCCCCGTGGGTGTCCTCGTCTACTGGCTGACCACCAACCTGTGGACCATGGGTCAGCAGATGTTCGTGATCCGCCGGAACCCGACGCCGGGCAGCCTGGCCTTCAAGCAGCGCCAGGACCGCCTGCGGGCCAAGGGCAAGCTGGTGGAGCCGCCCGAGGAGATCGCGGCCAAGGAGGCCGTCGAGGTCGCCCGCGCCAACCGCCAGCAGCCGAAGCGGCAGACCAAGGCGCGCCGTACGACGGCCGCCGGCACCGCTGCGGGTTCCGCGTCCGGATCGTCGGCCTCGGCCGCTTCGGGTAAGACGGCCGACAAGCCGAGCCTGACGAAGAAGGAGCCCGAGGACACCAAGCCGTCCGGCGGCTCCACCGCGTCCGGCTCCCCCAGAACGTCCAAGGGCGGACAGCGCAAGGGTCAGCAGCGCCCCAAGCACCCGTCCAAGAAGTAGTGCAGAACCTGATGAGGAGCCCATCCGTGACGGAAGGCAACAGCACCACTGTGACCGACGGCGGCTCCGCCGATCGCCTGTCCCGCCTCGAGCAGGAAGGCGAGATCGCGGCCGACTACCTGGAGGGTCTGCTCGACATCGCGGACCTCGACGGGGACATCGACATGGATGTCGAGGGCGAGCGAGCTGCTGTCTCGATCGTCGGCGACTCCTCCAGCCGTGACCTGAACAAGCTGGTCGGGCGGGACGGCGAGGTGCTTGAGGCACTGCAGGAGCTGACCCGTCTCGCGGTGCACCGGGAGACCGGCGACCGCAGCCGGCTGATGCTGGACATCGGTGGCTTCCGGGCCCGCAAGCGGGCCGAGCTGGCGCTGCTGGGCGCGAAGGCGGCGGACGAGGCGAAGGACACCGGGCAGCCGGTCAAGCTCGACCCGATGACGCCGTTCGAGCGGAAGGTCGTGCATGACGCGGTCGCCGCCGCGGGGCTGCGCAGTGAGTCCGAGGGCGAGGAGCCCGAGCGCCGGGTGGTCGTGCTTCCGGTCTGATCGGGCCGTGTACGGCCCAGTAAGGCTCAGTCGGCCCCGTCTGCTCGCGGACGGGGCCGATCCTTGTAAGCCTGGAAGTCGCGGTGTGCGGCAACGGGATCGACGGAAAGGACAGTCCTCGTGACGGAGGCAGCAGCGGAGGCGGCGGCGGAGCTTCCCGCGCCGCCCGAGCAGGCGCAGGCAGTGTTCGGCGAGCGTTTCGCCGATGCGGTCCGCTATGCGGAGCTGCTGGCCGACGCGGGGGTGCGCCGGGGTCTGATCGGTCCTCGTGAGGTGCCCCGGCTGTGGGAGCGGCATCTGCTGAACTGCGCGGTGCTGTCCGAGGTGATTCCGCAGGACATGACGGTGTGCGATGTGGGTTCCGGGGCGGGACTGCCCGGGATTCCGCTGGCGCTGGCGCGCCCGGATCTGCACATCACCCTGCTGGAGCCGCTGCTGCGACGGACCACGTTCCTGGACGAGGTGGTCAAGCTTCTGTCGCTGTCCAACGTCACCGTGGTGCGGGGGCGTGCCGAGGAGATGGTGGGCAAGCTCCCCGCGGTGGATGTGGTGACGGCCCGGGCGGTGGCGCCGCTGGAGCGGCTGGCCGGCTGGGGACTTCCGTTGCTCCGTCCGCACGGCGAGATGGCCGTTCTGAAGGGGGACACGGCCGAGGAGGAGCTGACGGCGGCGCGGTCCGCGCTCGGCCGGCTCGGTGCGGTGGAGACCTCTGTGGTGCAGGTCGGCGAGGGCGTGGTGGACCCGCTCTCGACGGTGGTGCGGGTCGTGGTCGGGGAGAGCCCCGGCGGGGTGCGGGCGGCGACTCGTAGGGCCAAGGCGGCGCGGGCCAGCCGGGCGGCGAAGAACTCGGGTCGGCGTCGGTACTGAGGCGCGTTCTACTCCATACAAACGGCCAAAACGACATAATCCGGAGTGTCTCCGAGATAACGGGCACATCGCTGTGCATCGTGTTCCACGTGAAACGTCGCTCCCTGCTCCCAGGAGTCCTCAGTCGCGGTCGCGCCGCGGCTGAGGCGCGCGCCAATAAGCCCCCGAAGTCGGCTCATGAGGTGGATTCATCCACAGGCAGCCGGGCCTCGCTGGTTCACGACCCCGAAAGCATGGCAGGCTCTGTGCATTGCGAGCCTGTAGTCGAGGAGAGTGAATCCTTGCGGTCCGACGCCAACATCGCGGGGCCGATGACCGATCCGGTCCCCGGTCCCCGTTCAGAATCATTCGGGGGTGATGTTTCACGTGAAACATTGCCCCCAATGGACGACACCCCCATCGGTCGCGCCGCCCAGTTGGCGGTCGAAGCGCTCGGTCGGGCCGGTGAGGGGCTCCCTCGGCCGGCTCAGACCCGTGTGATGGTGGTGGCCAATCAGAAGGGCGGGGTCGGGAAGACCACGACCACGGTCAACCTTGCCGCATCGCTCGCGCTGCACGGCGCGCGCGTGCTGGTGATCGACCTCGATCCCCAGGGCAACGCCTCCACGGCGCTGGGCATCGACCATCATGCCGATGTGCCGTCGATCTATGACGTCCTGGTGGAGAGCCGCCCGCTCTCCGAGGTCGTGCAGCCGGTCCTCGATGTCGAGGGGTTGTTCTGCGCTCCGGCCACGATCGACCTTGCGGGCGCCGAGATCGAGCTGGTGTCCCTGGTGGCGCGGGAGAGCCGGCTGCAGCGGGCCATCGAGGCCTATGAGCAGCCGCTGGACTACGTCCTCATCGACTGCCCGCCCTCCCTCGGCCTGCTCACCGTGAACGCGCTGGTGGCCGGTGCCGAGGTGGTCATCCCGATCCAGTGCGAGTACTACGCACTGGAAGGCCTGGGGCAGCTGCTGAAGAACGTGGACCTGGTCCGCGCTCATCTCAACCCCAAGCTGCATGTATCAACCATCCTGTTGACCATGTACGACGGCCGGACCCGGCTCGCCGCCCAGGTCGCGGATGAGGTGCGCACCCACTTCGGCAAGGAAGTGCTGCGTACGAGCATCCCGCGCTCCGTCCGGATCTCGGAGGCACCCAGCTACGGCCAGACCGTGCTGACCTACGACCCGGGCTCCAGCGGGGCACTGTCCTACCTTGAAGCGGCGCGCGAGATGGCGTTGCGCGGAGCCGAGGGCACCAATGAGCATGATCAGCACAGCATGTCGGAGGGGATCCAGTGAGTGATCGACGCAGAGGGCTCGGCCGTGGTCTAGGCGCGCTGATCCCGGCCGCACCGTCATCGGCGGGTACATCGCCGTCGGCGGTACCGCTTCTGACCGCGGACCGGAGCATGCTGGCGGCCACCAAGGTCGCCGGTCTGGACCGTAGAGCCCACGATGTTCCGCCGGTGGTGGACATCCCGGTTTCACGTGAAACAGAACCGGATCCGCCCGCGGCTGAGCCGCCCGCAGCGCCGAGTGCGTACTTCGCCGAGCTGCCGATCGACTCGATCACGCCGAACTCGCGTCAGCCGCGAGAGGTGTTCGACGAGGAGGCGCTGAACGAGCTGATCACTTCCATCAAGGAGGTGGGCCTGCTCCAGCCGGTGGTGGTGCGACAGGCCGGCCCCGAGCGCTATGAGCTCATCATGGGCGAGCGCCGGTGGCGGGCTTGCCGCGAGGCGGGTCTGGAGAACATCCCGGCCATCGTCCGGGCGACCGAGGACGAGAAGCTTCTCCTGGACGCGCTCCTGGAGAACCTGCACCGCGCCCAGTTGAACCCGCTGGAAGAAGCGGCGGCATACGACCAGTTGCTGCGCGACTTCGCCTGCACGCATGAGCAGCTGGCCGACCGGATCGGGCGTTCGCGCTCCCAGGTCTCCAACACACTGCGACTGCTGAAGCTCTCGGCGCCCGTGCAGCGGCGCGTCGCGGCCGGAGTGATCTCCTTCGGGCACGCGCGTGCTCTGCTCTCCCTGGAGGACGGGGAGGATCAGGATCTGCTGGCGCACCGGATCGTGGCCGAGGGGCTGTCGGTTCGGGCGGTCGAAGAGATCGTGACCCTGATGAACGCCGAGCCGAAGAGCGCGAAGAAGGCCGTGGGCCCTCGGGCCGGACGGCGGGTCTCCCCGGCGCTGACCAACCTCGCCACGCGCCTGTCGGACCGGTTCGACACGCGGGTGAAGGTCGACCTGGGGCAGAAGCGCGGAAAGATCGTTGTGGAGTTCGCCTCAATAGAGGATCTGGAGCGGATCCTGGGGACGATGGCCCCCGGCGAAGGCAAGGTCCTGGAGAGCAGACTCGACGAGGAATCCGACGACGACGTCGAATGAGTCGGGGCGTTCAGGGGAGCGGGTGGTGTTCCGACCGGAACACCACCCGCTCTTTGCTTGCGCTCAATGTCGTAGGGCGGGGGCGGGACTACGATGCTTAAGGGTAGGAGCCTCTCTGGGGAGGGAAGCCCATGCGTGCGGCGAAGGTCGGACTGGAGCACGAGCGACACCTGGCCGCTCTCGTAGCAGCAGGACTGGGCTTGGGGGCGGTGGGGGGATTCGTGGGCAGTTTGGTTCGCGACAGAAATGAGGGTCTGGCCATATGGGGCGTCGGCTCGTTCCGCTCACGTTGGACAACCTCTCGGATCTCCCCAAGCGCTGTAGATCGTGCGTCTTCTGGGAACTCGATCCGGTAAGCGGTGAGGCCGCCGTCCAGGCCGGCAAGCCGGAGTTGGAGAAGGAGGCCTGGATCTCCGCTGTCCTGCTGGAGTGGGGATCGTGCGGCCGGGTGGTGTACGTCGACGATGTCCCGGCCGGCTTCGTCCTCTACGCGCCTCCGGCGTATGTCCCGCGCTCCATGGCTTTCCCCACCAGTCCGGTGTCGCCGGATGCGGTGCAGCTGATGACCGCCAGGATCATGCCCGGGTACCAAGGGCAGGGCATCGGGCGGGTGCTGGTGCAGACGGTCGCCAAGGATCTGGTGCGCCGTGGAGTCAAAGCGGTCGAGGCGTTCGGTGACGCGAAATGGGCCGAGCCCGGATGCGTGCTGCCGGCCGACCATCTGCTGGCGGTGGGCTTCAAGACCGTGCGGGCGCATCCGCGGTATCCGCGGTTGCGCCTCGAACTGCGGTCGACGATCTCCTGGAAGGAAGACGTCGAGATGGCGATCGACCGGCTGCTGGGAGCGGTCCAGAAGGAACCTGTCCTCAGGCCGCTGTAGACGCTGTGGACGGCTCAGAACGCGAACAGGCCCGCTCCTTCGAGGAGCGGGCCTGTTTCACGTGGAACAGTGGAACGCCGGACGGCGTCGTCTCAGACGGCGTCGCCGATGAAGTCCGAGAGCTCGCGCTTGATGGCGGCCTTCGGCTTGGCGCCGACGATGGTCTTCACGACCTCGCCGCCCTTGTAGACGTTGAGCGTCGGGATCGACATCACGCCGTACTTGGCTGCGGTGACCGGGTTCTCGTCGATGTTGAGCTTGACGATGGTGATGTCCTCAGCGTGCTCCTCGGCGATCGCCTCCAGGGAGGGGGCGATCTGCCGGCACGGGCCGCACCACTCGGCCCAGAAGTCGACCAGCACGGGCTTGTCGCTGGCGAGCACCTCCTCGGCGAAGGTCGCGTCGGTCACAATCTTGGTCTTGCCGGCCACGGCAGTCTCCTCAGGCTTGATACGTGTGGGGGAGAGGGTTTTTGAGGTCAGGCGGTCTTCTCGGCGTCCGCGAGGGCGGCGAGGAAGCGTTCGGCGTCCAGCGCGGCCGAGCAGCCGGTGCCGGCTGCCGTGATCGCCTGACGGTAGGTGTGGTCCACGACGTCACCGGCGGCGAAGACACCGGGGAGGTTCGTGCGGGTGCTGGGCGCGTCGACGGTGAGGTATCCCTCGCCGTCCAGCTCCAGCACGCCCTTGAACAGCTCGGTGCGCGGGTCGTGGCCGATGGCGATGAACAGCCCCGTGACGGGCAGCTCCGAGGTATCACCGGTCTTGGTGCTGCGCAGCGTGAGACCGGACAGCTTGTTCTCGCCCTGGATCTCGGCGACCTCGCTGTCCCACACGAACGAGATCTTCGGGTCGGCGAAGGCACGCTCCTGCATGGCCTTCGAAGCGCGCAGGCTGTCACGGCGGTGGACGATCGTCACGGACTTGGCGAAGCGGGAGAGGAAGGTCGCTTCCTCGATCGCCGTGTCGCCTCCGCCGATGACGGCGATGTCCTGGTCCTTGAAGAAGAAGCCGTCACAGGTGGCGCACCAGGAGACACCGCGCCCGGAGAGCTGGTCCTCGTTGGGGAGGTTCAGCTTGCGGTGCTGGGAGCCGGTGGTGACGATGACGGCCTTCGCGCGGTGGATGGTGCCCTCGGTGTCGGTAACGGTCTTGATGTCACCGCTGAGGTCGACCGCGACCACGTCGTCCGGGATGAGCTCGGCACCGAAGCGCTCGGCCTGTGCGCGCATGTTGTCCATGAGGTCCGGGCCCATGATGCCCTCGCGGAAACCGGGGAAGTTCTCCACCTCAGTGGTGTTCATCAGCGCACCGCCCGCGGTGACCGACCCTTCGAAGACCAGCGGCTTCAGGGCGGCGCGCGCTGTGTACAGCGCGGCGGTGTAGCCCGCAGGCCCGGATCCGATGATGATCACGTTACGGACGTCGCTCACGGGTGTCTTCCTCGTCTCTACCGACTACTGCGGGGCCCTGGCGGGACTCTCGTCCTGCCTAACGGATCCTAAGGGTCCAGCATTCCCGTGGATGTACGCCGTCAGCGCGCGTACGTGTCCTGGAGAAGTACGCGGCCCGGCGCGGTGGAGCAGGCGGCATCCACGACATACAGGTCGACATGAGCCGGGTCACCGGGACGAGGCAGAACCACCAGGTACGCGTCCGTGCCCTCGTAGGGCTCGTGCGAGGAGGCGAGCGGCTGGTCGGTGCGGTGGACGGCGTTCTGCACACAGGGCGGTAGCGGGACGGAGTGGGTGCGCAGCGGTGCGGTGGCGGTGTTCTCGGAGCTGAGCGACGGTGATTGCGGATCGCCGCCCTTCTTGACGGTCGAGGCGATCCCCAGGAGCTCATGGACGCGCGCTTGCAGGGTGCCGGCCGCGGCGTCTCTTGTTGCGTCGCCCGTGCCGGCCGGACGATTTGCGGCCGCCGCATCCTTCTTGGCCGCGTCATGGGTGGAATTGGTCACGTCGAGAGAGTGGAGCAGCAGGCCGCCGAGACCCAGGGCTGCGACGGTGCAGGCCGTGACAAGGAGTGTCCTGGCCCGGTGGCGCCGGGGGCGGGCATGGCCGCGTCCGGGCCCGGCCGGGGCCGGGGAGTGGCCGCTGGGGCGATCGGTCGTCGGCGCCGTCTTACGGGGAACCGATGCGTCGGCTGTTTCACGTGGAACAGCGGGGGGCGCAGTCGAGTCGAGCAGTGCTTCGGCGGCGAGTGCGGCGTCGATGCGACCGGCGATGTCGGCGGGCATCCGCGGCGGGCCGGGGAGTGTGCCCAGCAGGTTGCGGATCTCGTCCAGCGAGGTGCGCACATCGGCGCAGAGCTCGCACCCGTCGAGATGGCCGCGTACGTCCGCTGAGCGGCCCGGCGGAAGGAGTCCTTCGGCCAGGTCCGAGATCTCCGAGACCTCGGGGTGCGCGTCCATCCCCGTCGTCGAAGTCACTGGTGGCCACCTCCGCCCTTTTCCGTTGCCGTCTCTGGGACGGATGTCCCCTCCGTCCGGTTCCTTCCCCGGCCGGGGTCCGGGTTACCCCCCTGGTCGGCGCGCAGATGAGTGAGGAGTGGGAGGAGTCGTGCCCGGCCGCGCGCGCATCTGCTCTTCACGGTGCCCGTCGGCACATCGAGTACGGCGGCGGCTTCTGCGACGGGGTAGCCCTGCATGTCCACCAGGACAAGGGCGGCGCGCTGCTCGGCCGGCAGGGTGGCCAGGGCCGTGAGCAGTTCGCGGTGGAGCTCGCCGCGCTCAGCGGGGGCGGCGGCGGATTCATGCGGTTCGAGGAGCGTCTCGAAGCGGTCCTCGTCGACGACGGGGGAGGTTCGCCGGGAGGCCGTCTTGCGCGCCCGGTCCAGGCACGCGTTCACGGTTATCCGGTGCAGCCAGGTCGTCACCGCGGACTGGCCCCGGAAGGTGTGGGCGGCGCGGAAGGCGGACACGAGGGCGTCCTGGACGGCGTCGGCGGCTTCTTCGCGGTCCCCCAGGGTGCGCAAGGCGACCGCCCACAGGCGGTCGCGGTGGCGCCGGACGATCTCCCCGAACGCGTCGGGGTCCCCCGCGACGTGCCGGGCGAGGAGATCAGCGTCGCTGATCTCCTCCCCTGGCTTGCTGCCCTCGTCCACAAGCGCCTCCCCGTCCGCCGCTCAGCTGCTGCCGAGGACCTTTATTTCCGTGATGCCACCACGGAAGCCACCACTGGACTCGGGCGGCAGGTCGGTGATGTGGATCAGGACGTAACGCGTTTCGACCGGCTGGCCGAGGGTCACCCGCATGGTGCTCCCGGCCTTGGACGACGGGGCGATCCGCTGCGGGAAGGCGGCCAGAGTGGTGGGCCCGGAAGCATCCGGTGCCGCGGCCAGCACCTCCACGGTCTGGCCGGGGACCCACATCGTGACGTCGATGCCGGTGACCTTACGTTTGCTGCCCAGGTCGACGATGATGCCACTGCCCTGGATGCGCTTGGCCAGATTGCCGAAGTTCGACTGGCCCTTGTAGTTGCTGGTGATCCAGGCGGTGTCGGCCTTGCCGTCGATGGCGAGTGCGACCTTCTCGGGCCCTGTCGGCGTGTCCAAGGGCGAGAACTCACTGGCCGAGGAGATGGCCAGCGGTGTGCCGGGAGCGGCGCTGCTGGGATCCTGGCCCGCCCGCTGGGAGGTGCCGGTGTCCTCCTTGTTCTGCTCCTCGCGGCCCATGAGGGTGTCCGCGAGCTGCCAGCTGCCCAGGCCCAGCGCGGCGATCAGCAGCGCGGAGACGGCCCACTTGAGTGCCTTGCCGGTGCGGCCCGGGAGGGCCGGCGGCGGGGTGGGGGGCGCGGGAGCCGGCCGCGGTGCGGTGGGCGTCTGGCGGTAGGGGCCCTGCTGGTACGTGGTGCGCTGGTACGGCGAGATGTCCGGCTCGGGCGGCCGGATCCGGGGCAGACCGGCGACCGCTCTGGCCAGCTCCTCCGGAGTGGTGCAGGGCGGCTCCTCGCGGGAGGCGGTGGCGCCCTCGTTGACGAGCGCACGCATCGCGATCTCGGACAGCCCGCGGTGGACCCCGGCGCGCACCTGGTCGGGGGCGACGAGGCCGACGGCCTTGGGGAGGCCGGTGAGGCCGTACGCGTCCTCCTCGTAGGGCCAGCGCCGGGTGAGTGAGGCGTACAGCAGCGCGCCGATCGCCTCGGTGTCCTCGCGCTGCGGACGTTCGGACTTCAGACCGCGCAGTGCCGCGGTGACGGCGAGGCCGCGGATGCGGTACTGCCCGGAGCCGGTGCGCAGTACGGAGCCGGGACTGAGCCGCAGATGCGCCAGTCCCTCGCGGTGGGCGGCGGCCATGGCCTGGGAGACCTGGCTGACCATCTGGTAGGCGTCGTGGGGCTCCAGCGGTCCCGCGGCCAGGCTGTCGCTGAGCGCGGCGGCGTCGGGGAGCCATTCGTGGATGACGTAGACGAGGTCGTTCTCCTCGACCGCGTCGAGGACCTGCACGAAACGGGGATCGCCCAGGAGTGCGGCCGAACGGGCGGCGGCGAGCACCTGGCGGGCCCGGGCGTGGTCGGCGGGCAGGAGGTGGATGCCGACGGCACGCCGCAGCTTCTCGTCCACCGCTCGCCAGCTGCTGAAGCCGTCGAGGCGGGTGACGCACTCCTCCAACTGGTAGCGGCGGGCGAGCTTGTGGCCGCTGTGGAGCTCCGGCGGCTTGCTCTTGCCCTGGTGCTGCTCTATTGCCTCGTCCTGCGGTTCGTCCCGCGCGTCCTGGGGGTCGTTCTGATCCGTCGTCTCGTCGGGTGTGGCCCCGTCCTGCTGGACGGTGGGCGGCGGCTCGCCGCTCTCGTTGGCCACTCCGACGGCAGCCGTACTCCGATCCGCCACCGTCGTTCCTGCCTCCCCATCCGTTGCGCGATCCCACTTCAAAGCCAAGGCCAATTGTGCCCACAGTCCGGCTCTATGCACGACACACGGCGGGAGGCGATGGTTGCCCGCCGTGCTCCTTCGATCAGCGGCCGAGTCTGCCGCGCACCATTCCGACCATCGCGGTCATCTCCTCGATCCTCATGCGCTTCGCGGCGATGTAGAAGACGCCGATCAGCAGTGCGCCACCGACGATCAGGGAGACCAACGAGCCAGAGGCACCGCTGCCCAGGCTCCGGGTGATGCCGTAGACCGCGAGACCGGCGGCCAGCGCGGCGGGGACGCAGGCGCCGGTGAGGCGCGCGTAGGTCCGGGTGATGCGCTTGCCGTCGAGATCGCCGCCCAGCCGGGTGCGCAGTCGCCTGACGGCGACTCCGACGCCGACCGCGTAGGCCAGCCCGTAGGAGAACGCCATACCGACCACGGCCCAGCGGGACGGGAGCACGATGAAGCAGACCGCGGACGCGGCGGCGTTCACCGCGGCGACGATCACCGTGTTGTAGAAGGGCGTGCGGGTGTCCTCGAAGGCGTAGAAGCCGCGGAGCACGACGTACTGCACCGAGAACGGGATCAGGCCGATCCCGAAGGCCATCAGGATGAACCCGATGTTGCGCGCGGAGTCCGTTCCGGTGCCGGCGTACAGCAGGCTGCACATCGGGACGCCGAGGGCGAGGAAGGCGAAGGCGGCCGGGACGATGGCCACGGCCGAGGTCCGCAGGCCGTAGGAGATGTCGTCGCGGACCGCGGGTGAGTCCCCGTCGTGGGCCGCGCGGGAGATCCGGGGCAGTACGGCGGCCATGACGGAGACCGTGATGATCGCCTGCGGCATCTGCCAGATCAGCAGCGCGTTGTTGTACGCGGTGATGCCGGTGCCCTGGAAGCCGAGCTTGTCGGCCTCGGATCCGGCCCAGGTGGCGAGCTGCGTGACGACGATGAGGCCGGCCTGGTTGGCGAGGACGAAGAAGAACGTCCACTTGGCCAGCTTGGCGGCGTGGCCGAGTCCGTGGCCGCGCCAGTCGAAGCGCAGCCGGAACTTGAAGCCCGCCTCGCGCAGATAGGGCAGCATCGCGATGGACTGGACGGCCAGGCCGAGCAGGGTGCCGATGCCGAGCAGCTGGATGCCCTCGGGCGAGATCGTGGTGGCGTCCATCTTGGTCGTGCCGTACGAGCCGTAGACCCAGATGAACATGCCGAACGTGAAGATGACGACGATGTTGTTGAGGACCGGGGTCCACATCATCGCGCCGAACTTGCCGCGGGCGTTGAGGATCTGGCCCATCACGACGTGCACGCCCATGAAGAAGATCGTGGGCAGGCAGTAGCGGGCGAAGGTGACCGCGACGTCGAAGGTGGCCGGGTTGTTCGCGATCTTCGTGGACATCATGCGGACCAGCAGCGGGGCCGCGATCACGGTGAGCGTGACGATGCCGCCGAGGATGACCATGACGAGGGTCAGCAGCCGGTTGGCGAAGGCGGTGCCGCCGTCCTCGTCGTCCTTCATCGCGCGGACCAGCAGCGGGACGAAGACGGAGTTGAGGCCGCCGCCGACCGTGAGGATGTAGATCATCGTGGGCAGGACCATCGCCACCGCGTAGGAGTCGCCGAGGGTGGCGACACCGATCGCCGCGGCGATGACCAGCGTGCGGACGAAGCCCGTGAGGCGGGAGACGAGGGTGCCGGCGGCCATCAGGGCGCTGGACTTCAGGATGCTGCCGCCGCGGCCGGCGGACCGGGGCGCGGGGACCGGGGCCGCCGCTTGCGGCTCCGGCTCGGGAGCGGGAGCCACGGGCGGTCCGGCGGGCCCCGCAGCGGGCTGCTGGTCGCGGTACAGGTGCGCGAACGCGTCGTACGGGGGCGGCTCCTCGGCCGCGTGGGTCACCAGATCGTCCACCCCGACGTACTGGGTGGTCGCGTCGTCGCCGTACGGCATCTGGTACTGCTGTTGCTGCGCGGGCCACTGCTGCCCGTAGGGCGGGGGCGGCGGCGGAGGGTGCGCGGCACGGTCGTAGAGCGCCTCGCCGACGGGGTCCTGCGCGGTCGGATCCTGCTGCTCGTACGGATCGTAGGAGTAGGTGTTCTGCAGATAGGGGTCAGGCGGAACCGGCTGCTGCCCGGGGGGCGGCGGCGGTACCTGTGCGCGCGGATCCCCGGCCGGAGTCTCCCGGTCGCGGTCACCGTCGTACGGCGCGTTCATCTGCCCCACCTTATTGATTGTCCGCTGTCGGGACCCGGCCTGGCTATCGGTCCACCTTCTCACCCGGTGAGGACGGGTCCGTGCGTTCCGGGGCGGTGTCCGGGGCCGGGTCACCCGGCTGCCCGGCTTCGGCACTGTCCGCACCGTCGCCCTCGTCCACGCCTTCCGCACCCTCCACACCATCGGCACCGCCTGTGCCGTCGTCACCGTCACCGGCCGCGTCGTTGCCGCCGTCGGCGTCTCCGTCGGCATCGCTGTCACCGGCGCCGGCGGCGGCCTTGCGCTTGCGCTGGTTGTACATCTTCACGCCGGCCAGGGCGAGCAGCAGCAGGCCGCCGGCGATCACCAACATCACGGTGTCGGTGATCGAGGTGACCTTGACGTTGAACGAGATCGGATCGCCGTACTTGACGCCGTCCTTGGTGTAGAGCTGGGCGGTCACCTGTGCCAGGCCGTTCGCGCCCGCCTTGGTGGGGAACTTCAGCGAGCGGGTGTGCCCGCCCTCGACCGTGACCGGCTGGGGGTCACCGACGTCCAGCCGGATCTGCGCGCTGGAGGTGAGCCGCAGTTCCAGACCGGTGACGGCCTGCCCGAGTTCGTTCTTCACTGTGACCGGGATCGTGGCGCTGCGCCCGGACAGGGTGAGATCGGTCTTGTCCAGGATGTGCACCGACCCCATCAGGTCGGTGAGGTAGTCACCGATGGAGTTCCGGAACACCGCCGCACCAGTGGGGTCGCCGCGCCAGGCGTTGGACATCGAGCGCAGGACCGCGGCGGTGAAGGGGACGGTGACCCGGTCCTTGCGGCTGAGGATCACCGTGAACCCGTTGAGCTGGCCCTGCGTCCGCTGGATGTCCTGGAAGGCGCTGGTGCTGATCTCCTGCTTGCGCAGGTAGTCGGGGTACGCGGAGCTGCCGGGCACCTTGTGGTTGGCGGCCGGGTCGGCGGTGGCCTTGGTGGCCGCGTCGAAGCTGATGGTCTGGGCCCAGGCGCCGCGGCCGACCGCGGAGATCCCCTGGGCCATCTCCTGGGCCTGGGACGCGGTGGGCATGCGCTGCGGGGCGACGACGATGCTGCGCTGCTTCGTCGGCGCCTGCATGGTGATCATCAACGTCTGGGAGAGGAACTCCTGGACCGCGAGGACCGACGCCGAGGCGCGCGTCATGTCGCCCTGGAACGCCTTGGACAGGACGGCGTCGGTGACCACGGCCGTGGTGCCGCCGCTGATCGGCCGGGCGGATGTCGGGGTGTAGTCGAGGGATCCGGTCTCGCCGAAGCTGTCGCTGCGCGCGATGACCTTGTCGGCGCCGCCTGCGGTGGCGACGTCCACGATCGACGGATCCACGGCGCCGTCGGCCGGCCAGGCCACATTGGCGGTCGGTTCGAGACCGAGGATCGTGTCGACGGTCCTGACACCCAGATCGGTGGCCGTCTTGAGATGGCCGAGGGTCGCGGGGACGTCCTTGCCGTGATGGGCGATCGAGGCGATGTCGGTGTCGCCGAAGGGCAGCGACACCACCTCATGGCCGGCGGTCGCGGACTTCAGGTCGTTGAGCCACTGCTTGGCGTTCTCGGTTCCCGTGCCCGGCGTCGTGTGCGCGATGTCACCGTCCGGACCCAGCACCCGGTAGCTGCGGGTCATGAAGTCGACGGTGGCGAGCAGGTCAGGATCGACCACCCAGGTGATCGGCAGGGTCCTGCCCAGCTCCACCAGCTCCTGCAGCCGGCCGCCGGGGGCGAGATCCGCCGCGAGGTCGTCATCGAGGAAGATCGGGCTCTGCTGGTCGTCGGTGTCGCTGCGCACGGCCAGGTGCGGCCGGTCGGCCAGCGGCCACAGGAAGGTGAACTGGGTCGGCTTGGCCTCGGCCTTCGCGTACCAGGGGAGGAAGGTCCGCTGGATGCCCAGGATGTGGTTGTACCCCTCGTCGGCGGTCTGGCCATTGAGGGTGACCCCCAGCTGGTAGACGCCGTCGGCGCCCAGCTCCAGGGCGCTGACAGGCACCTTCAGGAGGAACGGGCTGCTCGTGCCGGCGGGAATGTCCGCCAGCTTGGCGGTGTGCTCCGTGATCAGGTTGCCGTCGTCACCGGTGGTCCCGGTGCGTGCGGCGGCGGAGCTGATCGCGCTGCGGCTGATCAGCGGGCCGCCGGGAGCGACGCGCAGCCCGGCCTCGGCATGGGTGATCGTGGTCCGCCCGGTGTTGGTGACGCTGCCCACAACGGTGATCGTGCCGTCTTTGGCCGGGGCGATCGGGTCCAGGGACTCCAGGGACACCTGGGCGGTCCGGGAGCCGGTGCCCGCCACGGCGGCGTAGGAGGCGGGTGCGGCATGCACCTGCAGCAGCCCGGCGAAGAGCGACGCCCCGGCGATCAGCGCGGCCGCGCGGCGCAGCCGCCGTGGACGACCCGTGGGTGTACCGGGTGACTGTGCCGCCTCGCCCACTCGTTTGCCCGTCCTGTCGTCAATCGGATGTGCGTCCTGGCATGTTAACGATCGGGCGAGAGGCAAAGTGCTGCGGACTGCTCCATGTGGACCGGGGAGGTAACGAGGAGGCCGGGAGGCTCGCGGCCACGTACCCTTTTACGTTGTGCCGAATGCCAACAATGACCCTCAGATCCAGCAGGCCCCTCATACGGTCGCGCCGGTCGCCGAAGACCTCGGCCGCCGCTTCCAGGAAGCCGGCTTCAAGCTCGCCCTCGTCGGCGGCTCGGTCCGTGACACCCTGCTCGGCAGGCTCGGCAACGACCTGGACTTTACGACCGATGCCCACCCGGAACAGGTGCTGAAGATCATCCGCCCCTGGGCCGAGGCCGTGTGGGAGGTCGGTATCGCTTTCGGCACCGTCGGGTGCATGAAGGACGGCTTCCAGGTCGAAGTCACCACCTACCGGTCGGAGGCCTACGACCGGACCTCGCGCAAGCCCGAGGTCTCCTACGGCGACACCATCGAGGAGGATCTGGTCCGCCGTGACTTCACGGTCAACGCGATGGCTGTCGCGCTGCCCGGGAGCGTCTTCGTCGACCCGTACGGCGGCCTCGACGACCTGGCCGGCCGGCTGCTGCGCACTCCCGGTACGCCGGAGGACTCCTTCTCCGACGACCCGCTGCGGATGATGCGCGCCGCGCGCTTCGCGGCGCAGCTGGACTTCGAGGTCGCTCCGGAGGTCGTCGCCGCGATGACGGCGATGGCGGACCGTATCGAGATCGTCTCGGCGGAGCGGGTCCGGGACGAGCTGAACAAGCTCATCCTCTCGGAGAACCCGCGCAAGGGTCTGCGGCTGCTGGTCGACACCGGGCTGGCGGACCGGGTGCTGCCGGAGCTCTCGGCGCTGCGGCTGGAGCGTGACGAACACCACCGGCACAAGGACGTCTACGAGCACTCGCTGACCGTCCTGGAGCAGGCCATCGACCTGGAGACGGACGGCCCGGACCTGGTTCTGCGGCTGGCCGCGCTGCTGCACGACATCGGCAAGCCGCGGACCCGGCGCTTCGAGTCCGACGGCCGGGTCTCCTTCCACCACCACGAGGTGGTGGGCGCGAAGATGACCAAGGCCAGGATGGCCAAGCTCAAGTACCCCAACGACATGATCAAGGACGTCGCCCGGCTCGTCGAGCTGCACCTGCGGTTCCACGGATACGGCACCGGCGAGTGGACGGACTCCGCCGTCCGGCGTTACGTACGTGACGCGGGCCCGCTGCTGGACCAGCTGCACAAGCTCACCCGGTCCGACTGCACGACGCGCAACAAGCGCAAGGCGGCGGCGCTCTCCCGTACCTACGACGGGCTGGAGGAGCGCATCGGCGAACTCCAGGAGCGGGAGGAGCTCGACTCGATCCGGCCGGACCTGGACGGCAACCAGATCATGAAGATCCTGGATGTCCCGCCCGGCCCGGTGATCGGCAAGGCCTACCAGTTCCTGCTGGAGCTGCGGCTGGAGAACGGCCCGATGGCCGAGGAGGACGCGACCGCCGCGCTCAAGGAGTGGTGGGCGGGCGCGCAGGGCTGACCGCTTCGGCGGGTGCCATGTTCCACGTGGAACATCGCACGACCCGGACAGGCCCGGACAGCGCGAGGGGCGATGTTCCACGTGGAACATCGCCCCTGTGTGCGTCCGTGGACCGGTGGGACCAGGTGGGACTACTTGTCCTTCAGGCAGAGCAGGAGGTCGCTGCCGCTACCGGTCTCGGTGTAGGCGTAGCGGAAGTCCGGAGCCGCCGCCGAGCACTTCGTCTCGGCCTCGGAGTCGCCGTACTCGCCTCTGATCACGGCCAGAACCTTGTACTGCGCCTTGGCGTCCGTGCAGGAGACGACCTTCAGGTCCGGGTTGGTGTCGCTGGCGCTACCGCGGTGCATGCAGTCACCGACGGCGGCCGTGCTGGCGCTCTTGTCGAGCGCGTTCGCACCCACGATCGCGGCGATCACGATGAGCGGGACCAGGATGCCGTAGGCCCCTATTCGCCCGAAGATCGGCTTGCCGGCCTCGCGCGGCGGTCCCCAACCACCGGTGGGCGCGGGGAGCTTGTTGAACTTCCCACGCGCGCCCAGGTTGATGAGCAGGGTGATCGGCGTGATGACGAACGAGGCAATGCCCCACCAGCCCTGCCACAGGGTCTTGGTGGTCATGTCGCGGTGCGTGGCTATGCCGCAGGAGCGGCAGTAGTTGGCCTTCAGCTTGAGGAACCGCATGATGACCAGGAAGCCCTGGTGTCCGCGGACCGTGGCGTGGACTGCGGGGTAGCCGCCGCAGAAAGTGCACGCGCCCGGCTGGGCGCCCTGCTGCGGGTACGGCTGCTGCGCCTGCTGTCCGTACGGGTTTCCGCCCTGCGGCGGCTGCGCCTGCTGTCCGTACGGGTTTCCGCCCTGCGGCGGCTGCGGCTGCCCGTAGGGGTTGCCGCCCTGCTGGTACTGCGGTGGAGGTGGAGTGGTCATGGTGTCCCCCGATTGGGATGTATGGGCGAGGTAAGAACGGGCGAACACTACTGGAGAGCCCTGACACGGAGCATCGCCAGGGCCACCCCCGCGTACAGCAGGGCCAGTAGGACGATCAGGACCGCTGATCGGCCGTCCGGCGGGAGCATCAGCGCGGCGACGGCTGCGGCCCCGACGAAGGCGACGTTGAAGGCCACGTCGTACAGCGAGAACACCCGTCCCCGATAGGCGTCGTCGACCGAGGACTGGACGACGGTGTCGGTGGCGATTTTCGCGCCCTGGGTGCAGATGCCCAGGACGAATGCGGCGACCAGCATGGGCGCCGGGTCGAACGGCAGTGCCAGCGGCGGAAGAAGCACGGCTGCGGACCCGGCGCAGACCGTGATCCAGCCGGCGGTGCCGAAGCGGGCCGTGGCCCAGGGAGTGACGACGGCGGCGGCGAAGAATCCCGCACCCGAGACACCCACCGCCAGGCCGAGTATGGCCAGGCCGCCGTTGCCGGGTGAGCCGGACGAGGTGTTCCAGGCGTAGCGGCACAGCATCAGCAGCATGACGGTGAGTGCGCCGTAGCAGAAGCGCAGGGCGGTCATGGCGGCCATGGCCCGCACGGCGGCCGGGCGCCCGCGCAGATGGCGCAGCCCTTCGACGAGGCCGTGGACGGTGCCGGTGAGCGCTGTGCCGAGGCGCGGTTGGACGAGGTCCGGGTCGGGCCCCAGGAGGTCACGGTCCAGCGCGAGGGCGGCCAGGCCCGCGCAGAGGTAGACGAACGCGGCGAGCAGCACCACGGTGGCGTCGGCTCCGGCGCCCTTGGCGAGGCCGAGGTGGACGAGGAAGGCGAGACCGCCGCCGGCCGTGGCGGCCAACGTCCCCGCGGTCGGCGACAGCGAGTTGGCCATGACGAGCCGCTCCCGGTCCACGACGCGCGGCAGCGCGGCGGACAGCCCGGCCAGCACGAAGCGGTTGACGGCGGTGACGGACAGCGCCGACAGATAGAACAGCCAGTCCGGGACGTGCGCCAGGATCAGCGCGGCCGTTCCGCAGGACAGGACCGCGCGCAGCAGGTTGCAGTAGAGCAGGACCTGGCGCCGCCGCCAGCGGTCCAGCAGCACCCCGGTGAAGGGCCCCAGCAGGGAGTACGGCAGCAGGAGGACGGCCATCGCGGAGGCGATGGCGGCGGGGGACGCCTGCTTCTCGGGCGAGAAGACGACATACGTGGCGAGCGCGACCTGGAAGACGCCGTCGGAGAGTTGGGACAGCAGACGCACCGCGAGCAGCCGCCGGAAGTCGCGCAGCCGCAGCAGCACGCGGAGATCGCGCACAACAGCCATGGGCACAGCCTCACATGACGCGTCAGGCCCCGGGTGCAACACCCGGGGCCTGACGGTTACGCGTCGTGCGTGATCAACGGCTCAGCGGCGATCAGCGGTTCAGTGCCGATCGACGGTCGAGCCCGAGCCGGCTGGGCTCAGCGCTCGACCTCGCCCTTGATGAACTTCTCGACGTTGTCGCGGGCCTCGTCGTCGAAGTACTGCACCGGCGGGGACTTCATGAAGTACGAGGACGCGGAGAGGATCGGGCCGCCGATGCCGCGGTCCTTGGCGATCTTCGCAGCGCGCACGGCGTCGATGATGACACCGGCCGAGTTCGGGGAGTCCCAGACCTCGAGCTTGTACTCCAGGCTCAGCGGAACGTCACCGAAGGCGCGGCCCTCGAGGCGCACGAACGCCCACTTGCGGTCGTCCAGCCAGGCCACGTAGTCCGACGGGCCGATGTGAACGTTGTCGGCACCCAGGTCGCGGTCGATCTGCGAGGTGACGGCCTGCGTCTTCGAGATCTTCTTCGACTCGAGGCGGTCGCGCTCCAGCATGTTCTTGAAGTCCATGTTGCCGCCGACGTTCAGCTGCATGGTGCGCTCCAGCAGGACACCGCGGTCCTCGAAGAGCTTCGCCATCACACGGTGCGTGATCGTGGCACCGACCTGCGACTTGATGTCGTCACCGACGATCGGCACGCCGGCCTCGGTGAACTTGTCCGCCCACTCCTTGGTGCCGGCGATGAAGACCGGGAGGGCGTTGACGAACGCGACCTTGGCGTCGATGGCGCACTGCGCGTAGAACTTCGCGGCGGCCTCGGAACCGACGGGCAGGTAGCAGACGAGAACGTCGACCTGGCGTTCCTTGAGGATCTCGACGATGTCGACCGGGGCCTCGGTCGACTCCTCGATCGTCTCGCGGTAGTACTTGCCGAGCCCGTCGAGGGTGTGGCCGCGCTGCACGGTCACGGCGCTCGGCGGGACGTCGCAGATCTTGATGGTGTTGTTCTCGCTGGCGCCGATGGCGTCCGAGAGGTTGAGTCCGACCTTCTTCGCGTCGACATCGAAGGCGGCCACGAACTCGACGTCACGCACGTGGTAGTCGCCGAACTGCACGTGCATGAGGCCAGGCACGCGGCCGTTCGGGTCGGCGTCCTTGTAGTACTCGACACCCTGCACCAGCGACGCGGCGCAGTTGCCCACGCCAACAATGGCTACGCGAACCGAACCCACGGTTGCTCCCTGTGTAATCGTCACGCGGTTCCCCGGTCTCCGGGTTGGCCGCCATGCTCTTGAATGTTGCGGTCTTGTGTGTTGTCGTCCTGCCCGGCGGGCGGCCGCGTGGTGCGGCCGCTGCGCTCGGTCTCGATCAGCTCGTTGAGCCAGCGGACCTCGCGCTCCACCGATTCCATACCGTGTCGCTGCAGCTCGAGCGTGTAGTCGTCGAGCCGCTCACGAGTGCGCACCAACGACGCGCGCATCTTGTCCAGGCGTTCCTCGAGGCGGCTGCGCCGCCCCTCGAGGACGCGCATCCGGACGTCCCGTGACGTCTGGCCGAAGAAGGCGAAACGAGCCGCGAAGTGCTCGTCCTCCCATGCGTCCGGCCCCGAGTGGGCGAGGAGCTCTTCGAAGTGCTCCTTGCCCGCCGCGGTCAGCCGGTAGACGATCTTCGCCCGGCGGCCGACGAGGGGGGCGGCCAGCGGATCTACGTCCGGAACCGTCTCCTCGATCAACCAGCCCTGGGCGACCAGCGTCTTCAGGCAGGGGTAAAGGCTGCCGTAGCTGAACGCACGGAACACACCGAGCGAGGTGTTGAGCCGCTTGCGCAGCTCGTAACCATGCATCGGGGATTCGCGCAGCAGGCCGAGGACGGCGAATTCGAGGATCCCGGAGCGCTTGCTCACTGCCCCGCCTCTCCGTCCCGGCCACCGTTGAACCCGGGCCTGTCCCGGTGTGCGGTGGTGCTTGTCTCGCCTCGATGTATCGAGTCGATACATCGCGACGATAGAACGGCTTGATCTATCTGGCAAGGCGGCCCGCGGTGACCGGCGTCACATCGGGAAACCTGTGAAGGCCCCGCCGCCCGGTATGTGATGAACGTTGGTGTCACGTGGCTTTTGAGCCTGCGTACTCTGTTCGCCATGCAGAGCACCGGGAACCCTGTGACGCGCGTGAGCGTCTTGGTCCTGGGTGCAGTGCGGCCTGACACTGCCGCACTCAGGGGGCCCCACGGATATTCATTGCCGCCTTCAGGCGATCCCGCCTGTTCTAGGAGTAGCTGTTCATGAGCGATCACCGTCGCAAGCCGCCGCAGTCGCCCGGCGGCGGCCGCGCAGCCGCACGGCGCGGAGCGCAGCAGCAACCGCCGCCGCAGTCCGGTGGTCGGCGCGCCGACCACCCGCAGTCGCAGGCGCCCTCACCGAGTGGTTCCGCCGGTGACGGGCGTCCCTACCCCGGCCGTGCGGCAGCTCGCCGTGCCTCGCAGGGCGGCCGCCGCCGTGCGGAGAACGCGTCAGGGGCAGCGGGCGTCGCGGAAGGCGCCGGCGGCTCCGGTAGCGGGGCCGCCGGCGGCGGGCGCCGCAGGACCGGCGGTGGTGGCAGTGGCAGTGGTCCCGGCGGCCGTGGACCCGGGCGTCCCCCGAAGAAGCGCTTCATCGACTACCCGCGCTGGGGCAAGACCGGCTGGCGCCACTGGATGCCGTCCTGGAAGCAGGTCGCGTCGCTGACCATCGCGTTCTTCGGAACCCTGGTCGGCATCGCGGGCATCGCGTACGCGATGGTGAAGGTCCCGGACCCGAATCTGGCGTCCCAGGCGCAGAACAACGTCTACTTCTGGGACGACAACACCCCGATGATCGCGACCGGCGGGGAGATCAATCGTCAGATCGTGCCCATCGAGGACATCAAGCGAGAGATGCAGAACGCGGTCATCTCCGCGGAGAACAAGACCTTCGAGAGCGACAGCGGCGTCGACCCGATGGGTATCGCCCGCGCGCTCAAGAACATGGCCACGGGTGGGGAGACTCAGGGCGGCTCCACCATCACGCAGCAGTACGTCAAGAACTCCATGCTCAACCAGTCGCAGACGATCAGCCGAAAGTTCAAGGAGCTGTTCATCTCGATAAAGGTCGGCACGTCCGTGACGAAGAAAGACATCATGGCGGGCTACCTGAACACCTCCTACTACGGTCGGGGCGCCTACGGGATCCAGGCCGCCGCCCGGACGTACTACGGAGTCGACTCCAAGGACCTCAACGCGAGCCAGTGCGCGTTCCTGGCCGCCCTGCTCAAGGGCCCGACGTACTTCGACCCGGCCGGCGCGACGGACATCGACCCCCGAGCCACCGCCGAGAGCAACAAGCGCAACTCCGAGGAGCGCTGGAAGTGGATCCTCGACGAGGAGGTCAAGGACGGCCGACTGAGCGCCGAGGAGCGCGCGAAGTACACGAAGTACCCGGATCCGATTGGGATCAAGAAGAACGCGCAGATGGCGGGACAGATCGGCTACCTCGTGGGGCTGGCCAAGTCCTACGTGATCAACAACACCGACCTCAAGATCACGTCTGATCAGCTGGCCAAGGGCGGCTACCAGATCCACACCACCTTCAACAAGAAGAGGGTGGCGGAGTTGGAAGCCTCCATCGCGGCGGTCCAAAAGAAGAATCTTCACCCGGACACCCGTAAGGACACCTCGGGCAAGAACACCACTCTGGACAAGGACGGCGGTTTCGTCGACAAGTTCGTCCAGTTCGGCGGTGCCACGGTCGATCCGAAGGACGGCGCGATCATCGCCATTTACGGCGGTACCAACGCGACGGAGCACTTCACCAACAACGCCGACGAATCCGGTGCCCAGGTCGGTTCGACGTTCAAGCCTTTCGTCCTGGCGGCCGCGATGACCCACGGTGCGCGCGATCCCAAGGGTGAGCCGGTCCAGGGCGACGACGAGCGCACCAAGGTCTCACCGAAGAGCGTCTTCAGCGGTAAGAACGACCTGGAGATCAACACCTACGACGGCAAGCCCTGGATCAACGGCGACACCAAGAAGCCGTGGACGCAGCCCAACGACGACGGCGAGTCCAAGTCGAAGGTCACGCTGCGCGAGGCCATGGAACTGTCGATGAACTCCCCCTACGTCCAGCTTGGCCAGGACGTCGGTACGGACAAGGTGCATGACGCCGCAGTCGCCGCGGGATTGAAGCCCTCCAAGGCGAACGGTCTGAACGACTACGCGAACAGCGTCACGTACTCGATCGGAACCTCGTCGCCGAGTGCGATCCGAATGGCCGGCGCCTACGCGACCTTCGCCGCCCACGGAACGCAGAACGACCCTTACTCGGTCAAGTCGGTGCAGAAGGATGGCACCGAGATCTACAAGCACGAGAAGAAGTCCAAGGTGGCCTTCGACACGAACGTGGCGGATACCGTCACTGACGTGCTGAAGGGGGTCGTCGAGAAGGGCACCGGTACGCCGGCGAAGTTCGACGACGGCCGTGAGGCGGCCGGCAAGACCGGCACCACCGACGACAACAAGTCCGCCTGGTTCATTGGTTACACGCCTGAGTTGACGACTTCGATCGGCATGTGGCGGCTGGACGACAAGAACACAGGCAAGGGCTTCCTGTCGATGTACGGCACCGCGGGCAAGGCGAAGATGCACGGTAATTCGTTCCCGGCGCAGATCTGGCACGACTACATGTCCCAGGTCCTCAAGGGAACCGCGAAGACGGACTTCCAGGAGCCCTCGGAGGACCCGGGCAAGACGATCTACGCCCCCGGCACCAGCCCGACGCCCACACCGTCGCAGACGACGCCCAGCCAGACGCCGTCGACGACCAAGGCTCCGACGACTCCTCCGACGTCCCCCACGTCGCCGACGAACACGCCGACCGACACGCCGACGACGCCCTGCTCGCCGCTCGACTGGAACTGCAACCACACGCCGCCCGGTGGCGGAGGCAGCACGTCGCCGACGCCGTCGATCACCACTACCCGTCCCGGCAAGCCGGGCAACAACGGCTTCGCCGACTGACGGATGAGCCGATAGCAGTGCGGCCGGGGCCGCGGAGGGCCAATGCCCTCCGCGGCCTCTTGCCTTCCGGGGTCATGCGGCAGGATGTCCGGCATGACGAGCGTGCGCGAAGACGACCACCGGGAGGCCCTCGTGCCGCCGACCGACGAAGATCCGGTGGCCGAATCCGCCAGCGAGGTCATCGGCGGGCCGCTGGGACGCCGGGCGGAGACCGGTTCGCACCGTTGGTGGAACCCGCTGCGGGTCCTGGTGATCGTGGTCATCGGCATGTTCGCGCTCGGGATGGCGCAGAAACTGCCGTGCTACAACAGCGGCTGGTTCCAGCCGGGCGACGCGCAGTACATCCACGCCTGCTACTCCGACATCCCGCACCTGTTCGGCGGCCGCGGCTTCTCCACCGGGGTCGTGCCGTACTTCGACCGCATCCCGGACGAGGTCTCCACCGACTTCCACTACCTGGAGTATCCGGTCCTGACCGGGCTCTTCATGGAGGTCGCGTCCTGGTTCACTCCGGACGGCGGCACCGAGCAGCACCGCGAGCAGATCTACTGGCTGGTCAACGCCGGCATGCTGATGATCTGCGCGGTGGTCCTCGTGGTGTGCATCGCGCGCACCCACCGGCGCCGCCCCTGGGACGCCCTGCTCGTCGCGCTCTCCCCCGCGCTGGCGCTGAGCGCCACCATCAACTGGGACCTGTTCGCGGTCGCGCTCACCGCGGGAGCCATGCTGATGTGGTCCCGCCGCCGCCCGCTGGCGGCCGGTGTCCTGCTCGGCCTGGCCACCGCCGCCAAGCTCTATCCGCTGCTGCTGGTCGGCGCGCTGTTCGTGCTCTGCCTGCGGGCCGGCCGGCTGAGGGCCTTCTGGACGGCCGTGGCGGGTGCGGGGGGCGCCTGGCTGGTGGTCAACCTGCCGGTGCTGCTGCTCGCACGTGACGGCTGGGCGAAGTTCTACTCGTTCAGCCAGGAACGCCGGATCGACTACGGCTCCATCTGGCTGGTCATCAGCCAGCAGACCGGCAAGCCGCTCGACGGCGTCAATTCCTACGCGGTGGCCCTGATGCTGCTGCTCTGCGCGGCCATCGCTGGGCTCGCGCTCTACGCGCCCCGGCGTCCGCGCTTCGCCCAGCTCGCCTTCCTCGTCGTCGCCGCCATAGTGGTCGCCAACAAGGTCTACTCGCCCCAGTACGTGCTGTGGCTGCTCCCACTGGCCGCGCTCGCCAGACCGCGCTGGCGGGACTTCCTGGTGTGGCAGGGCTCCCAGGTCCTGTACTTCCTGGGCATCTGGATGCAGCTCGCCTACGTGACGGGCGGCAACAAGCACCACGGCCTGCCCCAGGACGGCTACCACCTGGCGGTGATCATCCACATCCTCGGCACGCTGTACCTGTGCGGTGTGGTCGTGCGGGACATCCTGCTGCCGGAACGCGATGTCGTGCGCTGGGACGGCGACGACGACCCGTCCGGCGGCGTGCTGGACGGCGCGCCGGACGTGTTCGTCCTCGGCCGGGCCCACGAGCCGCGGCACGCTGCCCCCTTCGCGGGGACGCCGGTGGAGTGGGGCGTGGAACGGCGCGAGGTGCAGGGGTAGCGGCCGCGGGGCCGCCGGCGGGCGGATCCGGCGGCTGAGCGGCCGTGTGGCGTCCTGCGGCCGCTCAGCGGTCCAGGACGCGGTCGAACTGGGTGGTGGTGTGTCTCAGGTGCGCCACCAGCTCGTCACCGACCGCGGGCGGGGCCACGTCGTTGGGGAGGAAGAGGATGGAGACCTGCATGTGCGGGGGCTCCGCGAACCACCGCTGCTTGCCGGCCCAGACGAACGGCGACAGGTTGCGGTTGACGGTGGCCAGCCCGGCCCGTGCGACGCCCTTGGCGCGGGGCATCAGGCCGTGCAGCGCCTTGGGCGCTTCGAGCCCGACGCCGTGGGACGTCCCACCCGCGACCACGATCAGATGGCCGTCGTCGGAGGCCTTCTGCTGGCGGTACCCGTAGCGCTCGCCCTTGGCGATGCGCGTGACGTCCAGGACCGCGCCGCGGTACTCGGTGGCCTCGTGGTCGCCGAGCCACATACGGGTGCCGATCCGGGCCCGGAACTTGGTCTGCGGGAACTGCTGCTGCAGCTGGGCGAGTTCATGGGCCTTGAGGTGGCTGACGAACATCGTGTGCAGCGGGAGCCGGGCGGCGCGCAGCCGCTCCATCCAGCCGAAGACCTCCTCCACCGCGTCGGAACCGTCGGTGCGGTCCAGCGGCAGGTGGATGGCGAAGCCCTCCAGCCGTACGTCGTCGATGGCGGCGTGCAGCTTGACCAGATCGTCCTCGGCGACGCCGTGGCGCTTCATGCTGCTCATGACCTCGATGACGACCCGGGCGCCCACCAGCCCGCGTACACCCTCGACCGAGGACACCGAGCGGATCGCACGGTCCGGCAGCGGCACCGGTTCCTCGCCCAGCCGGTACGGGGTGAGGACCAGGAGGTCCCCACCGAACCAGTCCTTGATCCTGGCAGCCTCGTAGGTCGTACCGACCGCGAGCATGTCGCTGCCGAGCCGGGTCGCCTCGTCGGCGAGCCGCTCGTGGCCGAAGCCGTAGCCGTTGCCCTTGCAGACCGGGACTATGCCGGGGAACTGCTCGGCCACGGACTGCTGGTGCGCACGCCAGCGTGCGGTGTCGACATACAGGGTGAGCGCCATGGCCTGGTCAGGACCTTTCCTTCGTCTGCTCGCCGGTCAGCGGCGGGACATGTAGATGTCGAGTGCCTTGTGGAGCAGTTTGTTGAGGGGGAAATCCCACTCGCCCAAGTATTCGGCGGCCTGGCCGCCCGTGCCCACCTTGAACTGGATCAGGCCGAAGAGATGGTCCGTCTCGTCGAGGGAGTCGCTGATGCCGCGCAGGTCGTACACGCTCGCCCCGAGGGCGTACGCGTCCCTGAGCATCCGCCACTGCATCGCGTTGGACGGCCGGACCTCGCGCTTGTGGTTGGCGGAGGCGCCGTAGGAGTACCAGACGTGCCCGCCGACGATCAGCATGGTGGCCGCGGCCACCGCCTCGCCCTCGTGCACGGCCAGGTAGAGCCGCATCCGATTGGGGTCCTCAGAGTTGAGCGAGGTCCACATCCGCTGGAAGTACGAGAGCGGGCGCGGCCTGAAGTGGTCGCGCTCGGCCGTCACTTCATACAGCTGCTGCCAGACCGGCAGGTCGTCGTATCCGCCCTGCACGACCTCGACGCCGGCCTTCTCGGCCTTCTTGATGTTGCGGCGCCACAGCTGGTTGAAGCCCTTGAGGATGTCGTCCAGCGAACGGTTCTCCAGCGGCACCTGGTAGACGTAGCGCGGCTGCACGTCACCGAAGCCGGCGCCGCCGTCCTCGTTCTGCTGCCAGCCCATCCGGCGCAGCCGGTCGGCCACCTCGAAGGCGCGCGGCTCGATGAACGTCGCCTCGACGTCCCGCAGTCGCTTCACGTCCGGGTCCGAGATGCCGGCCTTGATGGCGGGCGCGTCCCAGCGGCGGATGACGACGGGCGGGCCCATCTTCACCGTGAAGGCGCCCTGCTGCTTGAGGTGCGCCAGCATCGGCTGCAGCCACTCGTCCAGGTTCGGGGCGTACCAGTTGATGACCGGGCCCTCGGGCAGGTACGCGAGGTACCGCTTGAGCTTGGGGATCTGCCGGTACAGCACCAGGCCGGCGCCGACGATCTGGCCGGTCTTGTCGTCGAACCAACCGAGGTTCTCGGAGCGCCATTCGTTCTTGACATCCGCCCATGCCGGAACCTGGCAGTGACTGGCCGAGGGCAGGCTCTGGATGAATGCCAGATGCTGCTCACGGCTGATGGTCCTCAGGGTCAAGCTCATGCGGGGCGCTCCCCATCGCTACGACTGCGGTCTTATCTGCGCCGAAGCCTACTGCGATCGGGGAACGGCCCCGCCAGCCCTGTGGACAACTCTCCGGCTAGCTGCCGAAGAACCCGCCGTGTGCCATACCCAGGTAGAAGCCGACCGCGGCCGCACCGAGCCCGATGATCAGCGCGAAGCGTTCTGCGGTGGTGACGGAGATGAATTGCCCGTATCCCCCGGTGATGATCCCGGCCAGGCCGGTCAGGGAACTGAGCAGATGCAGGTAGTCGAAGATCGACGCGACGATGGCGATGCCACCGAGGACCAGGGTGACCGCGACCAGCGTGTTCTCCAGGGGATGGGCCTGGCCGTCGGTGTTGAACGTGAGGCGATGGGTCCGAGCAGCTTGCTGTGCCATGGGACACCTCCGTAACGGAGCCGTAGCGCATCGTAGCGCCGTTCCTACCCGATGTGTACAGATTGGGGGCATTAGCGGGCGGATTTCAACCGGAGGCGCTTGTCCAGGTAGTCTGTACGGTCTGCACCGGTGTCTGCGCTGGTCCACAACGATCCGCCGTGATTGTCAGTGGTCGGCGCTACCGTTGCGACGCAATGCAAACCCTCCTGCCACGGAAATGCCGTGGCCGCTGAGTCCAAAGGAGGTGGGTTCCACAATGCGTCACTACGAGCTCATGCTCATTCTCGACCCCGATCTCGAGGAGCGCGCTGTCTCCCCGCTGATCGAGAACTTCCTCACTGTCGTCCGCAACGGCGGCGGCAGCGTGGAGAAGGTCGACACCTGGGGCCGTCGTCGCCTCTCGTACGAGATCAAGAAGAAGGCCGAGGGTATCTACTCGGTCGTCGACCTCAAGGCTTCGCCCGAGGTCGTCAAGGAGCTCGACCGTCAGCTCAACCTGAACGAGTCGGTTCTCCGGACCAAGGTCCTCCGCCCGGAACTGCACTGAGCCTGCGGGCTTAGAGCAGTACCGGTTCCGAGAAGCAGCCAGCACACCGCCGAGAGGTCACCACCATGGCAGGCGAGACCGTCATCACGGTCGTCGGCAATCTCGTCGACGACCCCGAGCTGCGCTTCACCCCGTCCGGTGCGGCGGTCGCGAAGTTCCGTGTCGCGTCCACACCCCGCATCTTCGACAAGCAGACCAACGAGTGGAAAGACGGCGACGGCCTCTTCCTCACGTGCTCGGTCTGGCGTCAGGCGGCGGAGAACGTAGCGGAGTCGCTGCAGCGAGGCATGCGCGTCATCGTGCAGGGCCGGCTGAAGCAGCGGTCCTATGAGGACCGCGAGGGCGTCAAGCGGACGGTCTACGAGCTGGACGTCGAGGAAGTCGGCGCCAGCCTGAAGACCGCGACCGCCAAGGTCACCAAGACGACCGGCGGCGGCCGTAGCGGCCAGCAGGGCGGTTACAGCGGTGGCGGTGGCGCACAGGGCGGCCAGGGTGGCGGCAACTGGGGCGGAAGCTCCGGCGGCGGCCAGCAGGGCGGCGGCGGTGCTGCTACCGACGACCCCTGGGCGACCAGTGCTCCGGCCGGCGGCGCCCAGCAGGGCGGCGGCGGAAGCTGGGGCGGGAACTCCGGTTCCTCCTCCGGCGGCGGCTTCTCGGACGAGCCGCCCTTCTAAGGGCGTCACGACACCAACTTCTTGATCAAACAGGAGAGACACCATGGCGAAGCCGCCTCCGCGCAAGCCTAAGAAGAAGGTCTGCGCGTTCTGCAAGGACAAGACCGTTTACGTGGACTACAAGGACACGAACATGCTGCGGAAGTTCATTTCCGACCGCGGCAAGATCCGTGCCCGCCGCGTGACCGGCAACTGCACGCAGCACCAGCGTGACGTCGCCACGGCCGTCAAGAACAGCCGTGAGATGGCACTGCTGCCCTACACGTCGACCGCTCGCTAAGGAAGGGTGACCGAAACATGAAGATCATCCTCACCAACGAGGTCTCCGGCCTCGGCGCCGCAGGCGATGTCGTAGAGGTCAAGTCCGGCTACGCCCGTAACTACCTGGTCCCGCGCGGTTTCGCGATCGCCTGGACCAAGGGTGGCGAGAAGGACGTCGAGCAGATCCGTCGCGCGCGTCGGATCCGTGAGATCCACACGCTCGAGGACGCGAACGCCGTCAAGGCGAAGCTGCAGTCCGTCAAGGTTCAGCTGACCACCCGCGCGGGTGACAGCGGCCGACTGTTCGGTTCCATCACGCCGGCCGACATCGCTGCGGCGATCAAGGCCGCCGGTGGCCCGGACGTGGACAAGCGTCGTGTCGAGGTCGGTACGCCGATCAAGACCCTCGGCGCCCACAAGATCTCGGTGCGTCTGCACCCCGAGGTCGAGGTCAAGCTCGACCTTGAGGTCGTTGCTGCCTGATCTGCCGCGCTTCGGCGCAGCGCGAAGGACCGGCACCCCGCAGGGGGTGCCGGTCCTTCGTTCGTTCCAGGATGTTCCACGTGGAACATCCGCCATGTTCCACGTGAAACATGGCACGTGGAGCGTCCTGGCCCACCGGGGTACTCAGGTAGCTACGGGGACCGGAGTGAGTAGCGCAGCCCATGCCGGGCGGGGACCCGCGCGGCCACCATGTGGGCATGGCAATGGGAAGCTTCGCGCGGCAGTGGCTGCTGAGAATCATCAGCTTCGGGCTCACCGCTCTGTACCGGCTCTACCGGGTGCACCCCGTCGTATGGCGGGTGATGGCCCGCAACTACCGGCCGTGGATGAGCGGTTTCGCACGCCTCCACGCCTGGATGACCTGCCAGTTCGCGGCGCTGGACGTACCGGCGTACGCCGCGCACCTGGAGAACGGCGGCTGGCGTTTCCGCTGGTTCCGGCTCGACTCCTACCCGGCCACCGACAAGGAGTCGTACGTCAAGGCGTACCCGGAGGAGATGCGCTGCTGGAAGGGGCGCGTGGAGATCGCCGGCAGCGTCGTCGACGAGTCGTCGGGCTCGTCCGGCACTCCGTACAACTGGGTGCGCAGCCGCCGCGAGTTGAACACCGTGCACCGCAATGTGGCCGGCTACACCAGCCTGGTCTTCCCCTCGAAGCGGCTCTTCGTGATCAACGCGTACTCGATGGGCGCCTGGGCCACCGGCACCAACACCGGGATCGCCATGGCCCGGATCGCCACCGTGAAGAACACCGGACCTGATCTGGAGAAGATCGTCGACACGCTGCGGCACTTCGGGCCGCGCTACGACTACCTGGTCACCGCCTACCCGCCCTTCCTCAAGCATCTGCGGGACCGGCTGGCCGGTGAGCCCTGGTTCGAGGAGAAGAGCTACCGGCTCGCGGCGATGGTCGGCGGCGAAGGGATGACCGAGGCACTGCGCGACTACGTCGGCGATGTCTTCGGCAAGGTCCGCTCCGGCTACGGCGCGTCCGACCTCACCATCGGCATGGGCGGCGAGACCACCTTCAGCGTCTGGCTGCGCCGGATGATGCGCGAGGACGCCACGGTCCGGGAGGCCTTCCTGGGCCCGGACGAGCAGCGGCTGCCGATGGTCTTCCAGTACAACCCCCTGGAGACCTATCTGGAGACCGCCGGTGACGAGCGGACCGGCGAGGTGCTCTGCACGATCAACTCCACCGCTGTCATGGCGCCCAAGCTGCGCTACAACATCGGCGACGAAGGCACCTTGATGTCCTTCCCGCAGGTCTGGGAGATCCTGCGGGAGCTGTTCGCGGACCGCCCGGTCCTGCTGCAGCGCGCCGAGGCCGCCGCCCTGCGCGAGAAGATGCGGCTGCCGCTGCTGTTCCTGTACGGGCGGGCCGACTCGACCGTCTCCTACATGGGAGCCAACATCTATCCGCAGGATGTCGAGTACGGCCTGTACGAGGGCAATCCGATGGCGGACCGGATCGAGAGCTTCTGTCTGGCGCTGGAGGAGGGCGACGATCTGGAGGCACGGCCCGTCGTCCATGTGCAGCTGCGCGAGGGGACGGTGCTGGACGCCGATGGGACCGTGAAGCTGGCGGAGGTGTGCCGGGCGGGCGTGCTGCGTCATCTCGCCGCCTGCAGCCGGGACTTCGCACAGTCGCTGACCGAGGACTCCTCGGCCGGCGAGGTGGCGGCGCGCGTGCACCCGTACGGCACGGGGCCGTTCGCGGGCGGAACAGGAACCGCGGCCGGCGGCAGGAGCCACGGCATCAAGAACAAGTACCTGCTCGGTGCGACCGCGAAGGGCGGTGCCTGACCATGCGCAGTACCGACTTCTCCCTCACCCCGGCACCCGGACAGGCCGGTGCGATGTTCGTCGGCGCCACCCGGTACTCGGGGCTGCGCGCGATCATCACGCTGGGCCCCGGCTACGTGCGGATGGTCCGCGAGATGAAGCGGATGAAGGGTTACGTCTGGCACAAGGTGTACTGGCGCTTCCCCTTCACTCTCGGCACGATCGCCTTCTTCGCCGACCGCGACGAACTGCTGAAGTTCGCCCGCGGCAAGGCCCATCACGAGCTCATGTGCTGGCTGACGGACGAGGGGAAGGGACGCGCGACCGGCGGCTGGATCCGCATCTACACCGCGGATGCGGCCGGATACACCAACGGCGTATGGCGGGCCGAGGACGGTGCGCTGTCCCACGTCGACACCTTCGAGCCGCTGAGCACGGAGCTCTCCGCAGGGCGCGCACCGCGCCCCGTCAAGCACGTGCGGCACGTGAAACGGCGTGCGCAGCGCAGTGCGGAGCCACGCGTGGCGGAGAGTGGCACAGCGCCGGCGGCGCGGTGCCCGGAGCATCTGGACGGCAGGCTGTGACCATCACCGTCACCGAGGTCGGCGGACGGAACGAGCTGCGGGAGTTCTGCGAACTGCCGCTGCGGATCCACCCGCGCGACCGCTACGTACCGACTCTGGAGCCCCAGATCCGCACGTGGCACCGGGAGAAGACCGTCGAGCTCCACGTCGCGCGCGATGCGGCCGGCACGCCCGTGGGCCGGATCTGCCTGCACCGCTACCCCGGGTTCGACAGCAGGATCGGCAAGCGCGCCCAGCTCTTCGGGCTCACCGAGTTCGCCGACCCGCAGGACGTCGGGGAGGACGTGGCCAAGGAGCTCTTCGACCTGGTCGAGCGGGCCGGCGCGGGCACCGATGTGGCGTTCGGGCCGGTCAGTCTGCTGCCCAACCAGTCGGGTGGCGTCATCACTTCGGGCTTCGCCGACCGCGGTTTCATCGACTCCGCCTGGAACCCCGCGTACTACCCGGCCACGTACGAACAGCACGGCTTCACCCGCCGGTTCGGCGCCGACACCTGGGTCTGCGAAAACCTGGACGGCCCCGACGCCGTCGACCCCGGCCAGGCGTTCCTGTTCGACGACAGCCGTATCGCCTGTGAAGGGCTGCGCATCCATCACGGGTCGCGGCGGAAACTGGCGGAGCAACTGCCGCTGCTGCGCGGCATGCTCAATGCCTCCTTCGCCCAACTCGGCTACTACACCGAGATCTCCGCGGCCGAACTGGCGGCTCAGACGGACGGGCTGGCCCATCTCCTCGACGAGCAGCTGCTGCTCTACCTGACGGCGGAGGGCGAGCCGGTCGCGTTCGTCCTCGCCGTCCCCGACATCTCGGAGTTCGTCATGGCGGCCCGTGGCCGGATGGGACTCCCGCAGCAACTGCGGCTGCTGGCCACCCGCGGCCGGTACCGCAGCGAAGCGGTACTGATCATCAAGGGGACGGTGCCGGGACACCAGGGGAAGGGGTATCTGACCCTCCTCGCCCGTGAACTGCACCGCAATCTGCGCAGCGGCGGCTACCGGACGTTGCGCAGCACTTTCGTCGAGCACGGGAACGCCGCGTCGGCCGCGCAGTACCGGCGCGTCGGCGGCCGCCCGCTGCACGGCTACACCTTCTACGAGAGGGCAACGCGGTGAGCAACCGGGACTCGGTCCACTGGACGGCGGTACTGCGGGAGCGCGAGGAGCTGTGCCGCCGGGCGCCGAGCGCGCACAACACCCAGCCCTGGGTGCTGCGCTACGACAACGACGCCGTCGAAGTGGGCTGGGATCCGGCCCGGGAGCTGCCCGACGGCGATCCTGACCGCCGCGATCTGTTCCTGTCCCTGGGCGCCTTCGTCGAGACCTGTCTGATCGTGGCGGCGGACACGGGGCTCGCGATACGCGCCGAGATCACGGTCGACGAGGAACGGCGAACGGCGGCCCGGCTGTTGCCCGCGCCGGACATGTACGCCACGCCGTTCAGCGCGCGGACCGTCGCGCTGCGCGGCTGCGCGAGGGGCGCCCACATCGGGGGACGGCTCACCGCGGCGGACCTCACCGCCGCCAGGACCGGGCTGGAGCGGACGAGCCTGGTGGAAGTGCCCGCTCGCGAACTGGCGGGCCTCGCGGTACGCGCCGACCGGTGGCTCTTCGGCAGCGCACCGGTGGTGCGGGAGCTGCGCACCTGGTTGCGACTGAAGCGGAACCATCCGCGCTACGCGGCCGACGGTCTGACGTACGAGGCGCTGGCCATGTCGCGCGCCGAGGCCGCCGGGCTGCGGGCGGTGCTCGCACCGGGCGTCTACGGGGTGCTCCGGCGCCTCGGACTGGCGCGGCTGCTGGCAGCCTCCCAGGGCGGGCTGCTGCGGTACGAGGGCAGCATCCTGGTCCTCACCGCGCCGGCCGGAACCGCCGGGTCCGACGCCGGTGCACCGGCCGGGTCCCCGGCCGCCCTGGTCCGGGCCGGACAGGAGCTCGTGCGGGTTTGGTACGGGCTCGCGGAGCGGGGGATCGCCGTGCATCCGCTGAGCCAGATCCTCGACTGCCCGCGGACGGAGCGGGAGCTGGCGCGGCGGCTGGGAGGTCGCGAACGGCCGCTCGCCGTCTTCCGGGCGGGCCGGGCGGCCGGACGGCCCGTACGGTCGGCACGGATCGGCGTGACGGGAAACCGGTCCCGGACCACCGCCGCGTCCCCCGCGGGAGGGAAGAAGGCGGCTACGCCCGTACCGCCCCGGTGACGATCCACCGGCCGGAGCGGGCGCGCAGTTGGAGTGCGACGAGCCGGGTCAGCATCATCAGCGCCATGGCCCACCACAGGGCGGTCAGGCCGCCTCCCAGGGCCGGGACGGCGAGCGCGACGGGGGCGAAGACGGCCAGGGTGCCGAGCATCGACCAGGCGAGGTAGGGCCCGTCGCCCGCGCCCATCAGCACGCCGTCGAGGATGTAGACGATGCCGCAGAGCGGCTGGCTCACGGCGACCACCAGCAGGACCGGCATGAGGGCGTCCTGGACGGCCGGGTCGGAGGTGAAGACCGTCGCGACCAGCGAGCGCGTCGCGACCACCAGCAGCCCCAGCAGCACGCCGGACGCGATGCCCCACTGCACCATCCGGCGGCAGGCGGCCCGGGCGCCCACGGGGTCATCGGCCCCCAGACAGCGGCCGATGATGGCCTGTCCGGCGATGGCGATGGCGTCGAGCGCGAAGGCCAGCAGCGACCAGAGCGTGAGGGTGATCTGGTAGGCGGCGATCTCGGTGTCGCCCAGGCGGGCGGCGACCGCGGTGGCGATCATCAGGACCGCCCGCAGGCTCAGCGTGCGGATCAGCAGCGGCACGCCGGCCTGGGCGCAGGCCCGGATCCCGGTGGCGTCCGGGCGCAGCGAAGCGCCGTGCCGGCGCGCTCCGCGGACGACGACGTACAGGTACACGGCTGCCATGCCGTTCTGGGCGATGACGGTGCCCCAGGCGGAGCCGGCGATGCCCAGTCCGGCGCCGTAGACCAGTGCCGCGTTGAGTCCCGCGTTGGCCGAGAAGCCGCCGAGCGCCACGTACAGCGGTGTCCTGGTGTCCTGGAGGCCGCGCAGGACGCCGGTGGCGGCGAGGACGGCGAGCATGGCGGGGATGCCGAACGCGCTGATCCGCAGGTAGGTGATGGCGAACGGCGCGGCAGTGTCGGACGCGCCGAAGAGGTCGACGAGTGCTGGAGCGGTGGGGACGACGACGGCGATGACGGCGGCGCCGAGCAGCAGCGCGAGCCAGATGCCGTCCATGCCCTGGCGGATCGCGCCCGGGAGGTCGCCCGCGCCGACGCGGCGGGCCACGGCGGCGGTGGTGGCGTACGCGAGAAAGACGAAGACGTTGACCGCGGTGGTCAGCAGTGCGGCCGCGACGCCGAGTCCGGCGAGCTGCGGGGTGCCGAGGTGGCCCACGACGGCGCTGTCGACCATGACGAAGAGCGGCTCGGCGACGAGCGCGCCGAACGCGGGCAGGGCGAGTGCGATGATCTCCCGGTCGTGCCGCCGCCGGGTCTCCTTGGGGAGGCGGCTGGGGCGGCTCTTCTGGGGTGGCTCGGCGACCGGGTTCACCACCTCAGGATAATCGTCCACAAGTAAGACCTGCAAGGCCGTATCAACTATTACGAGCAACTGCGTAGAGTGATCTCCTCCGCGTGGTTTGTCGCGATCTTGGCCCGAGGGGAAATCTTTTTCTTCTGCACAGCCTGCTGACGATGAAACGGCAGGTCAGGGCGGTTCAGCTCGGCTGATTGTGTGTTTGTCCACAGCGGTTTCCCAAGGCCTGTACACAGGTTGAGCGGGCTTCTCCACAGGTTGGATGCCTCCGTCCACAGGGCCTGTGGATAACCGTCTTGGCCAACGGTCCCCGGGGCCCTACCGTGAGCCCTCTGCCCGACGCGCCGTACGAGGAGCCGGGTGCTCAATTGTCAGAGCCGTGGCGTAAGAAAGAGACGCACGGCATGGCGCCAGGTCGGACGGAGGAGGTGGCGGGGTGACCCAACCCGAACCCGCGGACGACCACTGGGGGGACGAACCGCCGTTCCCCCCCGACAGCGGTCCTGGTGACCGGCTGCCGGTCACCCACTTCCGTTCCGGACAGGGCGGCAAGCGCAACAAGAAGGACGACGGCGAGGACCGCAGCAACTGGTCCGAGGGCGGCGGCGGTTTCGAACGCGTACCGCCGCAGGACCTCGACGCCGAGCAGTCCGTTCTCGGCGGCATGCTGCTGTCCAAGGACGCCATCGCCGATGTCGTCGAGGTGCTCAAGGGCCAGGACTTCTACCGTCCGGCCCACGAGACCATCTACACCGCGATCCTCGACCTGTACGCCCGGGGCGAGCCGGCCGACCCCATCACCACCGCCGCCGAACTGGTCAAGCGCGGTGAGATCACCCGCGTCGGCGGCGCCCCGTACCTCCACACCCTGGTCAACGCGGTCCCGACGGCGGCCAACGCCGAGTACTACGCCGAGATCGTCCACGAGCGAGCCGTCCTGCGCCGCCTCGTCGAGGCCGGCACCCGCATCACCCAGATGGGATACGCGGCCGACGGCGACGTGGACGAGATCGTCAACTCCGCCCAGGCGGAGATCTACGCGGTCACCGAACAGCGCACGTCGGAGGACTACCTCCCGCTCTCCGAGATCATGGAGGGCGCCCTCGACGAGATCGAGGCGATCGGATCCCGCAGCGGCGGGATGTCCGGCGTTCCCACCGGGTTCACGGATCTCGACTCGCTGACGAACGGCCTGCACCCGGGCCAGATGATCGTCATCGCGGCCCGGCCCGCCATGGGTAAGTCGACCCTGGCACTGGACTTCGCCCGCGCCTGCTCGATCGGGAGCGGCATGCCCAGCGTCGTGTTCTCCCTCGAAATGGGCCGCAACGAGATCGCGATGCGCCTGCTGTCGGCGGAGGCGCGGGTCGCCCTGCACCACATGCGGTCCGGCAGCATGACGGACGAGGACTGGACGCGGCTCGCCCGGCGGATGCCGGACGTGTCGGCGGCGCCGCTCTTCATCGACGATTCGCCGAACCTGTCGATGATGGAGATCCGCGCCAAGTGCCGCCGCCTCAAGCAGCGCAACGATCTGCGGCTCGTCGTCATCGACTATCTGCAGCTGATGCAGTCCGGCGGATCCCGGCGCCCCGAAAGCCGCCAGCAGGAGGTCTCGGACATGTCCCGAAACCTCAAGCTGCTGGCCAAGGAGCTCGAAGTCCCCGTCATCGCGCTCTCACAGCTGAACCGTGGCCCCGAACAGCGCACCGACAAGAAGCCGATGGTCTCCGACCTCCGAGAGTCCGGCTCCATCGAGCAGGACGCCGACATGGTCATCCTGCTGCACCGCGAGGACGCCTACGAGAAGGAGTCCCCGCGCGCGGGCGAAGCCGACCTGATCGTCGCCAAGCACCGTAACGGCCCCACCGCGACGATCACCGTGGCGTTCCAGGGCCACTATTCGCGCTTCGTGGACATGGCACAGACCTGAGGGGCCCGGCCGGGCGCTCAGTGCCTCGTCTCGTACCTGGTCAGGATCACGCCGCACGGAAGCGTCCGCGTCTCCACCAGGTTCAGGTTCACCCAGCTGTCCAGCGCGGTGAAGAACGGCGTGCCGCCGCCCACCAGGACCGGCGCGGTGGCCAGCACGTACTCGTCAATCAGCCCGGCCCGCATGGCCGCCCCGGCGAGCGTCGCGCCGCCGATGTCCATCGGGCCGCCGCCCTCGGCCTTGAGCCGGGTGATCTCGGCGACCGCGTCGCCGGTGACCAGGCGAGTGTTCCAATCGACCTTGTCGATCGTCGAGGAGAACACCACCTTCGACATGTCCCGCCAGCGGCGCGCGAACTCGATCTCCGCCGGGGTGGCGTTGGGCTGCCGGTCGCCGGTCGGCCAATGGGAGCTCATCGTCTGCCACAGCTTGCGCCCGTACAGCGACAGGTCGGTCGCCTGCAACTGGTCGGACCAGAACTGGAACAGCTCGTCGCTCGGCACGCTCCAGCCGATGTCGTCGCCGGGCGCGGCGATGTAGCCGTCCAGGGTCAGGTTCATGCCGTAGATCAGTTTCCGCATGGCGCCAGCTTCCCGTGAGTCGGTCCCACGCGTACAGACCGGCGCGGCGCGGGAAACTCATCGGCGCGCGCCGATGCAGGTTCTCGTTGCCCGTGTCCTTTTTTCATGCGATGTCCTTTATTCGACCCATGGGTGAGACATCGCAGCTCCACGGATTTCGTGGGCCGGGAATTCAATTTTTCGAATGGCGCGCGGCTCTGTACTCTGAGCGGGTTCCCATCTGAATAGTGTTTGAGAGAACTGGGGGGGCCAGTGTCTCATCGTCGTATCGCAACGATGGTTGCCGCACTCGCGACCAGCGTTGCATTGATTCCGGGATTGGCTTATGCGGACAATTCACCGCATGCCGTTCCGACGGCCGGCCACATGGCCGACACCGGGCCGAACAGGCCCGTAGCAGCACACTTCGCGGCATTTGGCAGCCCTGCGGCGAAATCGGTCCGCAGCCGGGGGCCGGCCGCGACCGGTGCCAGGAACCGTAAAGCGGAAGGGGATGCAGGGCGGAAGATTTACGTTCTTCCGAGTTCCGGCACCTGCACCCCGGAACCGAAAGGCACGCAGGACGCCCCGTACTGCCTGATACAGGACGCGGTGGACGCGGCGGTTTCCGGCGACACTGTCGAGTTGCTCAGCAAGCTCAATGCCTTCTCCTATGAATCGGTGACGGTCAGGACCTCCGGAATCTCGATCGTGGGCGACGGCAACGAGTCGATGATCATGACGACCGGGCCGGATCACAAGCCCGCGCTCGTGCTCGACAAGGTGCACGACGTGAAGATCAGCAACTTGGTGCTGACGTCGTCGAGCTCCCACGCGGTGGAGATCAACGGTTCGTCCGGCGTCACGCTGGACAACAGCTTCGTGAACTCCTTCGAGTCGACGACCGACGCGGTCGTCATCGACGGCACGTCCAGCAACATCGCGGTGACCAGGACCTACATCGACAAGGGCCACTGGAACGCGGGCGCGGGCGCCATCTCCGTGGCGGCCGGAGCGAGCAACGTCACCCTCGCGGGCAACGTGCTGGCGGACTCCGGTATCACCGCCACCGGTGTGAACGGCCTGAACATCACCGGCAACACGATCCAGCGCGGCTGCTCCCCGGCGATCGCCGTCGAGGGCGCGTCCTCGGGGGTCCACCTCACGAACAACCTGCTGGAGGACGCGAACCCCTCCACGAACGGGTACTGGGGCGGCTACAAGACGCAGTGCCTGGCCGACGGCGAGACCTGGGCGCCCGACGTCACGCTGTCCGCGGAGTCAAGTGCGGGCGCCACGGCCGACTACAACGCCTTCTACATCCACGGTGACGACGCCACCGCGCCGTACGCCTGGGCGGGCACGAGCTACCCGACGCTCGCCGCCTTCCAGGCCGGAACGGCGCAGGGCGCCCACGACCTGATCGACACCAAGCCGGCCACCTCGACGCGCCTGCGGTCGCCGCTGCTCAGCTCGCCGGTCGACTTCCTGCCCGCGCGCGACTCCGCGGTGATCGGCTCCGCCGACCTGACCGCACCCGGCCGGCTGGACTCGGACTTCTTCGGCGTCACCCCGCACACCAGCCGGGGAGCCGTGGAGTACGTCAACCCCAACCCGACCTTCGCGCTGGCCCTTTCCGGGCAGCAGACCACCGCGTACGCGATCTCGCTGAACGTGGACGTCACCAGCGTGAGCCAGTACCTCGGCGTCACGATCGCCTGGGGTGACGGCAGCACGAGCACCGAGTCGACCTGGCCGGGCCGGCTCACGCTGGCGCACCGGTACGCGAAGCTGGGGACGTACCCCGTCAAGGTCTCCGCGACCGACTCGTTCGGCAACACCGTCACCAACACCACCCAGGCGACGACCGCGGGCGCGGCCTACACCCCGTACGGACCGGCCCGCGTACTCGACACCCGGATCGGAACCGGCGCTTCGAAGGCCAAGGCCGGGCCGGGCTCGGTGACGAAGGTGCGGATCGCCGGCAACAGCGGCATCCCGTCCACGGTGAACGCCGTGGCGCTCAACCTGACGGTCACCAACGCCGCCGGCCCCGGATACATCACGGCGTACGGTGACGGAACGGCCAAGCCGCCCACGTCGAACGTGAACTTCACGACCGGTCAGACCGTGCCCAACCTGGTGATCGTCCCGGTCGGCCGCAACGGCTATGTCGACCTCTACAACGGTGCCGGTGGCACGGTCGACCTGATCGCCGACGTCGCCGGATACTTCACGCAGTCCCCGGCCAGCGGCTACACACCGGTGACGCCCTCCCGTCTCGTCGACACGCGCAACGGCACCGGTACGGCGAAGGGGCAGGTACCCGGGCACGGCTCGTTCACCGCGCAGATCTTCGGCAAGGGCCACATGCCCGCCTCCGGGGTCACCGCGGTGGCGCTCAACCTCACGGCGACCGGCTCCAAGGGCAGTGGGTTCCTCACCGCCTACCCGGACGGATCGCAGACGCCGCTCGCGTCCAACGTCAACTACGGCCGCGGACAGACCATCGCCAACGCGGTGATCGCGCCGGTCGGAGCCGACGGCAAGATCCGGATCTTCAACGGGAGCGGCTCGCCGACCGATGTCCTGGTGGACGTCACCGGCTACTACAGCGCCGCGGGCAAGAGCGCCTACCTGACGGTCGACCCCATCCGGTTGATCGACACCCGTGCGGCGTCCTGGCACCAGGGACCGCTGCCCGGCGGCTGGTACCTCTACTACCCCATCGGGGCCGACGACCCCGACGTCACGGCGTTCGCGTTCAACGCCACGGTCACGCGGACCCGGGCCCAGGGCTACCTGACCGTCTCTCCCGACCCGTACTCCAAGGCGCACTACCAGAACAACGACCCGGGCGTACCGACCCGACCCGGGGTCTCGACCCTGAACTGGCTCCCGGGACAGACCGTTCCGAACCTGGTCCAGGCGAGCCCCGGCCCGTACGGCGTCATCGACTTCTGGAACACGAGCTCCGGAAGCATCGACCTCGTCATCGACGCCTTCGGGTACTACCAGAACGACTGATTCCTCCGCGAACGACTGCGAACGACTCCCAGGACCGGGGCCCCGGAACGGCGAACCACGCCGTTCCGGGGCCTCCGGCACGATCCCGGTGGATCAGCTCCGGGCGATGGGCTCCTGGAGCTCGGTGACCCACTTGTCGTGGTCCTCCGGGCATTCGAGGTAGAGCTCACGTGCATAGCCGGTGGAGCGGGAGCCGGTGGAGTCGATCCACCGGGCCAGGGTCTGGGCCGTGCCCACGATGTTGTCCATGGAACCGTGGTGCACGATCGTGGCGGCGCTCTCGATGACGGGCAGGTCCACGATCGTGAAGTCGTGGCCGGCCTGTGGGTCCGCGGCGACGGTCAACCCCGCGTGGACGGTGATCGCACCCTCGCCCTCGGGAGCGTCCTCGTAGTGGGCGACCCCCGGTCCGGTGACGGCCACGCCCGCGGCCTCCAGCCGGCGGCACAGCTCGTCGTAGAGCGGCCCGATGACCGGTCCGATGTGCTCGGGGCCAAAACCGGCGGCGGTGCCGGTCAGTTCGGCCACCCGGACCGCTGGAATGCGCTTGACCACGACGTCGTCGGCAGTCATGCGTCCCTCACTTTCGATTGTCCGGAGCCTCGCCTCGACGTGGGTCAGCCGCGATGCGGCGGCCGCCATCGCTTCCTCCAGCTCTGCCCGGCGCAGCCGCAGCATGCCGCGCAACTGCTCGGCGCTCACCTGCTCGTCCAGGATCGACCGCACCTGTTCGAGGCTGAAGCCGAGGTCCTTCAGGGCGATGACGCGATTGAGCCGGGACAACTGGCCGGCCTCGTAGAAGCGGTAGCCGCTGACCGGGTCGACGCGGGCGGGCCGCAGCAGCCCGATCGCGTCGTAGTGGTGCAGCATGCGGACCGATACCCGGCCGTGCTTGGCGAAGTCTCCGATGGTGAACATGACGTCTCCCAGTGCAGGCCCTCACACAGTGTCAGAGTCAAGTGAGGCCGGCGGAAACCCTTGGAGGGACGGGCACCGGGTCTGCGAGGCTGGCCCGCATGTCTGAGACACCCGCATCGCAGCCCATCGCACCGCCGGCCGAAGAACTGCTTCCCGCCACCCGCCGTGCCCTGCTCCACCGGCTCGCCAGAGGGCAGGCCGAGGGTCGTACACCGTCGATGGTGGGTGCGGTGGTGCGGGACGGGGCCACGGTCTGGACGAGCGGCCGGAGCATGATGGAGGGGCACGGCCCCGACGGGGACACCCAGTACCGCATCGGGTCGTTGACCAAGACGTTCGTGGCGGTGCTGGTCATGCGGCTGCGGGACGAGGGCCTGCTGGACCTGGCGGACCCCCTCGGGCTGCACCTGCCCGACACCGAGTTCGGCCGGGCGACGATCGCCCAACTCCTCTCGCACACCTCGGGGCTGGCGGCGGAGACCCCCGGGCCGTGGTGGGAGCGCACCTCAGGAGAGCTGCGGCCGGAGCTGGCCGACCTGTTCGGCGCGGCACCGCTGAAGCATCCGGCGGGCCGCGTCCACCACTACTCCAACCCGGGGTTCGCCCTGCTGGGTGCGCTCGTGGGGCGGCTGCGGGGAAAGCCGTGGGGCGAGGTACTGCATGCGGAGGTACTGGAGCCGCTGGGCATGACCAGGACCACGCTGCTGCCGCAGGCACCGCACGCGGGCGGTTGGGCGGTGCATCCGTGGGCCGACGTGATGCAGCCGGAGCCGCTGCACGACACCGGGCGGATGGCACCGGCCGGTCAGCTGTGGTCCACGGCGGACGATCTGTGCCGTTGGGCGGTGTTCCTGGCGGGGGGCGACGAGCGGGTGCTGAGCGCCGCGACCGTCGCCGAGATGCGTACCCCGGCCGCAGCGCCGGCCGGGGAGGAGTGGGATGCCGGCTACGGGCTGGGCGTCCAACTGCTGCGCCGCGACGGCCGGCTGCTGGCGGGGCACACCGGGTCCATGCCGGGCTTCCTGGCGACGCTGTGGGTCAGCGTTGAGGACGGCGTGGGAGCGCTGGTGCTGTCCAACGCCACCTCCGGGCCGGCGGTCGCCGCCATCGCGGCCGATCTGCTGGCGGTCGTGGCGGACAACGAGCCGCGCTTCCCCGTGCCGTGGCGCCCGCAGTCGGCGGCGGATCCGGAGCTGCTGGCGCTCACCGGCCCCTGGTACTGGGGCACCACCCCCTTTGTGCTGCGGGTGCGCGCGGAGCGCGACGTGGAGCTGACGACCCTGGACGGGCGGGGCCGCAGCGCACGCTTCAGGGCGGAGCCGGACGGCACCTGGACCGGTCTCGACGGCTACTACGCGGGCGAGACGCTGCGCGTGGTGCACGGCGTCGACGGCGAGGTGCGCCATCTCGATCTGGGCTCCTTCGTGTTCACCCGGGAGCCGTACGAGGAGGCCGCCGAGGTTCCGGGGGGAGTGGATCCGGAGGGCTGGCGGTAGTGCTAGCACCCGCATCAAGAGACCTGATGACCGCATGGGACGGATGGCGGGTGGACCTTAGGTTGGCTGCGGAGCGTCGGACGAGGGTTCCGGCGATCGGGGAGACTGTGATGACAGCCAAGCGTTCCGCCGCACTGATCGTGTCCGCGCTGGCCCTGGGAGCCGCGCTCACAGGCTGCGACGGGGTGAGCTTCCACGGCTCCCCTGAGCACAGGGCCGTCGATGACGCGAAGATCACCGGCCCCGTCAGTGCCGTCGAGTTGGGCAGCGGAAGCGGGGACGTCCACATTCGGCCGGGCGCCGGCGACGGGGTCACCATCCACCGGACGGTGCGGTACCACAAGGACCAGAAGCCGACGCCTGGACAGAAGGTCGAGAACGGCCGGCTGACGTTCACCAACGGGTGCGACAACTGCTCGATCGACTACGAGCTGACCGTGCCGGCCGGGGTGAGCGTGAAGGTGAGTACGAGCAGCGGTGACGTGGACGTGCAGGGGGTCGCGTCGGCGGACCTGAAGACGCACTCCGGGGACATGAATGTCTCCGGAGTACCGGGGGCGTTGACGGCCTCGGCCACGTCGGGCGATCTGACCGCCACCGGGCTCGGCGGTTCCGACGTCAGCGCGACCGCTTCGTCGGGCAATATCCAGCTCACCTTCACCAAGGCACCGCAGAAGGTCGCGGCGAAGGCGTCCTCGGGCGATGTCACCGTGCAGGTGCCCGGTGGCCCGTACGCGATCGACGTCAGCACCGGATCGGGCGACCGGCACGTGACGGTGCCGACCGATCAGTCCGCCGGTGCGCGGATCCAGGTGCGGACGAGCTCCGGCGATGTCACGGTCAGCCGCGCGGGGGCTTGACCCGTCGCCGGTGATGTTCCACGGCCGGTGATGTTCCACGTGGAACATCACCGGCCGTGGAACATCGCCGTACGGCGCCCTGCCGCGTAAACGAGTGGCCCGATCGGTGGATCCCGTCGCACGCTGGGAGTATCTCCGCGTAGGCGGGATCCGGTACGAAGCATGAGGGAGAGACTCGCGTGGCGCGGCTGCACATTTTCGACATGGACGGCACCTTGATGCATGGCTCCTCGGCGAGCCTGGAGCTTGCCCGGGAGCTGGACATGGTCGAGGAGATCCAGGAGCTGGAGGCCGCGCTGATCCGGGGCACGCTGGACCCGCCGGGGTTCGCGGAGCGGGTGTACGCCCTGTGGGCGACGCTGACGGAGGAGCGGCTGAAGGCGGCCTTCGAGGGCGCGCCGTGGCTGGACGGCATACGCGAGGTCTGGACGGAGATCACGGATCGCGGCGACCACTGCGCGGTGATCTCGCTGTCGCCGGACTTCTTCGTGGGGCGGCTGCGCGAGTGGGGCGTGCACGAGGCGCGCTCCTCGGTCTTCCCGCCGGTGCCGTTCGCGCCCGAGGCGGTGCTCGATCTGGCGGGGATCCTGGTGCCGGAGTCCAAGGTCGGGATCGCCGATGAACTCTGCGCCCAGTACGGCGTGACGCGGGAGGAGTGCGTTGCCTACGGGGACTCGCTCTCGGACGCGGCGCTGTTCGGGGTGGTGCCGACTTCGGTGGCGGTGAATGGTGACCACTATGTGCGGGATCTGGCTACTCATGCGTATACGGGACGCGACTTGCGTGAGGCCTTCGCCTTGGTGAATCAATTCGATCGCAAATGACCAAACGGGGCCAGAACTGATACCCGGCTGACGTTGTCCAAACCGAATGCCGTGACTTTGTGGGAAGGGTCACGGGATTCGGTCAACGTGCTCCGCTGAATCGGCCAACTGGGGTTGTCGAACGGTGCGTTCCGGGTAGGGTCGACTGCGTTCGAGCGCCTCGGGCCGCCGTAAGCCGACGGATCCTAACCTGATTGCATCCCCGTTTCCTGTGCTTCCGGCTATTTGTCCGATGCGCCGCCCCTGCGTGGCACGCTCTCACCCCAACACGCGTGACACACGTCGGGAAATCGACCGGGGAAGTTCGAGGCGAAGCTCACCATGGACGCTCTGACCACCAACTCGGCCGAGACGGATCCAAACCGCGGCTGGTTCACTCCGCCCGAACGGGAAGCCGACTCGCATCAGCGCACAGCGGACGGCGGTGAATCCGAAATACCCAGCAGAGCTCCGGCCGCCGTAAGACCCGTCGGCAGGGCGGCCGCCCGCAAGCAGCGGGCGCAGCAGCAGGCAGATCAGCAGGCGGATCAGCCGATGGGCCTGCACGCGCCCCCGCCGGACGCCGCACCGATACGCGCTCCGGCGCCGGCTCCCGCAGCGCGATCCGCCCCGGAACCCGCCCCGGCCCCCATACCGGAACCCGCGCCCGCAGAGGCGCCCATCCCCGCCCCTGAGGCCGCATTCGCATCCGCGGCCTCGCCGGACGCACTTCTGATCCGGCGGACCATGGCGGAGATCGGTCCGGTCGCCGACCGGACCACCGGCTACTTCTACGCCCTGCTCTTCATCCGGCACCCGGAACTGCGCGAGCTCTTCCCGGCGGCCATGGACGCCCAGCGGGACCGGATCCTGAAGGCCCTGCTCACCGCGGCCGACCACATCGACAACACCGAATACCTCGTCGAGTACCTGACCAACCTCGGCCGCGGCCACCGCAAGTACGGGACGCGGCCGGAGCACTATCCCGCCGTCGGTGAGGCCCTGATCGGGGCGCTCTCCCGGTACGCCGCGGCGGTCTGGGACCCGCTGACCGAGGCCGCGTGGGTACGCGCCTACACGGTGATCTCGCAGGTGATGATCGACGCGGCCGCCGCCGACGAGCGGCACGCGCCGCCGTGGTGGCAGGCCGAGATCGTCTCGCACGAGCCCCGCACCCAGGACATAGCCGTGGTGACCGTGCGGCCCGACCAGCCGTACCCGTTCCTGGCCGGCCAGTACACGTCGCTCGAAACCCCCTGGTGGCCGCGGGTGTGGCGGCACTACTCCTTCGCCTCGGCGCCCCGCTCGGACGGGCTCCTCTCCTTCCACGTCAAGGCGGTCCCGGCCGGCTGGGTCAGCAACGCGCTGGTGCATCGCGCGCGGCCGGGCGACGTCATCCGGCTCGGCCCGCCGTCCGGCTCCATGGTGGTCGACCACACCACGAGCAGCGGACTGCTGTGCGTCGGGGGCGGTACCGGTATCGCGCCGATCAAGGCGCTGGTCGAGGACGTCGTCGAGCACGGCCGCAAGCGCTCGGTCGAGGTCTTCTACGGTGCGCGCCACGACCACGACCTGTACGACCTCGACACGATGCTGCGCATGCAGGAGGAGCACTCCTGGCTCTCCGTGCGACCGGTGGTCGCCGACACCCCGAGCGGCAGCCTGTCGGGCCCGCTGCCGGACATCGTGCGGCAGTACGGCCCGTGGGAGGCGTACGACGCCTACCTCTCGGGTCCGCCCGGGATGATCCGCAGCAGTATGGACGCGCTGGTCGGCGGCGGTATGCCCTCGCACCGGATACGGCACGACGCACTGGAGGAACTTGTGGCGGCCGGTGACTAGCCGGGCGGAGCGGCCGGGCAGCGACGGCGAGCACCTGATCCAGACGGAACTGGGCACGGGCCAGCGCGCGGACCGCTTCTACGACGACCAGGTGCGGGACCGGCTCAATCCGAGGATGCGGGAGTTCGTCGCCCAACAGGAGATGTTCTTCCTGTCCACGGCGGATCGGCGCGGGGAGTGCGACAGCACGTTCCGGGCCGGGCCGCCCGGCTTCCTGCGGGTCCTGGACGACCGGACGCTCGTGTATCCGGAGTACCGGGGCAACGGAGTCATGGCCTCGCTCGGCAACATCCGCGAGAACCCGCATGTCGGGATCCTGCTGATCGACTTCGCCCGGGACCGGGTCGGGCTGCACATCAACGGCCGTGCGCAGCTGATCCCGGACGGGCGGATGCGCGCCGAGCACCCGGACCTGCCGGAGGATCCGGTGCCCGGACGGCGTCCGCAGATGTGGGTCGAGGTGGAGGTCGAGGAGGCCTACATCCACTGCTCGAAGCACATTCCGCGGTTGGTCAGGGCGCCGTTGCAGAAAGGTTCCGGCACCGGTGGCGGGCGGGCGTGGGGCACGGACGACGTACGCCGCAAGGGCGGCGACCACTTCGGGGTGGCCGCGGAAGGTCTGCCGGTACAACCGGCGCCGGTGCGGGTCTCCGTGCCGGAGGCGCCAGCGCCTGAGCCCGTGACGGTGCCTGAACCCGTGACGGTGCCTGCGCCCGTGCGTGTGCCTGAGCCCGTGCCTGTGGGGCGGGTGGTGTCCACGTCACCCGGACCGACGGAGCAGCGGCGCGCCCGGCGCGGGTGGCGCTTCCGCGGCTGGTTCGTCCGGCAGGCGGGCTGACCGGCCGGATCCGCGGGGTCCGCCGGGTTCGCCGGATCCGCCGGTCGGCCGGTCGCTCGTTCGTGGGTCAGCCCAGGTCGGGACCGACCAGTCCCAGTACGCCTTCGATGTTCGCGTCGAGGTAGTGCCGCAGCGTCAGCGGCACCACCTCGACGGAGGCCAGCCCGACCCGGGTGAACGGCACCCGGACGACGTCGTACGTCCCGCACGGGTCGTCCACCTCCGGCCCGTGCCGGAGTGCCGGATCCATCGAGGCGAGCCGGCACACGAAGAAGTACTGCACCTTCACGCCGTGCGCGCCGTTCTCCGCGATGTGCTCGACGCTGTCGACGAAAGCCGGAACGACGTCGGTGATCTTGGCTCCCAGCTCCTCGTCCACTTCGCGGTGCAGGGCGTCGACGACCGAGGGGTCGTCGTCCTCCACGCCGCCGCCCGGAGTGATCCAGTACGGGGCGAGGCCGGGCTTGGTGCGCTTGATGAGGACCATGCAGTCGCCGTCGAACAGGATCGCGCGGGCGGTGCGCTTGACCACCGGGCGGGTGGCCGGGGCTTCGGCCGGAGTTTCGTTCTCCTGGGGCATGGTTGAGATCTGCCGCGACACAAGGATCGACAAACGCACCAGGGGCTGTGAATCGGAGCATTCGATTCCCGTTGGCACGTCACCGGCGCTCGCCGGGCCGCTCCGAACACGTTCCGAAGCTGCCCGTGGCTGCCCGTGGCCGCCTGTGGAAGACCGGAACGGCGTCGAAGCTGCCTGACAACGCCTTGACGCGGCCGGCGACCCGGCGGCTACCAGGCCTGGGCGGCGGTCAGCAGCCGTTCGTGCGCCCGTAGGAGGTGGGGCAGGGCGAGCGTGCCCATCCGGGTGGCCAGGAAGTAGGTCCGCAGCGGTGGCACGGGGGGCTCCAGGAGCAGCGTGATCTCCCCGGTGGCGAGCGCGGCGGCGCACAGGTAGCGGGGCAGGACGGCCAGGCCGGCCCCGTCGCGTACACAGTCCAGGACTGCGCGCAGATCGGGGACGACGACCGCGGGGTCCCGGGTGGGTCTGGCGTCGAAGACGGCCGACCAGTACTGGGACAGCAGCCGGCATTCCTCGTCGCAGGTGACGACGGGCAGGTCGTCGAGCATCTGCGGGCCGTGGTCGCGCACTCCGTGCGGGCCGCCGGCCCGCTCCAGCCAGGCGGGCGAGGCGACCAGGGCGTACTCCTCGTCCCACAGGGGTACTGCCGCGATCAGCCGGTCGCGGGGCTGCACGCTGACGACGGCCAGGTCGTGGTGGCCGGCGGCGAGCCCGGCCAGTGCCTCGTCGTCGCCGCTGAGCGAGACCCGCAGATGCATCCCGTCGGCGACCAGCGGTGCCAGGGCGGGCAGGATGCGCAGCGCGGTGAACTCGGCCGGGCCCGCGAGATGCAGGCTGTGGGTGCCGGGGCCGTCGTCGTCGGGTGCCGCCGCGGTGATCTCCAGCAGCGCGTCGAGGTGCGGGGCGACCTTGTGCGCGAGCTCATCGCCGACGGTGGTGGGGGCGACGCCGCGCGGCAGGCGCAGGAAGAGCGGGCGGCCGACCTGCCGTTCCAGGGTGCGTATCTGGCCGGTGACGGCGGGCTGGGACAGGCCCAGGAGCTGCGCGGCCCGGGTGAACGAGCCGGCCCGGTGCACGGTGACGAAGGTACGCAGGAGGGCCAGGTCCACCATGGTCTCCTCACAGAAAGTCTCTGACGCATCGTCAAGTATAAATATATCGATAGGTCCTACCAGGTACTGTGATTGGACACTGACGCAGAGTCAACTAGCCTTGTTCGAGCGCGTCTTCGCGTGTAGCGCCAGGGCGGTTCGAGCCACGAGGGGGGAGGCTCGAACCGCCCATTCTGCGTAGGGCTCCCTGCATATATGCGTAGGAGCTCTACTTTGCGGCGTCCAGGGCGCGGGTGACATCGGCGACGATGTCGGCCGCGTCCTCCACGCCCACCGAGAAGCGGATGAACCCGGGCGGGACGGCGTCGCCGCCCCAGCGGGCCCGGCGTTCGGCCGTGCACTGGACGCTTCCGAAGCTCGTTGCCTCGGCGGTGAGCCGGAGGGCGGAGAGGAAGCGCTCGGCGTGCTCCTGGTCGGGCAGCGCGAAGGAGACGACGCTGCCGAAGCGGCGCATCTGGGCGGCGGCGAGCGCGTGCGCCGGGTCGGTCGACCGGCCGGGGTGGCGCAGTCCGGTCACTTCCGGGCGGTCGGCGAGAGCCGCGGCCAACGCCAGGGCGTTGGCGGCCTGGCGGTCCACGCGCAGCGAGAGGGTGGCCAGGGAGCGGTGCGCGAGCCAGGCCTCCATCGGGCCGGGGATCGCGCCGACGGTCTTGCGCCACAGCCGGGTCTGTTCGGCGAGTTCGGGGTCCCGGGTGGTCACGTAGCCGAGCAGCAGGTCGCCGTGGCCGGTCAGGGCCTTGGTGCCGCTGGCGACCGAGAAGTCGGCACCGAGGTCGAGAGGGCGCTGGCCGAGCGGGGTGGCCAGGCTGTTGTCGACGGCGACCAGGGCATCGGCCGCGTGCGCGGCGTCGGCGAGCCGGCGGATGTCGCAGACGTCCAGGCCGGGGTTGGACGGGGTCTCCAGCCACAGCAGGCGCGCGCCGTCCAGCAGTTTCAGCTGCGCGTCGCCCTTGGTGGGAGCGAGGCGCACGGTGACTCCGTACGACTCCAGCCGTTGCTGGAGGGCTCGGGTCGTCTGGTAGCAGTCGGAGGGCAGGACGACGGTGTCGCCCGCGCTCACCTGCGACAGGAGCACGGCGGAGACCGCGGCCATCCCGGAGGAGAAGACGGTCGTCCTGGCGGTCGGGTCCGCGGGGGACTCCAGCTCGGAGATCGCCTGTTCCAGCAGGGTCCAGGTCGGGTTCTGGTCCCGGCCGTAGGTGTACGGGCCGGTCGCGTCTCCGGGCAGGTGGAAGTGCGAGACGAAGACGGGGCCGGGCAGGGACGGCTCGTACGGCTGGGCGGGCGGGCGGCCGGCGTGGACGCTGCGCGTGCTCTCGCCGCCGGCGGTGTCGCCGCTGTCGTGCTCGGCCATCGATGCCTCCTGGGGGTGCGCCTGCTGCGCGTGTGCGCGCGGGTTCCAGTCAACCCGATCCGGGTCGGTGCCCGGGCCCTCCGGGGTGGGGTCCGAAATCGACTATTTACGATCCCCCAACCTTCGGCCGGGGGTGCCCAGCGGCTCACAAATAGCTCGGCGGCATTTCGGACCCCCACCCCTGCGGGCCGGGTCACCTCCGGTCCTCGTAACGGCATCGGGCCGGCCGTCCCGGCGCTCAGTCCTCGTCCGGCAGGAGCATGTTCAGTGCCCAGGAGACGATGCTGATGATCAGGCCGCCGACCAGCGCCGCCCAGAAGCCCTCGACGTGGAAGTCGAGGCTGAGCTTTCCTGCCAGCCAGGAGGTCAGCAGCAGCATCAGGGCGTTCACGACCAGCGTGATCAGGCCCAGGGTGAGGATGAACAGGGGGAAGGACAGCAGCTTCACGACTGGTTTGACCAGCCAGTTCACCAGTCCGAAGACCACGGCGACGAGGATGACGGTGAGCACCTTGTGCCAGGTGTCGTCGCCCGTGAGAGTGATGTTCTTGACCAGCCAGATGGCCACACCGAGGGCCCCGGCGTTGGCGAGTGTCTTGACGACGAAATTCTTCATGGTGTGATCGTGGCAGAACTGATCGCCCGGGCAAGAGATGCGACGAGGGAGAGCTGCGATGAAGGTGTTCCGGCTGGACGATCTGGAGGCGGAGCGGGCTGCCAACAACGGCGCATATCTCAGCTTTCTGCGCGAACGGAACATGTCGGCAGGTCTGTACGCGCTCCAGGCCGGGGAGCTCGATCCGCAGGCCCCGCACGGTCAGGACGAGATCTATCTGGTGGTGAGCGGCCGGGCGGCGATCACCGTGGGGGAGGAGACGACAACGGTGGCGCGGGGCAGCGTCGTCTACCTGCCGGCCGGGGTGCCGCACCGCTTCCACCACGTGACGGAGGACCTGCGGGTCATGGTCGTCTTCTCTCCGCCCGAGGCCTGAGCGGTACCGGGGCCCCCGGCGACTGAGGGTCGGACCCTGGGGTTCCGTAGGGGAACGGTCAGGGAAGGATCGGGTCTCCGACCCCTCCGCCGACCCCCTCCGCGGCTCTAGAGTCGAAGCACGGGGACAACGAACGAATCTGGAGGGAAACAGTCATGGAAGAGCTGGTCAAGGGTCTGCCCTGGTGGATCAAGTGGGTCGCGATCCCGGTGATCGCTCTCGTCGTCTTCGGTGGGCTGATCATGAGCCTGGTCGGATTCGTCATCGGTCTGCTGTTCAAGGTGCTGGTCTTCGCGGCACTGGTCGGTGGGTTGATCTTCGTGGTGAAGAAGTTCACCTCGGGGTCCTCGTCCTCCTCCTCACATCGTGACTGGTAATTCCTCGGGGGGCCGGAACCCGTACATCGCGCCCGCCGGCGGCACGCTGCCGCACCGGGCGCCCGGGCGGGGGCGGCGCGGCGCGATGACGCGCCCCGCCCCCGCCCTCACGCCTTCCTTGCGGATCAGGCCTGGTCGTCGTCCTGCAGCGGTACCCGGTGGCTGCGGGGCGTCGATCCGTTCGGCGAGTCCGGTACCGGGCTGACGCCGTTCTCCGTTCCCATCGACGCGAGCAGCTGGCGGGCGAGTCCCAGCCCGGTGCCGCCCATGGTGAGGGCCTTGGCGAACATGTCGGACATGCCGTCGGCGCCGTTGAGCAGCACCATGTGATCCACATTGCCGAACGCCGAGGCGCCCGCTCTCACGATCTCCGGCCAGTTCTCGGCCAGTTGCTGAGCGACCACGGCCTCCTGGTTGGTGGCCAGCGCCTCCGCGCGCGCCTGGATCGACGCGGCCTCGGCCAGACCCTTGGCCTTCGCCGCCTCGGCCTCCGCCAGCCCGCGGGCCTGCGTCGACGCGGCCTCGGCCTCACCGGTCGCCCGGGTCGCCGCCGCCTGCGCCAGACCGCTGACCTTCGTCATCTCGGCCTGCGCGGCCGCCGCTATCTTGACCCGGTTGGCTTCGGCGATGGCCGCCAGCTCGGTCTCCTTCGCCTTGGCCTGCGCCGCGGAGATGCGCACATCGCGTTCGGCCTCGGCCAGCGTCCGCTTCTCGTACGCCTTCGCGTCCGCCGGCTTTCTGACGTCGACCTGGAGCTGCTGCTCGCGCCGCTGCGCCTCCAGCTCCGCGACGCGGGTCTCCTGGACCACGACCTCCTGCCTGGCCGCGGCCTCGGACAGCGGGCCTGCCTGCCGTGATGTCGCGGCCGCCTTGTCCCGTTCGGCCTGGTAGCCGGCCTGCAGGATCTCGCTGTCCCGGGTCGCCTCGGACATCCGGGCGGCGGCCTTCTGCTCCGCCTCGGTGGCCAGCCGGTCCGCCTCGGCCTGTGCGATCCGCGCGTCCCGGTGGACGGCCGCCGCGTGCGGCGCCGCCAGGTTCTTGATGTACCCGGTCGGGTCCTCGATCTCATGGATCTGCAGCGAGTCGATGATCAGGCCGAGCTTCTCCATCTCGGAGCCGGAAGCGGCCCGGGTCTGCCCGGTGAGCTTCTCGCGGTCACGGATCATGTCCTCGACCGTCAACCCGCCGACGATCGACCGCAGATGACCCGCGAAGACGTTGTGCACCCGGTCGCCCATGAACTTCTGCTGGTCCAGGAAACGGCGTGCGGCGTTGGCTATCGACACGAAGTCGTCGCCGACCTTGAAGATGACGACTCCGCGCACCTTCAGCGGGATGCCCTGCTGCGTCACACAGTCCACCAGCAACTCGGTCTCGTTGAGATCGAGCGAGAGCTTGCGCACGGCCTGGACACCGGGGATCACGAACGTCCCGCGCCCGGTGACGATACGGAAGCCCAGACCTTCCTCGATGCCCTCGGTCCGGTGTCGGGAACCGGAGATGACAAGCGCCTCATTCGGCTCCGCGACCCTCCACATGAGCTTGAACAGCCCGATCACGATGATGATTGCGGCGAGAACGACTCCCGCCACGACGCCGATGATCATCGGCATACGCCCCCTCACAACGGCCCCGATGCGGGGCCTGGTGATCGCGAGTGTGCTCTCGCGCAACGCCGTGGTGAACACCCTGACGGAACCTTGGCGCAGTCTTGATACGAAGCCCGCTCAGCCGAAGGCCGCGGCCACGTAGACCGTCCGCGGAGCCTGGTATTCCACGACCACGATCGGCGTTCCCGGCTCTATTCGTTCGCCCGGTGTGACCGGATACGCCAGGAACGCCTCGGCGCCGCCGCGCACTTGGACGATCACCTCGCCGACCAGCCCGGGGCCGATCCGCCCCGTCACCCTGCCCTGCAGCCCGATCATCCCGGCCATCGTCCCCCCGTTCGCCTCCACCGGCCGCTCCCCGCCCCCGCGAGCGCGGCCTACTTCCCCTTGCGCCGGTGACCCCCGCCGCCACTCCTCGCGGGGGAAGTGTCCCTCGCCTCCGTCACGTCCGTCTTCGTATTGTGCCGGTCGGCACTGACAACGAGCGCTGCCAGGAGCGTGGTCAGGGGAACCGACGCGACGAGGCCGATGCTGCCGACCAGCGTCCGTACGATCTCCTCCGCCACCAGTTCGCTGCCGGCGACCCGCAGCACCCCGCTGCGCGCCACCGAGAACAGCAGCAGGAGCGGCAGTGCCGCACCCGCGTACGCCATCACCAGGGTGTTCACCACGGACGCGATGTGGTCCCGGCCGATCCGCATGCCGGCGCCGTAGAGCTTGCGCCAACTCGCGCCGGGGTCGGCGTCCTTCAGTTCCCACACCGCCGCGGTCTGGGTGACCGTCACATCGTCCAGGACGCCCAGCGAGCCGATGATGATGCCGGCCAGCAGCAGGCCCTTGATCTCGATACCCGGATAGAGGGAGTGGATCAGCCCGGTCTCGTCCGAGGTGTTGCCCGTCAGGTGCGCCCAGGAGATGAAGACCGAGCCGAGGATCCCGATCAGGAACAGGGAGCAGAGCGTGCCGATCACCGCCACCGACGTACGGGCGTTGAGGCCGTGGCACATGTAGAGCGCGATCAGCATGATCGCGCTGCCGCCGATCACCGCCACCAGCAGCGGATTGTGGCCGTGCAGGATCGCCGGGAGGATGAACAGCGTCAGGATCGCGAAGCTGATGACCAGCGCGATCAGCGCCATCAGGCCGCGCAGCCTGCCGACGGCGATCACCGCGAGGGCGAAGATCCCGGCCAGCAGCGCCAGCGGGAAGCCACGGTCGACGTCGGTCACCGCGTACTGCAGCTCCTTCGGGGCGTCGGGTGCGTACGCCACCACCACGCCCTGGCCCACCGTGTAGCGGCGGGTCTGGTCGGGATGCACGATCTCGGTGAACGTCCGGCCCTTGTCCTTGCCCGAGGTGACCTCGATGGTCGCCTTCTCGCAGCCTTCCGGCGGGGCGGCGGTGGCGCCGGGCGCCGGCGTCGCCGGTGACTGTGTGTTCGCCTCGGCGCAGGAGATGTCGTCGATCCGGGTGACCCGGGCCTGCTGCGTCTGCTGGTCGAACCCGACCCCGGTGTGCGCGTGCTGCGGTACCCCACCGGGCCACAGCACGATCAGCCCGGCGAGCACCGCGGCGGCGAACGGGACCAGCACCACCGCGATGACCTTGCGGAGGTGCTTCGAGACCGGCGGGACCGGACCGTGACTGTGGGTGTGCGCATGCGCGTGCGGCGACGTCGGAGGGGTGTCCACGGACCGATCATCGCAAGACCCCCTGGTGTGCGTTCGTACTCACCCGCTACCGTGGGGGCACCTTTGCAATCGCGGGAGCTCGGAGCACCGGGCTGAGAGGGCGCTGAAGAACTGCGCCGACCGCTGAACCTGTTACCGGGTAATGCCGGCGTAGGGAGTTGGGTCTCATGACCACGCAGGATGCACGCATGCCTGTCTCCGTTCAGCCCGTTTCGACGGAAAAGCCCGTTTCAACGGATAGGCGCGAGCCCGGCTGGCACAAGGGCTACCTGACCGGCACCAGGCCGGACATCCAGGTCCCCGTGCGCCAGGTGCACCTCACCACCGGCCGTGACGTGACGCTGTACGACACGTCGGGGCCGTACACCGATCCGAACGTCACCACCGACGTCCGCCGCGGCCTGGCGCCGCTGCGTGAGAACTGGATCATCGGCCGCGGCGACACCGAGGAGTACTCGGGCCGCCCGGTCCGCCCCGAGGACGACGGGATCAAGCACACCTCTCCCCGCGGCGGTCTGCGCAACCTCGACGCGGTCTTCCCCGGCCGCCCCCGGGTGCCGCGCAGGGGGCGTGACGGGCAGGCGGTGACGCAGCTCGCGTACGCACGCCGCGGCGACATCACGCCGGAGATGGAGTACATCGCGATCCGCGAGAACGTCTCCCCCGAGGTGGTGCGCGAGGAGATCGCGGCCGGCCGGGCCGTCATGCCGATGAACGTGAACCACCCCGAGATCGAGCCGATGATCATCGGCAAGCGGTTCCTGGTGAAGGTCAACGCCAACATCGGCAACTCCGCGGTCACCTCCTCGATCGAGGAGGAGGTGGACAAGATGACGTGGGCCACCAAGTGGGGCGCCGACACGGTCATGGACCTGTCCACCGGCCGCAACATCCACACCACCCGTGAATGGGTGCTGCGCAACTCCCCCGTCCCCATCGGCACCGTCCCCCTCTACCAGGCGCTGGAGAAGGTCGACGGCAAGGCCGAGGAGCTGACCTGGGAGGTCTACAAGGACACCGTCATCGAGCAGGCCGAGCAGGGCGTCGACTACATGACGGTCCACGCCGGCGTGCTGCTGCGGTACGTCCCGCTGACCGCCCGCCGCAAGACCGGCATCGTCTCGCGCGGCGGCTCGATCATGGCCGCCTGGTGCCTCGCGCACCACAAGGAGTCGTTCCTCTACGAGAACTTCGAAGAGCTCTGCGACATCCTCGCCTCCTACGACGTCACGTACTCGCTCGGCGACGGTCTGCGCCCCGGCTCCATCGCCGACGCCAACGACGAGGCGCAGTTCGCGGAGCTGCGGACGCTGGGCGAGCTGAACACCATCGCCAAGCGGCACAACGTGCAGACCATGATCGAGGGCCCCGGGCACGTCCCGATGCACAAGATCAAGGAGAACATCGACCTCCAGCAGGAGATCTGCGAGGAGGCGCCGTTCTACACGCTCGGCCCGCTCACCACGGATGTCGCGCCCGCCTACGACCACATCACCTCGGGCATCGGCGCCGCGATGATCGCCTGGTGGGGCACCGCGATGCTCTGCTACGTCACGCCCAAGGAGCACCTGGGCCTGCCCAACCGCGACGACGTCAAGACCGGCGTCATCACGTACAAGATCGCGGCCCACGCGGCGGATCTGGCCAAGGGCCACCCGGGGGCGCAGGACTGGGACGACGCCCTGTCCGACGCCCGCTTCGAGTTCCGCTGGGAGGACCAGTTCAACCTGGCCATGGACCCGGACACCGCCCGTGACTTCCACGACGAGACGCTGCCGGCGGACGGCGCGAAGACCGCGCACTTCTGCTCCATGTGCGGCCCCAAGTTCTGCTCGATGAAGATCAGTCAGGACATCCGCAAGGAGCACGGCGGGGATCTGCTGCTGGACCCGGAGGCCGGGATGCGGCAGAAGTCCGCGGAGTTCGCGGCGAGCGGCAACCGCGTCTACCTGCCGCTGGCCGACTGACGACGGGCCGCTGAGCGCCGCACATGCGTGAGGTCCCGGTGGGATTCCCACCGGGACCTCCGCAATGTACTTCGATCGACGTTCAGGTGATTCGGGTGGATCAGGTGCCGCCGGGTCAGATCAGGTCCATCGCGGCCACTTCGTCGGGGCGGCCGTAGCTGACCGGTCCCTGGAAACGCTTGCGCGCGGTGGCGAACCACCAGACCGTGGCGATGATCAGCACGACCCCCAGCGCGATCGGGGCGTAGTTGAAGTTGGTCGAGGTGATGGGGGAGGTCTGCGGCAGCATGAACAGCACACTGCTGAGGACGATCCACGTCACGGAGACGATCCCGACGACCTTGCCGTAGCGCCCGAGGTTCCAGGGGCCGGACTCGAATTCGTCGCCCAGGCGCAGCCGCAGGAAAATCGGCACGCCGTAGGCGAGGAACAGCCCGACGACATTGACGCTCACAATGGCGGTGAAGGCGGTGTGGGACCACCAACCGGGCAGTACCAGCACGATGGAGCAGGCCGCCGCGAGCCATACGGCCTTGACGGGTGTGCGGGTGCGGGGGGACACCGAATGCCACCAACGCGAGCCGGGCATCGCACCGTCGCGGGAGAAGGCAAAAATCTGCCGGGTATTACTGGTCATGTTGGCCAGGCCGCAGAACAGCATGGCGCCGATCACGATCAGCAGCAGCAGCTTCGCGGTGCCCATACCGAGCGCGTCGATGAGAATCTGCACCGGCGGAGCGGCGGACTTTGCCTCGGCGGCGTAATCACGAATCGCGTACACCAGGGCGAGCATCAGAATCAGGCCGATGCCCGCGGAGTAGGCGATCGACCGCATGATGCCCTTGGGCGCGTTGACGGTGGCCTGCACGGTCTCTTCCGACATGTGGAAACTGCCGTCGAAGCCGGTGAAGGTCCAACTGGTGACGAGCAGACCGAGCATGGCGCCGTAAATGCCGTTGGAGAAGCCGGTGTTGTTCTCGAAATGCGTCACGAAGGAGACCGACTGGTGGTGGTCGGGTATGACGGTCAGGCAGACGACGATCACGACCATGCCGATGAACAGCCACCACACGGATATACGGTTCAGCAAGGCGATCAGCTGCACCGTATAGGTGTTGGCCAGCGCCTGGAGCAGCAGGATCACCGCTGTGATGCCCACGGTGCGCTGCGCCGTCACCTCGTAGTCGGTCCACTGCATCGCGATGAAGGCCTGGATGAACGTGGCGGCGGCGTAGCCGGTGGCGGCCGTCCCGCCCACCTGGCCGACGAAGTTCAGCCAGCCGGTGTACCAGGACCACGCGCCGCGGTGCCGTTTGGCGAGCTTGCCCGCGGAGAAGTACAGCGCGCCGCTGGTCGGATAGGCGGAGGCGATCTCTCCCATCGAGGCGCCGACGAACAGCACCATGATGGATACGCCTATCCAGCCGAATATGAGAATCCGCGGACCGCCGGCAGCCATGCCGAAACCGAACGAGGAGAAGATGCCGGCGATGATGTTGATGATGGTGAAAGATATCGCGAAGTTGTCAAACGCGCGAAATCGACGGGTAAGTTTCCGCGGATAACCCATGGCATGCAGTGTCGCGTCGTCGTCGAGGGTGGCGACGGGCGGCGCTGGGGGACGAAGGGTTTTCGAGCGTGAAAGAGATCTGTGCTCGGTCACAATCGCAGCCTTTCCGGGGGGAGATGACAGGAGGACGTCCTCGTGCGATGCGGAGCGGAATATCGATCAGGCAGCACTCGGTATCGGTAGTCCGCACAGCTTTCTGGCCTTGGTCAGTTGCTCCTCGGGCGGCCCGAAAGCGCTCCAGGGCATTCGGGACGCATAAGGACCCACAGCCGTGAGGACTTCACGCGCCTCGAATTCCAGCTTCCCCATGACCAGGGCATGCGCCAGATAGGCCAGGTCCAGTACGGGGGTGAACCGGTACTTGGCCGTCTCCGGGAACCAATGGGTGTAGATCCCCATCGTTGTCGCTCTCCACTGGGGCTGTTCCCATGTGCGGTCCGCCAGCAGAGCAGAGGGGTCGTAGTCCTCGACCAGCGCCACCAGCGGCAGCAGCCGCAGGGGCGAGTTGGTCGGTGCCCGGTGGCTCAGGAACGAGGCGACGTCCCACCGCGCGCTCGCCGAGCCGCCGTTGCGGGTGAAGAAGAAGGCCAGGAACCGGTGGTGCGCCTCGCGGTGCCAGGGGTCGAGCCGGAGGATGTGGGCGAACAGGTACCAGGGACCGGTCGGCTCGGTCAGCAGTCCGCGCGGAGCGGGGTCGCGGGGTCGCTGGAGCCGGGTCAACGCCAGTTGGGTCACCCAGGGGGTCGGGTCGGTGGGCAACATCTCCGAGGCTCGTTCGCACGCGCCCTGCGCTATGCGGAGCAACGCCCCCTCGCGGAGATCGCCTCCGGCGTCGGCCATCCGTAACGCCCGGAGCATCGCCACCCGCGCCCACAGCAGCGCGGCCTCCGCACTGGGTTCCTCGGCCAGCCAGCGCTCGGCGAGGTCGGAATCCGCTGCCTCGGAGGCCAGTACGAGGGACCGGTGGGCCCGCACTTCGAAATCCCCGCGCGTCTCCTTCAGGATCTCGTGTGCGCTGAGGTACCGCCCGGCCTTCACATCCATGCACGCTCGCGCCAACTGACGATCATCGGCCGCCGGATGCCACACGTACTGCCCCTCGAACGAGCCAGCAGCCACTATCCCCCTCCAGATCCTGCAGACGACACCACCCGCATACGCACATTCCGGTCATGCGGTATTCAGCCAGACCCTCTGAATTCGGCCAGTCACCTTCCGTAGATCAATCGGCAGCGGGTCACACCCTACTCATCATCAACTCGTATCGAAACCAGTCGTCTGGAGTAACTGGTTCCACGTCAATTACGGTCTGCGGCAATGGAGATGGGCCTGATCCATGCGATCCGACTCCAGCCGTCCGGATTGCCGCGCGCTATGCGTCGAGGTATGCGTCTGGCATATGCTGGCACGCATGGGAACGCACTGTCGCCGCTCTGCCGGGAGAGCGCGGGCGGGGCGATGACGCGGCGCTGACCTGCGGGCCTGCGGGAAATTCGCTGTGGCGGCCTTTGGCGGCTGGACTTCGGGGAACGTTCTCGAAGGCGGAGCTGTCCACGGATTGGACATTGGGGCCGGAGGCGACTTTGCGTTTCGCTTTCAACTAGTTGAGCCCCAAGCCGCAACTCTCTCCTGCCGCCCCGGGCCGTTCCGCTGAGCGCGTACACGCCGCTGCCGTCGGAGCTCGATGCGCGCCGGGGTCGACCCAGGGGTGAGACGGACTACGCCGTGCCTCCTCCGACGCGTACAGCCGGTGCGGACGAGGCCACCCGAGGGCGCATAGCGCCAAATTCACCCCATAGGTGCGGAGTCCCGCATTCCGCCCTTTTTCGTAACCGTGCGCGTTATCTCGAACCCTCGTCCGGACCCGTGAAGTCGGGGCTCGAAAAATCCGGGCTGGAGAAATCCGGGCTGGAGAAACGGTGACCGGGGCCGGGGGATTCCTCAGGGCCCGGGCTGGTGAAGTCGGGCCGGGAATAGCCGAGTCGGGGCATTCGAGAGGGCTGCGTCCCGTTGGAGCGCGGAGGCTCGAGGTCCGGATGGGGTGCGAGGGCGGCGTTCGTTCTGGCTTCGGCGAGGAACGGCAGGACACCGCGGTCGCGCAGCGCGCGCCGCCATGCCTCGCGGGCGGCGGCGACCTCGGGCGGGAGCGAGTCGGAGTCGTCGTCATGGATGGCGCTCGCGCTGTCGCGCAGCGCGGTGAGGAGCAGGCCGACCATCCCGACCAGGATGCCGCACCCGGTGACGCCGGCGAAGAGCCAGCCGGCGGTGCGCAGCGGTGCGGCGATGGCGGGCTCCGGCGTCATCGCGTGCAGGACGTACCCGATCAGCAGGAAGATCAGCGCGGCGGTGCCCGCCAGGATGGGCGTCAGTACGGCGACCACGGCGAACAGCCCGGCGCCGGAGCCCGCGGAGTCGGCCACGCCCATGGCGGCGTAGCTGAACGCCCGGTTGTCGGCGGCGGTCGTCGGCTCGGTCCGGCGGGCGACGGCCGACTCTTCGAGGGCCTCGCGAATCTGCTCGCGGACCTTCAGATACTGCTGGTATTCCGGCGCGGCGCAGGCGGAGATGATCTCCGCCGCGCTCAGCGCCATGGTGCGGAGCTGTTCGGTGTTGAGCAGGCCTTCGTGCCCGCCGTGCTCGTCGTGCCCGGTGTCCGCGGTGTGCAGTGCGTCGTCGAGGACTCGTTCGAAGTCCGGGCGGTCTTCGTTGAGCAGGTGTGGAGCGCTGTTCATGTGCATCCCCCGATGCTCCGTCTCCGGTGCCTCCCCGCTGATTGTGGAGCCGGTCGGCCGGTGAAGCGGAGGAGAGCGTGCCTTACGGATATAGCGATGGTAGAGCGCGGAGGTGAGGGGGTGACAGAGTGCTTCCCGGAAATCTGGCGGTCAGGAAAGCAGCGGGAGTTCGGCAACGAGCAGCCGGCCGTCCATGGTTACGCCACCGTCCATTGCCAATGCCAAGTTCTCGGCATATGCCATCGGGCCATTGACGACCGGCGTGCGTTCCTCCCCGTCCGCGGTGTATTCACCGCCAACCTCACCGAGCAGGTACGGGATGGGGCTGTGGCCGTGGACGACCTGGTGGCCTCCGTAGGTGTCGAGGAGTTCCCGGGCGGCCTGCGGGCCGTTGTCACCGCGGAAGGCGAAGCGTTTGGTGAGCTTGCGGAACAGGTCCCAGCATTCGTCGGCGTCGCCGCGCTGGAGGATACCGGTGATGGCGTCGTTCATCGCGTCGATGGTGGTGCCGTAGTCGAGGTACGCGGTGGTGTCGGAGTGCAGCAGCAGGTGACCGTCGGTCAGATGGGCGGCGTCGAGCCGGGACATCCACGTCAGGTGGCGGTCCTCCAGCCGGTCCATGTCGGAGGGCTGGCCACCGTTGAGCCGCCAGGCGGCGAGGAACGACGCGGTGCCACCGGTGGAGTTGACGGGGGTGTCGCCGAAGCGGTGGGCGCCGAGCAGCAGCAGCTCGTGGTTGCCCATGATGGCCTTGGCGTAGCCGCCCGCGGCGGCCGCCTCGGCCGAGAGCTGCATGACGAGCTCGATGACGCCGATGCCGTCGGGGCCGCGGTCGGTGAAGTCACCGAGGAACCACAGCCGGGCGGTCCCCGCCGACCAGTGGCCTTCGGCGTCGATGAGGCCCTGGGCGTGGAGCGCCGCGCGCAGTTCGTCGATGTACCCGTGGACATCGCCGACGACGTAGAGCGGACCGGGCTGGTCCGCGTCGACGGGGACTATCACCGGGAGGTCGTGCGCGGTGGGGGTGTAGTCCTCCGGCACGAGCCGGGTGTCGAGCTGGGTCGCCTCGTAGCCGGCCGGGGGCGCGGCCGCGGGAACCTTTGCCGGTGCCTGGGCCGGAGCGGCCGGCGGCGCGGACATTCCTGGCGTATCGGGAACGCCGGGATCACCGGCGAATCCGTACGACCCGTTGCCGGGCGCGGCGGGCCGACCGGCCTCGGGACCGCCTTCCGGTCCGGCCTCAGGACCCGCGTCCGGCCCCGCCGGACGCCAGCTCACCATCGCCTTGAGTACGGGCCCGTGACCTGCCCCCTGTGTCATCGACCCCTCCACCATCGCGCCGCCATCCGCCCATCATAGGAATGACGCTGTCGTGGTGTGACATACCTGGGTGCCGGGTTTTCAGCCGGTGCCGACAAACACCCCCTAAATCGGCGTCCTGGGGCGGTCCGGCAGCCGATTCGGGTCCCCGAGCGGACTTCTGTGCAGACTTCCGAACGGGCTTCCGCACGGAGTCCGGTGCCAACCTCCGCGCGGGTTCCGGTTCCGGATCCCCGCGCGGACGTCCCGGCGGCTCCTGCGCGGCGGTGCGCTTCCTGGTTTCCGGGTCGGGCCTCAGCTCCCGGAAGGACTGCGCGGCGGACTGACCGTGGTGCGGTGCGTGCGGCGCTGGGACGAGGTGCGGACGATGAGGTCGGTCTGCATGATCTGCTGGACGGGATGGGTGGCGCCCACGCCCTCGATGGCATCGATGAGGAGCTGGACCACCGCGGTGCCGATCTTCCCCGGCTTGAGGGAGAGCGTGGTGATCGGCGGTTCGGTGGTCGCGTAGACGCTGCTCTCGCTGCAGCAGACCAGCAGCAGATCGTCCGGCACCCGCAGCCCGTAGCGGCGGGCGGCGGCCAGCAGATCGGTGCCGTTGGGGTCGAAGAGACCGTAGACGGCGTCGGGTCGGTCGGGCCGGGCGAGCAGCCGGTCGGCGGCGACGGCGCCCGCGCACGGGTCGTGGGCGGGGTAGGACTCGTAGACCGGCTCCTGGCCCACACGCTCGCACCACTGCAGGTACGCGGTGGTGGAGAGCCGGGTGTAGGTGTCGGTGCTGGTGCCGGTGAGCAGACCGATCCGGCGGGCTCCGGCGTCGGCGAGGTGGTCGAGGATGCCGAGGACGGCTTCCTCGTGGTCGTTGTCGACCCAGGCGTGGACGGGGAGGCTGCCGGCGGGCCGGCCGTCGCTGACCACCGGTACGCCCTGGCGGACGAGTTCGATGACGACGGGGTCGTGGTCGGAGGGGTCGATGACCACGGTGCCGTCGAGTGCGACGTTGCTCCACACGTCATGGCGTGAGGAGGCGGGCAGGATGACCAGGGCATAGCCCCGGGCGAGGGCGGCCGAGGTCGCGGCTCTCGCCATTTCGGCGAAGTACGCGAACTCGGTAAAAGTGAACGGTTCTTCGCCGTAGGTGGTGACCGTCAGGCCGATTAAGCCCGATCGGCCGGTGCGCAGTGTGCGGGCTGCCGCGGACGGGCGGTAACCCAGCCGTTCGGCGACCTCCCGGACATGGCGGCGGGTGGCGTCGGGCAGTCGGCCCTTGCCGTTGAGTGCGTCGGAGACAGTCGTGATCGAGACACCGGCGGCAGCGGCGACATCTCTGATGCCTGCCCGCTCGAGCCGGCGTCCGATGGGCCGGCTCGCCTGGTGGTTCCCTGCTGCTGTCATGGCGACCCGATAGTAGGGCGGGCTTGGTCCGTCCGCTGGGGCGCCGAAAGGGCATTCGGGCAAGACGTTTCTGCAAGATCGAACATGCCTTGTGGGGTGGAATGTGCAGCTCGCAAGCGCTTTCTTCGACCGGATCCAGGTGTCATGGGGACGCTCTCCCGGCCATTGGTTCGTATTGCGCAGAGGTATCAACTCACCCCTACGAGGGATGCGCACCACCGCGTGCGCCACCAGCGTGCGATGTGGCGCACGGCACTTTCCCACTCCCTCACGCCCCCTCGTAAAGTGTGGTCATGACCCCGAAGCTGCGCGCGGAACTGGACGGCATCCCCACCTACAAGCCCGGGCGACCCCCGGTGTCGGACGAGGGTGCACCGGCCTACAAGTTGTCCTCCAACGAGAACCCCTTCCCGCCGCTGCCCGGCGTGCTGGAGGCGGCCACCGCCGCCGCGGGTTCGTTCAACCGCTACCCCGACGCGGCGTGCACCGAGCTGATCGCCGAGCTGGCGCACCGCTTCGGCGTGCCGCAGACGCACATCGCGACCGGCACCGGCTCGGTCGGCGTCGCTCAGCAGCTGCTGCAGTCGACCGCGGGGCCGGGCGACGAGGTCATCTACGCCTGGCGCTCCTTCGAGGCGTACCCGATCATCACGCGGATCAGCGGCGCGACGCCGGTGGAGGTGCCGCTCACCGACGGTGAGGAGCACGACCTGGACGCGATGGCCGCCGCCATCACCGACCGGACCCGGCTGATCTTCGTCTGCAACCCCAACAATCCGACCGGCACCGTCGTACGCCGTGCGGAGCTGGAGCGCTTCCTCGACCGGGTGCCGTCGGATGTGCTCGTGGTCCTCGACGAGGCGTACCGGGAGTTCATCCGGGACGCGGAGGTGCCGGACGGCGTCGAGATCTACCGCGACCGCCCGAACGTGGCGGTGCTGCGCACCTTCTCCAAGGCGTACGGCCTGGCCGGCCTGCGGGTCGGCTTCGCCATCGCGCACGAGCCGGTCGCGGCGGCGCTGCGCAAGACCGCGATGCCGTTCGGCGTGAGCCAGCTCGCGCAGGACGCCGCGGTCGCGTCGCTGCGCTCCGAGGAGGCCCTGCTGGAGCGGGTGGCCGGTCTGGTCACCGAGCGGGACCGGGTCGTCGGGGCGCTGGCCGCGCAGGGCTGGACGCTTGCGGAGACGCAGGCGAACTTCGTCTGGCTGCGGCTGGGGGAGCGCACCCTCGACTTCGCGGCGGCGTGCGAGCGGGTCGGAGTGACGGTGCGGCCGTTCGCGGGCGAGGGCGTGCGGATCACCATCGGCGAGACCGAGGCGAACGATCTGCTGCTCAGCACGGCGGACGAGTTCCGCAAGGAGCTGTAACCGAGGCCCGGAGCGCGGGTCCGGAGCCGTTGGTTCCGGCGGCGCCGGCTCCTCTACCACCTGCCGTTTTCGTCCCCTTCCACCCCCCCGGTGGGAGGGGGCGAACGGGTGTGCGCGATACTTAGCTTGTGAATGCGTTCACTTTCACAAGCGAACGTGTATGCCCCATTTCCTATGAACTTCGCGAGAGGGCTGGGGCGAAAAGTTCAAGTTTGGACCGGTACAGGTAAGGAGTCGTGACGTGCAGCTCTCGCTGGAAACCGTCGACGTCGCGCGATGGCAGTTCGGCATCACCACCGTCTACCACTTCCTCTTCGTCCCGCTGACGATCAGCCTCTCCGCGCTCACCGCGGTCCTGCAGACCGCGTGGGTCCGCTCCAAGAAGGAGAAGTACCTCAGGGCCACCAAGTTCTGGGGCAAACTCTTCCTGATCAACATCGCCATGGGCGTGGCCACCGGGATCGTCCAGGAGTTCCAGTTCGGTATGAACTGGTCCGACTACTCGCGGTTCGTCGGAGACATCTTCGGGGCGCCGCTCGCCTTCGAGGCGCTGATCGCGTTCTTCTTCGAGTCCACGTTCATCGGGCTGTGGATCTTCGGCTGGGACAAGCTGCCGCAGCGCATCCACCTCGCCTGCATCTGGATCGTCTCGATCGGCACGATCCTGTCGGCGTACTTCATCCTGGCCGCGAACTCCTGGATGCAGCACCCGGTCGGCTACACCTACAACAAGGTGACCGGTCGCGCCGAGCTGACCGACTTCTGGAAGGTCATCAGCCAGGACACCACCCTGGTCGTGGTCTTCCACACCATCGCCGCGGCGTTCCTCACCGGTGCCGCGTTCATGATCGGCATCTCCGCGTACCACCTGGCGCGCAAGAAGCACATCGCCGTGATGCGCACCTCGCTGCGGCTCGGCCTGGCCGTCGCCGTCGTCGCGGGGCTGCTCACCGCGATCAGCGGTGACTCGCTCGGCAAGGTGATGTTCAAGCAGCAGCCGATGAAGATGGCCGCCGCCGAGGCGCTGTGGGACGGCGAGGGGCCGGCCCCGTTCTCGATCTTCGCCGTCGGCGATGTCGACAAGGGCCACAACAAGGTCGCCATCGAGGTCCCCGGGATACTGTCCTTCCTCGCCGACGGCAACTTCTCCTCGTACGTGCCCGGCATCAACGACGTCAACAAGGCCGAACAGCAGAAGTACGGCCCCGGTGACTACCGGCCGAACATCCCCACCGCCTACTGGGGCTTCCGCTGGATGATCGGCTTCGGGATGACGTCCTTCGCGGTCGGCCTGGCCGGGCTGTGGCTCACCCGCCGCAAGCTCTGGGTCGCCGAGGAGCACCGCACCGGCGAGGACGAGGCACCGAAGCTGATGCTCACCAGGAACACGGTGTTCGGCGACAGGTTCGCCGCCTGGTACTGGCGGATCGCGCTGTGGACGATGGTCTTCCCGCTGATCGCCAACTCGTGGGGCTGGATCTTCACCGAGACCGGCCGCCAGCCGTGGGCCGTCTACGGGCTGCTGCGCACCTCCGACGCGGTCTCCCCCAATGTCTCCACCGGCGAGGTGTTCGCCTCGCTGATCGCCTTCACCCTGCTCTACGCGGTGCTCGCCGTCGTCGAGATCAAGCTGCTGCTGAAGTACGCCAAGGCCGGGCCGCCGGAGCTGACCGAGTCCGATCTGCATCCGCCCACGAAGATCGGCGGCGACTCCACCGACGCCGACCGGCCCATGGCCTTCTCGTACTGAGAGGAAGGAGCGCGACATGCACCTGCACGACGTCTGGTTCGTACTCATCGCCGTCCTGTGGACCGGCTACTTCTTCCTGGAGGGCTTCGACTTCGGGATCGGGATCCTCACCAAGCTGCTGGCCCGCGACCGCCCCGAGCGCCGCGTACTGATCAACACCATCGGCCCGGTCTGGGACGGCAACGAGGTGTGGCTGCTCACCGCGGGCGGTGCGACCTTCGCCGCCTTCCCCGAGTGGTACGCCACGCTCTTCTCCGGCTTCTACCTGCCGCTGCTGATCATCCTGCTCTGCCTGATCGTCCGGGTGGTCGCCTTCGAGTACCGCTCCAAGCGGGCGGACGACCGCTGGCAGACCAGCTGGGAACAGGTGATCTTCTGGGCCTCGCTGCTGCCGTCCGTGCTGTGGGGCGTCGCGTTCGCCAACATGGTGCGCGGCGTGAAGATCGACGTGAACAAGGAGTACGTCGGCTCCTTCTGGGATCTGCTGAACGTCTACTCGATCCTCGGCGGGCTCGTCACCCTCACGCTCTTCACCTTCCATGGTGCGGTGTTCGCCGCACTCAAGACCGTCGGCGACATCCGGACGCGGGCCCGCAGGCTCGCCTTCCGGCTGGGCATCGCGGCCGCCGTCCTCGCCGTGCTCTTCCTGGGCTGGACCCAGAAGGACAGCGGTGACACCAAGACCCTCGGCGCGCTGGCCGTCGCCGTGGTGGCTCTGGTCGCGGCGGTCTGGATGATCCGGATCGGCCGTGAGGGATGGTCGTTCGTCTTCTCCGGCATCACCATCGCGTCGGCGGTGGCGATGCTCTTCCTGGCGCTCTTCCCGAACGTCATGCCGTCCTCGCTGAACGACGCGTGGAACCTGACGGTCAGCAACGCCTCGGCGACGCCGTACACGTTGAAGATCATGACGTGGTGCGCGGCGGTCGCGACACCGGTCGTGCTGATCTACCAGGGGTGGACGTACTGGGTGTTCCGCAAGCGGATCGGCACCCAGCACATCGCAGAAGCGCACTAGGGCCGGCTTTCCCGGCGGCCCGCCGCCCGGCCACTTGCCACCCGTTGTGCCGCCGCCCGGTTCGCCCGCTACTCGCCGAGGGGAATGTTCCACGTGAAACCAGTCGATCCGCGTCTGCTCCGGTACGCCCGCGCCAGCCGCGTCTTCCTCGTGGCGTCCGTGGCCCTCGGTCTCGCCGGGGCGGGGCTGGTCGTCGCCCAGGCGATGCTCATCGCCGAGATCGTGGTCGGCGGATTCCAGCACGGTCTCGACGCCGGCGAGTTGCGCACTCCGCTGTTGCTGCTCGCCGCCGTCGCGGCCGGCCGGGGGACCGTCGCCTGGCTGACGGAGCTGTGCGCGCACCGCGCCAGCGCGGCCGTCAAGTCCGAACTGCGGGGCCGGCTGCTGGAGCGGGCCACCGCCCTGGGCCCGTCCTGGCTCTCCACCCAGCGCACCGGCGAACTCACCACGCTCGCCACCCGCGGGGTCGACGCGCTCGACGACTACTTCGCGCGCTACGTGCCGCAGCTCGGACTGGCCGTTGTCGTACCGGTCGTGGTGCTCGCCCGGATCGTCAGCTCGGACTGGGTCTCGGCGCTCACCATCGCGCTGACCCTCCCCCTCATCCCGCTCTTCATGGCCCTGATCGGCTGGGCCACTCAGGATCGGATGAACCGGCAGTGGCGGCTGCTCGCACGGCTGTCGGGGCACTTCCTGGACGTTGTCGGCGGCCTTCCCACCCTGAAGGTCTTCGGCCGGGCCAAGGCACAGGCCGAGTCCATCCGCACCATCACCGACGACTACCGGCGCGCGACCATGCGGACGCTGCGGATCGCGTTCCTGTCCTCCTTCGCCCTGGAACTCCTCGCGACGATCTCCGTAGCGCTGGTCGCCGTGGGCATCGGCATGCGGCTGGTCCACGGCGACCTGGACCTCTACACCGGTCTGGTCGTCCTGGTGCTCGCGCCCGAGGCGTATCTGCCGCTACGACAAGTGGGTGCGCAGTACCACGCGGCGGCCGAGGGGCTGGCCGCCGCCGACGAGGTCTTCGCCGTTCTGGAGACCGCCACCGCCACCGCCGGCACCCTTCCCGCCCCCGACCTGCGGCACGCCTCCATCACCGTGGACGGTCTGACCGTTCACCACGAAGGCCGCGAACGGCCCTCGCTCCCCGAGGTCTCCTTCACCGTCTCCCCCGGTGAGACGGTCGCCGTCGTCGGTCCCAGCGGTGTCGGCAAGACCACGCTGCTGGCCGCGCTGCTCGGCTTCGCGCAACCGTCCGCCGGCCGGGTCCTGGTCGACGGCGCCGACCTGGCATCGCTCGATCCCGAGAGCTGGCACCGGCAGATCGCCTGGGTCCCGCAGCGGCCGCACCTCTTCGCCGGGACCATTGCCGAGAACGTCCGGCTCGCCCGGCCGGATGCCACCGACGCCCAGGTGCGGGCAGCGCTCCGCGACGCCGGCGCCCTCGACTTCGCCGCTCTGGACACTCCGCTCGGTGAGGGCGGCTCCGGAATCTCCGCGGGTCAGCGCCAACGGCTGGCCCTGGCCCGCGCGTTCCTGGCGGACCGGCCACTGCTGCTGCTCGACGAGCCGACCGCCAACCTCGACGGTGACACGGAGGCGGCCGTGGTGGCTGCCGTTCGCCGGCTGGCGGCGGGCCGCACGGTTCTGCTGGTCGTCCACCGCCCGGCCCTGCTCGCCGTGGCCGACCGCACGATCCGGCTGCGGGCCGCGCCGGTCGCCGCGACCGCTGTCGGAGCTGCAGCCAGTCCCCTGGCGGCCGGACAAGGTCCGGCTCCGGTTCCGGTTCCGGCACCGGTTCCGGGAACCACGTCGACCGTGCGGCCCGTCGACGCTCCGCCCGTGGACGTTCCTTCATCCGCGGGTACGGGACGTCCGTTGCGGCGGGTGCGCAGGATGGCGGGGCCGTTGCGCGGGCGCTTCGCTCTGGCGCTGCTGCTGGGGGCTCTGGCGCTCGGCTGCGCGGTGGGTCTGATGGCGACGTCCGGATGGCTGATCAGCCGGGCGTCGCAGCAGCCGCCGGTGCTGTACCTGATGGTCGCGGTCACGGCGACGCGGGCGTTCGGCATCGGGCGGGCGGTGTTCCGGTACGCGGAGCGGCTGGTGTCGCACGACGCGGTCTTCCGTTCGCTCGCGGACCTGCGGGTGGCCGTCTACCGGCGGATCGAACGGCTCGCGCCTGCGGGGCTGCGGGAGACGCGGCGCGGCGATCTGCTGTCCCGGCTGGTCGCGGACGTCGACGGGTTGCAGGACTACTTCCTGCGCTGGTTGCTGCCCGCCGGTGCCGCGGCGGGCGTCTGTGCCGTGTCCGCGGCGTTCACCGGATGGCTGCTGCCCGAGGCGGGATTGGCGCTGGCCGTGGGTCTGCTGATCGCGGGCGCCGGTGTCCCGGCGCTGTCCGCCGTCCTGTCGCGGCGCGCCGAGCGGCGGCTCGCGCCGGCCAGGGGCGAGCTGTCGACGCAGGTCGTGGACCTGCTGACCGGAACCGCCGAGCTGACGGTCGCGGGCGCGCTGCCCGGCCGGCGCGAGCGTGCCGCCCGATCCGACCGGGCGCTGACCCGGATCGCCGCACGGTCCGCCGCGACGACCGCGCTGGGCGCCGGGCTGACCGCACTGGTGTGCGGGCTGACGGTGGTGGCCTGCGCGTACGCGGGGCTCCAGGCGGTACGGGACGGCCGGCTGGACGCGGTCGCCCTGGCGGTCGTTGTGCTCACTCCGCTCGCCGCGTTCGAAGCGGTCACGGGGATGCCGCTCGCGGCGCAGTACCGGCAGCGCAGCCGGGCGGCCGCGCTGCGGGTGCACGAGGTACTGGACGCGCCGGAGCCGGTCCGGGAGCCGGAACAACCGGCGGAGCCGCCGGCACTGCCGTTCCCGCTGGTCGTCCGGGATCTGACGGCCCGCTACCCGGGGCGGGAGCGACCGGCGCTGGCGGGGCTGGATCTCGAACTGACGCAGGGCCGCAGGATCGCGGTGGTCGGCCCGTCGGGCGCGGGCAAGACGACCCTGGCCCAGGTGCTGCTGCGCTTCCTGGACGCGGAGAGCGGTTCGTACACCCTCGCCGGTACCGAGGCGGCCGCGCTGGAAGGCGACGATGTGCGCCGGCTGGTCGGTCTGTGCGCGCAGGACGCGCACGTCTTCGACAGCTCGGTCCGCGAGAACCTGCGGCTGGCGCGCCCGTCCGCCGACGACGACGCGCTGCGCGCGGCCCTCGCCGCGGCCCGGCTGGACGCGGACCTCGACACGCTGGTCGGAGAGCACGGCGCCCGGCTCTCCGGCGGGCAGCGCCAGCGCCTCGCGCTGGCCCGCGCGCTGCTCGCCGACTTCCCCGTCCTGGTGCTCGACGAGCCGGCCGAGCACCTCGACCTGCCGACCGCTGACGCGCTGACCGCGGATCTGCTCGACGCCACCCGGGGCCGTACGACCGTGCTGATCACGCACCGGCTGGCGGGCCTGGCCGGGGACGCGGTCGACGAGATCGTCGTCCTCGACCGGGGCCGCGTCGTCCAGCGCGGTACGTACGCGGAGTTGGCCGCCCTCGAAGGACCGTTCCGCCGCACGCTCGAACGCGAGCGCGCCGCGGACCTGGCGGCGGACGCGGCCGGGACGACCGACGCGACTGACACGTCCGGCATGGTCGTGGTCTGATCGGCGGGGACAAAGGGGACCAAATACGCTGATCGACATGGCAGACGACAGCGAGCCGACGACGCTCAGCTTCCAGGGCATGGCCTCCCAGATCGCCGTGCGCCTGCCCGAGCTGCTGGAAGCCGTCGTCTCCGTCGGAACCGGCCTTGAACTGCACACGACACTGCGCAGGATCGTCGAGACCGCCGCCGAGCTGGCCTCCGCCCGCTACGCGGCGCTCGGCGTGCTCAAGGCCGACGGCACCGGCCTCGCCGACTTCGTCACGTACGGCATCGGCGAGGAGGAGGCCGAGCGCATCGGCGCTCTTCCGGACGGCCGTACGGGGCTGCTCGGCGAGCTCATCGCCCATCCGGTGCCGCTGCGGCTGGCCGACCTCACGAAGGATCCGCGGTCGACGGGGATCCCGCCGCACCACCCCCCGATGCACGCCTTTCTCGGTGTGCCGATCCGCATCCACACCGAGGTCTTCGGGAACCTCTACCTGACCGAGAAGCGCGGTGGCGGCGAGTTCACGGAAGAGGATCTGCATGTGGTGCGGATCCTGGCCACCGAGGCGGGGATCGCGCTCGGCAACGCGCGGCTGTACGAGGCGACCCGCCAGCGCGAGCGCTGGATCAACGGCTCGGCGGCCCTCACCACCGCCCTGCTGACGGGCGACGCTGCCGAGCACGCGCTGGACGTCGTCGCGGAGCAGGCCCGCAAGTTGGCCGAGGCCGCCGCCGGGCTCGTGCTGCTGCCGACCGCGGACGGCGGTCTGAAGGTCGTGGCGGTCTCCGCGGACGAACCGGCCGGAATGCTCGGCACCGTCATCGAGGCGGAGAGCCCGGTCGCCGAACTGCTGCTGAACGGGGAGCCGGTCTTCGTCGACGACTCCTCCATGGACGTGCGGATGACCACGCATCTGGCGACCCGGTTCGGGCCCAGCATGATGCTTCCGCTCAAGAGCAACGGCCGCGTGATCGGCACCCTGGCGCTGCCGCGCGAACGTGGCGGCAAGCTCTTCACCGAGGTGGAACGGACGCTGGCCACCCAGTTCGCCGCGCAGGCCGCGCTGGCGCTGCTGCTGGCCGATGTGCAGCGCGACCGGGAGCGCCTGGCGGTCTACGAGGACCGCGACCGGATCGCCCGCGACCTGCACGACCTCGTCATCCAGCGGCTGTTCGCGACCGGTCTGATGTTGCAGGGCGCGCAGCGCCGCTCGGTGGTCCCGCAGGTGCGGGACGGGATCGGCAAGGCCGTCGACGAACTGGACGCCACCATCCAGGAGGTCCGTACCGCGATCTTCGCGCTCCAGCAGGCCCCGGCCGACGCACCGGCCGGCCTGCGGACGCGGGTGCTGCGGGAGATCGGCACGGCGGCCGTACCGCTGGGGTTCCAGCCGTCGGTACGGTTCGTCGGGGCGGTGGACGCGCTGGTCGGCGAGCTGGCCGTGAAGAACCTGATCGCGGCGCTGCGCGAGGTGCTGTCGAACGCCTTCCGGCACGCGGGCGCGAGCCGGATCGACGTGGTGATCGACGCGACGGTCGCCCTCCAGGGCTCCGCCGAGGGGGACGCCGAGGGGGACGCCGAGGGGGACGGTGGCGGGGTCACCGGGGTCCGGCTGACGGTCACCGACGACGGGGTGGGCATTCCGGAGGAGGGCCGCCGCAGCGGACTGAGCAATCTGGCGCGGCGCGCGGAGGCCCTCGGCGGGTCGAGCAGTTACGGGCCGGGGCCGGACGGCGTGGGGACGACGGTCGTCTGGGAGGCACCGCTGTAGCGGTGATCGCCGCCTCAGTTGCTGCGGGCCGCCAGGATCCCTTCGATGATCCGGGCGACGCCGTCGTCCTCGTTGGCCGTGGTGCGGTGCGTGGTGGCGGCCAGGACAGCGGGGTGCGCGTTCGCGACCGCGTACGAGGTGCCCGCCCAACTGAGCATCGCCAGATCGTTCGGCATGTCGCCGAACGCGACGACCTCATCGGCCGACACACCGCGCTCCGCGCAGCACCGGGCGAGGGTGGTGGCCTTGCTGACCCCCGGGCCGCTGATCTCCAGCAGCGCGGACGCGCTGGAGCGGGTGATCTCGCCGTGCTCGCCGGCAGCGGTCAGCGCCATGGCGAGGAACGCGTCCGGGTCGGCGTCCGGGTGCTTGGCCAGCAGTTTCAGCACCGGCGCGCCGTTGTCGGCGAGCAGTTCCTCGGCGGGCGCGATCACCGCGTCGGGCATCGGGGCGTACGGCGGGTAGGCCGGCTCGTACGAGAAGCCGTTCGTCCGTTCCACGGCGAAGGTCGTGCCGGGTACGGCCGCGCGCAGCGCCTCCACAACGGTGAGCGCGTCCTTCGTGTCGAGCGGGTACGCGGCGAGCAGCCGGCTGCGGTGCAGGTCGTAGACGGCGGCGCCGTTCGCGCAGATCGCCATCCCGTGCCGGGCGGTGTGCTCCGCGACGACGTTCATCCAGCGAGCCGGCCGCCCGGTGACGAAGAAGACCTCGATACCGGCCGCTTCGGCGTCCGCGAGCGCGGCGATCGTCCGGGCCGAGACCGTCTTGTCGTCACGCAGCAGCGTGCCGTCGAGGTCGGTGGCGATCAGCCGGGGCGTGCGGGCCGACGGGCGGGCGTCCGGGGACTGGGGATGCTCGGGGGCTGAGGTCACAACCCCCATCCTCCCGTATACGGCCGTGACACCCGTACACAGGTACGGACACGCCGCCCCGGCGGAGGGTCACACCGAGCCGAGCCGGTCGATCATCCCCGGCCGCGCGGGTCGCCGGTCTGCGGGCCGGCGGTTCGTGGGCTCTCCGGTCGCGTGGTCTCCGTCCGCGGGGTGTCCTCGGCCGGGAGGCCGGCGAGGGCGTCCATGGTGCGGGCCCGGACCTCCCGTTCGGCGGCCGCGGCGATGAAGGCCGGCACGTTGCGGCGGCCGACCAGTTCGCGGACGGCGCCCACCGTGTCCGTCGGCAGCGAGACCGGGACCTGGGCCGGCTCCGTCACGGGCGGCGTGTCCGCCGCCAGATCGCCCAGGTGCCGTCTGACCTGCTCGGTGGCCATCATGCGCATCGCGCGTGCCAGTTCCGCGTCGATGGTCTGCTGGGCGAGCGGTCGCAGCCGCCGGACGAGGGACGCCGCCTCCGCCGCCTCCGCGTCGGTGGGCGGATGGTCCAGATAGCGCTGGAAGACATGCTCGGTGGTGAACTGCAGAAACCGCTCCGAGATGTACTCGACCTGGATCCGCAGCTCCCGCAGATGACCGGTGATCGCCGACAGCGGGACGCCCGCCGCATACAGCTCGGCCGCGACGGCCAGCTCCTGGGGGCTGGGGACGAGGAACTCGTCCTCGCTGTCGGGGAGGGTCTCCAGCACCCCGAGGTCGAGGGCGTCGAGGATGGCGGCCTCGTCGGGGACACCGCCGAAGGCCTCGGTCAGCTCGGCGCGGGTGATCCGGGCCGGGGTCTCGTCGGACCAGGGGCGGTCCACCTCGTTGACCAGGCCGAGGACTCCGCCGAGTCCGGTGCCGGCGTCCCACGCCTCCAGCAGCTCCTTGATGCTGGCCAGGGTGTAGCCGCGCTCCAGGAGGTCGGCGATCTGCCGCAGCCGGGCCAGATGCGTGTCGTCGTACACATTGGCCCGACCCCGGCGTTCCGGTTTCGGGAGCAGCCCGCGGTCCTGGTAGCCCCGGATCGTCCGGACCGTGGCGCCGCTGAAGTGGGCCAGGTCCTCGATCCGGTAGGCGCGGTGCTCGGCGGAGACGGTCAAGCGGTCCTCCCTGGACTCACGAGGCGGCCGCGCGGCCTATCGCGCCCGCCGCGATCCGTGCCGCCGGGGAACTCGCCAGATACTCGACAGCCCGGCGCAGCGACCCCTCCTGTGACGGATGGTACGACCGCCGCAGGTATCTCGGCATGGCCATGTTCAGCGAGGCCCAGGACGGCAGCAGCCTCTTGGCGGCCGCCGCACGGTGGTCGCGGAAGCGGTACCTGCCGTGCGGCAGCTGGGGATCGTGTCGCATCAGGTAGCGGGCCCCGGCCACCCAGAGATAGCCGAGGGCCGGCCAGGCGAAGAGCATTCCCTCCGCGCGGCGCAGATAGCGGGGCAGGCCCTCCCCGGCGACATGCTGGTACATGTCGAAGGCGACCGCCCGGTGTTCGACCTCCTCGGCGCCGTGCCAGCGCAGCAGGTCCAGCATCACCTCGTCGGCGCCCGCGTCGTCCAGCGCCTCGGCGGCCAGGATCCAGTCGCCGAGCACCGCCGTGAAGTGCTCGATCGCGGCGATGAGGGAGAGCCGGAACTTCAGCCACTCGGCCTTCGATATCGGGGAGCCGAACGGTGGCTTCTCCCCGAGCAGCACGTCGAACATCCACTCCACATGCCGGGTGTAGCGGTCCGTGTCGAGGTTCTGCTCGGCAAGATGCTCCAGGACGTAGGCGTGCTGCACGCTGTGGGTGGCCTCCTGGCCCATGAACCCCTTGACGTCCTTGAGCAGCTCCTCGTCCGTGACCAGGGGCAGGGCCTCCTTGAAGACCTTGACGAACCACCTCTCCCCGGCGGGCAGCAGCAGGTGCAGCACATTGATGACGTGGGTCGCGGTCGGCTCGTCCGGAATCCAGTGCAGCGGAGTCTGCTTCCAGTCGAACGAGACCCGGCGCGCTTTGATCGCGTAGCTCATGGTGTCGTGACCTCCTGACAGGGGCTTACAGAGGCGGGTCGAGACGGGCCAGGCCGCGGAGCGCCCTGGGGGAGAGCCGGCCCAGGAACCGGGCGCCGCGCGCCTCGGGGGTGACCGGGACGACCGCGGAGTTGCGCATCACCGCGCGCACGATGGCGTCGGCGACCTTCTCCGGCGGGTAGTTGCGCAGCCCGTACAGCCGCGAGGACCTGGCGCGGCGCCGGTCCTGCTCCGCGTCGGTGACCCCGGCGAAGCGGGTGGTCGAGGTGATGTTGGTGTTGACGATGCCGGGGCAGATGGCGGTCACCCCGATGTCGTGCGGTGCCAGTTCGGCGCGCAGGCATTCGCTGAGCATCAGCACGGCTGCCTTGGAGGTGCTGTACGCGGGCAGCGCGCGCGACGGCTGGAAGGCGGCGGCCGAGGCGGTGTTGACGATATGGCCGCCCTGGCCGCGGTCCACCATCTGCCGGGCGAAGAGCCGGCAGCCGTGGATGACGCCCCACAGGTTGACGTCCAGTACCCGCTTCCACTCCTCGGTGGTGGTGTCGAGGAAGGAGCCGGCCAGGCCGATGCCGGCGTTGTTGACGACGACGTCGGGCACGCCGTACTCGGCGGCGGTCTTCTCCGCGAGCTTCTCCATGGCCTGCTCGTCGGAGACGTCCACCGTCTCGGCCCAGGCGTCCGGCGCGCCGATCAGCCGGGCCAGTTCGGCGGTGCGGGCCGCCGATTCCGCGTCCCGGTCCACCGCGACGATCCGCGCTCCCGCCTCGGCGAAGGCGAAGGCGGTGGCCCGTCCGATGCCGCTGCCGGCGCCGGTCACCAGCACCAGTTGGCCGGCGAACCGCTCACCGGCCGGGCCGGGCTTCTCCGGGGTCTTCCGGGCGGGACGGCCCTCTTCGTTGGATGTCACGAACTCACCGATCCACTGGGCGATCTGATCCGGGCGGGTGCGCGGCACCCAGTGCTTGGTCGCGATGGTGCGGCGGCGCAGGTCGGGGACCCACTGCTCCAGCCCGTCGTAGAGCTTCTCCGAGAGGAACGGGTCCCCGGTCGGGGTGATCAGCTGCACCGGCACATGGGCGTAGGCGTCCGCGCGCGGGGCGCGCAGCCGTTCCCTGACGTTGTCCCGGTAGAGCCACGTGCCGAGCGCGGCGTCCTCGGGCAGCGAGGCTGTCGGGTACTCGGCCGAGGAGACCTTCTCGGCGCGGGCGAGCAGCTTGGGCCACTGCCTGCCGAGCACTCCGCGCCAGGCCAGCTCCGGCAGCACGGGGGTGTGGAGCGCGTACACGTACCAGGACTTGGCGCCCTGGCCGAGGAGCTCGCCCAGCCGGCGCGGGGTCGGCCGCGCGACGCGCTGCTTGATCCAGTGGCCGAAGTGGTCGAGGGAGGGGCCGGAGATGGAGGTGAAGGAGGCGATCCGGCCTTCCGTCCGCCCCACGGTGGCGAACTCCCAGCCCTGGACCGAGCCCCAGTCATGGCCGACGAGATGGACCGGACGGTCCGGGCTGACCGCGTCCGCGACGGCCAGGAAGTCGTCGGTCAGCTTCTCCAGCCGGAAGCCGCCGCGCAGCGGTTTCGGCGCTGTCGAGCGGCCGTGTCCGCGCACGTCATAGAGCACGACATGGAAGCGGTCCATGAGCCGGGCGGCGACCTGCGACCAGACTTCCTTGCTGTCGGGATAGCCGTGCAGCAGGACCACCGTGGGCAACGACGCGTCCCCGTACTCGGCTACGCACAGCTCCACCCCCTCGGCCACCACCCTGCGCTCGCGCGGCGGCTCGCCATTCCTGTCTTCCGCGCCGTCTCGGCTCATACGGCCGGCCCCGCTTCCTTCCAGCGCTTCACATGCGGCAGTTCGTCGTCCAGCCAGTACGCGTCCGTCGCGGTGACCACGAGGATCTCCTCGAACTTCGCCCCGGTCCCCCGGAATCCCAGATGGGGCTCGACCGCCCACAGACCGGGCTGCGGAGGGTGGTCGGACATCCGGTACGGGCTCCACAACGGCGACCAGCCGTCCCGGTGGCCGTGCAGCGCGTCCTTCGCCAGGCCCTTGAGGCTCTGGGTGCCGAAGCCGGCCAGCTGCGGTGACCAGCGGCGCTCCTTGACGCGGTCGACCTTGTGCGCGATGACGCCGAACGGGTAGGCGCGGTGGCGGTTGGCGTACCCCTGCTTCGCCATCAGCCGGTCCACGTCCTCGTAGATCGCCCGCAGCGATCGGCGCTCGCGCACTTCGCGCAGGATCAGCTCACGGTGCTCGCGCAGATCGGCCAGCAGCCGGTCATGGACCGGGTTGAGCCCCAGGCAGCCGGAGTACCCGATGTCGGCGGTGAAGCCGTTGTAGATCGGGGCGGTGTCCAGGATGAACGGCATCCCCGGCTCCAGCCGCCGGTGGGTGGGGAAGAACTGCAGCGGCACCTTGAAGCCGGTGAAGGCCGTCCGGTCCCCGAACCAGGCGAACGGCAGATGGAACCAGTCCCGCACGCCTCGCTCCCGCAGCCACTCCCGCATCATGCGGGCGGCCTCCCGCTCGGTGACTCCCGGCTTCAGCTGTGCGGCGACCGCCTCGGCGCACGAGTACGCCAGCCGCTGCACCTCCCGGAACCCGTCCAGCCCGTCCGGATTCCCGCCCAGCCCGTCCGACCCGTCCGATGGATGACTCATCACTACCGCCCACCCCTCAGTACGGCACCCAGCACGGCATGCGCCAACCCTGACATCGATGAATGTGACATCACTTCATGGCATGGTCAAGAGTGCCCGCACCGCCTGTGGAAAACTCCCGCCCCCGCCGTCCCGGGACCGCCACCAGGAGTCCACGAGATCACCACCCGGGCCGCCATGACCCTGACATCCGTCCCGCGCTCGGACGAGATCCCCTACGGGAGGTCAGCCCGCAGGACTACCCCGATTGGGCCCCCGAGAGGGACGCTCCGATGTGGTCTGCGCCACTACCGTCGAGAACGTGACTGTGATCGTGACCGAAAGCCTGAGCAAGCGGTACCCAAGGGTGACCGCCCTGGACCGGCTCTCCGTGGACATCACCCCCGGTGTGACCGGGCTGGTAGGTGCCAACGGAGCCGGCAAGTCGACCCTGATCAAGATTCTGCTGGGTCTGTCCCCGGCCACTGAGGGCCGTGCCGCCGTGCTCGGACTCGACGTGGCCACCGAAGGCGCGGCGATCCGCAGTCTCGTCGGGTACATGCCCGAACACGACTGCCTGCCGCCCGATGTCTCGGCGACCGAGTTCGTCGTCCACATGGCGCGGATGTCCGGGCTGCCGCCGGCCGCGGCCCGCGAACGCACCGCCGACACCCTGCGCCACGTCGGGCTGTACGAGGAGCGGTACCGCGCCATGGGCGGCTACTCCACGGGCATGAAGCAGCGCGTCAAGCTGGCCCAGGCACTCGTGCACGACCCGAAGTTGGTCCTGCTCGACGAGCCGACCAACGGTCTGGACCCGGCCGGCCGCGACGAGATGCTCGGGCTGATCCGCCGCGTCCACAGCGACTTCGGCATCTCCGTCCTGGTCACCTCGCACCTGCTCGGCGAGCTGGAACGCATCAGCGACCACGTCGTCGTCATCGACGGCGGCAAGCTGCTGCGCTCCTCCTCCACCAGCGACTTCACGCAGGCCACCGCCTCGCTCGCGGTCGAGGTCACCGACACCGACCAGCACCCGCACGGCACCGACGCGCTGCGCACGGCGTTGGGGGCACGGGGCGTTTCGGTGCAGGGCGAGGGCCCCGGATCCACCGGCGCGAACATCGGCCACATCCTGCTGGTCGAGATGGACGGCGAGGACACCTACGACCTCATCCGGGACGCGGTCGCCGAACTCGGCCTGGGCCTGGTGCGGATGGAACAAAGACGTCACCGGATCGCGGAAGTCTTCAGCACGGACGACGAGTCAGACGTCCTCGAGACCGCAGGCGCCAACGGCAGCCGGCCCCAGAAGGGAGGCAGCCGAGATGCAGCCTGACACCGTTCCCGTACCGGCCCCCGCATCGCCGGAGGCCCAGCGCAGCGCCGACGTCATCCACAACATCGGCTACCGCCACTACGACGGCCCGCGCCTCGGCCGCGGCTACGCCCGCGTCTCCCTCTTCTCGCAGAGCCTGCGCGGCGCCTACGGCCTCGGCCGGTCGGCGAAGTCCAAGGTGCTGCCGATGCTGCTCTTCGCCGCGATGTGCGCCCCGGCGCTGATCATCGTCGCGGTCGCGATCGGCACGAAGATGACCAAGCTGCCCATGCAGTACATGCAGTACACGATCTTCCTGCAGATGGTCATCGCGCTCTTCGTCGCGGCTCAGGCCCCGCAGTCCGTCTCCCGCGACCTGCGCTTCAAGACGACGCCGCTGTACTTCTCGCGGCCCATCGAACGCATCGACTACGTCGCCGCCAAGTTCGCGGCCATGACGGCGGCGCTGTTCATCCTCACCGCGGTGCCGCTGGTCATCCTCTACGTCGGCGGACTGCTGGCGAAGTTCGGCTTCGCCTCCCAGACAGCCGGATTCGGAAAGGGAATTGTGGCCGCTCTCCTGCTCTCCCTGCTGCTGGCGGGCATCGGCATGGTCATCGCCGCCATCACGCCCCGCCGCGGCTTCGGCGTCGCCGCGATCATCGCGGTCATCGCCATCTCGTACGGGGCGGTCACCGCGATCCAGGGCGTCGCCTACAGCCAGGGCAACTTCGAGGCGGAGGGCTGGTTCGGCCTCTTCTCCCCGATCAGCCTGCTGGACGGCGCACAGTCCTGGTGGCTCGGCGCCACCGTCTCGAACCCGGGCAACTACGGCCCGCCCAATGCCTTCTCGGGCATCGTCTACCTGCTCGTGCTCCTCGCCGTGATCGCCGGCTGCTTCGGCCTGCTGATGCGCCGCTACCGGAAGGTCGGACTCTCGTGACGACGATCACCATCGACAACGTCTCGCGCTGGTTCGGCAACGTGGTGGCGGTCAACGACGTCACCATGTCGATCGGCCCCGGTGTGACGGGCCTGCTCGGTCCGAACGGCGCGGGAAAGTCCACCCTCATCAACATGATGGCCGGCTTCCTCTCCCCGTCCACCGGCTCCGTCACCCTCGACGGCACGCAGATCTGGCGCAACGAGCAGGCGTACCACCACATCGGGATCGTGCCCGAGCGGGAGGGGATGTACGACTTCCTCACCGGCGCGGAATTCGTCCTCGCCAACGCCGAGCTGCACGGCCTGGCCGACCCGGGCGCCGCCGCCAACAGGGCGCTCGCGACGGTCGAGATGGCGTACGCGCAGGACCGCAAGATCGACACGTACTCCAAGGGCATGCGGCAGCGCGTGAAGATGGCCTCGGCGCTCGTCCACGACCCGTCGGTGCTCCTGCTCGACGAGCCCTTCAACGGTATGGACCCGCGGCAGCGCCTCCATCTCATGGACCTGCTCCGGCAGATGGGCACGGACGGCCGGACGGTGCTGTTCTCCTCGCACATCCTGGAGGAGGTCGAGCAGCTCGCGAGCCACATCGAGGTCGTGGTGGCGGGACGGCATGCCGCCTCCGGCGACTTCCGCAAGATCCGCCGCCTGATGACGGACCGCCCGCACCGCTATCTCGTACGGTCCAGTGACGACCGGCAGCTGGCCGCCGCGCTCATCGCGGACGCGTCGACGGCCGCGATCGAAATCGACTGGTCCGAGAAGGCGCTGCGTATCCAGGCGATCGACTTCTCCGGCTTCACGGAACTGCTGCCGCGCGTCGCCCGCGACAACGGCATCCGGCTGTACACGGTCTCGCCGTCCGACGAGTCCCTGGAGAGCGTCTTCTCCTACCTGGTCACGGCGTAAGCGGCCCAACGGCCCTAAGGAGCCCACAGCGATGTACAACCCCACCGTGGCCCGGCTCACCTTCCGGGCGCTGCTCGGCCGGCGCCGCGCACTCATCCTCTTCGCGCTGCCCGCGCTGCTGATCGTCATCTCCCTCGCCGTGCGTGCCCTGGCGGGCGTGGACGACAACGTCACCAGCGACCTGCTGGGCGGCTTCGCTCTCGCGACGATGGTGCCGCTGATCGGCGTCATCGCCGGTACCGGCGCCATCGCGCCGGAGATCGACGACGGTTCGATCGTCTATCTGCTGGCCAAGCCGCTGAAGCGGCCGTCGATCATCCTGACGAAACTGACCGTCGCGATCGGCGTCGCCATGGCGTTCTCCGCCATCCCGACCTTCATCGCCGGCTACATCCTGAACGGCAACAGCCAGCAGCTCGCGGTCGCCTACGGCATCGCCGCGGCCGTCGCGTCGATCACCTACGCCGCGGTCTTCCTGCTCCTGGGCGTCGTCACGCGGCATGCCGTGGTGGCGGGACTCGTCTACGCGCTGGTCTGGGAATCCCTCATCGGCAACCTCGTCCCCGGCGCCCGCACCCTCAGCGTCCAGCAGTGGTCGCTGGCGCTGGCGCAGAAGATCGGGGGCGGCGACATCGTGCAGTCCGACGTCGGACTCCCGGTCGCGATCGTCCTGCTCGTCGCGGTGACCGTCGCCGCCACCTGGTTCGCCGCGCAGCGGCTGCGCTCTCTGACGCTGGCGGGCGAGGAGTAGAGCGCAGTAACAGCACGGACGAGCTGCAGAACGGGGGCGACGGGTGAGGGGCCTCAGACCTTGCGGTCCCTGCCCGCGCCCAGTCCCGCGGCGAGCTGCGCGCCGCACAGCAGCAGCATCAGCACGATCGGAGCGGTCCAGCCGCCGCTGCTCTGGTAGAGCGCGCCGGCCGCCAGCGGCCCGGCGGCGGCGAGCAGATAGCCGACGCCCTGGGCCATGCCCGACAGCCGCGCGGCGGTGTGGGCGTCGCGGCTGCGGAGCACGATCATCGTCAGCGCCAGCCCGACGGCGCCGCCCTGGCCGACGCCGAGCAGCGCGGCCCACGCCCAGGCACCGCCGACCGGGTCCACCAGCAGCCCCACGTATCCGCCAGCGGTCAGACTCACGGCGACGGCCACCAGCGGACCCTGGTTCCGCATCCGGCCCGCCAGCAGCGGGAAGACGAACGCGCCCACCACCTGGATCAGGTTGCTGACGGCGAAGACCACCCCGGCCGTCCCCTTGCTCATCCCGTGGTCGGTGAGGATCGTCGGCATCCAGGCGATGACGACGTAGACGAGCAGTGACTGCAGGCCCATGAAGCAGGTGACCTGCCAGGCCAGCGGCGCCCGCCAGACACCCGCGTCCCGCGGGGCGGTCGTGGCGGGTGCGGAGAGTATGGCGGGCGAGGCGGATACGGAACGGGCCCGGCGCGAGAGCACCACCTGCGGAAACCAGACCGCCGCAGCGACGGCCGCGGGCAGGGCCCAGAAGGCCAGCGCCGCCTGCCAGCTGCCACCGAACGACTTCTCCAGGGGGACGGACACCCCGGCGGCCGTCGAAGCGCCGATGACCATCGCGCAGGTGTAGAGCGAGGTCATGCTCGCGGCCCGGTGCGGGAAGTCACGCTTGATCAGGCCGGGCATCAGGACGTTGAGCAGGGCTATCGCCGTCCCCAGCAGCACGCTTCCGGCGAACAGCGCCACGACGGAGGAGAGCGACCGCACCACGATCCCGGCGGCCAGCGCCGCCAGCGCGGCGAAGAGCACCTGCTCGGTGCCGAACCGCTGCGACAGCCGCGGCGCGACCATCGAGCCCAGCCCCAGGAAGAGCACCGGCACCGACGTGACCAGGCTGCTCACCGTCGAGGAGAGCCCGTAGTGCGCGCTGACGTCACCGACCAGCGGCGCCATGCCGGCCAGCGCTCCCCGCATGTTGAGCGAGGCCAGCACGATCCCGGCCAGCAGCACCACGGGATGGGAGAGCAGCCGGGACGACGGCTCGGGCGGGCGGCCGGGCTCCGCGTCGATGAGCGGAACGGTGACGGTCGGACGTGCCAAGGCGGGGGCCTTTCCAAGGGGGTGCCGTGGTTCAGGTGGTCGAACGGCCCGGTTCTGTCGAACGGCCCGGTGCTGCGGCGAGGAGGGCTTCGACCGCGCGCAGCGGCTCGCGCAGCAGCGCCCGCGCGGCGCTGTCGGCCGCCTGCGGGTCCTGCGCCTCGATGGCGTCGACCAGCGCGGTGTGCGTCGCCAGGTCGATCGGCGGCATGTCGCTGTCGCCGACCGCGGCGAGGAGCGTTTCGCGGATCGAGGAGCTGAAGTAGCGGTAGACCTCGGTCAGCGCGGCGTTGTGCGCGGCCTCCACCACGTACTGGTGGAAGCGGACGTCGTCGTCCGCCTGGGCCCCGCCGGTCAGTTCCGCGCCGTGGTCGTGCACGCTGCCGAGCGCGGAGCGCATCCGCTCCAGGTCCTCCGGCGTCCGCCGGACGGCGGCCAGCCGGGCGCCCTCCGCCTCCATCGCGATCCGCAGTTCCAGCACGTCGCGGATACCGGCTCTGCGCATGCCCAGGAGCACGGCTGCGGGGTCGGCCCGGGAGATCACGTAGGTGCCCTGGCCCTGGCGCGATTCCAGCTGGCCGGCGTGCGCGAGCACCCGGACCGCCTCGCGGACCGTGTTGCGGCCCACGCCGAGGAGGTCGGCCAGCTCGTGCTCGGTCGGAATGCGCATCCCGAGCTGCCAGGCGCCGGCGGCGAGCTGTTCGCGGAGCTGCTCGACGACGGTGTCGACCAGGGATTTGCGGTCGGCTGCGTGGAGTGTCATCCGGTCATCCTACAACTGCCTTCGGATCCATCCGAGGGAGGTTGTTGAAAGTTAAATGGAATGGAGTTATGGTGAATGAAGTTGAACGTTAAACCACTAGCAAGGAGCACATCATGGGCCTCTTCAGCCGCACCAAGACCACCGACGGCAACACCGCGGGCAGCGCCGTGGCGACCGCCCCCGTCTCCGCCGACCTGTCGCACCTGACCGGCGAGTACACCGTCGACCCGACCCACAGCGAGATCGGCTTCTCCGTCCGGCACGCGATGGTCACCACCGTCCGCGGACAGTTCGCCGAGTACGAGGGCGCACTGCACCTCGACGGCAGCAACCCGCACCTGTCCACCGCCGAGCTGGTCATCAAGGTCGCCAGCATCGACACCAACCAGGCCCAGCGCGACGAGCACCTGCGCACCGGTGACTTCTTCGACGCCCCCGCCTTCCCGGAGATCACCTTCCGCTCCACCGGCGCCGAGCGCCTCGGCGAGGACTCGTACCGCATGACGGGCGACCTCACCATCAAGGGAACCACCCGCCCGGTCACGCTCGACCTCGCCTACAACGGCTCCGCCAAGGACCTGTACGGCAACGAGCGCGTCGGCTTCGAGGGCACCGCGAAGATCGACCGCACCGACTGGGGCCTGAACTACAACGCCGCCCTGGAGACCGGTGGGGTCCTCATCGGCGAGCAGGTCAAGCTGAGCTTCGACATCTCCGCCATCAAGGGCGCGTGACCAGGCGCGTGATCAAGAGCGCGTGATCAAGAACGTCCGAAACGCGATTGGCCGCGTCGAGCGGCCCTGACAGATGATGTGGGGGATGGCCGCAGAGCAGGACACCCCGATGCCCGTCGAACGCCGCCGCATCACCCTCCAGGGTGTGGGGCGCTTCGGCGCTTCCTGGGTGCGTTCCTCCCCCGGCACGCACATCTGGCTGCTGATCCTGACGATCACGACCTGCGTCGTCGCCGTCGTGTCACCGCACGTGCGGGCGTATCTGCTGCATCACGTCAGCACCAACCTCATCGAGTTGCGGCAGCATCCGGTCCGGGTGCTGCTCGCCAGCGCCCTGTGGGTGGCGACCCCGTCCGGCTTCGCCATCTACTTCGTCTTCTACGAGCTGATCCACGCGCCCGCAGAACGCTGGATGGGCACCTGGCGCTGGCTCGTCGTCGTCGCCACCGCGCACATCGGCGCCACGCTCGTCAGCCAGAAGGCCGTACTGTTCGGCATCCATTACGACCGGCTGCCGCGTTCCCTCGCCCACACCGTCGACGTGGGTGTCAGCTACGGGATGGCGGGCGTCGTCGGCGTGCTGACGTACCTGGTGCCGCGCCCCTGGCGGTGGGGGTATCTGCTGGGGATCCTGACGTTCTTCACCGTGCCCGTCCTCACCAGCCGCACCTTCACCGACCTCGGCCATCTCACCGCCGTCCTCATCGGCCTGGCCTGCTACGCGCTGACGCCGACCGCGCGAAACCCGGGCGGTCCGCGCCGGCCGGAGCCGCGTACGGGGCGTCCCGAGGACCGTACGAAGCGCCCGGTCAGCTCCCGCCGGACGGCGGAAGTGCCCGGATCAGTGCTTCCAGAGCGCCACTGAACGCATGGTCGGACGGAGTGCCGTAGCCGACGACCAGTCCGTCCTGGAACGCCATCGCGCTGTCGGGGTGGCGGTAGCCGGCCAGCCCGTCCAGCACGAGACCCTGCGCCAGCGCGGCCCGGACGGCGGCGCTCTCGGTGCCGGCGGGCAGTTCCAACACGGCGTGGAGCCCGGCCGCGACACCGGAGACGCCGATGTGCGGGGCGCGCTCGGCCAGCGCGGCGACGAGCTGGTCGCGCCGCCGGCGGTAGCGCTGCCGCATCCGGCGGACATGGCGGTCGTACGAGCCGGAGGCGATGAAATCCGCGAGGGTCAGCTGGTCCAGGGCGCCGGCCGTGGCCTCCCGCTCGCCCTTGACCGCCAGCACCTGGTCCACGAGCGGGGCGGGAAGCACCATCCAGCCCAGCCGCACCGCCGGTGACAGGCTCTTGCTGACCGAGCCGAGGTAGACGACCCGTTCCGGGTCGAGCCCCTGCACCGCGCCGACCGGCTGCCGGTCGTACCGGAACTCCCCGTCGTAGTCGTCCTCCAGGACGATGCCGCCCGCCCTCCTGGCCCAGTCGACGACGGCCGCCCGCCGCCCCGGACCGAGCGGCCCGCCGGTCGGGAACTGATGGGCGGGGGTGAGCAGCACGCACTTCGCGCCGCTCGTCGCCAGCTCGCCGGTACGAACCCCCTCCGCGTCGACCGCGAGCGGCACCGTACGGACCCGGGCCGCGGCCAGGATGCCGCGGTGGAAGGGCAGGCCGTACGCCTCGACGGCCATCGGGCCGCGCAGCACCTGGGTCAGCAGCCGCAGGCCGTGCGCGAAGCCCGAGCAGACGACGATCCCGGCCGGGTCGGTGCGCACCCCACGGGCGCGTGCGAGGTATTCGGCCAGCGCCTCGCGCAGTTCGGGACGGCCGTGCGGATCACCGGGACCGAACGCCTCGGTGGGCGCGGCGGTCAGAGCCCGCCGGGCGGAGGTGAGCCAGGCGGCGCGGGGGAAGCTGCCGGCGTCCGGCTGGCCCTGCAGCAGGTTGTGCGCGGGCCGCGCGACGTGCGAGGAGGGCGCGGTGGCGCTCGCGGGGGCCGGTTTCGGTTTCGGTGGCGAGGTGCGCGGCGCGACGCGGGTGCCCGAGCCCTGTCGGGCGGTGAGCCAGCCCTCGGCGACCAGTTCGGCGTACGCCTCCGCGACGGTGTTGCGGGCGATGCCGAGGTCGGCGGAGAGCGAGCGGTAGGGCGGCAGCCGGGTGCCGGGGGCGAGGCGGCCGGTACGGATCGCCTCGCGCAGCGCCCGCATGAGCGAGGCGCGACGGCCGCCGGGCCCGGTCAGCTCCAGGTGCAGGTCGCTGCCGGTACCGGCCTCAACCGCACCGGACGTGGGCTCGGCCGAATTGACCCGGGAATCCGTCATGGCAACGCACGGTACTACCGGTCGGTTCAACGGTCAGGGCCCCAGGACGGTCAGCGCCCACGACGGTCAGGGCCCAGGCCGGACAGGGCCCAGGCCGGACAGGCCCTAAGCGGTGGCTGCGAAGAGCCGTTCCAGGACGACGGCGATGCCGTCATCGTCGTTCGACGTGGTGACCTCGTCCGCGACGGCCTTCAGCTCGTCGTGCGCGTTGGCCATCGCGACCCCGTGCGCGGCCCACGCGAACATCGGCAGATCGTTCGGCATGTCGCCGAAGGCGATCGTGTCGGCCGCCGTCAGGCCCAGCCGGCGGGCGGCGATGGAGAGGCCGGTGGCCTTGCTGAGGCCGAGCGGCAGCAGTTCGACGATGCCCTCGCCGGCCATCGTCACCCCGACCAGATCGCCCGCGACCTCTCGCGCGACCTGGGCCAGACCGTCGTCGCCCAGCCCCGGGTGCTGGAGGTAGAGCTTGTTGAGCGGGGCGCTCCACAGCTCGCTGTGGTCCTGCATGTGGATGACCGGCAGCTCGGGATGGTGCTGGTACCCCGCGCCGATCAGTACCTCGCCGTCCAGGCCGTCCCGGCTCGCCGCCAGGAAGAGCGGGCCGATCTCGGCCTCGATCTTCGCCAGCGCGAGCCCGGCGAGTCGGCGGTCGAGCGTGACGGACGTCAGCAGCCGGTGCTCGCCCGCGTGGTAGACCTGCGCGCCCTGGCCGCAGACCGCCAGACCCTCGTAGCCCAGGTCGTCCAGGATGTGCCGGGCCCAGGGCACGGAACGGCCGGTGACGACGATGTGGGCGGCGCCCGCCGCGGTGGCCGCGGCGAGCGCCGTCCGCGACCGCTCCGAGACGGTGTGGTCGCTGCGCAGCAGCGTGCCGTCCAGGTCGGTGGCGATCAGGCGGTACGGGAGGGGCTTGGAGGAGCTCACTTGCCGACCGGCTCCAGGAACTCACGGCCGCCCAGGTACGGGCGCAGTACTTCCGGGACCCGGACCGAGCCGTCGGCCTGCTGGTGGTTCTCCAGGATCGCCACGATGGTGCGCGGTACGGCGCACAGCGTGCCGTTGAGCGTGGCGAGCGGGCGCGTGCCGTTCTCGTCACGGAGCCGGATCGACAGCCTGCGGGACTGGAACTCGGTGGTGTTCGACGTCGAGGTCAGCTCGCGGTACTTGCCCTGGGTCGGGATCCACGCCTCGCAGTCGAACTTGCGCGATGCCGAGGAGCCCAGGTCGCCCGAGGCGAGCTCGATCACCTGGAACGGCAGCTCCAGAGCGGTCAGCCACTGCTTCTCCCACTCCAGGAGCCGCTGGTGCTCGGCCTCCGCGTCCTCCGGAGTGGTGTAGACGAACATCTCGACCTTGTCGAACTGGTGCACCCGGATGATGCCGCGGGTGTCCTTGCCGTACGACCCGGCCTCGCGGCGGTAGCACGGCGAGAAGCCGGCGTACCGCAGCGGCAGCTTGGCCGCGTCGATGATCTCGTCCATGTGGTACGCGGCGAGCGGGACCTCGGAGGTGCCGACCAGGTACAGGTCGTCCTTCTCCAGGTAGTAGACGTCGTCCTCGACCTGGCCGAGGTAGCCGGTGCCGGCCATGGCCGCGGGCTTGACGAGGGTGGGGGTGAGGATCGGGACGAAGCCGGCCGCGGTGGCCTGCGCGATCGCCGCGTTGACCAGGGCCAGCTCCAGCAGCGCGCCGACGCCCGTCAGGTAGTAGAAGCGCGAGCCGGAGACCTTGGCGCCGCGGTCCACGTCGATGGCGCCGAGGATCTCGCCCAGCTCCAGGTGGTCCTTGGGCTCGAAGCCCTCGGCGGCGAAGTCGCGCGGGGCACCGAGCTGCTCGAGGACGACGAAGTCCTCCTCGCCGCCGATCGGCGCGTCCGGGTGGACGAGGTTGCCGAGCTGCAGCAGCAGGCGCTGGGCCTCCTGGGCGGCCTCGTTCTGCTCCGCGTCCGCCGCCTTGACCGCGGCCGAGAGCACGCCGGTCTTCTTCAGCAGCTCGGTCTTCTCGTCCCCCTGGGCCTTGGGGATGAGCTTGCCGAGCTGGCGCTGCTCGGCGCGCAGTTCGTCGAAGCGATGACTGGACGACCTGCGCCGCTCGTCGGCGGAGAGGAGGGCGTCGACGAGCGCGACGTCCTCTCCACGGGCGCGCTGGGAGGCGCGCACACGGTCGGGGTCCTCACGAAGCAGGCGAAGGTCAATCACGGCTACAGGCTACCGGGGCGGAGGGGCCCGACGCGACAAGTTAAGGGCTTTAAGTGGTGTTATGTCCGTTTCTCGGAAAAGGGGAGCGAAATCCAATAACGGACAAAAGGTCACCGTCAACCGAATTCACCGCATCCCTCCATCGAGGCACCATCCTTGTGGAGAACGGGAGTTGAGAGGGGGTGCGGACCCCGGTTATCCACAGGTGGATGGGGATTCTTTTCCTTTGTCCACAGGTTGTGTGTGCGAACTGTGGAAGACGGAGTTGATCGTTCCGGACGCCCGGTGCTCGGCGAAGGATTCCCGGTCCAAACCCGCTTAACACTCACTTTCGAGTGAGAAGTGTTCCCCCTATAGAGTTGATCAGAGGAATTGGGCTGACGAAGGCCGACCTGCGCCACTGTGGACGGCCTCGGTGCCTGTGTACCGATTTGTCGACTAGGTCAGATTGGTCTGTCGACTTATCCCCAGTTATCCCCAGGCTGGAGCTCAGGCCTGTGGATAACTCGGTGGACAACTCAGCCCCGTCCGTCCAGCGCCCGGCCCAGCCAGTCCGCGGCCTCGGTGAACTCGCCGTCGGTCGTTCCGGGGCGCACCTGGGGACGGACCTCGTCGGCCCGCGGGTACGAGCCGAGGAACCGCACCTGCGGGCAGATCCGCTTGAGCCCCATCAGCGCCTCGCTGACCCGGCGGTCGGTGATGTGCCCCTCGCAGTCCACCGAGAAGCAGTACCGGCCGATGCCCTCGCCCGTCGGCCGCGACTCGATCCGCACCAGGTTCACACCGCGCACCGCGTACTCCTGGAGGAGTTCCAGCAGCGCGCCCGGGTGGTCGTCCCCCAGCCAGAACACGGCCGAGGTCTTGTCCGCGCCGGTCGGCGCCGCCGGCCGGGCCGGGCGGCCGACCAGCACGAAGCGCGTCGCCGCGTTCTTCGCGTCATGGATCTCGGTGACGAGCGGTTCGAGACCGTACGTGGGCGCCGCGAACTCGCCCGCGAACGCGCCGTCGAACCGGCCCTCCTGCACCAGCCGCGCACCGTCCGCGTTCGACGCCGACGACTCCCACAGCGCGTCCGGCAGCTGGGTCCGCAGCCACTTGCGCACCTGCGGCTGCGCGACCGGGTGGCCGGTCACCGTCTTCACGTCACTGAGCTTGGTGCCCGGTCGCACGAGAAGCGCGAACGCGATCGGCAGCAGCACCTCGCGGTAGATCATCAGCGGCACGCCGGTCGCCAGCTCGTCCAGGGTGGCGGTCACGCCGCCCTCCACCGAGTTCTCGATGGGCACCAGTGCTCCGCCGGCCTCACCGTTGCGCACGGCGTCCAGCACCGCCGGCACCGACACCATGGGGACCAGCTCCCGGGTCGCCGCCTCGGGCAGCGTTCTCAGCGCGGCCTCGGTGAAAGTGCCTTCAGGACCCAGATACGTGTAGCGGCTCGCCGACATACCGTCACCCTAATGCGCCGGACGGATTCACGACTCCAGCAGCCGCTGCCCCACGTACTCACCGGGGCCCGGCGCGCCGGGGACCGCGAACAGGCCGCTCGACTCGTGGCGCAGGAAGCGGGACAGCCCGTCCCCCCGGTCCAGCTTGCGCTGCACGGGGACGAATCCGCGCTGCGGATCGGCCTGCCAGCAGACGAAGAGCAGACCGGCGTCCGGGGTTCCGTCGGCGCCGATGCCGTCGTGGTACGAGAACGGCCGGCGGAGCATCGCCGCTCCGCCGTTCGAGGCAGGTGCGGCGACCCGGATGTGCGCGTCGCCGGCGATGGCCGGCGCCCCCCGGTCGTCCCGCTTGTCCAGGTCCACGGGGGTCGTCTCGGTGCCGCCGGACAGCGGCGAGCCGTCCGACTTGCGGCGGCCGATCACCTTCTCCTGCCGCTCCACGGACAGATGGTCCCAGGAGTCGAGGAGCATCCGGATCCGGCGCACCACCGCGTACGAGCCGCCCGCCATCCACTGCGGGGAGCGGGCCGTGCCGCCGGCCGGCACGAAGATCCGCCCGTCGAAGTCCGGGTCGGTGGGCTTGGGGTTGTTGGTGCCGTCCACCTGGCCCATGAGGTTGCGTGACGTCATCGGCCGGAGGGTCGCGCCCGGGGTGCGGTTGAAGCCGTTCATCTGCCAGCGCACCCGGACGCTGTCCCCCGCGGTCTTCTGCAGCACGCGCAGGGCGTGGAAGGCGACGAGTGCGTCGTCCGAGCCGATCTGCACCCACAGGTCGCCGTTGCTGCGGGCCGGGTCCAGCGCGTCCGCGGAGAACGGCGGGAGCGGTGCGAGGGCCTGCGGCGCCTGGTCCTGCAGGCCGGTCTTCGTGAACAGCGAACCGCCGAACCCGAAGGTGACCGTCAGCGAGTTCGGGCCCGCGTCGAAGGCGATCTGGTCGTCGTCGGCGTCGAGTCGGCCGCCGACCAGCTGCTCGGCCGTGCTCGACCAGCGCCGCAGCAGGGCCGCGACGTTCTTGCGGGTCTGGCCTGCGGCGAGGTCGAAGGCCACCAGGTGGCCGCGGGCCTGCTGGGGGGTGGTGATGCCGGCCTGGTGCGTGCCGTCGCGGAAGGGGACGCGGGTCGAGCCGACCGAGGTCAGGGTCGTCGGCCCGTCCCGCAGGACCGCGCTGCCGAGGGCCCCGCCCGCGCCGCCGACCATCAGGCCCGCCGCGCCGGCCGCTCCCGCGGTGCCGAGCAGCCGCCGCCGAGTGAGGGCCCGCGCGGCGGGGGGCTCGTCGGCGGCGCGCTGCCCGGGCATCCGCCCGTCGGTGGTCTGTTCGCCGGTCGTCTGCTGCTCGGTCATGACGTGATCTCTACGTTCCTGGTCTCGGTCACCTGGTCGATCTCCGAGGTCCGCACGGTGATGGACACCTGCCAGGTCCCGGCCATCGGCAGCTGTACCGAGGCCGCGGTCCAGTGGCCGACGTCGAGGTGCTGGAGCGGTACGGACAGCGGCCCGATGTTCTTGGCCTTGAGGGTGAAGTCGAGCTTCACCTCGGGCACGTCGACCGGCACCGGATCCGCGCCGGAGATCAGGACGTGCACCTCGTTCTGGCCGACCCGTCCCGGGTCGATGGTGATCAGGGCCTGGCCCTTCCCCTTGGCGCCGCCCGCGTCGTACGGGATGCGCACGCTGAGCGGCAGCCCCGACGAGGTGGCGGGCGCGGGCGCGGAACCGGTTTTCTCCTGCGCCGCGCGGCCGGGCTGGGTGCCGGTGAGCAGCGTCGTCACGGCGAGGACGACGACGGCCACCACGACTTCGGCCAGCACGGACTTGCGCAGCCCGTTGCGTTCGAGGTCCGCCTCGCGGGTGCGTTTGGCCTGGGTCTTGTCCCGCGCGGTGCGCTGGAGCCGCAGCTGCGCCTGGCGCGCGGGGTCGGTGGACGAGCCGGCCACGACGCGCTCCGGCCGCTTGACGGCCGCCGCGGCGGTGACGGAGACGGCGGGCGCACCGAGCCGCGCGGTCCAGCGTCGCGACAGCCAGGCCAGCTCGACGAGCAGGACGACCAGGCCGATCTTGACGAGCAGCAGCTGCCCGTACGAGGTGGAGACGAAGGCGTCCCACGAGCCGAGCTGCCGCCAGGACTGGTAGATGCCGGTGGCGACCAGCGTCGTCACCGCCGCGAAGCCGATGCGCGAGAAGCGCTGGACGGCTTCGCGTTCGATGCCGAGCCCCGCCACCAGCGAGGTCAGCAGGGCGGTCAGGCCGCCCAGCCACACCGCCATCGACAGCAGGTGCACGATGTCGACCGGCATGGCGAGGCCGGACTGGATGCCGACGGAGGCGTGTTCGGCCATCGCCCAGGTCGCGGCGATACCCGTCGCGATGACCCCGCCGCCGATGCCCAGACCCCAGGCGAGGTCGGCGCGCTCGGCGCGCTCGCTCTCGTTGGTGGGCGTCCCGCGTTTGGCGTACGAGCCGAACAGGACCGCCAGGAAGACGGCGGCGGCGGCGAGCAGCAGCAGCCGGGACAGCAGGGCGGCGCCCGGGCGGGTGTTCAGGACGTCGCGCATCACGCCGAGGTCGAGCGCGTCCCCGAGCCCACTGCCGTTCACATAGGGCCCGCGCAGCATCAGCAGCGCGATGGTGGACGCGACGAGCGCGACCCAGCCGCCGACCGCGATCCGCTGCATGGGGCGCAGCAGCGCGCCGCGCGGCCAGCACACGGCGAGGAAGACGGAGGCGCCGACGAGCAGCGCGAATCCGGCGTAGGCGACGTAGCGCCCGATGCCGTAGAGGACGCCGGCGGGGCCGCCGCCGACGGCCTGGTCCTGCTCGGAGAGGACGACGGTGGTCTTGGACGGGGCCCCGACGGAGAACGTGAACGCGCCCGCGACCGGGTGGCTGTCCTCCGAGACGGCCTTCCAGGCGACGGTGTAGGTCCCGTCGCCGAGCCCGGCGCGCAGCGCGACCACGGCGGTGGAGCTGTTGCCGTTGGCGTGCTGCGGTGTGCCGCTGTCCACCCGGCCGCCGGCGGGGTCGAGGACCCGCAGCGAGTCGGCGGACAGCAGCACTCCTTCGGAGAAGGTGAGCAGCACCTGCTGCGGCGCCGTCTTGACGACGGAGTCCTCCCCGGGGGTGGTGTTCAGCAGCGCGGCATGCGCCGAAGCCGGGGCGGCGGCCCCGAGCACGACGGCGAGCAGGGCGCCCAGTACGACCAGCGCACGCCTGATGGTCATCGTTGCTCCCCTCAGTCCTTCGGCCGGTAGCCGGTCGGCTCGACCGGCACGGTGACGCCGATCGGGCCGGCCTCGGCGAAGTGCAGTTCCATGGAGACCTTGTCGCCGGCCACCGGCTTGTGCGTGAGTTCCATCAGCATCAGGTGGTTGCCGCCGCTGCTGAGCGTAAGCCGCCCGCCCGCCGGCACGGTGAGGGAGTTCACCTTGCGCATCCGGTTCTCCGCGGTGGTGTGCATGGTGATGTCGGCCGCCAGGTCGCTGCTGACCGAGGTGAGTTCCGCGTCGGTGTCGCCGGTGTTGGTGACCGTGAAGTACCCGGCGGCCATGTCGGCCATCACCGGCTGCGGTATGTACGCCCCGCTCACCGAGAGTTTCGGCCCTTTCGCGCCGGCGTGTGCCGAGGCGTCCGACGCCGAGGAACAGCCGGCGAGCGCGAGGGCGGCGGCGAGGGCGACCGTCAGGGCGACGGCTGTCGCGGGCGTCCGGCGCCTCACGGGGCCACGCTCCCGATGATCTTCGGCAGGTCGGCGGCGAACTCGTCCGCGGTGGTGCCCGACATGTAGAGCACATGCCCCTTGTCGTCCTTCGGCCAGAAGGCCAGGACTTCGGCGCCGTGCGTGACGGTGATGCTGCCGTCCTTCTCCTTCACCGGTTTGTCGATGCCGATGCCGACGGATTTGGCGGCCTTCTGGATCGTGCCGAAGTCGCCGGTCAGACCGATGAAGTTCTTGTCCTGGGCGGCCAGCCACTCGCCGAGGCGCTGAGGGGTGTCGCGTTCGGGGTCGGTGCTGACGAACACGACCCGCAGCTTCTCCTGGTCGGCCTTGGACAGCCGTGACGTGGCGATGGCGAGGTCGCTCATCGTCGTCGGGCACACGTCGGGGCAGTGGGTGTAGCCGAAGAAGAGCAGAACGGGACGGCCCGCCGTCTCCTTGACCAGGTTGTACGGCTTGCCGTGGGTGTCGGTGAGCGTCAGTTCCGGCTTGCTGAAGGGGGCGTCGAGGAGGGTGCCCGGCTTGGACGCCGCTCCGGAGACGACCGCGAGCGGCTCCTTGGAGTCGCCGCCGGAGGCCCCGCATCCGGCGAGGGCCGCGACGGCCGCCAGGGCCACGCCGATCTTGATCGTTGTGCGCATTGAGGATTCCCGAGGAGTGCGATGGCGGGGCCGGGCGGCCGTACCGGTCGACGGCGTACTGATGCAACGGCGAACCGGGCCCGCAGGTCCCGGTTCTGCGGAACGGAGCATCAGAAGTGCCGAAAACGTGCCTTACGGCCGCCCGGCCGGTGCGTCAGGCGGAGGTGCGGCGGCGTCCCGCCAGGACACCGAACGCGACACCGATGACGCCGATGACGATTCCGGCGATGCCCAGGATCCGCGCGGTCGAGTCGCTGCTGTCGGAATTCGCGGCCGCCGCGGTCGTCGTGTCCTTCGCCTTGGTGTCGGCGGCGGGGGCCGCGGCGCCGTGGGCGTCCGCCGCCGCGGTCAGCTTCAGCGCGGGCGCCGGGTTCGCCGGCTCGGCCGCACCGGGCTTCTCCTCCTCGATCCAGCGCACGACCTCGTTGTTCGAGTACGTCTGGAGGGCCTTGAAGACCAGCTGGTCCGTGTCGTCGGGAAGCGGGCCGAACGAGACGGGGAACTGCTGGAACTGGCCGGGCTCGATGGTGCCGCCGCTCCAGGTGATCTTCGTGACGGCCTCGGTGATCTGCTTGCCGTGCATGGTCAGCGGCTTGGCGAGCTTGGTCTTGGTGACCTCCACCTTCCAGCCGGGCACGGCCTGGGTGGAGACGGACGCGATCGGGTGGTCCGCCGGCAGGTTCACTTCGAGCTTGATCGTCGAGGCGTTGTCCCGCTCGTTCGGGACCTTGAACGCGACGGTGCTGTAGCCGCCCTTGGGGGCCGTGCCGGGCTGGACGGAGACATGGGCGAAGGCCGGTACGACGGCCATCAGCAGCGCGGAACCGGTGAGCGCGCCGACGGTGGTCAGGCGGCGCATGCGGGAACTGTTCATGAGGCAGGACTCCACGGTGAGTGGTGAGGGAAGGGTCGGCGCGTATGCGGCACGCGCGAGACCGCCGCCCCCCGTGGCCGGTGGAAACCGGACCGGTGGAGACCGCTCGCGTCAGACCGCCAGGGCGTAGGCCGGTGGCCCGCGCCGCGCCATGCTGTGGCGCAGCCGTACGCTTCCCGCCAAAATCTGCCCGGCGGCGAACCGGCGCGGCCGGAGCGCGCGGAGCCGGCCGTCGACCGATTCCGCGACCATGACGCGCACCAGCGCGCCGAGCGCGCCGCGCAGCACGTCGGCCGACAGGCCCACCAGCCGCCACAGGGCGGCCTCGCCGCGCTGCAGCAGCCAACCGGTGGCCAGCGCGGCGAACAGGTGGGCGAGCAGCATCGGCAGCGAGTACGCCATCGCCGAGTGCATGCCGGCGTCACCCGATCGAGTGACAGGGCTCATGGACATCGCCGACGCCGGGTCGATTCCGGCGTGGCGGACGATCCGTTCCGCGCTCTGCTGGGTGAGGGCCGTGCCCGCGGTGTGGCTGCCGCACAGCAGGCGGCCGGCCAGTGCCATGACGCCGGCGGCGCCGTTCTGACCCGTGGCGGGTTCCGCGCAGGCCTGTCCCGCGCCGAACACGGCGTGCAGCGCGAGCTGCCCCAGAGCGAGTGTCGTGGCGATCCCCCGCAGCGACCGTTCCCGCCCGGCCAGCGGCGCGGCGACGGCGAAGACCGCGAGGCTGCCCACCACCAACGCCCCCACCGGCACCCCGTTGCGGGACGCCAGTCCGTGCCCGGCCGCGGACAGCACGACACAGACCGCGGTGAAGAGCGTGGCCCGCAGCAGTCGCAGCCCGGCGCCCGCGCGCGTGGGGGAAACGAGGGAAGGGGAAGCCATGACGGGCGTCATCCTCTCACCGCTCCGAACGGGCGCATACGGGGGGTGTCCGGCTTGCGGGGGGTGCGGCCGACTCGTCCTTTTACACCTGTACGCCGGGGTCCCACATCCGCCGAATGAGCGGCATCACGTCAAGAGGACGCTTACGGGGCGCAATTCGTGGCTATAGGTATCCGTAAGTCGAGCCGCGGCCTGGAGGCTGGAGCATGAGCATCTGGTGGTCTCTCCACTTGCGGCGCGAGGCCGCGAGCGTTCCGCTCGCCCGACGGCTGCTGCTGGGGACGATGCAGACCGCCGGTGTGGATCCGGAGATCTGTTACGACCTGTCGGTGGCGTTGTCCGAGGCCTGTGCGAACGCGGTGGAACACGCGGGCGAGGGTGACTACAGCGTGACGGCGCGCATCGACGGCGACCGCTGCCGTATCGAGATCGCGGACTCCGGTCCGGGTTTCGCGCCCGACCGGCCACGCCACCAACTCGCCCGTCCGCTGGCCATGAAGGGCCGGCACGCCGAGGACGGACGGGGACTGTTTCTCATCGAGGCGCTGGTGGACCACGTCCACTTCCACAACCGGCCGGGCCGGGGCGCTGTGGTGACGATCGACAAGGTCCTCAAGTGGCGGGACGACTCGCTGCTCAAGGCGTCCTGAGCTGAACGAGGCCTGCCGGCGCTAAGGGGCGGCAGGGCCCTCCTCCGCCTCCTCCTCTGCCTGCAGGAGGAACGCCATCACCGTGGCGCCGAGCAGGACCGAGCCGGGGGTGTGCGGGGCGCGGGCGGCCTCGTGCAGGTCGGCGAGGAGTTCCGCCGTGCGGGTACGGAACGTGTCCCAGGCCTCGGGCGCCACCCACAGTTCCGCGTCCGAGGTCACGCCCTCCTGCCCCGGCGCCCGACGGGCGGCCCGGACCCGCAGGTTGTGCGCGAGCGCCTCGGCGAGCAGCGGGGTGCCGTCCTGCCGGTCGGAGAGCGGGGTGCCGTGCACGGTGCGGTAGCGCCGTTCCCTGCCGCCGCGGTGGGAGCGGACCTCGCTGAGCTCGACGAGGCCGGCCGCGTCCAGCCGGCGCAGATGCTGGCTGGCGAGCGCGTGCGAGATGTCCAGTTCCCGGGAGAGCTCCGCCGCGGAGAGCGGGGAGGCCCACATCAAGGACAGCATGCGCAGCCGTACCGGATGGGCCATGGCGCGCAGCGCGGGGTCGGTTGTCGTCACGGCGGTCAGTAAACCGCCCCGGGTGCCGGACCGCGGCGCCCGAGGCGGATTACATGTCACGCGTCGCGTGGGTCAGCCCTTGAGGCCGGCCATCCACGCCTCGACCTCGTCCGAGCGGCGCGGCAGCCCTTCCGACAGGTTCCGGTTGCCGTCGGCGGTGACGAGGATGTCGTCCTCGATGCGGACGCCGATGCCGCGGTACTCGGCCGGCACCGACTCGTCGTCCGCCTGGAAGTACAGACCGGGCTCGACGGTCAGCACCATGCCGGGCTCCAGCACGCAGTCGACGTACGTCTCGGTGCGCGCCTGCGCGCAGTCGTGGACGTCCAGGCCGAGCATGTGGCCGGTGCCGTGCAGGGTCCAGCGGCGCTGCAGCGCGAGCTCCAGGACCCGCTCGACCGGGCCCTCGACGAGGCCCCACTCGACGAGCTTCTCGGCGAGTACGCGCTGCGAGGCGTCGTGGAAGTCGCGGTAGGCGGCGCCGGGCTTGACCGCCGCGATGCCCGCCGACTGCGACTCGTAGACCGCGTCGTAGATCTTGCGCTGGATGTCGCTGAACCGGCCGTTGATCGGCAGGGTGCGGGTGACGTCGGCGGTGTAGAGGCTGTGGGTCTCCACACCGGCGTCCAGGAGCAGCAGTTCGCCGGAGCGGACCGGGCCGTCGTTGCGCACCCAGTGCAGGGTGGTGGCGTGCGGTCCTGCCGCGCAGATCGAGCCGTAGCCGATGTCGTTGCCCTCGACGCGGGCGCGGAGGAAGAACGTCCCCTCGATGTAGCGCTCGGAGGTCGCCTCGGCCTTGTCCAGGACCTTGACGACGTCCTCGAAGCCGCGGGCGGTGGAGTCGACCGCCGCCTGCAGCTCGCCGATCTCCCACTCGTCCTTGACCAGCCGCAGCTCGGAGAGGAACTCCTTCAGCTCGGCGTCGCGCTCGGCGGTGACCTTGTCGGTCAGCGCGCCCTCGACGGCCGCGTCATAGCCGCGCACGACCCGGACCGGGCCGGTCGCCACGGCCAGCTGCGCGACGACCTCGCGGACGTCCGCGCACGGCAGGCCGAGCAGCTGGGCGCCCTCGGCGAGGCTGTTGCGTCGGCCGGTCCACAGCTCGCCCTGGCCGTCGAGCCAGAACTCGCCGTTCTCGCGGCTGGAGCGGGGGAGCAGGTACGCCGTGGCGTCGTGCCGCCCCTCGCCGCCCTTGGCGGGCTCCAGGACCAGGACGGCGTCCTGCGTCTGGTCGCCGGTGAGGTGGACGTACTCGCTGGACGCGCGGAAGGGGTATTCCGTGTCGTTGGAGCGCGTCTTGAGGTTCCCCGCCGGGATGACCAGCCGCTCGCCCGGGAAGCGGGCGGACAGCGCGGCCCGGCGGCGGGCGGCGTGGGGCGCCTGGGCGATCGGCTGCAGGTCGTGCAGTTCGGTGTCGGCCCAGTCGGACTTCATCAGCTCGGCGAGCTCGTCGGAGACCTCGGGGTAGAGACCGTTCTTACGCTGCTTGATCGGCTGCTCTTCGGCCGCTTCGACCTCTTCGGACACGTCCTGCCTCCTCGCAATAGACCGATCCATCGTATGTGCGTACGGAAGGTCCACTACAGGGGGCTTAAGTCACCAAGTGCGGCAAAGCGGACCTGGTGGGGTCCGCTCTACCCGGATTGTTCCTGAATGTGTGCCTGGTCACGTCCTGGTCGTGTGTCCGGCCGGCGGGTGGCCGGGTGGGAGTTCAGTCGAAGCGGACGGCGAGCAGGACGACGTCCTCCGGGCTGTCGAGCGTGTCGAGCCCGTCCGGCAGCACGGTGCGCAGCACGTGGTCGGCGAGCAGGTCCGGGTCGTCGCGGGTGGCGCGGGGCGCGCTCTGGGCGGCGGCGTGCAGCCGGGCCAGCGCGCGGTCCATCGGTTCGCCGGTGCGGTGCAGCAGGCCGTCGGTGTAGAGCAGCAGCGTCTCGCCCGGCTCCGGCCGGACCTCGACGCTGGGCGCCTCCCAGCAGCTCAGCATGCCCAGGGGGGCGGAGAGCGAGGTCTCGACGTATTCGAGCCGGTGCTCGCCGATGATCAGTGGCGGGCAGTGTCCCGCGCCGGCCATCACGAGCTTGTGGCGTTCGGGCTCCGCGTACGCGAACAGCGCGGTCGCCGAGCGGGCGGGCTCGGTGAGCCGCAGCAGCAGCTCCAGGTCGGACAGGACGGCGACCGGGTCCTCGCCCTCCATAACGGCGTAGGCCCGCAGCGAGGCCCGCAGCCGACCCATCGCGGCGACCGCGCTCGGCCCGGAGCCCGTGACGCCGCCGACCGCGAGGCCGAGCGCGCCCTCGGGGAGCGGCAGCGCGTCGTACCAGTCGCCGCCGCCGCGCGGCCCGGTGTGGTGCCGTACGGCCATCCGCACGCCGGCGACGCGCGGCAGCCGGGCGGGCAGCAACTCCTCGGCGAGGGTGGCGACGGTGGTGCGGGCGCGGGTCACTTCCAGCTGGCGGGCGATGTGTTCGGCCGCGTACCGGCCGTAGAGACCGACGAGATGGCGCTGGCGTTCGACCGGCTCGGCCGGTTCGTCGTAGAGCCAGACGGCCGCGGCGAGATGGCCGGTCCGCTCGGTGGTCAGTCGCAGCGCGTAGCTGGCGTCGAAGCCGAGGTGCGCGGCGACTTCGCGGTGGCGCGGGTCGAGGCCGGGCTCGTGCGGCAGATCGGGGTGGATGATCTCGCCGCGGCCCACGCGGCCGTCGCTCTCCGTGCCGCCGGACGCTTTCGCGGGCGCGTTCGCGTCCAGGACGTCAGCGGCGCCGTCGGTTCCCTCGATGCCCTCGGCGCCGTCGGAGCTCTGGGCGCTGTCGCCGATGTCGGCGGCGCTCTCGTCGGGGCCGTCGATCAGGATCCCGTAGGAGGCGGCGCCGTGCGGCACGGTCTCGATGGTGCCCAGGTCGGCGTGGCCGAGGCCGAGGCCGACGGTGGTGTCGGGGCCGAGCCGGTCGGCGGGTTCCAGCACGAGCAGACCACGGCGGGCGCCGACCAACGCGGCACCGGCGCGCAGCACTTCGCGCAGCGCCTCGTCGAGGCCGGTGGTGCGGGCGAGACGCTCGGTGAGCTCGTGAAGTGTGGTGAGATCGGAGATCCAGCAGGCCAGCCGGTCCTGGACGGCTGCGAGCCGATCCACGGGGCGGCATTCGGCCGCAGGGGCGGAAGTGTGTGGCGCGGCGGGAATGGGTGGCTTGGTTCCGGCCACTTTTGGCACCCGGGTGGTGCTCATGGCCGACGGCTTCCCGTGAGATCACGGCCTGAGCGACGAACAGTGCTATTTGTCAGCGATTCAGGATTTTTACCGACTCGCGTACGGGGCTTGATGAAGCAGGTCAATTGCGTCAATAGCATCGCAAACCCCCAGATCGTGCTGCGCCGCTACCAGGTTTCCACTTGTACACGCCTGATCGTGGGCATGTCCAGGATTGTGCTGGTAGAAGGAGTGGTGTCGTGCTCCGAAAGCTTGGCCGAAAATGACCACACCCGAAGACAATTGACGGTCGACTGATGCCGTCCAACAGCGCGTCATATTCACGGTGGTGGGTAGGAACCCGGTGTCTGGCTCAAGCGTCCTACTAGTAGATGACGGCCGGCCTACCCCCGAGTGGCGGGGTGTTCCCACACCCAGCGGAACCGCACAGCGCGGCAGACAGAACAGCAAGCGCCATGCGTGCGCCACCCCTCGCCACGTTCCACGCTCGGCTAGCAGCGTGATGCGCTGCCTTGTAAGCGGTGTGCTCGAGATTACGTTGTGTCATGGGCAGATCCTCTGAGCGTTAACGGAAAGGAACTTTGCGCTATGCGCGAGATCCTCGGAAGGCGACGCAAGCTCTCGTTCCGATGGAGGGGCCAGTCCGCGCTGCTCAGCGCGGTTCTCACCTACACCGAACAGTGGAAATGGCCGGTGGTGCCCGGTGTCGGGTACGACCGCCGCGGTTCCTGGCGGGCGGCGGGCGCGCAGCCGTGCGCCTGCCCGCGCCCCGACTGCCCCGTACCCGGGGTGCACCCGCACGACCCCGGACTCATGGCCGCCACCCGCGACCCGCGGATGGTCCGCTGGTGGTGGACGGCCCGCCCCGACGCGCCCGTCGTGCTCGCGACGGGCGACCGCGTCTCGGCGGTCAGCCTGCCGGCCGTGGCCGGCGCGCGGGCACTGGACACCCTCGACCGGCTGGGCGTCCGGCTCGGCCCGGTGATGGCCACCCCGACCCGCTTCGTCCTGCTCGTCGCCCCGTACTCCCTGGAGGAGTTGGGCGAGTTGCTCGATTCCCACGAATGGGTGCCCAGCTCATTGCGCTATCACGGGCAGGGCGGCTACGTGGCGCTGCCGCCGTCGAGCACCAGCGCGGGGCAACTGCGGTGGATCCGGCCGCCGGTGGTCGACGAGGGCACCACGTCGCCGTGGCTGCCGGGCGTGGCGCTCATCGTGGACACCCTCGTCCGCGCCGGCCGGACGGCACCGGACGGGACGCACCTCACGTACTGAACGTACTCAGGGCGCCGCCCTGCGGCCGGGGCGCTGCGCTCGGTTGACGGCGTCACTCGTTCGGGTCGCAGCAAGGGGCCGTTGCCCGGTATACGGGGCAACGGCTCTCCTTTTGGCGTGATGGGCCCGATATGTTCGGCGCACCGCACCAGCCGCAATCCTTGACAGGTGGAACCCGATGGAGCGCGCCCCGAATCTGCGCATGATCGCCCTCACCAGCGTGATCGCGCTCGCGGTGGTGCTGCCGCTGGCCGCCGCCACCGCCGGTCCCGCCGGCCCCGCGGGTCCGCCGGCCCGCGCCGCGCGGAGCGACCGGCCGCAGTCCGTGCCCGGGGTGGCGGACGGCCCCGGTGCGGGGCCCGTCGACGGGCTGCTCCCGGCGCTCGGACCGGCCTCCGACGGTTCCACGACCACCGGGGCCGCCCCGAGCGGGTCGTCCGCGGGGTCGTCCACCGGAGCGTCCACCGGGTCGTCCGACGGTTCCGCCGCGCTGCGCCCTGTCGTGTCCTGCGGGCCCCAACTGAGCTCACCCGAGGGTATCCAGGCGCAGACCTGCACCATCGCGGTGGCCGGCGACACGTGGGCGCGTACGTACTACCGCAATGCGACCGGCGGCCCGCTCGGCGGCGTACTGATCCTGATGCGGCCGGACGGCCGGACGGTGCGGGTGGAGTGCACGATCGGGGCGGCGAACGGTCCGGGTTCGTGCGAGACCCCGCGCGAACGGACGGTGAAAGATGTTTCGCCGGATGATGGTGTGGCGCAGGAGTACAGCGCGGTTGCGGAGTTCGCTTCGGCGGGAAGTGAGCGAATGCTGCTACGAGCCGGTAGCAATCGGTAGCAATAGCTGAACAGAAAATCAGCCACAGTAGATCAACTTCCGGACATGGCCTGGTGAGGGCTGATCCGGACATGGCAAAACCCGGTCGCTGGCGACGGGGGATGCACCAGCGACCGGGCTGTTTAAACGGTAACAAGGTTTCTTCCGTACGCAAATTCGCGAGAAGGAAGCGGAAGGCGTAATTACCGGTGGGCGGCCGGAGTTGTGACCGGAGTCACTCATTCCTGGAGTCGGGAGCGGCGTCCGGTCCCGACTCCGGGACCGGACGCCCATCCCATGGACCGGACCGCCGCGAGGTGGCTCAGCTCAGCGTGATCTGCCGGTTCATGAAGCCGCTGCGGGCGCGTCGCTCGTCCCCGGTCAGCGGCGCGGTGGAACCGAGCGCCTCCAGCAGCCGCTCGCCGAACGCGGCGGCCGGCTTCTCGACCTCGTCCGCCCCCATCCCCACCGGCAGGTCCCATACCGGGACGACCAGCCCGTGCGCGCGGAACGAGCCGACCAGGCGGGTGTTGTCGCCGAGCGAGGACGCCCCGGCGGCGTGCAGCCGCGCCATGGCGTCGAGCAGCTGCTCCTCAGGGTGCGACATCACCCAGCGCAGGTGGTTCTTGTCCGGCGTCTCGCACCAGTACGCGGCGTCCACGCCGGACAGCCGGACGGTCGGGATGGCCGCGGCGTTGGCGCGTTCCAGCGAGGCGGCGATGTCGCCGGAGGCGTCACCGGCGTTCTCCAGCCAGAACTCGAACCCGGTGTGGACCACCGGCTCGAACGGCGCGTCCAGGTCCAGCAGGTCCTGCATGCGCGGTCCGTCGCCGTCCGTGCGCGCGCCCTCGATGGGCGTGCCCGGCTCGGCGGTCAGCGCGCGCTGCAGGATGTCGGCGAGACCGCGGCTGAGGTCGCCGGAGGCGGTGTCGTTCTGCAGCCCCAGCAGTACCTTGCCGCTGTCGCGGCGCAGCCCCGGCCACGCCATCGGCAGCACGGTCGCCAGCGTCAGCGACGGCACATCCGCGGGCAGCCCGCCCTTGAGCGTCAGCTCGACGGTGGCGGCCGGCACCAGCTCGCGCAGCGCCACCCAGTCGCATTCGCCGGGCAGCCCCTCGAAGGGCCGCAGGACCAGCTCGGTCACCGCGTGCGAGGCCTCGCGGCCGTGGCACGCCTTGTACCGGCGGCCGGAGTTGCAGGGGCACGGCTCCCGCGCGCCGACTACTGGGATTTCCCCGTCGACGATCTGCGGGGCATTCGTCTTCGTCGGGCGCTTCTTGGCCATGGCTCGATCTCTCCCGGTACGGCTACGTTTCGGCCGTGAGCCTAGCGCTCGACGGGCCGCACGCCGGAAACGCGCGGGGGAAACCTTCGACGGATCCGGGAAAGGGTGGCAAATAACCGCCGGCCGGAGTCGGGCCGGTGTTGGGCCTGAGCCGGGCCGAAGGGGTCGGAACGTCGAGCCCGACCGTTGAGCCGAAGCGTGGAGACCGTTGAGCCGGACCGCTACGGCAGATCGTCGAACGGGTCCGCGAAGTCGATCGGGATGTCCAGCCGCGGAGCCAGGTCGTCGCGCCGCGCGTGCCGGCTTCTGACCGGCAGCAGCGCCCATACCGTGACCTCGCCGGGCCCGTCCCGCACGCCCCAGCGCAGGGACAGGTTGTTGACGATGCCCAGGCCGCGGCCACCGCGTGCGGTGAGCGAGGGGCTGGCCGGCAGCGGGCGGGTCGGGCCGCCGCCGTCCGTCACTTCCACGCTGAGCAGGCCGTCGTCACCGAGCCGCCACGCGGCGCGGATGCCGCAGGGGTCGGCCACGGCATCGGCCCTGCCGGATCCCTCGTCCAGTCCGTCGCAGAGCGGACGCGCGTGCCGGTAGGAGTTGCTCAGCAACTCCGAAAGGATCAGCACCGCGTCGTCCACCACCGGCTCCGGCACCTCGTGCGCGCACAGCTCCCTGCGGAGCCTGCGCCGTGCCTCCGCCACGCCCATCGGACCATGGGACAGGGCCATGGTCGAGGACGTCGGCACCTCCTGGGCCACCACCAACGCCACCCCCGAGACCTCCTTCACCCCACGCCACGGGATGAATGCCCCCTTGGACTGGACCGGAAACAAGCCAACTGCGATCTATTGGGGCACTCACATCGGTCGAACACGGTCCGAACGCGCCGGTGCACTCCCCGTAATACCGTTATTTACCGCCCCAATTGGGACAGCACCTGCTTCGGTCGATTGGTGATGATCGCGTCGACCCCCAGCCGCACGCACAGGTCCACGTCCGCCGGCTCGTTCACCGTCCAGACATGGACCTGGTGCCCGGCCCGGTGCAGCCGTGCGACATACCCCGGATTCGCCCGCAGGATCCGCATGCTCGGACCGGCGATGCGCACCCCGGCGGGCAGCCGCCCGTCGCGGTGCCGCGGCGACACGTACTGCATCAGATAGACGGTCGGCAGCGCCGGCGCCGCCGTGTGCACGCGGCGCAGCGAACGGGACGAGAAGCTCATGACGCGCACCGCCGAGTGCTCCCCCGGCGGCGGGGCGGCGTCGAGGCCGAAGCGGCGCAGCAGTTCCAGCAGCCGGTCCTCGACCTGCCCCGCCCACCGGGTGGGGTGCTTGGTCTCGATCGCCAGCTCGACGCGTCGCTCGGTGTCCGCGACCAGCTCCAGCAGCCGCTCCAGGGTCAGCACGCTGCTGCGCTCGTCGTCGGTGGTGTCCGGGGCCTCGCCGTCGGTGTGCTGCCCCTTCCACGAACCGAAGTCGAGGGTGGCGAGATCGGCCAGTTCCATGGACGAGACCGCGCCGCGGCCGTTGGACGTACGGTTCACGCGCCAGTCGTGCACGCAGACCAGTTCGCCGTCGGCCGTCAGCCGGATGTCGCATTCGAGGGCGTCGGCGCCGTCCTCGATGGCCCTGCGGTAGGCCGCGAGCGTATGTTCGGGTACGTCCTCGGACGCCCCCCTGTGGGCGACGACCTGGATCGGGTTCCCGCCCGGGAACGCATCCCGGACCGCATGAGCAGAAGTCACCGGGCTATGGTGCCATCGCTGCGCGTCGCGGTGGAAAGCCGACCGCGCGCGCCTGGGCACCGCCACACCCCCGGCTCCATACGCGGGCCATACACAGCTACCGCTTACGGCGGTCCGACACCGCGTGGGAAATGCTGTGTCCAGCCTGACACCCGCGCTCTGACAATAGGAGAACCGCTGTGAGCACCGAGAACGAGGCCGGCCAGGTCCCGGCTGCGCCCGAATCCGGCGCGGAGTCGGTCGCGCCGGAGCACGGCGAACTCTCGAAGGCGGCCCTCCCGGCCGAACCTGTCGCTCCCGCCGCCCCGCCCGCGCCTCCGGCCGAGCCCCCGACCGCCGTCCTGCCCGTGGTGCCGGCCGACATCCCCGCTCCCGCCGCGCCGGTGACCGACGCCCTGCCCGCTCCGTCCCCGGCCTCCGTGTCGCAGGGCGATCCCACCCCGCCCGTGGCGTCCGCCGCGTACGAGCAGCCCGCCGCGGCCACGCCGTACGGGGAGCCCGCGGCCACGCCCTACGGTGAGTCCGCGCCGTCCGCCGCGTACGGTGAGCCCGCCGCCGCGGACCCGTACGCCACGCCGCCGGCCGTTCCGAACGTGGCGCCCGACCCGTCGCAGGCCCACGCCCAGCAGCCGTACGCGGGCGCTCCGCAGACGGCGCAGTTCCCGCAGTACGCCGGCGCGGTCCCGCAGCCCGGCCACCCGGGCGGTCCCGGCGGCCCGGTGTGGGGCGCCCACGTGCCCGTACCGCCGCCCGCCGAGCGCAAGCCGCGCGGCATGGGCTCGATGGTCGCCGCGGTGCTGGTGGCCGCGCTGGTCGCCGGTGGTGTCGGCGGTGGCGTCGGCTACTGGGCCGCGCAGCACGAGGACAACTCCAACTCCACCACCGTCAGTTCGTCCTCCGACCCCAAGGTCCTGGACCGCGCGCCGAACTCCGTGGCCGGCATCGCCGCCAAGGCGCTGCCGAGCGTCGTGACGATCGAGGCGTCGGGCGGCAGCGAGAGCGGCACCGGCACCGGCTTCGTCTTCGACAAGCAGGGCCACATCCTCACCAACAACCACGTGGTGGCCCCGGCCGCCGACGGCGGCAAGCTGACCGCGACGTTCTCCAACGGCAAGAAGTACGACGCCGAGGTCGTCGGCCGCGCCCAGGGTTACGACGTCGCCGTCATCAAGCTGAAGAACGCGGGTGACGCCAGGCTCGACCCGATCCCGCTCGGCGACTCCGACAGCACCAAGGTCGGCGACGCCACCATCGCCATCGGTGCCCCCTTCGGCCTCTCCGGCACCGTCACCACCGGCATCGTCAGCGCCATGCACCGTCCGGTCGCCTCCAGCGACGGACAGGGCGCCAGCGCCTCGTACATGAGCGCCATCCAGACCGACGCCTCGATCAACCCCGGCAACTCCGGCGGACCGCTCCTGAACGCCAACGGCGCGGTGATAGGGATCAACTCGGCCATCCAGTCCGCCGGCGGCGGCGACGGCCAGACCCAGGCGGGCAGCGTCGGCCTCGGCTTCGCCATCCCGATCAACCAGGCCAAGCGCGTCGCGACCAACCTCATCGCGACCGGCCAGCCCGTCTACCCGGTGATCGGCGTCTCCCTCGACACCCAGTACCGCGGCGAGGGCGCCAAGGTCACGGAGAACGGCAACAGCGGCAACCCGGCCGTCGTCCCCGGCGGCCCCGGCGACAAGGCGGGCCTGAAGCCCGGCGACATCATCACCAAGTTCGACGACACCGTCATCGACAGCGGACAGACCCTCATCGGCGCCATCTGGCAGCGCCAGCCCGGCGACAAGGTCACCGTCACCTACACCCGAGGCGGCAAGACCGCCACGGCAACCCTCACCTTGGGCAAGCGCGACGGCGACGAGAAGAACTGACCCTGGCCATCCCTCCGACCCGTTAGGCTGTAGCCGCTCCACCGCAGGTGGGCGGGGCGCGGGAGGATTGCCCGAGCGGCCTAAGGGAACGGTCTTGAAAACCGTCGTGGCAGCGATGTCACCGTGAGTTCGAATCTCACATCCTCCGCAGCAGCTCAGCGAAGGACCGCTTCACCGAAGGGGTGTCCGCAATGTGCGGGCGCCCCTTCGTCGTTCTCTTTCACAACCGGTGCACCTGGTAGGAGCGGTGGCGGCCCGGGACGCGGGACAGGACGCCCTTGCTCTCCATGATCTCCAGGTGGTGGGCGACCGTTGCGGGGCTGCGCAGGCCGACGGCCGCGCCGATCTCCCGGACGGTCGGCGGATAGCCGTAGAGGTCGGTCCACTCGACGATGACCTTCGCGATCTGCTCCTGCCGATCGGTCAGGTACCGGGGCCCGTCCGCGCTCATGGCCGCGCCCTCTCGTTCGTCACGCTTCTCATGGGGTCCGGTGCCGTGGCCCGGGTGGTCGTTTCTCGGCGGACTCCGTGGAGCGGCGAGCCGGCGCAGGGCGGTGCGCGCGGCGGGTGGGTGTCCGCCGCAGCTCGGTAATTCAAGCACGTGTTCGAATTATGGCGCAGCCTGGCGTGCGGCGGAGGCGATGGTGGCGGCGGCTTCCTGGCGGGGGAGGCCGGTCCGGGTGGCGGCGTCGATAAGGGCGGGGGCGAGGGATTCGCCGTGGCCGGATTCGTAGGCGCGGCAGGCGGCCCAGTACAGGCGCGTGTTGCGCTGGCCGCGCGGGGAGTCGCGGACGAACTGGAGGAGGGCGAGCGCGCGGTGGTGGGTGGTGCGCCGGGGTAACGGGGGCGGCGGTGGGGTGAGGAGGCGGAGCAGCCGGGCGGGGACCGGAGCCGCCGGGAGGCCGGGGGAGCGCGGCGCCAGCCGATAGCGGCCGGCGTTGGTGACGGAGCCGGGGCCGACGAGGTAGCCGCCGTGGCCCCGGACGTCGATGCCGGGTCCGGGGGCGGTGCCGGGCCGGCCGACGGAGTTGGGGACGGCGGCACCGGCAGGGCCGGTGAACCACAGGTGGCGGCCGCCGCTGGGGGTGAGGACGGTGACGGTCTCCGGGACGGCGAAGCCGTGTTCGCGCGCCAGAGCGGCGAGGGCGGTGACGCCGTCCAGGCCGTTCTTGACGTCCAGGTCGAGGCCGATGAGGTGGTGCGGGGCGCATCCGCAGGCGATGCCGTAGCCGGTGGCCCAGGGGGCGGCGGCGAACAGGGCGCGGACGGCGAAGGGTTCGGTGGTGGCGTCGTGCACGCCGTGGCCGATCGTGCCGCATTCGCCCAGGCAGCGAACGGGCGGGGATTCGCCGCGGTGCGGGGAGCGCACGGCCGGGAGTTTGGTGCGGGACAGGGGGATGACCGCCAGCTGTCGGGAAGCGGCGGCCAGGGCGTTGGCGAGCGCGGCGGCGTGCAGGACGGAAGGGGCCATGGATCCAGTTTCGTACGCACGTTCGAAAAAGGGGAGAGGGCGCAGGTGGGCGATCGGCCGAGGCGGGCGGTTGGCGCGAAGGTTGGCCGAAAATCTGCCTGAACGTTTCAGCTCTTGTGGGGCGGCGGAGAGGCCGGAGAAAAGAGGATGAAGGGTATTTCGCGGGCACTTTGAGGGTTTGTCGACAGATCGTCACGCTTGCGAGCTAAATAGGCCGTCTGGTCTGGTTCGCCGGGGATTGCGTGGGCAACTCTGATTCCGGCGACGTCGTACCAGTCGGCGGAGCGGTCGGCCAACCGTCCCGCACACCCCCGTTCTCGGTTCCCTGGAGGAACAACATGGCAAGCATCCGTACCTTCCGCGTCCTCGCTGCGGTGTCGGCACTCCCCCTCGCCGCGGTGCTCTTCGCGGGCACGGCAGCTGCTGACAACGGCGCCTTCGCCGGCGGCCACTCGAACGCGACCATCGTGAGCAACTCCGGTGGGAACGTGGGTGGTTCGAACCACGGGAATGTGACCACGACCCAGCAGGGCGCGAGCGGATCGGGCGCTTCGAACCAGAACAACACCGCGAGCGTGAACGGCTCCGGATTCACCGCGATCGAGCAGAGCAACGTGAACGTGCATTTCACCGAACTGTGGTGACGGGCCCGCGGGCACTTCGCCGAACCGTAGTGACGGGCCGGCGCTGACCGGATCAGTGACACGACCGCGCGGCGGCACGCTCAGTGCCGTCGCGCGGTCGCGTTCTCCCGGGAGGATGGTTCGGTGGCGCGGCGCCGGCCCGGTCAGCGGTCGTGAACTTTTGTCCACAGCCTGTGGACAACTTCTCATGCCTTGACAGGGCGGGGCGGGACGGAGAATCTGACGGTCAGTCAGAAATCTGCGAACCCGTGGAGGCCGTCGCCGTGCACCTCGCCCCCACCCCGCGCCAGCACCAGCTCCGGGCCGAGCTGCGCGAGTACTTCACCCGCCTGATACCTGAGGAGACCCGCGAGGCGCTCCGGGCCGAGCCGCCGGGCGGTCCGCTCGCCCGCGGCCTCCTCAAACGGATCGCCGCCGACGGCCTGCTGGGCCTCGGCTGGCCCACCGAGTACGGCGGACAGGGACGCGGCCCCGACGAGCAGTTCGTGTTCTTCGACGAGTCCTATCGGGCCGGCGCCCCCGTGTCGATGGTCACGCTCAACACCGTCGGCCCGACCCTGATGAAGTACGGGACGCCCGAGCAGAAGGCGTACTTCCTCCCCCGGATCCTCTCCGGCGACTGCGTCTTCGCGATCGGCTACACGGAGCCGGACGCCGGCACCGACCTCGCCTCCCTCCGCACCCGCGCCATCAGAACCGGACCGGACGAGGCTCGGAGCGAGGCCGAGAGAGAACCCGACGAGAGAGAACCTGACGAGGGAGAATCCGCCGAGGGAGAACCTGACGAGGGAGAACCCGCCGAGGGAGAAGCTTCCGGCGCAGCCGGTGGGTGGCTGATCGACGGCAACAAGACCTTCACCAGCAACGCCCAGGGCGCCGACTGGATCTGGCTCGCCTGCCGCACCGACCCGGAGGCGCCCAAGCACAAGGGCATCTCGATCATCCTCGTCCCGACCGACGCCCCCGGCTTCTCCTGGACCCCGATCCACACCGTCGGCGGCCAGACCACCAGTGCCACGTACTACGACGCGATCCGCGTCCCGTACGGCAACCTCGTCGGCGAGGAGAACGCCGGCTGGTCGCTGATCACCAACCAGCTCAACCACGAGCGGGTCGCGCTGGCCGCCATCGGCATGCAGGCCGAGGACTTCTACGACGCGGCGCTCGCGAGCGCCCGCACGCCCGACGAGAACGGCGCCCGCCGGATCGACACCCCCTGGGTCGCGTCCCGGCTGGCCGAGGCCCACGCCCGGCTCTCCGCGACCCGGCTGCTCAACTGGCGCCTGGTCCAGGACGTCGGCGCGGGCACCCTCACCCCGGGCGACGCGTCCGGCGTGAAGTTCGCCGGCACCGAGAGCGCGATCGAGATCTACCGCGCGCTGCAGGAGGCGGTCGGGGAGACCGCGCTCATCAGGGGCGGGGAGGCCGGAGAGCTGGAACGGATGAATCGGGCCGCGCAGATCAACACCTTCGGCGGCGGTGTCAGCGAGGTCCAGCGGGAGATCGTCGCGACGATGCGGCTCGGGATGAAGAGGAGCAAGCGGTGACGGGCGGACCGGTGGCAGACGAAGCGGTGACGGGCGAAGCGGGCACGGGCGGAGCAGCGGCCGACGATCTGTACGAGCGGCTCAAGGTCCATGTGGGGCAGATCGCCGCGGCCGGCGGCGAGGGCAAGGATCCGGTCAACGAGCCGATGATCCGGCACTGGTGCGAGGCGATGGGCCACCCGGTCCCCGCCGACGGTTCCGCCCCCGCCACCATGCTCCAGGTGTGGACCATGGGCGGGCTCTCCGGCCACACCGCGGGCACCGCGCGCGCCGGCGCCTACGACGAGGTCCTCACGCTCCTCGACGGGGCCGGCTACACCTCGGTCGTCGCGACCGACTGCGAGCAGGAGTACCTCCGGCCACTGCGTCCGGGCGACCGGATCACGTTCGACGCCGTCATCGAGTCCATATCGCCGCGCAAGACCACCAAGCTCGGCACCGGCCACTTCGTGACGACCCGGATGGACGTCCACGCGGACGGCGAGCTCTGCGGCACCCACCGCTTCCGCATCCTCAAATACACGCCGGCGAAGACCGCGAACACCACGAAGACCGCCACAACCACCCCCAAGCCCGCCGCGCAGCGCCCCCGCCCGGTGATCAACCGCGACAACGCCGCCTACTGGGAGGGCCTGGAGCGGCACGAGCTGCTCATCCAGCGCTGCTCCGGCTGTGGCACGCTGCGGCTGCCGTGGCTGCCGGGCTGCAACGCATGCGGCTCCCCGGACTGGGACACCGTCCGGGCCGCGGGCGAAGGCACCGTCTTCAGCTACGTCGTCATGCACCATCCGCCGTTCCCCGCCTTCGACCCGCCGTACGCGGTCGCCCTCGTCGAGCTGGCGGAGGGCGTGCGCATCCTCGGCAACGTCACGGGAGTGCCGTACGACAAGGTGCGCGCGGGGCTGCCCGTGACGCTCGAATTCCTGACGGTCGACGGCGAGTTCACGCTGCCCGTATTCCGCTCGGTGGAGGACTGACATGGACTTCACTCCCACCGAGGAGCAGCAGGCGGCCCGTGATCTGGCCGCCGAGATACTCGACCGCAGCGCCGAGCCGTGGAAGGCGCTGTGCGAGGCCGGACTGGTGGCCGCCGTCGAGGAGATCGGGCTGCTGGGCCTGGTGCTGCTGCTGGAGGAGGCGGGCCGCAGGACCGCCGGGATCCCGCTCGCCGCGACCTGCGCGTACGGTCTGCTGCCGGTCGCCGCACACGGCACGGACGAGCAGCGCGCCCGGCTGCTGCCCGGTCTGCGCGACGGCTCGTACGTCGCCACCGGCGCCTTCCCGCACCGGACCGCGCGCGCCGTCACGAGCGGTGACGGCTGGCGCCTGACCGGCACCTTCCCGGTCGTGCCCTGGCTGCGCGAGGCCACGCACGTCCTCGTCCCCGCCGCGACCGGCACAGGGACACGGCTCTTCTGGCTGCCGGCATCCGCCGGCGCAGAGCCCGTCGAGCCCGTCGAAACAACCGCCCCCTGGGCCGCGGCCCGGCTCGTGCTGGACGGCACGCCCGCCGAGCCGCTCGGTGACGGGTCCGCGTACGAGGAGGTTCTCGCGCGGTCCCGTACCGCCTTCGCCGGGCTGCAGGCCGGGGTCTGCGCGGGGTCGCTGGCGCGGGCGGTCGCGTACACCTCGGTGCGCGAGCAGTTCGGGCGTCCGCTCTCCACGAACCAGGGCGTGCTGCTGCGCGCCGCCGACGCGCACATGGACACCGAGGCGATCCGCGTCACCGCCTACGAGGCGGCCTGGCGCTTCGACAACCATCTGCCCGCCGCCTCCCACGCCCTGACCGCCGCCTGGTGGGCGTCCGAGGGCGGCAAGCGGGTCGTCCACGCCGGGCAGCATCTGCACGGCGGCATCGGCGCGGACCTCGAACACCCCGTCCACCGGCACTTCCTGTGGGGACGGCAGCTGGACGCGTATCTGGGCGGGGGCGCGGAAGTCCTCGCCGAACTGGGTGTGTTGCTGGGCAAGGAGGAGGCCGTATGACGCAGTCCCCGGTCGGTACGCCGGTCCGTTCCGTGCGGGCGGGTGAGGAACTGCCGCCGCTGCGCGTCCCGGTCACCCGCACGCTGATCGTCGCGGGCGCCATCGCCTCGCGCGACTTCCAGGATGTGCACCATGACGTGGAGCTCGCCCGGGAGAAGGGCTCGCCGGACATCTTCATGAACATCCTCACCACCAACGGCCTGGTCGGCCGCTACATCACCGAATGGGCGGGGCCCGGGGCGGTGCTGCGGGCGGTGCGGATCCGGCTGGGCGCGCCGAACTATCCGGGGGACGAGATGGTGTTGACCGGCAAGGTGACGTCCGTCGAAGCCGGCACCTCCGGAAGCACCGTTGAGACCGCCGTTGAGACCGCTGTCGAGATCGCAGTCCTCGGCGTCAACAAGCTCGGCCATCACGTCACCGGCACGGTGACCGTCATGCTCCCGACCCCGGAGGCAACCGCATGAGCGTCCGCAACCGCGACAGCCTCGGCGGCCGCGCCGCGATCGCCGGCATCGGGGCGACGGAGTTCTCCAAGGACTCCGGCCGCAGCGAGCTGAAGCTCGCCGTGGAGGCCGTGCGGGCGGCTCTGGACGATGCCGGGCTGACCCCCGCCGATGTCGACGGCATGGTCACGTTCACCATGGACACCAGCCCGGAGATCACGGTCGCCCAAGCGGCCGGCATCGGTGAGCTGTCGTTCTTCTCGCGCATCCACTACGGCGGCGGGGCGGCGTGCGCGACCGTCCAGCAGGCCGCCATGGCGGTCGCGACCGGGGTGGCCGACGTGGTCGTCTGCTACCGCGCGTTCAACGAGCGGTCCGGCCGGCGGTTCGGGTCGGGGGTACAGCAGCGCGACCCTTCCGCCGAAGGGGTGGCGCTCGGCGCCAACCTGCCGTCCGGCCTCCTCACGCCCGCGTCGTGGGTCGCCATGGCGGCGCAGCGCTACCTGCACGCCTACCGTCTCGATCCGTCGGCCTTCGGCCCGGTCGCGGTGGCCGACCGCCGCCATGCCGCGAACAACCCCGCCGCGTACTTCCACGGCAAGCCGATCACCCTCGCCGACCATGCCGCCTCGCGCTGGATCGTCGAGCCGTTGCGGCTGCTGGACTGCTGCCAGGAGACGGACGGCGGCCAGGCGATCGTCGTGACGTCGCCGGAGCGGGCCCGCGACCTGCGGCACGCGCCCGCGGTGATCGCCGCCGCGGCGCAGGGCGCGGGCCGCGCGCAGGAGCAGATGACGAGCTTCTACCGGGACGATCTGACCGGGCTGCCGGAGATGGGGGTGGTCGCCCGCCAGCTGTGGCGCACCTCCGGGCTGACGCCGTCCGACATCGACACGGCCGTGCTCTACGACCACTTCACGCCGTTCGTGCTGATGCAGCTGGAGGAGTTCGGCTTCTGCGGGCCGGGGGAGGCGGCGGACTTCGCCGCCGGCGGTGGTCTGGAGATCGACGGCCGGCTGCCGGTGAACACCCACGGCGGCCAACTCGGGGAGGCGTATCTGCACGGCATGAACGGCATCGCCGAGGGGGTCCGCCAGCTGCGCGGGAGCAGCGTCAACCAGGTGGCGGGCGCTTCGAACGTGCTGATCACCGCGGGAACGGGTGTTCCAACCTCGGGGCTGGTGCTGTCGGCAGACGGCTGAATGGGGGGTGGGGCGGGCGTGTCTGCCCGGGGCCGCCGCGGGTGGCGCGTTGACTCGCGCCATGCGTGGAACAAACCGGATTAACCGATATGTCCTCTCCTTCCTGGCGGCTGTGGCGACGCTGGCCTGCCTGGTCAACGGCACGGTCGCCGCGGCCGACACCTCCGCCGACACCTCCGCCGACTCCGCCGCCGACTCCCTTCAGGGTGCCCGGACCTTCCAGGGCACCGGCTTCGAGACCTGCGAGACCCCGACCGCCGACACATTGCAGGCCTGGCACGGCACCTCCCCGTACGGCGCCGTCGGCGTGTACTTCGGCGGCCGGGCCCGCGCCTGCGCGAAACAATCGAACCTCACCCCCTCCTGGGTGCGGAGCGTGAACACCACGGGCTGGAGCATCCTGCCGATCTATGTGGGCTCGCAGTCCCCCTGCGCGATGAGCAGCGCGAAGAAGGCGTACTCGATCGACACGGCCAACCCCGGGCAGAGCGGCACGACCGAGGCCAAGGACGCCGTCCAGCGCGCCCATGACCTCGGCTTCGTCGAGAACAGCGCCCTGTACCTGGACATGGAGTCGTACGACATCCGCACCTCGGCCTGTACGGCGCCGACGCTCGCCTTCGTCCAGGCCTGGGACAAGGAGGTGCGCCGGCTCGGCTACATTCCGGGCTTCTACAGCAGCGCGGACTCCGGCATCACGCACATGGAGCAGGCCCGCGCCGCCGGCGTCCCCGACCTGCCGACCATCCTGTGGTACGCCCGCTGGAACGTCACGCCGACGCTCGAGGACGAGCCGGTGCTCCCCGCCGACGCCTGGCAGCCGCACAGCCGGATCCACCAGTACGTGGGGAACGTGACCGAGACGTACGGGGGCCGGACGATCGACATCGACCGCGACCTCATCGACGCCCCGGTCGCCGTCATCGGATAGCGACCGCCCGGTCCCGCGGTCACCCCGACCCCACCCGCGGTCACCCCGACTCCCACCCGCGGTCACGCGGAGCCCACCCGCGGCCACCTCGACCCCACCTCCCGACCCCACCCGAGGCCCTGTCTTCCTCAGGGGCGGGTCCGCCCAGGGGAGGTGGGGACAGCCCCCGTCCTACGACTTCAGGGTGATCCCGCTTCGGCACCTCCGGCGGATCCGCCGGGCGGGCGGCGCTCATAGCGTTGAGGGCATGACCACGCCTGTGTGCACCAGCACCAGCACGATGCAGTTCTCCAGCTACGTCCGGGCCAAGGGCCCGACGCTGCTGCGTACCGCGCGCTCGCTCACCGCGAACCCGTGTGACGCCGAGGACCTGCTGCAGACCGCGCTGACCAAGACGTACCTGGCATGGGACCGCATCGACGACCATCGGGCGCTGGACGGCTACGTCCGCCGCACGCTGGTCAACACGCGCACCTCGCAGTGGCGCAAGCGCCGCATCGACGAATTCGCGACCGAGGACGTCCCCGAGCCGCTGTCCACCGCCCCCGACCACACCGAGCAGCAGGCCCAGCGCGACGCGCTGCTGCGCGCCATCTCCCGGCTTCCCGCCCGGCAACGCGCCATGGTGGTGTTGCGCTACTACGAGGACATGAGCGAGATACAGACGGCGGAGGCCCTCGGTGTCTCGGTCGGTACGGTCAAGAGCGCGGTCTCCCGGGCGCTGGGGAAATTGCGGGATGACCCCGAATTGCGCGCCAGGTAGTGACATACCGACTGGTATGGAAGCAGAATCACCGGGACCTTACCCGCACGTAACCCGTGGAGGCTTCCGGTGCTGAGCACGATGCAGGACGTACCGCTGACCGTCACCCGCATCCTGGTCCATGGCGCTCTGGTGCACGGCCGGTCCCAGGTGACCACCTGGACCGGGGACGCCGAGCCGCACCGCCGCTCCTTCCGCGAGATCGGTGTCCGGGCCATCCAGCTCGCGAACGCCCTCCGCGACGGGCTGGGGGTGGCCCGGGACGAGCGGGTCGCGACCCTCATGTGGAACAACGCGGAGCATGTCGAGGCGTACCTCGCCATCCCGTCCATGGGTTCGGTGCTGCACACCCTGAACCTGCGGCTGCCCACCGAGCAGCTGACCTTCATCGTCAACCACGCCGCCGACCGGGTCATCCTCGTCAACGGCTCTCTGCTGCCGCTGCTGGCGCCGCTGCTGCCCGCTCTGGAGCCCGTCGAGCACATCGTCGTCGTCGGCCCCGGGGACCGCTCCCTCCTCGACGGCTGCCGCCCCGCCGTGCACGACTACGAGGAGCTGCTGGCCGGCCGCCCGACCACGTACGACTGGCCGGAGCTGGACGAGCGGGACGCCGCCGCCATGTGTTACACCTCGGGCACCACCGGCGACCCCAAGGGCGTCGTCTACTCCCACCGGTCCATCTACCTGCACTCGATGCAGGTCAACATGACCGAGTCGATGGGGCTGACGGACCGCGACACGACCCTCGTCGTCGTTCCGATGTTCCACGTCAACGCCTGGGGACTGCCGCACGCCACCTTCATGACCGGCATCAACATGCTCATGCCGGACCGTTTCCTGCAGCCCGGCCCGCTCGCCGAGATGATCGAGAGCGAGCGCCCCAGCCACGCCGCGGCCGTCCCGACCATCTGGCAGGGCCTGCTCGCCGAGCTCGCCAACAAGCCGCGCGACATCTCCTCCATGGCGACCGTCACCATCGGCGGCTCCGCCTGCCCGCCCTCGCTCATGAAGGCGTACGAGGAGCACGGCGTGCGCCTGTGCCACGCCTGGGGCATGACGGAGACCTCGCCGCTGGGCACCATGGCCCACCCACCGGCCGGCCTCACCCCCGAGGAGGAGTGGCCGTACCGCATCAGCCAGGGCCGCTTCCCCGCATCCGTCGAGGCCCGGCTGGTCGGCCCGGCGGGCGAGATCATGCCCTGGGACGGCGAGTCCGCGGGCGAGCTGGAGGTGCGCGGCCCCTGGATCGCCAACTCCTACTTCGGCGGCGCCGGCTCCGAGCCGCTGCGCCCCGACGACAAGTTCAGCCCCGACGGCTGGCTGCGTACCGGCGACGTCGGCCTCATCACGCCGGACGGCTACCTCACCCTCACCGACCGGGCCAAGGACGTCATCAAGTCCGGCGGCGAATGGATCTCCTCCGTCGACCTGGAGAACCACCTCATGGCGCACCCGGACGTCGCCGAGGCCGCGGTCGTCGCGGTGCCCGACGAGCGCTGGGGCGAACGCCCGCTGGCCACCGTCGTGCTGAAGGAGGGCGCCGACGTCTCGTACGAGGCGCTGCGGGAGTTCCTCGCGGGCCGTATCGCCCGCTGGCAGCTGCCGGAGCGCTGGGCGATCATCCCGGCCGTGCCGAAGACCTCGGTCGGCAAGTTCGACAAGAAGGTGATCCGCGAGCAGTACCGGCTGGAGCAGATCGACGTCACGTACGTCTCCGGAGCCGAGAAGGGCGCCGAGTCCGAGTCGGAGTGACAGCGGTCGGGACGGGGCCAGGCGGCCCCGTCCCGCAGCGAGGACCGGGTTACGAGCCGATCTTGCCGAGCAGGTCCACGATGCGCGACTGCACATCCGCACTCGTCGACCGCTCCGCGAGGAACAGCACCGTTTCGCCGGAGGCCAGCCGCGGCAGTTCCGACGGTTCGATGTCCGCGGACGTGTAGACGACCATCGGGGTGCGGTTCAACTGGCCGTTGCTGCGCAGCCAGTCGACGATCCCCTGCCGGCGGCGGCGCACCAGCATCAGGTCCATCACCACCAGGTTCGGCCTGACCTGCGCGGCCACCGTCATCGCCTCGACCTCGGAGGAGGCGTGCGCGACCTGCATACCGCGCCGCTCCAGCGTCGCGGTGAACGCCTGGGCGATGTCGTGGTGGCCCTCGATCAGCAGCACCCGCGGCGGGTGCTGCTCGCTGTCGCGCGGCGCGAGCGCCTTGAGCAGGACGGCCGGGTCGGCGCCGTACGCCGCCTCGCGGGTCGCCTGCCCGAGACCGGCGGTCACCAGGACCGGCACCTCGGCCTCGGCGGCGGCCTGCCGGAGCGACTGCAGCGCCGTCCGGGTGATCGGGCCGGTCAACGGATCGACGAAGAGCGCGGCGGGCGGCTCGGCGACCTGCGCATCGACCTCCGCGCGGGACCGGACGATCACCGGACGGTAGCCGCGGTCGGTCAGCGCCTGACGCGTCGAGACATCGGGCTCGGGCCAGACCAGCAGCCTGCGCGGCTCGTCCAGCAGCTCGCCGGGCTCGCCCCCCAGCTCCTCGATGACCTCGACAGCGCCGTTCGGACCGTCGAGCGGCTCGGGGCCCTCGTCGCCCTCGGCGGGCGCCCCTATGGCGAACGCCCGGCCCGGAACGACCGTACGGAGCAGCGCCGTCTGCTGGTCGGGGTCGAGCTGGTCGGTGTTCTGATGGTCGATGCCCTGGCCGTCGCTCCGGCCGTCGTCCTGCCGCGGTTCGGCGGGAGCGGCGGCGGGGGGCCGGGAGACCGGGAGCTGACCGCTGTCGGGATCCGCCTGCGGGTGCGGGCGGGCCTCCACGTCATGGCCGTCGTCCTGCTGCGGTCCGTTGAGCTTGCGCCGCCGGCCGGACCCGGAGGGATTCTGCTGGGGGAACGGCTCGGGGAGCGGCTGGGGCTGGGGCTGGGCCTGCGTCGGGACGGGCTGGACGAACGCGACGCCCTGGCCGAGCGTGCGCACGCTTATCGCCCGCCCATGGCTCTGGCCCTGGCTCTGCTGGCCGTAGGGCTGGGGGACACCGCCCGACGGCGGCATCGGGACACGCTGCCCCTGGCCCGGAATCCCCTGGGACGGAGCCTGGCCCTGGTTCTGGTTCTGAGCCGGGTTCTGGGCCGGGCTCTGGTTCTGCGGCTGCGCGCCCGGATCGACCGCGGGCGCTGCCGGAGCGGCCGGCCGGCCGGCGTCCGGCCACTGCGGGCTCACGGGCTGCTGCGCGCCGTTCTGATCCTGCGGACCGCCCTGGTGCGGGACCGGGGGGAGCTGCGGGCCGGGGGTGTGCTCCTCCGCCGGCATCGGTGCCGACACCTCGTGGACGTGCTGGGCGGGCAGGGCAATGGGTCCGTTGCCGTTCCCGTTGCCGTTCCCGTTTCCGTCCGACTCCCCCGGCTGCGAGGGTGCGGGCCGCCGCGCGCGACGTCCTGCCGGCGGCTCCTGCCCGGCGAGGGACGCGCCGTTGCCGTCGCTCCCCTGCTGCGGTCCGTGCGACCCCTGCGGCCCGGCCTGCTCGCCGCCCGCCGGAAGGGCGTGCTGGACGGGCACCGCGGGAAGTTCGGGTGCGGGCTGCTGACCGTCGGAAAGCGGCCGGCGGGCCCGGCGACCGCTGGGCTGCCGGCCCTGCTGCCCCGGGTGGTTCTGCTGATCGGGCTGCTCGGCCGGCGTCAGGTCCGCCGCGCCGCCCGCGGTGTCCCCCGCGCTCGGCTCGTCCGGCAGCGGGCGGCGCAGCGCGCGCCGCCGACCGGTCGGCGTGTCGTGCTCGCCCGGCTGCGCCTGGCCGTGCCCCTCGTTCCGGTCGCGGCTCTCCTGCTGCTCGTCCGGTCCTCCCGCGGTCGGGATCGCCCACGGCGCGACCACGGTGCCGCCGTCGTCCCCGGCCCGGCGCGGCCGCGGCGCGCGTTCCCTGCCGGCGACCCCGGGTTCGCCGCTGCCTGCCCAGCCCGTGGCGGGCATGCCACCGGCGGGCGTTCCGCCCGCGGGATTCTCCTGGCCGTTCGCACCGGCGGTGCCCGCCGGAGGCGTGGCCGCACCAGGCGCCGGAGCCTTGGCGCCCGCGCCCGTACCGCGGGCGGGCTTCGCGGGCATCGGCATGACGGTCGTCTCGGACTCGCGCGCCCCGTCCTTCACCGCCGCGGCGGCCGCCGCACGGCCCGCGGCCGCGATCGCGGCCGAGCCCAGCGGCACCTCAAGGACGTACGCGCTGCCCTGGCCCGGCACTTCGTGCGTCTGCAGGACGCCGCCGTGCCGCTCCACGATGCCGCGGGCGATCGGCAGGTGCACCGCGTTGCCGCCCGCGTGCGGGCCCCGGACGTCGATCCGTATGACATCGCCGCGCTGCGCCGCCGCCACCACGATCGTCGAGTCGCCGCCGCCACTGATGACGGTGGCGTTGCCGGCCGCGTCCACGCCCGCGACGTCCGCGATCAGGTGCGCGAGCGCCTGGGACATCCGCTCGCCGTCGATGGCCGCCTCGATCGGCGGCGCGTGCACGGCGTACTGCGCGCGTCCCGGGCCGATCAGCTCGATGGCGCCGTCGACGGCTGCCGCGACGACCTTGTCGAGGCCGACGGGCTCGCGGCGCAGCCGGTCCTCGCCGCGGTCGAGCCGCTGGAAGGCCAGCACGTTGTCGATCAGCGTGGTGATGCGCGCGTAGCCGGCCACCAGGTGGTGCAGGATCTGGTTCGCCTCGGGCCACAACTGCCCGGCGGGGTCGGCGGCCAGACCCGTCAGCTCGCCGCGCAGCTCGGCCAGCGGGCCGCGCAGCGCCTCGTCCAGCACGGCCTGCAACTGCTCGCTGCGGGCGACGACGGCGTCGAACGCGGTCCGGTCCGTGAACGTCATGACCGCGCCGACCAACTGCTCGCCGTCCCGTACGGGAGCGGTCGTCAGGTCGACGGGCACCGCCCGGCCGTCCTTGCGCCACAGCACCTGGCCGCGCACCCGGTGCTTGCGACCGGACCGCAGCGTGTCGGCGAGCGGCGTCTCCTCGTACGGCAGCGGGGTGCCGTCGGCGCGCGTGTGGTGCGCGAGCGGGTGCAGCTCCTGGCCACCGAGGTCGGTCGCCCGGTAGCCGAGGATCTGGGCGGCGGACGGGTTGACGAGGACGACCTTGCCCTCGGTGTCGACGCCGACGACACCCTCGGCCGCCGCGCGCAGGATCATCTCCGTCTGGCGCTGCTGGCGGGCCAGTTCGGCCTCGGTGTCCATCGTGCCGCTGAGGTCGCGCACGACCAGCATCAGCAGCTCGTCACCGGTGTAGCTCTGCGGCTCGTCGTAAGGGGTGCGGCCGTCCTCGAGGTTGGCGCTGGTCACCTCGACGGGGAACTCCGTGCCGTCGGTACGCCGCGCGACCATCCGGGTCGGCTTGGTTCGGCCGTTGTCGTCGTCGGTGTTCTGCGCGCTGCGCATCGATCCGGGGATCCGCTTGGAGTCGAACGCGGGCAGCAGATCGAAGAGGCCCCGCCCGACCAACGCCGTCCCCGGCGACTCGAAGGTCTCGATGGCGATGGCGTTGGCGTTGACGACCGTGCCGTTGCCGTTGACCAACAGAAGCGCGTCGGGGAGGGCGTCGAGTATTGAGGCGAGGCGAGCAGCGCCTCTGGATGGCCTGCTGCTCACGAGACGCGTCCTCCCTGTTACCGCACGTACCGCACTTCCTGCGGTGGCCCCGCGCAACCCGCGCGATCGGCTCTCACCGGCGGCCCATCTTGCCGCTGACCCCATGGCATGTCACTAGAGCGAGTGTACGTGCAGCGGTTGGCCGAGCGTCCGCGGATGCCCATGTACCCCTGTGGGATTCGGTGTTCGAGCGTGTGCGGTGCGAGATCGTCCCTGGTGTGGCGTGCGTCACGCACCTCCGGTGGCGGCGGGCAGAACCGGCGCCATGTCCTGCCATCGGGCGACCTCGCAACCGTTGGCCCGGCTGTACTTCTCGTTGACGGGCACACCGTGCCAGACCCCGGTGACCTGCGCGGTCTGTGATCCGCCGTAGATCATCGAGCACATCTGGCCGGCCGGAACGGGACCGACGGGACCGCCCAGCCGCTCCAGCCGGTCGCAGGAGTCCGCCACGGACCGGGCGGGCCCGGTCAGGGGTACGGAGACGGCCGGCGCCGGGGCCACGGGACCGCCGGAGGTCGCGGGGTCTTCGGGCGCGGCGGGGTCGGCGGGGTCGGCGGGATTCGCGGGGTCGGCGAAGACCTCGGGCTGGGCGGGGGTCGCGGGCCCGGCGGGTGTGCCCTGGTCGGGTCCGCAGTCCAGCCTGCTCGTGGTGATGTTCCCCGAGCCGTCGTCGACGGTGACGGTCACCTGGTTGTTCGCTGGGGGCGCGGGGTCCGCGGACACGGGGAGCGGGACTGGTGCCGCACCGGCGTCGGTCGCCAGGAGCAGCGGCACCCCGGCGGCGAGCACGACACCGAGGACGGCGGCGAGCGGAAGCCGCACTCCGGGCCGGCGGCGGGCGGCGGGGCGCGGAGCGAGGCGGGGAAGGGGACGGTCGAGTTGGCCGGGGCCGTTGAGTCGCATGCCCCAGTCACTACCGCCCCGCGCGTGCCTTTCCCCGCAATCCACCCGAACGTGGGCGAGCCACCCCGCGGGGGCGCGCTTCCTCTTTGCCCTCCACGCCGACGGCCTTGTACCCTGGTCTGCGATTGGTGACAGCCTGCCGGGCTGTGTCATCATCTGCACACGCACTCGCTCGCGCGGGTGTGTCTGGAGGCTTCGCCTAGTCTGGTCTATGGCGCCGCACTGCTAATGCGGTTTGGGACTTCAATCCCATCCGGGGTTCAAATCCCCGAGCCTCCGCTCGTTTCCGGAGCCCCGGTCGTCCCAGGACGACCGGGGCTCCGTCGTATCTCCGGCGTATGTCCGGGCCACCGGGCGGTCTTCCGTCCGGGACGCCGGGGGGTGCTCCACGTCGCTCCACGGTGCTCCGCACAAGATCGACACACTCCGCCGTTCGTACCCCTTCCGTAGCTGTTTTCGCAGCTCAGAGAGGGTCCGGACAATGGATTTCACCTGAAGCCGCAGGTCATGTAATGTTGTTCCCGCAACGCCGACCGGCTAGAAAACGCCGGAAAGCACAAGCACTCGTAGCTCAACGGATAGAGCATCTGACTACGGATCAGAAGGTTGCAGGTTCGAATCCTGCCGAGTGCACTCAGGTCAGGGCCCCCGAGGAGATCGTCTGAGGGGGTCCTGGTTTGCTTTCCGGAGCAATTCGGGAAATGGCGTCGAACGGACTGGTAGTTGAGGGTCCCGCGGATGGCGTAGTGTTCAGTTCAACGGCGCGGGGTGGAGCAGCTCGGTAGCTCGCTGGGCTCATAACCCAGAGGTCGCAGGTTCAAATCCTGTCCCCGCTACTACGACCAGAGGCCCGACACGAAAGTGTCGGGCCTCTGGTGTTTCCGCGTTCCCCGTTCGCCGTTCCGCCTTCCCCCTTCCACGTTCCCTCTTCCGTCCCGTGGATCTGTCGTCGGCAGGCGTTAGGGTCGGCCGAATGGTGGCGATGACTGCGCGGGGGCTGAAGGCGGCGTGTCTGGCGATGCCGGGCGCCGAGGAGGAGTTCCCGTTTCCGCGGAACCCGGATCTGTCGGCGTTCAAGGTGGCCGGGAAGATCTTCGCGTTGAGCGTGCTGGAGGCCGAGCCGCTCAAGGTGAGCCTCAAGTGCGATCCGGAGATCGCCGAACAGCTGCGGGCGGAGTATCCGGCGGTCATTCCCGGATACCACCTCAACAAGCGGCACTGGAACACGGTGACGGTCGACGGGTCGCTGCCGGTCCGGATGGTGCGGGAGATGATCGAGGACTCCTACGACCTGGTGGTGGCGACGCTGCCGCGGGCGGTCCGGCTCACCTACGACTCGCGCTGACCGGCCGCGTACGACTCGCGCTGACCGGCCGCCGGCCGCGTACGGCTCCGCGCGCACCGCCTCATCTACCAGCCCGCCTCGACGTAGAGCGTCAGTTGGCGGACGTCGCCCGCGCCGCACAGGCGCAGCACGCGGGCGTGGGTGGACGGGCAGTGGACGGCGAGCCGGGCGGTGGCGGGCAGGGCCGCGGCGAGCCGGATGAGGGTCGTGGCGCAGTGGGCGTCGATGAACGACAGGGCGGTCAGGTCGACGAGGCGCGGCGGCGGGCCCGGCCCGCCCAGGGACCGCCGCAGCTCCGTGTCGAACTGCTCCCGGGTGGCGAGGTCGGCGTTCCCCGCGAGGTGCAGGATGGTGCCGGTCCTGGTGATGTGCAGGGCGTCGAGCGACTGCAGGACCTCGGTGGGGTGGGAGGCGCCCACCCGGCACATCAGCTCGGGCGGGAAGAGCCGGCGGTCGTACTCGCAGATGGCGGTGAAGCCGATGTCGGCGAAGAGCGGGGTGAGTCCCGTCTCGTAGTCGATGAGCTCCTCGTGGTCGACGCCGGGCCCCAGCGCCCAGGACATGTCGCCCACGGCGCGCAGCCCGCTGAATCCCATGACGTTGGCGTCCTCGGTGAACTCGAGCCAGGTGGCGGCCCGGCTCTCGGCGTCGAATCCGCGCTCCGGGTCGTAGCCGGGGGTCTCGTTGATGACGAGGAGCCGATCGTCGCGCAGGGCCTGGGTGGCGGGGACGCCGTGATCGGCGAGGCGGACGGCCGCTTCCCCGGGGGTGGTGCCGGGGCCGACGAAGAGGATCACCCGCTCGCCGCGGAGCAGGCCGGCCTCGGTGAAGGCGGCCCGGACCGCCCAGCGGGCCCGGTGGCTGTCGAAGCCCAGACAGGCGTGATCTCCGGAGGCCATGCGGTCGACGGAGACGGTGTAAGGGACGGCGCCACTGTCCATGCGGCGAACGTACCTCCGTTTGTCGTGGGGTGAAGGTGCGCCGATCGGATTCGTACGAATCCGACATGGCGCGTTCGCCTGGCTGTTGACAACTGCCGCTGTTTGTCAGGAATGTGACGAATGATCACATACCTTACAAACATGGACAGTTGATCAACCCATCAGCACCACAAGGACAGTTGATCAACAACGGCACGCCATCGGCCAGTTGTGGGAAGTGGCGCGCCGAATGTCATCGGCGTCAGGCCAACACCTGTGCCAGCCGCCGCCATTCGGGGCGGTGCAGTACGGACCGCCCCTGGTCGGTGATGATTTGCAGGGCGACGTGGTCGGCGCCGGCCGCATGGAAGGAGTTGATCCGCTCCCGGATGCGATCGTCGTCGCCCCAGGCGAAGACGGTGTCGATCAGCCGGTCGCTGCCGCCGTCGGTGAAGTCCGCCTCCTCGAAGCCGAGTCGGAGGAAACTGTTGGTGTAGTTCGGCATCGCCAGATACATGCTGAGAAACCCGCGGGCGGTCTCGCGGGCGACGGCCGGGTCCTTCTCCAGCACGACCTTCAACTCGGGTGCCAGCAACGGGCCGTCGCCCAGCAGCGCGCGGGCCTGTTCGGTGTGCTCCGGCGTGACGAGATACGGGTGCGCGCCGCCCGCCCGGTCGCGGGACAGCTCCAGCATCTTCGGACCCAGCGCGGCCAGGACGCGCCGCCCGGCGGGCACCGGTGCGGGCGCGGCGTCCAGCGCGTCCAGGTAGGCCACCATCGCCGAGTACGGGCGGCGGTACCGGTCCGAGAGCTGCGCGTGGCTCACCCCGAGGCCGAGCAGGAAACGGCCCGGGTGGGCGGCCTCCTCCTCCGCCGTCCTGGCGGCGACCGCGTCCGCCTCGTGCTCCCAGATGCTCAGGATGCCGGTGGCGACCGTGATCCGCGACGTCGCGTCGAGGACCCGGGCCGCGTGGTCGACGGAGCTGCTGCCGCCCAGCCAGATCGCACCGAAGCCCAGCTCGTCGAGTTCGGCCGCCGCCTCGGCGATCTCGCCGCGCAGCTCCGGATCGTCCGAGCGCAGTACGGCATCCCAGATGCCGTACCGGCCGACGGCTTCCCTGGCGCCGGTTTCCGCGGCGCCCGCTTTCCCGGCGTCCGATTCCTTGGCGTCCGCGACGCCGCTGCTGTCCGTGCTCCCCATGGTCCCGGCTCCCTGAGTCTCAGTGCGTGCAGGCGGCAACCCGGTGATCGACTGCCGTATTCCGACCCGCCCGCAGCCCCGCCCGCAGCCCCGCCCGCAGCCCCGCCCGCAGCCCCGCCCGCAGCCCCGCCCGCAGCCCCGCCCGCAGCCCCGCTGCAGCCCCGCCCGCAACCCCGCTCGCAGCCCCGCTCGCCTGGGACGACCGTTTCTCAGGAGATTCACAGGTAGTCGAAAGAATGTTTTCAGAGCCCCCTCACAGGCTGGTCCCATGCCTTCCATCCCCGCTGCGGCCGCCGCCGAACTCTCCCGTCCCGACGGGTCCCCGGTGCGTGTCCTCGTCGTCGACGACGAGGCCGCCCTCTCCGACCTGCTCTCCATGGCCCTGCGCTACGAGGGCTGGGAGGTCCGTACCGCGGCCGACGGCGCCGGCGCGCTGCGCGCGGCCCGCGACACCCGGCCCGATGCCGTCGTGCTCGACGTGATGCTGCCCGACATGGACGGCCTGGAAGTCCTCGCCCGGCTGCGCCGCGACACCCCTGACGTGCCGGTGCTCTTCCTCACCGCCAAGGACGCGGTCGAGGACCGGATCGCCGGACTGACGGCGGGCGGCGACGACTACGTCACGAAGCCGTTCAGCCTGGAGGAGGTCGTGGCCCGGCTGCGCGGGCTGATGCGCCGCTCGGGCGCCGCCGCGGCGCGCACCGAGTCCATGCTGGTCGTCGGGGATCTCGTCCTGAACGAGGACAGCCACGAGGTCTACCGCGACGATGATTCGATCCACCTCACGGCCACCGAGTTCGAGCTGCTGCGCTTCCTGATGCGCAACCCGCGCCGGGTGCTCAGCAAGGCGCAGATCCTCGACCGGGTCTGGTCCTACGACTTCGGCGGCCAGGCCAATGTGGTGGAGCTCTACATCTCCTACCTGCGGCGGAAGATCGACGCGGGACGCGCGCCGATGATCCACACCCGGCGGGGGGCGGGGTATCTGATAAAGCCGGGCGAGGCGGCGTGAACATCCCCCGCCGGCGGCGCCGGTTGCTCCCGAGCCGCCCGTGGTCGCTGCGGCGCCGGCTGGTCGTGTCGTCCGTGGCGCTGGTCGCCGTCGTGTGCGCGGTGATCGGCACGGTCACCGCGCTCGCCCTGCACACCTACCTGTACGGGCAGCTGGACACCCAGCTCGCCGCCGTCGCGCACCGCGCCGAGGGGCCGCCGGCCGGTTCGGACTCGCTGCCGCGCCTGCACTCCGGCGACCTGGGGTTCGTCATCGGCGGCGGGCAGCCGCTCGGAACGATCGGCGCCAAGGTCACCGACGGGCAGATCACCGAGACCGCGCTCAGCGCCCAGAAGGAGAGCAGCGAGGTCGGGCCGCAGGTGACCCCCGAGTCCCTCGACGCCGCGCAGACCGCGGCGCTCGGCAGCCTGCCGCTCGACGGCGCCGCGCACAGCATCGACATCCCCGGCCTGGGCACCTACCGCATGCAGTCGGTCGCGACGCAGTACGGCACGTATCTCGTCGGCATCCGGGCCTCCGGGGCGCAGGACACCCTCAACACCCTCGTCTGGGTGGAGGTGTGCGTGACCGCCGCCGGTCTCGCGGCGGCCGGCCTCGCCGGCACCGCCCTGATCCGTATCTCCCTCCAGCCGCTGCGCCGGGTCGCCGCGACCGCCTCCCGGGTGTCGGAACTGACCCTGCACCGGGGCGAGGTGGCGCTCCACGAGCGGGTGCCGGAGGCGGACACCGATCCGCGCACCGAGGTGGGGCAGGTCGGTGCGTCCCTCAACCGGCTGCTCGGGCACGTCGGCTCCGCGCTGCACTCCCGGCAGGAGAGCGAGATGCGGGTCCGGCGCTTCGTCGCCGACGCCAGCCATGAACTGCGGACGCCGCTCGCCTCGATCCGCGGCTACGCGGAGCTGACCCGACGCGGCCGGGAGGACGTCGGTCCCGACACCCGGCACGCGCTGGGCCGTATCGAGTCCGAGGCCGGACGGATGACGTCACTCGTCGAGGACCTGCTGATGCTCGCCCGGCTCGACGCGGGGCGGCCGCTGGGCCTGACGGAGACGGATCTGTCACCGCTGGTCGTCGACGCGGTCAGCGACGCGCGGGCGGCCGGGCGCGATCACGTCTGGCGGCTGGACCTGCCCGACGAGCCGGCGACCGTGCACGGTGACGCGGAGCGATTGCAGCAGGTGCTGGCGAACCTGCTGGCCAACGCCCGCACCCACACCCCGCCGGGGACGACCGTCACCGCGCGGGTCACCGGCGACCGGAACCACGGTGTGCTGCTCCAGGTCGTCGACAACGGTCCCGGCATTCCGTCCGATCTCGTGCCGTACATCTTCGAACGTTTCGCGCGCGGTGACGCGTCCCGCGCGCGGGGATCCGGATCGGGCTCCACCGGCCTGGGGCTGGCGATCGTGTACGCGGTGGTCACGGCGCACGGCGGCAGGGTGTGGGTCGAGAGCGTGCCCGGTCACACCGCGTTCAGCGTCCAACTCCCCCCGTCGGTACGGCAGATGGCCCCGCAGGGCTCGGGGCAGGACTTGCGGCAGGGGACGCAGCCGGGCTCGCTGGAGGGCTCGCGCCAGGACATGCGGCCGGACTCACAGCAGGGCCTCAGGTTCACCACAAGGTCGTGACAGCGCGGCGGTGGAACGTCGGGGTATGCGAACTCACCTCGGCACTCTGCCGTCCCGGCAGCACCTGCCGGTCGCACACAGCGACCCGGTGCTCGACGTCGTGATCCCCGTCTACAACGAGGAGAACGACCTGGAGCCCTGCGTCAGGCGGTTGCACGCGCACCTGGCAGGTACCTTCCCCTACCCCTTCCGGATCACCATCGCGGACAACGCGAGCACCGATCTCACGGAGGCCGTCGCGAAGAGCCTCGCGTCGGAGATCCCCGAGGTCGAGTCCTTCCGGCTCGACCAGAAGGGGCGCGGGCGGGCCCTGCGGGCCGTCTGGACGGAGTCCGAGGCGCCCGTGCTCGCCTACATGGATGTCGATCTGTCGACCGACCTGAACGCGCTGCTGCCGCTGGTCGCCCCGCTGATCTCCGGCCACTCCGACCTGGCGATCGGCTCCCGGCTGGCCCGCAGCTCACGCGTCGTGCGCGGCGCCAAGCGCGAGTTCATCTCCCGCACGTACAACCTGATCCTGCGCGGCTCGCTCGCCGCCCGCTTCTCCGACGCGCAGTGCGGCTTCAAGGCGATCCGCAAGGACGTCGCCGAGCGGCTGCTGCCGATGGTGGAGGACACCGGTTGGTTCTTCGACACCGAGATGCTGGTGCTCGCCGAACGCGCCGGGCTGCGGATCCACGAGGTGCCGGTCGACTGGGTCGACGATCCCGACAGCACCGTGGACATCGTCCGTACGGCCACCGACGACCTCAAGGGCGTCTGGCGGGTGGGACGGGCGCTCGCCACCGGCGCGCTGGCCCTCGACCGGCTGCGCCGGCCCTTCGGCGACGATCCACGCGACCGCGAGCTGGGCGGCGTGCCACCGGGCCTCGCCCGCCAGCTCGTCGGATTCTGCGTCGTCGGGGTGCTGAGCACCCTGGTCTACCTGGTGCTGTACTCGGGCTTCCGGCTCGGGCTCGGCTCGCAGCCCGCCAACGCGGCGGCGCTGCTGGTCTCCGCGATCGGCAACACCGCCGCCAACCGCCGCCTCACCTTCGGCGTCCGCGGCCGGGAACAGGCCGTTCGCCACCAGGCCCAGGGCCTGGTCGTCTTCGCGATCGGCCTCGCCCTGACAAGCGGCTCGCTGGCGGCCCTGGAGGCCGCCAACACCCGCCCCTCGCACGGCACGGAGCTCGCCGTCCTCATCGCCGCCAACCTCGCGGCGACGGTACTGCGCTTCCTGCTCTTCCGCGCCTGGGTCTTCCCGTCCGGCACGGCACCCGCCGGCCCGGCACCCGCCGACGCCGCCGAGCAGGCCACCGGGACCGAGCAGACCACCAGGCCGGACCAGGCCACCAGGCGGGCCCAGGCCACCGGGCGGGACCAGACCACCATGCGGGCCCGGGCCACCGGGCCGGGGCAAGCCCGCGTTTACGAATTCCCCGTCGCCGACTACGAGTCCGACGCCACCTACGACCACGACTCCGACCCGAGGAGCGCACGATGACCGCGCCGTACAGCACCCCGGCCGGCCTTCCGGCCGGTCCGCCGCCACACTCCCTGGACCTGCCCGGTCCTGTGACCCGTTCCACGGTGCCCGAGCACGCGCAGCCGCCCGGCGCGCCACCGGCGCCCGCTCCGTCCGGCCCGCGCGGTATCGCCGGACGGATCTGGAGGGGCCGCTCCGAGGACGCCCGCTGGGTGCGTCCCGCGTTCCTGGCGCTGCTGGCCGTGACCGCCGCGCTGTACCTGTGGGACCTGAGCGCGTCCGGATACGCCAACTCCTTCTACTCCGCCGCCGTCCAGGCAGGCAGCGAGAGCTGGAAGGCGCTCTTCTTCGGCTCGTCCGACGCGGCGAACTCGATCACCGTCGACAAGCCCCCGGCCGCGCTCTGGCCGATGGCCGTCGCCGTCCGGATCTTCGGCCTCAACTCGTGGTCGATCCTGGTTCCCGAGGCGCTGATGGGCGTCGCGACGGTGGGTGTGCTCTACGCCGCCGTCCGCCGCCGCTTCGGCCCGGCGGCCGGACTGATCGCGGGCGCCGTACTGGCGGTCACCCCGGTCGCCGCGCTGATGTTCCGCTTCAACAACCCGGACGCGCTGCTCGCGCTCCTCATGACGGTCGCCGTCTACTGCGTGCTGCGCGCGCTCGAAGGCGCCCGGACGAAGTGGTTGGTCTGGGCCGGTGTCGCCTTCGGTCTCGCCTTCCTGACCAAGACGCTGCAAGCCTTCCTCATCCTTCCGCCGCTCGCGATCGTGTACGCGGTCGTCGCACCGACGGCCTTCCGCAAGCGCATCGGCCAACTGGCCCTGGCAGGGCTCGCACTGGTCGTCTCCGGCGGCTGGTGGGTGACGATCGTTGAGCTGTGGCCGGCCTCGTCCCGCCCGTACATCGGCGGCTCGCAGGACAACAGCTTCCTGTCGCTGACCTTCGGCTACAACGGCTTCGGCCGGATCACCGGCAACGAGACGGGCAGCGTCGGCGGCGGGGGAGCGGGCGGCGGTCAGGGCGGCGGCCAGTGGGGATCCACCGGCATCACGCGACTGTTCGACGGTGACATGGGCGGCCAGATCGCCTGGCTGCTGCCGGCCGCGTTCATCCTGCTCGTCGCAGGGCTGTGGCTGTCCCGGAAGGCCCCGCGCACCGACGCCCGGCGCGCCGCGTTCCTCGTCTGGGGCGGCTCGCTGCTGATGACCTTCGGGGTCTTCAGCTTCATGTCGGGCATCTTCCACCAGTACTACAACGTCGCACTGGCCCCCTACATCGCCGCCGTCGTCGGCATGGGCGCCACGCTGCTCTGGGAGAAGCGCACGCACCTCGCGGCAACGGCGACGCTCGCCGTGACGGCCGCGGGCACCGGCTACTGGGCGTACGTCCTGCTGGGCCGGGCATCCGACTGGCACCCGTGGCTGCGCTGGACGGTGCTGGTCGCCGGCCTGCTGGCGGCGGCCGGACTGCTGCTCGCGGTACGGCTCGGCCGGCGGTTCGCGGCAGCGGTGGCCGGTCTCGGTATCGCGGCGGCGCTCGCGGCACCGTTCGCGTACACGCTCAACACCGTGGACACCGGGCACAGCGGCTCGATCGTGACGGCGGGCCCCGCCGTCCAGGGCGGTATGGGCGGCGGTCCCGGCGGGATGCGCGGCGGCGCTCCCGGCGGCATGCCGGGTCAGGTGGGCCAGAACGGCCAGGGCCTGCCCGGCGGCGCCCAGCAGCCGCCGACGGTTCCGGGCGGCGGCCAGACCGGCCAGCAGGGCCGGCCCGGTCAACAGGGGCAGCAGGGTCAGCCCGGCCAGGGAGCGCAGGGCTTCCCGCGCGGCGGTACGGCCGGTGGTCGCGGTGGCGGCGGGATGGGCGGGCTGCTCGGCGGCGCCACCGTCAGCTCCGCGATGAAGACGCTCCTGGAGCAGAACGCCTCCGACTACACCTGGGTCGCGGCGGCCATCGGTTCGCAGAACTCCGCCAGCTACCAACTGGCCACCGGCGACCCGGTCATGGCCATCGGCGGCTTCAACGGCAGCGACCCGTCGCCGACGCTCGCGCAGTTCAAGCAGTACGTGGCCGAGGGGAAGATCCACTACTTCATCTCCTCCTCCGGCGGCATGGGCGGCGGTATGGGCGGCCAGGGAACATCCTCGGCGATCACCACCTGGGTCACCTCCGCGTTCACCGCGAAGACGGTCGGCACCACCACGGTCTACGACCTGGCGAGCCCCGCGAGGAGCTGACGGGCTCCGCTGGGAGCTGGCGAGCGCCGCGAGGAGCTGACAGATCCCCGCGGAGAGCTGACAGAAGATCCGACTGGCGGTACCCGCAGGCCCTGCGACCTGCGGGTACCGCCCTTTTCGCGGGTCCGGCGTTCGGAAGCGGCATAGCATCGGATGCGGGCAGCCCGCAGGCCCCGACGACCCGGAACACCCCGCGAAGGGAACGCCCGCCATGGCCGAGGACAGCCGCGCGACGACTCCTGGGGCCAGCGTGTGGCTGCACGAACGTCCGGCGGTCAAGCGCCGCAGCGAGCAGCCGGCCGGACTGGACCGCGACAAGATCGTCGCGGCCGCCGTCCGGCTGCTCGACACCGGCGGTCTCGCCGCGTTCTCGATGCGCAAGCTCGCCACCGAGCTGGGCGTGACCGCGATGTCCGTCTACTGGTACGTCGACACCAAGGACGACCTGCTGGAGCTCACCCTGGACGCGGTCCACGGCGCGATCGTCCCGCCGGCCGAGGAGCCGGACGCCGACTGGCGCGACGAGGTGCGCCAACTCTCCTTCGGCTACCGCACGATGCTGGTCACCCATCCGTGGACGGCGCCCCTGATCGGCGAGTACCTCAACATCGGCCCGCTCGCGATGGAGTTCTCCACCAACGCGACGCGCGCGATGGCCCGTTCCGGTCTGGCGCCCGAGCAGCTGACCGGCGCGCTCGGCTGCGTCTTCCAGTACGTCTACGGCTACGGCACCGTCGAGGGCCGGTGGGGCGAACGCTGCCGGGCCAGCGGCCTGGGCGAGGACGCGTTCTACGCCGACTGGGTCAGCAGCGTCGAGGACCGGCCGGGGTTCGAGCACACGCTCGACCTGCTCAACCACAGCTCCGTGTCCGGGTCCGTCGCCCGGCAGCGAGAGCACGATTTCGCCTTCGGGCTGGACTGCGTGATCGCCGGCATCGAGACGATGCGCGACCGGCACCTGAGGACCTGAGGGCTCGGAGACCGGCGTGCGCACAGGCCGTCACGGGGCCCGCCGCGTAGGGTTTTGGCATGGCTCCCAAATCGATTGCCACCAACACCACGGCGTCCCTCGACGAACTGCTGGCGTTCGTCCGCCCCCGCCACCGCGCCATCCTGCTCACCACCCGCGCGGACGGCCGGCCGCAGGGCTCGCCGCTGACCTGCGGCGTCGACGACTCCGGGCGGATCGTCGTGTCGACCTACCCGGAGCGCGCGAAGACGCGCAACGCGCGGCGCGATCCGCGCACCAGCGTCATCGTCCTCTCCGACGACTGGAACGGGCCCTGGGTGCAGATCGACGGCTCGGCCGAGGTCGTCGATCCGCCGGACTCCGTCGAGCCGCTCGTCGAGTACTTCCGCAACATCTCGGGCGAGCACCCTGACTGGGACGAGTACCGGGCCGCGATGATCAAGCAGGGCAAGTCGCTGATCCGCATCACCCCGGAGCGCTGGGGCCCGATCGCGACCGGCGGATTCCCGGCCCGGCTCGCATAACGCGCGAGCTCGCATAACGCGCGCTCGCATTACGCGCGCTCCTGTAACGCGCGCTCGCATTACGCGCGCTCCTGTAACGCGCGCTCCTGCGCCGAGCCTGCCGCGCTACGCCTCCGGCAGCTCGCTGCCCCGCACCGCCTGGATGGCGAGTTCGATCTTCAGCGTGGTGCCGATGGCCGCGATCCCGGCCTGGACGACCTGGTTGTAGTTCATCGCGAAGTCGGCGCGGCGCAGCTCGGTCGTGGCGCGGAAAGCCGTGCGCACACCGCCCCAGGGGTCGGGGCCGGTGCCGAGGTAGCTGAGGTCGAGGTCGACGGGGCGGGTCACACCGTGCAGGGTCAGCTCGCCGAGCACGGTCCAGCGGTCGTCGCCGGCCGGCTCCAGGCCGCCCGTACTGCGGTAGGTGATCTTGGGGTGGACTTCGGCGTTGAGGAAGTCGGGGGAGCGCAGGTGCCCGTCGCGCAGGGCGTTGCCGGTGTCGATCGACGCGGCCTCGATGACGGCGTCGACGGTTGACGCCGCCGTCCGCCCGTCGATCTCGATCCGCCCGCCGAACACGGTGAACCGGCCCTGCACGCTGGAGATGCCGAGGTGCTGGGCGGTCGCGGTGACGGAGGAGTGCGCCGGGTCGATGGTCCAGCTGCCGGGCGGCGGCAGCTCCACGCCGCCCGCGCGGGAGAGCGTAACGGTGCCCGCGTCCGCGGAGCCCGACGCGGTGACGATCGCGGTCGAGGCCGCCGGCAGATAGCCGATCGCGGTCACGATCGCCGTGTAGGCGCCCGCGGGCAGCGGTCCGGTACGGACGATCCCGTCGGAATCGGCCTCCTGGCGGTCGACTTGACTGCCCGTCATATCGGTGACGGTCAGCACCGCGTGCGAGACGGCCCAGCCGTCCCTGGTGCGTACGCGGGCCCGCAGGCCGTGGCTGCTCATCGAGGTTCGCCTCCCGTGATGTGCCGGGATCCCGTGGGCCCGGCCGTGGTGCGTGGTGCTGTTGATCGCCGGGCGGGCCCGTTCGACGGAGCCCGCCCGGCGAGGGGATCCGGCGCGACGGCCTCGGCCGTCCCCTGCTCCGGCCGTCGCTCGCTCGGATCCCGATTCCTCCGGCGGTCGGCCCGCACCTCTCCGCAGTGCGCGCGGACCGACCGTCCGGAAGCCTGTCCCCCGTAGCTCGGGGGCTGTCCCCCGCCGCCCTTCGGGGTGGTCGAGCGCTACCCCGCGGGGTGGTGGAGCTCGACGTCGAACTCCTCGGCCCCGCGCCCCAGCACGCTCAACGCGGTGGCCAGCGGCGGGTACCCGCTCGCGACGAGCGAGTACTCGCCCGCGTCCAGGTCGGTGAAGGCATACGCCCCGTCCGCGCCGGTCGTCGTCGTGCCGGCCACGTTCCCTGCCGCGTCGACGAGGACGACCTTCGCGTCGGGCAGCGGCCGTCGGTCGGCGCCCGCCCGTACGACGCCGCGCACCTGCGCGCCGGGCTGCAGCACGACCTCGACGCGGGTGGCACCGGTGCCGCCGACCTCCACGGGCAGCGCGGCCGGCCGGAAGCCGGGCGCGTTCACCGCGACGGTGAAGTCGCCCGCGGGCAGCTCGGCGAAGGCGAACTCGCCGCCGTCGCCGGTCTTTCCGGTGCCGAGCACCTCGCCGCGCACATCGGTCACGACGACCATCGCCTCGACGACCGGCAGGCCGTCGACCGCGCCCAGCACGGTCCCGGCGAGGCCGCCGGCGCCGGTGAGCACCACGTCGAACGGCAGGGGCGCGTCGCCGACCAGCACGGTCGCCGCCTGCGGCTGGTGGCCGTCGGCCGCCGCGATCAGGACGTACGAGCCGGCGCCGGGCGCATCGAGGAGGTAGCGGCCGTCGGTGCCGGTGACGGACTTGCCCAGCTGCTGCCCTTGGAGCGAGATCAGCGTGACCTTGGCGTGGTCGATGGCCGTACCGTCGGCGATCTTGACGGTGCCGTGCACGGGCGTGCCACCGTCACCAGGCACCGACGCCTGCCGGTCGTCCGGAACCGCTGCCGGCCTGGCGTCCAGCACCGCCACCGGGGTCATGGCGGCCACCTCCTTGGCGAAGGAGGTCGCGGGCAGGCTCACTTCAGAAGTGCTGCCGGGGACGCCGGAGCTGCCGGCACTTGTGGCAGGAGCGGTTTCCGCGCCGCTCGCGACCTGCTGCAGACCGCTGTTGGTCTTGAGCGCGACCTCCTTGACGAAGATCACCAGCAGGAGGGCGATCAGCGCGAACGGTGCCGCGTACAGGAAGACATCGCCGATGCCGCGCCCGTACGCGTTCTCCACGACGCCCTTGACCGGGGCCGGGAGCTTGGCGACGTCCGGGATGCCGCCGCCGTCGCCGCCCTTGATGCCGAGCGCCGAGAGGCCGTCGGAGACCAGGCTCGTGACCCGGCTGCCGAGGACGGCGCCGAGCGCCGAGACGCCGACCGCGCCACCGAGGGAGCGGAAGAACGTGACGAGCGAGCTGGCCGCGCCGAGGTCCTCCGGCTTGACCTGGTTCTGCACGGCGAGCACGAGGTTCTGCATCATCATGCCGATGCCGAGACCCAGCAGCGCCATGTAGACGGCGACCTCCCAGTACGGGGTGTCGTAGCGCAGCAGGCCCAGCGTCGCGGCGCCCGCGGTCAGGAAGACCCCGCCGCCGACCAGGAATCCCTTCCAGCGTCCGGTCCTGGTGATGATCTGGCCCGAGACGGTTGAGGAGATGAACAGGCCCGCGATGAGCGGGATCGTCATCACGCCGGACATGGTCGGGGTCTTGCCGCGCGCCAGCTGGAAGTACTGGCTCAGGAAGACGGTGCCGGCGAACATCGCGACGCCGACGAAGAGACTCGCGAGCGAGGTGAGGGTGATCGTCTTGTTGCGGAACAGCCGCAGCGGAATGATCGGCTCGGACGCCCTGGACTCGACGAAGAGGAAGACCAGGCCGAGCAGGAAGGCCCCCGGCACCATCACGTAGGTCTGCCAGGACATCCAGGGGTAGTTGGTGCCGCCGAGCGAGACCCAGATCATCAGCAGGCTGACGGCGGCGGAGATGAAGAACGCACCGGACCAGTCGATCTTGACCTTCCGCTTGACCACCGGCAGGTGCAGCGTCTTCTGCAGCACGATGAGCGCGATGATCGCGAACGGCACGCCGACGTAGAAGCACCAGCGCCAGCCGAGCCAGTCGGTGTCGACGATGACGCCGCCGACCAGCGGGCCGCCGACGGTCGCGACGGCGAAGACCGCGCCGAGGTAGCCGCTGTAACGGCCGCGCTCACGCGGGGAGATCATCGCCGCCATGATCACCTGGGTGAGGGCCGACAGACCGCCGGCGCCGACGCCCTGGAGCACGCGGCAGGCGATCAGCATGCCGGGGTTGGTGGAGAACCCGGCGATGATCGAGCCGAGTACGTAGATGACCAGGGCTATCTGGATCAGCAGCTTCTTGCTGACCAGGTCGGACATCTTGCCCCAGAGCGGGGTGGTGGCGGTGACCGCGAGCAGGGCGGCGGTGACCACCCAGGTGTACGCGCTCTGGCCGCCGCCGATGTCCGCGAGGATGGTGGGCAGGGCGTTGGAGACGATCGTGGAGGAGAGGATCGCCACGAACAGGCCGAGCAGCAGCCCGGACAACGCCTCCATGATCTGCCGGTGCGACATGGGGGCCGCGTGCCCACCGTGGGCTTCCGCCTCCCGCACACCGGTCGGTGTGGTTGTAGCCATCTTCGTCCTCGTCAATGTCAATTCGGGTGTGTACGGGGTGTGTGGGGTGCACCGGCCGTCGTGGCCGTACCGGCATGGGGCTTGGGCCGGCAGTCGCCGAAACTCAGGCGCAGCCGGTCCAGCAGGCCGGACAGCAGGTCGACGTCGTCGTCGGACCAGTCGCTCAGATGAGCTGCCAGCACCTCGGCGGCACGGTCCGAAGAGGCGGCCAGCACCTTTTCGCCGTGCGGGTTCAGGCGCAGCAGCCGGGATCGCTTGTCCAGGGCGTCGGGAGTGCGGTCGATCCAGCCGCGCTCGGCGAGATAGGCGACATGTCGGCTGGTGACCGATATGTCGATATCGAGATATTCGGCGAGCCGGCTCATCCGCATCTCGCCGTACCGGCCGAGCGCCGTGAGCACCCCCACGGTCGCGGGCGGGGTCTCGGGCGGCAGAGCCCGGCCCACTTCCCTGCCGACGCCGATGACGACGCGCAGCTGGCGGGCGAGCTCCGCGCAGTGCTCCTTCGTCGCCACAGCCCCGCCGATCTTCTCGTCGTCCCATTGGTTGCCTTGAGCAACTGTAAGGTTGGTTGGTTGCTACAGGCAAATGAATCTGTGCCCCATGGGGTCAAGAATCCCCAAAGGAATCGCCCGTCCCCAGTAAAGCGAGACGGGCGATTCCCCCGCTGGGATGACGGCGTTCTATGTCATAACGGCAGGTCAGGCGGACGCGGTCGTCAGCTGGTCCAGTTCCTCGGCCGTCAGCTTCAGGTCCGCCACCGCCAACAGCGCCGGCAGCTGCTCCAGGGTGCGCGCGCTGGCGATCGGCGCCACGACCGTCGGCTGCGCCGCCAGCCAGGCCAGCGCCACGGTCGCGACCTCGGCGCCGTGCGCCTGCGCGATCTCGTCCAGCGCCACCAGCACCCGCTGCCCGCGCTCGGTCTCCAGGTACTTCCCCGCGCCGCCCGCCCGCGGGCTGTCCACCACGACGCCGGCCCGGTACTTGCCGGTCAGGAAGCCGGAGGCCAGCCCGTAATAGGGGATCGACGACAGGCCGTGCGCGGCGACGACCTCGGCCATCGCCCCTTCGTAGCCGGTGCGCTCCACCAGGTTGTAGTGCTGCTGCAGGGCGACGTACGAGGCCAGGCCCTCGCGCTCGGAGAAGGCCAGCGAGGCGGAGAGCCGCTCGGGGGTGAGGTTCGACGCGGCGATCTGCCGCACCTTGCCCTCGCGCACCAGTTCGTCCAGTGCGCCGATGATCTCCTCGACGGGGACCTGCGGGTCGTCGAAGTGCGTGTAGTAGAGGTCGATGCGGTCCGTGCCGAGCCGGCGCAGCGAGGCCTCGGCGGCGGCGCGGATGTTCCCGGCCCGCAGTCCCTTGAAGTCCGGGTGGCTGCTGACCTTGGTGGCCACCACGATCGCGTCCCGGTTGCCGCGCGCGGCCAGCCACTTTCCGATGAGGGTCTCCGACTCACCTCCGGAGTTGCCCGGGACCCACGCCGAGTAGGAGTCGGCGGAGTCGAGGAAGTTGCCGCCCGCGGCCGCGTACGCGTCCAGTACGGCGAAGGTCTGCGCCTCGTCGGCGGTCCAGCCGAACACGTTGCCGCCGAGGGCGAGCGGGAAGACGTCCAGATCAGATGTTCCGATGCGTGCCATGGGCAGCTTCAACCGGTCGGCGGCGGGCCGTATTCCTGCCGGGACCCCGCGGGGGACTCTGCGAGCGCTCCTGCGGGTCTGTTGCGGCGGACGTCCCGACTCGGCGCCGGTGGTCTCTCGGGCACACCCGGGGGTGCCCGGGATTCCGCTTGTTCGCTAGGGTCGGGCAGCATGTCGAACCCTGAGAACAACTACGACCCCGCCGGCGACACCCAGATGTTCCGCGCCTTCGTCGAGGAGCCGCAGCAACTGCAGCAGCAGCAGGCCCAGACCGGGTCCGGCACGCGCACGGGCCTGATCATCGGCATCGTCGTCGCCGTCCTGGTGATTGCCGGGGTCGTCGCGCTCGCGATGCGCTGACGGCACCACCCGATAACACTGGCCCGCCGGACAGCACCGGCCCGGACGGCGTCGCTCACGTAAGGGTGACGTCCCGGGTCTCGATGTGCATGCCCAGCGGAACCCGCCAGGCGTCCACGCAGATCTCCCAGGTCTGAACCTCGGAGGCGCCGCCCGCCAGCGGCACCGGCACCGGCTTCGTGGTCTCGATCGTCGCCCAGTCGATGCCGAGGCCGCCGATGATGTGGGTGCCGAAGGTGACGCTGCCCGAAGTCGCCGCTCTGCCGCCGGAATTGGTGAAGGTGACCGTCACCTTCTCGCACCACCGGTCCGCGGCCGGAGCGCGCTTCGGCATGCTCACGACCAGGCGCGCGGGCGCAGTCGGAGGGGTCGTGCCGGGTGGGGGTGTGTGCGGCGGGGTCGTTCCCGGCGCTCCGGGCGTCGTCGAGCCGCTGCCCCCCGGCTGCGATGTGCCCGCTGAGCCGTTCCCCGGCGTGCCGGAGCCGCCGGACGTGGTGCCCGGCGTCGATCCCGGGCCCGAGCCCGGTGTGGTTCCAGAGGTCGTCCCGGTGGCCCCCGTCGAACCGGAAGTCGATCCGGGAGCTGATCCCGGTGCGGACGGTGCGCCGCTGCCGGGGCCCGGTACCGGGCCGTCCAGCGGCACCATCACGACCGGACCGACCGGCGGTACGTCCCCCGTCGCGCCGCCCTGCGAGGGACCGACCCCGCCGACCGCCACGTACCCGTCGTCGCCCGCCGCTCCGCAGCCGGCCGTCGTCATCGCCAGCAGCAGGGCCACGCCAACCGCCGGTACGGCGAGTGCCGCGCCCCGGCGGCCAGACATCCGTGCTATCGCGACCATCGCGCCAGTCTACTGACGGAACGTCAGCAGGCCAGCGGGCCGGTCTATTCCGCTGTCAGGCCGTCCCGGAGCTGGGCGAGCGTGCGGGTGAGCAGCCGGGAGACGTGCATCTGGGAGATGCCGACCTCCTCGCCGATCTGCGACTGCGTCATGTTCGCGAAGAACCGCAGCATGATGATCTGTCTCTCGCGCGGCGGGAGTTGGGCCAGCAGCGGCTTGAGCGACTCGCGGTACTCCACGCCTTCCAGCGCGGTGTCCTCGTAGCCGAGGCGGTCCGCGAGGGTGCCCTCGCCGCCGTCGTCCTCGGGCGGCGGCGAGTCCAGCGAGCTGGCGGTGTAGGCGTTGCCGACCGCGAGGCCGTCGACGACGTCCTCCTCGGACACGCCCAGGCAGACCGCCAGTTCGGCCACCGTCGGCGACCGGTCCAGCTTCTGCGCGAGCTCGTCGCTGGCCTTGGTGAGCGCCAGCCGCAGCTCCTGCAGCCGCCGGGGCACCCGCACCGACCACGACGTGTCACGGAAGAACCGCTTCACCTCGCCGACGATGGTGGGCATCGCGAACGTCGGGAACTCCACGCCGCGGTTGCAGTCGAAGCGGTCGATCGCCTTGATCAGGCCGATCGTGCCCACTTGGACGATGTCTTCCATCGGCTCGTTGCGGCTGCGGAAGCGGGCTGCCGCATACCGAACAAGTGGCAGGTTCAGCTCGATGAGCGTGTCACGCACATAGGTTCGTTCCGGGCTGTCCTGTTCGAGTTCCGCGAGGCGCAGGAACAGCGAACGGGACAGTGTGCGGGTGTCGATGGCTTCGCCGGTGCGTGCATCGATTGGTGCGCTGGTACGGCGCACCTGAGGACTGCCCACCTGAACGGACATGCCACCCCCTTGAGGTCGCGGACGGGTGTCGCGAACGACGGTTTGTTCCTCCACCTGAATACCGGAGGCCGGGTCGCGACAAACGCGGTTCCTGCAGAATGTCACATGTCGGCAACACGCTGTAGCGCCAAGTCGACATATTTCTGCAGGATGGTTCCTCCTCAAGGGTTACGCTTCGAGCTGGTTTGCGGACCTCAGTCGGGCGAAGCTGCGGGAGAGCAGCCGGGACACATGCATCTGCGAGACGCCCAGCTCAGCACTGATCTGGGACTGCGTCAGATTGCCGAAGTACCGCAGCATCAGGATCCGTCGCTCCCGTTCGGGCAGCTGTACGAGCAGATGCCGGACGAGGTCGCGGTGTTCGACCCCGACCAGCGCCGGATCCTCGTAGCCGAGCCGGTCCAGCAGCCCCGGAGCGCCGTCGCCCTCCTGCGCCGCCTCCAGCGAGGTCGCGTGGTACGCCCGCCCCGCCTCCAGGCAGGCCAGCACCTCCTCCTCGGCCAGCTTCAGCCGCTCGGCGATCTCCCCGGTCGTCGGCGACCGGCCGTGCAGCACCGTCAGGTCCTCGATCGCCCCGCTCACCTGAACCCACAGCTCATGGAGCCGGCGGGGTACGTGAACGGTCCGCACGTTGTCCCTGAAGTAACGTTTGATCTCCCCCACCACGGTGGGCATGGCGAAGGTCGGGAACTGCACCCCGCGCTCCGGATCGAACCGGTCGATCGCGTTGATCAGCCCGATGGTGCCGACCTGGACGACGTCCTCCATGGGCTCGTTCCGGCTCCGGAAGCGGGCCGCCGCGTACCGGACGAGGGGCAGATTGACCTCGATCAGCGCGGCGCGTACGCGCGCGTGTTCGGGTGTTCCGGGTTCGAGCCCGGAGATCTCCTCGAACAGCACGGTCGTCAGCGCGCGCGCTTCCACGGCGTTGGTATTGGGCGTACTGGTCCTACTGCGGGCGAAAGTTGTTGACGCCGTTCGGGCCGACACGGACACACCACCCCTCATCGGTCCACTCATCCGGCAAAAGCGGTCATAGCATCACAATTCATGTGCACTGTACGCAAGCACCTAATAACGCCGTGTTGGGCGGTGATTTGACGGTGAGTTGACCTCGACCGGACACGACAAAGCCCCCTGCCCGGTGGGCAGGGGGCTGAGCGACAGGCCGTGTGACCGGCCGTGGGACGGGCCGGGGCGGGCAGGGGGGCTGTCGGGCCGACCGGCGGCCCGGCTCCGTCAGAAGGGGTAGTCGGCGATCACCCAGGTCGCGAATTCACGCCACTGGCCCGCCGCCGCCTGGTGTGCCGGATGCTCCAGGTAGGTCTTCAGGTCGGCGGCGTCCGCGACCGACGAGTTGATCGCGAAGTCATATGCGATCGGCCGGTCGGTGACGTTCCAACCGCACTCCCACGAGGTCAGCTCGGGGATCACCCCACCGAGCTCCTCGAACGCCTTCGCTCCGGCGGCGACCCGGGACTCGTCACGGCTGACGCCGTCATTGAGCTTGAACAGAACCAGATGGCGGATCACGCGGGACTCCTCACGGGCACCGAGCCGATCAGTTGACCAGCTCGTGCATGAACTCTCCGATACCCCTCGCGGCGTTCGAAATGCCCTCGAACCCTACCTGCACAAGATCGGCGGCGCGCGCTGGCTGCGTGATGATCGTGTAGAGCACGAAGACCACGAGAACGTACATGGTGACCTTTTTCGCCTGCGCCATGCCCCTTGCCCTCCCCGGCAGCAGTGGCAGCCCCCTACCGGCTGTCCCTAGCCTGCGATCGGTGGAGTCTATCCATCGAATGGCCCATTCAGCCGATCAGCCTGCGGTCCAACCGGCGCTTTAGGCCGAAGGACCCCGGAACCGGGGCCGTTCGGCGCCCCGCGCGGCCACCGGACCGACGCAGTATGGGTGGTGAGCCCGAATGGTCCGGCAGGAACCGGACGGGCCGGAACGGGGACCACACTGCGGGGTCTCGCGCCACGAGTCGCCCCCTGGCCACGCGGCGCGGGCCCGCAGGTCCCCTTCCCATCAAGAGGAGCGGCTCACTCCCCCTCTGGAGCCGCTCCTCCTGCCACGTTCCGGGCTGCTTCGGGGTGTTCATGAACATTTGCGGGTATTCCGGAAGGGCCGTCAGAAGCCGCTGCAGAGAGCGGTCGCGAACGCTCCGGTGGCGGTGGCCGTCCTCGGCGCCCCGTTGTCGACGGTGACCGAGCACTTGACCGTGCCGCCCGCCGCCCCGATGGTCACGCCGAGGGTTCCGCCCTTCACAAAACCCTTCGTCTCCACCTCCTTGCGCCACGGCAGCGACTTCGCCGTCTCCTGACTCGTCGACACGGTGCGGTCGTTCCAGGTGCTGTAGGAGATCGTGACGCCGCCGGCATCACCCGTGACCTCGTACACCACCTTCACCGCCTTCGACTCGTCGCGGACGAACGCGGCGAACAGGGCCGCACACCCGCCGGCCATCAACAGCACCAGCACGAGCAGCACCCACGGCCACTTCCGCCGCTTCCTCTGCGGCGGCACCCCCGGGTACGGCCCCCACTGCCCACCCGGACGCTGCTCCCACTGCCCTCCGGGCTGCGCTCCGGGTTGCTGCCACTGCCCCGCAGACGGCTGCGGACCCTGGCCCCGCCCCCAGGCCGGCCGCTGCGGATCGGGAGGGGGCTGCCCCGGGGTGGATTCGCTCATGGCCCCAGCGTGTTCGCGCCGGACCGCCCCCGCGATCCCACCGCGGCAATCTGCGGCCATCCAGGGGGCGGCCGCGGATTCCGAGAACGACGAAAGCCCCGGCTCGCGTGAGCCGGGGCTTTCGTCTTTACTGCTTCGTACTGCTCAAGAGCGGTAGCGGTGGGATTTGAACCCACGGTGAAGTTGCCCCCACACACGCTTTCGAGGCGTGCTCCTTAGGCCGCTCGGACACGCTACCGAGAGAGAGCTTAGCCCACGTGGGGCCGTGCTCCGAAATCGCCTGAGCGGAAGAAGCGGGTGAGGAGGGCGGCGCACTCGTCGGCGAGTACGCCCTGGATGACTTCGGGGCGGTGATTGAGGCGGCGGTCGCGGACGACGTCCCACAGGGAGCCCACGGCGCCGGCCTTCTCGTCCAGTGCGCCGTACACGACACGGTCGAGCCGGGAGAGGACGATCGCGCCCGCGCACATGGTGCACGGCTCCAGCGTGACGACGAGCGTGCAGCCGGTCAGCCGCCACTCCCCGACCGCTGCGGCCGCCCGGCGGATCGCGAGGACCTCGGCGTGGGCGGTCGGGTCGCCGGTCGCCTCGCGTTCGTTGCGGCCCCGGCCGATGACCGCCCCGTCCGGGCCGAGCACGACCGCGCCCACCGGCACATCGCCGGTGCGCGGGGCGAGCCCGGCCTCTTCCAGGGCATGGCGCATCGGCCCGGTCCACGGGTCGCGCAGTGGATCACGCGGGGGACCGGGCGGGGGTGGTGCGGCGCTCAGCGGACCGCCTCCAGTACGTCGGCGCAGCCGATCGCCTCGGCGATCTCGCCGAGCGCTTCTCCGGTGAGCGCGCCGTCACCGCTGAGATCCAGCAGCTCCTTGTCGCTCATGCCGAGATCGGACAGCAGGCCGGCCTCGCCGAGCGGACCTGCCGGCACATGGTCCTCGGTGGGGCCGGGGACCACGTCCTCGTCGGCATCATCGTCATCGCCGTCCTCGGTGCCGTCGAGGTCGACCAGGTCGTCGAGGGGATCCTCGGGGTCCCGGCCGAGCAGTTCGTCGGTGAGCAGGATCTCTCCGTACGAACTACGGGCTGCCGCGGCGGCATCGGACACATAGATCCTGGGGTCCTCTTCACCGTCGACACGGATGACGCCGAACCAGGCGTCCTCCTGCTCGATGAAGACCAGAACCGTTTCCTCCTCGGCGATGGCCGCACGGGCCAGATCGCTCAGGTCGCCAAGGGTTTCCACATCGTCGAGATCAGGTTCGCTCGCTTGCCAACCGTCCTCGTTGCGCGCGAGCAGTGCGGCGAAGTACACCGTGACTCTCCCACAGGTCTCAGGCCGTCCGGACCGGGCGGGGAGCACCCCACCCACTCGGCATCGTGGCAGAAACCTGGGCTTTGCGAAGGGTCTTCCGCACTCCGACGTGCCAGGTCTTCATCACGTCGGAGTGCGCAAGGCCCTCCGAAGGCGGCTTCTGGCCCGCCCCCGCACCGATTCCGGGCGCTCGGAGGGCCGGGCCGGCTACCAGCGGAAGGTTCGCATTCGCATGGCCTGTCGCATGCGCGCCGCGCGCGCCCTGCGCGGCTGGACGCGCTCGCGCAGCTCCTTGGCCTCGTTCAGCTCACGCAGAAACATCACCCGGCGTCTGCGCCGTTCCGCGTCGCGCTCTTCCTGGGTTTTCCGTTTGCTCTGCTTGGTCGGCGCTTTCGGCCGACCGGGTGCATCCGGCTTGTCACCGTTCTCGCTCCGCTCCGGCATGTGGCACCACCCGTGGGGGGGTCGGGTCACCCGGGGGGCGCTCCGGGCGTATGTGCACAGTTTCCCTCTACCGTGCGGTTTGATGCCTGATCGGCGGAGACTCGGTGGAGAGAGGGAGCGGCGGCGGGGACCCCTGGGACTCGGTTAATGTCGGGTGCATGCGGATCCACGTAGTCGACCACCCGTTGGTCGCGCACAAGCTCACCACCCTGCGCGACGAGCGCACCGACTCGCCGACCTTCCGTCGGCTGGCCGATGAGCTCGTCACCCTGCTCGCCTACGAGGCGACGCGTGACGTGCGTACCGAGCAGGTCGACATCCGGACCCCGGTCGCACCGACCACCGGCGTCCGGCTCTCCTACCCGCGCCCGCTCGTCGTCCCGATCCTGCGCGCCGGTCTCGGCATGCTGGACGGCATGGTCCGGCTGCTGCCGACCGCCGAGGTCGGCTTCCTGGGCATGATCCGCGACGAGGAGACCCTCGAGGCGAAGACGTACGCCACCCGCATGCCGCAGGACCTCTCCGGCCGCCAGGTGTACGTCCTCGACCCGATGCTGGCCACCGGCGGCACGCTGGTCGCCGCCATCAACCTGCTCATCGAGCGTGGCGCGGACGATGTCACCGCGATCGTGCTGCTCGCGGCGCCCGAGGGCATCGAGGTCATGGAGCGGGAGCTGGCGGGCAAGCCGGTCACCGTCGTCACCGCCTCGGTCGACGAGGGCCTCAACGAGAACAGCTACATCGTCCCCGGCCTGGGCGACGCGGGGGACCGGCTCTACGGCACCGCCGGATAGCCGCAGAACGATCGGCCGCAGAGCGATCCGCCGTCGGCCAGGGATGTCTTGACGGCGGGCTGTCTGACGTCTGCCGGACGACGGCCGTCCGACGCGAGGAGCCCCGGACCTGGTGGTCCGGGGCTCCGCTGCGTTCCTGATCGCCCTCGTGCCGCTCGTGCCGCTCGTGCCGCTCGTGCCGCTCGTGCCCGTTCCCGGGCGGGCGTCGCGGGCTCTAGCAGCTGGGTGAGGGCGCCGGGGTCGGGGCTGCCGCGACGGCCAGGGCCTTCGCGGCGTCCTTCGGGTCCGCCAGCTTCGTGTAGGCCGTCCCGATCAGCAGGTCCACGCCCGGTCCCGTCCGCTTCGGGTCGATCTTCACCGTGGAGCCCGCGACCTGCGTACCGACGACCCGTGCCGCCTGCTCGCCGCCGGGACCGGCCACGATCAGCGCCGCGACCTTGACCTTCTTGTCGTACTCGATCGGGGCGTTGCTGAACTTGATGATCCGGAAGCCGCGCTTGGCCAGCTCGTCGGCCGTGGTCTTGGCCAGGCCGCCCTTGGCCGTCGCGTTGAAGACGTTGAGCGAGATCGCGGCCGGCGGGGGCAGCGGGGCGGGCTTGCCGGTCGGCTTCGGCGAGGCGGCGACCGTCGGCTTGCAGCTGGCGGGAGCCGCGTGGGCCTGGGAGGGGCCCTTGTCCTTGCCGGTGAAGACGTCGATGAGTTGCAGCGTTCCCCAGCCGATCAGGCCGAGTACCACCACCGAGGCAACGATGGCCAGGACGGTACGGCCGCGCCTTCGCGGACGACCCATCCTCGGGTACTGGTTTCCGGTGATCCGGTACTTCCCGCCCATGCCGGAAGGGGTGAGCATGCTCATGGGCGCAGCGTAGTCCGCTCATCGCCGGAGCGTACTAAATGATCAATGAATGGCGGGGAGCCGAACCCGAAAGGGCGAACAGCCGCCTCCGAACAGCCCCCGGTCAACCGTGGCCGGTCGCGGTCAACCCCGGCCGGTCCCGGACAGGGCCGGTCAGCCTCGTCCGGCCCCGGTGAAACGTCGTCCGGCGCCCGGTCAGGCCTAGCCGGCCCCGGTCAGCCTCGCCGGCCCCCGGTCAGTCCATTTCCAGGACGCGGGCATGCAGAACCTGCCGCTGCTGCAGCGCAGCGCGGACCGCCCGGTGCAGACCGTCCTCGAGGTACAGGTCGCCGTGCCACTTCACGACATGCGCGAAGAGGTCGCCGTAGAACGTCGAGTCCTCGGCGAGCAGGGTTTCCAGGTCGAGCTGGCCCTTTGTGGTGACCAGTTGGTCGAGGCGTACCGGACGCGGAGCGACATCCGCCCACTCACGCGTGCTGACCCGGCCGTGGTCGGGGTACGGCCGCCCGTTTCCGATGCGCTTGAAGATCACACGGAAAGCCTACCGGGCAAGCCCGTGCGGGCGCAGCCGCGGCGGAGGAGTGCAAAGGTGGCATTTACGTCGATAGCCGGACCTAGCGGGAGCCTGTCATGACCGATCCGCAAGCCCAGGCGCCACTTCCGGCTGATTCGCCCGCGGATTCGTCCGTCGGCGCGTCCCCCGCGCCGTCCGCGTCCTCCACACCGCCCGCGTCGCCCGCAGGCACGTCCCCCGCCGCACCGGACACCGGTGCGCCACGGCCGGCGGCGGATCTGCCGGGCCCCGCCGCCACGATCCTGGCCGGCTACACCTTCACCGGGCCGGCGCTCGACCTCGGCGCGCTGTTGTGGGACGGCACCTGCCACACGGACGCGCAGATCCGCATCCCGCTCGGCATGCTCAACCGGCACGGCCTCGTCGCGGGCGCCACCGGCACCGGCAAGACCAAGACGCTCCAGCTCATCGCCGAACAGCTGTCGGCCAACGGGGTTCCGGTCTTCCTCGCCGACGTGAAGGGCGACGTCTCCGGGATCTCCGCCCCCGGCCTGCCGAACGACAAGGTCGCGCAGCGCAGCGCCGAGGTCGGCCAGAGCTGGGCGGCGTCCGGCTTCCCGAGCGAGTTCTACGCGCTCGGCGGGATCGGCGCCGGTATCCCGCTGCGGGCGACGGTCACCGGCTTCGGCCCGATCCTGATGTCGAAGGTCCTCGGGCTCAACCAGACGCAGGAGCAGTCGCTCGGCCTGATCTTCCACTACGCCGACACCAAGGGCCTGGAGCTGGTCGACCTCAAGGACCTGCGGGCCGTCATCGCCTTCCTCACCTCCGACGTCGGCAAGGGCGAGCTCAAGAACATCGGCGGCATCTCGTCCGCCACCGCGGGGGTCCTCATGCGGACCCTGACGGCGTTCGAGGCGCAGGGCGCCGAGCCGTTCTTCGGCGAGCCCGAGTTCGACACCAGCGAGCTGCTGCGGACCGCGCCGGACGGGCGCGGGATGGTGTCGGTGCTGGAGCTGCCGGCCGTCCAGGACCAGCCGCAGCTCTTCTCCACCTTCCTGATGTGGCTGCTCGCGGACCTCTTCCAGGATCTCCCGGAGGTCGGCGACATCGACCGGCCCAAGCTGGTGTTCTTCTTCGACGAGGCCCATCTGCTCTTCAACGGCGCGTCGAAGGCGTTCCTCGACGCCATCACCCAGACGGTGCGGCTGATCCGCTCCAAGGGCGTCGGCATCTTCTTCGTCACCCAGACCCCGAAGGACGTGCCCTCCGACGTCCTCGCCCAGCTCGGCAACCGCGTCCAGCACGCCCTGCGCGCCTTCACCCCCGAGGACGCCAAGGCTCTCAAGGCGACCGTCTCGACGTTCCCCAACTCCGCCTACGACCTCGGCGAGCTGCTGACCGCGCTGGGCACCGGCGAGGCCGTCGTCACCGTCCTCAGCGAGAAGGGCGCGCCGACCCCGGTCGCCGCCACCCGGCTGCGGGCCCCGCAGTCCCTGATGGGGCCCATCGACGCGCCCGCGCTGGACACGGCCGTCAAGTCGTCGCCGCTCTACTCCCGTTACGCGCAGGCCGTCGACCGCGAATCGGCCTACGAGAAGCTGAACGCGGCTGCCGACGCCGCAGCCATGGCCCCGGCCCCCGGTTCGGGTGGTTCGGAACCCGGGGGTTCGGAGCGCGCCGGGTCGCCTGCGAAGGTGTCGGGAAAGGCGGCGGGGAAAGCGGCCGCCGGGGAGGCGAGCGTCGTGGACCAGGTCGTCGGCAGCGGCGTCTTCAAGTCGCTGGCCCGCTCGTTGGGCACCCAGATCGGCCGCGAGATCAGCCGCTCCCTCTTCGGTACGCGCAAGCGCTGACACCATCGGCACTCCGCCGGAAGCCACGGAAGACGTCCCCGGAAGCCCTGAAAGGCACCGGAAAAACTTTTCGGCGTCAGCTGTCAACCGGACGCGGGGTCCCAGGCGTATGTCTGGTGAGTCCGCGGAGAATCTGGAGTGAGTGTTGACCGTCGAGGAGTTCGAGGAGTTCTACGCGCACGCGGTCGGACGCCTCACGGGTCAGCTCTATGTGATGCTCGGCGACCTGCACGAGGCGCAGGACGTCGTGCAGGAGGCCTTCGTACGCGGCTGGAGCCGACGGCGGCAACTGGACGGCAACGGGGCTCCGGAGGCCTGGATCCGTACGGTCGCCTGGCGGCTCGCGGTGAGCCGCTGGCGCGGTCGCCGGCGCTCCGACGACGCCTGGCAGCGGCACGGCGGCGCGCAGTCCGTCGAGGGACCGGGCCCCGAGCCGGTGGCCATGGTGTCGGCGCTGCGCGAACTGTCGCCGCGGCAGCGGCGCACGGTGGTCCTGCATTACGTCTGCGATCTGTCCGTGGACCAGATCGCGGCCGAGACCGGTGTCTCCAGCGGCACCGTCAAGACGCATCTGCACCGGGGCCGGGCGGCGCTCGCCGACCGCCTGACGGACCCGACCGATCCGGGAGGTCCGGGAGGTCCGGGAGGTTCGAGCAGGTCCGGTGATCCGGGTGGTCCGGGCAGTCCTGGCGGTTCAGGCCGTCCGGGTGGTCCCGGCGATCCGAGCGCTTCGCATCGTTCGCACGATTCGCACGCCGAGGAGGCCCCGGGTGCCTGAGCTCCACGACCCCCGCGATCCGCACAACCCGTACGACCACGACCACCATCACGACTACGACGCGCACAACGCGCACGGCTCGCACGCGCCGGAGGACGCGCTGACGAGCGCGCTCAAGGACGCGGCCGCTGCCGGGCAGACCGCGGCGGCCCCCGTCCCCCTCGCGGTGATCATGGCGCGCGGCGACCGGGTCCGCCGGCGCCGGATGGCCGCGTACGCGGCCGCCGCCTGCCTGGCGGTCGGCGGTACGGGCCTTGCGGCGGCAGCCGTCCTGCCGTTCGGCGACGGGACCGTCGCCCCCGCGACGTCCCCATCCGGGGTGAACTCGGACCGCGAATCGCCGAGCGCGCAGCAACCCAGCGCGAAGTCGACCGAGCCGAGCTCCCACCAGCCGAGCGCGACCAGGAGTACGGCGTCGACCGGGATCGGGACGGGCCACGGCGCCGCGACCCACGGTCCCTCCCGGACGCCCACCGGCACGGCCACCTCGGTCCCGCCCCCGGGCAGCACGCAGGGCGGCGGCGCGCACACGATGTTGCAGACCACCACCCCGCCCGGCTGATCCATCCACCTGCTGAACGACCCGGTCGAACCACCGGGCGATCCCGCACGCCCCAAAACCCCCGCCCCCGCCCCTCGCCCTCGCCCGTGCCCCGTGCCTCACCGTCTGGAGCCGAACCATGTCCGTCGTACCAGCCCCGCGGACGCGGGAGGCCGAGGCCGAAACCGGGTTCGGAAGCGAAGTCGAGGTGGGCCCGCACCGGCTGCTGCCCTCCCCCAGGCGAGGGGGGAACGGTCGCCCGCGTGAGCACTCGCGTGAGCACCGCCCGCCGGCGCGGTCGGCCGCGCACCGGCTGCTCTCCTCGGTCAGCGCCGCCGACCGGACCGTGCTCGCGCTCTATCTGCTCACCCGCGCCGGCATCTGGGCCACCGCCTACTGCACCGGCTGGCTGTTCACCGGCGACGGCCGCGCCAAACAGGCCCCACCGCTGCTCTCACGATGGGAGCAGTGGGACTGGGGGTACTTCGTCCGTATAGCCGAGTACGGCTACTTCGGCGGGGACGGGTCCGGCTCCGCCCAGCCCGACAACCGCGAGGCGTTCTTCCCCGGCCTGCCCCTGCTGCTCCGCGCCGTGCACACCGTCGTGCCCAACTGGACGGTTTCGGGTCTGCTGATCTCGCTCGTCGCCGGTGCCGTCGCGGTTCTGGCCCTCGCCCGAACAGCCCGCCTCCACCTCGCCGGGAAGAACGCCGCAGGTGGCCCGGCCGAAGGCGACGCGGGGGAGCACGCGGTGTTCTTCCTCCTGCTGTCGCCCTGCGCGGTCTTCCTGGCCGTCGGTTACACCGAAGCCCTCTTCCTGGCCCTCGCCCTGCCCGCCTGGCTGGCCGCCAAGAAGGGCAACTGGCCGCTGGCGGCGGTACTGGCCTGCGGCGCCACCACCGTCCGGATCAGCGGACTGTTCCTCGCGGCCGCCCTGGCCGTCGAATTCCTGACCGGCAGGGGCACCAGCACCGGAACCGCCACTGCTACCAGCCTCCGCCGACGCCTGCGCGCGCTCCCCTGGCTGGCCCTTCCCGTCCTGCCATCCCTCGCCTACACCTGGTACCTGCACGCCAGGACCGGCGACTGGATGGCCTGGAAACACGCTCAGGAACGCGGCTGGTACCGGCAGTTCCACACCCCGTGGGAGGCCTGGCAGAACACCTGGGACTCGGCCTTCTCCCACACCCAGACCACCGGGTACGCCTTCATGTTCCGGGCCGAACTCCTCGCCATGGTGGTCGGCCTCCTGCTGCTCGGCCGCCTGCTGCAGCGGCGGCGGTGGCCGGAGGCGATCTACATCGCGCTCAACCTCTGGGCGCTCGGCACCTCGTACTGGTACATGTCCATCCCCCGCGCCACCCTCCTGTGGTGGCCGCTGTGGATAGGCCTCGCCCAACTCGCCCTCCGCCGCCCCTGGATCCGTACCGCCTACCTCTGCCTGTCCGCTCCCCTGATGACCGTCCTCGCGGTGGCCTTCACCTCAGGCCGCTGGGTCGGCTGACGCCGGTTCCTTGCCGGGCCCCGGCGTCGCACCGCCGGACCGGGTCGGTCATGATGCACTTCCACGACTCATCGCTCGGCTGTCTTCCCTTCCGCCTCCCCCCACGGTCCGGAACGAGAACACGAGCGAATTCCCAGGGGGGAACGCTTCTCCGTGCGCACCATGAGACTTGCCGCGCTCGCCTGCGCGGCCACGATCGGCCTCGGCATCGGGCTGCCCGTACCGGCGGCCCAGGCCGCCGAAGCCGACACGCTCTACGTCAACAACGCCGCGACCGCCAACTGCTCGGACACCGGCACCGGCACCGCGGCGCAGCCGTACTGCACCATCCAGCCGGCCGTGGACGCGGCGCAGCCGGGCCAGACCGTGAAGGTGGCCTACGGCAAGTACGGGGAGCCGGTAGTCCTGAGCCGGTCCGGTACGGCGGACAAGCCGATCAGCATCGTCGGTGGTTCGCTCCGCGCCAAGACGTCGATGCCGCTCATCGGCCTGCTGCCCGTCGATCTGCACGCCTTCTCGGGCACGGGGGTGCACGACATCAAGGTGACCGGCTTCGACCTCGGGGCCACCCATGAGACGGTGCTGTTCACCAATACACAGCGGATCACGTTCGACGGCAATTACATCGGGGCGGGGCCGCGCGTCACGACGTTCGGGATCCGGGTGACGGGCGCGTCCACCGACACCACGATCACCCGGAACATCGTGAACCTTTACAGCGGGCAGCCGGTCAGTATCGAGTCGGGCGTCCGCGGCACCGTGCTGACGAGCAACGCCGTGTCTCAGAACACGGGCGGGGGCGGTATCGCCGTGTCGGACGCCCCGGGCACTGTGATCACCAACAACAGCGTCAGTGCGACCTGTCAGCCGTCGCTCGCGCTCCTGGGAGATTCCTCCGGAGCCGTCGTCGAGAACAACGTGTTCACGGCTTCGTGGGACACGGAGAACGGTGCGAAGACCTGCCCGGGGCCGACGGTGAAGGTTCAGGTGTCTGCTGCCTCCCGGGCCGGTGCAACCATCCGCTACAACTTGTCCAAGCCGTATCTGGCCGGTGGCGTCGTCTACGACTGGGCGGGATCCCTGACGAACAGCCTCAAGGACGTCGGTCTGGGAGACCACGACCTGATCAGCTACGCGGATAACGCGGCGGTCGACGATCCCGGGCATGGTCTGACGCTACGCTCCGGTTCTCCCGCCATCGACTCCGGGAACGCGGCGGCTCCTGGCGCGTCGGACACTGATCTGTTCGGCTACCGCGGGATCAACGACCCGTACGTCCCGGACACCGGTACCGGTGTCCGGGACCGGGGTGCCGCCGAGTTCACCACCGCTTCGAGGTCGGTCGGGGTGGTGCCCGACCCGAACCGCGCTCCGACGGGCGGACTGATCAGCTTCTTCGTGGCGGACAGCGAGAGCTGGTCTCCGGTCATGAAGTACGTGGTCGACTTCGGCGACGGCTCCGATCCTCTGATGACCACGGGGGCACCCCTGAGTCATCAGTACGCGGCGGCCGGCCAGTACACGCCGACCATTACGTACACCGCGCTGAACGGTGACACCAACCAGCAGCCCGGTAATCAAGTCACCATCAGCGCACCGGGCCCCCTGGTGCCTGCACTGTCGGTCAAACCGCTGGATTCGCCCCTGGCGTACGACTTCTGGGGCGGGGGCAGTACCTCACCGTGGTCGATCACCAAGCAGGTCCTCGACTTCGGGGACGGTACGACCCAGGAGCTGCAGGCTCCTTACTCGGCCTCGCACGCCTACCGTGATGAAGGCCAGTACACCGTGACCCTGACTGTCACGGACCAGGGCGGACGTGTCGAGAAGATCTCGCAGCAGTTGCATGTCGCCTATCGGGCGGCCGGTTTCTACCCGGTGACGCCGACCCGGCTCCTGGACACGCGCCCTACCGGCTCCAACATCGGCACTGGGCTCGTGCCGGACTCGTCACTGAAGGTCTCGGTGTACGAGCACTCGGAGCTGTTTGCGCACACACCGACGGCGGTCGTGCTGAACATCACCGCCGTGTCTGGTCAGGGTGGCGGATACCTGACCGTGTATCCGGCGGGCAGTGCCCGGCCCGCGACCTCGAACGTCAACTACGCTGCCAAGCAGGTGGTCCCAAATCTGGTGACCGTGCCGGTCGGCACGGACGGCAAGGTCGCGGTCTACAACAAGCTCGGCTTCGCGAACGTGATCGCCGACATCGTCGGCTACTACAGCCCCGACAAGGGCGACCGCTACACCGCGCAGACCCCCGTCCGGCTCGCCGACACCCGCGCCACGCAGAACCGGCCGGGCCCCGACGGACAGATCTCCGTGCAAGTCGCCGGGCAGCACGGCGTTCCGGCAGGTGCCACCGCGGCCGTATTCAACGTCACCGCCACCCGCCCCACCCAGCCGGGCTTCCTGACGGTCTATCCGGCGGGCATCACCCGGCCGGGCACGTCGAATCTCAACTTCGGCGCCGGGCAGACCGTGTCCAACCAGGTCGTGGTGCCGATCGGCACGGACGGCAAGGTGAACGTCTACAACCGCTTCGGCAGCACGGACGTCGTCGTCGACCTGTTCGGGTACTACAGCGCGGACGGCGAGGCGCTCTTCACCCCCGTGACGCCGAAGCGGGTGGCGGACACCCGCACCGGAACCGGTGCGCCCGTCGGTCCCGGAGCCACCCTGCCGGTGCTGTCCGGAGCGCCGGCCGGTGCGACCGGCGCCGTGCTGAACGTAACCAGTACCGGGTCGACGACCGGTGGCTTCCTGACGGTGTGGGCGGACGGCGGGCCGCGGCCGGCCACGTCCAACGTCAATTTCACCATCGGGCAGACCGTCCCGAACCACGTCACCACGCCGCTCGGTACGAACGGCAGGCTCGACGTGTTCAACTCCAATGGCAGCACCCATGCGGTGGTCGATGTGTTCGGCTACTTCACCAAGCCGTAGCCGTACAGCTACAGCCGTACAGCCATAGCCGTACGGCTGTAGCCGCAGCCGGAGCCGTACAGCTCCAGCCGTAGCCGCAGCTGTTGCATGACGAGGGCCCCGACCGGATTCCCGGTCGGGGCTTTTATCTGTTCGGCCTCAGGATCATCCAGATGGGGACGATCCGTGCCGATGTCCTCTACGATCGCGAATCCGAACGCCCGAGGGTGTCACGGTGCACTGACGGAGTGACGGAGTCCGCCGGGCACATTCAGTCCCTGAGCTTGGCCGGCCCGGGAGTAGGAGGCAGCTGGTGCGAGACACCCCCCTGCTGGCCGTGCGCGGAATCTCCAAACGGTTCGGCGCCGTGCAAGCTCTGAGCGACGTCGCCCTCGAGATCAAGGAGGGCGAAGCGGTCGGTCTGGTCGGGGCCAACGGAGCCGGCAAGTCCACCCTGGTCAAGGTCATCGCCGGGGTGTCACCGCCGGACAGCGGGGTGATCGAGTGGAAGGGCCGGCCCGTCGACATCCGTACGCCGCTCGACGCCCAGAACCTGGGCATCGTCGCCGTTCACCAGGACCTGTCGCTCTGCGACAACCTCGACACCGTCGGCAATCTCTTCCTCGGCCGCGAACTGCACCGGTTCGGCGGGCTCGACGAGGTCGAGATGGAGAAGCGCTGCCGCGCGATGCTCAACGTCCTGTCCGTCCACATCCCCAGCCTGCGCGTCCCGGTCGCCTCGCTCTCCGCCGCACAGCGCCAGGGCGTCGCCATCGCGCGTGCGCTGCTCGGCGAGCCGGAGCTCGTCATCCTGGACGAGCCGACGGCCGCGCTGGGCCCCCAACAGGCTGCCGTGGTCCTCTCGCTGGTCCAGCGGCTGCGCGATCAGCGGCTCGGCGTGCTCCTGGTCAGCCATGAGATGGACGAGGTGCGTGCGGTCTCGGACCGGGTGGCGGTGCTGCGGGTCGGCCGCAACACCGGCTTCTTCGACACGAAGTACACGACCCAGGAGCAGATCGACTCGGCCATCACGGGCAACCAGGCCATGGCCGTCACCCTGCAACAGAGCCTGCTGCCGCACGGGCTGCCCGAGCAGGACGCCCTCGACGTCGCCACCCGCTATCTGCCCGCGCGGGCGGGGGTGGGCGGCGACTGGTTCGACGTGATCCCTCTGCCGGGCGCCCGCGTCGCGCTGGTCGTGGGGGACATCGTCGGGCACGGACTGCACGCCGCCGCCACGATGGGCCGGCTGCGGACGGCGGTGCACAACTTCTCCATGCTGGACCTGCCGCCCGACGATCTCCTGGCGCACCTCGACGACCTGGTGGGCCGGATGGACAAGGACGAGGCCGGCCCGGGCAGCGGCACCCCGGCCGCCGGCGCGACCTGCCTGTACGCGATCTACGACCCGGTCTCGCGGCGCTGCGAACTGGCCCGCGCCGGCCACCTCCCGCCCGCGCTCGTCCACCCCGACGGCACGGTGGAGTACCTCGAGGTGCCGGCCGGCCCGCCGCTGGGCCTGGGCGGTCTGCCCTTCGAGGCGGTGGAGTGCCTACTGCCCGAGGGCAGCAAGCTGGTCCTGTACACGGATGGTCTCGTCGAGGACCGCAGCCGGGACATCGACGTCGGACTCGAACTCCTCCGCACCGCCCTGGCGGGCGCCGACCGCGGCCCGGAGCAGACCTGCGACGCGGTGCTCGACACGCTGCTGCCCGCGGAACCGAACGACGACATCGCCCTGCTCGTCGCCCGCACCCGCGCGCTGTCGGACGACCGGATCGCCCGTTGGGAAGTACCGTCGGAGCCTTCCGCGGTCTCCGCCGTACGGGCCGCCGCCAACAGCCAGCTGGAGCAGTGGGGGCTGGACGAGCTGTCCTTCACCACGGAGCTGATCCTCAGCGAACTGATCACCAACGCCATCCGGCACGCCGCCGGACCGATCACGGTCCGCCTGCTGCTGGACCGCAGCCTGATCTGCGAGGTCGCCGACGCCAGCAGCACGTCCCCGCACCTGCGCTACGCGGCCACCACGGACGAGGGCGGCCGTGGCCTCTTCCTCGTCGCGCAACTGGCCGAACACTGGGGCACCCGCTACACCAGCGCCGGCAAGATCATCTGGTCGGAACAGCGAATCCCCAGGAAGCCGGGGACGGCGAACGCGTGACGGTGAACCCGGGACACGGCGTACGCGTGACGGTGAACCCGGGACACGGCGTACGCGTGACGGTGAACCCGGGACGGCGACCGTGACGGCGAACCCGGGACGGCGAACCCGTGACGCGGGTGACGCAGGCGGTCCTGGGCCCGCAGCATGCATGATTCGAATCTGTGCGCGATTGCCCTGGAATGGGCCCGCTGATTCACCGCTGATCCCTTCCGTCGCTCCTGGCTCGCCTTGACACCCCTGGTGGGCGGGCGTACAGAGAGAAGATGCGCCAGGGTGTGCCGGCGGACCCGCGAGGGCCGCATGTGACCGGCGGTACCACGGCGACGCGCACCGGGGTCGATCCCGATGGTGTCCGCCGTTCTCAGGGCGGTCCCCACCCCCCGCAGACCCCGGCGGAGAGCGCCCCGCACCCCCCGCAGACCCCGGCTGACAGCGCCCCCCACCCCCCGCAGACCCCGGCTGACAGCGCCCCCCACCAGCGCCCGCCCGAGCCGGTCCACCAGCGGGACGATGTGCTCGCCGCAGCCGTCCGGAAGGTACTCACGGACACCGATGCCTACAGCGGCCTGGTGTACCTGCGGTCGCGCGATCGGCGCTCGCTCGTGCTCAGCGCCGTCGCCGGCGTCCCGGTGTCGGCGCTCGGCTCGTTCCGCCGCGTCGCCGTGCACAGCCCGCTGCCCGGCCCGCTGGCCTATCGCACCAGGCGCAGCGTCAGCCTGTCGGGGACGGAGGAGACGATGCGCCGCTTCCCCCAGCTGCTGGTGGGCCTGCCGTACTCGTTCGCCTCCGCCTATGCGCCGATCGTCGCAGGCCCGGAGACCTTCGGGTTCCTGTGCGCGCTGTGGACGCCCTCCGCCGCCGGGGTGCCGGCGGGGGCCCGGCGCCACCTGCGGGCCGCGGCCAACCGGCTGGGGGGCCTGCTGGCGGAGCTGGCCGCCCGGGGAGACCCGGTGGAGAGCAGCGGTGACACGGCGGTGATCGAGCTGACCACCACGTCGGGGCCGGCGTTCCGGCTGGGGCTGTTCGACTGGAACCTCGCCACCGGCGCCGTCTTCGCCGACGACGAGCTGTGCTCGATCTTCGGACTGGAGCCGGGCCGGTTCGACGGCCGGGCCGAGACCCTCGCCGGCCGGCTCCACCCCGACGACCTGCCGGAGTTCTGCACGGCCGTCCGTCGTGCGCAGCTGGACGGCCGGCCCCTTGCCACGCGGCTGCGGGTGATGTCCGAAGCGAAACGGTCACGGTTCGTCGAGGTGCGGGGGCGGGTTCCCGAGGCGACGGCCGGGCAGGCGCGTGATCATCTGGTGGGCACCGTCCTCGACACCGGCACCGACGCGGCCGCCGCCGAGGCCGTCGAGCGGCTGCAGCAGGGCATCTTCTCGCTCGACCCGGACGGCCGGATCATCTACGCGAACCTCGGCGCCGAGCTGCTGCTGGGGGCCCACCGCGAGGAGATGCTCGGGCGACAGCTGTGGGACTCCTTCGCATGGCTCTCCGACCCCGCGTACGAGGACCGTCACCGCGCGGGGATGATCTCCCGGCAGCCCACCTCGTTCCTCGCCTGCCGCCCGCCCGACCGGTGGCTGGCCTTCGCCTTCTACCCCGACGCGCACGGGGTCACCGGCACCGTCGTCCCCCACACCGGGCCCTCCGCGAGCGACGGCCGGGAACCGCTGCCGGCCGAGGCTGAGCTGACCCCGGCCGCAGTACTGGGGCCGTCGACGCCCGCGAGGCGCGCCGGCGTCGGCGCCATCTACCGCCTGCTGGAGCTGGCCAGCACGCTGACCCAGGCGGTGACGGTCCGCGAGGTGTGCACGGCCGTCGCCGAACAGATACTGCCGGCCTTCGGCGGCCAGGAGCTGGCGATCTACGTCGTCGCCGGGAACCGGCTGAACCTCGCCCACCAGGAGGGCTACCCCGACGAGTTCCTGGACCGTTTCGAGGGCACCCCGATGCGGGCCAGGCTGCCCGGGGTGGAGACGCTGAGCACCGGCGCGCCGATCTTCTTCTCCTCCGTCGAGGAGCTGGCCGCCGCCTACCCCGGGATACCGCTGGACGAGATGTGCGCCTGGGCCTTCCTCCCGCTGATCGCCTCCGGGCACCCCGTCGGCAGTTGCATCCTGGGTTTCGACGAGCCCCATGAGTTCTCGCCCGAGGAACGCGGAGTGCTGACCGCCCTAGGCGGCCTGATCGCCCAGGCGCTGGAGCGCGCCCGCCTGTACGACACCGAGTTCGCCCTCGCCCGTGGCCTCCAGAACGCGCTGCTGCCCCACCGGTTGCCCGAGGTGCCCGGCATCACCATCACGGCCCGCTATCTGCCGGGGACGCAGAGCATGGAGATCGGCGGTGACTGGTACGACGCGATCGTCACCGCGCAGGGCCTCTGCCTGGTCATCGGCGACGTCGAGGGCCACAGCGTGGCCGCCGCCGCCACCATGGGCCAACTCCGCAGCGCGGTACGGGCCTTCGCCACCAGCGGGTGCGAGCCGAACGAGGTACTGGCCCGCACCAACCGGCTGCTGGCCGATCTCGACTCCGACCTTCTCGCGAGCTGTTGCCTGATCCAGCTGTCCGGGGTCACGGGACTGGCCCGCATCGCGCGTGCCGGCCACCTCCCCCCGCTGCTGCGGCACGCCGACGGCCGCACCGAAGTGCTGGAGGTCCCGGGCGGCGCCCTGCTCGGCGTCGACCCACTCTCGGAGTATCCGATGAGCGAACTCCTGCCGCCGCCGGGATCGGTGCTCGCCCTGTACACCGACGGCCTCGTCGAGGAGCCGGGGATCCCGATCGATGAGGGCATCGACCAGCTCCGGGTCACGCTCGCCCACGCCGACGCGAGTTCCCTGGAAGAACTCGCCGACCGCCTGCTGGGCGACGCCCGCCGCTCGACCCACCGCGCCGACGACGTGGCCCTCCTGCTCACGGCCTTCACACCCGAACCGTGATGCGGCGGCGGCTGCCGGGCCGCCGGAGCCACCATCAGCACGCGAGCGGGTGAGGCTTGCGACTGTGACGGGCACGGCGCCGGCGGACCTCCTTGCGGGCTGTGGGTGCCGGAGGTTGAAGCGAGAAGCGATGGGGCTTGGCCACGGAGTGCGGCCACGGAGTGTGGCCACACCGATTCCGCCCGAGACGAAGCCGAGCGGCCTCCGGCCCACTATTGGGGCATCCGGAGGACTACTGGGGCATCGACGGACGTCCCGGACCCCGGCGTTGTTGTGTGGCACCGAACCGACGCGCAGGGAGACCGGACGATTTGCCTGGTCGGTCTGCGCACCCGAGGGGAACCGGCTGCGTCCTACGGCCAGGAACTTGGTCTGCTGGGAGGGCTGTTCGCCTGCCGACCTGAAGTGCGACCGTACCGGAAGTGTCAGGCGGAGCCGAGTTCCGGAACTCCGCGGCACTGGACCGGCCGGTCTGTGGAACCGAGGCATCATGCCCGTCCCGACCCCGCTCAATGTCCACCGTCACGACTACTGGAGCCGGACGCTGATCACCGTTGCCGGTGACATCGACCTGGACTCGGTGGCTTTTCTGCGTGTGCCGTTGGAGCAGTGTCTGCTCGACGGTATCCGCACCATTGAGGTCGATCTGAGCGCCGTCACGTTCTGCGACTGCAGCGGGCTCAACGTCTTCCTGGCCGCCCTCCAGCGCACTGCCGCTGCCGGAGGGACCTTGCGCCTGCACCGCCCCAGTGCGCCGGTGGCTCGGCTCTTCGCCCTGACCGGTTCCGACTCTCTTCTCCTCGCTCCCACCGCCGTCCCGCTTCCGCCTTCGCGGCCGGTCGCGTTGTACAGGGCGACGCGTCGGCCCGCCGACGTGGTGCGTGCGGTCCTGCACGGTGTGGCATGAAGTACGGGCCCGGCCCGGTGTGTCCCAGCACTCCGGCAACGGGTTCGGCGCTGTGGCGGGCCGGGATCCGGGCTGCTCCTCCGGGCAGGATCCACGGTGATGGCTGGTGATCAGTGACGGCATGGCGGAGGTCCTGCGCCTGCTGCACCCGGACCGCTGGTCCAAGGCCGGCGCCGAAATCGCTGTGGCGGCGGCCGAGGCCTTGGGCGTGGACGGGTTGTCGGTGTCCCTGGTGACCGAGGGAAAGCAGACCGAGCTGTTGTGGTGCTCCGACGACGCCGTCCGCTGTTTCGAGGAAATGCAGTACACCCTCGGGGAGGGGCCGGGGCCCGATGCGGTGCGCACGGGCGCGATGGTGTGGGTTCCGGACCTGGCCCGGGTGCGTGCCGGGCGCTGGCCGGCGCTCGGGATGGAGGCCCCGGACCTGCAGGCCCGCGCGGTGTACTGCTTCCCGCTGGGTATCGGTGCGATCCGCGTCGGGGTGCTGACCGCCGTGCGCCGGACGCCGGGCCCGATGTCCGCGCAGCAGACCTGACCGCCAACGCCCTGCCTCTGCGGCTGCGCGGACGGACCATCGGCTCGATGGGCCTGTTCCAGACCGATCCCGAACCCCTCACCGCCTCCGACCTCACACTCGCCCAGGCACTCGCGGACGTCGCGACCATCGCGATCCTCCAGCAACGCACCCTGGCCCACAGCGAACTCGAACGCGGTCAGCTCCAATACGCCCTCACCAGCCGCATCGTCCTCGAACAGGTCAAAGGCATCCTCGCCGAACGCTGGAACACCAGCGTCGACGACGCCTTCACCGCCCTCCGCCGCTACGCCCGCGGCCACAGCTACCAACTCACCAGCCTCGCCCGCGAAATCGCCGACGGCACCTTCGACACCAACCAGATCCCCCGCAACCCCGGCCCCAACACCCGGCAGTGACCTCGAAGCGCTGCTGGACGTCACCTCGTGGTGAGAACAAGCGAGGGAGCTCTGACCATGCGGGGCTTCAGATGAACACCACGGCGGCCAGCTAACGGCTGGTCGGCGTCGAATTCGACAGCGACGGCATGCGGATCGACCGGCTCGCCGCCGCACTCGCCGAACACCGGCCGGCGCTGCTGTATGTCATGCCGACCTACCACAACCCGACCGGCACCCTGATGTCCGCCGGACGCCGTCTCCGGGTGGCCGAACTCGCCGCCGAACACGGCGTCACCGTCCTTGAGGACAGCGCTCACGCGGCGGCTCTCGCCCCCGGGCAGGCCCCGCCGCCGATCGCCGCGAACCCCGCCGGGGGAACCGTTCTGACGGTGGGTTCACTCGCCAAGGCGGTCTGGGGCGGTCTGCGAATCGGCTGGATCCGCGCGCCGCAGGACGCCGTGGCACACGCTTTCCACCTGTTCGGCCCAACGTCTACGTGTGATCAGTACGCGGCCGTACGCGCGATCTACGCGGGCATGACGCTGTGGATCCGGGAAAGGGTGAAGACGCGCTCGTCGTCCCTCAGGTGGCACCAGGCTTCGAGATAGGGCGGGTCGAGGGCGAGGCGGCTGAGAGTGCGTACGGTGCGGCTTCCTGAGGTGGCGACGTACTCGACCGTCCTTGGCTCGTCGGAATAGGTGCTGAGCCCTGTAAGGCTTCATCCGGTAAAGCTTCATCCGGTCGTCCGGAGGGAGAATCGGCCGGGTTTTTGGCCTTCCTGCACGTTCCGAAGGTGCTTACACGATGCGGGCATCGGTGAAATGGAGGGCGTCGTAGGACAGGGCACACCCGGCGGCGCCGAGGGTCAGGATCGCCGCGCGGTCACAGCCGGTGGCGTGGTAGCCGGCGCCCGTCAGCCTGGCGCACGGCACGACGCCCCGGATCGGTACAGCAGTTCGAGGCCTAGGTCCGCGGTACCAACAAGGCGGCCGTGGGGGAGGCGGCCTTCGCCGAGCGTGTGCACAAGCTGTGGACCGTGCCCAGAACGCGGGAAAGTTCGGCGACACCGACGAGTGGTGACGCACTGATCTGACCAGCTCGGCTGCAGCATCCGAGCGCGAAGCGAGCATGGAAGGGGCGCGGCCGACCGACTCAGTCCCTCCCCTTCTTTGGTGATCTACAGACCTGCTCTGCCGGCAGGTCCTGTTGAACCCCGGGACCCGCCAGCGGATTGTCGTGCGGCGCCCGCTCGCGAGGCTGAGGTGATCCCAGTCCCCGCCGGCCGGGCCGTCGGACTCAGGCATCGGCCGGCTCGCGGGTGTCATCCCACCAGTTCGGCTCCTCTTCCTGCTGCTGCGCCGGAACGTCGATGGGGTGGATACACCGGTACATTGCCCCCGCCCCGGTCTCGGGGTGAACGGTTTCCCTGAGGCCCTGGTGATCGCATTGGGCACACGCGTCGATGACGTCACGGTTGTAGACCCACTCAATGTCCGCTGACAGCCGCCGAAGGCGGGCGAGCGCGAGGGGAGTCTCGTGGCAGCGAGGGGCCTCGTACTCAGGGATGGCGTGGTGGAGTTCGATCGCCTTGTCGATCCTTCCATTGAGGCTCGTCACTGACGCTGAGGCGGCCTCCGGCGGACCCATCCGCGAGTTGCGCTCCTTCCAGGCCGCGGCGGCGTCGGCGGCCCTACACGCGAAGCAGATCATCTGCCCGGGCGCGTACCCATGGGTGAACCCCTTGCGGATGACTTCGGTGAGCTCCTCGCGTCGAGCCTCGCGGACTTCGGGGTAGCTGTACTTCTCGCGGAACCCCCAGCTGCAGGGGTGCCTCGCGCACCATCTGGGGAAGCCGTGTGCGTCCGAGACGGGCGGAAAGTCGCCGTGGATGTTTATCCGCCGAGGTCGCGTCGGAGGGCGTCGACCGCGATGCAGAACGAGATCACGCCGCTGTGGGTGGCGAAGGACCGGACCGCGTCCTTGATCGACCGTGCCCCCTGGGCCCGCGTGGACGACATGCCGTGGAGAGAGATCGCCGGCGGCAAGGAGATGACGATCCGCGGCCGCTTCCGGCATCTCCAGGTGTGGAAGTGCGTGCCCAGCAGTCCCCGCCATTGCCAGGCCACGGAAGGCATCGGGCGCTGTGAGCAGGTTCACGCCGAGTGGTTCCTGCCCGTGCTCTGCCACCCAGTCGGGGCGGCGGACGGGCCGGGCGTCATATGTGGGTGCCGGAGGCCGACAGCCGGATCTGGCGGGAGCTGACCGACCAGCGGTCCCCTCCGCCTGCGCCTGAGCCACAGGAGAAGGACGACGAGATCACCTTCGCCGAGCAGGAAATCGACCGGAAGTGCCGGGCCGGTGAAGAAGGCTGGTTCGCCAGCGACACGCGGCCCATCCGCGACCTCGGGCAGCCGACCGGAGGTTTCACCCTGGCGCGGATGCCGACCCAGCGGGTCGGAAACCCCATGCTGATCATGCCAGTCGAGCGAGCTGCGGCCTCGGCTGCGCTGGGCTGCCCACCGTGGGAGCTGGGGCCTTGTGCCGTGTGCGGACAGCTGATGCGGCGTTACGGCCGCGATGCCGCCATGGCGTGCGATGTCTGCCGAACGGCGCTGAACAGGCGGTAGATCCACTGGCCGCGAGGGCGGCAACTGCAACCAAAGCTGCAACCAGGAAACGACGAAGGCCCCGACCATGATCCGGTCGGGGCCTTCGTCTGCCCTGGCGGGCGGGTGCGGAGGATACGAGATTCGAACTCGTGAGGGGTTGCCCCCAACACGCTTTCCAAGCGTGCGCCCTAGGCCACTAGGCGAATCCTCCGCGACGAACACTACAAGACGCGGAGGGGTGCTCGCGAACTCGTAAGCGGGTGATCCGATCGGGTACGCTGTGCGCAGCCCCTCACGTGGCGCTATCTCGCTGAACTCCCCCAGGGCCGGAAGGCAGCAAGGGTAGGTGGGCTCTGGCGGGTGCGTGAGGGGTCTTTGCTTTCCCCGGGGAGGTCGGGAGAGCGTCCGGGGGGACGTCGGATGTCAGTGGGCCCCGATATCGTCGTAGGCGTGTCCCTCGCTCTGTATCGCCGCTATCGTCCCGAGTCCTTCGCCGAGGTCATCGGGCAGGAGCACGTAACCGACCCGTTGCAGCAGGCGCTGCGCAACAACCGGGTCAATCACGCGTACCTGTTCAGTGGACCCCGAGGCTGCGGGAAGACGACGAGCGCGCGCATTCTGGCGCGGTGTCTGAACTGTGTTCAGGGGCCGACGCCGACGCCGTGCGGGGAGTGCCAGTCGTGCCAGGACCTGGCGCGGAACGGGCCGGGGTCCATCGATGTGATCGAGATCGACGCGGCGTCGCACGGTGGTGTGGACGATGCGCGTGATCTTCGGGAGAAGGCGTTCTTCGGGCCGGCGGGCAGCCGGTACAAGATCTACATCATCGACGAGGCGCACATGGTCACCCCGCAGGGCTTCAACGCCCTGCTGAAGGTGGTCGAGGAGCCCCCGGAGCATCTGAAGTTCATCTTCGCGACCACCGAACCCGAGAAGGTCATCGGCACGATCCGGTCGCGTACCCATCACTACCCCTTCCGGCTGGTGCCGCCGGGCACGCTGCGGGACTATCTCGCGGAGGTCTGCGCCCGGGAGGACATCCCGGTCGAGGACGGCGTGTATCCGCTGGTGGTGCGGTCGGGCGCGGGTTCTGTGCGGGACTCGATGTCGGTGATGGACCAGCTGCTGGCGGGCGCGGGCGCCGAAGGTGTGACCTACGCCATGGCGACGGCGCTGCTCGGTTACACCGACGCGGCGCTGCTCGACGAGGTGGTGGACGCGTTCGCGTCGGGTGACGGGGCGGCGGTCTTCGAGATGGTCGACCGCGTCATCGAGGGCGGACACGATCCGCGGCGCTTCGTTGCGGACCTGCTGGAGCGGCTGCGCGATCTGGTGATCATCGCGGCGGTTCCGGATGCGGTGGACAAGGGGCTCATCGACGCCCCGAGCGATGTGATCGAGCGGATGCGGGCCCAGACGTCCGTGTTCGGCGCCGCCGAGCTGAGCCGCGCGGCGGACCTGGTCAACACCGGTCTGACCGAGATGCGCGGAGCCACGTCGCCGCGGCTCCAGCTGGAGCTGATCTGCGCCCGGGTGCTGCTGCCCGCGGCGTACGACGACGAGCGGTCCGTCCAGGCCCGGCTGGACAAGCTGGAGCGGCGGGGCTTCGCCCCCGGTGCCCCCCAGGTCCCGGATTTCGCCTATCAGCCCGCGCACGCCGACCACGGTCCCGGCACTGGTCCCGGCGGTCCCGGTCCCGGTGGCCCCGGCGGTGCGGCCTCGGTCCGTGCGGCCGTGGGCGGCGGGCGCCCGGCTCCGGCCGCGCAGCAGGCCCCGGCCCCGGCGCGGACGCCGGCCCCCGAGCGGAACGAACCCGCTGCCGGCCTCGCTCCCGCCGCGGTTCCGGCCCCCTCCGACGGCGGCGCCCGGCAGCGGCCCGGCGCCTGGCCGACCACAGCCACTCCGGGAGCCACTCCCGGCGCTCCGGTGGCCGCCTCCGCCCCGGCGGCGGCGCAGGCTCCGGCGGCTCCCACGACCGAGCCGGGTGCTCCGGCCGCGCCCGCCCGCCCCGGGGCCTGGCCGACGTCCGCCCAGGCCCAGGCCGCGCCCACCACCCCCGCAGCCCCCGCCCCCGCCGCCCAGACGCTCGCCGCCCAGACACCGCCCGGCCCCGCCGCCCCGGCGCCGTCCGGGTTCGCCGGGGACTCGACGCGCGTGCGGCAGATGTGGCCGGACATTCTGGAGGCGGTGAAGAACCGCCGCAGGCTGACGTGGATGCTCCTGCTGAACAACGCGCAGGTGGCGGGCTTCGACGGGCAGACGCTGCAGCTCGGATTCGACAATCCCGGCGCGCGCAACAGCTTCGCCAACAGCGGCAGCGAAGACGTTCTCAAGCAGGCGATCAGCGATGCGCTCGGGGTGGAGTGGCGGATCGAGGCCATCGTCGACCCGTCGGGCGGCTCAGGAGCGGCCGGTGGCGGATCCGGGGGCCCTGGCGGCCCCGGTGGCGGCTTCGGCGGGGGAGGCGGCGGAGGTGGCGGGTCCCGGCCGTCCACCCCACCCGCACCGTCCGCCTCATTCGCCCCACCGGCACAGTCCGCGCCGTCCGCTCCGCAGGGCGGGCCCGCCCAGGCGGCCCATGCAGCCCCTCAGGCGGCCGCCGGGCGGCCCGGGGGTTCGCCGGCGCCGCTGATGTCGGACGAGACGCCGCCGCCCCTGGAAGACGACATTCCGGAGGATGACGACGCGGATCTGGTCGAATCCCCGCTGTCCGGATACGAGCTCTTCGTGCGCGAAATGGGTGCGACAGTGATCGAGGAGATTCCGAACGACTGATGTCGCCGGATGTTCCGCGTCACGTCGTCCGCTCCTCCGTACGGCGTAGGGCGCAGGGCCGTCCGAGCACGTAGGCTCGCCCTACCGCGCAACGTTGTCGTGAGGCAGGAGTGAACCCGTGATCCCCGGTGGTCAGCCCAATATGCAGCAGCTGCTCCAGCAGGCCCAGAAGATGCAGCAGGACCTGGCGGCGGCCCAGCAGGAGCTGGCCGAGACCGAAGTCGAGGGTTCCGCGGGCGGTGGCCTCGTGACGGCCACGGTGACCGGTGCCGGTGAGCTCCGGGGGCTGGTCATCGACCCCAAGGCGGTCGATCCTGAAGACACGGAGACGTTGGCCGATCTGGTCGTCGCCGCCGTGCACAACGCGAACGCGACCGCGCAGGAGCTGCAACAGCAGAAGCTCGGTCCGCTCGCCCAGGGGCTGGGCGGCATGCCCGGCCTGCCGTTCTAGCAGTCCGGGTAGCGCCGGCAACGACATCCGAGCCGACCCCGTGCCGGCTCCGACCCAAGGAAGGCACCCGTGTACGAAGGCGTGGTTCAGGACCTCATCGACGAACTGGGCAGGCTGCCCGGCGTGGGTCCCAAGAGCGCGCAGCGGATCGCCTTCCACATCCTGCAGGCGGACCCGGCCGATGTACGGCGCCTCGCGCACGTGCTGGCCGAGGTCAAGGCCAAGGTGCGGTTCTGCAACATCTGCGGGAATGTCGCGCAGGACGACCAGTGCAGGGTCTGCCGCGACCCGCGCCGCGATCTCGCGGTGATCTGCGTGGTCGAGGAGCCCAAGGATGTCGTCGCGGTCGAGCGCACCCGTGAGTTCCGCGGCAGGTATCACGTACTGGGCGGCGCGATCAGCCCGATCGAGGGCGTCGGTCCTGATGATCTACGGATCCGGGAGCTGCTGACGCGGCTCGCGGACGGCACCGTCACCGAACTGATCCTGGCGACGGATCCCAACCTTGAAGGTGAAGCGACCGCTACGTACCTGGCCCGCATGGTGAAACCCATGGGGCTGAAGGTGACGCGACTGGCCAGTGGTCTGCCCGTGGGGGGAGACCTGGAGTATGCCGACGAGGTCACGCTGGGTCGTGCCTTCGAAGGGAGACGACTGCTCGATGTCTGACACCGCGGTAACCACACAGGATTCGAAGGGCGCACCGGGCTCTCCGGAACGCGACCTCAGCGATCCGGACTTCCAGGAACCCGACGACTTCGCCGTCCAGATCTGCGATCAGATCGAGAGCTTCATCCTCTCGGTCCGCGAGGTCGCCAAGGGCGACGACCCGGACAGCGCGGTTCCGTACCTGCTGCTCGAGGTCTCCCAGCTGCTGCTGGCCGGCGGCCGGCTCGGCGCGCACGAGGACATCGTCCCGGACGAGCGCTACGAGCCCGATATCGGCCCCGAGCCGGACGCGGACGAGCTGCGCCAGCACCTCGCGGCGCTGCTGGAGCCGATCGACGTGTACTCGGAGGTCTTCGACCCGTACGTGCCCCGCAGCACGCCCGTCGCCTGCCGGATTTCCGACGATATGGCCGACGTGGTGACCGATCTCACGCATGGTCTCGCGCACTTCCGCGCGGGCCGGGTGAGCGAGGCGCTGTGGTGGTGGCAGTTCTCGTACCTGTCGAACTGGGGACCGACGGCCAGCGCCTCGCTGCGCGCCCTGCAGTCCCTGGTCGCCCACGTCCGTCTGGACAGCCCGCTGGACGAGCTGGACGGCCTGGACACGGACGATTCGGCGGACGACGAGGAAGCGTTGGCCGAGGAGGCCGGCAAGGTCATGGCGGCCGAACTCGGCACCCCGACAGGCGTCCGCGCCCAGCCCGCCACCGGCTGATCCGCCGCCCCGCCACCTCCTGTCGCCCCGGGGCCGGATATCCGCACCCTCCTGCCATCTCCCTGGCCGGAATGCCCGCCACCCTCCGGGCCGGACACCCGCCACCTCCTTCGCCGGACACCCGACGCACCCCCGGTCGGATATCCGGACGATCTGCCTCCGATCACGCATCCAGTGCCTGATCTGGGGTTATTCCGCTCTGTCCTGGGCAGGTGGCCCACCGAGTGGGCCACCTGTCTCAATATCCGGTACCGCGGAGGCCGCCCCGGCCCGCTCGTTAGACTGAGCCGACCGCAGTACCAGACCTTCCCGAGGAGCGCACGTGGGCCTTGTCGTGCAGAAGTACGGAGGCTCCTCCGTCGCCGATGCTGAAGGCATCAAGCGCGTCGCCCGGCGAATCGTCGACACCAAGAAGAACGGCCATCAGGTCGTCGTCGTGGTGTCCGCGATGGGCGATACGACGGACGAGCTGATCGATCTCGCCGAGCAGGTGTCACCGATTCCCGCCGGCCGGGAGTTCGACATGCTGCTGACCGCCGGAGAGCGGATCTCCATGGCGCTGCTGGCGATGGCGATCAAAAACCTCGGCCACGAGGCGCAGTCGTTCACCGGCAGCCAGGCCGGGGTCATCACCGACTCCGTCCACAACAAGGCGCGGATCATCGACGTGACGCCGGGCCGGATCCGGACCGCGCTCGACGAGGGCAACATCGCGATCGTCGCCGGTTTCCAGGGTGTGTCCCAGGACAAGAAGGACATCACCACGCTGGGCCGCGGCGGTTCCGACACGACCGCGGTGGCGCTGGCCGCCGCGCTCGCCGCCGAGGTGTGCGAGATCTACACGGACGTCGACGGGGTCTTCACCGCCGACCCGCGGGTCGTCAAGCGTGCCCAGAAGATGGACTGGATCTCCTTCGAGGACATGCTGGAACTGGCCAGCTCCGGTTCGAAGGTGCTGCTGCACCGCTGCGTCGAGTACGCCCGTCGTTACAACATCCCGATCCACGTCCGCTCGTCCTTCTCCGGCCTGCCGGGGACCTGGGTCAGCAACGAAGCACCGCAAGGAGGCAAGCCGATGGAGCAGGCGATCATCTCCGGGGTCTCGCACGACACGTCCGAGGCCAAGATCACGGTCGTCGGGGTGCCGGACAAGCCGGGCGAGGCGGCGACGATCTTCCGTGCCATCGCGGATGCCGAGGTCAACATCGACATGGTCGTCCAGAACGTGTCGGCGGCGGCCACCGGCCTGACCGACATCTCCTTCACCCTCCCCAAGACCGAGGGCCGCAAGGCGATGGACGCGCTCACCAGGTCGCAGGACCGCATCGGGTACGACTCGCTGCGCTACGACGACCAGATCGGCAAGATCTCGCTGGTCGGCGCGGGCATGAAGACCAACCCGGGCGTCACGGCCACCTTCTTCGAGGCGCTGTCGAACGCCGGGGTCAACATCGAGCTGATCTCGACGTCGGAGATCCGCATCTCGGTGGTCACCCGGGCCGACGACGTGAAGCCGGCCGTCCAGGCGGTGCACTCCGCGTTCGGGCTCGACAGCGACAGCGACGAAGCGGTCGTCTACGGCGGTACGGGACGATGAGCCGCGGGCCGTCCGACGCCGCGGGGTCGGATCCCGGCCACACTCTGGATCCCGGCCACGCCAAGGGCGCGGCAGCCGGCCGTCCCAAGCCGACCCTGGCCGTCGTCGGTGCGACGGGCGCGGTCGGCACGGTCATGCTGGAGCTGCTCTCCACCCGGCAGGACGTGTGGGGCGAGATCCGGCTGGTCGCCTCCGCGCGGTCGGCCGGCCGCCGCCTCGTGGTGCGCGGCGTCGAGACCGAGGTCGTCGTGTTGAGCGAGGAGGCGTTCGAGGGCGTCGACGTCGCGATGTTCGACGTCCCGGACGAGGTGTCCGCGCAGTGGGCCCCGATCGCCGCCGCCAAGGGCGCGGTCGTCGTGGACAACTCCGGAGCCTTCCGGATGGATCCCGACGTTCCGCTGGTGGTGCCGGAGGTGAACGCGCACGCGGTTCGCATGCGGCCGCGCGGCATCATCGCCAATCCCAACTGCACGACGCTGTCGATGATCGTGGCGATCGGTGCGCTGCACGCCGAGTTCGGGCTGAGCGAGCTGATCGTCTCCTCGTACCAGGCGGCTTCCGGCGCGGGTCAGTCCGGTGTGGACACCCTGCGCGACCAGCTGTCCAAGGTCGCCGGCACCCAGCTGGGAACCCAGCCGGGCGATGTGCGGCGCACGGTCGGCGACTTCGGTCCCTTCCCGGCGCCGCTCGCGCTCAACGTGGTGCCGTGGGCGGGCTCGCTGCGGGACGACGGCTGGTCCTCGGAGGAGATGAAGGTCCGGGACGAGTCGCGGAAGATCCTCGCGCTCCCGGAGCTGCGCGTCACCGCGACCTGCGTCCGGGTGCCGGTCATCACGACGCACTCGCTGTCGGTGCACGCGCGGTTCGAGAACGAGGTGACCGTGGAGAAGGCGCACGAGATCCTGCGGAGCGCTCCTGGTGTCGTCGTGACCGACAACCCGGCCGAGGGCGAATTCCCGACCCCCGCCGATGTGGTGGGCACCGATCCGACCTGGGTCGGCCGGGTACGCCGTTCCATGGACGATCCGAACGCGCTCGAACTCTTCGTGTGCGGGGACAACCTGCGCAAGGGCGCCGCCCTGAACACTGCACAGATCGCCGAAGTCGTGGCTGCCGAGTTCGTCGGTTCGCACACATGATGTGATCAACTCCTTGGTCTGGACCACTTGAAGTGGCCCGCTCACCAATGGACAATTCGCTCCCTGACCGCTGCAACCGGCAGCAGACGGGGAGCGTCTTTGTGTCAGCGCACTGCCCTAATGTGCTGCGTGCCGGGGGAGTTGGGCAGGCGCAGTTCGCGCCTGGGCAAATGGGCGCATTGGGGAAGAGTTGGTACGCATGGGGATATTCGACGCCAGATCAAAGGCGACGCCTTGCGCGTACAACCCTGACGGGGGGACGCGTGTCCAACAGTCGTGGCAGAGGCACTGGGTATCGAGACGGCACTTGGGCGGGGCGGCGCTCCGACACGCGTGTCGCGCCCGCGTACGCCCGGCCGTACGCCCGGTCGGGCACGTACGCCCGGCGGGATGCCCGTGATAGCGCCCTGGCCGATCGTGCGCGTGCCGTCCGAGCTGGGTGCTGACGCCACGATGGCCGTCGGGACCACGGTCGACCACCTCACCGAGACCTACCGTGCCCACTACCGGTCGCTGCTCGGCCTCGCCGCGCTGCTGCTGGACGACACGGCCTCCTGCGAGGACGTCGTCCAGGAGGCCTTCATCCGCGTCCACTCCGCGCGCAGCCGCGTGCGCGACCCTGAGAAGACCCTCGCCTACCTGCGGCAGACGGTGGTCAATCTCTCCCGGTCGGCGCTCCGGCGGCGCATCCTGGGCCTCAAGCTCCTCTCCAAGCCCATGCCCGACATGGCGAGTGCGGAAGAGGGCGCCTACGAGATCCTGGAGCGCGATCAGCTCAAGACCGCCATGCGTTCCCTCCAGCGCCGTCAGCGCGAGGTCCTCGTGCTGCGCTACTTCGCCGACATGACCGAGGCACAGGTCGCCGAGACGCTCGGAATTTCCCTGGGCTCGGTGAAGGCGTACGGTTCCCGTGGCCTCGCGGCGCTTCGCATCGCGATGGAGGCGACCGTATGACCACCCCCTACGACTCACGTGGCATGGATCCAGAAAACCGCGAATTCTCCGAAGAGTTGAACGAAGAGCGCAACGCAGCGCCCGCCGGCACCACCCCTCCTGGGGCGGAATCAAGCCCCTTCGGGGCGAGAACCAGCCCTCTTGGAAGTGGGATCGGCGGGAGTGGCGGGCCGAGCTCGCCCGGGGCCGCCGGGGCGAGCTTCGACGAGCTGGCGCTGCGCCGGCTGATGCAGGACGCGGTCAAGGGCCTCCGGCCCGCACCCGACGCGCTCGACGCTCTGCGGCATGCCGTACCGGCCCGCCGGACGCGCCGTCGCCAGGCCGTGGCCGGCGCCGCCGCCGCGTTCCTGCTGGCGTGTACCGCCGTGCCGGCCCTGCTGCATGTCGCGAACACCGCGGACCAGCAGGACACCACCGCGGCCGGCGCCTCCAGCCCCAACGATCCGCGGCAGGACACCGGCGGCCTGGGGGAGAGCAGCCAGGACGACGCGGGCGGTCCGGACAACACCGGGACCGACGGGGGCAGCGAGCCGGTCCCCTCGGCGACACCGTCGCCGACCCCCACACCCACCAACGAGCACGGCGCCACGGTCGCCCCGACGCCCACCGGCTCGGCCGGCCGCACCGCGCCGGTGTGCGACCGATCCCAGCTCGGCGACGGCGCGAGCAAGACCGGTGCCCCGGACGCCAAGGGCAACGTCTACGGCTGGTTCCGGGTCGCCAACGTCTCGGCGAAGGGCTGCACGGTCAAGAGCGGCGGCGCCGTCACCGCGATTGCCCAGGGCAGCGCCGATGCGTCGAAGATCCAGGTCCTGGACCACACGACGGGCGACCCGGCCACCGGCCTGCCCAACGTGGCGGCCGCCCCGCTGGTCCTCCAGCCGGGTGACACGTACGAGGTCCGGTTCGCCTGGGTGCCGGACGCCGCGGGCCCCAACGGCTGCCCGGTGCAGCCCACCCCGACGCCCACCCCGACCACCGTCGGCGGCACCACCAGCGGGAACAGCGGCAACAGCGCCTCGAACAACACCCCGGCGGCGTCCGACGTGCCGCCGACGAACAGCCCGGCGAGCGTCGAGATCAGCCACACCCCGGAGGCGGGGCCGCCGGCCGTCGCCGACACGACGATCCCTGACGCGTGCGCCGGGACGATCTACAAGACGACGGCACTCACGCCGTAGCCACGGCGCAGCCGATCGCTGCCCGCCCGCCGAGGCATGAGCCGTATTCGGCGCGGCGGCGGGGCTTCGGTTCGAAGTCCGGGCCGCGGGGGCGTGGAGTGCCGGGCCGCGGGCCCGGTGGCGTCCGCCGGCCCCGCTCCCCGTACCGTTGAGGCGTGTACCGGTTTCTGCTGACCCCGCGCTGGCTGGGAGTCCACCTCTTCGTCGTGCTCGCCGTGCCGTTCTGCGTGTTCATGGGCAGCTGGCAGCTGAGCCGCTTCGAGGACCGGATGAACACCCACCACGTCGCCGAGCAGGCTCCCAAGGCCGCCGCGTCCGCCGCCCCGGTCCCGCTCGCCGCCGTTCTCCCGGACACGAAGGCGCAGGTCACCCAGGACACCACCGGCCGCACGGTCACCGTGACCGGCCGCTACGACACCGGCCACCAGCTCCTGGTCCCCGGCCGCGTCCTCGGCGACCGCACCGGCTACTACGTGCTCACCCCGCTGCGTACGGCCGGTGGCGCAGCCCTGCCCGTCGTCCGCGGCTGGCTGCCGGGCGACGCCACGTCCGCCACCGCCGCCGGCATCCCGGCGGCACCTGGCGGCGACGTCACCGTCTCGGGCGCGCTGCAGCCCCCCGAGAACACCGGCACCCAGGGCGTCCAGTCCGCGGGCGGCCTCCCGCAGGGCCAGCTCGGCATGATCAGCGCCGCGTCACTCGTCAATGTGCTGCCGTACGAGGTCTACAGCGGCTGGATCACGGTCACCGACGCCACCGCACCCCTCAAGCCGGTGCCCCCGGCGGCCCCCGGCAACACCGGGCTCGACCTCAAGGCGTTCCAGAACCTCGGCTACACGGGTGAGTGGTTCGTCTTCGCCGGCTTCGTTGTCTTCATGTGGTTCCGGCTGGTCCGCCGCGAGGCGGAACTCCGCGAGGACACCGCGCTGGGCCTCATCCCGGACCGGACGGAAGCCCAATCGCCGGGCAAGCTGGAAGAAGCCCTGCCCGGCGACTGAGAACCGCGTCAGATCACCGCGCGTGCTTCATCGCGAAGGCCAGCTCCAGGCGGACCTGCTTGATCCGCTCCTCGACGACGAGCGAGCCGTGCCCCGCGTCGTACCGGTACACCTCGTGGACCTTCCCCAGCGCCGCCAGCCGCTCGACGTAGTTGTCGATCTGCCGGATCGGGCAGCGCGAGTCGTTCATGCCCGCCGAGAGGTACACCGGCGCGGTCACCCGCTCGACGTACGTGATCGGCGACGATGCCTCGTACCGCTCCGGAACCTCGGCGGGTGAACCACCGAAGAGCGTGCGGTCCAGCGACTTCAGCGCCTCCATCTCGTCGTTGTACGAGGTGACGTAGTCGGCGACCGGTACGGCCGCGAGCCCTGCCGTCCAGGCGTCGGGCTGCGTGCCGAGCCCCAGCAGCGTCAGGTAGCCGCCCCACGAGCCGCCCGAGAGCACCAGTTTCGCCGGATCGGCGAGCCCCGAGCCGACGGCCCAGGCGCGGACCGCCGCGACGTCCTCCAGTTCGATCAGCCCGACGCGGTGCTTGAGCGCGTCCGTCCACTCGCGGCCGTAACCGGTGGAACCGCGGTAGTTGAGCCGCACGACGGCGAAACCGTGGTCGATCCAGGCCGCGGGGCCGGCCGCGAAGGCGTCGGAGTCGTGCCAGGCGGGGCCGCCGTGGACCTCGAAGACCGTGGGGAAGGGCCCGTCGCCCGCCGGCTTCTGGATGAGCGCGTGCACCGGCCCGCCGGGGCCGTCCACCCACACGTCCTCGACGGGTACGGAGGCCGGGGCCTTGAGACCCGGCGCCTCCAGCACGATCCCGCCCGTCGTGGACCGCACGACCGGCGGCAGCTCCGCCGACGACCACAGGTACTCCACCGACCCGTCGGGGCGTGCTGTGGCGTTGCTCACGGTCCCCTGCGGGGTCTCCAGCCGGACGAGCGTGCCGGCGGCCGGGCCGGTCAGGGCGTAGCGGAACATCTCACTGCGCGCCTGGTACGAGTGCACGACGAGCAGCGCGGAGCCGTCCGGGAACCACTCGGCGGAGACGTCGCCCGGCAGGTCGATCGCCAGCGCGGTCTCCTCGCCGGTGGTCACGTCCCACACCATCGGCAGCCAGCGCCCGGCCCGCTGGTGGCCGACGAGCAGCCGGGTGTCCCCGGCCACCGGCGCGAAGCCCAGGCAGTCGAGACCGAGTTCCTCGGTGCCGCCGCGGGAGTCGTCCAGCTCGGCGACGGTCGAGCCGTCGAGCCGCACCACGCGCAGCGCGCCGTGCATCGCGTCACCGTGCTCGGTGTGCTCGATGACGAGCAGCGTGCCGTCCTCCGACAGGTCGCCGACCCCCGCCGACTCCGCGTGCCGGTAGATCTCCACCGGTGCGGCCCCGGGCCGCACCACGTGCAAGGACGTGCCCTCGTCGTCCGTCGACCGGCCGATCACCACGGTCCCGTCCGCGCCGAGCGCCAGGCCGGCCGGGTACGAGGGGTCGAGGCCGGGCGTGGCCGGCTCGTCCTCGCCGCCGCCGAACGGCTGGCGCATCCACACTCCGAACTCGTCCCCGTCGGTGTCCGAGAACCACCACACCCACTCGCCGTCGCGGGACAGCGTGCCCTCCGTCGTCCCGTTCGGCCGGTCCGTCGCCTGGCGGCGCTCGCCGGTCGTCCGGTCCCACGCGTACAGCTCGTACGTGCCGGTGGCGTTCGACACGAAGAGGCAGCGCTGCGGTGCGTCCTCCGCCCACTCCGGCAGCCCCACCCGAGGCGCCCGGAACCGCTTTTCCCACTCCGGCATGGCAGCCGTGACATCACTCATGGCTCCATCAAACCCGATGGGGCGCGCTGGTCGTGAGGATCCGGTCGCGGAGGTCCAGCCGCGGGGGATCCAGCCGCGGGGATGTAGCTGCGGGGGTTGCGGTCGCGGAGGATGCCGTCCCGGGGGATCCGGTCGCGGGGGATGCGGAGAACGGCCGTCCCGCCGTCCAGATCGATCCGCGACCGGGGCGGCGCCCCGTCACCCTCTTCGTCCCGGAGCGCCAGGGACGTCTTGCGCTGCTTGAGCTCCTCCTGCTTGCCCGCCGACAGCGTCGCGTGCAACAGCTCGAACCCGGTCGACGAAACCTGCCCCTGCCGCCCGGCCCCCCGCCACGGCAGCATCGCGGCCTGCCCGGCGCGCAACATCAACTGATCGACGAACGCGGCGACCGTCAGCAGGACCACGAGCCCTGGCAGCGTCATGAAGAACAGGAAGGCCATGTCCCGAGCATCCCTCACCGGGCTCCGGGGAGCGAGGGGCTGTCAGGCGCGATCCGCGGTGAGGGCGTACGACGGGAGCGGTTCGTTGCCCTTGGCCTTCGCGAGGGAGCTGAGCACATCGAGCTGGCTGGTGAGGAAGTCCCGTGCCCGCGGGGGCAGATCCGCGAACCGCTCGTCGGAGCCGGCCATCCGCCGCGCGGCGTCCACCTCCCAGTCGGCGTCCTGCAGGGCCGCCGTGTCCACATCCTGCTCGGCGGCCACCCGCCACCCGGCCTCCGCGAGGATCCGCAGCAGCGCCTCGTGGGAGAACGGCGTACGAACGTTCCCCTCGCCCCGCGCCCCGACCGCTTCGACATGGCCCTGCACCAGCACCGCGAGCAGATGCGGAAGCTGACCGGCATCGCGCGGACGCAGATCCCACTCCGAGAAACACAACCGCCGCGCCCACGGGCGGACGCGGGTCAGCGTCCTGAGCAGCTGATCGAGGGATGCGAAGTACCACGAGCAGTGCGACAGCACGACGTAGTCGAACGCGTCGTCCGGGAACGACGTCGCCTCATCGAGGACATCGACGCCGAACCGGATGTCGATCCGCGACCCGAGCGGCCCGGCCGCCAGGAACGCCGCCGACTCCCCCAACGTGACCGGGCTGCCGTACGAGGGATCCGCGATGTCCACCGCGACCACCCGCCCGCCAGGACCGACCGCGTCGGCGAGCACCGTGGTCATGTCCCCCTGCCCGCACCCGACTTCGAGCACCGAGGCCCCGGTCGGAATCCCCCAACCGTCCACGAGCCCCACCCGGAACCGTGTCTGATCCCGCTGCACCCCAAGATGTCCCACCGAGGCCGCCATGGCCCCCGCAATCGTCTCCACCCTGCCCACAACAAACTCCCCGCCATAGCCCCGCTGCCCCCGCCGCAGTGACTGTAGGTGAGAGACCAACAAAGAGCCCGGCCTTTTAGGGGCCTGCACGTCTCGAACTCGAAGCGGCGTGAAGAAGCCGCTTCGAGACGCGGCGGGGGTCCGTGAGCCGAGAGCGTTGCCGCCCGAGTCGGCGTTACATGACGCCGCGGCCCGTACCGCGCGGCATGGCCAGGATCTCGTTGCCGCGGGCCTGGGTGATGAGGTGGGCCAGGACCGGGTCGGCGAGCAGGGATATCGGGGCGATGTGGTCCTCGCACACCGGTTGCCACAGGCGCAGCGCCGCTCGGAGTTCGGGCCAGGCTTCGTCGCAGAGGGCCGTGCGCGCCGCGCGCACCTTGGCAGGATCGGTCATCGGGTCGGTCTCGGGCACCGGGCCGTCGCCCATGTACGCGGTGAGGACGAGGGCACCGGTACGGTTCGCCGGCCGGTCGGGTGCCTGGAAGGCCGGGTGCGCGGCGAGAGGGTCGGCGATCGCGTGCACGGCCGTGTCGAACTCGGGGCCGCCGCCGAAGGTGCAGCGGAAACCCTGTTCGGCCGCTCGGACCTCGTAGTCGGCGATGAGTTCCCGCACCGGTTCGGGCGCGTACTCCTTGAGCCGCGGCAGGGGCCGCAGGTCATGAGGCCGGGCGAGCTGCTCGTGCCGGACCAGCAGCGGCAGGAGTTCCGCGGCGAACAGCGGGCTGAGAAGGAGGTCGTCTCTCCCCGGATGGCACCACATCAGGCTCGCGATGTGCCCTTCCCACTCGCCGAGCATCATCCGCATCTGCGTGCTCAGCACCTCGGCCCGCTCACGTCCGTACTCGTGCGCCTGGGCGAACACCGCGAGCGGCTCGCTCACCGCCCCGGCGAGCGCCTCGCGGCGCGCACGCTCGACCTCCGCGTCCCAGTGGTCCCGGGTGGCGCCCGGCGGCTTGCGCAAGGCGTGGAAGGACATCCACTGGTGGCGCATGAGGTCGTGGAACGAGTCGTACCGCTGGGGCCCCTCGCCGGACCAGGAAGTGAGCCAGTACCCCGCCCACTCGCCTTCCTCGTCCACGTCGCCCGGATCGAGCAGCATGATCGCGGCGTCACCGTCGAGGGACAGGCGCAGCGAACGCGCGAGGACCTTCGCCTCCTGGACGCCGAACGACTCCTCGTCGTCATCCTCCTCGTCCGCGGCGTCCTCTTCCGCGAGGTCTTCCCAGACCTCGATCCAGGTGCGGTCGTCGGTGTCCCGCAGCCATTCCAGTTCCGTGCTGTCCGCCAGCCGGTAGATGAAGTTCCCCGTATCGCGCCACCCGTTGGTGACGAGCAGGAACTCCCGGAGCGAGGGCGGCAGTCGGCACCCGAGCCGGGCCTCGGCCGCGGCGACCTCGGCCTCGCTCGCGGGCGCGAACCCGAGCCAGGTGTCCCGTACGACCTCCTCCGCGAGCGGCGCGTCCCGCTCCGGATCGTGCCCCGCGACCCACTCCTCGCTCCACTGCTCCAAGAACGCCCGCCAAGCCACCCGCTCACCCATCGTCCCCGCCCCTCTCGACCGTCTGCCACCACCCCACCACAGGGGTACGACAACGCCCGTCGCGCCCGCGGGGCTGGGTCCACGCAGACGGACCCGGAGCGGTCGCCATGGACGACATCTTCAGGAAAGATCCAAAACCGTAGTCACGCAGATAGACACGCAGAACGAGGTAGGGCCCGGATTCTCAATGAGAATCCGGGCCCTACCTGCAGTGTCACCAGTCGGGGTGGCGGGATTTGAACCCACGGCCTCTTCGTCCCGAAGCAATTCGAGCACTCGTTCGACCTGCTCTTGTATGGCTGCTGAGCTGCGGCGATAGTCCCCTGGTGTCCGTGGTTGTCCGGCTCAGTACGAGCCCGTAGTACCTCAGTTAGACACTCAGCCGCGCGGAGGGATGAAGAGGAAGCCGCCTCCGGCGCCTGCGACCCACGAGAGTCGGCTTCGCCGACTGGCTGTAACACGCGCTGGTGTTACAGCCCCTCTGTAACCGGACAGCCCGGACAGCTCCCCTCTTTGCTGCCCGGTTAGTTTCCGCAGGTCAAGTGGGGTAACCGGACAGCCGGACAGCTGGGATGCTCGCCGTTGGGCGGTGTCACGAGGACGGCGGCATCCCGCGTACCCCCTCCAGATTGGCCCCCTTGAACTTCGCTCCAGCGACCTTGGCCCCAGTGAGATCCGCCCCGGAGAGGTCCGCGCCGGTGAGGTCCGCGCCAGCCAGGTTGGCCCCGGTGAGGTCCGCGCCGGAGAGGTTGGCCCCGGTGAGGCTTGCCCCCGAGAGGTACGCACCCTTGAGCTTGACGTCGCTGAGTTCCGCGCGAGCCAGATTCGCGCATTTCTCCCCAGCGTCGTAGGGGGCGGCCGGGTCAGGGCAGAAGGTTGCGCCGGTGAGGTTCACGCCGGCGAGGCCTGCCTCGGTCAAGTTCGCATCGATCAGGATCGCACGGGTCAAGTCGGCGCAGTGCTCGACGACCTTGTTGTCGACCACCAACCCTGTGCAGAAGATCGCGCCCTTCAGGTTTGCTGCGGACAGGTTCGCTCCGTAGAGGTGCGAGTCCGTCAGGATTGCGTCTGCGAGGTTCGCCCCCTCCAGATGCGCGTAGTCGAGCCGTGATTCCGAGACCTCTGCTCCCGAGAGATTCGCCTCGGCCAGAGATGCATCCTGAAGATCCACGTTGTAGAGAGAGGCACCGCCGAGATCTGCTCCTGACAGGTCCGCCTTGGGGAAGTGAATCTGGTCTGGATCGCCGGCGAGTACCAACCCACGTAGAGCGGTGCGGCTGAGGTCGATAGGGAACCCCTGGTCGTGTTCGGGGCGGCGGTCACCCAACACGGTCATCACCGCCTGGATGTCGGCAGACGGTGGGGGCGCCTCGGCAGGCACAGACTGCGCCTTCTCTGCAGCGCCGGCCGCAACATGGGCGTGGCGACGTACATAGGCGGACAGAACTGAGACGACAGTGGGATGGTCGCGGGCGGAGTCGTCCATGATCCGCTTCAGTGCGTAGATCCCCCCGAGACGTACATCCAAGGAATCCGATCCCAGGTTGTTGATCGCGGCGTTGAACCGGTTGGTGATCTGACCCTGCTCGCTGATGCCGAGCTCCTTGCTGGTCTGCGTTACCTGCATCCAGGTGAACAGCAGCGCGAGCAATGCAGCCAGTCCCGGCAGGCTTGCCGCCACCAGTCCCCAGGGGGCTCGACTGATCCCCCTGGGTCCAGTTGCCTGGCGCCCACGGCGTTCGCCACGGCGCACATCTCCCCGATGCGCGATGCGGCGCAGCCGTCCGGTGCCCAGCCTCCATGCCATCCCTCTCATGGCACCGCACAACGGGGGAGCCTGCCACTCGTGTGTTCGAATGCCGCTAAAGCCAGCCCGAGCGCATTGCCCCAAAGCCCCAGCCCTCTGTAACCGGACAGCCCGGACAGCTCCCTCTCTTTGCTGTCCGGTTAGTTTCCGCAGGTCAAGTTGGGTAGCCGGACAACCGGACAGCTCGGACACCTCCGGGGCCCGCACCTGAGACCTACGCAGTACGAGGTGTCCGATCTTGTTCCGGGAGGGTCCGGGACGGTCCCGCTAGCGGGCGGCAATGCAGGCGAGCGCGCCTGACGAACTCTGACGGGCTGCACCGGACCACGATGGATTGGACGACAACTGAGACCTGCACTGAGACTTGCGCCCCCGTCGGCAGGAGATGCAGGCAATCCGCCCCCTGGCGGCCAGCCTGCCACCTAAGGTGCGTCTCACGGCCGAAGAGGCGTTGCACCACTGGGGGCACACATGGGGGCACGACTGTCCGGCGGCATCGGACCGCTCAGGGCATCACTACCGATCGCCACTGGCATTCGCGTTGATCGTCGGCCCGTTCGTATTGCTCTGGTGGATGTGCCTGTACATGCTCTACTGGCCCGGCCGGTTGATGTTCTTCGACCTGCCCCGCGCCATCATCCGCGGCCGGCAGGACCGGCCACTCCCGCCCGCCCGACGGGGCAGATAGCGGCCGTCATTGTGCACCGCAGCTGTACCGATGGAGCCCTGCACCGGTCGGCAGGTCTGACAGCGGGGCCGCTCCCACAGCTCGTTGGACCCACGAGGACACCTGAGCTTGGGAATCCCGGGCCGATCTTGCTCGGTTCGCCGCCTGAGCTGCGAGGATGGCTCCCGGATCAGGCATAGCGGGCGATTGGGAAGCCCTTGTTGACCGTGGTCCTCCGCCTTGAGTGGTGCGGAGGTGGTGCAAGGTCGTGCACCCCTATAAGGGCTCTCCCGTAGTGCCCGGTGGATCAGCGCGTGGATGCGGTGCCTTGCAGGGCGGAGGAGCGTCCTCGTACTGGGCGTCTCTTGGCGTTCCGCTAGGGCGGCGGGTGGTAGCTGTCGTCGTGCGCCCGCCGGGGGTTACGGGACAGCCGACGGGCCTGCAGTGGCACTATGCCAGCGACGTTCGCGTCGCGTGACCAGCGACCGATCAGTGCAGGCAGGTGGCCATCACCCAGCTGGACCACTCTGGTGGCATGCATCTTCGTTCGGCACGAGCTTGGTAACTGTGACCACACCAGAGGCTGACTTCACATCCCAACTAATCGAACACAGGTTGGAAGTATCCGAACTCGTTAGCCGGATCGACCTAGCGTGGCCGTTCAAGTGGCAGAATGCACCGACTCTGGCGGCGCTATCAATTTTGTCATCGAGAGGCGACTTGTGGACCGCCCATTGCCTTGCAGTCGGATTTGCGGTAGCGACTTCCGCGAATCGCGACGACGAAAATGCAATTCGCGACAGATTGATGGACCACTCCTGGATTCGCGGCGAGTTCAGGCAATTCGTCTCCCAGCACCCTGCCGCAACGCCTGAACGGAGCGTAGAAACGGCCTTCACAATCATCGGGCAGGCCATGAACCCCATTGCAATCGTTGGAGCCCAAGTGGCTAGCATCCGACTGACTTATTGTCTGCAGTATTGCCGGGGCAAACCGGATGCCTGTAATTGCTTCGTCGAATGTATCCGGCAGTGAAGATCGCGATCACGGGAGGGGGGATCGTGCTCACGCTCGCCTTTCTCGCCATTCTTGTTGGCTGCGGACTTGCAGCGAACAGCTCTGAGACGGACCTCGCAGAACCAGTCTTCCTTGCCTCCGTCACAGTCTTGGTGTTCCTGCTGCCAGCGGCCGGCCTGGTGGGCCCCCGCCTGACAGATGAAGCAGTAGATGCCGCTGCATTGACCGTAAGGAATCCGGCAGCAGGGCGTGATATTGGCGAGGCTTTGGCGAAGATCCTCAAGTCGGCAAGGTGGATGAGAATCGGATTTCCATGCACCCTAGCGGCAGTAATCCTATCGTCCTTTGCGCTGCTCAAAACGGGGGTGGTGTTTCACATCTGCGGGCCCCGCGGCGAGCTTAACGTCGACCACACCCTTGGCGGCTTGGCGCTTGGACTCCTCATCGGTACTGCGCTTGCCATCTTTCCCATGACATGGAACATGCTCCAGTTTGCGACCGCCCAACGCGTATACGACGAGCTAATTAGGCCGGCGGAGGATCCCCCGTAGGGGAGATGTCTGAGCCTTAGTTTTCAGTAATCGATTGGCAGCTCTATCGTGGCTCGGTGGCTGGGGTCCGGATGCTGACCGATCGGGTTGGCCGGTCGTGGCGCTAGCTCGGAAGTGGGTCCCCGAAGTCTGCAATCTCGTAGTTGAGGCTCAACCCCATACGTTTCGAGAATTCGGAAGTCAAGGATCGGGCCGACCGCCAGGCCCACTGAGCACAGCCAGCACCGAATGCGCGCTCCGGAAACCAAGGGTTGCCGGAGCCCCTCATCAATTCATTCTCGGGAAACCTGCTTTTGAGCGCAATCTCATGCCTGTGAGGGTCGTCCACGGTTCGCTCGTGCGGCTTGTAATGGACAACATAATTGCGTACGTCTATCAATCTCTTCGCATCCTGATAGGGATTTCCCCCCTTATTGAATCTCGGCTGATTAGCAAAGGAAAGGGCAAGGTTATACTTGTCTAGAGTCGAAAGTCGATCACCGGTGGCTTCCCAGAGCGTCGACATGTGCGAGCGGCAGTCTTCTGCCAGTTGGTCGACATAGGATCCGCGCCCTTCGGCGGCATCCCCGTACACCTCATTTATTGCGGCCTCAACGAAGGCCACAGACTCAGCTATGCAAGCCAGCACCAGACCTTGGTGACGTACATCAAACAGGGGCGCATCGCTCGCTAGCGCGTTCTCTCGCGCGCTTGCATCCTCCGCCAAGTACCTGGCTGCATAAAGGTGATGCGTGGACAGGTATGAACGCATGCTGACAATTGCCATGCCACAGACCTCTCGCTTGGAACACCGACTTGGTAGACGCTTTCTTACACACCTACCCAGTGTCCCTCGTCGGCAATCCGCCTGCAATTCCATCCCGCCTCAGGGCCCGAGGCTCCCAGGCGCCAAACGATCGGGTTGACCGTTCGAGGCCGCGCCGGAACTACCCAGGAACCTCAGGTGCGGGACACCAGTACATAACGGTGTGACCGTCTCCGCCGCTAGTGGCCCCGCAGGATCCGCCTTCGCCGCCCGAGTACGAGGTCAAGCCGTCTGGCGCGTGCGAGTGACTCTCCCGGGTCTGTCTACGCAGCTCAGGGCTGCTTCTCCTCTCGCTTCCCGCATAGCGACGGCTGCTTCTGGACCGCTCCTACGTACCCCAGCTGAAGCGCGTTCGGGAAAAGAGCTCGCTACTGCCTCAAAATTGGTCCACACTCTCATATGTCTTTCGATGTCAAATCTTAGTCGAACGAAGGATCGATATGGGATCGCGATCATCATTTCTCTACCCTGGAAATTTGTGGTTCATTCAAGTGCCGCCCACTGGAAGCTTCGCCACAGATTTTGAAGAATACTTTGAAGTGCTCGGATCCTGGGATCTTGCGTACGAAGTGAAAATCTCCGCCCATAGGGGCGCAGTTCTAACGTTCGACTTTGGGGTCTATCCTGGGGCGGTAATGCCGATCGGGGAGCCAACGGATCATTTTGCCGAGATAGTTAATGCCACACGCGTCAGAGTCAACGTAATTAACGCATTTCTTCTTTGTCTGCATTCTGCGCGAGCGACGAAAGCAAATATTTCCACGGACGGCCTCCGCGTGACTCCGCATGACCTGTTTCACCCTCAGGATGGTGCGGCCGTAGGATTGTCTGGAGGGTCAGGAACTCAGAAAATTCCTCTGGTCCCGGGAGTGGGGATCCTGCGAGACTTTCGTAGGGCTCATCATCCAGTCGCCGAATCCACTCTTCGGTTTGCGTGTGAAACGCTCGACTGCATTCTCCAGAGTGAATACCCGAAGTCTGTCGAACTTTCGGTTCTTATCAATGATGCCTTGGCATCCTATACGGCCCACGATTTTAGTTCAGGCTTGATCACTTCGTGGACGGTTTGTGAGGCTTTGCTGCAGCATCTATGGATAGAATACAAGGAAGCCGAATCGGGCGTTTCCCTCAGCTCGGAGGAGCGAAGTAAGGTGGGAAAGCTAACCGCATCGAAACTAATGGATCGTCTAAAAGAGGCCGGGTCAATCGATCACGAGACATGGGTAATGTATGAAAGGGTGCGAGATGCTAGAAACGCGTGGATGCATTCCATTAATCCACCCGCTTATGGTGATGTGACTTCGGCAATATTGCTAGCCGCAGATATGCTAAGCCGCACACTTGGGCACGATCTGGTTGTTAGCCCAACATTTGGAGTCTCTGGCTTTTAGCAGCTCTCTAACGTGGGCACACGACCACGCATGCACAAGCACAGCCCGGCAGGCCAGGCTGACTGTGGGTGCCCGAACCTGAGATGGCTTACCGGTTCACCGCCACGTCGGTACCGTGAGAGCCGCCCCTACGCGGGGCCGTCTCCGGTGCCCGTGGCCATGAGAACCGGGTTTCGCCGACGTGTGCACGTGGGGGCTCGTAGCCCTCTGTAACCGGACAGCCCGGACAGTTGTCTTTTTTGCTGTCCGGTTGGTTTGCGCAGGTCAGAGGGGTAAACCGGACAGCCGGACAGTTGGGACACCTCCGGTCCCACGCACTTACGCGGGGAGGAATCCCGGCTTCGCCTGCCCTAAGTCGTGAAGTTGGCCCAAGTACGCCTGAGCTTCAGGCTCTGCGCTGTAGCGCTGCCTCATCACGGCAGCAAGTTCGCGGCTGGTCATGATGAGCGAGGGGATGGACTGCCGGTCCCCCTGTAGGGCGCGCTCGCCGTGGATCAGCGCCTGTTCAAGGTCGCCTTCGCGAGCGGCCGTCACACCGAGCGTGACCCTCGCCTCCGCGTTGCGCATGGGCGCGCGCTCGGTGCCGTCGAAGTCTGTCCCCACCCGGAGCACCTCCTCGGCGAGGGCGCGTGCCAGCTTGTCTTCGCCAACGAGCCGGTAGCAATCCATCGCATAGAAGTCGAACTTGGCCGGGTCCACCACGAAGTGGTGGTCAAGGTTCTGGGGGTGCGGCATGCCTTCGAGGAGCCGGCGCCCACGATCGAGCGCCACTTCCACCTGCCGGCGGTCCCCGATGCGGGCCCATGCTTTCGCCTCCTGCGCAGCCAGTTGAACGGCAACGCTTTGGTGCGGCGCGCGTTCCGATCCTGCTTGTGCGGCTGCGATGACGCCGCGGTAGTCACCTGTCGTCAGTGCGAACCAGGCGCGCATCTCGTGCGCCCATCCGGCTACCTCTGCGTGATCCGATTCGGTAGCGAGCGATAGGGCTGCCTGCCGAGTGGACTCCGCCGCGTGACGATCGCCTGAGTCGTATTCCACGCAGCCGACGAGAAGCGCCAGCCAACCCGAAAGCTCCAGCACCTCGCGGTGCTGCGCCAGCGTAAGACTCTTTGAGTGGAGATCGACCACTCGCCTGAGCCACAGGCGCCCCTCGATAAGGAGCTGTTCGCTCGGCATAAACGGGTATTCGGAGCACAGGCGATCCGTTGTAATCCGGAGCGCATCCAAGGTCGCGCGATCCACATCGGATCTGTTCAACCGACTGACGATTTCGAGTGTTTCCAACCCGCTCGCGACAAGGATTTCCTTGTCGCCGTTCCTACGTCCAGGCTGTGGGAAGAGAGCGTGCGTGACCGTTCCGAAAGTCTTGGCGATGATCGGTTGGTAGAAGTCGCCGGGCGTGGAGCCAGCCTCCCAGCGCTTCCACTGTCGAACCATGCTGTCATCACCAGGCAGCTCCGTAGGGGCATGGGCTCGAAGGGCCTTCACCGCGTCGAGTTGAGACCAGTCACGCGCCAGCCGCTCAGCCGCGATACGTCGCGCCCACGCGGGCCTGTCGTCGCTCATTCGTCCTCCTCCGGGTACTACCGCGAGTCTTCCCCGACCGTCATGGGGACACGCAAGAGGACAAGACGGTGACACCGGATGTGTCCCCTTGTCCGGAGCGCTGCCCCCACCGCGTCACCTATTTCCCAACTCCCTTTCGCTGCATGGTAGTTCCAGATCCCGCACCGTCCGATCTAACCAACTCTTCGAGTACGGCCACCCGTTCAGTCAAAGCTTGAATCTGGAGGCGCATCTCCTTGACTCCGTCGACCACTTCCGTCTTAGAGCCGGGCGCTTCACTCTCGCCGTCAGAGATGAAATATCCGCGACTTCCGGCAGAGAAAGCCAGCCCCTCGGCGATCAGGATGCCCATGCCGTCTCGCACCGTTTGGCCTGCGTATCCGAACTCTTTCACCAGGTCCTTGACCGTCGGCAACTTGCCATCGGGATACGTCTCCGCCTTGATCCGGTCCCGGATCGTGTCTGCCAGCCGCTCTGGCTTGGATCTTGGGTCGCTCACCGCAGCGCTCATACCTCTGAGAGTACCGACTAGCTCGTACTAACGAGCTTGGGCGCAAAGGTTGCGGACTAGCTTGAGCTAGTGCAAGCTAGTCTCACATCGCTTCGGCGATGCCCGGCGGTCGCCTCTCGCCATAGATCGCGGCTCCGTGGGTTCTCCGTCCCTTCGTCTACTGGAGTTCTGTCATGCGTTCGTACATCGGTGATCAGCAGGTTGTGGGCAGTGAAGAGTTCGTGGAGCTGGCGCTCGGGATCGACCGGGCCTTGTTCCTCGGCGTGCCGGATGAGAGTGGCGAGGAGCAGGCGGCCCGGCAGGCTGCAGCCCGCGATGTTCTCGCCGACCTGGTCGCGCAGGGCGCGGCCGGGGATGAGATCGCCGCGTGGGATGCGCTGTACGCCGAGGCGCTGACCCGTACGGTGCCGTTCCTGCGCTCCTCCGCCCGTTCGGTCCGGGTGTCCGGGGCGGGGGAAGCGGCATGAACCGCACCGCCAAAGCCTTACTGGTCGCTGCGCTGGTCGGTGTCGTCGGCATGGCCTTCCGCGTCTCGTGGAACGCACAACGCGACGTGGCCACCACCGTCGGCGCAGACGGCACGGCCGCGCTGCTCTATCCGTTCGTCGTCGATGGCCTGATGGCCCTCGCGCTGGTCGCCACCCTCACCCTTACCGGCCGCGACAAGACCTTCGCGCTATGGGTGTTGGCCGGGTACACCGCCGCGTCGCTGGTCCTCAACTACGTGCACGGACTCGTACCCGACCTGCACGGCGGCGGACAGATCCGGCTGGCCGACTGGGATCCCGCCAACTGGCTGCTGGTCCTGCTGGCCACGTCCCTGCCGGTCGGGTCGATCTTCTTCGGCTCCGACCTGGTCGCCAAAGTGCTGCACCACCGACCGGCACCGGCCCTAGACCGGGAGGAATCAGAGCAGACAACCGTAAATCGGTTGAGGTCTGACCTGCAGGAGTCGAGCCCAACCCTCCCGCCGGCGGCGGCCGAACTGCCCGCCATCGAGGCACCCGACCCGGCACCAGTCGCCGAGCCGATTGAGCCGACTCCGGTGCAGGCCGTTGCCGCCGTGGAGCACACGCCGCGGCGGGCGACCGGTCGAGTCCCTCAGTCGGCTCGCACACCCCGACCGACCCGCACCCCGGACGAACTGTTGGCGGCGGCCCGCGAGGCAACTGCCGACTGGTCGGACGAGGCATTGACCGCCGAAGCGATCCGCAAGTCCGTCCGTACGTCTTCCGCCAACGGTCGCACCCTGCGCGACGCGCTCAAGGCCGAACGGGCCGCGGGCGACGCGGGCGGGCTGGACGAGGCGGCGGCCTGATGTCGTGGACGTTCGGCAAGTGCTACGACCCGACCGGCACCACCCACGGCATCCCCACCTACCCGTGGCGCCTCGCGCCGGATGGCCTGGCGACCCGCCGCCAGTTACGGGCCAACGGGCTCCGCCCCGGAGGTCAGCAGATACAGGCGCAGATCATGCGACCGCGCTACCGGCGCGGCCCGCTGGTCGCCTACCTCTACCGCGTCACCGACGCCAAGCCGGTCCGGCCGATGACGCCGGCCAAACGGGCCGCGCTCGCCAAGGCGAATACCGCCCGCCGCACCTGCCCGCAGTGCCACACCGACGCGGGATACGTCATCCCCACATCGCTCGGAACCTGCGTGACCTGCGCCTATCCCGAAGAACTGCGCGCCGCCTGAACCCCCTTCCACTCCCACCATGAGGAGCACACCCACCGTGTCTGAGACCCACGACTTTGACCAGCCGGGACAGGAGCCGGACGGAACCGAAGACACGACCGAATCGGCGTCCGTGCTGCTGTTCCCGCTCCGCAAGACGGCCACCGACCCCGCCCCGGCGCTGCCCGTGCCGGATGAGATCAAGCCCGGGGAGTGGCAGGCAGACCTTCCCGACGAGACCCCCGACGACGAGGGGGAAGTGTCGGAGGGCGATCCGGTCGACCCGCCGAAGGCCGTGTATCCGCCGTCGATCGCCGACTGGATGCAGACCCACGACAAAGCCCGTCAGCCGGTCTTCCCGGACTGGGTGAAACTGCCTGACCAGCGCGCAGCGGTGCGCCGGTGGGCGGTGCGGCACTACTCGACCATGGCCGGGTATCACGCGTGGCGCCTGCCGTGCATCTACACGCCCAAGCTCCTGGCCTACGCGCCGCGTGGTGTGTGGCGGTGGTCCACGGCCGCCGGGCACTGGGTGTTCGACGCTGAAGGCAAGACCCTGCGCTTGGCGGCGGTTGCTGCTGAGGATGCGGGCGAGTACCTGAAGTTGTCGCGGCAGCGCGATGCGCGGGTTCGCCTGCGCGGCATCCTCGCCAGTCTCGCGGGAGTCGCCGGGCTGACCGTGGCGCTCGTGCTCTGGGTGATGGCGCCCACGTGGTTGCTGGCGTTGGCGGTCGCGACGATGACGACCACGTTGGGGGTGTCGGGTGCGCCGGCGGACCGGCCGCTGATCGACCGGGCGAAGGTCACGTTCCGCAAGCGGAAGCTGTCGTCCGACATCATCACCCGGGCGTTCACCGCGGCCGGGCTGACCGCCAAAGATCAGGGGATCGCGTTCCCGCGGCCGATCGGCCGGGACGGCGACGGGTGCGCGTCATCGTCGACCTGCCCTACGGCAAGTCCTTCAACGACGCGTTGGGCAAGCGCAAGGCCCTCGCGTCCGGGATAGACATCGCCACCACGCAACTGTTCCTGGACCCGGATGTGTCGTCGGAGCGGCGGGTGTCGATGTGGATCGCCGACCGCGACCCGCTCGCGGTGCCCGCCGGGCGCTCCCCGCTGCTGGGAGCGACGCGGGTCGACTTCTGGAAGCCGTTCCCCTGGGGTGTCGACGAGCGCGGCAACCCCGTCATGGCCACCGTGTTGTGGCTGTCGCTGCTGGTCGGTGCGGTACCGCGGCAGGGCAAGACGTTCTCCGCCCGCACCATCGCGCTCGCCGCGGCGCTGGATCCATACGTGCGGCTGATCGTGTTCGACGGCAAAGCCTCCCCGGACTGGCGCAAGTTCTCCCTGGTCGCGCACCGGATCGGCTTCGGGATCGTGCCGCGCAACGGCCTCGACCCGGTCGAACTGCTGGTGAGGGCTTTGGAGGAACTGAAGGGGGATGTGGAGGACCGGTACCACCGGTTGTCGGAACTGCCGTTGCACATCTGCCCGGAGGGCAAGCTCACCCCGGAAATCTCCCGGGACAAGAAGCTGAACATGCCGCTCACTTTGGTGGTGGTCGATGAGGTGCAGGAGTACTTGCAGCACCCCGTCTACGGCAACGTCATCTTGGACCTACTGGTCTACCTCGCCCGCGTCGCCCCGGCGGTGGGGGTGTCGGTGATGCTCTCCACGCAGAAGCCGGACGACACCGCGTGCCCGCCCAAGCTGCGTGACCAGCACCAGGCCCGCTTCTGCCTGCGGGTCGGGTCCTGGCAGGTCTCCGACGTGGTGCTCGGTGCCGGCTCCTACAGCGAGGGCCTGGACGCGTCCCGGCTGCTGAAGTCCCACAAGGGCGTGGGCCTGCTCAAGGGCATGTCCGACGACGCCGGGATCGTACGCACGTACCTCGCGGACGGCCGCGACGCCGAAACGGTCCTGACCCGAGCCGCCGCCCTGCGCGAAGCCGAAGGCACCCTGACCGGCGACGCCGCAGGCGAGGAAAGGGCCACCCGCCGGGCCGACGCCATCTTGGACGAGGTCGCGGCCGTGCTGGGCCGGTCGGAGGCCAAGGTGTGGTCCGAAGTCGTGGTGGACCGCCTCGCGGAGCTGAACCCCGACGCGTACGGGGACTGGAAGGCCCTCAAGGGCCGCGCGAAGGCTGACCAACTGGCCACTGCGCTGAAGCCGTTCGGCATCACCACCGGCCAGGTGTGGGGCCAGACGGAGGCCGGTAAGGACGCCAACCGGCGCGGGATCGAGCGTCAGCACATCATCGACGCGATTACTCAGCGCAACAAGGATCGGGCCGAGAAGTAGCCCGAACGGTTGCTAGGTCTAGCAAGGCCTGTCGCTAGACCTAGCAACCTCGCTAGCAACCCATTCGCCATCTGATCAGGGACCTAGCACCTAGCGACTGACCTGCGAAAACCCCGAAAACCGGCCCTGGAGGCCCACTGTGACCCTCCCCGCGCTCGCTAGCGCCCTATTCGCCATCATCACACTGTGTTACATCGGTCTGTGTGCTGGGCAGCCGTTCGCGGCCTGCCGCAAGTGCCGCGGCTTCGGCTTCGCAGTCACGACCAACCGCCGGGGCAAGGCCAAGCGCGGCAAGGACTGCCGACGCTGCCACGGCCACGGCATACGCATACGCCGCGGACGCCACCTGTGGAACCTGTGGCGCCGCACCTACGAGCGCGGGACCCGCTGAACCCTTCCCGCCCCACCGCACCGACAGGAGTCCTGCTGTGGCTGTGACCGTCTCCCTCGTCCTGTTGTTCGGCGTCTTCCTTGTCTTCCTGCTCAAGGTCGGCTACCTCAAGGCTGGCGCCTGCTTCGTCGCCGTGATGTTCGGGTTCCTCCTCGCCTCCACCGGCGCATCCGGACCCATCAACCACGGCATCGCCTCCACCGCCCAGACCATCGGCCACATGCGCCCCTGACACCGGAACGGAGCACCACGACCATGAATGAAGAGATTGCCGCCCGGCACTGGCTCGTCGACGCGGCGCCGAAGGCGGCCCCGGCCATCGCCACGTCCACCGTGCTGATCCTGGCCCGCATCTGGAACGCCAACGGCGCGCAGCACAGCACCGGCGACGCTTGGCTGATGGGAATCCTCGCCACCGGCGCGGCAATCGCCGGGAGCTCCTCCGCCGCCGGGTCCAACGGCGACGGCACCGCGACCGCCATGGCGTTCACCGCCGCGGGCACTCTGGCATTCGCCGGAGTCGCCGCGTACGCGGACGGCCTGCCGCTCCCACTGCTGCTGTGGGCGATTGCCACCGTGCTGGCCTACGCACTGGCAGCCCGCTACTGGCGCACCGACCGGCGCGAAAGCCTCGCCTACGACCGCCGCACCACCGAGCGGCACGAGGACCACCGGCATGTCGAAACGGTGGAGGTCATCCGCGCACGGGCGCAGGTCGAAAGCGCCCAAGCCGGGGGCGCCTACGCCACCGCACTAGCCGCAGCCCTCACCGCCCGCGCCGCCCTACCCGGCTTCGACCCCGCCGCCCTCGACCGTGCCGGGCTGCCCGAACTGACCGCCGCCGACTCCGACCCTGACAGGAAGTGGTGACCCGCATGTTGTCGCCCGAGGCCTACGCCGATGCCCCGCCGATCATCCGCGAAATCAACATGGTTCTGAACCTCGTGGCTGCACTGCGGATCTCCTACACCCCGGAACGGGAACGGGAGTTGCAGCTCCGCAAAGCCGCGCTGCTGGACCGTATCGCCCTGGCCACCCCCGACGACACCGACGTGGCCGCCGATGCTGCACAAGCGCTCTTCAGCCTGGACAACGGGGAACTCAAGACACCCGTCGACCGCCCAGAGGACGAAGTATTGCGGATCTTGTGCGGGCAAATGAACGACTGGATCCGCGGCGGCGGGCCACGCCGCTACGTCCGGCAGCAGTACGCCGTCTACTCCGACGGGGTGCCGATCACCTGAATGTGCCCGGGGCGGTCGCCTCTCGCCAAAGACCGCGACCGCCCCGGCTTCTCCGTCCCTTCGAAGAAACAGGAGAACCCCCAGCATGACCCATCACGCGTTCCTTCGGCGATCCCGCGCACCCCGGCTGTTAGCTGCGTTCTGTGGGGTTGGCGGTGACACTCTCGGCTATCAGCGGGCCGGGTTCCACGTCACCGGCGTCGACATCCGCCCGCAGGCCCGCTACATCGGTGACGCCTTCCACCAGGGCGACGCCATCGCTTACATCCGCGAGCACGGGCCCCGCTTCGACTTCATCCACGCCGGGCCGCCGTGCCAGTTCGACTGCACCCTGACCGCCGGCACCAACGCCGCCCGCGGCTTCGACTACCCGGACCTGTTGACCCCCACCAGGGAAGCCCTGGAATCCACCGGGCGCCCGTACGCGATCGAGCAACCGCCGGGGCGTGCGTCCAAGCGCATGCGGATCGACGTGACGCTGTGCGGAGAGATGTTCGGCCTCGCAGTACAGCGACACCGGAACCTCGAACTCGGTGGCTGGACCACCCCCAAACCGCAGCACGTCCCGCACCGCGGGCGGGTGGCCGGCATGCGGCACGGCGTTTGGTACCAGGGCCCGTACTTCGCCGTCTACGGCGAAGGCGGCGGCAAAGGCACCGTCCAGGAGTGGCAGCAGGCTATGGGCATCCACTGGACCGACGTCCGCAAGGAGATCGCCGAGGCCATCCCTCCCGCCTACGGCCAGTGGCTCGGGGAGCGCTTCCTCGCTGCGGCATCCGGGGTGGTGGCGGCATGAACGAGCTGCTGAACACCGCCCTGGATCTGGCCGCAGCAGGGGTGCCCGTGCTGCCACTGCGGGAGGGAAAGGTGCCGTTCGGGAACTGCCCGGCCTGCTCGGGTGGCGTTTGCGGAGGGCGCCCCCAGATGAAGTCCGCAGGTACCTGCCGGTGCCCTGCTGTCTGTCACGCATGGGCAGCCGCCACCACCGACATCCGCGTGATCACCTCCACTGCATGGACTACGGCGTGGCGCCAAGCCGGAGCCGTCGCCTACCACCCCGGAGGTGCCGGGTTGACCGTCGTGGACCTGGACAGCAGACAAGCCGTGGAGTGGGCGCGGGAGTGCCTGCCGGCCACCCGGACCGTGCCCACTACCCGCGGCGAACACTGGATCTACCGGGGGGCCGTGCGGTCGGCGAACGCGGCCCGGCCCGGGGTGGATATCAAGTCGCGCATGGTCTACGCCCGCTGGCTCGGGTACGGCCACGGCCGCATGGCTGACCTGCCTTCGGTCGTCCGCGCGCTGGTCTCAAGAGAAGAGACCACCTCCGCCCCGGGGCCGGTGGTCTCTTCAACGAATGCACCCGCCGCATGGGACCGAGCGGTGGCTAGCGGGTGCCGGCACACCGACCGGTACGTGCGCATCGGCCTGCAACGCGGTATCGCCTTAGTCCGCGCCCGCACCGATTCCGGGGCGGCATCGCAGGCATTCGGTGTGGCGCAGTTCCTGGCAGCGCAGCACGCCCAATGCCCCGGCCCGTGCGGTCTGGACACCCTGCAACAGCAGATCGTCGCCGCGGCCGTGAGCGTTGGGGTCCCGGAGGCATACGCGCATCGAGCCGTCACCAACGGGTTCGCGGGGAGGACGGTATGACGGCCAGGCCTGAACCCGTATCAAGGAATGGCCACCAACTCACGCTGATCGGGACTCCGAACGCCCCCCGACCGGAGCCGACCACGAAGCGGGCGGTTGTTGCACGAAAGTCGTCGGCCGCAGGCCGTCCTTTCAAGCCTGTCCGTTCTGACCGGCACGCCCCCGCTGCCGGGCCCGCATGGGTGGTGGCGTGGATCCACATCGTGGCGTCGGGGTCCTGGACGGCCCCGGTATCCGCGCACGCGTGGTGCGCGTGCGGCGAATTCGAGCGCCGGGCCAACACCCGCCGCGGCGTCCTGCTGGTCGTGGAACAGCACGTCGCGCACCGCACCCAATGCCGCCTCCGCAACCTCGCCGAAGGAAGGCAGGCCGCATGACCGGCAACCCGATTCCTCCGCTGCACCTGTACTCCGTCCCCAGCGACCCGCAACCCGTGACGGAGCCCCCGCCGAAGCGCGAACGGCCCCGGACCGCGTGGACTGCGGATCAACTCATGGCCGCGAACTTCCCGGAGCCGAAATGGGCCGTACCCGGCATCCTCGCTGAAGGTGTCAGCCTGCTCGCGGGTCCGCCGAAAGTCGGGAAGTCCTGGCTGTCATTGGGCCTTGGCCTCTCCGTCGCGGCGGGAGGTACGGCGCTGAACTCCCTACCCGTTCAGGGCGGACCGGTGTTGTACCTCGCGTTGGAGGACACGCCGCGGCGTCTCCAGACCCGTATGGCCAAGCTCCTGCAGGGCGAACCGGCGCCGGCCGGGCTGACGCTCGTCACCGAATGCCCGCCCTTTCCGCAGGGCGGTGTGGAGGCCATCGCCGGATGGCTGGACCGCAATCCCACCGCCCGCATGGTCGTCATCGACGTGTTCGCCAAGATGCGCGGAGCGTCACCCCAGGGTGCTTCCGCCTATGACGCGGATTACGTCGCGGTCGGCTACGCCAAGCGGCTCGCGGACCATTACGGGGTCGCCCTCGTGCTGGTGCACCACGTTCGCAAGATGGCGTCTGAGGACTTCCTCGCGGAGGTCTCCGGGACCAACGGCATTGCCGGCGCGGCAGACGCCACGCTCGTGCTGAAGCGGGCCCGTGGGCAGGCTGACGGCATTCTGCACGTGACCGGGCGGGACGTGGATGAAGCCGAGTACGCGCTGCAGTTCCAATCCGATTCCGGGTCCTGGCACATGCTGGACGGCCCGGTCACGGATCACACCGTGGGCGACACCCGCGCCGCGATCCTGCGGTTCGTGCGGGCCAATCCCGGGGCGAAGCCGAAAGACGTGGCCGCTGGCCTGCCGGGCGTTGATGTCGAGACGGTCCGTCGTACCTGCTCGCGGATGGCCGCGGACGGACAGGTCACGAAAGACGGCAGCGGGCGGTACTACCCGGACACCGAGACCCGGACAGCCACCCTGCCGGAGGTGTCCCAGCTGTCCGGGTGTCCGGTTACACCACCTGACCTGCGAAAACTAACCGGACAGCAAAAAGAGGAGCTGTCCGGGCTGTCCGGTTCTCAGAGCACACCCGATCCGCTGCGGAGGACGCCATGACGCTCGCTGTGCCTGAACGGGGCGTGATCGCCCCCCAGCTCTACCGGGTGCCAGATGGCGCCATGCGGGCCCTGAACATGACCCGCACCCTCGTCTACGACCTGATCCGGAGTGGCCGGCTGCGGACCGTCAAGGAGGGCCGGACGCGCTTTGTGCCTGCCTCCGCCATCGCCGAGTACGTCGCGCTCCTTGAGCGCGAGGCAGGAGGGAAGTAGTGACCAACCGCCGGAGCCGCGGAGACGGCAGCATCTACTGGGACGAAAAGCGGCAGCGCTGGATGGCGGCGGCCATCCTCGGCTACGACCCAAACGGCAAGCGCGTCAAGAAGCGCGCCAGCGGCAAGACCAAGACCGAGGCCAAGAACAAACTGAAGGAAGTCCTCCGAGACCACGAGGACGGTCTCGCCATCGCGCCCACCAACTACACGGTGGCAAACGCGGTGAACGACTGGCTGATGTACGGCTTGGCGGGACGGGACACGGCGACTCTGGACGCCTGCACCAGTCTCAGCCGAAAGCACGTCATCCCCTCGCTGGGAGCACGGAAGTTGCGTGACCTCAGCGCGGAGGACGTGGACAAGTGGCTTGCTGCCAAGGCCAAGTCCCTCAGTACCCGCAGCCTGCAGGGCATGCACTCGTGCCTGAACCGCTCGGTCAAGCGAGCGATGGCCCGGGACAAAGTGAAGCGCAACGTGGTGGAGCTGTGCTCCGTCCCGAGCGGCCAGCCGGGCCGGCCGTCCAAGGCACTGACGTTGGCGCAGGCGGAAGCTGTCCTCAAAGCCTCCGTGCGCGCGTCGCTTCACGCCTACATCGTGCTTGCCCTGCTGACCGGGGCGCGTACCGAAGAACTGAGGGCGCTCACTTGGGATCACGTCTTCCTGAAGGGAGATCCGGAGGCAACGCCACCCGTTCCGCCGCACGTCGCGGTGTGGCGGTCGGTTCGTACCGGCGGGGACACCAAGACGCGGAAGTCCCGCCGCACGCTGGCTCTGCCGGCCCGCTGCGTGGCCGCGTTGTGGCAGCACTGGGAGGACCAAGGCTGGGACCGGTTGGCGGCGGGGGACAAGTGGGAGGAGCACGATCTCGTGTTCGCGTCCGCGGTCGGCAACGAGCTGGACTCGTCACACGTACGGCGGGCTTTCCGTGCAGCCCTCAAGAACGCAGAGGGTGTGGAGGCTGCGGAGTGGACCCCGCGGGAGCTCCGGCACAGCTTCGTGTCGCTGCTGTCGGACAGCGGGGTGCCGCTGGAGGAGATCTCACGGTTGGTGGGGCACTCCGGCACGGCGGTCACGGAGGAGGTCTACCGGAAGCAGATCCGTCCGGTGATCCAGACCGGAGCGGTGGCTATGGACGGCATTTTCTCGGCTGATCCAAAACCGTAAGCCCTCAGTTAGACCCTCAGAACGACTCAGGGCCGCAGACTCATTGAGTCTGCGGCCCTGACCTGCTGCTATACCGTCGGGGTGGCGGGATTTGAACCCACGGCCTCTTCGTCCCGAATCACGGGCACAGCGGTTGCTGAGGCCATCTACGCACGTCAGAGGTATTGCTAAGGGCGTTGGCGGTCACTGCTGGTCGTGCAGGTTGCTGTACTTCACTGCTGTACTCCCGGTGCTACCTGAACGTCGAAGGTCGGGTGCAACGCAGGGGGCAGCTACATGTTGAGGAAGCCGGATGTAGCTAGTGCCGGATCAAGCAACGTTTGCCCTGTTGTGATGTGACGCGCCGTCGGAACCTTCTATGTCGCGATGGCTGTGGCCGGGTGCATCGTGGAATCGCCGTCAGCGGCCTTGGCCTGATCCTCGACCAGGCCGACGCGAAGATCCCGATAGACGGTGTTTCCTGGAACTGCACCACCTGGCTCAACATGCCTTCCTGCTGCTGGCCGCAGCCCTGGTCGTCGGTTCTGGCGCACGGGAGGGGTGTCGATGCTGGGCATGATGGGCGGTGCGCCCGACCACGACCACGGCGGTCGGCACCAGGTCTGACACGTGGCCCCGAGGCCCCTCAGCCTTCAGTTCATGGGCTCCATGGGCGATCCGGGGCTTTGGAGGCCGGGCAGCAACCAGTCCTGAAATGGCGCCAGTACGGCGAAGACCACGAAGACGACCCCGATCGCCGTCGAGAACGCCGGCCCCAGCCGCCACAGCTTCTCGGCGAAGATCACCGCAGCCAGCCCGGCCATCGCCGGGATGTTCATCACGCCCAGAGGGATGAAGACGAGCATCAGCCCCCAGCAGCAGCCGACGCAGTAGAGCCCGTGATGGGCGCCCACCCGCAGGTCGCGGGCCCGGTGCCGGAACTGCGAGTAGCGCATCAACTGGCTCATGGGACTGCGGCAGTGCCGCAGACAGATGTCCTTCAACGGGCCCAGCTGCTGCAGCCCGGCCAACAGGAACGCCGCAGAGCCGATCCAGCGCCCGGCATCGGGATGATCATCGACGAAGTGGCCGGTCGCGGCCAGGCCCGCATACGCGAGAAGCCCGAACGCCGTCCAGACGAGCAGATAACCACCTGTGAACTCGGCCATCCGAACCGCTTTGACCACGCCCGTCGACTGGCGGCTGATCCCGCGCGCCCAGGTGATCGCCACCGGCGCCACCGACGGCAGCATCATGGCGGTCATCATGGCCAGCCACAGCAGAAGGAACAGTGGCACGCCCATCCCCATGGTCCCCGGCTCGATCCCCATGTCGCGGGCCTGCCCGATGGTCAGGACCCACGCAAGAAGGGCGATCAGCGTCAGCAGGGACCATGCGGTCACCAGGGCTTGGACCGGAAGCAGATTCCCCTGGCGGAGCGGCGGCTCGGTGCTGATCCGGGAGCGATACGCGGCGGCGATCCGGGAGTGATGCACGGTGCTCCTCCTGCGGTCCCGCACTGCGAGGCTGAAGACTCCTCCAGGACATCACATACCGGTTCGCCTCGCGCGGTGTGCCCGCTGCCCGAAGGTGCTCCATCGGGAGCTGCGGCGCCTGGAAGTGCGGCGTTCCTCGACAGGTGGCCTGGTCCTCGGGCGGTGGCGGGTGCACCATAGAGGTAGAGATCAGTGCGACCGAGCGTCTCTCGGCGATGCCTGCACGGCTCTGCCTCAGCACGAACGGCTTTGCTTCCGCACCGCACGACACCCGCCCGGCACGGGATCGTGAGGAGGTCCGGAGATGACTGAGACGACCGAGGGAACCGCGACCGTTCCGCGGTGGCATGTCGCCGGGGACTGGTTCGATACGTGCAAGTGCAACATCCCCTGCCCGTGCTCCTTCGCCCAGCTGCCCACGTACGGCGACTGCGACGGTGTCCTGGCCTGGCACATCCGTGAGGGCGGCTACGGCGATGTCGTGCTCGATGACCTCAATGTGCTGATGCTGGCCTCCTTCACCGGCAACATCTGGGCTGAGCACTCCGACGCGTTCGGAGCCGTCTACGTCGACGAGCGCGCCGACGAGGCGCAGCGCGAAGCACTGCAGATGATCTTCGGCGGTCAGGCCGGCAGCTGGCCTGCCGAAATGGTCACGATGTTCGGCCCCGAGATGCGGGGCATGGAATTCGTCCCCATTGAAATCAAGGTCGACGAGGACCTCGCCTCCTGGAGCGCCACCGTCCCCGGCCGCGTCGAGGCGCGCGCCGAGGCCCTGACCGGCCCGACGACACCGGATGGCGCCCGCGTCCAGACAACCAACCTGCCGGGCTCCGAGACGGGCCCGGGCCAGCTCGCGACCTGGGGCCGGGCGACTGTCGACCGGGCCGACGCGTTCGGATTCAAGTGGAGCAGGGAAGGCCAGTCGAGTAAGTACATCACCTTCGACTGGGCTGGACCCGAATAGGTCATGCCCGATGCGAACTGCGGCGACAGGTCGCGGCGGGCGTGATCCAGGTACGGCAGTTCGCCGTGGCTCCCCATCGACGGCTGACCTCCCCTGGCTGGGACCGCACTGGACACCTGTACTGCCGCCGCCGGGGAGGTGTCCTTCCGCAGTGAAGGCGGAAGGACACCCCGGCAGGTCTCACACCAGGCGCATTCCGGAGTCTTCGCGCACGGACGGCGGCAGCGCGTAGGAACGGGGCAGCGGCCCGACCCGGGAGGACACTGGACCGGTAGCGGCAACGAGCACGTGGTGCGATTCAGGATGCGGTGTGGCGGCCGAGGGCCAGGTGCGGGTAGCCGGCGTGGATGCGTTCGCCGAGCTCGGCACCGATGGTGGCGATGAACTCGTCCAGGCGGGCGGTGGCAGCTTCGATGCTGTCGGCTTCGCCCTTGAACTCGAACTCGATGAAGGTGCCGAGGCCGGCGACATCATCGAAGGCGACGGCGATGTCCCCGTCGCCGGTGGTCCATTCCTCGCGGACCTTGTCGACGGTGGCGATCTCCGTGTAGTCGAGTGCGTCCAGGAGCAGGGTGACGGCCTTCGGATCGGTGACGGCCGACTCGTACTCGTCGCAGTGCGTCTTCACTGCGGCCTCGATCGGGTGCCACCGCTTGAAGTTCAGGGACGCGGTGTTGTCCTCGACGCGGACCCGCAGCCATTCGGAGATCGTCGTGGGCGCGAGGAAGTCCCGGTGGGGTGCGTTGTAGTAGGTGTCGATCTGGCGGGACGCCTCGCCGGGCTTGGCTTCCATGCGGGTCAGGGTGTCCTTGACCGACTGGGCCGGGACAGCGAGCCGGTACTTCTGCTCGACCTCTGTGTACTCCACGGTGTGTCCTTCACTGCTGGGGGCGTGGGTCAATTCTTTCGATGGGCGGTGGTGCCGGACTGGGAATCGGTCATCTTCTCCCGTACGGGTGACATGACGGCGTGCAGGAAGTCCATGTCCTCGTCGGTGATCGGTTCGTCGGTGCGGGCCAGGGTGGTGCTGATCTGGGGGGCATCCCGGAATCCGATGAGAGCGACGGCCTTCGGAGCGTCGTGCAGCGCGTACTGCACTGCGGCTCTGGCAAGGTCACGAGGGGCGGCGCCGAACCGTCGTCCGATCCGATCCACCGCGTCATCCAGCAGGCGCAGAAGGTCGGGATCGACCGGCTTGGACGAGCGGTGGTCGGAGGCGCTGAACGCGCGTTCGGAGCCGGTCCGGCGGGTCCCCAGGAGGAGTCCCTGTCCGAGGACTTGCTTGATCAGGACACCGATTCCTTCGGCGCGCGCGAAGGCGAAGATGTCGGTCTCGCCGGGTGAGTACCGGGGGCTCATCAGGCTGTGCCGCACGGTGAGCACGTCCGGGCGAACGGAGCGGAGCAGATGCAGGAAGCGGCGCGTCTCGGCCGCGTGGGGGTGGCTGGGCTGGTCGGCCCATTCCAGGGCGAACCGGTGAGGTGCGCGCATCCCGATGGCCCGGATCAGACCCCGGTCGCGCAACTGGACGACGGTGTCGATCGCTGGTTGCAGGTAGGTGTCGCGGTCGCCGAAGTCGGTGCTGTGCAGGTGGTACAGGTCCAGGTACCCGGTTCCCAGGTTGTCCAGGGTCGTGGCGAACTGGCGGTGTATCTGGCTGGGGAGGTAGCGGTGTCGGGCGGTGCCGGCGAAGTACCCGACCTTGCTGGAGATCACGAGGTCCTTGCGGGTGGTCTCCCGCAGCAGGCGGCCGATGAGGCGTTCGGAGCGGCCGAGCCCGTAGACGTCTGCGGTGTCGAAGAGGGTGACGCCGAGTTCGTGTGCTCGGACCAGTCCTTCGAAGGCGGCATCCTCGTGTACTCCGTCCCAACCGATCGGTGTCCCGTTGTTGACGGCGGGGCCGCCGATGGTCCAGCAGCCCGCGCCGATCCGTGACACCTTCCGGCCGAGGCCCGGCATGTTGTGGTGGTCCATCTGATCCTCCCTAGGTTCCGCAGGGGTCTGAGGCGTTGATCAGCTGCCAGCCGATGGCGGACTCCCACCTGCCGTGTTCGTGGCGGAGCATCTTGGTGTGCTCCCCGCGCAGTTGCGCTCCTACCTGATCGACGGTGGACGCCATGCGCTCGCGCAGCCGCTCGATCCGGGCTTCCAGCAGGGTGCCGATGAGGACGGTGAGCTGCTGCTCGGCGTGCTCGTCGACCGGGATCACGGGGTGGGTCTCGATGACCGCGATCATCTCGCCAAGGACGGTGAAGGCGGCGTCCTTGAGGACGACGCGGGCTGCACGTACCGCGTCTCGCTGGTCGCCGTCGAGGATCTTCTCCAGCGACTTGAGCGTGTAGTCCAGGGCGAAGTTCCGGTCGACCCAGCGCTGTGCCCACGTGCTGGCGACGCCGATGCGCCAGTCCGCGAACCGGGCATCGACTCGGCCCATCGAGGGCCGTACGGCTCCGGTCAGGCCGCGTTCCTGGGCCTTGCGGGTGTAGGCGGCCCCGATCAGGCACTCCATCGAGACGAGCATGTAGGAGATGCCCGTGTGCAGAGGGCGCCCGGTGGCCGTCTGGGCTACGAACGCCTCGTCCCGTACCCCGCGCACGATGTCGGCCGGCGACAGGTGCGGCTGCGGATCCAGCAGGAGATCGGTGCGGCCCTGGAAGGCATAGGTGGCCTTCAGCTCCTCCAGCGTCATCAAGTGGTCGAAAGTGATGTACGTGAAGCGAGTGGGGACCCCGAGCGCGGACAAGGTACGGATGGCCAGGGCGTTCTGCTCGCCGCCGGTCTCCTTGTTGAACCGGGTCAGGATGGAGTCGACGCCCGATTCCACGCCGAACAGCATCCGACGCAGGCCCCGGTTCACGAGCGTGCGCCACATGTCGGCCCGTTCCACATGCCATGCCGTGTCGCGGTCGGTCCGTACGACCTGGTCCACCCGACAGCTCGACTCCCAGGCGAACCCTGCCTCGTGCAGCACCCGGCCGACGTCCAGCGCCCGGGAGACCGCATCATCACCGCGGCCGATGAACTCCTCGTCGACCAGGTACAGAGTCCGCGACACATCCGGATAGCAGTCGTAGACCTTCCGTAATTCACCCAGCATCCACGGCAGCCGATCCGGGGCGGCTCCGGACCAGGTGCCCTTGTGGCCGCGCGGGCAGAACGAGCAGAAATTCGTGCACCCCCGGCTCGCCTCCAACTGGGCCACGCCGTGGTGCTCGAACGTGGCGGGGAGAAGATCGAGTTCGGGGAAGATGTCCGCCGTCGCGTCGCGCGCTATCGGCTTGGCCGTGCGACGCCGGGCGATGGCTATGCCGCCCCCTCGGGCCGTTCCGTTGTACCCCAGCGCCGGAATGTGCTGGCGCTCAAGGTCACCGTGCCAATGCCCGAGGAGCCCTTCGATCGTGGCTTCCCCACCGGCACGGGCCACCAGCAGGTCCGGATAGCGCTCCAGCAGCAAACCTTCGTTACGCGCGGTGAGGCTCCCGCCGACGACGATGACGGGCGGCTCCGGCAGGGCGAAGACCGTATCCAGCAGCTTGATCAAGAGGTCATGCTGGCCGAAGGTCGCGGACACTCCCAGAATGTCGGGGGCCTCAATCCGCACCCGGGTGATCAGGTCCTCCAACGTCACACCGAGCTGCATGTCTGCCAGGGACACGGTCCCCAGGAGGGTAGAGCGGGCGGCGCGTGCCACATCGGAGATGCCTAATGGAAAGCGGGGCAGCGGGAAGTACTCCGGGTGGTACAGGGCGGCGAGCAGCACACGCGGGCGGCTGAACCGGCCGACAGCGTGCTCGTCCAGCTCTGCCAGTGACAGCCAGGATCCGGTGTCCGCGAGGTGGAGGTGCCCGTCCAGCCAGGCCGGCCAGACCCGCGTCTCATGCGGTTGTCCGGACAGATCCGCGACGACCCATTGCCCGTCGGCACGTTCCAAGAGCACCAGGCGCCGCTCCAGTGTGCCGGTGACGTGCACTCGCCCGGCATGGCAGGACGCGAGGGCTGAGCGCAGGGCTTCGGGGGCGATCGACAGGCTGTGTATGTCCTGTTCCGCCAACCGGTGTTGGTCGTCAAGTGATCCGGCCAGCCGGAGGATTTCTCGCAGCCTGGTGCCTGTGTCGAGGGACATGGACAGGGGTCCTTCCGGGAGGGAGGAGCGGGAGGTGGAATCCGGCGGCCGGGCGGGAAGTGGCACCGCGCGGCCGTCGGGGTCTGTGGCGGGTGGCGTAGGAGCAGGACGAACAGCCGGACCACGACTCACCGAGGAGACGGGCGTTACACCGGCAGGCGTGCGGGTTCGTCGGGCGGCGGCAGGTCAGGGCGGGCGGCTGCCACGGGGACTGGGGCCGCCTCTGTCACCTGCGGTGCGAGGATCACTGCTGGCGGGAGCAGCCCCAGCAAGCCCAGCAGGGCCACGGCCAACCCGGGCTTCGAGGATCGTGGGGCAGCCGCGTGCGTGCCGCTCACCGTTGGCCACCTTCCGGCGACGCGGCGGCGTAGCGGGCCAGATGGTCAACGGCCTTGGCCAGCAGACGGAGGTTCGCGGCAGGGTCCTGTACGGGGTCCTGCGCTACGGCCCGGGCATGGCGGACGGTGTTCATCGCGATGTCGCGGGCCCGGGAATCCACGAGGTTCGCGGCGTAGGCGTCGGCCGGGTCCAGGAGTGCGCCGATGTAGGTACGGAGGCGCCCGCGCAGCACATCGGTGGCAGGCCCCGTCGGCCGGCCTTCGGCCAGCGCCAGGGCGAGCCGGACGTCACTGGCCATGTCGGCGGCGCTGGCCGGGGTCGTCATCGGGACTCCGCGGGCAGGAACACCACGTGGGTTGTGGGGGTACAGACGCTTTCAGTGGTGGTTTTGTCGGTGGTGTGCACGGGCGTGATCACCGTTTTCCGTTCGATGAGCGAGCACCTTCTCTGTGCTGTTCAGTCAACGGGCAGGTACACACGGTGAGGAGGTGCCAGGCTGTAGGCCAGTCGTAGGCCCGTGTAGGCCAGCTCAGGGTGGACATGAGTTCCTCCCGTGCCAGGGGGAGGGAGGGGCGAGGTGCCCGACGGCGCGGAGATCGGCTTACTGATCCAGCAGGCGTGTGCGGCACGTGGTTGGGGTCCGGCCAAGCTCGCCCGGGAGCTGGGGATCGCCGAGGGGCGAGGGCCCGCCGGCCTCGACCGGCAGTCCGTCCGCCGGTGGATGGTCGGCAAACGGAAGCCGGATTACTGGATGCCGTACATCGTCGAGGTTCTCGAACTGGACGATCACTCGGTTGCAGCACCGGAATACGCCGAGCCCGGATCAGCGGTCGCCGATACCGTGGCGTCAGTCATCGAGTTGGGAAGGAGCGACGTGCTACGGCGGAACTTCCTCGCCGCGACGAGCGCATACGCCCTTGGCGCCATCAACCTTCCGGACCCGGAGAGCATCGTGCGCCGGACCAACCGTGCCGGAGCCGTACGGGTCGGCACCGGAGAGGTCGCCGCAGTCCGGCAGATGTCCCAGGTCCTCGGCGACGCGGCAGCCGAGCTCGGCGGCGGTCATGCCCGGCACCTGGCCGTGCGCTACCTGATCGAAGACGTCGGCCCGTGGCTCAGCGGCAACTACACCGAGAAGACCGGCCGGGACCTGTTCGCCGCGACCTCCCAACTCGTCCACCTCGCCGGCTGGATGGCCCAGGACGAAGGCAACCAGGGCATGGCCCAGCGCTACTACGCGCACGCCCACCGCCTCGCAGCCGAAGCCGGCGACCTCGAACTGTCCGCGACCGCCCTCCGCGGCCTGGCCGTCCAGGCCATCGACCTCGGCCCGAGGTTCCACGCAGTCGCGCTGCGGCTGTCCGAACGATGCGTCGACGCGGCGAAGACACTCGACGACGCGCGAGCCGTCTCGTATTACCAGACCACCCTTGCCGACGCCGCCGCGCTCGACGGCGACCGCCGACTTGCGACCAGGGCGCTTGCGGCCTCGCAGACGGCGATTGAGAAATCCCCCGACGCACCGCCGGGGGATTCGTGGGCCTCCCACTTCAGCATCGGGCGATGGGCCCACCACTCGGGCATGATCCTCGCCAGGCTCGGCGACCTCGACGGGGCCACCGAGCACCTGCACCAGTCCCTTGAGATCCACGGCCTCGACCGCCGCCGCAGCCGCGCGATCGTCCTCGCCGACCTCGGACAGGTCCACGTGCGGCAAGGCGACCTCGACGCGGCACTGTCCACATGGTCGGCATTCCTCGACTGCACCGACGGCATCAGGTCGGTGAAAGTCGGCGAGGCGGTCGAGGACATGTACGCCCGGCTGGACCGCTACAGGAACGTGCCCGAGGCAGAAGACCTCCGGCAGAGAGCAGAACCTTTGCGGCCCGCAGCGGAAGCCTGAGTCCCTCGACACCCCGAGCGTCCATCGCCACCACGGCTACCGCCGATCGGTGACAAGCGCCGGTTCCCTAGATGATCGATTCCAAGGAGTCAGCGGTCGTAGACGGTCAGTGAGCGCAGGATGGACTGTCCGGTGCGGTCGTTGTGCCAGAACGCGTCGGTCAGCGCGAGGATTCGCGGCATGACGCGGCGGACGGGCGACTTCGACGCCACGAGCGGGCCGTGGTGCGTGCGGCATGCTTTGCCCTCGACTGCCGCCACTCGAAATCGACCTGTAGCCGAAGTCGCGCACCTTCAGGCCGGGGAGATGACCGTGCGACAGCCGGTCGGATGGGCTGTGAGGTCACATTGTGACGCCTGAAGTTCACGTCTTCCTGGTGACGGCAACGAACGATGCAGGAGGTCATCATGCCCCGCACACGCAAGGACGAAGCTCCACTCCTCGTCGACGCACCGGTCATCACGGGCCGGTATGCAGAGCTCGACGAATACACGGTCTCCTTCGAGACCTTTCCCGGCGACGCCGACGGCACGGAGGTCTTCCGCGGGCTGCCCGACGACCGGTGCCAGTGCCCGCATTGGGGCATGGTGCTCTCCGGCCGACTGACTCTGGACTACCGCGACCGCACCGAGACCTACGAAGCCGGCGACGTCTACTACGCCCCGCCCGGCCACGTGCCTGTGGTGGCGGCCGGGACCGAGACCATCGAATTCAGCCCCACCAGGGAACTCCAGCAGACGATGACGGTGGTGGCCGCCAACATGGCCGCCGCCGCAGGAGGTGCGTCATGAGTATCGGACAAGTCGCCGAGCAGGCCACGGCCCGCGAGCTGGCCGACAAGTTCGTGAGTTTTCTGGAGACCGGGATCCCGCCGACGGGCGTGTTCACGCCCGACGTCTTCTGCGACTTCACGATGCCGCAGTGGCGGCTGCAGGCACAGGGCATCGATGACGCGGTGGCGCTGCGCCGGGCCGGACACCCGCAGCCCGGTCGGGTGCCCCGGTCACGGTTCGACGCCACGACGACGGGGTTCGTGCTGGAAGTCGAAGAGCAGTGGGAGCAGGACGGTGAGTCGTGGTACTGCCGGGAACTGTTCCGAGCCGACGTGTCCGACGGGTCGATCTCGCAGCTGTCGGTGTACTGCACCGGCGACTGGGACCGGGCACGCGTCGCCGAACACGCGCGGGCCGTGCGGCTGCTCAAAACCTGAGCGCGCACCGAATGGCCTTACGCTGTGGTCATGGAGGCTGCCGCGGACAGGATCGCCGCCGCCCGAGCGGCCCTGCTGATGGCCTACTACCAGGCCCGGGACACCGGTGATGCCGAGCTCATGGCAGCGGCGGCACTCAACCTGCCGTCGGGGCTGTACTTCGGTACCCATCCGGGTCAGGTACCGGCTCTGATCCACGAGGCGTACGAGGCGGCGGTCACGCCGGCGAGCCGATGCCGGCTGGCCGCTGCTCTGGCGCGGGCTTGGGGCTACGGAGGCGATGCCCAGCGGGCGGTGACATTCGCACGCGAAGCGGTCGCTCTGGCCGATGGGCTCGGCGATCCTGAGATCACCGCCGATGTCCTGGACGCCGCGCTGGTCGCGCACTGGGGACCGGACGACTTCGCGGACCGGCTGGCTCTCTCGGCACGTCTGGCCGACACCGCGGCCTATCTCACGGAGCCCGCGCCGCGGCTGACCGCTCACCTGTGGCGGCTGACCACGGCGTGGGAATGCCTGGACGTAGTGGCCGTGCAGCGGCAGCTTCGCGCGCTCGACGCGCTCGCCGAGGAGTCAGGCTCGGCGCGCCACGCCTTCTTCGCCGCGTCACGCCGCGCCATGCACGCCCTGGTCATCGGCGACCTCGACACGGCCGACCGGCTCATCGTCAGCACCCGCGACATTGGTGTGCAGGCCGCCGAACCCGACCTGGAAGCGGTCACACACAGCCTCGTCGCCGCCCGGGCACAACAAGTCGGCGACACCGAGACGCTGCACGGGGAGGCCGCAGCGTTCGAGGCATACGGCGCCGCCGAGGGGGTGCCGTCGGTGTCTGCAGAGGCCGCCGTGTTCTGGCTCGCGGCGGACGAACCGGACCGAGCATTGGAGCTGCTTTACCAGCTCGCCGGTGCGGGGCTCGATACCGTGCCACGCGATGTCGACTTCCTGCTCACCGTCACCTCTCTCGTCGAGGTCGCGGCAGCACTGCACCACCATGACATCGCCGCCGACGGCGTCCGACTGCTGATGCCCTTTGCCGGCCGGGCGGTACTCAACGCCGGTGCGGTCACCTTCCACGGCGTGGTCGACGATTACCTCCACCGCGCGGAACTGGCACTGGGACGGCCCGACGCTGCACGCTGGCGCCACCACGCCGCATCCTCCTACCAGCGGATCGGGGCCACCTGGTGGCGGGACCGGCTCACCGCACCCGCCCCGGCACCGTCAGCCCGTCCCATCTCCGTGCACCTGCACCGAGACCGTGGGGGCGGCTGGCTCGTCGGCAGCGACGGTTCGGCAATCGTGCTGCCCGACCTCAAGGGCTTGCACTACCTGCGTGAACTGCTCCGAAATCCGGGCATCGACGTGAGCGCTCTCGACCTGTCCGCCGTAGCGCCAGGTCATGCAGGGGTCGTCGTCACCGAGGCCGACACGGGCGACATCGCCGATCAGCAAGCCCTGGCGGCTTATCACCGCCGACTGCGCGACATCGACACCGAACTGGACGAAGCCGAGTCTTGGACCGACCAGGGCAGGCTTGAGCAACTTCGGCTCGAACGCGAGGCGCTGCTCGCCGAGGTGCGTACGGCCACCGGGCTCGGCGGACGACGCCGACGCTTCACCTCGACACACGAGCGGGCCAGAGTCGCCGTCCGCAAAGCAATCGCGTCCGCCCTCGACCGTATCGAGCACCACGACAGCAGCCTCGCCCGGCTGCTACGCAACACGATCCACACCGGTGCGTCCTGCCGCTACGACCCAGACCCCGCTCGCTCCGTAACCTGGCTGCTCGACCCCCCGACACCTGGACCGTGAACGGCCAAAGGCGTCCGTGATCCGCAGCCCGAGTGTCGGCAGACGGTTCGTCGACACTGATCGACGCAGACCGGCCGGTTCGCCACCTGCCCATCGCGAACCTTCGCGTGGACGCAGGCGATGAAGACGGCATGGTCGCCGCCTACCGCGAGCCGCCCGGCACGCGGACCGGCTGTGGGCACAGGGCCTCGCGCCCCGAGCGGTGTTCCGGCCGGAGTACGGCGGCCGGACGTTCTGGCTCCGCCCGCGTGGCTAGTTGATCGATTCCAGGCGACCGCACCTGGGTACGGGTAGCGCAGGTCAACGGCCGACCGTAGCCGCGGCACATCAGGCCGGCGCAAAGAGGGCCCGTTCTTCCGAGGGGCCGGCAATTCAGGCTTCGGCGGGCGCCGCTCGCCGGTCGAGAAAGCCCTCTGAGCAGCCTGTTCACGGTCACCCGGAGCGGCTACCGGTCTTTGCGGCCTCAGTGATCGTAGGCGGTCAGTGATCGCATGACGGGTTGACCGGTGTGATGGTTGTGCCAGATGGCGGCGGTCAGCGCAAGGATGCGCTGCAGGACGCGGACGGCCACGCCGCCGACGGTGCGGCCGCGGTGTCGTTCGAGGTCGAGTTGGCCCTTGAAGGTCTCGTTGACCGATTCGATGATCTGCCGCAGCGGTTTGAACAGCTGAGATCCGGCCTGCGCGGCCTCGCCCGTGCGGGCCGGCCGGCCGCAGCAGCCGAATGTCCAGCCCGGCCAGCTGCTGCTCGAACTCGCGGCCGAAGTAGTTCTTGTCGCCGATCAGCGTCTGCCCCGGGCGGTCAGCGGTGAGCTGGGGCTCAACCGCGAGCAGGTCCAGCAGGGTCTCGCGTTCGTCGGCCTTGGCCCCGGTCAGCGCGAAGGCGACCGGCAGGCCGTGCAGGGTGCACACCAGGTGCAGCCGCAGCCCCCAGAAGTAGCGTGTGTGGCTGGCGCAGTACCCGTACTGTGCCCATCCGGCCAGGTCGGAGCGCTTGTCAGTCTCGCGGGAGCGTCCGCACTCGACCGTTGATGAGGATCGTTGAAAATCCCCACCTCATGCTCGGGGTTCGGGCCACACCTGCTCACCTGATCTCCCCACCCCAGGGACTCTGACCGGGCTGTGGCGCTGACTGGCCCCTGCCGGCCTGGCGAACGTCCGCCCAGCTGCCGGTCCGGTCAGGAGATGACGGGGCTGCGGCGTCGACAAGGACGACGTCGCGCCAGCGCCCGTGATGCTTGCTCCGCGCCGCGGAGCTGGATCCGAGGGCCACTGCGGCGGCTGTCTGCGCCAGCCGCGAATACACGACGCCTCAACATGCGAGCCCACCAGTCGAACCCGGCCCACCGCCCGGTTGCCCTCCGGTCGCGCAGCACGATCAAGGCTTCTAGCGTGGAACAAGGAGTGTTCCACCGCTGCCGCCGTTTCTGGCCGACCGGGGTGCTCAGCAACGTCACCGAGGCCGACCTTCGGGCCTACACCGTACGGCAGGGAGGAGACGATGAGTGATGGGCACTGACTGGCAGCTGCGCGAATCCGGCCCGGCAGACGCCGCCAGCACGGTGCTGCTGCTTCCCGGAGGCATGTGCAGCGCCGACTCGTTCGCGGAGGTGATGGCGCAACCCGCGCTCGGACGGCTGCGGCTGGTGGCCGCGACCATGCCGGGACACGCGGGGGCGGCACCTCTGGAGGACTGCAGCATGGCGTCCTACGCGCGGGTTTCGGCGGAGCTGGCGGCCGAGATCCGGGCGGACGTCGTGGTCGGGTTCAGCATGGGCGCGTGCGTCGCAGTGGAGATGGTCACATCCGGCGCGTTCACCGGGCCGGTCGTGCTGTCGGGCGTCAGCCTCAGCTCACCCGACGAGCCGGCGTTCTTCCGCGCACTCGTGGGGCTGGGCCGCGTACTCGGCGGCATCCCGGTGAGGCTGCTGGGCAAGGCGACCGGGGTGATGCTCAAGCGCATGCGGATGTCCACGGAGCGCCAGGCCGAACTGCGCGCCGACTTCGACAGGAACGACCCGGCGGTCATGCGGTGGATCCTGCTGGAGTACACGCGGTGGCTGCGCCAGGACGAGCAGCGGGCCGTCCGGCTGTGCCAAGCCGGAGTGCCGACCTGGACCATCCACGCCGACAAGGGCGACGGCGGGCTCACCGACGCCGAGCGCAGCACCCTGGAGGCCTGCCCGAACGCCCGTCTGGTGACGATCCCGGGCTCGGTGTTCTTCCTTCCGGTGGAGGCCCCTGAACCGCTGGCCGCCGCCATCGCCGAGGCCGTCGCCCACGCTACTCATCCGTAGCCGGCGGTGGCCCACCACCACAGCACGAGTCAGCCGAGACTCACCGTGTCCGCGACATCAGGCGGCTCGTGAATACGCGACACCTCAACATGCGAGCCCACCAGTCTCACCCCCGGTGACCGCCCAGGTCGGGCCGGATCCTACGGAGCGCGCGACTCGGGCCTTTGATGCGCGCGCAACCAAGTGGGGAGCCGAGAGCGGGCCTGGTCGGTTTTTGCGGATCCTCATCACCGGTGTGGAGTCCGCGATCCATACGTCATCGGTCCACAGCGTGGTGTCGCGGGCCAGCGTGCGGGTGACCCGCCGGATGAGGTCGGCGGGCTTGCGCAGCCGCTTGTTGTAGCCGGGCTGCTGGGGCAGGTAGGGGAACAGGTGCCGCAGGTGGGCGCGGGCGTGCCGCAGCCACCGAGCCTCGGAGGTGAAGCCAAGCATCGCCTGCATCATGGCCAGCGTCACCAGCTCCGCGTCGCCGAGCTGCGGTGCGATGCCCACGGCCAGCCGCCAGGGGGCAAGCTGCGGCGAGTCCTTCAGCAGGTCGTCGGGCTTGACGCAAAGTGCGATCGCGAGGGAGTCCAAGTCTGGCTTCACACACGGACATTGGACTCCCTCGCTTCATGCCCGCAGGATCCCTTGGAATCGATCATCTAGTTTCTTGTCGGCCGCTGGTGGCTGCCGCTTGTGTGCTGGTCAAGCCACTGGCCTTGCGGAGCCGGCGGAGCTCGGCTCCCAGATGGTGTTGCCTGTAAGTGGGATTGATGATCTGCGCCACGGGTGGTGCGCCTCCAGCTCACAGGGTCCTCTGCAGGTCGGCAGTCTGCCATGATCAGATTCAGTGGCCACATTCTGCACTGCCCTGTTGGGGCCGCTCGTGACCGTCTGCCGGAGTTCGCCTACCTGGCGCAAATGGCCCAATGTCTTGCGGTAGTCCAGGTAGGCAGCCAGGCGGGCGCGTACGGGGTCGGCGAGCAGGACAGCCCGGTTCGGCAGGAACAACCGGCCGTCGAGATTGACCTTGCCCGCATTGCGGTCAAGCCGCGACCGCCTTGGTCGATCGGCTCCTGCCGCTTGGGCAGAACCCATCGAATGGACATTCCGATGCTCGTGTGGCTCCGCTCATAGCCGGGGCCGCTCGTGTTGAGAGAACGGCCCCGCAGTTGTGACCAGGGCTATCGGCGATGCCGAAGGGATTGGGGCGTAGCTGCTGCGGGCTGAGGGTGCTGGACCGGATGTGCGGGGGCCTGAGCGCCAGTGATGGTGGAGCGGCTTCGTGCGGCTTCGGCTCGTGGGTTGGGTGCGGGGTTGCGGGCAGTGTGTTGGATGCGGGTGAGGAGGACAGTTGCGGGTTGGCGGGCGGTGGCCAGTTCGCGACGGGCGGCGGCCTCGATGAGGAGCCGTTTGGGTTTGTGGGCGCCGGATTCGGCGTCGGCAAGAACGGTGGCGAGGGCGGGCCAGTTGGGGTCGGCGAGGATGCGTTCGGCGTGGTCGGGCAGGGCGGCGCGGACGTCGGCGGCGAGGGTGTTGCGGACTTCTTCCTTGGGCTGGCGGGCGGTGAGGCCGGCGAGGTGGGGGGTGAGGGCCTGGTCGTGCGCGTTCTGGAGGTGTTGGACGGCCTGGTGGGCGGCAGCGGCCTGTTGTTGGTGGCCGCGTCGTTCGTGCCAGCGTCCGGCGAGGATTGCCGTCCATATGAGGGTGGCGAGCAGCGCTGCGAGGGCGTTGCCGTCAGGGCCGGTGGTGGCGTTGATGATGTCGCGGGCGGCGCGCCGCAGATCGGCAGCGGCCTGGTCCTGCGCACGGATCTGGGAGTACTGGGCGCGGGCGAACGTCCTGGTGGCGGCGCGGAGTTCGGCTCGGAGTTCCTTCGGGGCGGTCTGGGAGGTGGCTTCGATGAGCTCGCCGAGCGCGGCGATGTGGGCCTGATCGAGGGTGCCGTCATCGTCCCCACCAGTGGTGGTGTCGAGGAGGCTGGTGGCGTGGGTCCAGGGGGTGCCGGGGTGGTCGCGGCGGGCGGTGGGGTGCTCTTCCGGCTTACTGGTGTCGAGACGGGCTTGGAGTTTGGGGAGGGTCAGGTCGGGGGCGATTTTCCCGCCGGGGATGTAGTTGGGCTGTCCGTTGGCTTTGAGGTCGCCGGGGCGGGCGGCGACGTAGCCGATCGGGTCGCCGGAGGGTATCCGACGGATCTTGATCTGCACACCTTCGGCCTGCAGGTAGGCGAAGAGTTCCTCGACGTTCGCGGCGTGGGGGATGGCGGCACGGATACGGTCCTGGAGCCATTGCCTGGCGGGCTCCTTCCAACCCAGGCGCGCGGCTTTGTGCATTTCGCCTTGAGTGGGGCTGGTGGTGGCGGTGCCGTCGCCGGGGGCGAGCTGGCGCAGCCCGTAGTCCTTCTCGATCTGGCGGCACTCCTGCCCGGCGCGCTGACCGCTGTTGTGACGCTTCGGTCGGCGGCCGTCCTCGCGGACGGTGGTGGCGAGGATGTGGATGTGGTCCTCCGCGTGACGCACGGCTATCCACCGGCAGGCGAAGTCATCGCCCGGCGGTGCGATGTCGGCGGCGCGGACGATGCGCTCGGCGATCTCCCCCCATTCCGCGTCCGACAGGTGCCGGTCCTCGGGGGCTGCGCGCACGGGACAGTGCCAGACGTGGTCGGTGACCTGCTTGCCCGGTTCGCCATTGCGGAGCTTCACAGGTTCATCGAGGTAGCGGGCGAGTTCGGTGAGGGTGGCGCTCGGGTCGCGGCCAGGGTCGGGCATCGCGAAGTCTTCGAAGCCAGCCACGATGTGGGGGTCGTGATGTTCGTCGTGGCGGCCAGGCCCGTAGAGGTAGGCGAGCAGACCGCGGGTGTTGGCACCGGAGGGCTTGATGGCGGCGATCACGGCGGTCAGACCCCCTGACCGGAAGGCTCACGCAGAGCCTCAGCTATTTCCGCCAGCAGGCGCTGCAGCTCGTCCAGGCTTCGGTAGGCGTCGGCTGGTGCCTCGTAGCCGCCGTTGTGGGCGCGGGCGATCTGGTTGATGTTGTGCCCGATCCGGCCGAGGTGGCGGATGACCTGGGTGCGGAACAGGTGGAGCTTGCGGCGCTCTTCCGCGAGCGGTAGGTCGACGAAGAACCGGCCGTCGATGAAGGCCAGGGTGACGTCGGCAGCGAAGCCGCCGGGGCTGCGGTAGCCGTTCGCGGCAGCCGACACGTCCAGGTGCTCACGTTCCTCGGGCCGGAACTGCAGAGGGCCGACACGGGCTTGGCGGTTCACGCCGTTGAAGCGGCGGTTGGAGCGGTGGGGGCTCGGCTCAGCAGGGCGCACGTCGGCGAGGATCTCGCGCTGGACGGCGGGGAGCTTATCCGGGGCGAGCTGCCCGACCTCCTGGCCTGGCGCGCCCTCGCGCCGGGCTCCCTCCGCCACCCCTGGGGCGGAGACTCCCCCACTCCGGCCACAAGTCGGAGTTGGGGTACTACTGGCTCCGCCAGGGGCTGTCTTTCCCCACGCCCACCGCCAGAGTCCCTTCATCGTAGGGGGCTTTGGGATCTGCTCGGATCCCTCTCCGGTGTTATCTGCGATGTGTTGGTCCTTCGTCATGTTGGGGTCTCCTGGCGGATGGTTCGGTGCTGCGAGCGAGGCGGATTCGGACGGGTGAACCCGGAGTGATGGTCCGGATGTCCGGCGGTTTGGTGGGGCCGGAGCGATGGGATAGAAGAGCGGTGCGGCTCCCGGCCGACCGGGAGCCGCACCATGCCGTCCTGGTCAGCGCAAGGTGAGCTGCTCGGCGGTCTCTTCCGCGCGGAGGCGGTCCATGACGGCGGTGAGCCGATCACTGGACAAGGTGATTCCGTGCGCCCGCACGGCCTTGGTGACCACGGTTCGGCTCAGGAGGCCGGCATCGGTTGCCGCCCGGCGGCCGATGACGAGCAGGTCGTCCAGGGACGCGCCCGGCGGACGCCCAGCAGCCTTGCCGGCGGTCAGCCCACCGGAACTTCCGGTCGGGCTGTCACCTGGGGAGATCGCCTCGCTCCGGGGCTGGTCCACAGCGGGCTGTCCGTCTATCTCCTGGACCCAGAAGCCTTTCGAGGAGGCAGCCGATCGGCCGTCCGCGTCCCTGTCTTCGACCGGCTCGTCGGCGGCTTCGTCGTCACCGGTGGGCGGGATTCCGGAGGGCCCACCCTGGGGTCCGCTGCGGTCAGCGGGGATTGCGTGCGGGGGAGTGTCCGTGCTGTGGCGGGCGATGAGGATGCCGAGGTGGACGGCCCCGGCCAGGGCGAGCGGGGCGAGCATGGACAGGGTGCCGACGGCGGTGTCGCCGAGGCGCAAGCCCGTTCCGGCGGGGGCCTGCTCGTTGAGGCGGACGGCGTGCAGGACGTTGGCCCAGACGCTCGCGGCGGTGGAGGCGGAGAACAGTATCCATACGTAGGCGCGAGCGAGCCGTGGGGCGTCGCGCAGGACGAGCAGGGCGCGCACGCCGTAGGCGATGAACCCGTCGATGATCAGGGGGAAGAGGAGAGTCAGCGGCCCCCGGACATGGATGGCCTGGGCAGTCTGCCGCAGGGCGTCGTAGGACAGGGCGAATCCGGCGAGGCCGAGGGTGAGGATGGCGGCGCGGTCCCAGCGGGTCACGCGGCTGGTGGGCGCTTCGGCCGTTGGTGCGGTGGTGGGCATGCGGAGTTCTCCGTGGGTGGTTTCCAGGGGCGTTCACGGCGTTCACGGCAGGGGCGTACACGCGAGCCCCCTTCTAAAGGGGGGCTCGCGCGTGAACGCTCGGGTGCGTGGACGGCGTGGACGGTCGCGTGAACGTTTGACCTGCGGTTTTGCAGTGAGCGTGGACGCTCTTGGCGCGGTGTGGATCCGTCTGCGCGGGAGGGGTGCGTGTACGCCCCCGTGTACGGTCCTGACGCCCATCGGGCGGGGTTAGGAGACCGCGCCAATGTGACGGACCGAGGCGCGGTACCGGGCCTGCTGGCCGCCTCCGCTGCCGCCTGCTGCACCCTCGGCCTTGACCGCGAGTCCCGCCTTGGCGAGGCGCTCCAGGGTGCGCCTCGCCTTCTCGCTGGCAGCCCGGTCGGGGTTGCTGTCGCCGCTCTGGATGGCAGCCAGCTCGCGGACGGTCAGGCCGTCGGGGCGCTGGCGCAGGATCGCGACCGGGTCGAGGGCGGGGTCGACCTGGGACGTGCCGCGTTCGTGATCGTGGAGGACCTGGAGGGGGCCGATTTCACCGGTCGGGCACTTGAGGTGGTGGAGCGTGACGGCGGGATCACCGGCCTCGCCTCCGATGAACAAGATGCTGCCCGCTCCGGAGGTGAGCCAGGTGGAGCCGTAGACGCGGTCCAGGCTCGGTCGCTGGGCGCGAGGCGCGCCTTCGGTGGCCTTGCGCTGGTGGTGCAGCTCCATGACCTCGACGCCCTGACGGATGGCTCGCTGGCGGGCGTTGTTGTAGGCGACGGCGAGGGCGTCGTCGACCAGGGTGCTGACCGCGTCCTTGAGGCTGTCGATCACGATCGTGTCGGCCTGGTGGGCGGCGGCGAGGTCGGCGAGGAGGTCGGGTTCCTTGTCCAAGGTGGCGGGCAGCGGGCCCTGCCAGACGGCGAGGCCGTCGCGCAGGCGTGACTCGTGCGGGGGCTCGATACGTCGGGCCAGGGCGCGGGCGATCTGCTGGGACCGGTCCATGGCCAGGTACAGCACGCGTTTGCCCGGCGCGACCGGCATGTCGAGCACGCTGTTCGCCAAGCCCAGGCGGGCCAGGATCACCTGGTGGGCGAGGGTGGTCTTCCCGACGCCCGGCGCTCCGACGATCATCAGGCTCTCGCCTGAGGCCCAGGCTGTCTGCGAGCGCGTCCCCCACAGGGGCTGCTTGTCGGCGCCGGTCTCGGTGACGAACCGCCAGCCGTCGACGATGTAGCGCGACAGCCGTCCCTGTCCCGAGGCCAGGGCGCGTTCGCGCTCGGCCCGGACCTCCGACTCGACCTCGCTGCGGATCAGGTCCGGGTCCGCTCCCGGTTCCATCGTGCGCTGGACGGTGCGGATGCTGGAGGTGCGCAGGCGCCGCAGGTCGGCCAGCTTACGCACGATGCCGGCGTAGTGCTCGGCGCCGCTGACCGAGGGTGTGGCGCCCGCGATCTGGTGCAGGTAGGAGGCGCCGCCGACCCGCTGCAGGTCGTCCTGCTCGCGCAGCTGGTTGCACAGGACGATCGGATCGGTGGGCTTGTCCTCGCTGCGCAAGGTGAGGAGGGCGCGCCAGACCGACTCGTGTGCCGGGCGGTAGAAGTCGGCGCCGTCGAGCAGGTGGCGCACGGCGTCGATGACGTCCGGGTGGTGCATACAGGCGCCGAGCACAGCGGCCTCGGCGGCCACGTCGTGCGGGGGTACTGCCGTTATGTCCGGAGATGGCGGGTGGCTGCCGTTCTCCCGGAGGTGTGGCGCGTTCGACCGGGGTTCGTCCATACTGGACACGAAGCTCCTCGACTTGCGGGCCACACGGGACGGCGAATCCCAGGCCACGCGGGTAAATCGTTCAGGGATGGGCGATTGCGAGTGTGCGAGCTTGGCCCTCGGCGTTCGTAGCGCCGGGGGCTTTTTGCGTTCACCTCCGTACGGAGGCAACGACCACGGTACCGGAAACGTTCCGCATTGCAACGCTTGCATTCGTCTCCGCAATGGTGTTTCCTTGTCATCATCGCCCCGGCTGTCCGCCGGGCCCTGTCGAGGAGGTGGAGCCGTGAGTGACGAAGGCGCGTCTCGCGCGGGGCAGGACCGGCCGCTGCCGGAGGAGTACGTCGCCGAGCGCATCAAGCTCGAACGCGAGGCGCGCGGCTGGAGCACGGTCACGCTCGCCGAGCGGATGGCGGAGGCCGGGCACGTCGTCAACCAGTCCGCGATCTGGCGCATCGAGAGCGGCAAGCCCCGTCGGCGGGTCAACCTCGACGAAGCCATCGGCTTCTGCAAGGTCTTCGACCTCACCCTCGAAGAACTGAGCAGCCCGCCCGGCCAGCTCGCCAATCCGCTGGTCCGCCGGCTCATCGGCGAGTACGTCGACAGATGGAAGGAATGGCGGGCGCTGAGCAAGGACATGCGCCGGATCCAGGACGACCTCAAGGCGTATACGGACGCCAACCCGAACCAGGAAGACATGGTCAAGGGCCTTCTCACGCATGAGATGGCCGTCGCCTCCAACGGCGAGTTCCATCACCACAACGCCGCTCCGCCCAGGCTCCGCAGCTACCTCGGCGACCGTATGAACGGTCCGACCGACAACAACTGAAACGGTGCCGCGCTGCTACGAACAGCGCGGCATCTGTTCGAACCAGTCGCCCATCCCTGAACGATTTCACCGGCCGGCCACGGGATTCGCCGTCCCACCGTCAGCCAGAAGAGGAACCTTCCATGCCCGCCAGCACTGCCACCACCGTCATCGAGCGGAAGTGGTTCACCACCGCCGAGGTCGCCGAGATGCTCAACTTCGGCCTGTCCAAGACCAAGGCACTCGTCCACTCAGGCGCCATCCGCTCAGTCCTCATCGGCCGCAGCCGCCGCATCCTGCCCGTCTGGGTCGACGAGTACGTCGACCGGGTCGTCGCCGACGACATGGAGCTGACGGCATGAGCGGCAAACGCGGTAACGGTGAGGGGTCCATCTACCCCTACAAGAATGGCTTCGCCGCCTACGCCTGGGTGACCACGCCCATGGGCAAGCGCGCCCGCAAGTACGTCTACGGCAAGACCCGCCCCGAGGTCCACGACAAGTGGCTCAAGCTCCACACGGCGGCCAAGGCCGGCCCGGTGGCCACCAGCACGCCGACCCTGGAGAGCTTCCTCGCCCACTGGCTGAAGGCCGAGGTGGAGGTCAACCTCAAGCCGCTGACCGCCGCGACCTACGAGACGGTGGTCCGCCTCTACATAACGCCGCTCCTCGGCGCCAAGCGCGTCGACCGGCTCAACGTCCGTGACGTGCGCGAGTGGTTGAACAAGCTCGCTGCCACCTGCCAGTGCTGCGCGCAGGGCAAGGACGAGGCCCGGCCCAAGGAGCGGCGCCGCTGCTGCGCGATCGGCAAATGCTGCGGCAAGGTACTGGCCAAGCGATCGGTCGGCGACGCCCGGACCGTGCTGCGCAGCGCCCTCACCTACGCGATGAGCGAGGAGATGATCTCCCGCAACGTCGCCCAGCTCGTCAAGATGGCCAAGCCCCGCAGCCGCAAGGTCATCCCCTGGTCGGTCGAGGAGGCCAGCCGCTTCCTCGAATCCGCCCGCACTGCCCGCGACCCGCTGTACGGCGCGTACGTGATGATCCTGGTCCTGGGGCTCCGCAAGGGAGAGGTGCTCGGGCTGGAGTGGTCGAACGTGCTGCTGGACCGCAACGAGGTCCTCATCCAGAAGCAACTCCAGCGGGTGCGCCGCCAACTGCTGCACTCGGAAACCAAGACCGACGCCTCGGAGGCACTGCTCCCGCTCCCGGACATCTGCCGGGCGGCGTTGCTGCTGCGGCAGAAGAGCCGCGACGCCCACAAGCTCGCCGCCCGCGAGCTGTGGACCGAGTCCGACATGGTCTTCACCACCCGCTACGGGACTCCGGTCGAGCCCCGGAACTTCAACCGGCGCTTCGCGTTCCGCTGCGCCGAAGCGGGAGTCCGGCTGATCCGCGTCCACGACACCCGCCACACCTGCGGGTCGCTGCTGGCGGCCCTGGATGTGCACCCGCGCATCGCGATGCAGATCCTCCGGCACACGCAGATCTCGGTGACCATGGAGGTCTACACGCACATTCCGTCCGAGCAGACCCGCGATGCCCTGCGCAAGCTCGGGGCGACGCTCGAAGGCGGGCTGGCCGACCTGGCGGCGGCCCAACTGGAAGAGGGCCTGCCTGATCCGGCAGCCGATGAAAGTCGCCAACAGCCGGGGTAGTTGCTGTACCTCGCTGCGTAACCGCAGACCAGAGGCCCCATCGGATGTCTCCGATGGGGCCTCTGGCGTAGGTCGGGACACCGCTGCCCTTCGTCAGAAGGTGTTGGCGGTGAAGGGGCGCGGCGGTTTGGCTACAAGGCCGAGCAGACGCTCGAATTCGGTGTACTCGTCTTTGCTCATGAGCTCGACGGCGTTGCCGAGGTTCTTCTCGGTGAGCTGCTGCATGAACGGGGCGAGGAAGCGCTGCAGGGTCTCCGGCGCGTCCACCGCTTCCTGCAGGTAATTCCGGTACCGAGTGCGCTGTATTCGTACTTCTTCAAGTTCGGCACGGGTTGCCTCGAAGACGCGAGCCTGTTCCTCCCTGCTGAACGGGCGTCCGTCGCGGTGGGTCCATGTATTGGTGCCGGAGAGGCGCCTGAAGTCCGTGTCGCAGAGAAGGGCGATGATTTCGAGTCGGAGTGCGAGCGTGGTCATGCGGGGTGATGCTCCTCGTTGGTTGGGGAACACCATCGTTCGGAGAATCGCCGGTTGGGCTAACCGGCGATCGTCGGCTATGTTGCGCCCGCTTCCCCGGGCCAATGCCGACGGCCGAAGGGGTTCGCCGACACCTCAGAGGCGCTGCTCCCGCTCCAGGCTTTGGTCGCATGGTGGCCATCCCAGGGAGCGGCGAGTCTGGGGTCTCATTCCGCGGTGTTGTCGACGTAGGTCAGGACGCGGTCGAAGCCGAGGCGGTGCAGGGTCTTGCGCTGTTCGGGGTGAGCGCGGTGGATGGCCAGGGACTTGCCAGGGGGCATGGCGGTGAGCAGGGGCATGAAGAGTAGGGCGGCGTCGGCCAGGAGGCTGACGTCGCCGAGGTCGAGGTGAATCTCGGCGGGGCCAGCGGTGGCGTATCGGGCGAGCAGCTGGCCGATCCGGTCGGCCTGTTGACGATCGATCTGACCGTGGAGGCTGACTACCAGCCGCTCGCCGTCGTGTTGCCCGATGTGGATGTAGCGGTGCGGGAGGTGGCCGGACCGCCATGCTCGGAAGACGTTGCGCGGCATGTGGATCGGTTCCGTTCCGGAGGTGCGGCGCTGGTCATGTCAGGGCGAAGTAGCGCACCCATATATAGGTGGCGCTGACCGCGATGGTGACGGCGGCGACCGGGGCGCCGTAGCGAGTGAAGGTCCAGAAACTGATAGGGGTCTTGTTGCGCTCCGCGATACCCAGAACGACGACATTGGCGGAGGCGCCGATGGCGGTGGCGTTCCCGCCGAGGTCGGCGCCGGCGGCCAACGCCCACCACAGGACGTGGCCGTGGCCGGGCCCGACGGTGGCGGTCAGGCTTGCGGTGATCGGGGCCATAGTGGCGACATAGGGGATGTTGTCGACGACTCCGGACAGCACCGCCGAACCCCCGAGCAGCAGCATCGCCGCTCCCAGCGCGTTGCCTGCGGTGGCGTTAGCCAGTGCTGTGGACACGGTGGTGATGACGCCGGTCTGGATGAGTGCACCGACCATGACGAACAGGCCGGCGAAGAATGCCAGGGTGGGCCACTCCACCTCCCGCAGCACGTCCTCGGTGCTGACCGGGGTGGCAGCGATCAGCAGCCCGGCGCCGAGGAGTGCGACGACGCTGGGCTCGTAGTGCAGGACCGGGTGCAGGATGAAACCGGCGATCACCGCCGCGAGTACGACCAGGCCCTGGACCAGCAGCCGCGAGTCGCGGATGGCGTCGCGTTCGTGCATCGCCAGCACTGCGGCGGCGCGTTCCTCGTCGTAGACGAACGCGCTGCGGAACATGACCCGGCACATGAGCACCAGCACACCGGTCAGGACGACGGCCAGGGGCGCGAGGTGGATGACGAAGTCGTTGAAGGCCAGATCCGCGCGGGTGCCGATGATGATGTTCGGCGGGTCACCGACCAGTGTCGCTATCCCGCCGATGTTCGACGCCAGTACCTCGGCGATCAGGAACGGCGCCACCGGCAGAGCCAAACGATCGCAGACCACCAACGTGACGGGAGCGACCAGCAGCACGGTGGTGACGTTGTCCAGCAGCGCGGACGCCCCTGCGGTGATCACTATGAGCATCACCATGACCCGGAACGGCCGTGCGTGGGCGCGTTTGACCGCCCAGATCGCCAGGAACTCGAACAGCCCGGTGCGGCGCAATACCGCGACGATCATCATCATGCCCAGTAGCAGGAAGATGACGTTCCAGTCGATACCCGAGGTGGTGGAGAAAAACGCTGTGTCAGAGTCGGTCGCCCGCAGCGCCAGCATTGCCGCCGCCCCGCCCAGCGCGGCCGCGACCCGGTGCACCCACTCGGTGATGATCAGCACGTACGCGCCAGCGAAGACCGCAAGAGCCGCCCAGGCGTGCCAGTTGCTCATCGCGCCGCCCGCCGCAAGCAGCGGACGGGGATGCGGAGTGTTCGGCTCACGGGGTGCCTCTCAAGCGCCTGGTTGCGGGATCGCCAAAGCGATCGCCGACCAGACTTCCCGGCACACCAGCGCGTACTTTACGGGTTCTTAACGCCGCCTGTTATGCCTTCTTCAAGCGCAGCGTGTCGTAGATGGCGGAGAAGCGCTGGTGCCGTGCGGTACTTGAGGGCCATCGGAGCGACAAGCGCCTGGGCCGACGTCGTTCCTGGCGCCTGGAGACCGTCGTCGAACTGGCCAGTCTGCTCGCACACGGTGGTAGCGGACGCGGCGCCAGCCCTGTAACGGCCGGGTCAGAACGGGGTGATGGTGGCGGGGTCAAGGCGAGTGCGGAGCGTGGCCGCGAAGTCCTCGGCGCGAGACAGCTGGACGCGGAGCTTGTCGACCTGCTCGGTGGCGGCCTGCTCGTATTCGCGCACGCGGCCCAGCAGAGCCTCGCGCTCGGCGGTGTCCAGGGTGTTGCCACCATCGAGGCGGTCGGTGGCGTCGAGCAGGTCACGCATTTGGTCGAGGGTGAAGCCGAGCGGCTTCATGCGGCGGATGACCATGAGCCGCTGCACGTCGGTCTCCGTGTAGAGGCGGAAGCCACCCTGGGAGCGCGCCGAGGGCGCGACCAAGCCGGTCTCCTCGTAGTGCCGGATGGTGCGCAGTGACAGCTCCGTCCGCGCGGCGACTTCGCCGATCTGCATGTGCTTGTCATCCACGCCCGTGGTCCTGGCCCTTCTCATCCCGGGGCGGGCCGCTTCCTGTGCGGCCCCACCGATCTCTACTCTAACGTTAGGGTAGAGTTGCTGACGGCGAGGGCGGCCCGCGCTGCTTTGCTGCTTTCGTGCCGGGACCGATGGCGCCCCCGGCGAAGATCCGATTCTTGCAGGAGAGAGCGTGCGCGAGCCCATGACGCCCATGGCCGCTGCCTGCCCACCGTGACGCTTCGCCCCTGGGTATGAGCTCGGCTGCGCCATCGCGCAGAGCCCCGGTTCCGTCCCCTTCTTGCCTTCCGGCCCGCTCTCGCTGGCCGTCCGCGGTGTGCCGGCCGGCCCCTCCGCGTTCTCCCGCACTCCCCGTCCTGCTTGCAGGGGGTGTGCCTGAGTACGACAGGTTCCCGTTCTCTTGTCTTCTTCCGTTGTGTCTCCTGCCGCGCGGCTGCGCGGTCTGCGTCCGGACTGGCTGTCCGACCCGAAGGTCTGGCGTACCGAGGTCCTGGCGGGCCTGGTGGTCGCGCTCGCGCTGATTCCCGAGGCGATCTCGTTCTCGATCATCGCGGGTGTCGATCCGGCGATCGGCCTGTTCGCCTCGTTCACCATGGCCGTGACCATTTCCATCGTCGGCGGACGCCGCGCGATGATCTCCGCCGCCACCGGTGCCGTCGCCCTCGTGATCGCTCCTCTCAACCGCGAGCATGGCTTCGGCTACCTGGTCGCGGCCGTCATCCTGGCCGGCGTCATCCAGATCGTGCTCGGGGCGCTGGGCGTGGCGAAGCTGATGCGGTTCGTGCCGCGTTCGGTGATGGTCGGCTTCGTCAACGCCCTCGCGATCCTGATCTTCATGGCCCAGGTCCCCGAGATGCACGATGTGCCGTGGCCCGTCTACCCGCTGATCGCGGCCGGTCTGGCCCTGATGGTGTTCTTCCCGAAGGTCACCACCGTGATTCCGGCGCCGCTGGTCTCCATCGTCATCCTGACCGTGATCACCGTCGCGGCCGGGATCGCGGTGCCGACGGTCGGCGACAAGGGCGCCCTGCCCTCCTCGCTACCGGTGCCGGGCCTGCCGGATGTGCCGTTCACGATGGACACCTTCACTATCATCGCCCCCTACGCGCTGGCGATGGCGCTGGTCGGCCTGATGGAGTCCTTGATGACGGCCAAACTGGTCGACGACATCACCGACACCCACTCCTCCAAGACGCGCGAATCCATCGGCCAGGGCATCGCCAACATCGTCACCGGCTTCTTCGGCGGCATGGGCGGCTGCGCCATGATCGGCCAGACGATGATCAACGTGAAGGTCTCCGGCGCCCGCACCCGCCTGTCGACCTTCCTCGCGGGCGCATTCCTGATGGTGCTGTGCATCGTCTTCGGCCCGGTCGTCTCCGACATCCCGATGGCAGCCCTGGTCGCGGTAATGATCCTGGTCGCCTTCGGCACCTTCGACTGGCACTCCATCGCCCCCAAGACGCTTCGGCGGATGCCCTCCGGTGAGATCACCGTCATGGTCATCACCGTGATCTGCGTGGTCGCCACCTCCAACCTCGCCATCGGCGTCGTCGTCGGCTCTATCACCGCCATGGTCATCTTCGCCAAACGCGTCGCCCACCTCGCGAACGTCACCGCGGTCACCGACCCCGACGGCAGCACGGTGGTGTACTCCGTGACCGGTGAGCTGTTCTTCGCGTCCTCCAACGACCTCGTCGGCCAGTTCCACTACGCCACCGACCCCGACAAGGTCGTCATCGACCTGTCCGCCGCGCACATCTGGGACGCCTCCTCGGTGGCCGCCCTGGACGCCATCGAGACCAAGTACACCCAGCGCGGCAAAACCGTCGAGATCATCGGCCTGAACGACCCCAGCGCCGACCTCCACGCCAAGCTCACCGGCGAACTCACCAGCCACTAAGCAACGTGGGGCGCGCCATCACCGGCCCCTCCTCGCCCACCTGGGCGCCACCGTCGCCCTCGTGGGTGTCCTCACCAGCAGAAGGAGCCGCCGCTTCTCTGGCGTACGGTTCCTGGCTAGCCTCCTCCGCACTAAGCCCAACAGAGCGGTTCGAGACAACTCGCACACTCCTCCGCGCAGGGACTTGAGCCGGTAGGTGCATCGAAGTTGCCCGGAGGTACTGACTGCCCGGAGGTTCGGCGGTCGATGAAGGTCGCCGACGGGCGGAGCAGTTGCTGTACTTTCCTGCGGTACAACGCGAAAGAGGCCCTATCGGATTTCTCCGATAGGGCCTCTGACCTGGGTCGGGGTGGCGGGATTTGAACCCACGGCCTCTTCGTCCCGAACGAAGCGCGCTACCAAGCTGCGCCACACCCCGGTGCAACGAGATTCACTTTAGCGGACGGGGGGCCGGAGACGAAATCCGGTATTCGTGGGTGGGGAGGCGGGGGCGGGCGCGGTCGAGGGTGACGAGGAGGAGGGCCAGGGCGGAGAAGGCGACGGCGAGGACGAGGGCGTTGCGGAGGACGGTGGGGTAGCCGTGCAGGTCGACGTCGAGGAAGGGGTAGGGGTAGCGGTTCGGGGGGTCGATGAGGGCGCCGCGCAGGAGGGCGAAGGCGGCGTACGCGAGGGGGAGGGCGAGCCACTGGTAGGCGTGGCGCCACTGGAAGCGGGCCGGGGTGGTGAGGAGGAGCCAGTCGAGGGTGACTGTGACGGGAGTCACGGTGTGCAGCAGCTGGTTGGAGAGGACCAGGTCGCCGGTGCGCCGGGCGAGGTGCTCCGCCTCGGAGAAGCCGCTGGACTCGTTCGCCAGGACGAGGTGGTAGACGAGCCCGGTGATCACGATGCAGAGCAGCACCGCGCCGGTGATGCGCGGGGACAGCGGCGGCCGGCCGGTCCCGTCGCGGTGGGCGGACCAGGCGAAGGTGATCGCGATGGCGGCGTTCGTCAGGATGGTGAAGAAGGTGAAGACGCGCAGCGGGTCGGTGTGCACGCACTCGATGGTGATGCCGGTGACGGCGACCGCGGCGATCAGCGCGCGGCAGGCGGCGGCGTAGGGATGACGGAGCGCGGGCTCGGGCATCGCCTCACCGTACGGGGCGGCCGGCCTTTCGGGTGGTCAGCGTGAGGAGTGTCGCCTCCGGAGGGCAGGCGAAGCGGATCGGGGTGTACCGGTTGGCGCCGCAGCCCGCGGAGACGTGCAGGTAGGAGCGCTCGCCGCCGGCGGTGTGGGTGGACAGGCCCTTCACCCGCTGGGTGTCCAGGTCGCAGTTGGTGACGAGCGCGCCGTAGAAGGGGATGCAGATCTGGCCGCCGTGGGTGTGGCCGGCGAGGATCAGCGGGTAGCGGTCGGCCGCGAAGGCGTCCAGGACCCGCAGGTACGGGGCGTGGACGATGGCGAGGTTGAGGTCCGCGGCGGGGTCCGGGCCGCCGGCGACGGCGGCGTAGCGGTCACGCTTGATGTGCGGGTCGTCGAGGCCGGTGAGGGCGATCTCGATGCCGTCGTCGAGCTTGAGGTGGCCGCGGGTGTTGCTCAGCCCCACCCAGCCGGCGGCGTCGAACGTGTCGCGCAGATCGCCCCAGGGGTTGCGGATCACATTGGTGACCGGCTCGGTCTTGCCGTTGAGCCCGTGCTGCCTGCGGGACTTCTCCAGCAGGTAGCGGGCCGGGTTGCGGAACCTGGGACCGTAGTAGTCGTTCGAGCCGAAGACGTACGCCCCGGGGAACTCCATCAGCGGGCCGAGGGCGTCCAGCACCTCGGGGACGCCCTCCGGGTCGGAGAGGTTGTCACCGGTGTTGACGACGAGGTCCGGGCGCAGGCCCGCCAGGGACTGCAGCCAGCGGCGCTTCTTGTTCTGGCCGCAGACCATGTGGATGTCGGAGACCTGCAGGATCCGGATCGGCCGCATCCCGTCGGGCAGCACCGGGACCTCGACACGGCGCAGCCGGAAGGACCGCGTTTCGATTCCGGCGGCGTAGGCCACGCAGGCCGCGCCGACTGCCGTCACGCCGAGGGGAACTCCGTATCGCGCTCGCATGCGTCCATCGTCGCAGATCAGATGAGCTCCGCCAGAGCGCGCGGCGCTCCGCTGCCGCCCCGGAAGCCGGGAAAGGCGTTGATGTCGACAATGAGCGGCGTTCCGGTCCTGTCCGCGATGACGTCCACGCCGTAGACGTCGAGGGCGAAGACCTTGCCCGCCTGCAGCGCCAGGTCGAGGGCCCCGGGGGGTGGCGGCGGGGGCCGGTCCCGAGGAGAGTCCGGGCTGCTCAGGGCCCCTGCGTCCCGGTCTCCCAGGGGTGACGGGCGCAGGCCCGTGAAGACCTGGCCGGCGATCACCCAGAGCTTGTGGTCCCAGCCGTCGCCCGGCGTGAAGTCCTGAACGACGACCGGCTCGTCCGGCCACCTGCGGGCGAGTTCCCGCAGGCCCGCGGCGTCATCGACCCGGGCGACGACATCGCCGCGCCGGTTGGCCCGGCTCTTGACGATGAACGGATAGCCCGACGGCGGCGGGGCCGTGATCCGCGACAGCGGCGCGACCGTCCGGGTCACGGGGAACGGGAGGCCCGCGGCCAGCGCGGTGTCCGCCATCAGCACCCGGTCCTGGCACAGCTCGGTCGACGCGGCCGAATTGACGACGCGCGCGCCGCGCCGCTCCAGGGCGCGGGCGAGCCGGATCGCCTGCGGCGTATGGGACTTGAGGAGATAGACGTCGGCGAGCTCGTCCGGCGCGGGTTCCGTGGCGTGGGCCGGGTCGGTGAACTCGACGTGGCTGTGTGGGCGGTCCGCCAGCAGGGCGGCGGTGGCCGCGAGCAGCGGGTGGTCCGGCTTGTCCGTCAGGAAGCAGATCCGCTGCGCGGCGGTGCGAGCCGTGTCAGCCTTTGCGCTCATGTGCCGGCCTGTGCGGGTACGAAGGCCCCGGCTCCAGCTCCGGCCACGGCTCCAGCTCCAGCCCCGGCTCCCGTCTCGGCCTGGGGGCGAAGGCCGCCGTGCCCGCCCGTGCCACCCGTCCGGGCCAGGTCGAGGACGGCGCGCGCCACCCTGGCGACGGCGTCGGGCACCTTGCGGAAGCTCGGGAAGTCGTTGATGTCGACGACGATCGGGCCGTCGGGCCCGAGCAGCACGTCGATCCCGTACAGGTCCAGGCCGAAGACGGCGCCGATCTCGGCCGCCAGCCCCGCCACCTCGCGCGGGAGCGGCACGAGCCGCTCGTCCACGGCGAGTTCGGGGCGCAGCGGCGACGCCCGTACGGTCGCGTAGGCCTCACCGCCGACGCAGTACACCTTCAGGTCCGTCCCGGAGTTGGGCACGTACGGCTGGGCTATGAGCAGCCCACCGTCCTCGGGACCGGGGCCGAGGGCCGCATCTCCGTCAGCGCCGTCGTCGGACCCCGTGAGCTGCTCCGGCGTGCGGACCAGCCGTACGCCGCGCCCCGAGCTGCCCGCCGCGGGCTTCACGACGAGCGGGAAGTGCTCCTCGGGGACCTCCGCGAACAGTTCGGGCCGGGCCGCCGCGTACGTCACCGGCATCGGCAGGCCGTGCTGCTGCGCGACGAGCGCGGTGAGGGCCTTGTCACGGACCGTCCGGATCGCGCGTGCGTCATTGACCGTGGTCAGGCCGAGTGCCGCCGCGCCTTCGAGGAGGGTCAGGCCGGGGCCGCCGGAGACCGTCTTGAGCACCCAGGCGTCGTGCGCACCCGACTGCACCGCGTCGGAGAGTCCGGACAGTTCGGAGAACTCGGAGAGCCGGATGAGAGAACCGCCGGGGCGGATCACGTCCACCTGGTGTCCCCAGGCGGCCAGTTGGCCGACCACGTCGAGAGGCATGCCGTCGTGACGGTAGTGCTCCTCGACGAGGAAACAGAGCCTCATCTGGTCCCCTTGCCCCCCGGACGTCCGCCGACCCGTCCGGCAGAGCTGTGACCGATCAGGATGCCATGCGGCGCTTGGGGTACCGGCGCGCGGGACCGGTCCGGGACACCTCCGGGACCTGGACGGAACTCTTCGGCGCCGTTCCGGTCGGTACGGGACGGTTCGCCGGGGGTTAATGGGCGGCAGTACGACCGTGCGGGTGCGAGACTCGACGGCATGACCACCACGCTCAAGCAGCGACTGCACGACGACCTCATCGCGGCCATGAAGGGCCGCGACGAGCTTCGCTCCGCCACGCTCCGCCTCACGCTGACCGCCATCACCAAGAAGGAGGTCGCGGGCACGACCGCCCGTGAACTCTCCGACGACGAGGTGCTCAAGGTGATCGCCGGTGAGGCGAAGAAGCGCCGTGAGGCGGCCGAAGCCTTCGCCCTGGGCAACCGTCCCGCCTCGGCCGAGCGCGAGCTGGCCGAGGGGGAGGTGCTCGACGCGTACCTGCCGAAGCAGCTGTCGGACGAGGAGCTGGTCGGCATCGTCACCGCCGCGGTGGCCGAGGCCAGGGCGGCGGGCGCCGAGGGTCCGCGGGCCATGGGCGCGATCATGAAGATCGTGAACCCGAAGGTCGCCGGTCTCGCCGAGGGCGGCCGCGTCGCGGCCGAGGTGAAGAAGCAGCTCGCGGGCTGATCCGCCCGGTATCGCACAGGTGAGGGGCGCCACCCGAGGAATCGGGTGGCGCCCCTCACGCGTTCCAGGTTCCTGCGGTCAGCGGCCGCCGGTCCCGCCGCCCGAGTGGCCGTTCCCGCCGCCGCCGATGATGCCCGGCGGGATGGTGAACGAGGGGAAGGGGTTCGGGCTCGCCGGCGGCTTGCCGGTGCCGGCGGTCGTGGCCCCGGTGGTGTGGCCGGGCTTGCCCGGTCCGTTGCCGGGGTTGGGGGTGGGCGGGACCACGGGCTTGTCCGGGATGTTCAGCGGTACCTCGTTGAACGTCAGTTCCGGCTTGCCGTCCAGGGCCCCGCTGACGGCGTCCTTCCAGATCGGTGCCGGGCCGGTGGCGCCGAACACCTTGTCGTAGTACTCGCCGCCGAAGGTGATCCCCGTCATCTTGATCGGCTTGACGCCCGGGTCACCGATCCACACCGCGGCCGACATGTTCGGGGTGTAGCCCACGAACCAGGCGGCCTTGCGGTCGTCTGTCGTACCCGTCTTGCCCGCGGTGGCACGGTCGGTCAGGCCGGCCGCAGTGCCCGTACCGTCGTCGACCACGCCCTTGAGCATGGTGTTGATGGTGTCCGCCGTCGTCTGCGACATGGCCGTGGAGCACAGCGGCTTCGGGACCGGGATCGCCTTGTTGTCCGAGTCCGTGGCCGACTCGATCGCGGTCGGCGCACAGAAGGTGCCACGGGCGGCGAAGGCGGCGTACGCGGCGGCCATGTCCAGCGGGGACATCTCGTTGACACCGAGTGTGAAGGACGCGCCGAGCCCGAAGGCCGTGCCGCCGGCCCGCTTGGTGATGCCCAGCTTGTTGACCATCTGGGTCACCGGGCACAGGCCGACGTCGGCTTCCAGCGTCACGAAGTACGTGTTGACCGACTTCTTGAGCGCCTCGGGCATGGCGTACGGGCCGAATTCCGTCTCGCTCTCGTTCGGCACGGTGCCGGTGCCGGGGTACTGCGCGCCGGAGCAGTCGCTCACCGACGGGTACGGCATCTCGCTCGGCGAGGGGTATGTCTGGCTCGGCTGGTAACCCGACTCCAGCGCGGCGGCGGCGGTGAACGCCTTGAACGTCGAACCGGACTGGTACCCGGCCCCGCCGCCCATGCCCCGGTCGACGGAGAGGTTGATCTGCGTCTCGTTCTTACCGAAGCCGTACGGCCGGGACTGCGCCATCGCCCGGATCTTGCCCGTGCCCGGTTCCACGAGGGTGACGGCGGAAGCGACCGGGTCGTCCTTGTAGACGTGCTTGGCGATGCCGTTCTGCGTCGACGACTGCGCCTGCGGGTCCAGCGTCGTCCTGATCGTCAGGCCGCCCTGGCGCCAGCGCTTCGCGCGGGCTTCCTTCGTCTTGCCGAAGGCCGCGTTCTGCAGGAACGTGTTGCGGACGTAGTCGCAGAAGAAGCCGGCGCCGTTGACGGCGGTGATGCAGCCGTTCTTCGGCTTGCTGACCTTGAGGCCGAGGGGCGTCTTCTTCGTGGCGTCGGCCTGGGCCTGGGTGATGTCCTTGAGGTCGGCCATGCGCTGCAGTACGAGATTGCGGCGCTTGATCGATTCCTGCTCGTCGTTGACCGGGTCGAAGCGGCTGGGCGACTGGACGATGCCGGCCAGCATCGCGGCCTCGCCGACGGTCAGGTCCTTCGCGTGCTTGCTGTAGTACCGCTTGGCCGCGGCCTCGATGCCGTAGGCCTGCTCGCCGAAGAACGTGATGTTGAGGTAGTTCTCCAGGATCTGCTGCTTGCCGAGTTCCTTCTCGACCTGGATCGCGTACTTCATTTCCTTGATCTTGCGGCCGACGGTCTGCTGGACCGCCTGCGCGACCTTGTCCGGGTCGTCGCCTGCCTGCTCGATGAAGACGTTCTTGACGTACTGCTGGGTGAGGGTGGAGGCACCCTCGGAGACGCCGCCGTCCTGCGCGTTCTTGTTGAGCGCGCGCAGGATGCCCTTGAGGTCGATCGCACCGTGCTCGAAGTAGCGGGCGTCCTCGATCGCGACGATGGCCTTCAGGATGTTCGGGCTCATCTGCTGGATCGGGATGACGGTGCGGTCGCGCGAGTAGACGGTTGCGATCAGACCGCCGTTGGCGTCGAGGATCTTCGAGGCCTGGCTGAGCGGCGGGCGCTTCAGCTCACCCGGCAGGTCCTGGAATCCTGAGGCGGTGCCCTTCGCCGACAGGCCGAGAGCACCGGCGGCCGGCAGGGCGATCCCTGCCAGTACCACCCCGGACAGGACACTGACACCGAGGAACTTGGCGGCCTGCTGGGCCGTCGAGAGACCCCCGCCCGATCGCTTGTGAGGCATGGAGGCAGCCTACGTTGCGATTCCCCGGACGTGCGCCCATCTGTTCGCCTACTCTGTAACGGACAGGCGCGGTCGCTGAGCGTGCGCCTGTCCTCCATCGTCACTCTTGTGGGTGATGAGAACTGCCCGAATTCCTGTCATATGCCGGGTGACTTGGGCGATATGCCAGGCGCAGTGACCGCTCTGCCCCATAAGTCCGAAATGGGTGCCGCTCACTCCGTTGGGTGATCTGCCGCGCACCCATAGTCCATTCGGGCCATCGAAGATTGGGCCTGAAAGGGCTGTTGCGTCACGCCTACCTTCCGTAACGTCCTCAACTGGCAACGGTGAATATGCCGGTTGCCGCCGTGGGGGAGCCTCGATTCGGGAGAGGACGGCGCCAGCATGAGCAGCTGGGTAACCGACTGGAGCACGCAGGCAGCGTGCAAGACGACTGATCCGGACGAGCTTTTCGTCCAGGGAGCGGCCCAGAACAGGGCCAAGGCGGTATGCACCGGATGCCCGGTGCGGACGGAGTGCCTGGCGGACGCGCTCGACAACCGGGTCGAGTTCGGCGTGTGGGGCGGGATGACGGAACGCGAGCGCAGGGCACTGCTGCGACGACGTCCAACGGTCACCTCGTGGCGCAGGCTGCTCGAGACCGCGCGTACCGAGTACGAGCGGAGCACCGGCATCCTGCCCTTGGACGAAGAGGACGACTACGCCGCCGCGGGGTGATCCCCGGCAAGCTGATCGCCGATCGAGCGCAAGCCGTCCAGATCGTGCACGTCGCCCGGTAGGGCCGCTACGTCGACCATCGGCACCTCAGGGTGCACGGAGACGAAGCGGTCCCTGGTGCGGCGTTCGCGCGCGACCACGCGCATGCGCTCGGCGTGCAGCCGCAGCAGCCCGGCGGCAAGTCTCTGCTCGGGCGGGATCGTCATGTCGTCGGCCGTCTCGGCCGGGGTCTTCGGGTCCGTCCCGTCGTCGGTCCCGTCGGCAACGGAGTCAGCCTTCCCGGCCTCACGATCCACAATGCCGCCGTCCACAAGATTTTCCAGCGGCTCCTCCAGCGCCTGGGCGGCGGCCAGCGCCCGCTCCGCGGTGAGCTGCGGCGCTCCGCTGCCGTGCACCCGGTTCAGCACCAGGCCGGCCAGCGGCATGTGCTCCGCGGCCAGCCGCTCGACGAAGTACGCGGCCTCGCGCAGCGCGTCCCGCTCAGGCGCGGCCACCACGAGGAACGCCGTCCCGGGAGCCTGCAGCAGCTTGTAGGTGGCGTCCGCGCGCTTGCGGAAGCCGCCGAACATGGTGTCCATGGCGGCGATGAACGTCTGCACGTCGCTCAGCAGGTGCGCGCCCATCACCTTGCTCAGCACGCCCGTCATCATCGACATACCGACATTGAGGAACTTCATCCCGGCACGGCCGCCGACCTTCGCGGGCGCCATCAGCAGCCTGATGAACTTCCCGTCCAGGAACGACCCGAGGCGCTGCGGGGCGTCAAGGAAGTCCAGCGCGGAACGGCTCGGCGGGGTGTCGACGATGATCAGGTCCCAGGCGTCCAGCGCGCGCAGCTGGCCCAGCTTCTCCATCGCCATGTACTCCTGCGTGCCGGCGAAGCCGGCCGACAGGGACTGGTAGAAGGGGTTGTCGAGGATCGCGCGGGCCCGCTCGGGGTCCGAGTGCTGCAGCACGACCTCGTCGAAGGTCCGCTTCATGTCGAGCATCATCGCGTGCAGCGCGCCGCCCGCGGACTCGTCGATCCCGGTGACCGGGCGCGGTGTGTTGTCCAGCTCGCTCAGGCCCATCGACTGGGCGAGCCGGCGCGCCGGGTCGATGGTCAGGACGACGGCCTTGCGGCCGCGTTCCGCGGCGCGCACGCCGAGCGCCGCGGCGGTCGTGGTCTTGCCGACGCCACCGGAACCGCAGCAGACGATGATGCGGGTCTTGGGATCGTCGAGGAGCGGATCGATCTCCAGCACCGGACTCTCCAGATTCACCGGAATCTCCAGGCTCATGTCAGCTCTCCCCGCCGGCCCGCGCCCTTGCCGCCCATGCCCATGCCCGCGCCCGTGCCCATGTCAGCTCTCCCCGCCCGTAATTCCCTGCTTGCGCAGGCTGTCGGCCAACCGGTAGAGGCCGCCCAGGTCGACGCCCTCGCCACGCAGTTCCAGCTCGTACGTCGGCAGCCCGAGGTCGGCGATCTCGGCGCGCTCGCGGCGCTCCAGGAGGACGCGCTGGGCGTGCTCGTGGGCCTGCGTGAGCAGCGGGTCGACGAGCCGCTCCGCCTGCCCGCCCTTGCGGGCACCGCCCAGGCCGGCCTGGGACAGCGCCTTGGCGACGGCGGTGCGCCGGCCGTTGGCCGCCGATTCGAGGTCCGCGTCGTCCAGCAGCACCGGGCGCAGCATGTTGACGACGACCGCTCCTACGGGCAGCCCGGCCGCCCGCAGTTCGGCGACGCCGTCCACGGTCTCCTGGACCGGCATCTCCTCCAGCAGCGTCACCAGGTGCACCGCGGTCTCGGTGGACTTCAGCACCCGCATCACGGCCTGGGCCTGGTTGTATATCGGCCCGATCCTCGCGAGCCCGGCGACCTCGTCGTTGACGTTGAGGAAGCGGGTGATCCGGCCGGTCGGCGGGGCGTCCATCACGACCGCGTCGTACGCCCGCCAGCCCGCGTTGTCCTTGCGGCGCACGGCCTCGCACGCCTTGCCGGTCAGCAGGACGTCCCGCAGGCCGGGGGCGACGGTCGTCGCGAAGTCGATCGCGCCGAGCTTCTTGAGGGCGCGGCCCGCGCGGCCGAGTTTGTAGAACATGTCCAGGTAGTCGAGGAGCGCGAGTTCGGGGTCGATGGCGAGCGCGCGCACCTCGCCGCCGCCGGGCGCGACGGCGATCTTCCGCTCCTCGTAGGGCAGCGCCCCGGTCTCGAAGACCTGGGCGATGCCCTGCCGCCCCTCGACCTCGACCAGCAGGGTGCGGCGGCCTTCGGCGGCGAGGGCGAGCGCCAGCGCGGCGGCGACCGTGGTCTTACCGGTGCCGCCCTTGCCCGTGACGATATGGAGCCTGGTGGGGGTGGACTGTTGAGGGCTCACACATCGAGCGTAACCACTCGGCCTTCGGCCCAAGCAGTCCACTGCCCAGGTGTGGCCTCTATCTCCCGGCCGGACCCGGCGACGGATCTCCCGGCCGGACCCGGTGACGGTCCGGTCAGGACCCGGCCGGGAGGTGCCGGGCGGGTGCTGGACGGGGTGGGTGGGAGCAGGCGTTACAGTCGGCTCCATGGCTAAGTGGGAATACGCGACCGTGCCGCTTCTTGTGCACGCGACGAAGCAGATTCTGGACACCTGGGGCGAGGACGGCTGGGAGCTCGTCCAGGTCGTACCCAATGGGAACAACGCGGAACAGCTGGTGGCCTACTTCAAGCGGGAGAAGCAGGCGTGAGCGCGGTCGAGGACAAGATCGCCTCGCTCGGGCTGACGCTGCCCGCCGTGGTGCCGCCGCTGGCCTCGTACCAGCCGGCCGTGCAGTCGGGTGTGTACGTGTACACGTCCGGCCAGCTGCCGATGGTGGACGGCAAGCTCACGGTGACCGGCAAGGTCGGCGCCGAGGTGACGCCGGAGGAGGCCAAGGACCTGGCCCGTACGTGCGCGCTCAACGCGCTCGCGGCGGTCAAGTCGGTCGCCGGTGACCTGGACCGCATCAAGCGCGTCGTGAAGGTCGTCGGATTCGTCGCCTCGGCGACGGACTTCACCGGGCAGCCGGCCGTGATCAACGGTGCGAGCGAGCTGCTCGGCGAGGTGCTCGGCGACAAGGGCGTGCACGCCCGCAGCGCCGTCGGCGTGGCCGTGCTGCCGCTGGACGCACCGGTCGAGGTGGAGATCCAGGTCGAGCTGGTCTGAGCCCTTCGCAGGCCGGGCCGGGTGCCCGGCCGCGGAGCCGCAGCCACGGGACTCACGTCGAACAGCCGAGACTCACCCTCGAACATCAGGGCGGCAGGCCGTACGATCCCGCCCATGAGCACCAGCAGCGGCGGCACGAACGACGGACAGTGGTTCCCGGCCTCCTGGCCGGACCGGATCCGGGCGCTGGCGAACGGGGATCTGACCCCCGTGACCCCGCGCCGGGCCGCGACCGTACTGCTCCTGCGGGACGGTACGAGCGGTGGCCCGGCCGTCCACATGTTGCGCAGACGCGCCTCCATGGCTTTCGCCGGGGGCGCGTACGCGTATCCGGGCGGCGGTGTGGACCCGCGGGACGAGAAGCCGGTCCGGTGGGCCGGCCCGTCCCTGGAGGAGTGGTCGGCCGCCCTCGGGGTGGATCCGGTGTCGGCGCAGGCGGTGGTGTGTGCGGCGGTGCGGGAGACGTTCGAGGAGGCCGGCGTCCTGCTGGCAGGTCCCGACGGCGACAGCGTCGTGGCGGACACCACCGGCGAGAGCTGGGAGGCCGACCGGGAGGCGCTGGTCAGCCGGGAGCTGTCGTTCGCGGACTTCCTGGCCCGGCGCGAGCTGGTGCTGCGCTCGGATCTGCTCGGCCCGTGGGCCCGCTGGATCACCCCGGAGTTCGAGGAGCGCCGCTACGACACCTGGTTCTTCCTCGCGATGATGCCGGCCGGGCAGCGCACCCTGGACGTCTCGGGCGAGGCCGACCGCACGGTGTGGCTGCGCCCGGCCGAGGCCGTGGAGGGGTACCGGCTCGGCGAGATGGTGATGATGCCGCCGACGGTCGCGACGCTGCGCGCGCTGCTCCCGTACGACTCGGTGGAGGCGGCGCTGGCGGGCGCGGCCGGCCGGGACCTGACGCCGGTGCTGGCGCGGGCGGTGCTCGAAGAGGGGCAGATCGTCCTGAGCTGGCCGGGGCACGAGGAATTCACCAAACACGTTCCACAAGGACCCATCTCGTCGCAAGGAGCTGCTGAATGACGTCGGCGATCCTGCCCGGCAGGCCGCAGCCCACGGTCGGCGGCCCAGCGACGGCGCGTGCCGTCTGCGTCCTGGCGCCGAACCCGTCGCCGATGACCCTGGACGGCACCAACACCTGGCTGCTCTCCGAGCCCGGTTCGGACCTCGCGGTGGTCATCGACCCGGGCCCGCTCGACGACGCGCACCTGCGCAATGTCGTCGCGACCGCGGAGGCGGCCGGCAAGCGCATCGCGCTCACCCTGCTCACGCACGGCCACCCGGACCACGCGGAGGGCGCCGCCCGCTTCGCCGAACTGACGGGGACGAAGGTCCGGGCGCTCGACCCGGCGCTGCGGCTGGGCGAGGAGGGGCTGGCGGCGGGCGACGTCATCAGCACCGGCGGTCTGGAGCTGCGCGTCGTCGCCACGCCCGGCCACACCGCCGATTCGCTCTCCTTCCACCTGCCGGCCGACGGTGCCGTCCTGACCGGCGACACGGTGCTGGGGCGCGGCACGACGATCGTGGTGCACCCGGACGGCCGGCTCGGCGACTACCTCGACTCCCTGCGCAGATTGCAGGCCCTGACGATGGAGGGCGTCGACACGGTGCTGCCCGGCCACGGCCCGGTGCTGAAGGACGCGCGCGGCGCCGTCGAGTACTACCTCGCGCACCGCGCGAGCCGGCTGGCGCAGGTGGAGACCGCCGTGGAGGCGGGCTGTCTGACGCCCGCCCAGGTGGTCGCGCACGTCTACCACGACGTCGACCGGACGCTGTGGCCCGCGGCGGAGCTGTCGGTGATGGCGCAGCTGGACTATCTGCGCGAGCACGGGCTGATCGAGGATGGGCGGAACGACGTATGACGGATCCCCGCATGACGGATCGACCCATGAGCGACCCCGTACCCGGCGGCCCGGCGGTGAAGGGCTTCGACCCGTGGTCCGCCGCGTTCGTCGCCGACCCGTATCCGGCGTACGAGGCGCTGCGCGCGGCGGGACGCGCGCACTGGTTCGAGCCGACCCGGCAGTGGCTGATCCCGCACTACGACGATGTGAGCGCGCTGCTGCGCGACCGCCGGCTGGGGCGTACGTATCTGCACCGCTTCACCCACGAGGAGTTCGGCCGCGAGGCGCCGCCGGCCGGGCACGAGCCGTTCCACGTCCTCAACGGCAACGGCCTGCTCGATCTGGAGGCCCCGGACCACACCCGTATCCGCCGGCTGGTCGCGAAGGCATTCACCCCGCGCACCGTCGAGCGGCTCGCGCCGACCGTCGATCGGATGGCGGCCGAGCTGGTCGACGGCCTGCACGCGGACGGCGGCGGCGACCTGCTGGCCCGGGTCGCCGAGCCGCTGCCGGTCGCGGTCATCGCGGAGATGCTGGGCGTTCCGCCCGGGGACCGGCAGCCGCTGCGGCCCTGGTCGGCGGATATCTGCGGGATGTTCGAACTCAATCCGGACGAGGAGACCGCGCGGCGGGCCGTCCGGGCGAGCGAGGAGTTCTCGGAGTATCTGCGCGGGCTGATCGCCGAGCGCCGCCGCGCACCGGGCGAGGACCTGATCAGCGCCCTGATCGCCGCGTACGAGGACGGGGACACCCTCAGCGAGCAGGAGATGGTCTCCACCTGCGTGCTGCTGCTCAACGCCGGGCACGAGGCGACGGTGAACACCACGGCGAACGGCTGGTTCACCCTCTTCCGCCACCCCGACCAGCTCGACCTGCTCCGTGCCGAGCCCGGGCTGCTCCCGGGCGCCATCGAGGAACTGCTGCGCCACGACACGCCGCTGCAGATGTTCGAACGGTGGGTGCTGGACGACATCGAGGTCGGCGACACGGTGATCCCGCGCGGTTCCGAGGTCGCGCTGCTCTTCGGGTCCGCCAACCGCGACCCGTCCCGCTTCCCCGACCCCGACCGGCTGGACCTGCGCCGCCCGGCCGCCGACAACCGGCATCTCACGTTCGGCGCGGGCATCCACTACTGCCTGGGCGCGCCGCTGGCCCGCCTCGAACTCGCCGCGTCCTTCGGCACGCTGCTGAGCCGCGCGCCGAACCTGCGGATGGTGTCCGAGCCGCGCTGGAAGCCCGGCTATGTCATCCGGGGCCTGGAGGAACTGCTCGTCAGCTGGTGACGCGCCCCGCTCCCGACGTGATCTTCGTCTCAGGCGCGGGGCACCGTGAGCCGCCAGGCGCCCGGCTGGATCGTCCAGGTGCGGGTCCTGACCGGCCCGGCGACGGTGGAGTCCGCGCGGTAGCGGAAGTCCCGGCCCGAGACGGTGACGGTCGCGGCCTGCACACACAGCGGTTCCGGGCTGTCGGGGTGGTGGACGCGGACCTCGATGAGCCCGGGGTCCACCGTCCGGAACGACACGTCGTGCACGGGCTGGTCCAGGTCGACCAGCACCACCCCGTCCGCCTCGATCCGCAGCCGCTGGCGCGGCGCGTGACCGTGGCTGTGCCCCGGGCCGTGGCCGTTCGACGGGGCAGGCATCGTCAGCGTCCGCACCAGCGACCGGGCGGTCCGCTCCACCGGCGTCCACCAGTGTTCGGAAGGGACCGCGCCGTCGCAGGGGATCCGCAGGCTGCCCAGCACGATGCCGCCGCTGTCGTCGATCAGCAGGTCCAGCTCGCGGTCCATGCCGTCGAGCACCGCCCGCGCCGCGGGCAGCACCTGGCCCGGCACGCCCAGTGCCCTGGCGAGCGTGGAGCGCGGCCCGATCGGGACCAGCGCGAGCGGGGCCTCGCCGAGCGCGCGCTCTTGGTGCAGTGCCCGCACCGCCCGCAGCAGGGTCCGGTCGTCGCCGAGAACCACCGGACGGCGCCGTCCGCGGTGGGCGAGCACCCGGGCCACCTCTTCGGCCGAATCCGGGAGAGCGATTTTTACGGAGGACGCGCCCGCACACAGGACATCCTTCGCGATGCGGACGGATTCGCCGTCGACGGTACGTGCGGCGGGGTCGATGACCACGAGCAATTGCTGCCCGTCAGGTCGCTGAGCCGACACCTTGGTCCTTCCTCAGGTAAAATCTCGGTGCAAGAGCCCCTTGCGCCGTTGCGTCAGGGGCTTCGTCTATTCCGGGGCACCGGTTCGACGGCTCTCTGCACGTTGGACATGCCCCGCCCGGAAGGGGTGTACGCCTGTGCCCGCACTTGTGCTGCTCGGTGCTCAGTGGGGTGACGAAGGCAAGGGGAAGGCCACTGACCTGCTCGGTGGCTCCGTGGACTATGTCGTGCGTTACCAGGGCGGCAACAATGCCGGCCACACGGTCGTCGTTGGCGACCAGAAGTACGCACTGCATCTCCTCCCCTCCGGAATCCTGTCGCCGGGGTGTACCCCGGTCATTGGTAACGGTGTCGTCGTGGACCCGGCTGTCCTGCTCTCCGAGCTGAGCGGACTGAACGACCGCGGCGTCGATACGTCCAAGCTTCTGATCAGCGGCAACGCCCACCTGATCACTCCGTATCACCAGACCATCGACAAGGTGACGGAGCGGTTCCTCGGCAGCCGCAAGATCGGTACGACCGGGCGCGGAATCGGCCCGGCCTACGCCGACAAGATCAACCGCGTCGGGATCCGCGTCCAGGACCTCTTCGACGAGTCGATCCTGCACCAGAAGGTGGAGGCCGCTCTCCACGACAAGAACCAGGTCCTGGTCAAGCTCTTCAACCGGCGGGCGATCAGCATCGACCAGGTCGTCGAGGAGTACCTCGGCTACGCGGAGCAGATCAAGGACTTCGTCGCCGACACCGGTCTGATTCTGAACAAGGCGCTGGACGAGGGCAAGGTCGTGCTGATGGAGGGCGGTCAGGGCACTCTGCTCGACGTCGACCACGGCACCTATCCCTTCGTGACCTCGTCGAACCCGACCGCCGGCGGTGCCTGCACGGGCTCCGGCATCGGCCCGACGAAGATCAGCCGCGTCATCGGCATCCTCAAGGCCTATACGACGCGTGTCGGCGCCGGTCCGTTCCCGACCGAGCTGTTCGACGAGGACGGCGAGAAGCTGCGGGTCATCGGCCACGAGCGCGGGGTCACCACCGGCCGCGACCGTCGCTGCGGCTGGTTCGACGCGGTCATTGCGCGGTACGCGACCCGCGTCAACGGCCTGACGGACTTCTTCCTCACCAAGCTCGACATCCTCACCGGCTGGGAGCAGATCCCGGTCTGCGTGGCCTACGAGATCGACGGCAAGCGCGTCGAGGAGCTGCCCTACAACCAGAGCGACTTCCACCACGCGAAGCCGATCTACGAGATGCTCCCCGGCTGGTCCGAGGACATCACCAAGGCGCAGACCTTCGACGACCTGCCGAAGAACGCGCAGGCGTACGTCAAGGCGCTCGAGGAGATGTCGGGCGCGCCGATCTCCGCGATCGGCGTGGGCCCCGGCCGTACCGAGACGATCGAGATCAACTCCTTCCTCTGAGGTAATGGCAGCCGGTCCGGCTGACAACACGACGCGGCGCGCCCCGGTGGTCCTACCACCGGGGCGCGCCGCGTTCTGCCGTCCTGTGTCGGCCGTTCTGTCGTTCTGCCGTGTTCTGCGCGGTCAGTCGATCTTCGTGTAGGTCAGCGGGGCCTTGCCCGGCTCCTGGGAGTCGCGGATCAGATGGGAATCGTCGATCGCGGTGATCGTCGAGGAGAGGCCCGGATTGCAGGAGGTGGCGGGTACCGCGCTGGTGAGCAGGGACGGGCTCAGCGACAGCGGCGGACCGGCCGACGTCATGTGCATCGTCCACGCGCAGTGGTAGGTGCTGCCCGTGCCGGCCAGGGTGACGGTGCCGTCCCGGCGGATCGTCAGGGTGCGGGTGTTGGTGCCGTTGCTCTCGAACCCGGCCTGCCAGGTGCCGACGAGCCGGTCGGGTACCTCGCCGGGCGCGGTGGAGGCGGTTGCCGAGGTGGACGGGGAGCTCTGCGATGTGCCGGACCCCGACGGGGTACCGGTCCCGGGCCCGGTCAGGCCCTGATTGTCCGTGCCGCTGTCCTTGCCCTTGCCGAAGTCGAGCGCGACGACGGCCGCCCCGGCGCCGGCGAGCACCGCGACCACCACCGCGGCGCCGATCAGCACACCCTGCCTCCGGCGGGGCGGCGGCGTCGCGTGAACCGGCGGGGGGCCGTATCCGGGGTGCGGATAGCCGTAGCCACCCGGGTACGCGGACGGGACCGGCGGCGGCGTGGCCGCGTCGACCAGGGTCGGCCGGGCGTGCGGCACCTGCGGGACGGCATCGGGCGCCGGGACGGCGTCGGGGACGGGGGCCGGGCCGGGTTGCGGCTCGGGGTCGGGCCGCGCGGCCGTGGGCGCCGGGGCGGGACTTCCGTCGTGCGGGTTCTCGGCCTCCAGCAGCCGCACGGCGTGCCGGCCGAGCTGCGCGACGATCCCGCTGGGCAGCCAGGACCTGCCCTCCTCCGGCGGGTGGGCGGCGATCCGCTCCAGGACCGCGTCCAGGTCCGGCCGCAGGGCGGCCTCCTTGACCAGGCACTCCGCGACCAGCTCGCGCAGCGCGCCGGGCAGCTCGTCCAGCTCCGGCGGCTCCTGCGCGATCCGGAACATCTGGGCGTGCACCCCGCTGCTCGCGGCGCCGAACGGCTGCTTCCCGGTCGCCGCGTACGCCAGCACCGAGCCCAGGCAGAAGATGTCGCAGGCCGGGGTGACCCGGTCGCCGCGCACCTGCTCGGGCGACATGAAGCCGGGCGATCCGACCAGCGCGCCGGTGTTCGTCAGGCCGCCGGCGACGGTCTCCAGGGCGCGGGCGATGCCGAAGTCGATGACCCGGGGGCCATCGATCGTGATCATGACATTCGAGGGCTTCAGATCGCGGTGGATGAGCCCGGCGGCGTGGATGTCCTTGAGGGCGCGGGCCAGCCCGGCCGCCAGCACCCAGACCGAACGCTCCGGCAGCGGGCCGTGCTCCTTGGCGATGACGTGCTGCAGCGTCGGCCCGGCGATGTAGCCGGTGGCGACCCAGGGGATCTCGGTCTCGGTGTCGGCGTCGAGTACGGGTGCCGTCCATTCGCCGCCGACCCGGCGGGCGGCCTGGACCTCCTGCCGGAAGCGGCCCCTGAACTCGTCCTGGGCGGCCAGCTCGGCCCGCACCAGTTTCACCGCGACGGTACGGCCGCGTTCCGAACGCGCCAGGAAGACCCGTCCCATGCCGCCGGTGCCGAGCCGGCCCAGCAGCCGGTACGCGCCGATCCACTGCGGATCGTCGGACCTGAGTTCTTCCATGCCCCCCGCGCCTCCTCCTGGCCTTCCGGCCGCCCCGTAGCCGAAGAATAGTCTGACCGTTCGAGCAGGGGCCCCGGGCGGGTGGCCGGCGCCGGGCGGGGGTCGTAGCGGGGCCGGAACGGGGATGGCCGGCGGCTCGCGGAACGGTCTCCAGCCGACCGGCGCAATGACAGCCTGTCGGGGAACGTGGCGAGTGCCATACAAGGTGACCGTGTCCCTGACCGGCGACGATCCTTAGCCTGGACCGCATGACCCCTCCTTTCGCCGTCGCCGATCCCGAGACCGGAGCCGCCGTCAAGGCCGCCGACCGGGCGCATGTCTTCCACTCGTGGTCCGCGCAGGCGGTCATCGATCCGCTGGCCGTGGCCGGGGCCGAGGGCTCGTACTTCTGGGACTACGACGGCAACCGCTATCTGGACTTCTCCTCCCAGCTGGTGAACACCAACATCGGCCATCAGCACCCGAAGGTCGTCGCCGCGATCCAGGAGCAGGCCGCCAAGCTCTGCACCATCGCGCCGGGCTTCGCCGTCGACGTACGGTCCGAGGCGGCCCGGCTGATCGCCGAGGTCACCCCCGGCGATCTCGACCAGGTCTTCTTCACCAACGGCGGCGCCGAGGCGGTCGAGAACGCCGTCCGCATGGCCCGGCTGCACACCGGCCGGCACAAGGTGTTCAGCGCCTACCGCTCGTACCACGGCGCCACCTCCACCGCGATCAACCTCACCGGTGACCCGCGCCGCTGGCCGTCCGACACAGCCTCGGCCGGCGTCGTGCACTTCTGGGGCCCGTACCTGTACCGCTCGCAGTTCCACGCGACGAGCGAGGAGCAGGAGTGCGAGCGCGCGCTGGAGCACCTGGAGCAGCTCGTCGCCTTCGAGGGTCCGCAGTCGGTCGCCGCGATCATCCTGGAGTCGGTGGTCGGCACCGCCGGCATCCTCGTGCCGCCGGCCGGGTATCTCGCCGGTGTCCGGGAGATCTGCGACCGGTACGGGATCGTCTTCATCCTCGACGAGGTCATGTCCGGCTTCGGCCGCACCGGAGCCTGGTTCGCCGCCGACCACTGGGGCGTCGTCCCGGACCTGCTGACCTTCGCCAAGGGCGTGAACTCCGGCTACGTACCGCTCGGCGGCGTCGCCATCTCCCCGAAGATCGCCGCGACCTTCGCCACCCGCCCCTACCCGGGCGGTCTGACCTACTCCGGCCACCCGTTGGCCTGTGCCTCCGCCGTCGCGACCATCAACGCGATGCGCGAGGAGCGGATCGTGGAGAACGCCGCCGCGATCGGCGAACGGGTCATCGGTCCCGCTTTGCGCGACATCGCGGCCCGGCACGCCTCGGTCGGAGAGGTGCGCGGCCTCGGCGTCTTCTGGGCCCTGGACCTCGTCAAGGACAAGGCGACGCACGAGCCGCTGGTGCCGTACAACGCGGTCGGCGCGGACAACGCGCCGATGGCCGAGTTCGCGGCGGCGTGCAAGAAGGGCGGTCTGTGGCCCTTCGTCAACATGAACCGCACGCATGTCGTTCCGCCGTGCACGGTCACCGAGGCCGAGGCCAAGGAGGGCCTGGCGGCGCTGGACGAGGCTCTGACGGTGACCGACCGGTACGCCGTCAACGGATAGCGCTTGCCCTGTCGGACCGCCAACAACGCGTGGCCGCTCGCGAAATGCACATAACCCCCACACGCTTCCCTCGCCGGACGTGCGGTTGATTTCCGAACCTTCGCCTATCGTGTGCGGAGTAATCGGAGGGAAACGTACGTTCGGGCGAGGAGGCGGCAGTGCTTGCGGACACCACACCGGTGAAGCGCAACAGCCTGCGGCAGCAGATCGCCGACGCGCTCCGCGACGAGGTGCTGACCGGCCGGCTCCCGGCCGGGCGGGACTTCACCGTCAAGGAGATCGCGGAGCTGTACGGCGTCTCCGCCACGCCCGTCCGTGAGGCGCTGGTCGACCTGGCCGCGCAGGGCCTGCTCGACGTCGAGCAGCACCGCGGCTTCCAGGTACGGCGCTTCGGCCCCGACGACTTCGTCTCCATGGTCGAGGCCCGCAACCTGGTGACCGAGGGGATCTTCCGCCGCATCGAGGGCGATGTGTTGCGTGAAGTGCCGCCGGATGTCCTCGCGTCGGTGCGCCGCCGGGGCGAGGCCGCGGCGCGGGCCGCGCGGTCCGGCATGCTCGATGTGCTCATCGGCTGTGACATTCGCTTCTGGCGCGAAGTCGCGGCATTGTCGGGCAATCCGCACATTTGCGAGTTCCTCGACCGGATCCGCACCCAGACCTGGATGTACTCGATCCCGTTTCTGCGCGCCCATCCGATGCTCGCGGGCGTCTGCTGGTCGGACCACGTCGAACTCGTCGACGCCGTCCGGGACCGCGATCTGCCCGAGGCACGCCGTATCGTCGCCGACTACAACGAGCACTCCCTCGCCCTGATGGCGAAGCTGGCCCCCCGATAGGGGGCCGTGGGCGACATCGCGGAGACCTCGGCGGGAGAGCCGGCGAGCCTTCGGAGTGAGCCGGAAGCCTCCACCTCCTGACGCCGACCGCGCCTCGCACTACGCTGGCCCGACGATCGCATAGACGACTTGGAGCGCCTGTGGCCTGCGACTTGTGGCTGGTTCCCCTTGTGGACGTGCTCTGCCACAGCCCTGAAAACCCTTTCTCCGAGGAACTGGCCCGCTACGACAAGGCCTTGAACGACGCGGGCCTGCCGCCGGTGCCCGTCCACACCTACATGCCGGGACTCTCCGGCGACGTCGGCCCGGTCGCCGGCTTCGACTACGACGCCCTGCATTTCCTGCGCCGGGCCTTCCTGTTGAACCTGCAGGGCCTGGAGGTCACCCCGGTCGACGCGCTCGGCGGCGACTACGAACAGCTGCTGGAGATGTTCGAGGCGACAGCCCAGCAGTCGCACCTCGTCTGGCACTACGACCACGCGGGCGCGTACGTCCCGCTGGACTTCCCGCATCCGGTCGTCAACGACGAACTCCTCGAAGGCGGCGGCCCGCTGGGTTCCAGCCACGGCCTGCTGCGGGATCTCGCGTCCGTCGCGGCGGCGATCGGCATCGACGCGGCCAACCCGCCACAGGCCCCCGCCCCGCCGGACCGGCCCACCGGACTGGAGGAGCCGGCCGCCCAGCCGTCGTACGATCCCAGCCCGTTCGCCCGCGAACGGCACGTCTGGCTCGGCCTGCACGCGGCGGCGACCCGCTCGCTGGCGCAGGGCTCGATGGTCGTCTTCAGCTGATGACGGCCTTCGGCTGACGGAGCGGTCGGCCGAGTTGCTCAGTGGTGGCGGTTTTCGACGGTGCCCAGCGGTGTTCGACGGTTCAGCGGGCCGGCCCCTCCGGGGGCCGCTGGCGGGGCATGTTCGGACGGCCGCCGGGCGCCATCGGGAAGCGACTGGCGGGCACCCCCTCGGTGCGGGCGGCCCACGGCACCGTGGACTGCGCGCGCAGCGGCGCGCTCCGCGTCCCGAACTCCGTCATCCAGTCCGCCGTTTCCATCCTGACCAGGTCCGACACGTCCTCGGAGAACCGGCGCAGCACCGCAAGACAGCGTTCGGCCGCCTCCGCCGCCGTGCCCTCGGTGGGGCCCAGCACCTCCCGGACGCTCTCCGACGCCCAGTCGAAGCGCAGCGCCTCCAGCCGCCGCTGCACCGCCTGCGCGGTGGCGACGTCCCGCATCCAGCCGGACGTCAGCCCGAAGCAGCGGTCCAGACCGACACAGACCGCGGCGAAGAGCAGCGCCACATAACCCCAGCGCGCGGCGCCGTCCGCGGCCCCGGTCAGTTCGATCAGCGGCAGTGCGGCGCCCACGGTGCCGAAGAACGCGGCGGCCAGCCGCAGCCCGCGCGCCCCGTGCCGCTTCCAGACGCGGTCGGCGAGATACCAGTCGGCGGTGGCCAGCGCGCCGGCCTCGGCCCAGCGGTAGAGCTCCTCCAGGCGTTCGGCGGGCTCGCCCCAGTCGCCGAGCGGAAAAGGCAGCGCCCGCAGGTCCTCCTGGCTATGCAGAGCCCGTTGAACGGGCTCCTCCCGGGGAGCCTCCTCGGGATACATGTCCGGCTGGCTCACTGCGCGCTCCCTCGCATTCCGGCGCTCGTCTTCCGACACGACGAAGCTCCCTTCTTACCGCCGAACGGCTGACCGTGTGGGCAGGATCTTTGGATTTCAGCCCTTAAAGGCCGCGTGGTCAGGTATAGGCCGAACATCCGTCCCACTCGAAAGAGTGAGCCGCGGCGCGCGGCACGGGGCTCCGCACGCGGCCACTACCCTGGAGCACGTGAAGGTCCTTGTCATCGGCGGCGGCGCCCGCGAACACGCCCTGTGCCGCTCACTGTCCCTCGACCCCGATGTCACCTCGTTGCACTGCGCCCCCGGTAACGCCGGGATCGCGGAGGCCGCCGAGCTGCACCCGGTCGACGCCCTCGACGGCGCCGCCGTCGCCGACCTCGCCGTCTCGATCGGCGCGGACTTCGTGATCGTCGGTCCGGAGGCCCCGCTGGTGGCGGGCGTCGCCGACGCGGTCCGGGCCCGCGGTATCGACTGCTTCGGCCCGACCGCGGAAGCCGCGCAGCTGGAGGGCTCCAAGGCGTTCGCCAAGGAGGTCATGGCCGGCGCGGGGGTGCCCACCGCCCGCTCCTACGTCTGCACCACCGCCGAGCAGATCGACGTGGCGCTGGACGCCTTCGGCGCCCCGTACGTCGTCAAGGACGACGGCCTGGCCGCGGGCAAGGGCGTCGTCGTCACCGATGACCTCGCCGCCGCCCGCGCGCACGCGCTGGCCTGCGACCGCGTCGTCATCGAGGAGTTCCTCGACGGCCCCGAGGTCTCGCTCTTCGCCGTCACCGACGGTGTGACGGTCGTCCCGCTGCAGCCCGCCCAGGACTTCAAGCGCGCGCTGGACGCCGACGAGGGCCCGAACACCGGTGGCATGGGCGCGTACTCCCCGCTCCCGTGGGCCGACCCCAAGCTGGTCGACGAGGTCGAGCGGACCGTCCTGCAGCCCACCGTGGACGAGCTGCGGCGCCGCGGCACCCCGTTCGCCGGGCTGCTCTACGCGGGTCTGGCCATGACCTCCCGCGGCGTGCGCGTGATCGAGTTCAACGCGCGCTTCGGCGACCCCGAGACGCAGGTCGTCCTCGCGCGCCTCAAGACCCCGCTCGCCGGCGTGCTGCGCGCCGCCGCGACGGGACGGCTGTCCGAAGTGGAGCCGCTGCGGTGGAGCGACGGCGCGGCCGTCACCGTCGTCATCGCCTCGTACAACTATCCGGACACCCCGCGCACCGGCGACCCGATCACCGGTCTGGCGGACGTCGCCGAGCAGGACGAGCACGCGTACGTGCTGCACGCGGGCACCAGGCTCGACGACGAGGGCCGCGTGGTGAGCGCGGGCGGCCGGGTGCTCTCCGTCACCGCCACCGGCGCCGACCTGGCCAAAGCCCGTGAGCGGGCGTACCGCGCGGTCGCCCGGGTGCGGCTGGACGGCTCGCACCACCGGACCGACATCGCGGCCAAGGCGGCGGGAACAGGCCAGTCCTGAGTCAGCCCTTGGGGTGGCTTTGCCCAAAGCCACCCCAAGGAGTGATGGCTTCTCCATCCGGCTGACGTGGCAGCGGTCCCCAACTACTGTGCCCCGGAAGCGCACTGCCGGACGGCGTGGTGCTGTGCGGCAAGTAGCCGTACAGACATTGCGATGTCCGTGGGCGGTGCGACAGTGGGGGTAAGCCGCCGACGGCGGTCCTGACAGTGAGACGGGGGTGAGCCGCCCGATGGCCGGAGAAACAGGTGAGGGAGTCGCACGCTCCCGTGCGCTGGCGGTGTTGCGGATCCGCAGCACCGCGCTCGCCGTGGCGCTGCTGCCCGCCGCCGTGGCCGTCGTCCTGCTCGTGGGCGGCGCCACCGGGCGGATCGGCGAGAGCTGGGACGCGCTGCGGTGGACGGTGGTGGGCGGAGCCCTGGTGGTGCTGGTGCTCGCGGGCGCCGTCGCCGCCGTGGTCGTCCGGGCCCGCCCCGCGGTCAGCCCGACGGTCCCGGTCGCCGAGTCGTCCGCTCCCGATCTGTACCGGATGGTCCATGACCTCGCGGTCCGGCTCCAGGTCCCCACACCCTCCTCGATAGAGCTCACTCCGGACTGCGACAGCTGGCTGGAGGACCGCCGCCCGGACGCAGCGCCCGCGGGCCGCTGGGGTCGCCGCGGGGAGCCGGCCGCCCCGGTGCTGGTGATCGGCTCGCCCTTCATGTGGTGGATGCGGGTCGCCGAGCTGCGCGCCCTGCTCGCCCCCGTCGTGGCCGGCACCGGTCCGTCCGCCGACCCGGACATAGCCGCGGCCCGGCGCTTCATCCGGGGTCTGGACGCCGCGGCCGGCGTCGCCTCGACGCGTTCCCCCGGTCTCGCATTGCCCGCTTACGCCTTCCTCGGCTGGGTCGCCCGGCTGCTGCTGCGCGGCTGCCGGGCCCATGCCGCCGAGATGGAGCGCGGGGTGGCCGCGTCCGCCTCGGAGCGCGCCCAGGCGGTGGACTACGGGCTGCGCATCGTCGCCCAGGAGCAGGTCGGCCTCGCCTACGCGGGCTGGGACCGGCTGCTGACGCGTGTCGCGCTGCCCGCCTGGCGGATGGGCCGCTGGCCGTCCCGGCTCGACGCCGGAGTGGTGGCCGCGCTCACCGACCTGTCCCGCCGCGACCGGCTGGCCGAGGGGTTCGAGTCCCGGTTGGGCGAGCGCCCCGCCTGCGATCTGCTCGAAGAGCCCGGCACCGTCGACGAGGCGGCCTCGCTGCTGGCCGCCCGGCTCTTCCACGGCGGCCCCGAGCACCACGGCCCGGACTGGTCGCCCGTCGACTGGGAGTCGTACCCCGAGGAGGTCGTGGACCGCATATGGCGTTCCGAGGCCGCCCTGCTGATCAGGGTGCTGGACGAACCGGGCAGCTCGGTCCCGCGGGCCGAGCGCGACCGGCCCGCGGTGATCACCGTGCAGAACGCCGAGCACACCGCGGAGAGCCGTTCCGGCGCCGGGCTGCTGATGGGCGGTCAGGCCGCCCGCCAGGCTGCCGTGGCCGGCTCCGTGGACTTTCCCGACGAGTGCGGCCGGGCCACCATCGCCCGGGTGATCGACCGGCTCTCGCGGGGCGGCAGCGAGGAGCTGGCGGCCCGGATCACCGGCCATGTCGCCCGGGAGGAAGCGGCCCGCGACGCCAACCGGAGCCCCGCCACCGGCTCCGCCCTCGCCCCGGTCTACCAGCTGCTCCCGCCCCGCACCGGCCGCGAGCTGCTCACCGAACACGTCACCGCGATGGTCTGCTGTGCGGCCGTCGACACCGCGGGCGCGGCGGCCGGCCTCGACTGGCTGGACGGCCCCGCCCTGCTCGTCAACGGCGCACGCCGAGCCGATCTCGCATGGCCGGTGCTCCGGCTCGTGGAGAACGGTGACGCGGCTCCGTTGCGCTCCTGGCTCACGGCGGTCGGCGTCCGGCTGGAGAAGCCCGTCCGCCTCGTCTGACACAGGGGCCACGCCGCACCCGCCGGATGACATTTTCTGCCTCACTCGGAGCGAAACTGTTCCGATTATTCGCCACGAACAGTAACCAAGGGAGTGCGTTATGTGATGTGCTGGGTTCGGACGCATCAGACGTCGGACTCAGCCCGGGCGCGTGGCGAAGAAGGGGGGCACACGTGGGGACGGAGCAGATCCGGCGCTGGCAGTCGGGAGCACTCGCGCATGGCGTGACCGACCCGTTCGGACAGGGCCCGTTGCCGTGGTTGCGCGGTGCCGAGCAGTATCTGGACGACGAGGGAAACGTCGTCCCCTGGTACGTGGACCTCTCCGTGAGCCGGGGTGAGGCACCGGCCCGGCCACACGTGCCGGGCCCGCGCACCGCCGATGACGTGCGCTGCCAGGTCAAGGGCTTCGCCTCGTCCGGCGCTGTCGCCCCCGGAGCGGCCATCGACTTCCGGGTGACCGTGGATCCGCCCCAGCAGTTCACCGTCGACATCTACCGCATCGGCCACTACGGCGGTGACGGCGCGTGCCACATGACGGCCAGCCCGCGGCTCTCCGGCATCGTCCAGTCGGCTCCGCTCGCCGCCGGGCGCACCGTCTCGTGTCACCACTGGTGGCAGTCCTGGCGGCTGCAGGTGCCGGGGTACTGGAAGACCGGCGCGTATGTGGCGGTGCTCACCACCGCCGACGGCTACCGCAGCCACATCCCGTTCACTGTCCGTGACGAGCGCCCGCCGGCCCCCCGCCGGTACCCGTCCAAGGAACCGCCGCACGCCCCGGCGCTCGACGCGGATCTGCTGCTGCTGATGCCCGACGTCACCTGGCAGGCCTACAACCTGTACCCGGAGGACGGCAGGACCGGCGCCAGCCTCTATCACGCATGGGACGCCGAGGGCCGGCTGCTCGGCGAGGAGGAGGCCCCCACCACGGTCTCCTTCGACCGCCCGTACGCGGGTGCGGGCCTGCCGCTGCACGTCGGCCACGCCTACGACTTCATCCGCTGGGCGGAGCGGTACGGCTACGACCTGGCCTACGCCGACGCCCGCGATCTGCACGCCGGCCGCGTCGACCCGTCCCGCTACCGCGGTCTGGTCTTCCCCGGACACGACGAGTACTGGTCGATCCCGATGCGCCGCGCTGCCGAGGCCGCCCGGGACAGCGGCACCTCGCTGGTGTTCCTCTCCGCCAACTCCATGTACTGGCAGGTCGAGCTGGGCCCGTCACCGGCCGGCGAGCCCGACCGGCTGCTGACCTGCCGCAAGCGGCACGGCGACGCCCGCGGACGCAGCGCGCTCTGGCGGGACCTGGGCGAGCCGGAACAGCTGCTTCTGGGCGTGCAGTACGCGGGCCGGGTCCCCGAACCGGCCCCGCTCGTCGTCCGCAACGCCGACCACTGGCTGTGGGAGGCGACCGGCGCGGCTGAGGGGGACGAGATCGAGGGTTTGGTCGCGGGCGAGGCGGACCGCTACTTCCCGCGCACCGCACTGCCCGAGTCCATCGACCGGATCCTGCTCGCGCACTCGCCGTACGAGGACGCCGAGGGCCGCCGCCGGCATCAGGAGACCTCCCTGTACCGGGCGCCGAGCGGCGCCTATGTCTTCGCCTCCGGCACCTTCGCCTGGTCCCCGGCGCTCGACCGGCCGCACTACGTGGACCCCCGGATCCAGCGCGCCACGGCCAACCTGCTGGACCGCATCTGCAAGCACGACTAGGTCCTCCCCGTCCTGCCGACCGGCCCGGTCGGCAGGACCCTGTCGGTCCGCACCCTCATCCGTGCGGGAGAATCGGGAGCTGAGCCGTCGAGTGGGGAGGACCCATGTCCGGATTCGTTGAGAAACCCGTACCCGTCCAGGTGCCGGGACTGGTGCATCTGCACACCGGGAAGGTCCGCGACCTGTACCAGAACGCCGCGGGTGAGCTGGTGATGGTGGCCAGCGACCGTACGTCCGTGTACGACTGGGTCGTGCCCACCGAGGTCCCCGACAAGGGCCGGATCCTCACCCAGCTGTCGCTGTGGTGGTTCGACCAGCTCGCCGACCTGGTTCCCAACCACGTCATCTCCACCGACGTCCCGGCCGGCGCCCCCGCCGACTGGGCCGGCCGCACCATGATCTGCAAGTCGCTGCGGATGATCCCGGTCGAGTGCGTCGCCCGCGGCTACCTCACCGGCTCCGGCCTCGTGGAGTACGAGAAGCACCGCACGGTCTGCGGCCTCGCGCTGCCCGAGGGCCTCGTCGACGGCTCGGAGCTGCCCGCGCCGATCTTCACGCCCGCCACCAAGGCCGAGGTCGGTGAGCACGACGAGAACGTCTCCTACGAGGAGGCGGCCCGCCAGGTCGGCGCCGAGACCGCGGCCCTGCTGCGCCAGACGACCCTCGCGGTCTACGGCCGGGCCCGCGATGTCGCCCGTGACCGCGGGATCATCCTGGCGGACACCAAGTTCGAGTTCGGCTTCGACGGCGACGAGCTCGTCATCGGCGACGAGGTGCTCACCCCGGACTCCTCGCGCTTCTGGCCGGCCGACCAGTGGGAGCCCGGCCACGCCCAGCCGTCCTTCGACAAGCAGTTCATCCGCGACTGGCTGACGTCCCCCGCCTCCGGCTGGGACAAGAACAGCGAGCTGCCCCCGCCGCCGCTGCCCCCCGAGATCATCGAGCAGTCCCGCGCCAAGTACGTCGAGGCCTACGAGCGCCTCACGGGCACGACCTGGTCGTAGTCCTGGTCCCGGGTGTCCGGACGCGCATCCCGCGTCCGGACACCCGGGTCTCTGGGTACCCGGACACGACGAAGGCCCCGGCGGAGAAATCCACCGGGGCCTTCGTTCTGCTGAGCGGACGACCAGGTTCGAACTGGCGACCTCAACCTTGGCAAGGTTGCGCTCTACCAACTGAGCTACGTCCGCACCGCGCGTGCTGTGTGCATTGCGCGAGAGCCACTATACCCAACCGCGCTCCCGGGCGATGCGCGCGGCCTCATGACGGTTCTCCGCGGAGAGTTTCGTGGCGGCGGAGGAGAGGTAGTTGCGCACCGTTCCCTGGGACAGCGCGGCCCGCCGGGCGATCTCCGCGATCGGCGCGCCGTCGGCCGCCAGATCGAGGACCTCAGCCTCGCGGACGGTCAGCGGGGAGTCGCCGGCGCTGATCGCGTCGGCCGCCAACTCCGGGTCCACATAACGGCCTCCGGCGTGCACGGTGCGGATGATCTCGGCCAGTCGCTGCGCCGAGACGGTCTTGGGAACGAAGCCCCTGACCCCGGCCGTGAGGGCCCGCTTCAGGTGCCCGGGACGCCCATGACCGGTCACGATCATGGTCCGGCAGCCGGGCAGCTCGGCCCGCAGGGATGTGGCGACCGCCACACCATCTGCCCCCGGCATCTCCAGATCCAGGACCGCGACATCCGGCCGGTGCGCCCGGGCCATGGCGAGTGCCTCGGGGCCTGAGGCGGCCTCTGCGACGACGAGGATGTCGTCCTCGTAGGACAGCAGCGCGGCGAGCGCGCCGCGGATGAGGTGCTCGTCGTCGGCGAGCAGGACGCGCACCCGCGCCCGCGCCTCGCCGGCCCCGGGCGTCCCGTCGGTCCTGGCAGCTCCAGCAGCCCTGGCAGCTCCGGCAGCTCCGGCAGCTCCGGCAGCAGTCCCGGCGGTCCCTGCGGCCCCGGTCGGATTCGTCATGCGGCGCCTTCCGTAGAGGTGGCGGCCTGCCGTTGCAGCGGCACGCACGCCGTCAGCCGGAAGACCCCGCCGGCGTCCGGCTCCGCCGTGAGCGTGCCGCCCAGCGCGCCGACCCGCTCGCGCAACCCGGTCAGCCCCGTCCCCGGCGCCATCGAACCGGCCGCGGCGGGCACGGCCGCCGCCCCGTCGTTCTCCATGGTCAGTACGGCCGAGCCGGCCGCCGGGACCAGCAGCCGGATGACGCAGCTGCGGGCGTCGCCGTGCCGCAGCACGTTGGTGGTGCCCTCGCGGACCACCCAGGCGATCACGGACTGGACGGCGGGCGACAGCGTCGCCCCGTCGTCGCCCTCGGCCCGGCAGTCGACGCCCGCGGCCCGCAGTACCGACAGCGCGCCCGCCAGCTCCACCTGCAGGTCCGCCGACCGGTAGCCGCGGACGACCTCGCGCACCTCGCGCTGCGACTCCCGCGCGATGCGCTGCACCTCCACCATCTGGTCGACGGCCTCCGGCCGCCCCCGCCGGGCGAGTTGGACGGCGAGTTCGCTCTTGAGCGCGATGACCGAGAGGTTGCGTCCCATCACGTCGTGCAGATCCCGTCCGAACCGCAGCCGCTCCTCCGCGACCGCCAGCCGCGACTGCGCCTCCCGCGCCCTGTCCAGCTCCCACACGACGACCAGGATCCAGGCGGAGCCGCGGTAGGTGAACGCCATGGCGGCGCCCCCCGCCGCCACCGCGACGGCGTAGCCGGTGGTCTCGCCCCCCGGCAGTCCCGCCGCCGCGGAGCACACCGCCACCAGGGCGGCCGTACCCACCACGAGCAGCACGATCCATCGCGGCCGGCGGATGTTCAGCACCGCGGGGCCGATCGCGAAGGCGGTGAAGCCGGAGACGATCTGGACGGCTTCGCCCCCGGGGAGCAGGGTGCCGCGCGCCCGCAGGACCACGACGACCAGCACCGCGAGGGCCGTCGTGGCGCCGACGGCGGCGAGCAGCCGGGTCGGCCGCTCGCGCCGGCCCAGCGCCCAGTCCAGCACCCGGGACACCAGCACCGCGCACAGCACGGCCTGCCCCAGCAGTGCCCACAGGACGACGCGCGCACCGGTCGGGCTGTCGGAGCGCTGGACCGCGCCGAGGACGAGGAACACCTCGATCAACGCGAAGGAGTAGAGCGACCACCGCGTGTAGAGCTCGAAGCGGGCCGGATCGCTGCGCCGCTCCCACCATCCCGTCAGCTTCGGCACGGTCGTCCCCCTGGCCCGGTCAGCGACGTGGTTCCCAGCGGAACCACCGGCGTACAGCAAACACCGCGAGCGCGGTCCAGGCCACCGCCAGCCCCAGCGTGCGCAGGACCTCGCCCGCCCCCGCGCCGCCCATCCAGCCGAACCGTACGAGGTCGGTGACGGGCGTCACGGGCAGCAGCCGGCACAGCTCGTGGGCCCAGCCGGGCAGCAGCTCCACCGGCACGAACAGGCCGGACCCGATGAGCGACACCATGAACAGCGGCAGGGTGGTCAGCTGCGCCACCTCCACACTCCGGGTGAAGACGGTCGAGACCGCTGCCAACGCGGCCAGCAGCAGCACCCCGAGCAGCACGCCCGCGACCAGCAGTTCCGGCCGCCGGGGAGCCGGCAGGTCCAGCAGCAGCGCACCCGTGACGATCAGCGCCGTGCACTGCGCGAGTGCCACGGCAGCGGCCGGGAGCGCCGTCCCGGCCAGGACCTCCAGATCGGACGGTTCCCCGGTCCGCAGCCGCTTGAGCACCAACTCCTCGCGCCGCGCCACATACGCCGTCACCAGGTTGTAGTAGACGACGAGGAGCAGGATGACGCCGATGCCGCCGCTCATCGTCTGGGCGTTACGGGTCAGTCCGGCCTCCCTGAGGTCCTGGGTCGGGACCACAGAACGCGTCGCCCAGACCATCCCGACCGGCAGCAGCAGCGCGGTGTACATCGCCGTCCGGTTGCGCCACAGCAGGGTGAGCTCGGCCCGCCCGAGCGCCAGCAGCCGCGTACCGCTCCTGGTCCGCGCGCCCGCCGCGGGCACCGTGCCCGTTCCCTCCAGCGTCCCCGTACTCGTCGTGCTCATCGTGCGTCCCCCTTCGCGATGTCCATGAACGCCTCTTCCAGGGACGCGGTCCTCGCGTCGAGTCCGAGGAGCCGTACGTCCCGGTCGCGCGCCCACGTCAGCAGTTCCAGCAGGTCCTCCTGCAGCCGCTCCGTCCGCACCTCGATCCGGCGCCCGTCGGCGGCCGACGGGACGGAGAGCGGCAGCCGCTCCGGTGTCACACCCTCCGGAAGGGTGAAGCGGATCCGGGCCGGCCGGGCCGCCGTCACCTCGGCGGGGGTGCCGGTCGTGACGATCTGACCGTCGCGCATGATCGCCAGCCGGTCGGCGAGGCCCTCGGCTTCCTCCAGGTAGTGCGTGGTGAGCAGGACGGTCGTGCCCTGGTCCCGCAGCTCGCGCACCAGTTGCTGGGTCTCGTGGCGGCCCTCCGCGTCGAGCCCGGTGGTCGGCTCGTCCAGGAAGAGCACCTCGGGGCGGCCGAGCAGCGCCATCGACAGGTCCAGGCGCCGCCGTTCACCGCCCGACAGCTGTTTGACGCGCACCTTGTGGCGGGTGCCGAGGCCGACCATCTCCAGCGCCTCGCCGACCGGCCGGGCCCCGGTCGTGCAGCCGGCCCACATACGGGCGGTTTCGGCCACCGTCAGGTCGGAAGGAAACCCGCCCTCCTGGAGCATTACGCCCATCCGCGGCCGCACCAGCGCCCGCTCCCGGTAGGGATCGTGCCCCAGCACCCTGACCTGCCCGCCGCTCGGCCGGGCCAGCCCCTCCAGCACCTCGACGGTGGAGGTCTTGCCCGCCCCGTTGGTCCCCAGCAGCGCGAAGAGCTCGCCGCGCGCCACCGTGAACGTCACTCCCCGTACCGCCTCGAATTGACCGTCATATCGGCGGCGCAATCCGGCGACATCGATCACCTTCTCGTGGGTGTCCCCGCTGTGCGTGTCCATATATCCAGCGTTCCGCCGGCCGGGCCGTACGGTCAGTGCGCGCTGTCATCGGCATTGATGACGAATGTCATGAAGGCATCGCGGAGGCAGCGGGAAGCTGCTGCCGGATCACGTCCTGATCCGGAAACGACGAAGTCCCCCGTCGGAGATCCGACGGGGGACTTCATCAATCTGAGCGGACGACGAGATTCGAACTCGCGACCCTCACCTTGGCAAGGTGATGCTCTACCACTGAGCCACGTCCGCATGCGCAGTTGCGCAGGACTACTCTACCCGATCCATTGGACCGGTCAGAACAGTCAGAGCGGGTGACAGGGATCGCACACTGCGCCTCCCCCCTGGAAGGGGGGCGCTCTACTACTGAGCTACACCCGCGTGACTGACGATGACCTGGTCTTTCGACCCTGCCCTCGGCGCGCTCCAAACACTAGCGGAACACAGGGGGTGCCTGTCCAGTCGGTAGGGCCGTGACCCGCCGACGGCTCAACTCGCTTCGTTGAACGCCTCGTAGACCTTCTTCGGGATACGGCCGCGCGGCGGTACGTCGAAGCCGTTGGACCGGGCCCACGCGCGCACCGCGGCCGGGTCGGGCGCGACGGCCGTGCGCTTGTAGACCTTTCCCGAGCGGGCGTGCTTGCGGCCGGCGCCGACATACGGCGACAGGGCGCTCCGCAGCTTGTCGGCATTTGCGGCCGACAGGTCGATCTCGAAGGACTTTCCGTCGATCCCGAAAACGATCGTCTCCGCTGCCTCGCCGCCGTCGAGATCGTCGGAGAGGCTGACCACTACGCGCTGCGCCATGGGTGTCGGTCCTTTCGTGCGGAACCGGCTTCTTCCAGCATCAGAGCTACGGCTGAGCTACGGCTGAGCTGGGTCGATGCGATGAAGCCGACAAGTCGGGGACAATAAGTTTTCATTTGTACGATGCCATGCATTACGTCGGGAAGCCGGAGGATTATTCCTCCGCGTGTCACGTCGCAATCGGGACCCTACGTTTCTTGAAACGCATCCCCTAGAGAATCGTACGGCCGATACTTAAACGTGATGAGAGTCAACCGTCGGAGAACGGTATATCTACCCGCGTAGATTTTTGTGGCGGGTACGCTGAAGTCACTTCACGCACCACCACAACACCGGGAGTGCCAGTGGCACGCGTCGTAGTCGACGTCATGCTCAAGCCGGAGATCCTCGACCCCCAGGGCCAGGCGGTGCACCGTGCACTGCCGCGTCTCGGGTTCGAAGGGATCGCGGACGTCCGCCAGGGAAAGCGCTTTGAACTCGAGGTCGAGGGGCCGGTCGACGACGCCGCCCTCGCCCGCATCCGGGAGATGGCCGAAACCTTCCTTGCCAACACCGTCATCGAGGACTTCTCCGTGAAGGTGGAGTCGTGACTGCACGCGTCGGCGTCGTCACCTTCCCCGGAACGCTCGACGACCGCGACACCCAGCGCGCGATCCGCGTCGCCGGTGCCGAGCCGGTGCCGCTGTGGCACCGCGACAAGGACCTCCACCAGGTCGACGCGGTCGTCCTGCCCGGCGGTTTCTCCTACGGCGACTACCTGCGGGCCGGCGCGATCTCGCGCTTTTCCCCCGTCATGGAGTCGATCATCGCGGGCGCCAAGGACGGCCTTCCGGTCCTCGGTATCTGCAACGGCTTCCAGGTGCTGACCGAGTCGCACCTGCTGCCCGGCGCGATGCTCCGCAACAACCACCTGCACTTCATCTGCCGCGACCAGAAGCTGCGGGTGGAGAACGCGGAAACCGCCTGGACCGCCGATTACTCGGCCGGCCAGGAGATCTCCATCCCGCTGAAGAACATCGACGGCCGCTATGTGGCCGACGAGCGGACGCTGGACGAACTGGAAGCCGAGGGCCGCGTGGTCTTCCGCTACCTCGACGTCAATCCGAACGGCTCGCTGCGCGACATCGCCGGCATCTCCAACGCCGCAGGAAACGTCGTCGGCCTCATGCCGCACCCCGAGCACGCCGTCGAGCCGCTGATCGGCACCGGTCGCACCGACGGTCTGGGATTCTTCACCTCGATCTTGAAGAAGCTGGTCAACGCATGACCCTCGATACCGTCACCAACGCCGAGAAGACCCCCGAGGCCGACCAGCCCTGGGCCGAACTCGGACTCAAGCCCGACGAGTACGCGCGCATCCGCGAGATCCTCGGCCGCCGCCCGACCGGCGCCGAGCTCGCGATGTACTCCGTCATGTGGTCCGAGCACTGCTCGTACAAGAGCAGCAAGGTCCACCTGAAGCAGTTCGGCGAGAAGGCCCCCGAGAACGACGCCATGCTCGTCGGCATCGGCGAGAACGCGGGCGTCGTCGACGTCGGCCAGGGTTACGCGGTCACCTTCAAGGTCGAGTCGCACAACCACCCCTCGTACATCGAGCCCCACCAGGGCGCGGCCACCGGCATCGGCGGCATCGTCCGCGACATCCTCGCGATGGGTGCCCGGCCGGTCGCCGTCATGGACCCGCTGCGCTTCGGCGCCGCGGACCACCCCGACACCAAGCGCGTGCTGCCCGGCGTCGTCTCCGGCATCGGCAGCTACGGCAACTGCCTGGGGCTGCCGAACATCGGTGGCGAGGTCGTCTTCGACGCCTGCTACCAGGGCAACCCGCTCGTCAACGCGCTCTGCGTCGGCGTCATGAAGCACGAGGACATCCACCTCGCCAAGGCGTCCGGCGCCGGCAACAAGGTCATCCTCTACGGCGCCCGCACCGGCGGCGACGGCATCGGCGGCGTCTCGGTCCTCGCCTCGGAGACCTTCGACGACGCGAAGCCCAGCAAGCGCCCCGCCGTCCAGGTCGGCGACCCGTTCCAGGAGAAGCTCCTCATCGAGTGCACCCTGGAGATCTTCAAGGCCGACCTCGTCGACGGCATCCAGGACCTCGGCGGCGCGGGCCTGTCCTGCGCCACCTCGGAACTGGCCTCGGCCGGCTCCGGGGGTATGCGCGTCGAGCTCGACACCGTCCACCTGCGCGACTCCTCCCTCTCGCCCGAGGAAATCCTCATGAGCGAGTCCCAGGAGCGCATGTGCGCGATCGTCGAGCCCGGCAAGGTCGAGCGCTTCCTGGAGATCTGCGAGAAGTGGGACGTGATCGCCACCGTCATCGGTGAGGTCACCGACGGCGAGCGGCTGGAGATCTTCTGGCACGGCGAGCAGATCGTCGACGTCCCGCCGCGCACCGTCGCCCACGAGGGCCCGGTCTACGACCGGCCGTTCGCCCGCCCGTCCTGGCAGGACGCCCTCCAGGCCGACGACGCGAACAAGCTCGCCCGCCCGGCGGGCGGTGACGAACTGCGCCGTCAGGTGCTGGCCCTCGTCTCGTCGCCGAACCAGGCGTCGAAGTCCTGGATCACCGACCAGTACGACCGGTTCGTGCAGGGCAACACGGTGCTGTCGCACCCCGAGGACTCGGGCATGGTCCGCATCGACGAGGACACCAACCTCGGCGTCGCCATCGCCACCGACGGCAACGGCCGGTTCACCAAGCTCGACCCGTACACCGGCGCGCAGCTCGCGCTGGCGGAGGCGTACCGCAACGTCGCCGCCACCGGCGCCAAGCCGCTCGCCATCTCGGACTGCCTCAACTTCGGCTCCCCCGAGGACCCGGACGTCATGTGGCAGTTCGCCGAGGCCACCCGCGGTCTCGCCGACGGCTGCCTGATCCTGGGCACCCCGGTCACCGGCGGCAACGTCTCGCTCTACAACCAGACCGGCGACGTCGCCATCCACCCGACCCCCGTCGTCGCGGTGCTCGGCGTCATCGACGACGTCAACCGCCGTACGCCGATGGCGTTCGCCGAAGAGGGTCAGCTTCTCTACCTCCTCGGTGACACCAAGGAAGAGCTGGGCGGCTCCGCCTGGTCCGAGGTCGTCCACAACCACCTCGGCGGGCTGCCGCCCGTGGTGGACCTGGAGCGCGAGCGGCTGCTCGGCGAGATCCTCATCGCCGGCTCCCGCGACGGCATGATCGACGCCGCGCACGACCTCTCGGACGGCGGCCTCATCCAGGCCGTCACCGAGTCGTGCCTGCGGGGCGGCAAGGGCGCCCGGATCGTCGTCCCGGACGACCTCGACCCGTTCGTCTTCCTCTTCAGCGAGTCGGCCGGCCGCGCGGTCGTCGCCGTCCCCCGCAGCGAGGAGCTCCGCTTCAACGACATGTGCGGCGCACGGGGCCTGCCGGCCGCGCGCATCGGTGTCGTGGACGGCGAGACGATCGAGATCCAGGACCAGTTCACGATCCCGCTGAGCGAGCTGAAGCAGGCTCACGAGGCGACGATCCCGGCCCTGCTGGCCTGAGATCGCCTCTCGGCCCGGCCCCGGCTCCTCTTCCGAGGAGCCGGGGCCGGGCCGTTCGCATGCCTGCCAGGTCCTGTCAGCGCCTGCCAGGATGGCCGGGATGACGACGATTCTCGCGTTTCACGCCCATCCGGACGACGAGGTGCTGCTCACCGGCGGCACGCTGGCGCGGCTGGCCGCCGAGGGCCACCGGGTGGTCGTCGCCGTCGCCTGCGACGGGATCATGGGCGACGCGACCGGCCCGGACGGCGCCCTGCGCCTGGACGAACTGCGGGCGAGCGCCGCGGTGCTGGGCGTCGCCCGCGTGGTGCACCTGGGGTACGCCGACAGCGGTCACGGCCCGCTGCTCTTCCCCGACCCGCCGGACCGCGTCCGGTTCGTCCGCGCGGACCTCGACGAGGCCGCAGCGAAGCTCGCGGAGCTGCTCCGCGAGGAGCGGGCCGACGTCCTGCTCAGCTACGACGCCCAGGGCGGCTACGGACACCGAGACCACGTACGGGTCCACGAAGTTGGCGCCCGCGCGGCCCAACTGACGGGCACCCGCGTACTGGAGGCGACGCTGCCCCGCGAACCCATCGACCGGCTGTTCCGCGTACTGCGCTTCCTCCGCGCCCCGATCCGCTACGACCCGCAGGCCATGCGCACCTCGTTCACCCCCCGATCAGCGATCACCCACCGCATCAACGTCCGCCGCTACGCGAAGCAAAAACGCGCAGCCCTGGCGGCCCACCGATCCCAGGTGGGCGAGGGCAAAGGCCGCTCGTCGGCGCTGTTCCGCCTACTGATCCGCCTCCCGGCACCGATCTTCGGACTGCTGCTGGGAAGGGAGTGGTTCAGCGACCCAGCGGCGCCGCCGGGGCCGGGGAGGAGCGGGGACCTGCTGGGGGGCCGGTAGGGGCTGGGGTCAGAGCGATACGGAGTGCTCTTCTGCGGCGCTGCGCACCTTGACCGGGCGGAGGGGAAGGCCCCGGCGCTGCGCGCCTGCCAGCGAGAGCGGTCCGCTGCGCTCCCCTTGCCGGGTGGTGGGTCGGTCGCGGCCGGAGGTGCCCTGCGGGTGGGGTGTTGTGGATTCGGGCGCGCCACGGATGGCGGGCTTTCGGACGGTGCCGGGCTCGCTTCGCTCCCCGGGCGGGGTGGTGGAGCGGTTGCGCGCGGGGGGTGCGCTGCGGATGGAGTTTTGATCCGCTCTTCCCGCCGGGATGTGGGGTGGTTGTGACGCGTGATGTCCTGTGGGGCCTGTGGGGTGGTTCTTGGGTGGATGTGGATCACTAAGGACGGTCAAAACTCCACATGCCGGGGCTGCAGCCGCACAGGCTGATCCTTTGGGAGCAGCCGGAGTTCGAGAGGCTGGGTGTGCCCCCACCCGCCGGGCCGCGCCGCCTCGTCGGCCGCAGCTCCCCGCCACCTTGCCCGGGGAGCGCAGCGAGCCGGCCTCGCTTCGGCCCCCGGCCCGCGCAGCGGACCGGCCTACTGGCAGGCGCGCAGCGCTGGGCCTCCCCCTCCGCCCGGTCAAGGTGCGCAGCGCCGCAGAAGAGCACTCCGTGATTCCTGACCTCAGCCACCGCCCGCCCGTTCCGGTTACGCGGCAGCGGAGTCCGCCGCGATGTCCGCCCACACGAGCTTCCCCGTGCCGAAGGGCTCCTCCCCGAGCAGATGGCACCCCCACGCCGCCGCGAGCCCGGTGACCAGCCACATGCCGCGCCCGTGTTCGGCCTCGTCCGTGACGGTCAGGAACTCCGGCTTCGCGGGACTGGTGTCCCAGACCCCGAGCCGCAAGTTGCTCTCCCGCCAGTGCAGTCGCAGACCGACCGGCCCGTTGGAGTGCTCCAGCGCGTTCGCGACGAGTTCGGCCGCGACGAGCTGTGCCACCTCGATCATCGGTGCGAGCCCGTACGCGTTGAGCACCGCTCTGAGCGTGCAGCGCGCGATGCGGGCCCCCCGCAGGTCGTGCGGGATCTGGAGCGAGTAGTCCCACTCGTCGTCGGCGCCCGCGCCCTCACCGGGCGGGGTTCGAGGGGGTTCGTCCTTCGCGTTCATGCGGCTCTCCGAACGGTTCTGGGAAACGCCCCCACGCGGTGGCCTGTCGCCCCTCCCGTGCCGAAGGCATGGGGATAGCGATGCGCTGCCGTCTTACTGCGAGCGTGCGCCCTGTGATGGCGACATCACAGACGGTAGGGGCATGTATGCTCCGTGGCAAGTTTACGGACGGGCGCTCAAGTGTTCTGGTGGCAAGCCGACTTGGCCGCGCGGGAGACTTGGCCGAACTGGAGAGGTAGGTGCCATGCCCGCAAGGGACGCCCCCACCGCACGTCAGGTGCGGCTGGGAACCGAGCTCCGGAGGATGCGCGACCGGGCGGGCAAGGCCGCTCGGGAGTCCGCCGGGCTGCTCGGCAACGATCAGGCGAAGATCTCGCACATGGAATCCGGCCGGATCGGCATCAGCGCGGAGCGGATCCGCCGCCTGGCGGCGTTCTACTCGTGCTGCGACGAGACGCTGATCGACGCGCTCTGCGCCATCGCCAAGGAGCAGCGCGGCCAGGGCTGGTGGGACGAGTACCGGGGAGTGCTGCCGCCCGGTTTTCTCGACATAGCGGAACTGGAACACCACGCCACGTACCTGCGGTCGCTCCAGGCGCTCACTCTGCCAGGGATCTTCCAGACCGAGGACTACGCCCGCACCCTCTTCGAGGGTGTTCTGCCGCGCTTGCCGGAGGCCGAAGTCGCAGTTCGTATCGAACACCGCATGCGGCGGCGGGGGATTTTTCAGCGCGAGTCGCCGACCTCGTACGAGGCGATCATCCATGAAGCAGCGCTACGGATGAGGTTCGGCGGAGCGCAGATCACCCGTGCGCAGCTCAGGAACCTGCTGGAAGTCGCTCACTGGCCGACGGTCACGGTGCGGGTCATCCCGTTCACCAATGAGAGCTTTATCGAGGCGACGCAGACCGCCCTGTACGCCGGCGGGATCGTCGCGGAACTCGACACCGTCCAGATCGACAGCCCCTTCGGCGGCTACTTCCTGGACTCCGAGGCTCAACTCACCAAGTACCGGGCGTTCTTCAACGCTGGCGAGAAGGCTGCGCTTGACCCGAAGAAGTCGATCGACTTCATCCGCCGGATCGAACAAGACCTGTGAGACTTGCGCGCATGACCTCTTCGTTGCAGTGGAAGAAATCCTCCTTCTCCGGAGGCGGCGGCGAGAACTGCATAGAGCTGGCGGCAGCCGCCGCCGGCACCGTCCTCCTCCGTGAGAGCGAAGCGCCCGGCGTCGTCCTCTCCACCACCCCCGCCCGCTTCGCGGCCTTCCTCGACGCCATCAAGGCCGGCGGATCCGCCCCCGCCGCCCCGTAACCCCGCGGGGGCGTGGTTGGGTGGCGGCGGACGGATTCCGTACGTACGCACGAGGGGCTGGGCCATGTTCGAGTACAAGGTTGTTTCGTTCCGCGAATCGCTGATCGGTGACGCGCTGGACGGCGACAAGCTGGAGAAGACGCTCAACAAGCACGCCGGTGACGGCTGGGCGCTGAAGTCGATCACCGCTGCCGACGTCAAGGGCCGCATAGGTCCCGGCGCCGTCGAGGGTCTGCTGCTGACCTTCGAGCGCCCCCGCCAGGGCTGAGCCCCCGGGCCGGGAAAGCCCGGGGACAACCCGGGGGGAGCGCCATAGGCTCGGGCGTATGACGTCAGCCGGTCGCCGTGCCCGTAGTTATGACCCTGCCAGGACGCGTGCCGCGCTGGTCGCGCAGGTGGGGGCGGTGCGGGCGGCGGTGCATGGGCTGACGGCCGAGCAGTTGGCGCTGCCCTCCGGGCTGCCCGGGTGGGATGTGCGGCTGCTGGTGGCGCACATCGTGCGGCAGATCGATGCCGTCAGGTTGCTGCTCGATGAACCCGAACCGGATCCGGTGCCTCCGCTCACCGGGCTGTCGGTGTGGGCGGTGTCCACCGCCGCCATCGCGGACAAGCTCGACGCGTCGACCCGGGAGACCGCCGCCGGCATCACCGACGTCAAGGAAGCGCTCGACGCGGCGGCCGGGCGGATCGAGCCGTTCCTGGACGAGGCGGTGCGGGCGGACCGGATCGTTCCGCATGTGTTCGGGGCGATGCGGGCGCTGGACATGACCGTCACCCGGCTCGTGGAGCTGGTCGTGCACGGCGACGACCTGGCGCGCGCCACCGGCGTGGAGGTGGCGCACGACCGGCAGGCCGTCGCGGCCGTCACCCGGCTGCTGGCGGACGCGCTGGCGGTCAAGGCGCCCGGGAACTCCGTCGAGGTCCGCATTCCGCCGTATGCGGCCGTCCAGTGCGTGGAGGGGCCCCGGCACACCCGTGGCACGCCCTCGAACGTCGTCGAGACCGATCCCATGACCTGGATCCGGCTCGCCACCGGCCGGACCGACTGGAAGACCGCCCTGGACGCCGCGGCCGTCTCGGCGAGCGGCGAGCGGGCCGATCTCGCCCCCTACCTCCCCGTACTCGGGTGAGCGGTTCGGGGGACATCCCCACCACCCCGTAGTGGGGCGCTCACAGGGTGTCGGCCTGGGGGCCGCAAAGCACGTGATCCTCGCCTCACCTGCGGTGAGACACCCGTGGTCACACCCGTGATCGCCGGGTCTGCGGACCGTCCCCCGTTCGGACGCGGGTCGAATCTGCCTTAGACTCGCTGTGTGCCTCGTGGTGATGGACGACTCAACCACGACCTGCTCCCCGGCGAGAAGGGCCCCCAGGACGCTTGCGGCGTCTTTGGTGTCTGGGCCCCCGGCGAAGAGGTCTCCAAGCTCACCTATTTCGGTCTGTACGCCCTGCAGCACCGCGGACAGGAGTCCGCGGGCATCGCTGTGAGCAACGGCTCCCAGATCCTGGTCTTCAAGGACATGGGACTTGTTTCCCAGGTCTTCGACGAGACCTCTCTCGGCTCTCTGACCGGCCATATCGCCGTCGGTCACGCCCGCTACTCGACCACCGGTGCCTCGGTGTGGGAGAACGCCCAGCCCACTTTCCGTGCCACCGCCAACGGGTCGATCGCGCTCGGTCACAACGGCAACCTGGTCAACACGGCGGAGCTCGCCGAGCTGGTCGCCGACCTGCCCCAGGGCAATGGCCGGGCCACGCGGGTGGCCGCCACCAACGACACCGATCTGGTGACAGCGCTGCTGGCCGGACAGGTCGACGAGGACGGCAAGCCGCTCTCCGTCGAGCTCGCCGCCTCCAAGGTGCTGCCTCAGGTCAAGGGTGCTTTCAGCCTTGTCTTCATGGACGAGCACACGCTGTACGCGGCGCGTGACCCGCAGGGCATCCGCCCGCTGGTGCTGGGCCGCCTCGAGCGCGGCTGGGTCGTCGCCTCGGAGTCCGCCGCCCTCGACATCTGCGGTGCCAGCTTCGTCCGGGAGATCGAGCCCGGCGAGCTGGTCGCGATCGACGAGAACGGTCTGCGGACCACCCGTTTCGCGGAGGCCAAGCCCAAGGGCTGCATCTTCGAGTACGTGTACCTGGCACGCCCCGACACCGACATCGCGGGCCGGAACGTCTACCTGTCCCGGGTGGAGATGGGCCGCAAGCTCGCCGCCGAGGCCCCCGTCGAAGCCGATCTGGTGATACCGACTCCGGAGTCCGGCACGCCGGCCGCGGTCGGCTACGCCGAGGCGAGCGGGATCCCGTACGGCACCGGCCTGGTCAAGAACTCGTACGTCGGCCGGACGTTCATCCAGCCGTCGCAGACTATCCGGCAGCTGGGTATCCGGCTCAAGCTGAACCCGCTCAAGGACGTCATCCGCGGCAAGCGCCTGATCGTCGTGGACGACTCGATCGTCCGCGGCAACACCCAGCGCGCGCTGGTGCGGATGCTCCGTGAGGCGGGGGCCGCCGAGGTCCACATCCGGATCTCGTCGCCGCCGGTCAAGTGGCCGTGCTTCTTCGGCATCGACTTCGCCACCCGCGCCGAGCTGATCGCCAACGGCATGTCCGTCGAGGAGATCGGCAAGTCGCTGGGCGCGGACTCGCTCGCGTACATCTCGCTGGACGCGATGGTCGAGGCGACGACGATCGCCAAGCCGAACCTGTGCCGCGCCTGCTTCGACGGTGTCTACCCGATGGATCTGCCCGACCCCGAGCTGCTCGGCAAGCAGCTCCTGGAGAACGAGCTGGCCGGTGGTACGGACGCCGCCGACGCGCTGCGCCGTCCGTAGTCGGGCAAGCTCGGACTACTGCCGTGACGGACTACTGCCGTGACGCTCCACCCCGGGAGCCGGTGACCGTGAATCCGGCTCCCCTGATCGCCGCACCGGCGATCGCACCGCACCTATTCGACGACGTGAAAGTTCCCAGCCATGCCTGAGAATACCGGCGCCAGCTACGCCTCCGCCGGCGTGGACATCGAAGCGGGCGACCGCGCCGTGGACCTGATGAAGCAGTGGGTGAAGAAGGCCACCCGGCCCGAGGTCGTCGGCGGCCTCGGCGGGTTCGCCGGACTCTTCGACGCCTCCGCCCTCAAGCGCTACGAGCGGCCGCTGCTCGCCTCCGCCACGGACGGCGTCGGCACGAAGGTCGACATCGCCCGCAGGATGGGCGTCTACGACACGATCGGCCACGACCTGGTCGGCATGGTCGTGGACGACCTGGTCGTGTGCGGCGCGGAGCCGCTCTTCATGACCGACTACATCTGCGTCGGCAAGGTCTACCCGGAGCGGGTCGCGGCGATCGTCAAGGGCATCGCCGAGGGCTGCGTACTGGCCGGCTGCGCGCTGGTCGGTGGCGAGACCGCCGAGCACCCGGGGCTGCTGGGCCCGGACGACTTCGACGTCGCGGGCGCCGGGACCGGTGTGGTCGAGGCCGATCAGGTGCTGGGCGCGGATCGTATCCGTTCGGGTGACGCGGTGATCGCGATCGAGTCGTCCGGACTTCACTCCAACGGGTACTCGCTGGTCCGCCATGTCTTCTTCGACCGGGCCGGCTGGGAGCTGGACCGGGACGTTCCGGAGTTCGGCCGGACCCTCGGCGAGGAGCTGCTGGAGCCGACCAAGATCTACTCGCTGGACTGCCTGGCGCTCACCCGGCTCGCTCCGGTGCACGCGTTCTCGCACATCACCGGCGGCGGTCTGGCCAACAACCTGGGCCGCGTGATCCCGGACCACCTGCACGCCACGGTCGACCGTTCGACGTGGCGGCCGGATCCGGTCTTCACCACCGTCGGTGAGCTCGGCGGGGTGGAGCGGCTGGAGCTGGAGAAGACGCTGAACATGGGCGTCGGCATGATCGCGGTCGTGCCGCAGGACTCGGTGGATGTGGCGCTCGCCACCCTCGCGGACCGCGGTGTGGAGGCATGGGTGAGTGGCGAGGTCGTCGAACGCGGTGACCACGCCGAAGCCGTGACCCTGACCGGCGACTACGCGAAGTAGTCGGCCGGTCCGGCGCCCTGGGCGCCATGGGCCATGACGAAACCCGGTCCGGGGCGGGCCCCGGACCGGGTCTGTAGAAGTGCAGCGTCAAGAGTGACGGCGTTGCGGCGAGGGCTCGGAGTCCTCGTCCTCGTCGTCATCGTTGTAACGACTCGCGTACTGTGCGTACGGGTCGTCGTCGTTCTCGTCGTCATCGTCCACAACAGGCTCCGGCGGAAGTACCGGAAGTGGTGACGATGCGCCCAGCTCGTCGGCCAGACGTGTGAGATCTGTTCCGCCGCTGTTGTACTTCAGCTGGCGGGCGACCTTCGTCTGCTTGGCCTTGGCCCGGCCGCGCCCCATGGCTCGACCCCCTCAACGGCGGGGCTCGATGGCCCCGAGTCTTGACACGCGTTCATGAATCGGAGCGGTCTCTCAGGAGAGAGACCGGTCCGTAGGGCTTCAACGGTACCTGCTTCCGGAGCCGCACGGTACGTCGCCCGCACGACGCGCGTCGGAGCGGGAGCCGAAGTGGGCCCTGTCCTGGCTGGTCAGCCGTGATTTTACCCGGTTCTAGCGCGAACTTGCTATCGCGTCGTGCGTTCGGTCACTGAGCGAATCGGCGAGGGGTCCACCGGGCGGTTCCGGCGGAGATCGCCGGGCGGTCGCCTGCCCTCGGACAGGCGACCGCCCGCCGCACAGCAGGTGAGCGGCGGGTGACCGGCGGGTAAGTGGCTGAAATCAGCCTGCCTCGGGACGCAGCCAGTCGGCGGCCGGGGTCCGGTCGGCGATGCGCTGCTCGGCCAGTCGGTCCGCGGCGGCGGCCGGCGGAATGCCATCGGTCCGGGCGCGGTCGAAAATGGCGGCGGTGGTGTCAAAAATCTTCGTCGCCTTGGCCTTGGCCCGATCGAAGTCGAAGCCGTGCAGCTCATCCGCGACCTGGATCACGCCACCGGCGTTCACCACGTAGTCGGGCGCGTAGAGGATCCCGCGGTTGGCGAGGTCCTTCTCGACGCCCGGGTGGGCGAGCTGGTTGTTGGCCGCGCCGCACACGACGGTGGCGGTGAGGGCCGGTACGGTCTCGTCGTTCAGCGCGCCGCCGAGCGCGCAGGGCGCGTAGACGTCGAGCGGGGTGCGGATCAGGACATCGGCGTCGGAGACGGCGGTGATCTGCGGGTGGCGCGCGCGGATCCGGTCGACGGCGTCGGCGCGGACGTCGGTGATCACGACCTCGGCACCGTCCTCGATCAGGTGCTCCACCAGGTGGTGGCCGACCTTGCCGACGCCGGCGATGCCGACCCGGCGGCCGCGCAGGGTGGGCTCGCCCCACTGGCTGAGGGCGGCGGCGCGCATGCCCTGGAAGACGCCGAAGGCGGTCAGCACGGAGGAGTCGCCGGCGCCGCCGTTCTCGGGGGAGCGGCCGGTGGTCCAGCGGTTCTCGCGGGCGACGACGTCCATGTCGGCCACGTAGGTGCCGACATCGCAGGCGGTGACGTAACGACCGCCGAGCGAGGCCACAAATCGGCCATAGGCGAGCAGGAGTTCTTCGCTCTTGATCGCTTCCGGATCACCGATGATCACAGCCTTGCCGCCACCGTGGTCGAGCCCGGCCAGAGCGTTCTTGTACGACATGCCGCGGGAGAGGTTGAGGGCGTCGAGCGCGGCCTCTTCGTCGGTCGCGTAGTCGTAGAAGCGGGTACCGCCGAGGGCCGGGCCCAGAGCGGTGGAGTGGAGCGCGATGACGGCCTTGAGGCCGCTGGCACGGTCCTGGCAGAAGACGACTTGCTCGTGTCCGCCCTGTTCCGACCGGAACAGTTTGGAGACGACGCTGGAAGTCTGAAGAACGTCGGTCACGGTGGTGACTCCTGCAGTCCAGAGGTTGCCCTCCGTGCGGGTGGGGAGGGCCGGTTGGCGCAAGCGTATTGCCCTCGGGGGGCCCGCATGGTCGTAGGGCCCGACCGGGTGATCGTGAACAGCCTCCGCCGCGCCCGGTGCACCCCCCTCGGGACCGCGCCGAGCTGGGCTCTTTCGGGCCGCGGTCACGCGAACGGGCCCCGCGTCGCCGCCGGAAGAAGCGGACGAGGGTCTTCCGGAGCCGTGCGCCACGACGCGCCGGAGGACCCCGCGGGCGCCCGCGGACGCCCGGACGGGCACAGTGCTGTGGATCACCCCCGCCGCGGGCCGGAGCGTGGGACGATTCGGGTGAGAGCCGGTCACGAGGAAGCGGGTGTGGGCTTGTCGTCGGTGCTGGTCCCGTACGCGGCGTATCTGCGGGTCTACGAGCCGCTGGCGGCGTTCCCCGAGCCCGAACGCACCCACTGGTACCGCTACGCGGCCGCCGGCGAGCTGCGGACCGCACAGGACGAGCTGCGGCAGTCGCTGGCGGACCTGGTGCCGGTCCCGCCGGTCGCGGTCCCGGTGCACGAGAGCCGTGACGCCTTCGTCGCCGTCGTCAACGGCGTGACGCACATCTGCCCCTGGCGTACCCGGCTGCGCGGCTGGCTGGCGCTGGACACCCTCGCCGAGCAGCTGCCGGCGATCGTGCTGGACGCGGTGCTGCCCGCAGTGGTCCGCGCCCAGGCGGAGGCGGACCACGAGGCGTGGCGGGAGCGCAACCCGGACGCCAGGCCGTGGATCCGCACCGCGACGTGGCACGTACCGGTGCGCTGGTTCGCCCTGTTCGGCGATGACGAGCGCGAGTACGAGCCCGCCGGGCTCGGCGAGGCCAAGGAGCCGCTGATGCGGTACCGGACGCCGATGGTGCAGGCCCGCCGCCGGGTGGCGCGCGGACTGCGGGTGCTCAAGGACGCGCTGGACGACGGCCCGCTGATCGACGGTCTGATCGATGTGGGACGGTGGTTGGAGGAGTTCCACCCGCGCTCCATGGTCGAGCTGGACTACGGCGGCCTGGTGCACGCCATCCCCGAGGCGGATCTCGCGGAGGACCGGTCGGCCGCCGATGTGGCCGAGGGTCTGGCGGCGCTGAAGGACGGGTCGGGAGCGGCGGCCTCCGAGGCGTACGAGCGGCTCACCGAGCGCTGGCGGACCATCCGCGAGCTGCAGTTCGCGAGCTGACGCCGGAGGCTGCCGACGCGCCGCGGGAAGTCCCGGGACCATGGTCCCGATCCGGGCCATTGGCTCAAGCGTGACGGAGAGCACGTAACTGGACTCTTGCGGACATCCCCACCGGTCGTGCCAATATGGGACAACGAGTCCTGGAAGAGCTTGTTCCGTCCAGCAATGGGCGGATTGTCTGGTATTGCACATCTTGAGGGTGGGGATGGGGCTGGTGATCCAGCTGTGACTGATCGTCACGTCGGAGTGACTGTCCGTTATGGCATGGTCCATCGGCTTCCGTAGAGCTTGAACCCCTGAGAGGGCAATTCCATCGGTTTGGCCGACGAGGCTGGACGGATGGTGTAGTTGTAGTGCCGAGGACAAGCCGTTCGTCCTATTACCGACTCGGCCCGCGTCTGCCATTTCGGGCAACACGGGTCAAGGTGCAGAATTTAGAGGAAGAACCGCGCTGGTTCGGTTCTCTCGAGGAGGCCGCTCATGACCGCTCGCACCCCTGATGCCGAGCCGCTGCTGACCCCCGCTGAGGTGGCCACGATGTTCCGCGTGGACCCGAAGACGGTCACACGGTGGGCCAAGGCTGGGAAGCTCACGTCCATCCGCACGCTCGGCGGGCACCGCCGCTACCGCGAGGCGGAGGTCCGCGCACTTCTGGCGGGCATTCCGCAGCAGCGCAGCGAGGCCTGACTAGCCCTTACATGCCCTTTAGGGCCGTCTTATGGGGCCCCCACCCCATAAGTCACCTGCTCCACGGGCCCCTGCCCCCATCAGGGACTCCCCAAGGACACAGAGATCGCATCGGACTCCGCCGGGTCCGATGCGATCTTTTTTGTGCCCTCACGGGCCCCTCAGGGCCTCTTGAGGGGGCGTTGCGAGACGTTGCGGGGCATTCGGGGGGTGTTGTGCCGGCCGTCGCGAGAGGTCGAACGAGCGCCTGTGTGGGGTCCGCTGTGGACTCTTGTGGGCATCATGCGCGGACCTGTTGCCGGTGGTCGATGCGCATCGCGGGCAGATCGGGCACAGGTGCAATTGCACATATTAAATTGACACCCCCCAGAAGGGGGTCGAGTTCCCCAAGTCTTGGAACTATTTGGGTGACGCCCGTCACATGCACGGGTCTTGTGGCTGCTCAGATCCTTGCGGTAATGGGGAATCGGGCTTCAGGAGGGCAAGGCGCAGCAGGCGGTGGCAGGTGACGCAGTGTCGGGTGAGGTGCCTGCTCCCTGAAGCGGCCGCCAGGTGGGCGCGCAGGAGCGCCCTCGTCTCGTGCCTGGGAGTCGGCGTCATACCGAAGGCGTACCGGCGGCCGCCGGGGCCCGTCAAGACGGCGCACAACGCTCGCCGCGGGGGGATCACAGGGGGCGCGGGGCCGGCCGGAGCGGGTGGGCCACAACGCGAACGGCCCGGATCCGTAAGGGATCCGGGCCGTTCGTTGATGCGGTCCTGACGGGATTTGAACCCGCGGCCTCCACCTTGACAGGGTGGCGAGCACTCCAAACTGCTCCACAGGACCAGGCTTTGCGGCGCCGAACCTTCCTGCGCTGCGAGAGAGACTGTACAGCAGGTCAGGGGGTGGGGTCGAACCCGTTCGGCGGCACGGCCGCTGACCGGTCGGCAGCCCCTCGCGGACCCTCCGCAGGACCGGCCCGCGGCCGGCCCCCGCGCCCCCCGGCCGTCAGCCCCAGGCCTCGTCCAGCACCTTGAAGATCCGCTTGTCGGAGACGGGCTGGGAGGTGCCCAGCGCGTGCGCGAAGTAGCTGACGCGCAGTTCCTCGATCAGCCAGCGAATGTCCCGAACCTTGTCCGGAACCGGGCGCCCGGCGGGCCGGGACGCCAGCAGCTCCGCGTACTCGCGCTGGATCTCCAGGACCTTCTCCATGCGCATGGTGTCCCGCTGGACGTTCGTGGGCATCTGCTGCAGCCGCCGGTCGACCGCCACCAGGTACCGCATGAGGTCCGGCAGCCGGCGCAGACCGGTGGCCGTGACGAAGCCGGCCGGCACCAGGGCCGCCAGCTGCTCCCTGACGTCCGTCAGGTTCGCCACCAGGACGAGGCTCGTGGTGGCCTTCAGACGGCGCTCACAGGCCTGCCAGGCGGCCAGTACCTGCTGGACCCGGCTCACCGTCCTCACCGTCACGTCGACCAGGTCCGTGCGCACCTTGTCGAAGAGCTTGCGGAACGACTCCTCGTCCCAGGCCGGTCCGCCGTGGTCGGCGATCAGCTTGTCGGCGGCGGCGGTCACGCAGTCGTCGAAGAGCGCCTGGATGCTGCCGTGCGGATTGCGCGAGAGCGCCAGCTTGGCCTCGTTGTTCAGCTGCCCCTGGGCGAACTTCGACGGGTTCGAGGGGATGTTGAGCAGGATCAGCCGACGGGTGCCGCGCCACATCGCCGCGCTCTGCTCGGCCTCGGTGTCGAAGAGCTGTACGGCGACGCTCGCGCCCTCGTCGACCAGTGCCGGGAACGCCTTCACGGGCTGCCCGCCGCGCCGGATCTCGAAGGTGCGCGGCAGGGTCCCGATGGTCCACTGCGTCAGACCGGTGCGCTGCTCGATGCCGATGGCGTCGGCGGCCTTGGAGATCACCTCACGGGTCTTCGGCTTGAGCCGCAGCGTGAGCGCCTCCAGGTCCTTGTCCTCGGCGAGCTTGCGGCCGCGCTCGTCGGTCACGCGGAAGGTGATCTTGAGGTGGTCGGGGACCTTGCCGAGGTCGAAGTCCTCGACGTCCATCCGGACGCCGACCATCCGCTGCAGCTCGCGGGCGAGCGTGTCGGGCAGCGGCTCCTGGACGGGCACCACCCGGTCCAGGAACGCCTTCGCGTAGTTCGGCGCGGGTACGTAGTGCCGGCGGATCGGCTTGGGGAGCGACCGGATCAGTTCGGTGACGACCTCTTCGCGCAGGCCCGGGATCTGCCAGTCGAAGCCGTCGGGGGTGACCTGGTTGAGCACCTGGAGCGGGATGTGGACGGTCACGCCGTCCGCGTCCGCGCCCGGCTCGAACTGGTACGTCACCTTGAACTTGAGCCGGCCCTGGCGCCAGGAGTCCGGGTAGTCGTCCTTGGTGACGGTCTGGGCGGCCTCGTTGATCAGCATCGACTGTTCGAAGTTGAGCAGTTCGGGTTCGTCCCGGCGCTTCTGCTTCCACCAGGAGTCGAAGTGGGCGCCGGACACGACGTCTTGGGGCAACTTCTGATCGTAGAAGTCGAAGAGCGTCTCGTCGTCGACCATGATGTCCCGGCGGCGGGCCCGGTGTTCGAGCTCCTCGACCTCACCGAGCAGCTTGCGGTTGTCGTGGAAGAACTGGTGATGGGTCCGCCAGTCGCCCTCGACCAGCGCGTTGCGGATGAACAGGTCCCGCGAGACCTCCGCGTCGATCCGTCCGTAATTCACCTTGCGCTGCGCGACGATCGGTACGCCGTACAGCGTCACCCGCTCGAACGCCATCACCGCGGCTTGATCTTTTTCCCAGTGCGGCTCGCTGTAGGTGCGCTTCACCAGATGCTGCGCGAGCGGCTCGACCCACTCCGGCTCGATCTTCGCGTTCACCCGCGCCCACAGCCGCGAGGTCTCCACCAGCTCCGCCGACATGATCCAGCGCGGCGGCTTCTTGAACAGCGCCGAGCCGGGGAAGATCGCGAACTTGGCGCTGCGGGCGCCCAGATACTCGTTCTTGTCGGTGTCCTTCAGCCCCAGGTGCGACAGCAGCCCGGCGAGGAGCGAGGTGTGCAGCCGCTGCGAGTCGGGAGCGGCGTCGCTCTCCTTCTCCTCCAGATGGATGCCCATGGTCTTGGCGACCGAGCGCAGCTGGCTGTAGATGTCCTGCCACTCGCGGATCCGCAGGTAGTTCAGGAACTCCGACCGGCACATCCGCCGGAAGGCCGAGGACGACAGCTCCTTCTGCTGCTCGCGCACATAGCGCCACAGGTTCAGATACGTCAGGAAGTCGCTGGTCTCGTCGGCGAACCGGCGGTGTTTCTCGTCCGACTGCTGCTTCTTCTCCGCGGGCCGCTCGCGCGGGTCCTGGATCGACAGCGCGGCCGCGATCACCATGACCTCACGGACACAGCCGTTGCGGTCGGCCTCCAGCACCATCCTGGCGAGCCGCGGGTCGACGGGCAGCTGGGCCAGCTTGCGGCCCAGCGGCGTCAGCCGCTTCTGGTGGTCCTTCTCCTTCGGGTCGAGCGCGCCGAGCTCCTCCAGGAGCTGGACGCCGTCCTTGATGTGGCGGCTGTCCGGCGGGTCGATGAAGGGGAACTTGGCGATGTCGCCCAGCCCGGCCGCCGTCATCTGGAGGATGACGGACGCCAGGTTCGTGCGCAGGATCTCCGCGTCGGTGAACTCCGGGCGGGACTCGAAGTCCTCCTCGGAGTACAGCCGCACGCAGATACCGTCCGAGGTACGCCCACAACGGCCCTTGCGCTGGTTGGCGCTGGCCTGCGAGATCGCCTCGATCGGCAGCCGCTGGACCTTGGTGCGGTGGCTGTAGCGGGAGATACGGGCATTGCCCGGGTCGATCACGTACCGGATCCCGGGCACCGTCAGGGACGTCTCGGCGACGTTCGTGGCCAGCACGATGCGGCGGCCGGCGTGCTTCTGGAAGACCCGGTGCTGCTCGGCCGAGGAGAGCCGCGCGTACAGCGGCAGCACCTCGGTGGAGCGCAGGTTCAGCTTGTTGAGCGCGTCCGCGGTGTCGCGGATCTCCCGTTCGCCGGAGAGGAAGACCAGGATGTCGCCGGGGCCCTCGCGCTGGAGCTCCTCCGCCGCGTCGCAGATCGCGGTGACCTGGTCGCGGTCGTCGTCATCGCCCTCTTCCGCGAGCAGCGGCCGGTAGCGGACCTCCACCGGGTACGTCCGCCCGCTCACCTCGACGACCGGGGCGTCCCCGAAGTGCCGGGAGAAGCGCGCCGGGTCGATGGTGGCCGAGGTGATGATCACCTTGAGGTCGGGGCGGCGGGGCAGCAGCTGGGCGAGGTAGCCCAGGATGAAGTCGATGTTGAGGCTGCGCTCGTGCGCCTCGTCGATGATGATCGTGTCGTACTGCAGCAGTTCGCGGTCGGTCTGGATCTCCGCGAGCATGATGCCGTCGGTCATCAGCTTGACCAGCGTGCGGTCGCCGACCTGGTCGGTGAAGCGGACCTTCCAGCCGACGGCCTCGCCGAGCGGGGTGTTCAGCTCCTCCGCGACCCGGTCCGCGACGGTGCGGGCCGCGATCCGCCGAGGCTGCGTATGGCCGATCAGGCCGCGCACCCCGCGCCCCAGTTCCAGGCAGATCTTGGGGATCTGGGTGGTCTTGCCCGAGCCCGTCTCGCCCGCGACGATCACCACCTGGTGATCGCGGACGGCCGCCAGGATCTCGTCCTTCTTCTGGCTGACCGGCAGCTGCTCGGGGTAGCTGACCGCGGGCACGGCGGCGCGCCGGCGCTCCACACGCGCCTCGCCCTGCTCGATCTGGCCGGCGATCTCCGCCAGCACCGCCGCGCGGGCTTCGGTCTTGCGGATCCGGCGGGCGCCTTCAAGACGGCGGCCGAGCCGCACTTCGTCGCGGAGCGACAGTGCGGAGAGACGGGATCCCAGGTCGGCGAGGGTGGCGGGGCCGGGCTGACCGGCGGCACTGGAGGCGGAAGCAGGCTGCGTAGACATACGGCCCCCAGGATCTCACCCGGCCGGAAGAGTCCGCGAATCATTTCGGCCCTGTGCGAGCGGGGCTCGGCCCGGACCGGACCGGGGGCGGCGCGCGGCCGGGCCGGGAGATCCGCCGAAAGTCGTTGAATCCGGGCCGGAACGGTGGGGAGGCGGGGCGGGGCTCCGGGCCGAGGGAGTGTGACGCATCGGACAGCGATGAGGAGCCGGGGTGAGGAGCCGGAGGGGCGGGCGAGGCTGCTGGGGCACGACTGCTGGGGGACGTCTGCGGGGGAACGTCTGCGGGGGAACGTCTGCGGGGGAACGACGAAGGCCCCGTCCGGAGACGGGGCCTTCGTCGTGCGGTGGCTGGGGCCGGGGTCGAACCGGCGACCTACCGCTTTTCAGGCGGTCGCTCGTACCAACTGAGCTACCCAGCCGCAGCGGTCCTGACGGGATTTGAACCCGCGGCCTCCACCTTGACAGGGTGGCGAGCACTCCAAACTGCTCCACAGGACCTAGCTATGTGTAAGACGAGTCTCACACACGGTAAAGCGTACCCCCAACGGGATTCGAACCCGTGCTACCGCCTTGAAAGGGCGGCGTCCTGGGCCACTAGACGATGAGGGCTAATTGGCCCGCCTTGGGCGCTTGTCGGCGCCGTCGGGGACGAGAGAAGCATATGGGATGCCGCCGGGTATCGCCAAAACGGTTTACCGGCCGGTCGCGGGGGCGGTCGGGGCCGGGTGCGGGGCGGGGTGAGGGGGCGCCCGGAAGTGGTGCCGTACGCCGGGGGAAAGCGCCGCCCATGACCGACAATGGGCGGGTGCTGGAGATGACGCGCGAGGAGTTCGAGGAACTGGTCGGCGAAGCGCTCGACCGGATTCCGGCCGAGCTGACACGGCTGATGGACAACGTCGCCGTATTCGTCGAGGACGAGCCCGATCCCAAGGACCCCGACCTGCTCGGCCTCTACGAGGGGACACCCCTGACGGAGCGCGGTGAGTGGTACGCGGGAGTCCTGCCGGACCGGATCACGATCTACCGGGGGCCGACGCTGCGGATGTGTGACAACCGTGAGGACGTGGTCGCGGAGACCGAGGTGACGGTCGTTCACGAGATCGCCCACCACTTCGGCATCGACGACGAGCGGCTGCACGCGCTCGGCTACGGGTGACGTGACCGGGTGACGCGACGGCGACGCGGCGGGCGACATGACGGCGGCGTGACGGGTGACGTGGCGCGTGGTGTGACGGGTGACGTGACGGGCGGGGCGCGCCCTGGGGCGTGTCCTGCGGGGTGGCGCGGGCGTTGGGCACCAGAGATCCTGCCCGCCGCGTCCTGACTCCCCGAGGTGCATGCACGTGCCCCCTTCCTCCTCCCGCGCTGCCGCGCGGACTGCCGGAGCACTACTCGCCGCCACCGCCGTCCTGCTGACGGCCGGCTGTATGAGCACCGGGGACTCGCGGGACGATCCGCGGCCGCAAGGGGGCTCGCCGTCCGCGCGGGTCGGCGCGGGGTCCGACGGAACGCTGCCGGACGGCAGCAAGGCGGCGCCGGGCGGCCACAAGGCCAAGCCGAGCGGTTCGCCGTCCGCGTCCGGGTCGCCGAGCGGCGTGCCGTCGGTGGGCGGTTCTCCGGTTGCCGCGAAGCCGGCGCCGTCCCCGGGGGCGGGCAAGCCCTCCGTCGGGCCGGGCGGGCCCACCCCCTCCGCGCCGCCGTCCAGCCCGCAGCCGTCCGCCACCGCCTCGGCGACCACCGACCCCCCGGCGCCCCCAACGACGACGCCGCCCTCGCCGTCGGATTCGCCCGTCGCAACGGCTCCTCCGGCGTAGCCGGGCCCTCCGGCAGGGCCGGCGCATTCGGCCTGACCGGTGTAACCGACATCACCCGCGAATACGCCGTATCCGGTGTAAAGTAGGTGGTCAGCAGCGTCCTCCCGGCCCGATTGGTCAATCGGGCCGGAGATGCGTATGCTGGTAGATCGTTTGATCCTAATGCCCGGCGCCGAATCCGAAGAGCGCCGCGTGGCGCGTTCCTTTTCTCCAGGCTGCTGACCGCATTGAGGCGGTTGTATGCGAACCCCGGAGCTGGCGCGTGCCGAGTCTCCGAGAGGTTCAGCTTTAGCATGCCCATTAACACCGCCGACCGTACCGCCATGCCCATGGACGACTCCGTGGCTGACGACACCACGATCGACACCACGGCCGCGATCACCGACGTCGAGTCCGCAGGGACCGACATCGTCGAGGCCGACACCACCATCAACACCACGGCCGACGAGGCCGTCGTCGCCGACGCTTCCGTCGAAGCGGACACCGACGCGGACACCGACGCCGTGGACGAGGCCGAAGAGGCCGAAGAAGAAGAGCCCTACACCGGCCCGACGTTCGGAGACCTCGGTCTCGCCGAGGGCATCGTCCGCAAGCTCGCGCAGAACGGCGTCACCAAGCCGTTCCCGATCCAGGCCGCGACCATCCCGGACGCCCTGGCCGGCAAGGACATCCTCGGCCGTGGCCGTACCGGCTCCGGCAAGACGCTCTCCTTCGGCCTTCCGCTGCTGTCGCTGCTCGCCGGTGGCCACACCGAGAAGAAGCGCCCCCGCGGCATCATCCTGACGCCGACGCGTGAGCTCGCCATGCAGGTCGCCGACGCGCTGCAGCCGTACGGTGACGTCCTCGGCCTCAAGATGAAGGTCGTCTGCGGCGGTACCTCGATGTCCAACCAGATCTACGCGCTGGAGCGCGGTGTCGACATCCTCGTCGCCACCCCGGGCCGGCTGCGTGACCTGATGAACCGCGGCGCCGCTTCGCTCGACAAGATCCAGATCGCGGTCCTCGACGAGGCCGACCAGATGGCCGACATGGGCTTCCTGCCCGAGGTCACCGAGATCCTCGACCAGGTTCCGGTCGGCGGCCAGCGTCTGCTGTTCTCCGCCACCCTGGAGAACGAGATCGACTCCCTCGTCAAGCGCTACCTGAAGAACCCGGTCACGCACGAGGTCGACGCGGCGCAGGGCGCGGTCACCACCATGACCCACCACGTGCTCGTCGTGAAGCCGAAGGACAAGGCGCCGGTCACCGCCGCCATCGCAGCCCGCAAGGGCCGCACGATCATCTTCGTCCGCACCCAGATGGGCGCCGACCGCGTCGCCGAGCAGCTCATCGAGTCGGGCGTCAAGGCCGACGCGCTGCACGGCGGCATGACGCAGGGCGCCCGTACCCGCGTGCTGGAGGACTTCAAGGGCGGTCTCGTCAACGTCCTCGTCGCCACCGACGTTGCCGCGCGCGGTATCCACGTGGACGGCATCGGCCTGGTGCTGAACGTCGACCCGGCCGCCGACCACAAGGACTACCTGCACCGCTCGGGCCGTACCGCCCGCGCCGGTGAGTCCGGCACGGTCGTGTCGCTGGCGCTTCCGCACCAGCGCAAGACCATCTTCCGTCTGATGGAGGACGCGGGCGTCGACGCTTCGCGCCACATCATCGGCGGCTCGGGCGTCTTCGACGAGGAGGTCGCCACGATCACCGGCGCCCGCTCGATGACCGACGTCCAGGCCGACTCCGTACAGAACGCCGCGGCGCAGGCCGAGCGTGAGGTCGCGGAGATGACCCGCGAGCTGGAGAAGCTGCAGCGCCGGGCCACCGAGCTGCGCGAGGAGGCCGACCGCCTCACCATGCGCTCCGCCCGCGAGCGTGGCGAGGACCCGGAAGAGGCCGTCGCCGCCAAGGCCCTGGAGATCGCCGAGGCCGCGGCTGCCGAGGCAGCCCGGATCGCGGCCATCCCGGTCCAGCCGGAGCCGCAGCGCCGTGACGACCGGGGCAACTACGGCCGTCGCGACGACCGTCAGGGCTCCGGTGGCTACCAGGGCCGCGACCGCCGTGACGAGCGCCCCTCCGGCGGCCGTTCGTTCGAGCGTCGTGACGACCGTCCGTCCTCCGGTGGTTTCCGCTCCGGCGGCGACCGCCCGACCGGTGGCCGTTCGTTCGAGCGCCGCGACGACCGCCCGTCCTCCGGTGGTTTCCGCTCCGGCGGCGACCGTCCCACCGGCGGCCGTTCCTTCGAGCGCCGCGACGACCGCCCGTCCTCGGGTGGCTTCAACCGTGACCGTCGTGACGAGCGCCCCAGCGGCGGCCGTTCCTTCGAGCGTCGTGACGACCGTCCGTCCGGCGGCTTCCGCTCCGGCGGCGACCGCCCGACCGGCGACCGTCCCACCGGCGGCCGTTCCTTCGAGCGCCGCGACGACCGCCCGTCCACCGGTGGTGGCTTCCGCTCCGGCGGCGCCGACCGTCCGGCCTTCAACCGTGACCGCCGCGAAGAGCGTCCGGCCACCGGCAGCGGCTTCCGCACCGGCGGCGACCGCCCCTTCAACCGCGACCGCCGTGACGAGCGCCCCGCCGGCCGCACCTTCGAGCGCCGTGACAGCCGCCCGGGTCAGACCGGCACCGGCTCGATCGACCGCAAGCCGCGCTGGAAGGCCAACTGATCAGGCCTGAACCTGCCTGACTGAACGGGCCCGGACGATGCACTCGCATCGTCCGGGCCCGTTTTTTGTTGCTTCTGTTTGCTGTGGGACCTTCGCGAACGCTCGCAGCATGTCCGCCGGTGACGTCGAAACGTTTCTGAAGAAATGGGCCTAGGGGTCGGGCGCGCCCGGCAGTTGAGCATCGGACGCGGACTGCTCGCCGTGGCGGGTGTGCCCGCGTTCACCGTGCTTCCGGGATGCGGCTCGGCGCCGGTACGGGACCGGGCGGTGGAGTTGCGGCTGCCGTGAACCGGCGGTGGCTGCGGCGCATGTCGTGCCCTCGGCCGGGGAATTGCTGGGGGCATGACAACAGTGCGGAAGGATCTGCCGGATTCCCCCGAGGGGTCCGACGAGGAGCGGTTGCGGCAGCTCGGCTATACGCAGGTGCTGGCGCGTCGGATGTCGGCGTTCTCGAACTTCGCGGTGTCGTTCACGATCATCTCGGTGCTGTCGGGGTGTCTGACGCTGTACATGTTCGGCATGAACACCGGTGGCCCGGCGGTCATCATGTGGGGCTGGGTGGGCGTCGGGCTGATGACGCTCGTGGTCGGGCTGGCGATGGCCGAGGTCTGTTCGGCGTATCCGACCTCGGCCGGGCTGTACTACTGGGCGCGGGCGTTGGCGCCGGAGCGCAGCGCCGCCGCCTGGGCGTGGTTCACGGGCTGGTTCAACGTGCTGGGGCAGGTCGCGGTCACCGCGGGCATCGACTTCGGGGCGGCGAGCTTCCTCAACGCCTATCTGACACTGCAGTTCGACTGGGCGGCCACTCCCGGGCACACGATGGTCCTCTTCGCGGCGATCCTCGTCCTGCACGGCGTGCTCAACACCTTCGGGGTGCGGATCGTCGCCCTGCTGAACGACATCAGCGTGTGGTGGCATGTGATCGGCGTCGTCGTCATCGTCGGGGCGCTCGCGATCGTCCCCGACAGTCACCAGTCGGCGTCGTTCGTCTTCACCGAGTTCGTCAACAAAACGGGCTGGAGCAGCAGCCTCTACGTGGTGCTCATCGGCCTGCTGATGGCGCAGTACACCTTCACCGGCTACGACGCCTCCGCCCATATGACGGAGGAGACGCACGACGCGTCCGTCGCCGGACCGCGCGGCATCGTCCGGTCCATCTGGACGTCCTGGATCGCCGGCTTCGTGCTGCTGCTCGGGTTCACCTTCTCCATCCACAGCTACAGCGGCGTCCTGGGCAGCGACACGGGCGTCCCGCCCGCTCAGATCCTCATCGACGGGCTCGGGGCGACTGGTGGCAAGGCGCTGCTGCTCGTCGTGATCGTCGCCCAGCTCTTCTGCGGGATGGCGTCCGTCACCGCCAACAGCCGCATGATCTACGCGTTCTCGCGCGACGGCGCCCTTCCGTACTCCCGCGTCTGGCACCGGATCAACGAGCGCACCCGCACGCCCACCAACGCCGTCTGGCTCGCCGCCCTCGGTGCGATGCTGCTCGGGCTGCCGTATCTGATCAACCCCACCGCCTACGCGGCCGTGACGTCGATCGCCGTGATCGGTCTCTACATCGCCTACGTCATCCCGACGTTCCTGCGGCTGCGCAAGGGCGACGCCTTCGAGCGCGGGCCGTGGCATCTGGGGCGTTGGAGCCGGCCGATCGGGATCTTCGCACTGGGGTGGGTCGCGCTGATCACCGTGCTGTTCATGCTGCCGCAGGTGAGTCCCGTCACGGCGACGAGCTTCAACTACGCGCCGGTGGCGGTCCTCGTCGTCCTCGGCTTCGCCGCCGCCTGGTGGCTGGTCTCCGCCCGCCACTGGTTCCTCAAACCGGCCGCCGCCGGGGCAACCGCCGCGGCAGCGGACGGAGCCGACACCGCGGCCGACACGGCAGCCGGGACCGGGGCCGGCTGATCCGGGGCGCGGCCCGCCGTGGTCCCGGCGCAGATCATCCGCAGCCGATAAGACTCGGACCTGCGCCCCTCGCCGGGCTATGCTGCGGGTTGCGGGCCATTAGCTCAATTGGCAGAGCAGTGGACTTTTAATCCATTGGTTGTCGGTTCGAGTCCGACATGGCCCACCGTGAGAGCCGCAGGTCATCCCCGGATGACCTGCGGTTTCTCTGTGTTGGGGGTGGCTGGATCCGGCCCTGCGGGCGGACCGCACCCCTCCCGCACCCCTCCTACGTCCGGCCCCTGCCCCTGCCCGCCCCTCTCTGCGGCTGACCGGCGGCGACGCGGCGCGGACCCCCGCCCACGCCCGGCTATGCTGGGAGGAACAACGGGCCGTTAGCTCAATGGTTAGAGCAGTGGACTTTTAATCCATTGGTTGTGGGTTCGAGTCCCACATGGCCTACCCGCAGGCGTACCGGTCTCGCCACCGGCGTCCTGCGAGAGCGCCCCGGTCGGGTTTCCCGACCGGGGCGCGCCTTTTGTTCCGGCCCGGTGGGGCCTTTGCCCACTTCGGTAGGGTCGTGCGCTGTGACGTACATATGGGTGTTGTTCGCGCTTGTCAGTGCCGGCGCGTTGTGTTCCGCGATCGAGCGGAAGGTCGACCGGGTCGATCGCAGGCTCCGGCTCATGGAGCGCCGTCAGGAGTTGATCCTGCGCCACCTGGGCATCGAAGAGGTGGATTCCCCCGACCTGCGGGAGATCAACGAGCTGGTGCGGCAGGGGAAGAAGATCCAGGCGATCAAGGCCTACCGCGGCCTGACGGGCGCCGGGCTGAAGGAAGCCAAGGAAGCGGTCGAGCGGCTGCCCGGAAACGTCTGACCTGCTGGGGAGCGCCCTCCCGGGGTCCGGAGGACGAGTTCGTCAGGGACACCGCTAGGGGGTGGGGTAGGGATAACCCCCAGGAGTAATGGGGCATCCACCGGATGGGTCGGGGTGCTCAGGTGCGGCAAAGTCGGTGACACCCGCCACTGACAAGGAGTTCGACATGGCCGCCACCTCGGTAACAGCCCCGGTCACCACCGGACCGTTGGTGGCATTCGTGCGCTTCGTCGTCTGTGGCGGGGGAGTTGGGCTGCTGTCCAGCGCGGTGTTGCTGATGGTCTCCGGCGAGGTGCCGATCGCGCTGGCGAACGCGGTGGTGACCGTCGCGTCCACCCTGCTCGCCACGGAGCTGCACGGCCGGTTCACCTTCCGGGCGGGACGCGCCGGGCTGAGCGACCACCTGAAGTCCGGCCTCACCGCCACCATTTGCTACCTGTTCACCACCGGCGCCCTGCTGACCCTGCACGCGGTCCACCCGAACCCCGGGGCGCTGCTGGAGCAGGGCGTCTATCTGTCGGCGTCCGGCCTGGCGGGCATCGGGCGCTTCGTGGTCCTGCGGGTCGTGGTCTTCGCGACCGGCGCCAGGGCGGCGGCCGGCACCACCCGTACCGTCGGCAGGAAGGCCCTGCTGACCCGCCGGGCGGTCACGGTCGCCGCGTAAGCGGCTTACGTGCAGGGAGGGTCGTCGCGGCGAGGACCAGCGCCACCGCGATCAGCCCCGCGCCGACGCCGAAGGCGAGGTGGTAGCCACCGGTCAGCGCCTCGGGGACGGAACGCCCGGCGCTCAGCAGGTGGCCGGTACGGGACGTGGCGAGGGTGTTGAGGAGCGCGAGGCCGAGCGCTCCGCCGATCTGCTGGGTGGTGTTGAACAGGCCGGAGGCGACGCCCGCGTCCCGTTCGGTGGCGCCGGACATTCCGAGCCCGGTCAGGGCGGGAATCGCCAGGCCGAAGCCGCCGAGGGAGAGCATCACAGGCAGCAGGTCGACGAGGTAGCCGCCGTGCACCGGGACGCGGCTGAGCAGCAGGAGCCCGGCGAGCAGGACCGCCAGACCGGAGACGACCATGGTGCGCTCACCGAGCCGGGCGGTCAGGCGGGCGGAGAAGCCGAGCGAGACGATCCCGATCACGGCGGCGGACGGGAGCAGGGCCAGCCCGCTGCGCGCGGCACCGTAGCCGAGCACGTGCTGCATATAGAGGACAACGAGCACCTGGAAGCCGAACAGTGCGGCGATCATGAGGATCTGGATCGCGTTGGCCCCCGACACCTGGCGGGAGCGGAACACCCGCAGCGGCAGCAGCGGGGCGACGGCCTTCGCCTGGCGGAGGACGAACCCGGCGAGCAGGGCGGCCGCCAGGGCGCCGAGACCGAGGGTGCGGGCCGAGGCCCAGCCGTTCTCGCCGGCCTTGACGATGGTGAAGACACCGAGCATCAGGCCGGCGGTGACGAGCGCGGCGCCCGTCGCGTCGGCCCCGGAGCGCAGGCCGAGTCCGCGGTCGGGAACGAGGATGCGGGCGGCCAGCACCGCCGCGGTGACGCCGATCGGCAGGTTGATGAAGAAGATCCAGTGCCAGCCGGCGGACTGGGTGAGAACGCCGCCCAGCACCAGGCCGATCGAGGCCCCGGCCGCACCGACGAAGCTGAACGCGCCGATCGCCCTGGCCCGCTCCCGCGGCTCGGGGAAGAGCGTCACGATCATGCCGAGGCTCACCGCGGAGGCCATCGCGCCGCCGACGCCCTGGACGAAGCGGCCGGCGATCAGCAGCTCGGGGGAGCCGGCCACCCCGCACAGCAGGGAGGCGGCGGTGAAGAGGGTGATGCCCGCCAGGAACATGCGCTTGCGGCCGATCAGGTCGCCGAAGCGGCCGGCCAGGAGCAGCAGACCGCCGAACGCGATCATGTACGCGTTGACGACCCAGGCGAGGTCCGGCTGCGAGAAGCCGAGGTCGCTCTGGATGGCGGGCAGCGCCACGGTCACGATGCTGCCGTCCAGGATCACCATCAGCATCCCCGCGCAGAGGATCGCGAGGGCCGCCCACCGGGACCGGTCCTGGGACGAGGTCTGCGGCTGTCGTCGTGGCTGGGTCCGCGTCGTCGTTTTCGTCTTCGTCTTCGTCAGCGACATGAGGTCGTCTCCCTGTTCGAGGCCGGCAAGAGAGACGCTAACAGATAGTTTTGTAATAGACGATATTTTTCGGAACTAGATTCGTGCCTCCCGGGCCCGCCGGACCGGGCGCGGGGATTCCACGGGAGTGGAGAGTCGGCCCTCTGCCAGCCGCTGCAGGGCGCTGGCGAAGACCTTCCGCTCGCCCTCCGGAAGCGTGCCGAGCACCTCGCCGTGGATGCGGTCGATGATCGCCAGGCCGTCGGCGATGTGCTGCTCGCCGGCCTCGGTGACCGAGATGATCCGCGCCCGGCGGTCGGTGCTCGACGGGCGGCGCTCCGCGAGCCCGGCCTTCTCCAGCTCGTCCATCGTCACGACCATCGTGGTCTTGTCGAGGTCCGCGAGCTCCGCCACCTGCGCCTGGGTCAGCTCGCCCGTCAGCGCGTGGGCCAGCACGCAGTGCAGACGCGGCGAGCTGTCGATCTCGACGAGCGCCGCCGTCAGTTCGGTGGTGAGCACATGCGCGATGTGCTTCAGCTGGAACGTGAGGTCCGGGACGCGTCGTACCGGCGCGGCGGGCCGGTGGGTGTCCGGAGTCGCTTTGGGTGCCATGCCGCGAGGGTAACAAATTCGTCCGATACGGGATCTTCCCGTAGGGGAGGACATGGCGGGTGGGCCGGATTCGGCGTCAGACACGGACCTAGCAGGACCGGCGCCACGCGTCGAGATTCAGGTGCTTGAGCAGCGAGCTGAGGCCCAGCCGCCGGGTGATCGGGCAGAACTCCGTCGTCGGCAGGGAGTACTCGGCGTGGAACACCGCCTTGCCCGCCGTGATGAACGGGGTCAGCTCGTCGCACTCGTCGTTCTGCGCGCACTCCTCGTTGACGGCGAAGTCGAAGTCGCCGACCAGCTGCGGGATCTGTTCCAGGTCGTTCTTGAGGCCGACAGACATACCGCGCTCGTGGGCGAGCCCGGCGAGCATGCGGTTGTACGCGAGCTGGTCGGCGGCGGTCAGCGGGAAGCCGGAGCGGTTGGTGTAGGCGTCCATGAGATCGGGCTCGACCCCGTCGAAGCCCTTGGCGCGGCACATGTCGAAACGTTGTGCCATCAACGGGCGCAGGATGTCCGTGCGGCGGATGTCGAGCCACCGCTCGCCGTTCCACCCGTTGCCGAGCCCGAGGAGGGCGGCGGGGAACGCCGTCCGGTCGGGGCGGAAGTCCTCCCAGGCACCCGCGTTGACGTAGCAGACGACCCTGCGCCCGTCGGCGTGCAGCCGGGCGACGGTGGCGGCGTCGTTCTCGAAGCCGTCGATGTCGTAGACGGGTACGTCGATGCCGGTGTCGATCTTGCCGCTGAGCTGCCACTGCCAGGCGGTGCCGGGACGCGGCTGCCAGCGGTCGGACGGCGGGGCGGGGATGGGGGAGGGGTGGACGTCCGGGCCGGGTCCGGGGTCCGGGGTGCTGCTGCAGGCGGCGAGCGCGAGGAGAAGGAGCGCGATCAAGCACGTCAGGGGCAGGGAGCGCGCGACCGGCCTGCGGATCAACGGGTCTCCTCCTCCTGGTGCTGATGCCGGCGGTACGTCCCCGCGACATCGATGAGGTCCGGAGTGACACCCTGCCAGGGGTTGGCGCCGGTTCCCGGGACCGCGCAGTGCACGGCCGCGCCGCGCAGCCGGGCGGTACGGGAGGCGAGGCCGCACAGCCTGGCGGGCACGTCGTACACCAGATGGCAGAAGTGCTCCGCCGGATACGTACTCGTCCAGGCCGGTACGGCCGCCGCCGCGCGGTACGTCGCCCAGCTGCCCTCGAACGTCACCAGCAGATCGGCGAACTCGGCGTACCCGGGCGCTGGGTGCACGCCCGGGTTGAGGACGACCGTCCGGGCACCACCGGCTCGCGCGGACCGCGCGAGCCGGCGGTAGTAGGTCAGCAGGCCGCCGTCGGCCGCGGCCTGGTCGAAGAAGACGCCGTCCGTGCCGTACCACTTGCGGTGGTGGAGCAGGTCGGCGACGACCGCGTGGGCGGGGCGGCGGCCGTACGCGGTGTCCACGTATCCGAGGACGCGCACGCCCGCCGCCCGCAACTCCCCGGCCACTGCCACGAAGGCGGGGTCGCGGGCCGGGCCCGGCCCGTCGGCGACGTTGAGCACGACGCCGTAGAGCAGGTCGGCGGCGCCCACCAGCGTCCGCCAGGCCTCGGGGTCGACGGCCGGGTGGACGTAGAGCGGGACGAGGAGCTGCCCGCCGTTCACGGCGCGGCCGGGACGGCGGCCGACGCCTGGGGCGGGACGGCCGCCGGGGCTTCCGAAGACGCCCCGGACGACGTCCCGTCCGACACCGCCGCGCCCTCGTTCCACAGGTCCGCGAGCGACTGCGCGAGGGTGAAGCGGGGGCGCCAGCCCAGGGCGGCGGCCGCCGCGGAGATGTCCGCGCGCTGCCAGGACACCGATGCCGAGCGGTGCGACCCGGCTCCGCTCTCCTCGATCCGGCCGCGGAAGCCCGACGCGGCGACCAGCCCGTCCGCGATCGCGCGCACCGAGGTGGCACCGCCGCCCGCGATGTTCAGGATGCGCGGCAGCGGCTCCGGAGCCATGGCGGCGAGCACGACGGCCCGCGCCACATCCCGTACGTCGACGTAGTCGCGGTACGCGGACAGGTCGCCGACCCGGATCACGCCCTCCACGCCGTCCGGGAGCACTCGCCGCAGCTCGGCGGCGAGTCGGCCCGGAAGGCTCGCCGCGGGCGACCCCGGGCCGATCGGGTTGAAGACCCGCAACACCGTGGCCTCCAGGGGCGATTGGGTGACGATGAGCGTGCCGGCCAGCTTCGTGGCCCCGTACGCGCCCGGCGGCCGGGTCGGTGCGGATTCGTCGATCGACCGGCCGGGGGTCGTGACCCCGTACTCGCCGGCCGAGCCGAGGTGCACGAGGCGGGCGGTGGGCGCGGCCCGCCGCAGTGCCTCGCACAGGACGGCGGGACCGCGGGTGTTGACCTCGGCGAGCCGCAGCGGGCTGCTGCCCACCGCGCCGGCGCAGTTGACGACGGTGTGCGGATCCAGCGCGTGCAACGCCTCCGCGAGCGCGCCGACGGAAATGGTGGCGAGGTCGATCGGCAGGTCGTCGACCGACCGGCCGTCCGGCGCGCCGGACAACGGGCCATCGGAGGCGGAGGCGTCGGAAAGGGTGTCGGTGAAGGCGGTTGCGGAGGCGGATACGGGGAGTGGGGCGGGCCGGCCGCCGCCGAGCACCCGCACGCCCGGGAGGGCGCGCAGCTGCCCGGCGACGTGGCCGCCGAGGAATCCGGTGGAACCCAGACAGAGAATGCGTCGCATGGCGTCGGTTCACGCCCCCTTGAGCAGCAGTCCGCGGTGGGTGGTGAACTCGGCGTTGGCCCGGTCGTAGTCGTCGGGACGTCCGATGTCGAGCCAGTAGCCGTCGAAGTCGTACGCGCTCGGCGGCGTCTTCGCGTTCAGCAGGTCGAGCACCAACTCGTCAAAGCCGAGCGGCAGTCCCGGCGTGTAGCTGAGGAGCGTGGAACGGGACAGGCCGTACACGCCCATCGACACCCGGTAGTCGATGCTCGGCTTCTCGGTGAAGGCCACGACGTTCCCCGCGTCGGTGGTCAGCACCCCGAAGTCGATCTTCACCTTCCGGGCGTAGGTGGCGATGGTCAGCGGGCTGTCCGCGGTCTCGTGGTGCCGCAGTACGGCGCCGAAGTCCAGGTCGGTGAGGATGTCGCCGTTCATCACGAGGAACTGGTCGGGCAGCCGGTCGAGCATGGTGAGCAGCGGCCCCATCGTGCCCAGCGGGCTGTCCTCGGTGGAGTAGCCGACGCGCATCCCCCACTGCGAGCCGTTGCCGACGTAGGCGCGGATGATGTGGCCCAGGTGGCCGATGGCGATGGTGCAGGTGGTGAATCCGGCGTTGGCCAGCTGCCGCATCACGATCTCCAGGATCGCGTGCTGGTCGCCGATCGGCACGAGCGGCTTCGGCAGGGCGGTCGTGTACGGCAGCAGCCGGACGCCCTTGCCTCCGGCCAGGATGACTGCGTGCATGGTGGGTGGTCCCCCTTCTGACCTGGCGGCCAGATGTCACGTCCGGTTCCGGGAGTCGATCCGGAACCGGAAATTCCGATGTCAGATGTTGTAGAGCGAGGTCTTGTAGCGGGCGAGGTTCGCCGGGTCGCGGAAGAAGTCGATGGTGTGTTCCAGGCCCTGTTCCAGGCTGTGGTCCGGGGCCCAACCGGTCGCCTCGCGCAGTCGCGAGGCGTCGCAGACCAGCCGCATCACCTCGGAGCCGGCCGGCCGGATGCGCTGCTCGTCCTCGACGACGTCCAGGTCGGTCTCCATGAGCTTGCCGATCAGCTGCACCAGGTCACCGACGGAGATCTCGCCGCCCGTCCCCGCGTTGAAGGTCCGCCCGACCACGCTCGCCGCGGGCGCCGTCCCCACCGCGAGGAACGCGCGCGCGGTGTCCCTCGCGTAGGTGAAGTCGCGCGTCGGCCGCAGATCGCCGAGCGTGATGGTCCGCTCCCCCGCGGCCACCTGCCCGATGACCGTCGGGATGACCGCCCGCATGGACTGCCGCGGGCCGAAGGTGTTGAACGGCCTCAGCGTCACCACGGGCGTGCCGAAGCTCGCGTGGTAGCTGTCCGCCAGGCGGTCGCCGCCCGCCTTCGAAGCGGCGTACGGGGACTGGGTGTTGATCGGGTGGTCCTCGGAGATCGGTACGGTCTGCGCCGTGCCGTACGTCTCGCTGGTGGAGGTGTGCACCAGCCGCGGGATCTCCAGCCGGCGGACGGCCTCCAGCACGTTCAGCGTGCCGGTGACGTTGGTGTCCACGTAGGAGTGCGGGGCCAGGTACGAGTAGGGGATCGCGATGAGCGCGGCCAGGTGGTAGACGGCCTCGGTGCCGTCCACCAGTTCCCGGACGGAGCCGGGGTCGCGGACATCGCCCAGGACCACGTCCACCTGGTTCATCGTCTCGGCGGGCAGCGTCTCCAGCCAGCCGAAGGACGAGAACGAGTTGTACTGGGCCATCGCGCGCACCCGGTGTCCTGAGGCGACCAGCGCCTCCACCAGGTGTGAACCGATGAAGCCCTCGGCGCCGGTGACGGCTACCAATGTCATGTCGAATGCTCCGGTTTCTCGAAAGGATCGGGGACGGGGACGGGGAAGGGGACTGGGACGGGGACGGAAGGACGACGGGGACGGTCAGCGGTGCGACGTGGCTCGTCCCAGTTGGGCGCAGGCGAGGGCGCCCAGTACGGCCGCCGCGCTCGCGCAGACGGCCAGTTGCACGGCCGGATGGTCACCGAACTCCCAACCCAGGAAGGCGATTTCGATCGCCGCGGCCGCCAGGCAGACCAGCGCGGCGGGCCACGCGGCGCCGAACGCCTGGAGCAGCAGCGAGAGCCACAGCACCGCGCCGAGCGTCAGCAGCGCGCACAGCCGCAGCGGACCGGGCGCCGGTGCCCCCGGCCAGAGCGCGGTGAGGGCCGCCGCGAGCGCCGAGAGGACGATGACGTACCCCGCCAGGCACCCCAGCAGGGCCGAGGCGGCCCTGGTCCGGAAGCCGCCCGCGTCGATGCTGCGCCGCAGCGCGGCGACCCCGCGGCCGCGGAAGCGGTACAGCAGCCATTCGGCCGCGCCCATGCTCAGCGTCAGCGCGACCGCCGAGACGCCCGCGCCGAGAGCCAGCATCAGGACCAGCACCGCACTGGCCAGCCCGTACAGCCCGTACGGCAGGGAGGCGGTGAGCGGCGGCGGGGCCGGCGCGCCCACCTCGGGAGGGGTGCGCAGCCCGCGCACGACCTGCCGGCCGGCGACCAGCAGCGCCGCCACCGGGGTCGCGACGACCAGGCAGGCCCGCACCCCGGAGGGCAAGTCCCACACCAGCAGCAGCGCGGCACCGACCGTCGTCGGGGCGAGGGCGAGCAGCAGATCCCGTTCCCGGCCCAGCACCAGCAGCGCTGTCGCCGCCGCCAGATAGCTGGACTGCCCGACCGCGAAGGCGGCTTCGCTGCCCCTCGACGCGCAGGCGATCGCGACCGCCGACGCGAGCCCCGCCCCCGCAGGTGCGCCCCGCAGCAGGCAGCGCGCGGTCGCCCGCCGCCCGTCCGAGCCGAGCCGCAGATAGGCGCGGTGCGCCAGCGCCTGGTTCCAGGCCCAGCCGGCGAGCGCGGCGGCCGACAGCGCCACCGTTCCCGCGGGCAGCCCGAACGCGTCAGGAGGACCCGCCAGCAGCGTCCCTCCCAACACGTACGCCAGCCCCGGCAACCCGAAGACGATCCCCCGCAGCAGGCACCGCCAGGGGTCGATCCGCCAGGGATCGGGGCCCGGCTCCGGCGCGGGGTAGCGGCGCTTGTCGGCGCTCCGCGCGTGCAACTCCTCGGCCAGCGCGAACAGGTCGTGCCGCCCGTAGCGGTGCACGATGAGCTCGTGCGTCAGCCCGTCCGACTCCAGGACGGCGGCGATCTCGTCCGCGTGCACCGCGGCCGCGCACACCTCGCCGAGCCGCTCGGCCAGTTCCTCCAACGGGTCCTCGGCCCAGGAGGGCCTCCGGCGCTGCTGCGGCACCGTCGGCAGTGCGCCCCCGTCGTGCGGCACCAGCCGCAGCGGGCCGCTCACTGGGCGGCCTCCGTGACCGCGGTGTCCTCGACGGCCGTGGGGCCGTGGTGGCCGTGCTGGTTGCGGGACTGCCACTCCACCCCGACGGGGGTGAGCACGAGCCACGGCTGCCGGGCCGACAGTTCGCTGTAGATGCCGCGGAAGGTCTCGATCGTCTGCCGCAGCGTGAACTGGTCGATCACCCGCAGCCGCGCGTCCCATCCCATGGACGCCCGGGTCGCCGGGTCGCGCAGCAGGACGAGCGCGGCCTTCGCCATCGCGGCGGGGTCGCGGGGCGGGACGACCAGCCCCGCTTCGCCGACCGCTTCCCGTACGCCCCCGACATCGGTGGAGACGGTGGCGCGTGCGCAGGACATGGCCTCGATGAGGGTGAACGGGAACCCCTCGCTGATGCTGGAGAGCATCACGACGTTCCCGGCCGCGTACGCGTCGCGGATGTCCTCGACGCGCCCCTCGAACGTCACCGCGTCGCCGACGCCCAACTCGGCGGCCAGCGCGACGCATCGGTCGCGGTATCCCTCCCCGCCCCTCGGCGTTCCGCCGAAGAGCCGTAGCAGTGCCTGCGGCAACTCGGCCCGGACGAGGGCGAAGGCGCGGATCAGCGTCTCCAGGTCCTTGATCGGGTCGACCCGCCCGGCCCAGCTGAGGGTTGGCACGGCCGGTTCCGGTCCGGCCATGGGGAAGGCGCCGGGGTCGACGCCGTTGTACACGGTGCGGATCCGCTCGGGCGCGGTGCCGCCGCGCTCCTCCCAGCGCCGGTTGTAGCGGCTGCCGGGGGTGACGAGCGCGGCGCGGCGGTACGACTCCTCGGCGAGCAGCCGGTAGAAGCCGAGCATGAGGGCCTTGACGGGCCAGCCGTACGGGCCGGTCCGGTAGCCGAGATACCGCTCGCGCAGATAGACGCCGTGCTCGGTGAGGAGGAACGGCGTGCCGTGCTCGTGGTGTGCCAGCAGCCCGGGAAGGGTCGCGAGGCCGCCGCTGACCGCGTGCGTGATGCTGCCCGGCCGGGGTTCGGCGGAGAGCGGACGCAGCGCGTGTTCCAGCAGGTCAGTGGCGGTCAGCGCGTCATGCAGGGTAGGGCGGGCCGCCGCGGCGGCGACCTGCGGCCGGTTCCAGACGTCGATGAGGATGCGCAGGGCGTCCTCGGAGCGGAGCGCCGCGGAGAGCGTTCCCGCGCGGGCCAGCGCGGCCAGCGCGTACAGCTGGGGAGCGAACTCCCCTTCGGTGGCCGGGTCGAGCAGGGCCAGCAGGAAGCGTTCGTAGCCGGCCCGGAACAGCTGCGCCTGTCGGCCGCGGGGCGCGCGGCCGGCCGGTGGCTTGCCCCATAGCGGTATCTCGGTGAAGTCCCGTACGTTGCCCGGGAGATCCCAGGCGAGTGACTCCCGACCGGTGCCGGTCACGGCTATCAGTCGGAAGTCGAAGTCCGGTATTCCCCGGACGAGTTGGTCGCACCACACGCTCACGCCGCCGTGGCTGTGCGGGTATGTGCCCTCGGTCAGCAAGGTCACCTGGGTCTGCATGGCGTATCGGTCCCCCCACGGGTCCGTCGGTGAAGTGCGCCGCGCACGTTCTTCGCGGCGCTGGAGGGCGCTGGAGCGCCGGCTGTGTGCCGGCGGCTCCAGCGCCTTGGATTCCGGTCGTGTCACTCGGTGGTGTCACTCGGTCGTGCTGCTCAGCTGTGGTGCGGAACCGCTCCGCTACCGCCGTGCTGCCTTGGTGCCGCGGCGGTGCTGCTTCTGCTTGGCGGTGTCACCGGGGCCGTACGGAACCGGATCGGTCGCACCCGTGGGCACGGGCAGCGCCTGCGCCGGGGCCTTCGCCTGGGCGTCCTTGGCGCTCTGGGCGGTCTTGGCCGACGTAGCGGTCGCGACGGCGGGGGTTGCGGTGGCCGCGAGCTTGAACGTCACCGAGCTCTGCAGCGCGCCAGGCGCCACCCAGCCGGAGAGCTGTCCTGCGTAGGCGCCACCGAAGGCGGTGGTGCCGATGAGCTGCGCCTGGCGGGTGCCGGCGGGCATGGTCGCCGACGACTGCAGGCCGCTCGGCGCGGTGACGGTGACGGTGTCACCGATCCGGTACGCGGTGATCTTGTTGGCCTTGACGGCCGTGTCCCAGGCGGCGCGCTTGGCCAGCTCGGCGGAGATGTCGGCCATCCGGAGGCTCACGACGGGTGTGTTGGCGGCGTACAGGTTCTTGTAGTCGCCGAGGATCTTCTCCATGACCGGATAGGCGATCCGGTCCTCGGCGAAGTTCGACTGGTGGACGTAGTGCGGCCGCGGGTTGTTGGACAGCACGTGCCCGAGGTCCGTCCGCGCCTCCAGCGGCACGATGTACGAGGCGTAGCCGGTCGCCGTGTCCAGCGGCGTGTCCAGACAGGTGGACGTCGCGGAGCCCTCGCAGATGCCGCTGCCGCCGTCGGCCGCCCTGGTGTAGATCCAGTTGTACTCGTCGACCTCCTCGCTCGCCCTGCCCGCGTTGTAGAAGACGTTCATCGGGAAGCGCGGCACCGTCAGTGCCGGCCCGACCTTGCGCTGCTGCGGGTCGCGCGAGTTGTCGCTGCCCAGGACCGTCACGCCGGTCGCGGTCAGCGCCGGGGCGAGGTTGGGGTTGTCGACGGGCTGCTGCGGCAGGATCTTCAGGCCGGAGTGCTCACCGGTGAGCAGTTCCTGCTTGTTGACGGTGAGGCCGTGTTGGGTGGCCCAGGTCGTGTTGTCCTTGATCTGCGCGGTGATGTCCGCCTTGGTGGTCCACACCACCGATCCGGTGGTGGTGGTCGAGCACTTCCACGGCACCACCGAGACGTCCTGGACGCAGCCGAGGAACGGGTGGGTGTAGGTGTGGTTGACCCAGTGGTACGCGCTCTTGTCGGCGATGAGCTGCGTCGCGAGCGGGTCGGTACCGCCGTGCTCCGCTTTGTAGTCCTCGCTGCCGCCGCCGTTGTACATCAGGTCCGGCGTGAAGCCGTTCGCCGCCGACCACTGCTTGAGGTAGGTGGCGTCCGCGGGCGTCATCCGGATGGGGTCCGGATCCGACTGGTCGGTTCCGACGGCGCAGTCCACGTCGCCCGGAGTGCAGTTGAGCGTGGCGTTCCAGCGGTCGTCGCCGAGGAACACGTCGTCCATGTGGAGCGCGAAGTAGTTCCGGTCGGCGCCGAGGTGGACGCCCTGGGTCATCCACTCGACCATGCCGCGGGCGAGCAGCCGGAACTGCTGCTGGTACTGGTTGTAGACGAACGTCACGACCAGCTCGCGGCGGCCGTCGTGGCTGTACTGGCCGACGAGCGAACCGCGTGAAGCGGTTCCCGGGATCGGTGCGTCCACGTAGCTGGTGAACGTGGCTCCGGCGGTCTGGGTCGCGAGCGGCGTGGCGAGAAACCCGTAACTCTCGCTGACAGTCGGTGAGTTGTCCTCGAACGGCACGTTTCCCTTGAGGTAGCCGAAGGGTCCGGCGGTGGGCGTCACCGCGGCGGTGACACCGTCCATCGAGCCGATGTAGCCGGGGTCCTGCGCGTAGTTCAGTCCGACCTCGGGCCGGGCGTAGGTGTACGCGTCGACCTGCGGGATGCCGAAGGCCGTCTCGTACGCGGCCAGTGCCGCCATCTCGGCGGATCCGGCGCCGAACGGGTTGTCGTTCGGCAGCACGACGGCCTGGAACTTGGCGCGCGGCCTTCCGTTCACGGTGTCGCTCAGATAGGCCGCGGTGATCTGCGGCCGGCTGGCGCTGTTCAGGTCGACGGTGGTGTACGGCGTGCCCGCGCTGTCGAGTTCGGCGGTGATGGCCTGCGTGGCAGGTCCGCCGTCGTCGAGGACGAGCACCCGCAGATCGATCCTGGGTGTGACGGCCGCGGTGGCGGTTTCGGCCGCGGAACTCGGTCCGGCCGCGGGCCAGGTGAGGGTGAGCATCGCCGCGGCGGTGCACGCGGTGGCAAGACGGGTCGTTCGACCCATGGATTCCTCCCCCGGGAGGGCACGCCGGAACAGCCCTTTCAGGCGTCCCCGGCCCTCCCTATTTCCAATGAACTGGGTTGCGTGGGAAACGTGCGACCGTCAGATCTCCCCGTCTTGAGGTCGCCCGTGTCACATCGTGGAGCAAAGGGGAGGGTTTGTGGAGAGGAATCGAGAAGGCGGTGAAAAAGGCACAGCATTGTTCATTTCCGAAAGCGGGAGGAGGGCCCTCGGGGCATCGTGTGAGGTAGGAGCGATTCGGGAGAGGGATGAGTTTTCGCAGGTTGACGTACGTGTGATCGAATAGTAATCAGCGGAAACGTTAAGGCAGTTTCCCGAGGTCGGCGGCCTCGTGATGCATAAATGCGCACCCCTGGAAGCGGCCGGAATTCACGGACAAGTTACTGTCCAGGATCCGTCTCCGCTGTGTTCCGATTTCGTAACAGCGGGGCCCCTGGAGTTCTGGAAGGAGTTTAGGGCGCGGCGTCGATTCACGATTCAGTGGCGGGCGTGCTGTGAACGTCCCGCGGGCGTCGTTGCGTGCGTGCTGCGGGCGTGCCGCTGACGTCCTCCGGGCGTCCCGCCGACGTCCTGTGGGCGTCCCGCGGGCCTCAGACCCCGTTGACGAGCCGGATGTACCGCACCCAGTCCCAGTTGGGTCCGGGGTCCGTGTGGTCCGTGCCGGGGACCTGGACGTGGCCGATGATGTGGTCGCGGTCCTTGGGGATGCCGTACTTGCCGCAGATCTCGGCGGTGAGCGCGGCGGAGGAGTGGTACATCGCGGTCGTGAAGTACGCCGGCTGGTCCACCCATCCCTCGTGCTCGATGCCGATGCTGCGCGTGTTGTAGTCCCAGTTGCCCGCGTGCCAGGCGATGTCGTGCTCGCGCACGCACTGTCCGATCGAGCCGTCCGAGGACTTGACGACGTAGTGCGCGCTCGCCTTGTGCGCCGGGTCCTGGAAGACCCGGATCGTGTCGGCGTAGGTCTCCTGCGTGACGTGTATGACCACGAGGTCGATCGGATAGCTCGTGGTCCGGTTCGACACCGTGTAGTTGCTGGTGCTCGCGGGGGACCAGACGGCCGACGGGTAGTCGACCGCCGCCGCGTCGGCGACCGGACCGGCGCCGGCCCGGTTCGCGGCGGCGAGGCCGGCGGCGGCCGCCGCGGCGCCGAGGGCGAGGCCGCCGCGCAGCAGTGCGCGTCGGGAGGTGGCCGGCTCGCCGGGGGTGCGGTTCATGGAGGCTCCCTGGGACGTCATGGTGGGGGGCGCGGTGCATGACCATCAGTTGGGGCCCGACCATGGTGGGCCCGGGGCGGGAGGGCTGCCAAGGGCCTGGCCGATTGGCAGTGGTCCAGACCGGTGAAGAGGGCGCGGGCGGATCGGGTCAGCACGTTCGTGACCACCGCTTTCGCCGTTACACGGCAGTGACGCTTCCCCTACGAATCAGGGATCGACCGCGTGTGAAGATTTCCTCATCGCAAGCCGCCAGGGCCGAACGGGAACGCTGAACGGAAAGCCGCGCGGGGCGCAACATCCAGCTCCACCCACCACGTTCACGCTTCCCGGGGGGGAACCATCATGTCCGCTCGCACCCTGTCCCGCCGTCCACGCCTCGTCGCCGCCGTGGCCGTCGCCACCGCCGTCTGCGGCACGGTACTCATGCCGGCTGTCGCGTACGCCGACGCCCCGGCCACCAAGCCGCTGCACATCGCGTTCGGCACCCCGTCGCCGACCGGCCCGCTCGCCCGCGGGGGGGCGACCGAGTCCTACACCGTCAGCGCGACGAACAACAACGCCAAGGCCGTCGAGTTCAACGCGAACGTCTTCGGCATCCCCAGCGGCCCGAGCCCGCTCGACGGCTCCGAGGTGAAGTTCGCGGTCGAGCCGGTCTCGGCACCGGCCACCGACATCGAGGTGGGGAGGCAGGACATGGCGATGCTGGTCAGCCTGCACCCGCACGGCACGAAGACCGGCCTCTTCTCGATCCCGGCCAAGGCCACGTACACATGGAAGATCACCGTCGGGCTCAACGCGAACTTCCCCGCCAACGACGGAAACCTCACCCTGACCTTCGACACCGGCAGCTACGAGGACAACCCCTCGCACTCGATCCCCTCGATCTCCTTCCAGGCCAGCCCCTCGATCAGGATCGGCACGATTACGGATCACTTCGGCGGCTCCACCAAGGTGTCGGCCGCGAAGTCGGCGGTCTTCTCGCTCGATGTCCGCAACGAGGCGGGCGGTCGGTTCAGCAAGTCCCTGCGCACCCAGCTCACCGCGCTGGGCACCGGCGGCGACCCGGAACTGAACCTGTTCGTGTGGATCGACGGCCGCTGGGTCGAGGTCGTGGCCCCGGACCACGTCAACACGTGGCTGGTGCCCGACATCCCCGCCGGCTTCTCCGAGGGGACGTACCACTACAAGCTCATGCTCACGGTGCCCGCGGGCAAGGCCCCCAAGACGGCCAAGGTCCTCAACCTGACCGCCCAGACCGCTCTGAGCAGCGGCAACACCAGCGTCATCACCGAGGCCGCCGAGAAGATCACCGTTCTCCCCGCGGCCCCGGTCACCACTCCGACCGGCACACCGACCGCCACGCCGACCCCGTCGGCGCCCGCGACCACGAGCAGCCCCGTCCCGTCGGCCTCGCCCACCACGAACGCGCCCACCACCACCAACACCAAGGGCTCCCTCGCTCGCACCGGTGCCAACGGCAGCAACGGCACCCTCGTCGCCGGCGCGGGCGTCCTGGTCGCCCTCGGCGCGGCCATGGCCTTCTTCGGCCTCCGCCGCCGGCGCCACCAGGGCTGACCCCCTGCGCGCAGCCCTACGACATGAGCTGCGCCCAGCGACTGCGTGACGCCCCGGCCGGGATCATCCGGCCGGGGCGTTCGCCGTGAGGGGCTGAGATGACCACTGCCATCACCGTGTCGTCGCCCTCACCCTCCGTAGCGGAGCAAATCCCCTCTGCATAACAACTGACACACGCTCACATCACTGTCAGGTCACTCCGATCAGCCCTCTTCGCCCGATTCCGTCCCGTCCATTCCATTAGTCCCATCCGTCAACTCCTCCGTTCGGCTTGGAAAAGACCCCCGGCTCAATTAACGTTCGATAACGCAGCGCGGTCGTCACTGCCGCCGTAGAGGCGGCACCGTGCGCTTGCCGAATCCCGTCCGCGGGAACCGGGGACCCACTCATTGGGGTGAATCGGGCTGCACTTTGGCCCGTAGGAGACCTTCCTGCTCCGAACCCGTCAGCTAACCCGGTAGGCGAGAAGGAAGGAAAGGAGAGCGCCACCCGTGGCGTCGAACCAACCTGCCTACGCCCCTTCCCCCGAGGCTCCAGAAGCCGGCGAATGGGACGAATGGAACCCCACCGCGGAGTCCGTTGCCCCGGATCGGGGCAAGCACCGGCTCCCCAAGCCGCGTTCCATAGCCCGTGGTTCGACCGTGCTGAGCGTCGCGGCCGTGGCCGCGATGGGCGCGGGGGGTATGGCGGCCGCCGCCGACAAGTCGCCGGTGCCGATCTCGCTCCCGGATCTTCCCGATCTGCCGGATGCGCCGGACCTCCCGAAGCTCTCCGAGATGCCGGGGATCAGCGCCCTCGTGGACGCGGACGATCCGTCGCCGTCCACGGCGTCCGCACCCCAGAATCCGGGTGCTCGGCCCGCCGCGGCCACCACGAACTCATGGGCGACGGACGCCGGCGAGGCGCTCCGCACCCGCATCCTCGACCACGTGGCCCAGGAGCGCGACGCCGCGGACCGGGCGGTGCGCGACGCGGCCGCCGGCGAAGCGGCGGTGACGGCCGCCAAGGAGGCAGCCGCGCAGAAGGTGCGCGACGCCGCCGCGGCGGCGAAGGCCGAGGTCGTTGCCAAGAAGAAGGCCGCGGAGGTTGCCGCCGCGAAGGCCGAGGCCGAACGCCTCGCCGTACTGGCGGCCTCGTACACCAAGCCGGTCGCCTCGTACACGCTCACCGCGAGCTTCGGGGAGTCCAGCTCCCTGTGGGCCAACACCCACACCGGCCAGGACTTCGCGGCCCCCACCGGTACGCCGGTGTCCGCGATCCACAGCGGCACCATCACGTCGGCCGCATGGGCGGGCTCGTACGGCTACCGCATCATCCTGACCCTCGATGACGGCACCGAGATCTGGTACTGCCACCTCTCGTCCATGGTGCAGACCTCGGGCAAGGTCACCACGGGCGAGACGATCGGCCGGGTCGGCGCCACCGGCAACGTCACCGGACCGCACCTCCATGTCGAGGTCCGCCCGGGAGCCGGCGACCCGATCGACCCGATGCCGTGGCTGCGCGACCACGGCATCGCCGTCTGACCCCGGCTCAAAAGCCCAACGGCCCAACAGTCCAACCGCGAAACCCGACGGCCCCGGTGACCCCCCCGCACCGGGGCCGTCGGCCTGCCCGGCGGGCCTACGACAGTCCGGCCTACGACAGTCCGGCCTACGACAGGTCGACGATGTCCTCCGCGTAGAGCGTCTCCAGCGGCCGCGGGCCGATGTACTGCTGGCAGTTGCACGGCCGGGCCTCGTACGAGACGGGCTTCTTCTCGCCGTCCCACGCGGTCGGCGTCTGCACCACCTCGTGGCACTTGCCCTGCTTGTCGTGCTTGGCCAGATGGTGCGTGCAACCGCAGATCGCCTCCGGCGGCCGGTTCGCCGCCTGCAGCGCCCGCTGCTTCTCGCCCTCCGCGGAGATCAGTTCGACCTTGCGCTCATGCCGGGTACGCATCGCATTCCGGAACCGATTGCCCCACCAGCCACCACCCGACAGGACGACCCACGCAATCGCCCACACGTACCAGCCCACGACCGACCGCCCCCATCCTCCGCTGCACGCTCGCACCTCATGTGGCGTGAAGTTGCATCGTAGTTGTCATCCTTGATGGCGGCGAAGGTGCCTGTGGAGCAAAAGCGTCCTTGACGGACGCAGACACTCCACGCAATTGTCACCATCACGCTGCAAGCGGATCGCAGGTCGCAGGCGAAACGATGCCGCAGGGTAGGCCGCCCGAATGCCGAATCCTTGCTCCCATGACGCAGTCGCTCTCCGCGCCCTCGCCGGCCGTCAGCGCAACCTCGCCACGCTTCACCAGTTGGCCATGGTGGGGGTGTCCACGTCCACCGTCTCCAAGCGCACCCGTGCCGGTGGCCCGTGGCAGCGGATCCTTCCGCACGTTTACCTTCTCCAGACCGGAGCAGCCGACCCGCACCAGCGACTGTTGGCCGCGGTTCTGTACGCCTCGGCGCGGGGCGACGAGAACCGCCGCCCGCCGACCGCCCTCCTCACCGGCCGTGCGGCCCTCGCCCTGCACGGGATCCGTGCCGCTGCGCCGGAGACGGCGGCGCGGGACGGTGCGGTGTCCGTCCTGGTCGAGAACACCCGCCGGATCGCGGGTGCCTCGTGCGTACGGATCGTCCGCACCCGGCGCTGGCCGGGCGGCACCTAGGTCGAGGGCATCCCCTCCGTACCCGCTCCGCGTGCCGCCGCCGACGCTGCCGCGTACTGGACCGGCACGGCCACCGGGCTGCGCGCCGTGCTGGCTTCGGTGGCCCAGCGGGGGTTCTGGCGACCGGACGATCTACTCGACGAGCTGACCGCCGGGCATCGGTCGCGCAGCCCCGAGCTCGCGGCCGTGGCCGAGGAGCTGCTGGCCGGAGTGCGTTCCGTTGCCGAGGGACAGGCCCGCGCGGCGGTCCGTGCCGCCGGGATCCCGGACCCGCTGTGGAACCGCGACCTGGTGACCGACTCCGGCCGATTCATCGCCTGCCCGGACGCTTACTGGCCTGACGCCGGTGTGGCCCTGGAGGTTGACTCCAAGGAGTGTCACTTCCAGGAGGCGGACTGGCAGCGGACCGTCGAGCGCCGATTGCGCATGGAACGGCACAGTGTGCGGGTTGCAGCGTGAGCCCGAAGAGCGTCCGTACCAACCCGGCGCTTTTCACCGGAGCGCTCGTCGCCGTCCTCGCCGAAGGCTTCCGGGCGGGCCCGCCCGCCGGGGTACGGGTCCGCTGACCGCCCGGTTGGCCCGCTACTCGCCACCAGCGGGTTAAGCCTGAGTCAAGCCATCGCTGCGGACAGCGCGGCCCGCACCCGCGCCCGTCCGTCCCGCGCGACGGACGGCGCCGGGCCCTCCGGCGTACGTTTCCGCTCCTGTCGCGCACACGACGAGCACCCGTCCGCGCCGACCGCCAACGGCCGTCCGCACTCATCGCACTCGCGACGCCCACGCCCGAGCTCGGCCGCCCTCACATCCGGCAGCAGCTTCCGAACCAGCCGCGCCGCGAGGAACCCGGCGGGCGCGAACACCTGCTTCGGCAGCCCGGCCGTCAGCATCTGCGCCAGCACCCTGTCCGGCACCCCCTGCGCCCGCCACTGCGCGAACAACGGCAGCAACGGCCCGGCCTCCGCCACCCCGACGGTCAGCCTCGGCTCGATCCGCGCGATCCGCCGAAGCAGCGCACCGTCCGCGTCCGCGACCTCGGCGGGGGAGGGAGGTACTTCATGCCCCGTACTTTCCCCCGAAGGGGTATTTCCCGGGTCCCCGGCGTCCGGCTTCCTGGCCACCGGTACGACCTGCGGGTTCTGCGGCTTCTGCCGGTCCTCAGGGTTCTCGTATACGGACGTCCGCGTTGTGACGCGCCCCGTCTCCGGATCCTGCACGCGCTCGACGACGTAATACCCGCACGTCTTCAGCTCGTCGAGCGCGTTGGCGATCTGCTGCCGCCCCGTCTTGCACAGCGCGGCCAGCTTCCGTACATCGATCCGCTCGCCGTCGAAGCGGGAGAGCAGGTACCCGAGGACGCCACGCGCGGCGAACGACAGCCGATTGTCCTGAAGCGCCGCGTTGTCGATGACCGTGTAAGCGCGACGGTGCGCGCTACGATGAATCTGCATGGGGAGCTCTACATCTCCTGGTGCCGGACCCCGGGGCGTTGGCGCGCCGCCGGGGTCACATAAGTGCGTATGTGATGTCACGCACTGTAGCGCCAACGCCGGGCATCCAAACCCCCGTTCACCCTAAGAGTGATCGACGCGGTCCACGCTGGCCCTGCCTACTCCAAGCCACCTTCACGCACCGCACGTATGAAGGCTCCCCAAGCATCGGCCGAGAAGCGAAGTACCGGCCCACCGGGATCCTTGGAGTCCCGCACGGCGGCGCCGCCGCGGATGGGTGCGGCTTCCACGCATTCGCCCCCTGATCCATTGCTGTAGCTGCTCTTGCGCCACCGCGCTTCGGAGACCGGTTGCTGGGGGTTGGTGCTCATCAGGAGTACTCCTTCAACAGTTTCTTGATCAACACAGCCGAGCGCGGCGGGCTGGACGCAATGGCCCTCAGATTGTCGAAAGCCTTCGTGTACTGACTGACGTCGTCCGGCGTCTCCAGGTAGATGGCGTCTGTCAGTCCATCCCGATACACGACATCGGGGTCCTCCTGCTCGGGGAAGCCGAGAATCGTGAACGCTCCCGTGGCGGGATAGGTCCCCGCGTCGAATGCGATGACCTGCAACGTAACGTTGCCGAACTGACTTACTGTCAGCATACGTTCGAGCTGATCGCGCATCACTGTGCGGTCGCCGACGATGTGTCGCAAGGCGCTCTCATGAACGATCAGCCAGAGATCGGGAGCGTTTTCGCGGGTCAGGAGGGCCTGCCGCTCCATGCGCACGGTCACCATCCGCTCCAACTCGTCGTCGCAGAGTTGATTCGTTGCGCGATGCAACTCAGCCGCATATTGCGGTGTTTGCAGCAGGCCTGGCACGAACTCGCACTGGTACTGGCGCAGGTTGGCGGCGTCCTGCTCTAGGCCTACGTATACCGAGAACCATGGCGGCACGGCATCGCCGTGGGCGTGCCACCAACCCCTGACCTTCGAGTCCTTGGCCAGCCCCTTCAGGAACTCGCGCAGTTCATCGGCGGTTGCGTAGTACCGACAGAGGGCATCGATGTCCGACGGCTGTACGCGGCCATTCCCCGTCTCCAGCCGGTTGACCTTGGAGCCGCTCCAATCCAGCGCGCTCCCCACCTGGGCGCAGGTGAGGTGGTTGTCCTCGCGGAGCTTCTTGAGCTCGATCGCCAGACGGCGACGGCGGGCAGTCGGCGAACCGGCCACTGGTACCTCCCTCTCAGGGCAGATCGTGATCAGTCTTCCGAGGCTTGGAACGCGGCGGCAAGAAGCTTTCCGCAGATCCACACTCCCGGGCGCCGTTCACTCTTTCGCGGCACATCCCGATGTGCACATTGCATGGCGGGATGCGTGCTGCAATCCTTCCAGTGCAGTCACGGCGTGCTCTACTCCGGGCACGCATGGTGATAACAGGGAGGGCTGATTCCCATGCGCCGCTACCGAGGCAACCACCGCCCACGAACGTGCGTGCTCCCCTTTGGGGGTGACCCGGGCGAGATCGCCGGCCTTCGCCGCGTCGTCCGGCTCCAACTCAAAGTCTGGGGAAGCGACGAACTGGCTCATCCTGTCGCACTCGCCGCCACGGAACTGGCGGCGAACGCGGTCAACCACGTAGGTCTCGGCGCCCCAGCCACGCTCGTTATGCACCTGGACGACTACACGCTCCGCCTCGAACTCCACGACGCCAGCCCGCAGTTCCCGGCAGCGAGCGAGCCGTCACCCGACGACGAATGCGGTCGCGGCTTACTGATCCTTGCCGCGGTCGCCTCGGACTGGGGTTCGACGCGCACGACTGCGGGAAAGTTCGTCTGGTGCGAGTTCGCCCTCCCGAAGAGCGGTCAACGCCGACGCCTTCAACGTGCCTCCGTCGCCTTGGAGTCCTACGCCTGCGAATTCGGCATGCCGGTACCGCTGACCCGCGCTACACCCGTCTTGGAGGAAGCCGCGACAGACCTGATCGCCGACCTCCTCTGCTGGCTCACCGTCCAGGGTCTCGACCCAGACGATGTTCTGGACCGCGCGCAGATGCACTTCGAGGCCGAATCGGCTGAGGCGAAGCTTTGCTGATCAGTGATGCAAAGCTGGATGCATTCCTTCTGGAGTTTGGCGCCGACGCAGCTTACTGGGGTGAGGTGCCCCGATAGTGAAAGGTCATCACAGCGACGTCTTGGCCTCCAACCGGAGCATGCGGACGAGATGGTCGAGCTCCGGCTCCGAGAGTGAGTCGACGTCGAGAAAGGCCGTCAGACGGAGAAGGCGGATGAGGCTCTCCCGAAGGATGGTGCGCGAGGTCACCCCACCGTCGCCGGTTCGTTCTGCGTCCCTTTGGCCACGAACGACTGCACGGACGAGTGCTGGGGATGCAGCGATGGATCCACGCCTCGCCATGATCTGATCCAGGTCCGCTTCCCCTAGGACGGGTAGAAGTCCGTAAGGCTCCGGAACCCGAGGCTCGCGCAGGACATGAGCGCGTGTCCAGAGCCGGGCCAGCGCATGGCGCGTGAGGTCCATGCCCTTGAATCGGTCTGCCAGGTACCTTCCTTCCGCATTGGCCGGCCATCGCCAGACGCAGACGTCGGGAAGCAGTACCAGCGCGAGGAAAGCCCACACCTGACGCTGCGCCGCCTCTCCGGGAACCATGAGGCTCTGCTCATGAAGGATCCGTGCCGTCCGCTGGTCGAATGCGTTGCGTTGGGCGCCGCCGACAGCATTGGGAAAGCCTTGTTCCTGAGCTGCCGCCAGGATCGCGTGGCGAAGGTCGTCGAGTTCATCGCGGGTGACCCGCCTGCCGCCGGTGGCTGCGAACACCGAGCGCGGAGAATGACTGGCGACCATCTTCCCGTGCGTTCCGGTCTCTTGGCCCTGCAGCTCCGCGAACAGCCTGTCGGACTCTCCTGGGAGCAGCCTGGGGTACAGAACACTCATCGGGCCGCCTCCCGGGGAAAGCCGACTCCCTTCTGGACGTGGGCACGGAATCGCGAGGGATCACCCCTGCGGTCGTCTCGGAGCCGTTTGATCGCCAGCGCAGGGGTTTCGGTCGGGTTGGCGAGGTAGATGCGGACGAGGGATCGGACCAGGCCGGCCATCGTCATGTCTCCCTCCGAATCCCTCGCATCCTGATCCTCGTCGAACGCTTCGTCATCCAAAGCTCGGCCCACGAGGTCGGTCACGATGTCGATGCCCAAGGTGTCCCACAGCAAGCCGGTGACCTCGTCCTTTTCGGCTTCGAGGGCCTTCTGAATCGCCGTGTTGTCCGTGTTGAGAAGCACCAGCAGGCTGCCCATAGCGGCTTGCTGCCAGTCACCGCCGTCCATGCTGACGTACCAGGCTGCGCCGTGCGGAAGTCCGGCTTCTGTAAACGACACAGGTGCGGTGGGCAGCAATCCGGCTGCACCCTCCAGGTGGACTCTGGCCTGGTCGTTCCAGAGGATCGACCCGGCCCGGTACGGCACGAAGGGCTGATCCGTCTGAATGTCTTCGGCGAGTTCGAGGATGGTCTCGATGGTGAGGAAGCCGCCCAGGTCTGCTCCCTGTGCGGTCATCTCGATGACGGTGACGTTCTGTCGAGTGTGTGTGGGCAGAAGCGTCCGAAAGGCCGGATAGCGCAGTCGTGACGTGGACGGCCAGTACCGGCCGCAGAGTCGCAGCGGCGCGCTATCGGGGAGCCCACAGTCCTCTCGGATTCCAGCTAGATCCAAGTGCACGACGCGCGCGAGCGTGAGGTCTGTTGTGTAGTCCCACGTCGGCAGTGCGGCGGGGAGAAGCCGGCCGGTTGCCTCGTCGGTCCGCCAAGGTTCGGCTTCGATGCGGTTCAGCGGCCGACGGTACGGCCACGCCTGCACACTCATGCCTGCCCCGTCACATCGATGTCGAGAACCACGTCGGGGACTGCGTTCACGATGAGTTCGACCTCTGCAAGGCCTTCGGCGTGGTAGAAGACCTCACCTGGAACGATGTGCCCGCCCGCGAGCCGCCATCCGTAGACCGTCGGCTTGATCGCGCCGATCGGGGAAGAGTTCTCGGTACCGCCCTCGCCGGTCACGACCTTGACGTACCCCTCGTTACGGCCCGAACCGTGCAGCCTCACCTGTTGAACCAGCACGGGCCGTCCGTCGAGGACTTCAAAACGCGGCGAGGAGACCAGGGTCGGCCGCCGGGTCGCCGTCGTACGAGGGCGCGGCCCGTCCGGCGACACGCCCCCAAGCGGGGTACCGGCTGCATCCCCCTCATGAGCTCCGTCCCATGGTCTTTCACCGGGCGACGGCTCTTCGTGCTCACCGGCGACCGCCGTCTCCGCCATCGACTGGCCAGGCGTGACCGAAGTTCCTGGACGTGGAGCGATGTCGATGACTGCTGTACCGGTGCCTCCAGGGCCTGCCAACAAGTGTCCTAGGCGCTGGGCGACGGAACCGACCGAATAGTCCCCGACCTTGAACGCCTTCTTGGCCGTGGCTCCGCTGATGGAGTCACAGCGTTCCTTGAGTCGTCGACCGAGGGTCCGCACGAAAGTCGCCTCGTGACCCTTCAGCTGTTGATAGGCCCAAGCATCGTGTGTGGGCGGCTCGGAGCGCGCAAAGACCGCATCGAGCTCGTCGGAGACCTTGAAGACACCCGCATAGCCCACATTAGGATTGGGACGCTCAGGGCCTTCGACATATCTCGTCACGAGCTCCGGACCACGGATCAAGCAGACATGGTGCGGCGCCCCTTCGATGCCCAGGTCGCGGGCCGCAGGTGACGTCACGGTCGCCGCGTAGGTGTACTCGTAGGCGAAGTCGCCCAGTTCCTTCTGCGGGCGAAGACAGCTGAGCACCTCTCCGCGGCCCATGGCCGTCTTGCGGTAGGCATCGGCGAAGAAGGCGAGTGTCGGATCGGTTGAAGAGCTCGGAACTTCGATCTCGACTCCGTTCGCAGTGACGGCGACGGACATCCGGGCTTCTCGTTCCTTCAACATGATCGGCCAGAGATTCCACGCCGCCGCGTCAGCCAGGTACGTGCCGGCGTCATTGGTGTTCATCTCATCGGCCGAGTCGCTGTCCGGCAGCGTCGGATCGGAGAGGTCCGGATCGACGATGATCACCGTCGTACCGGTGTCCTCTCCGCTGAACGAAGGAAGACCGAGGCGCCTCGCCACATCGTCCGCCGCTTCGTCGACGAGCGGTTCACAGTGCTCGTTCCCAGCCTTCCCCCACCAATGGCGGCCGGTGTAGTTCAAGCCGTCGAACAAGAAGGCCTTGCGGATCGCAGCCCCGATGAAGCGCGACCGCAGCGTTCCGCCTTCGTCGCGAAACCGGGTGTAGACGAACGTGCATCCCACCTTGGATGCGAGGTAGAAGGCACCCTTGCCGTAGCCGAAGGTTCCTCCGGTCGTGCCCTGCTGGTCTCCGTCTCTGTCCCCGCTGTTGAGGACGAAGCGAAGCCATTCGCGCCGAGTGCTGTACTCGGCGTCCGAGCGTGTGGGGCCACCGAGCCCTCTGGTCCCACGGTCCGATACGGCGAGGTACCGGATCGAGGAAGCCTGCCCGAGCCTCTTGAACGCTCCGCCGGCATCACCCGCCTGAGGCACACCGTCAGCGAACAGCCGCCGCCACTCTCCTATGTGCGCAGCTCCGACGGTGCTCAGATCGAGGCGGAACCGCACGACGGCCTGGTCACCACATCTTGCGTCCCAGGAATTCTGTGCGGCTTCCCGCACCAAGATCGTCAGACGGGACAGCTGAGGCCGGCCCAGCTGACCGAGCAGCCCGTAGGCGGTGATGCCTCCGTCTGCCCGGAACGGTTGGGAGTACCAGGTGTACGCATTCAAAAGTCGGATGCCAGACGGTCGAGAGCGACGATTCGGTCGGCTCGGGCGGGAACGTTGTCGAGGTCGACGAGATACTCCACTCCACCGACACCAGTGGGTACTGCGCCCTCGGAGAAGCTGGCCGGGACGATTCTGGGGAAGGCCTCGCCCACGTGGTACCAGCGCTCGTCCGTCGACTCGAAGCGAGTGTCCGCCACGACGGCGTGGACCTCCCCGGTGATACCCAGAGGCGCGAGGCGCGCGTCCAACACGTCCACGGCGTCGGCCTTGGCTCGGCAGGATTCGACGATGTCGAGAATCGATCTGGCCTCCTGGCCTGCGGAGACCGCGACGCGAAACCATGCGAGGTGCAGAGTACCGCCCGCAGGGACCTCCAGCTGGTCCACACCGTGGATTCGGACGATCCGTCCGCCTGCCGACGTGGACGCCTTGACCTCGATCGCGTGGTGAGTGCTGCGGAAGTCCTGGGCGCAGCCCGTCGGTCCCTGCCAGGCATCGGCGGCCGTGGATCTCATGTCCAACAGTTTTTCCAGAACGGTGAGTTCAGCGAAGAGCCCGGCAAGGCGCGGCACCGTCCATCGACCGGTCTGGCCCCCAAGCAGGAGACGCCAAGAGTTGAGGGTCTGAGCGATACGGAAAGGAGATCCATGCGGCTCGGCGGCCACTCTGGCGCAGACGTCGGCGACGAGCCCGGTGAAGACACCGGTGAGGTCGCGACGCCGGCAGAGGAGGTCCGCGAAGCGGACCGGCAGGTCGTCGACGAGCAGCACCCGACTGGTGAGGTGCACGCCGGCGCTACGCCGGTCGTCGTCCAGCCGCTGAGTCGGCGCGATCGGAACGAGCAGGTGCCGCATGCCATCGGCGTCCCGCCCGAGCCTGACCAGGCCGTGCGACGTGGCGATCTTGAGCTCCGCGGTCAGCATGAGGTCCGGGGAGCCCGATCGAGACTCATCGTCCAGCCGCGCCCACAGCAGTTCCAACTTCTCCCGCAGTTGGGCGGAGAGGGCGGAGATGTCCGGCGGTGTGTTCACGCGCCTCCCTCTGCGTCACCGTCGAGGTCCTGGTCGAGCACGGAAACGTCCTCGGAGTCGTCCTCGCCGGCCGACGGGAAGACCTGGCGCAGATCCGCTGCGACGTAGTCGTATTCGACGACCGCGTCCCCCTTGCTCGGGCGAGGGAAGATCAGGGCGGCACCCCAGACGATGTCCCCCGGGGCGTCGAGCGGCGCGCGGCCTTCGATCTTCTTCTTCTCCCCGTTCTGCTTACGCACCGGAACCTCAGACCTGGCATCGATCGGGTAAAGGAGGACCAGGCCCCGCTCGGGCTGCTGTTGAACCCTCAACTCCTGAAGCGTGGTCCGGTTCACAGATTCTTCACCATGAGGGATCTTGAGGTCCAGTGCCTCGTCTCGGGAACCGGTGAGCGTCTTGATGTCGGCAACGTCGTCAGAGGCACTCGCGGCCAGACGTGTACGGGTGACCGGCGCGACGGTGATGCCGCCGGGGAGCGAGAGCGGAGTCGAATCGTCCCCGACGGCGTTCCCGATGACACCGACGTTCCAAGACGAGAGTGCTCCCTTGTCGTTACGTCGGCGGATGTACTCCCGCATCAGATCGGCCGACGCCTCGACCGACTTGGGGTGGAACTGATAAGCGTCGATGAAGTCGAGCACGTGGTCGATCGGCACCTCACGCCACAAGGCCCGGCCGGGCTTGACGGTCTGGTCCGTCCGACCCTCTGCAGAAGCCACGTTCAGGAACTTGAGGACCGCATCTGCGTTACGCGCATGCCATTTGAAGGCATCGTCTACAGGCAGACACGGGAAATAGTGGGTCTCGACGAGCTGCCCACCATAGGATGCCGCCGTGCGAACCGCCGCGCCTGCCTTGGACGGCGCCGTCACCCGCATTTTCGGGTGGCACCGGATCCGGACGGCGAGATCGATGGGCGACTTGTGTTCCGTGAGGTAGCGGTCGATCTCCTTCCGCATCTCCTCTTCGACCGTGGCCAGGTGCATGAACCAGCGCCGGGTCTCGTCAGGCATGAAGATCCTCGGCAGGTCCTCGTAACCAGGCCGATAGCCGAACCAGCGGCCCATCTGGAGCAGGGTGTCGTACACGTTCGAGGAACGCACGAAGAAGCTGACGACCAGTCCTTCGAGTGTGAGTCCTCGAGAGAGCGTGTTCCCGCCGACAGCGATGACGTTCACCGGCCCGGAGTCGTAGTCGAGTCGGTCGTTGCTCCGGTAATGGTCCATTACGATCTTGGTTGTCTCGACCACCCCGTCCAAGTGGTCGAGCACCTCCTCGAAGCCCACAACGGCGATTCCGAAGCCGGCCGGGTCGACCCTCGCAGACTCGTCTTCCCAGAGCAGCCGAAGTTCCTCGAGCAGCACGGAGTCTCGGCCTGCGAGGCCGAGGGCCACCTCCTCTCGCAATGCGCCGAGCGGTGCTCCGTAAGAGTCGTGGACGCGGGTGTCGGAGTGCGCGTGAACCAGCATCGAGGAGTGCTGGTCGCGCTGACCCCGTGAATGCCGAACGGCCGTGGCCAACCAGAACCAGAGCGTGGCGCGGCGCAGAGACTCAGTGATCGCCGGCGCGAAGCCTGCGACAGCGCTCTGCTTCTTAGGACGTAGATCGTCGAGTTCACCGTCAGGAATGGTCCTGATCATGTCGAGGCCGCCCGGCACCTCGGCCGGGTCCTCCCCGTCGAGAGGATGACGGCCGAAGAGAGTCTCCGGCCCCTGATAGGCCTCGCCTCGGGGGAGGCTCATGATGAAGTCCCGAGGGTAGAAGTCCTCGTGGTCGAGCGGGTCGGTCAGCAGGTTCGCGAACGGGGTCGCCGTGTAGCCCACGTAGCAGACCTTCGGAAGACGGGTGATCACGTCCCTGATGAGGGGGTTGATCCGGCGGGTCGCCAGCGTCGCTTGATCCGCCTCGTCGTCGATGATCAACGTCGGACAGTTGCCCAGCTGCTCCTGTGCCTGCTCGAGCCAGTCACGCAGCTTCCGGAGGACGACTGCATTCTTCTTGACGACCAGTAGAAGCGTCTGATCCTTCGAAGCCAGGAACGACTGAGCGTTCGGCGGCGGAACGAAGTCGTGTTCCGTGCTCGTGATCTGATGCCACGACGGCTTGTTCAGGTTCACCACGTCGCGGATGAGCCGCGCCTGCGTCTGACGTCGCAGAGAGTTGTGAATCCCGGACAGGACGATGAACATCCGATAGCCCCGGTCTGCGGCCTTGCAGACGACCCCGGTGAAGTTGCTCGTCTTGCCGGACTGCACATGCCCCACGACGAGTCCCCGCGAACGGAACGCGGGAGCAGCCGGATGATCGAGCATCGCGACCACCCGAGTGGACGCCTCATCGATCTTCTGGGCCGCATCCGCCCCGAGCGAGCGACGGAGAATGCCCTCGAAGGCTGGCCAGTTCTTGTCCTCGGCCCGAGGGCCGGTGTACCAGGGCAGGGCGTTCTCGCGCCCGAGGGCCAGCGGTTCCCGCAGACTGGCAATGCGAGTGGTCTCGACGTCGTGCCGCCGCAGGAGCTCCTCGATCACCTTGTCAGGCACGAACAGGTCGCGGAGCTCCTGTGTCACCTCGTGAGGGAGCGCTGTGTCCAGTCTCGTCTGAAACCGCTTCCAGGCGGCCTCGATGCGCGGATCTTCCATGATCGCTCCTGCTGCCCGGAGCCGGCGAACGTGGGGCAACCGTGGTCCGACTCGACGAAGACTGGTCCGGATCAAACGATACTGAGGTGCCGTGACAAATACCTTACAGTCGCCGACGTCAGCTTGATCGTCTCCGTGCAGCGGCCTCGGCCATCATGGCGGAGCGGTGTCTGTATGCCTCGAGGACACGCTTGGCCGCGTCTTGGGTCTCCTCATGCTCCCAGATGCGCAGAGTCTCCCAGCCGGCCTCGACGAGCAGGCGATCCGTCTCCGCATCGCGTTCGCGGTTTACCCGCACCTTGTCGGCCCAGTAGTCGGCGTTCGTCCTGGCTCGGGTGTGGTGTTCAGGGCACCCATGCCAGAAACAGCCGTCGAGGAAGACCGCGAGCCGGACTCGCGTGAAGACCAGGTCGGCAGTACGTCGAACGGCGGGCAGCGGCCGGGCGGACACTTGATACCGAAGCCCCGCCGCATGCACGGAACGCCGCAAGGTCAGCTCGGGACGTGTGTCGCGGCCCTTGTTGGAGCGCATGCTGCGACGGACACCCTCGCTCGACGCCCATGAGGCGCCGGCATCAGCCGACTTGGGGTGGGCTCGCTCACCCATGATGTGCTTCCTCTCCGGTCGAAGAGCGGCCCGGCTCACGCCCCGTCCGTTCCTGTTTGCGTCAGGACAGGCGCTCGCCGATGTGTCGGGCCAGGGCCTCGGCCATCTCCACAGGCACGGCGTTTCCGATCTGCCGACCGATCTCGGTCTTCTTCCCACACCACTTGAAACTATCGGGAAACCCCTGGATGCGCGCCGCCTCGTAGTGCGTGATCGCGCGATGCTCCACCGGATGCAGGTAGCGGCCCTTCTCCGGCTTCCAGAACTCGGTCCGGATCGTGACGGACGGCCTCTCCCACCGGAGTCGGCCCATGACGTCGCCGGCACCCCCGCGGAATCCCCGCCAGCACGGAGCTTGAAGTGCGAAGGGGAGGTTGTGGCGATTCCCCCCCTCGGGGATGGCCTCGAACCTCCTGCGGGAGAGATCGATGTAGTTCCGGGTGATGTGCAGCTCTGGAGCCGAGTAGGTTCCGGGGACCACTCCACCGAAGACCTTGAACTCCCGCTCTGTCGGGAGATCTACGTGCCCATCCGGCACTGTCGCTTCGATGTCCCCGATGGCATCCTTCACCGACCGCCATCCGGCCTCGGCGACCTGCACGCCGGGCAAGAAAATCTGATCGACGTCCTTACGGGTACCGATGATGATCGTGCGCTTCCGGAGCTGAGCGGATCCGAAGTCGGTCGCACGGAGTACCGCCGCATCGATGCGATAGTTCTGCAGCAGCTTGCCGCGGCCCAATTCTTCCCGAAGAGACTGGAATTGGTGAGTTTTGAAGAAGCGGTCGACGTTCTCCATGAGAAACGCCTTCGGCTGCACTTTGTGCAAGGTCTCTACATAGCGCTTCCAGAGATCATTGCGTTCATCGTCGTCACGCTTGGAACCGAGGTTCGAGAAGCCCTGGCAAGGAGGCCCGCCGGTGATCACATCCGCCTCGGGGAGATCGCCTTGAACCCATTCGGCGATATCCCCTTGGAAAATATGATCCTCGCCGAAATTTGCGGCATACGTGGCAGCGGCGGCTCGATCCAGCTCTACAGCGGCCACTGGCTGGAAGAATCCCGACCTGCGAAAACCTTCAGAGATTCCGCCGCAACCTGCAAACAGGTCGATGACCCGGTACGGTGCCGCCGCATCCGATGAATCGCGAAGACTCGCCACCCCTGATCGACCTCCGATGAATTCGCTACGGCAGATGTCTCGAGCGCTACTGAGGAAAAATAGCGATTTTAAACAGTGTACCGGATCAACGCCGGCTCCGGCTACCATGTCACCCGATCGATCGAACTCGCCGTCTCGTCGTACTTCGGCGGCCGACCTCAGCGACATCGACGTTTACCCCTAGTCCCTCCGACTGCCGCAGGCAGAATGTCCTCAGCGAGACTACCGACACCTGAAACTCGGTTTGGGGAATAAATGCAGATCCGAAATCTTCACTGGCAGGAGTGCCTGCCATCTCTTACGTAGGCATGGCGTGGCCCGTCCTGCCCGGGCTCAGTGATCGGGAGGCCGATGATCATCAGACGGAGTCGAAGCTCCCGGGCTCATCTGTCGAGGAGGGGGCTGCTCAGCACACTTGAGGCGGGCCACCTAGGCGCAAGCCGTGCGCTCGTTCGGGATCGACGGCCGAAGGAAAGAGCAGTCGACACGACGGGTGGCAGCGTTACCGTCCTGGTGAACCGACGCGCGGTGTCGGCTGCGCCAGCAGGCTGATCGGAGAGCCGGAAGAACCGACGAGCAGCGAAGGCGGAAGGATCCTCGTCCGCGATGCGGCGGACGAGACCGCTCGAACGAGGCCAGTCATAGGGATGGGCAGGGATGCCACCGCAGATGGCACTCCTCGCAGAGTGCGGGGCTTGCGCACCGATCTCGTCTCGTCGTTGCCGTCGTTGCCGTCGTTGCAGTGCGCAGGCCTCGCCAGGTGGATCCCCGAGGCTGCCGCGAGCGGTCAGACCAGTGACGCTTGCGGAGTACGCACGAGCGGCCGATCGCGCCGAGAGGTCCTGGGCGGAACCCCTGGTCGACTCAAGGCGCAGGGGCGTGGACGGAGCCGCCGACGGATGCCACTTACGCATCCTCGCCGGAGTCTCGGTTGCTCCGGCCCGGAGTCACGGCCGCCTGGCTGCCCCTGCTCTCGAGCGTCGATTCCGAGAGTGTCGATTACGCCAAGCTCGGACATTCGAGGGCGAGGACCCTTCCCTCGCCAACACCGTCCTCGTCGAGTCCATGGAAAATCCTCATCCGGAATTCTTGACGAGTGGTTGAAGCCGCTCCTCGATCAGGCGATCCACTTGCGATGAAAACGGGGTGGCCGAACCATGCGTGATTTGAAGAATTTCCCTTGCGGTTTGCTGTGGAGGCGCATTTCTGATGTCAAAACAGACACAAGAACTGAAAGGACGATTTTCGGACAGTCGAGCGCGGACTCGACACCCCCTTCATTTGCAATATCGATGTCCTCATCGAGGAGATCCCCGGCCGATCAAATTCAGTGGAAGGAGTTCAGGGTCGTTCTCTTCGATGGATTTCGCTATGGTTTCAAAGTCCACCCTGGGGCTCGACGTGTCATCCATGGTTGCGATTCCGGCGACGCTCTTAGGCGAATTGTCGAAGACCTCACGGTATGCCGATTTCTCTTCGATATCCGATGTCGCGAAAGAAGTCGATACCATCGTCGTCGATCTCATCCAATTCAAAAATTCAGAAGGTCGCACTGGCGAGCGTCTCCGGATTTACCTCCGTCTCTGTCCGCGGAATCGTCGTGGGCTCCCAAATGGGTTTGAGATGATTGCATTCGATCTGTGAGGCTGGACTAACAGGTCCCCGGCCGGCCGCAGTGTTCGGCGTACGGGGCCGGGGCGCCGCACCAGCAGGGGGTGTTGCGCGGCGGGGGCCAGGGGGTGGCGTGGCCGCGGGCGGCCAGGGAGGTGGCGTAGGCCGCGGGGAGGGACGGGGTGGCCGGGGGCAGGGACTGGGCGCGGGCGTACGCCTCGTACGTGGGGAGGGTGGCGGTGACGACGCCGAGGTGCGGGGCGCCCGTCGCGGAGAGGGCGTGCAGGGCCTGCTCGACGCTGCGCAGGTGCTCGGGGTAGCTGCCGTAGTCGGCGGCGAAGATCGGGTACCGGGTCAGCAGCGCGATGAGTTCGGCCTCGGGCCAGTACAGGACCGCCAGCGGGTAGGGGCGGGAGAGGGCGGCGCGGTGGTCGGCGAGTTCGGTGCGGAGGCGTTCGATCTCGCGGCGGACCTCGGCGGGGTCGTCGGAGCCCAGCGACCAGAGGCGTTTGGGGTCGTGCAGCTCGTCGAGGGGGACCGGGGCGCTGTGGACGTAGTCGGCGAGGTGGTCGCGGTCGTCGTGCGACTCGCCGAGGAGCCGGCGGACACGGTGGCGGATGATCAGGATCCGGCGGGCCTCGTAGGTGACCTCGTCGGGGGTGAGGAAGTGGTCGGTGGCGTCCTCGAACCATGCGGCGGCGGCCGGCAGGTCGTCGTGGACCTCGAAGGTCTCGCCGATGATCTGCCACGGCGCCAGGCTCGCCGGCGCCTGGGCGCGTACGGCGTCGGCGAGGTCGCGGGCCTGTTCCTCGGCGCCGGTGTCCCAGAGGGCGGAGGCCTTGAGCGCCTGGACGAGGGCGGGGTCGGAGGCCGAGTCCGAGGAGGCGGGGTCGAGGAGTTCGTTGTAGAGAGGCAGGGCCTCGGCGGGGCGCTCGGCGAGGACCCACTGTGCGGCGGCGGCGAGGAGCAGCTCCTCGCGATCGTCGGGGTGCTCGGGGAGTTTCCGCAGGAGCCGCTCGGCCTCGGCGGCATATTCGTGCTGCTCGGACATGGTTGGACGCTACTGCGATGTGCCGTCGCAGGCCAGAGTGCGGGCTTGGGCGCGAGCCGAGTACGGGTCGGGCGCGAGTCGGGTACGGGACTGGTGCCGGTCGGGTACGGGTGGGGTGCGGGTCGAACACCGGCCGGACGCGGGTCAGGTACGGGCCCGGGTGCGGGGATCGTCGTGCGGGTCAGATGTTCTGGCTGCCGTACGGGGGTGGTTGCCGGCCGTAGTACGGCGGCCCGAGCTGCTGGGGCCCGGGGTTCTGCAGCCCGTAGTGCTGGCCGTACTGGCGCTGCGGATACGGCCCGTACGGCTGTTGCTGCTGCCATTGCCCCCACGCCGGCGGCACCGCGGGGCGGGTCGCCCAGGCGGCGTGGGTGAGGGCGGGCTGCGCGACGTCCTTGCGCTGCCAGAGGTGGTGGAGGAGTTCCTGTTCGCGGGCCACGAAGTGCGGTCCCGCGGTGCCGCGGGCGGCGGAGGCGCGGAGAAAGGCGAGGTGGGTCGCGAAGGCGATGTACTCGCGGACGGTACGGGCCGCCGCGTCGCCGTGCGCGCGGCGCGCGGCCGCACGGGCCACGCTGCGGGCCTTCATCGAGGCGAGGGCGACCGGTTCCGGTGGGGTCAGCCAGCCGGCCATCGCGTAGACGGGGAGCTGGGTGCGGATGGTCCCCAGCTCCTTCGACCGCGACCAGATGGCCAGCCACACGACGAGCGCGAAGACCGGGATCATGATCGCGCCGTACATCGCCAGGAAGCCGAGCGGGGCGAGCGAGGCCGAGCTGTTCCAGACGCCGTGCAGGACCATCGCGAGCAGCCAGCCGCCGATCGGGGCGAGCCAGCGCCAGGGGCGGCCGGGCCGGGTCATGGCGGCGATGGCGAAGCCGGTGCCGGTCATCGCCGTGAAGAGCGGGTGGGCGAAGGGCGTCATCACGACGCGGACGAAGAAGGTCGCCGCTGTGGAGGACTGCAGGCCGGAGGAGCCGTAGGCCTGGTCCTCACCGAAGGCCGAGCCCAGGTACAGGATGTTCTCGGTGAAGGCGAAGCCGGTGGCGGTGAGGCCGGCGACCACGATGCCGTCGACGATGCTCTCGAAGTGCCGGCGCCGGAAGAGGAACAGCAGCAGGATCGCGGCGCCCTTCGCGGTCTCCTCGACGAGCGGGGCGACGAAGGTCGCGCCCCAGGTGTCGGTCTGGGACGGGCTCGCGGTGAAGGTCGTCGCGAGGAGCTCGGTGGCGTACTCGTTCGCCAGTATCGCCACCAGCGTCGCGGCGCACGCGCCCCACGCGAAGGCGAAGACCAGGTTCTTCCACGGACTCGGCTCGACCCGGTCGAGCCAGATGAACGCCCAGATCAGCACCGGCACGGGCAGGATCGACAGGGCGAGGCCGACGAAGAACCCCTCCGTGCCTATCTGCTGCCGCACCAGCGCCAGGATGATCACGCCGCACAGCGCGAGCAGGGTGAAGAGGGCTCCCGCACGGACCGCCTTGCTCTCCCAGAAGGCACGGCGCGGTTTGTAGTGCCACTGCTCCGGAGCGGTGGGAACGGTGGTGAACGCGGGCGCCTGCTGAGCGTGGTCTGGGTACTCGGGGACCGGGTGGTTCGAGGAGTCGGGCGAATGCGAGTACGAGGACACCAGTCGACAGTACGGGGGGAACGAGGGTGTGCGCGATGCCCTTCCCATTACGTCTTCGCGTGCGGTCCGATCCGACCGTTCCGGATTCCGCTTAGCTCTCGGCCGGGCTTAGCTGCGAGTGAAGAGCAGGTCATGGACGACGTGGTCCTTGGCCAGTCCCTGCCGCTCGAACTTGGTCATGGGGCGGAAATCGGGGCGCGGGGCGTAGCCGTCGCCGTACTGGTTGGTGAAGTCCCGGCTGCCGGAAAGCACCTCCAGCATCTGTTCCGCATACGGTTCCCAGTCGGTCGCGCAGTGCAGGGTCGCGCCGGGGCGCAGCAGCGGCGCGACCAGGGCCAGGAACGCGGGCTGGATCATCCGGCGCTTGTGGTGCTTGGCCTTGGGCCACGGGTCCGGGAAGTAGATCCGCAGGCCCGAGAGGGACTCGGGCGGGAGCATGTCGCGGAGCAGCACGATCGCGTCGCCGTTGGCGACCCGGACGTTCGTCAGGCCGTACTGGTCGGCCAGATTGAGCAGATTGCCCTGGCCGGGGGTGTGCACGTCGACGGCGAGAATGCCGGTGGCCGGGTCGTCGGCGGCCATCCGCGCGGTGGCGTCACCCATCCCGAAACCGATCTCCAGGACGATCGGCAGGCTCGGGTCGCCGAAGAGCTTGGCCAGGTCGAGGGGGGAGCCGTCCAGCTCCACGCCCCACTCCGCCCAGTGCCGCTCCAGCGCGCCGGCCTGCGCGTCGGTCACCCGGCCGCGGCGGGCGTGGAACGTCCGGATCCGGTGTTCCTCGCGGGAGCCCGCCGGGTCCGGGGCCGGACCGTCGGGGAACTTCGCGGGCCGCGCGGCGGGGCGGCCGGCGGAACGTCCGGACGGACGGCCGGCGGCGCGGGCCGCGGGCTCGACGACCGCGTCCGGCACCGCCAGGACGGCGGGCTCGGCGCAGGCGGCAGGCACCAGGGACTCGGCCACGGGGGTGCTGGGGGGCGGGGGTGAACTAGACACGATGGGGCTAATTCTACGGGCGGCCGGAAGCGCCCCGGCCCGGTCCGCGGTAGGGGCGGGCGTAAGCCCCCGGCCCGGCCCGGTCCGCGGCGCCCGTTGCGCAGCCGGTGGCGCCCCGGTTACGCCGCCTGCAGGGTGGCCAGTGCCGACAGCGCCCGGCGGGCCACTTCGCGGCCGATCGGGAGGGATGCCGTCGCCGCCGGTGAGGGCGCGTTGAGGACGTGGACGAAGGGGCCGGAGCCGCCGAAGAGGAAGTCGTCGACCAGGGTGCCGTCACGGAGCACCGCCTGGGCGCGGACGCCGGACGGCGCCGGTATCAGGTCGGACGGCCGGAGCGCGGGCAGCAGACGCTGCGCGGCGGCGGTGAAGGCGCGCTTGGACAGCGAGCGGTGGATCTCGCCGATCTCGTACCGCCAGTGCCGGCGGGCGATCCGCCACGTGCCGGGGTAGCCGGCGACCTCCGCCAGGTCCCGGGCGCGGAACGTACGGCGGCGGTAGCCCTCGCGGGCCATCGCCGGGACCGCGTTCGGGCCGAGGTGGACGCCGCCGTGCACATCGCGGGTGAGGTGGACGCCGAGGAAGGGGAAGGCCGGGTCGGGGACCGGGTAGACCAGGCCGCGGACGAGACCGGTACGGGACGGCTTCAGCTCGTAGTACTCGCCGCGGAAGGGGACGATGCGCATCCCTGGCTCGTCGCCCGCGAGGCGGGCCACCCGGTCGCAGTGCAGGCCCGCGCAGTTCACGAGGGTCTTGGTGCGGATCTCGCCGGTGGTGGACTCGACGACGATCCCGGCGCCGTCGGGCCCGGAGCCCCGGGTGCGGGTGATCGAGCGGACCTCGGCGCCGTACTGGATCCTGGCGCCCGCGTCGGTGGCGAGCCGGGCCATCGTCGCGGCCACCGCGCCGAAGTCGCAGATGCCGGTGGAGCCGACATGGATGGCGGCCAGGCCGGCCGCATTCGGTTCGTACTCCTGGATCTGGGCGGGCCCCAGCTCCCGCACCGAGATGCCGTGCTCCCGGCCGCGCTGGACCAGGGCATGCAGCCGCGGCAGCTCGTCCCGCTCCGTCGCGACGATGAGCTTGCCGGTGATCTCGTGCGCGATGTCGTGCTCGGCGCAGAACTTCGCCATCTCGGCGGAGCCCTGCAGTGCGTAGCGCGCCTTGAGCGAGCCCGGGGGGTAATAGATCCCGCTGTGGATCACCCCGCTGTTGCGGCCGGTCTGGTGCCGGGCGGGGCCCGGCTCCTTCTCCAGGACCGTCACCCGCGTGCCCGGCGCGGCCCGGGTGAGCGCGTAGGCCGTGGAGAGGCCGACGATGCCCGCCCCGATGACGACGACATCCTTCACCTCATCGGCGTACGGTCCCATGCCACCTCCCCGGCTCCCGAGCTCCTGGCCGGACGGCCAGTCGCCCCATCATGGGCCCCCATCATGAGTCCCCTTCATGAAGCCCCCGCCATGAGGTCCTCGTCCTGAGGACATCCCCATCATGAACTGGCCCACTGACAATCGTCGCAAACCCTTGTGGGACAAGGTGTGTGGCCCGTGGACGCACTCCGTGGACCGCACACGCGGCCCACCACCGGTTCTGCGGCCACGACCCGACCGGCCGGGGCGGGCACTACGCGGGCGCCGCCAGCAGCGGCCGTGCGCGTTCCCTCAGCTCGGCGACGCGCGGCTCGTTGCCGTACGGCTCCAGCCGGTGCAGCAGGTCACGGACGTACTCCGTGGTGCGCGCCGACGAGATGCGGCCGGCGACCTCGACGGCCTTGGTCCCCGCGGCGCAGGCGGCGTCCAGGTTCCCGGACTCGAGCTCGGCGACGGCGGACACGACGAGGCGCAGCCCGTGCGAGCGGACGTACTCCTCCGTGGGCCGGGCCAGCGCCTGCTCGGTGAAGCGCTGCACCTGGCGGGGTACCCGCAGGTCGCGGTAGCACTCGGCGGCGTCGGCGGCGAGCCGGTCGTAGGAGTAGAAGCCGAGCCAGGCCGGATCGGCGTCGCCGTCCCGGGAGCGCTCCAGCCAGGATTCGGCCGCCGCCAGGGACGTGGCGCACGCGGCGGCTTCGCCGGCCTTGGCATGCGCCCGGGCCTCGACGAGCTGGAAGAAGCTCATCGTGCGGGCGGTGGCCAGGCCCCGGTTGCGTTCCAGGGCGGCCTGGGCGAGATCGACGCCCTCGTCGGCGAAGTTCCGGTACGTGGCCTGCAGGGACATCGACGCCAGGACGTAGCCGCCCAGGGGGACGTCGGCCGCCGCGCGGGCCAGCCGCAGGGCCTGGATGTAGTAGCGCTGCGCGGCCTCCTGCTGGCCGGTGTCGAAGGCCATCCACCCGGCGAGCCGGGTGAGTTCCGCGGTGGCGCCGAAGAGCGAGCGGCCGACCTCGTCGCTGTACGAGCCGAGCAGCAGCGGCGCCGCCTCGACCCGCAGGCATTCGGGGACCATGCCGGAGCGCCAGTCGCCGCCGCCGTACTTCGAGTCCCAGCGGCGGGCGTCGTCCGCGGCCTCGCGCAGCTTCGCCACGTCCGAGTGCCCGACGTGGGCGGTGCCGGGAGCGGGGGCGTCGCGTGCCACCAGGGCGTCGGCCGGGGTGATCAGCCAGCGCGAGGCGGGTGTCACGTACGCGCTGACCGCGAAGGAGCCCGCCAGGCTCTGCCAGATGCCGGCTCCGCCGGGGCCGCGGCGGCCCGCCAGGTCGAGACGCCACAGGTCGGTGGCGGACTTCACCGCCTCGCCGACGTCACGCGGGAAGGCGAGCCCGACCTCGGGCGCCGGGTCGGCGTCCGCGAGCCCGATCTCGTGCAGCGGGACAGGGCGGCCGAGCTTGCTGCCTATCGCCGCGGCGATGAGGTGAGGTGCGGCACCCTGCGGCACCATGCCCTTGCTGACCCAGCGGGCCACCGAGGTCTTGTCGTAGCGAAGGGTCAGGCCCCGTTGCGCGCCCAGGTCGTTGACCCGGCGGGCGAGGCCCGCGTTGCTGATGGCGGCCAGGGCGAGAAGGGTGCCGAGCTTTTCGTTCGGCCCGCGATGTTCCTTGTTCACTGCGGTTCACCTCGCGATGCCGCTGGGGGCAGGCCGGACGGCCTGGTCATTGCCTGGGGGGTCGGCGGGAACCGGAGCGGGGGGCGGCGGAAGCTGCCTCCCGGGAGAGCACAGCATGGCCACTCCTCGTCGGACGCACCGGCCGTACCGGGCGCACCGGGCGCGACGGCCGTTCCCGGCAAGCCGGTCGGGCCGGGCGGGCGGGTCGCTCGGGTCGGGCCGGATGAGCCTGGGGCATCGGGTAAGCCGGGAAGGTCGGACGCGCCGGAAGTGCCGGACGGGGCGGTCCGTCCGGACACACGAGGGCCGCGCACGTGGACCACGCCCTGCCACCCCCTCGACACAAAGAACGGCCGCCCCAGCCCCTCTTGTAGAGGCTGTGATGTCTGTGGAGCCCGATTCGGCCAATGTCGCGGACAAACCGGGCCCCGAGATGCCGGGGCGTTCGCTACTCGGGTACACCCAGCGTAGTTCGCCGCATCCCGACCGTTAAGAGGGCTGTCCCGGATGGCGAGATTGCAGCCCCCAAAAAGTGCCCGTGCTCCCGGTATATGTGGCTGTGCGCCCGCCCGTGCGCTCTGTGCGGCCCTGATCAGGAGCGCTTCCATGGACTGGTGGGTCGGCCCGTGGCCTCGACAAGCGGCAATGGCAAGAGACGGCGGGCCAGGGGGCTCCGCCGCCACAATCCCCGCGGGCGGCGGACCGGTCCGGGAGGCGTGCGGACGCCTCCCGGACTGTTGCTTTTATGCGGCTTATGTTCGCTATATGAGCCCGCTCGACCACGCATCCGGCAACCGGCATATCAACTCCGGCATGTGCCAGCCACTTTGGCGTGAAACCGACGTTTGGCTTCGCGCGGACGACCCGGCGCTCCTCCCTGCGCCCATGCGCCTCCTTGTGCGCCGTGCCATGGCAGCATGTTCCTCAGGCGGAGCGGCATTTCGCATGCCGCACAGCCAGTGGTCCACAGCCTGTGGAGGCGGCGATGCGGTGGTTGGTGGGGTGGAGCAGTGCCGCCGCGGGGTCACTCCCGGGTACTGCGGCCCGTACGGTCCTCCCGGTTGGCGCCCAACTCCTGTGGGGCGACCCGGATCCGCTGTGGGCGGTCGGTGACTGGCGGCCGGACGAAGTCCGCGTGATCCACGCCGACCCCGCCGGCGCTTCCTTCCCTCGCGGCAGCACGTATTCCGGTTCGGGATCCGGCTCGGGATCCGGTTCCGGCGCGGCCTACGGAAACAACGGCTACGGCGGCAGCCGCGGCGGCAGCAACGGCTACCGCGGCACCAACGGCTACGGCGACAGCAACGGCAGTACCTACGGCGGCGGTCACGGCAGCGGCTACGGCAGCAGTCACCCCGCCATCGCCCGGGTCGCCATCCTCGGACGCTGCCACGCGAGCGACGCCGAGCTGCGCGTCGGCCTCTTCGCCGCCCGCGGCGGCGCCCTGCGCCACCTCACCGCATGGCCCGGCAGCTACACCGCCGTCCTCCAACTCGGCCGCCGCATCACGATCCTGGGCGATCTCGCCGGCGCCCGCCCGGTCTTCCACACGCGTTGGGCGGGCGGTACGGCCTTCGCGACGGCCGCCCTCCCGCTCGCGGACCTCACCGAGGCGGGGCTGGACGTCACCCACCTCGCCGCCACCCTCGCCTGCCCGGACTCGCCCGAGGCCCTCGGCGACGGGACGCCGTACATCGGCGTGCGGCGGGTGCCGCCGGGCCACGCCCTCATCCTGCGCGACGGCGTCCCCGAGATCAGCGGCTACGAGGCGACCGCGTCGCTCGCCGTCGGCAACCAGACGTCCGCCTCCGACACCGAAGCGGCGATCACCGGGGTCCGCGACGCCCTCGTCGACGCCGTACGGGCCCGGCTCGCCCAGCCGCGCTTCATCCCCGAGCCCGGCGAGTCCCCGTCCCCCGGCATCGGCGCGGACCTGTCCGGAGGCAGCGCCTCCGCCACCCTCGCGCTGCTCGCCGCCGGACTGCCCGGTATGCCCGGCACCCCGCTCGGACACGGTTCCTCGGCCGGGCAGCGGCTGCTGGCCGTCACCTTCAACGATCTGGCGGGCGGCGGAGTGCAGTCCCGCGACGCCGAACTCGAACGGGCCAGGGCCATGGCCGCCGACCCCCGGCTGCACCATGTGGTGGTGCCCGGCGGCGTCGAGGCGCTGCCGTACGCCGAACTCGCCGCGGGCCCGCTCACCGACGAGCCCGGACCGTCCCTCATCACCGCGGAACGCCACCGCCGCCGGCTCGCCGCGGGCGGCGCCGACCACCTCGTGGGGCACGGCGCCCGCCAGGTCCTCGACGCCCACCCGGCACGCCTCGCCGACCTGCTCCTGGACCGGCACCGCCGGCACCTGCTGCGTCCGGTGGCCGCGCTCGCCACGGCGGACGGCCCGACCGGCCGCTCCGTCCTCGTCCCCTTCACCGTCTACCGCGCCGCCCGGCGGCTGGCCCGTACGTCCTACCAGCAGGGTGTGCAGGACGCCGCGGCCCGGCTGTTGCGGCGCGACTTCGGGTACGGCTCCGGCTCGTCCGCGGGTTCCGGCAACGGCTTCGGTCCCGGCTCGGGCTCCGGCGACACCGGGCCGGGCGCCGCACTCAACGCCTCCCTCGCCGCACTGGCCTGGGTGCGGCCGGGCCCGGCCGCACGCTGGCTGACGGGCGAGGCCCTCGCCGAAGTATCGGTTCGCCTCCAGGAGGCGGCGGCCCGGCCGGGACCGGTGGAACGCCCCGGCGACCGGCGCGCGCGAGCCGCGCTGGCCCGGCACGCCGCCGACCACCGCGTCTTCGAGCAGGCCGTCGAGGTGCGCAGCCAGCGGCTGCACGCCCCCTTCCTCGACAACCAGGTCGTCCGCGCCTGCCGGGCCCTGCCCGAGGCGCTGCGGGTGCAGCCCGGGGCCCGGGTCTCGGTGCTGCGGGCCGTCCTGGCCGGCTCCGGGATCCGGGAGCTGCCGCCGGGCTGGGGCGCCAACTCCCATGTCTCGACCGCCGCCGCGTTCCGCACCGGGCTGCGATCGTCGGTCGACGACCTCATCGACCTGTTCGACACCCCGCTGCTCGCCGACGCGGGGCTCGTCGAGGCCCGCGTCGTCCGCCAGGCCCTGCGGGCCGCCGCAGACGGCGAGGCGCTCCCGCTGGACGGGCTCGGCGAGATCGTCGCGACGGAGGTCTGGCTGCGCCGGCTGCTGGCCCGGCGCGGATCCTGCTGGACGGGGGCGGACGCGCCGGAGCAGCGCGCTGTGGCGGGCGGGGTGCGCCGGCTCACGATGTGAGGCGATTCGTCGCCGGTGCGGCTTGCCGGTTCGACTTGTCAGCGCGACTTGTCAGTGCGATGCCCGACAATGGTGTCCTCAGGAGAAGCAGCCCTGGTGGATGGACGGCATCGCCTGTGCCGGCGGTCATCCTGATGGCAATCGAACGGCAACCGCAGAGGACTCGTAATGGCGGTGTGGGACGACCTGGTCGGCCAGGACGCGGTGACGGCGCAGCTGTCCGCGGCCGCGCGGGATGCCGACGCCCTGGTGACGGCCGTCTCGGCGGGCGCGAAGGGCGCAGCACTGCCGACCGCGTCCAAGATGACCCACGCCTGGCTGTTCACCGGCCCTCCCGGCTCCGGCCGTTCCACCGCGGCCCGCGCCTTCGCGGCGGCGCTGCAGTGCACGAGCCCGGACCGGGCGCTGGGTGGGGTGCCGGGCTGCGGGTTCTGCGACGGCTGTCACACGACGCTGATCGGGACGCACGCGGATGTCGAGATCGTCCGGACGGATCTGCTGTCGATCGGCGTGAAGGACACCCGTGACCTGGTGCGGCGGGCGGCCATGTCGCCGGCGGGCGGCCGGTGGCAGGTGATCGTCCTGGAGGACGCCGACCGCCTCACCGAAGGTGCGGGGAACGTGCTCCTGAAGGCGGTCGAGGAGCCCGCGCCCCGGACCGTCTGGCTGCTGTGCGCTCCCTCGGTCGAGGACGCGCTGCCGACCATCCGCTCCCGGTGCCGGCTGCTGAGTCTGCGGACGCCGTCCGTGGAAGCGGTCGCCGACGTCCTGGTGCGGCGGGACGGGATCGATCCCGAGCTGGCCGCGACGGTCGCCAGGGCGACGCAGGGCCACATCGGCCGGGCCCGCCGGCTCGCCACCGACGAGCAGGCGCGGGCGCGGCGGGCGACCGTGCTGCGGGTGCCGCTCCGGGTGGACGACGTCGGCGGGTGCCTGAAGGCCGCGCAGGAGTTGGTCGACGCGGCCTCGGACGACGCCAAGCAGGTCGCGGTGGACGTGGACGGCAAGGAGACCGAGGAACTGCGGGCCGCGCTCGGGGCGTCGGCGGGAGCCGGCAGCCGGATGCCGCGCGGCACGGCGGGCGCCATGAAGGACCTGGCGGACCGCCAGAAGCGCAGATCGACCCGTACCCAGCGCGACACGCTCGACCTGGCCCTCATCGACCTGGCCGGCTTCTACCGGGACGTGCTCGCGGTGCAGGTCGGCTCGAAGGTCGGCATCGCGAACGTCGAGGCGCGCGACGCGATCGAGCGCATCGCGGCCTCGTCCCGCCCGGAGAACTCGCTGCGCCGTATCGAGTCGATCCTGGCCTGCCGGCAGGCGCTGGAGCGGAACGTCGCGCCGCTGCTGGCGGTGGAGGCGATGACGCTGTCGCTGCGGGCGGGCTGAGGGGGAGCCCGCCCTCTTTGCGACTCTCCCGGCCGCTGTCGCACGTGTCGTGCCGCTCTCCCCTTGGTGCCTTTGGGTGATCAAGGGCCGGGGCCCGTAACGCCGACCGCCCACCCGGCGCGCCGCGTTGCAGGCTGCAGAGAGTGCCGCCGGAGCCCACCCGGAGGCCGCAGTCGTCCCGAGGTGGTCCGTACCGTGGCTGATGCCGTCCTGTTCACTCTCCTGTTCTTCGCCACCGCCGCCGCCGTGGCGCTCGTGCGTTCCGCGCTGCGCTACTGGTGGTCGGAACGGTCCGGCCGCGTCTACGAGCTGGCGCAGGACCGTACCGGTACGGCGCTGCGCGCCGCCGCCGCGGGCGTGGCCGTGCTGGCGGTGGTCGCCGTCGCCGTACCGCTGCTGTCGCAGCGAAGCGGCGGGGACAGGGTGACGGTGGCCGCCCCCACACCGGCGGACCTCCATGTGCCCGCGCCTCCCCGGGCGCCCGCCCGCGCGGCCGCGCCGCCCGCCGCCGCATCCGCGGCGCCCCGTACGATCTCCCGTCCGGCGGGCGGTGTCCTGCAGGAGCTCGCCGACGGCACGCGCGTCTGGACGCCGGCGCAGTACGCGTACCCGCGCTCCGCGAAGGTGTCCTTTCCCGTGGTGGTCGTCCAGCTCCCGGCCGACGACCAGGAGCTCTACGCGGGCTTCGCCGCCCAGGTCAAGCGCGGTCTGGCCGATCCGTTCCTGCTGGTGATCGCGCGTGGCTGCGGCACGGCCGGTCCCGATCTCGATGCCGTCACCCGCCACTACCGCGCCCTGACCGCCCGTTCGGCCCGCGCGATCCTGGGCGTCGGTGCCCGCGCGGCGTGCGCCGTCCGCGAGGCGTTCGCGCACCCCGACCGCTACCGCGCGGTCGCCGGGATCTCCGGTGCGTACGAGGGCGTCGCCGTCCCGTCCCCCTCCCCGGCGGGCCGGCGCCCCGCGCTCCTCCTCGCCGCCGGCGCCCGCGAGCGCGCCGCCCGCGAGTCGGCCCTCAAATTCCGCACCGCGCTGCGCCCGCGAGCCGACGAGGTACGCGTCATCGACGGAGTGAGCGGCCGACGTGAACTCTTCGCCCGCGTCGCCGGCTACCTCACGGAGAAGGTCGACGGCCCGAAACACCTGTAGCGACGGGCGGCACACCAGGGCGGACGACCAGCCACCCGGTCGCGGATGAGCGGATGACCAGCCACCCGGTCACGGATGACCAAGCACCTGATCACGGATGACTTGGCACCCGTTTCAGGGATGACCAGGCACCCGGTCCGGGCACTCGATCGGCCCACAAACAGCCGACAAATAGCCCATAAGTGGGCGGCGAAGACGACTCCCACCCCGCCGGGACGGATACGCTCCCCCTCACCCGACGGGAGGACCCGAGCCGCCGATGTACTCCAAAAGCCCGCTCCGTATCCCTGCCATCGCCCTCGTGGTGGCGGGCCTGCTCCTCTCCGGATGCAGCAGCGGGGGCAAGGGCCACAGCGCCGCCGCCTCCACCACCGCCAGCTCGCTCGGCCCGCTCCCGTCGGGCACCGCCGCCGACCTGGCGCCGTACTACGGGCAGAAGCTGAACTGGCACTCCTGCGGTGTCCCCGGTTTTGAGTGCGCGACGATGAAGGCGCCGCTGGACTACGCGCACCCGGTCGCGGCCGACGATCTCAAGCTCGCCGTCGCCCGCAAGAAGGCCGCGGGTCCCGGCTCACGTCTCGGCTCGCTCCTGGTCAATCCCGGCGGTCCCGGCGGCTCCGCCATCGACTATCTGCAGTACGCGGCGCTCGGTTACCCCGCGCCGGTCACCTCCCGCTACGACATGGCCGCCATCGACCCGCGCGGCGTCGCCCGCAGCGAGCCCGTCGAGTGCCTCACCGACGCGCAGATGGACGCCTTCACGGCCGTCGACTCGACCCCGGACGACGCGGCCGAGACCGGCAAGCTCGTCACCGCCGACACCGGCTTCGCGGCCGGCTGCGCGAAGCGCTCCGCCAAGCTCCTCGCACATGTCTCCACGGTCGAGTCGGCCCGTGACATGGACGTCCTGCGGGCCCTGCTCGGCGACGACAAGCTCACCTACGTCGGCAAGTCCTACGGCACCTTCCTCGGCGCCACCTACGCCGGGCTCTTCCCGCAGCGCGTCGGCCGGCTCGTCCTCGACGGCGCGATGGACCCCTCCGTCTCCGCCCTCGACAGCAGCCGCACCCAGGCCGGCGGCTTCGAGACCGCCTTCACCGCGTTCGCGAAGGACTGCGTCACGCACACCGACTGCCCCCTCGGTACCAAGAGCGCCGACGACGCCGGCCACCGCCTCGACGACCTCTTCCGCGGCCTCGACGCCAAACCCCTCCCCACCGACCAGGCCCGCCCCCTCACCGAGGCGCTCGGCACCACCGGTGTGATCTCCGCCATGTACGACGAGGGCTCGTGGCCGACGCTGCGCGCCGCCCTGACCAAGGCCCAGCAGGGCGACGGCGCCGGCCTCCTGAAGCTCTCCGACGAGTACTACGAGCGCGACAGCAGCGGCAAGTACTCGAACCTCATGTACGCCAACGCCGCCGTCAACTGCCTCGACCTGCCCCCGGCGCTCTCCTCCCCGGCCGACGTCGCGCGCGCCCTCCCGTCCTTCCGCTCCACCTCCCCGCACTTCGGCACGGGCCTCGCCTGGGCCAGCCTGATCTGCGGTTACTGGACGGTCCCGGCCACCGGAAAACCCCAGCGCATCGAAGCCAAGGGCGCGGCCCCGATCCTCGTCGTCGGCACCATCCGCGACCCCGCCACCCCGTACTCCTGGGCCGTCTCCCTCGCCTCCCAGCTCTCCTCGGGCCACCTCCTCACCTACAACGGCGACGGCCACACCGCCTACGGCCGAGGCTCCGACTGCATCGACACCTCCGTGAACCTCTACCTTCTGGAGGGCACCACCCCGCCCAAGAACAAAAAGTGCGACTGACCCGCTGACCTGCATTTCCTCCCGATCCACCCCTGCACGGAGCACCCCCAACAACCCTGTAGACTTGGCGCCGCTGCTCCCGCCACACTGGCCGAGCGCAGCATGCCGCCTTAGCTCAGTTGGCCAGAGCAACGCACTCGTAATGCGTAGGTCTCGGGTTCGAATCCCGAAGGCGGCCCCAAGAAGGCCCAGGTCCCGAGTCCGTGACCTGGGCCTTTTGCGTTTCTCTGGTCCTTGGGGGCGGGAACGCGATGATCTCCGCCTCGGCCTGCGTGCCCATTGCGTGCCCATCCGGCCCGATGGAAGCCTCGGCGGGCGGCATCGGGGGGACCGGGTCGGGCGCCTTAACGGGCTGGCGCGCGGCACCGCGGGGCACCATGGTTGCCGTTGCCTCGGCAGCCTTGGCGGCGGCCTTGGGCATCACCGACTGATAGATGTCCCGGGTGATGCGGCTGTCACTGTGGCCGAGGGTCTCGGACACGATCTTGACGTCGACCTCGGCGGCCAGCATGAGCGAGGCCGCGACGTGCCGCAGATCGTGCAGCCTGATGGGCGGCAGGCCGCTCAGCTCGACGAGGCGCTCGAAGTACTCGGACAGCCAAGCCGGGTGCAGCCAGGACCCGTCTTCCTGCGTGAAGAGCCGGCCCGTGTCCTGCCATGCCTCACCCCACTTGATGCGCTCGGCATCCTGGGCGGCCTCATGAGCGTCGAGTACCTCGTCGGTGTACTCGTCGAGGGTGATCGTCCGCTCGCCGCTGTCCGTCTTCGGCGCGCTCTCGACGACGTCCCAACCGTCCTGCACGAGTTGCGTCGCGACGGTGAGCGAGTGCTGTTGGCGGTTGCGGTCGATGCGTCGGACGCCGCACGCCTCGCCTCGCCGCAGTCCGCGGAAGGTGATCACGTGGAACAGCCCGTACAGCCGATCGTCGGCGGTGAAGTCGAGGAAGTACCCGGCCTGTTCCGGCGTCCACACCATGACCGGGGAAGGCTTCTCGCCCGTCCTGAGCCATTCCGCAACCCGCTCGTCGGTCCACACGAGGGCCTTGGGCCGCTTCGCGGCTGCAAGCTCCACGTACGACGCCGCGTTGAAGGTGATGAGCCCCTTAGCGATGGCGTTGTTCAGCGCCGCACGCAGCGTCGAGCGGACGTGCTGCTGCGTTGAGGGACCGGTGACACGTCGGAATGACGGCATCGCCTCGATGGTCTCCTTCATCGCCTTCCGGCGACGTCGGTTCTCCTCCCCCTTCCACGGGATGGCCTTCAACTCGTCCAGCGCCGTGCGCCGCATCAGGTTGTCGTCGATGATCTCGACGTTCGCCTCGGCGATGCCCTCGAACATTGCGTCGAGGTGCGGAACGGTGAGGCGGTCCAGACGGATGTTTCCAATGCGGGGCCGGAGGTGGCAGCGGATATCGACCTCGTACCGGTCGGCGCCGCTCTTGCGCAGCCCCTTCTTTCCGCCGAGCCACAGGTCGAGCCATTCGGCGACGGACATATGCGCGGTGAGCGACTGGCCGGTGTTGAACTTGCGCTTCGTCTCGTCGTAGTCCGGGATGTCTTCCTTGCTCGATGCGACCGATTCGAGCAGGTCGCCGAGACGGGTCCGCCCGTCCGGGTCGTCCTTGTCGGCGATGCCGAGCAGGGTGCGCACCTTGTCGAGGTCGGCCTGCGCGTCCGTCTTGGTGGCGTATCCGGCGCGACGGAACAGGCGGCGGCGTTCGTCCTCTCCAACCGGCAGTTCCTGCCTGATGGCGTAGACGCCGTGGCGCTTCTGGGAGAGCTTCGGGCAGGCGCCGCCGAGGGACTTCTGCGTCTCGGGGTGTCGGCAGAAACACCGCTTAGAAATGCTGCCGTTCACGCTGGGTCTCTTTCTGTAGATACCGCGTCCGGGTTGGTGAGCATGTCCAGTCCCCGCATGTCGGCGACCCAGTCGGGCCGCAAAGTAGGGACGGTGAGCCCTGCGCGGGTCATGTCGTTGATGACGTGCGCGAGGTCATCGAGGCGTTCGAGGTAGTCCCGCTGCGTCTCGGCCGCGCGCTCCTTGTCCACCGAGGGGCCGGCGTTGGCGTTCTCGATACGCCGGTGGGCCTTGAGGGCTGCGTGCCGGCGGCGCTCGAACTCGGGGTAGAGACTGGCCGTGTAGGCGGCGGAGCCCCATGCCGCAGCCCATTTGGGGCCGCCCTCACCGATCGGTCGGGGGTCGGCGTGGTGGCGTCCGTCGATCGGGCCGGCGAGCGTCGGTGTCTCCTCGCCGGTGACCCACTTCCACACTGTGTAGGGATCGCGCGCGTCGGCCGCGGGCACGGTCGGCACGGTTTGCTCGGTGCCCAGCGGAAGCATGAGGAGCAACGGCGGTACGGCGAGGGCGATGCCGAGCACGAGCAGCTCGTCGACGGTCACCTCGCGCCGGCGCTTCCCGTCTTTCCTGCGTCCCGTCTCAATGTTCGTGATCGCGGCGTAGGTCAGCTCTGAGGCACCCAATCGGGCGCACTCCTCGGCGAGCTGCTCGCGGTTGAGGCCAAGGCGCATGCGATGCCGGCGCACCTCGTCGGCAACCGTGTCACTGGCCATACGTTGACTGTGCATATCGACACGCTATCAGTTCGCATTGCGCAGTGTTAGCTCATGCCGGTAGATTCCTTGATCCAAGGTGTCGTATCGCACGGATAGGAGTGCAGATCGGCACGTACTCAGGGGGTTGGAACGATGGCGGCAGACGTACAGGGCATGACCCACAAGGAACTAGAGGCACTCCCGGTGAGCTTCCCGCTGGAGGTCGCCAACCGCGCGCTATGGCTTGGGCGCACAACCGCCTACGACATGGCGAAGCGTGGCGACTACCCGGTGCGAGTGCTGCGCCTCGGACGGCAGTACCGCGTGACGCGGTACGACCTGCTGCGGTACCTCGGCCTCGACTCGCAGGCGGACGAGAGCGATTGACCCAACCGCCGGCCCCGCAACGTGCGCAGGGTTGTGGGGGCCGGCGGTCCAGTGATTTCTAAGGGCGCCCGGGGGTCCTGATGACGTCCGTAGAAAGCGGGCCGGGGGTGAGGTGGGTCGCACAGTCGGGACAGGCGTATTCCGTCCAGCCTGGACCGCTTGGGGCCGCAACGTGGCGCACAGGGATCGGAGCGACGGTCCGCCTACCGCAACGACAGCAACGGGCGGCGGTCATGTGGCGGACGCGATCCGGGCGTCGTAATCGATGCCGATCGTTGCGAGGACCGCGGCTGTTCTACGCTCCCGTTGCTGTGCCCGCTCGTGTCCTTCGTGTGCGACGAGGTAGGGGCGGATGAAGGCAACGTCTTCGGCGACGAGCGGACGGGACCGTTCCTGAACGTGCCTGGGAAGCGGGTGCGCTTCCATGGGTCGCGGTGCAAGGCTGACCTCAGGCGCTGATGCCGCACGAGAGCTGAGATACGCAGCAGAGTGTCGTCCGGGTGCGGACCTGTGGAAGCGGAGCAGCAGGGGGGCGCTGAGCAGCAGCCATAGCAGTAGGTAGGGGTGGGCGATAAAGTCGCTCATGTCGTCAGCTCCAGCTAGCTGGTGGCGTGCCCCGGTGGCCGGTCCTAAGCGGTCGCCGGGGCTTCTTGTGTTCCGACGGTAGCCAACTTGTCTAGCCTCGTCTACCTACGTATGTAGACGATTGCTGACGCTTGTGGATGTGGCTGGTTGTCTACCCTCGGAGCATGGAAGCGAGCGAGATTGATCACGAGTCGGCGACCCCGGTGTATCGCCAAATTGCCGCGATCTTGATCGCTGAGATCGAGCGCGGAGTGCTGCCGGTGGGCCGGCGCATCCATTCGGAAGCGACGTTGGTCCAACGCTTCGGGGTCGCGCGAGACACCGCCCGAAACGCTGTGCGCTACCTGCGCGACGAGGGGTACGTACACACCGTTCCGCAACGAGGTTCATTCGTCGTGGATCGGACGGAGGCCGCCGGGGAGGGGTAGGCAGGCTTCGCCTGCGCGGATCGTTCAACTGTTCGATAGCGACTGTTGGATGTGGGAAGGTGGGGGCGACGGATCGCACCTGGTGCGCAAGATCGCGACTGGTTCGACGATGGGAAACGTGGACTACAACATCAGCGCCGAGGAAGAGGCCCTAGCCTTCCGCCTTGCGGAGCTAGTCGACGCTGGCACGCAGCCCACTGTCGCCGAGCTAGCGGAAGAACTAGGCGATGACGTGGCGGCTCAGCTCGGCTCACTCTCGGTCAAGGAGTGGATCAATCTCGCGCCTGACGAAGCAGGCGCGCTGCGCGTCTGCGACCTCTCCCCGGTTGCGTGGCTTGCGGTTCGCGCGCGCCGTGACATTGGCGACGGCGGCTGAGCGCATGCTGAATGCAGCATCTTGCCAGGGTCAGGCGCTGGCTGCCCAGTAGCCGGCCCATTCGCGAGAAAGCCGCGCCATGTCGAGCTTCCATGCCTGCGGGTCGTTCCGCGCGATCTCTTCCCAGACTTGCGTATTTGCGGCTGAGAAGGCTGCTACGCCCTCGTGGGGCGCCTTCGCCCATGATGGGAGCTGGTGAGCCAATGAGTCGGCGGCGGCGGCAGTGTGACCCGCCTCCATGAGCCGCAGGACGAGCACCGCGGGGTCGATCCACGCCGCGCCGCGGGTGGGCCATGCCCAGTCGATCAAGTGCGCGCGGTCGGTGATCAGGACGTTGTGCGGGGCGAGGTCAGTGTGCAGAAGGGTGTCGCCCGCGAGCTGGTCGACGCCGCCCCATCGCTGCTCGGCGCGCTTGAGAGGGACGTCAGGGCACGGGGTCTGCTGTAGCTCGGCCAAGGCTTGAACGACGCGGGGTAGGTCGGGAGAGTCGGGGGAGTAGTCGGCGTGGCGGCCGATGATCCGCTCATACCCGATCAGGTCCCAGCCGGCCGCTTGTACGTGCCACAGCAGGCGGGGGGACGCCCGCGGCAGGTGCCCATTGATCTCGGCCTCGCGCTGCTGGGTGCGCACCTGCGGGTGGTCGGCGGGCACCCCTTTGAGGAACAGGGACGCATCAGCGGTATGCACTGTGGCAGCGATGCCGGAGTTCACGCCTGCTGAGGCTGTCTCGGCGCGCAGGACGGGGCCGGCCTGCTGCTCGACGGCGTCGCGGGCGGCGGGTGGTAGATCGTCCCAGTGGATGCGGATCACAGGCATAACGGTTCCCGGGGATGGAATGACGGACCGCCCCGACCCTACGCGGGCCGAGGCGGTCCCGAGGACGCGGCGCGGTCTAGTACGGGTTGTCGTCGCCGGCGCTGCATGAGCACATGACGGTCTCGACAAGGGTGTCGAGGTCGCCGACGTATTCGACCTCGTCCTCGGCGATCGGTCGCGGGGTGATGGTGACCGGTACGGGTTGGGTGGCGGTGGGTGCCATGGGGTCTACCTTTCTGTGTGTTGGCAGTAGGTGCGCTTTGGTGCCTTCGCCTCCTGGTAGAGCTTGGCCAGCGGTCGGCATGTCCAGCAGGTGCCGGACAGCGAACAGCCGGAGCAACCACCGGTGCGAAGCATGAGGGAATCGGCGATGCCGCCGAGTCGGCGCAGTCCTTCGACGCCTTCGTCGATGAGGCGGACGCTGGGGTCTCGGCCTACCTTGCAGATCGAAGCGACGCCGAACGGGTCGGCGTGAAAGAACGTGTGGCCGGCGTTGCAGCCGCTGAACGGCTTCCGCTGGCGCAGGAAGTCCTCAGCCTGCGTAGGTAGGGGTTCGCCGCTTCCGTCGATGGTCGGCGACATGTTCGTGTACGTCTGGTGCGGGAAGCCGTATCGCTCGGCAAGGGCGCGCATCTCGGTGGCCTCGTGCGCGTTGTCCTCCGCGATGATCAGGTTCAGCTTCACCGGTAGCTCGGCCTCGCGAGCCGCAGCTAACCCGCGAGTGAAGCGGTCGAACGCTCCACGGTTGCGGGTGAAGCCGTCGTACGTCGGCGCGCTGGCACCATAGACGCTGAGGGTGATCCGGTAGGGCCGATGCTTGGTGAGTAGGTCCAAGATCGGAGGCTTGGAGAGCTGCGAGCCGTTCGAGGAGATCGCGATCATCATTCCGAGCGCGTAGGCACGGGTGTAGACCATGGGGAACAGCCGGTCGATCAGTGGCTCGCCGCCGGTGATCTGGAGCCAGAGCACGCCGGCATCGCGCATGATCTCCAGCAGTTTGGCCTTGTGCTCCCAGGACAGCCCCTCGAACTTCTTCTGCCCGAGGTAGCAGTGCGGACAGTCGTAGTCGCAACCCTTGTTGATCTCGTATGACGCGCGGGCGTAGCCGTAGGGCGATGGGTTGCGGACGAGAAGGGTTTCGTCTGCCGAGAAGCTGGTGAGGTCCAAACTCCAGGCGCGGCGTGCGGCTTCGATCAGCCAGGCAGGGGAATCGAGGCACTTGTCGAAAGCTTGCTTCAGTTCCAGATACCGCGTGAGCGGAACTTTGATCCCGGACGAGTGTCCGGGCCGCACCACTAAGTAATCGTCCAGGAAGGGGCTAACGATCAGATCATGCACGCTGACTCCTCGGCTCGTGGGGCTTGTCTGCGGTGGCGGCCGGTCCCGGGCTGGAGGAGCTGATCCGGTACCCGCACGTCGGAGACTGCGGCGCCGTTCTTTTGTGCCCCCCGATCCGCGGCCATGACTTCATCCCAGATCTGGTCATGGAGCACCATCAGACAGAATTCGCAGGCGTACATATCCGCGGACAGACTGCCGAGCGTCGTCGCCGGCCCTATCCACGCGACGCGCGTATCGGCGCGCCCGCACCAAAGCCAGCAACGGCCCCGCCGCCACTTGTCATCCTCGGACGGGGGCGGTGCGGGCGGTCCGGCCAACGTTGCTAATCGCATCAGTGCTGCGCCGCCTTGTGCCGGGTCATGATCACGTTGACGTCTGTCACTTGCGTGAGGTCCCGTGCAGCGCGGCGCTCGACGCTCAGGGCGTCACATACGGCGCAGCCAGGCACGGGCTGCGGCGGGACTGCGGGCGGAGGCAGATGCACCGGGCCGGAACACGTGGTTTGCGGTTGAGGTCTCATTCCGCAGCCCCCATGCCGTTGGCAGGGAGGCCGGCTTGCTCGCGTTCAGCGCGTGTCGCCAGCCTTAGAACCTCCGGGTCTGCTTCCCACCGCCGGTCTGTGCCGGGCCTCTCCAACACGACCAGTGCCCCCGACGGTCCGACCACCATCGCCAGCTCGGCCGTCATCGCGTCCACTACATACGCGCCCTCTCGGTACGTCGTCATGAGGTGCCTTCCTGAACCCTCGTTCGCTTGCTCGCTCTGTGAGCGGGTACTGACCGGTTGTAATTCAGGGTTGACCCGCATCGCGGTACGCAACAGGGGACAGTGGGTGACAACTCATAGGGCACAAAGGACGGTTGAGCTATGGCCATGGCTTATGGGAAGTGGCTCAAGGAACAGCGAGAGAACGCCAAGCTGACGCAGCAGGGCCTCGCCGAAGCGGCAACGATGACCCGTACGCACATCGCGCACATCGAGGCCGGGCGTCGGGTGCCATCGAAAGCCGACGCGAAGCAGCTAGACAGGGCTCTGAACACGGGAAACGTGCTGGAGAGCTTCCTGCCGACGGGGGACGGCAACCCAGTCGCAGACCACTTCGAAGCAGCCCGTCAGCTCGAACAACAGGCAACGGTGATTCGAGAGTTCGCTCTCTCGTACGTACCCGGCATCCTGCAAACCGAGGCGTACGCCCATGAAGTATTACGTTCCACGCCGTACCCGCCACTGAGCCGGGAGGAGCGTGACAAGGCCGTTGTCACACGCCTTGAGCGGTCACACATCCTGGCTGATCCGGTTACACCGGTCGTGTGGGCACTGATCGACGAGGCAGTGTTGCGCCGGCCCGTAGGTCCGCCCGCGGTGATGGCGGAGCAACTCACCCACCTGGTGGAGCTAGTGGACGCAGACCGTATCCGTGTCCACGTGATCCCGTTCGGCGCAGGAGCGCACCCCCTGTCGCAAAGCATGCTGACTCTTATGTGGTTCGAGGATCAACCGCCGATCGCCTACGTTGAAGGTCTGCACACAGGGAAGGTGCACGACTCACCGGACCTAGTGGAACGTTTCCAAGGCGCCTACGATCTTGCGCTAGGCGAAGCGTTGCCACGGAAAGAGTCACTTGCCCTCCTGAGGGCGACAGCGGAGGACTACGCACGATGACAACTGAGCACATCATCCCCACGGCATCCACGCTGAACGGCTGGCGGAAGTCCACCTACAGCGGCGGCGATCAGGGAAGTTGCGTTGAAGTCGCGGACCGCTTCCCGACCGGTGTCCCCGTCCGTGACTCGAAGGACCCTCACGGACCCGCGCTCATCTTCAGGGCCGAAGCGTGGTCGTCGTTCATCGCAGGTGTTCAGGCAGGCGAGTTCCCTACCGTTTGAGCTCAACGGCGGCGACTCTGGTCGTCTAACGACGGATGACGCCCCCGCACAGCGGCTTAGAGCCGGTGTGCGGGGGCGTGGTGGTTCAGCGGGCGGCGAGTTGCCATGCGGAGAGGATGAGGCCGGCGATGCCGAGGACGGCGGCGATGCTGGCGAGGGGCCAGCGGGAGCGTTCGAGGGTGTCGAGGCGGCGGTCGTGGTCGTCGAGCTTCTTCTCGGTCTGGTCGGACCGCTGGACGAGGAGTGCGAGCGATCCGTCGGTGCGGGCGAATCCGACCTCGACCGCGCCGCGCAGCCGCTCAAGCTCCAGGGCGACGGCGGTCGGATCGGGATCGGTCACTCGCTGCGCCCGGCCTTGCGGTCGAGGGCGAACAGCTCGTCGTCGGGGCTCGGGGAGGCGCGCAGCCACGCCGGCAGCAGGTTCTCGACGACCGGCAGGGCCATCACGCGGGTTATGCCGCCGGCGACGGCCAGGGCGAGGGCGACGCCGGCCGCGGTCTGCGGGATGCCGGCGGCGTCGATGATGAGGGGGAGTCCTGCGGCGATGCCGAGGACGGTCTGCACGATGGTGCGGGCGGTGCGGCGGGATGCGTCGGACATGTGGGTTCCTTCGGTTGGGGTGGGTTAGCTGGTGTGGGGGACCTTGAGGGCGTCCCAGGAGGTGCGGCCGGGCCAGCCGTCGGCGGCGTTGCCGGTGTAGCCGAGGTGGCGCTGCCACTTCGCGTAGCTGCGGCGGTCGGCCTCGGTCCACTGGGCGCCGGGCCCGCTGGTGTAGGCGGAGCAGCCGGCGGCGACGAGCCGGCGGCCCATGGCGGTGATGATCGGCGAGCGCGGGTAGCTCTTGAAGAACTCGTCACCCGGGAATCGCTCGTACGTCGGGGCCGGCGGCGGGGTGCCGGGCTTGGTGCCGAGGCGGGCGTCGATCCGCTGGCGCATGGTGTCCATGGAGAATCCGCGCGGGTCGTTCTTGGTCGCGGTCCATTCCTTGTGCCCGATGACGCTGCCGGCGGTCCATCCGTAGGTGCGGCAGATCGCGGCGGACACGCGCTCGATGGCGTCGAGCTGGGCGGTCGGCCACGGGTCGGCGCCGTTGCCGAGGTTGATGCACTCGAAGCCGTAGAAGTGGCTGTTCCCGTCGGTGTTCTGCTCGTTGGGCGCCGGCAGCTTGGTCTCGGCGATCACGGCGGCCAGTACGTCGCCGTCGCCGGAGCCGGCGTGGTTGGTGCGGCCGTTGCCGACGAGGTACACCGTGCCGTCCTTGGCGATGACGCCGTGACACAGCGGGCCGGGCAGGCCGGCGTATCCGTCGTAACACATCGACACCGACCCGTCGGTGCCGCTCGAAACGGTGTGGTGGATCACGACGCCGTTGATCGGGCCCCAGTTGCCGTGTCCGGCGCGGTTGTGGGTGCGCCAACTGCCGTACTCGACGACGTGGACTCCCTCGGCGCGCAGTGCGGCGACGAACTTGTCGGCGGTCATGGGGGTTGCCATGGGTGTCTCCAGACATGAAAAAGGCCCCGACCGGTGACGGCGGGGCGTGCGGGGTGAGGGGTGGAGCAGGGGGGTTATTGCATGCGGGTGATGCTGATCCAGCTACCGGCCTTGACGGTCGCCGGCAGACCGGCGGCGTTGGTGACCCCGAATTGCAGGGTCAGAATGGCCGGGAGGGCGCCGGTGGCGAGGGTGCCGGTCGGCGAGAGCGTCATCACCGTGCCGGAGTTGGACGGGAAGTCGCGGGCGGCGCCGTTGGCGGTCAGGACCGTTTCGTACGTCGTGCCGCTGGTGATGTTGGCCGCGCCGCGGCTGGTCCAGTTCAGGACCGCGCCGGCGGTCGTCAGCCACCCGATCCGGACGCCGGAGTTCGCGGCGCCGGTGACCATGGCCTGTGTGTAGTGGATGTGGCCTTGTAGGACGTAGATTGCGTTCGCCTCGGCGGCGAGCGTGAGGTGGTTGTCGGGCAGCAAGACGGCGCCGGGCACGGTCTTGTCGGCGGTCTTGTAGGCGAACGGGGGTTGCATGGCGGTCAGCAGGCCGGCGGTAATGCGCATGCCGGGCTGCCACACCGTGAACGGCATGGGACTCCCTTACAGGGCGAAGATCGCGGGATGCGCGAGACGGACGTCGGCGCCGGCCGGATGCGGTTTGGTGATGCCGTTGACGGCCCGGACGACGGTGAACGTCTGCGGCGAGGTGGTCCCGGTGACCTTGGTGACGGTCATGACCTCGCCCCCGATCCGGATGTCCCACGGGGTCTCGGCGGCGCTGATGGTCCAGGGCTGGCCGGTAGTGGTTTCCACGGAGAGCGTCACCGCGCCGGCGCTCGCCGCGGTTTTCAGGCGGCTTCCGTCGGTGTCGACGCGGTCGGTGTCGGTGACGGCGACGTTCCAGGGGCCGGCGGGGGTGCAGGTGTAGAGCAGGTCCCAGTCGAGCAGGCCGAGGGATTCGGTGTATCCCTGCACGATGACGTCGATGGGATCCGGGGGCAGCCAGGGCGGGGGGTTGGCGATGGTGATGCGGTCGCCGATGTCGACGGCGAGGGCCTGGCCGATGAGGTGCGGGGCGGCGGCGAGGTTCACGTGCACCGTGGGATAGCGCGCCTCGTCCCAGGTCCCCAGATGCAAGCGCCACGCGGCAAGGTCCGACAGTTGATCGTCGGAGCGGACGGAGACGCTTTCGCTGGTGTTGTACCGGCCGACCCCGTTCGGTGGGGGCAGGACGGACAGGGGTCCGGTGTCCAGGACGGCGCGCGCTGAGGATCCGCCGGGCCGGCTGAGGGTGATGTCGTTCCGTACTGTCTGGTCGTCGTCGACCGGCTCCAGCGGCGGGGCGACTTCGTGACGGGCGGTGTAGTCCAGGGCGAGCGCCGGACGCTGGTTGTACAGCGACACACAGCGCCGGAATGCGAGGGCTGGCGTGGCCCGGTGTTCGTGGAGGATGCCGAGGTCTGCGTCGGCAGCCTCGTCGAGCAGGTCCAGGACGGCGCTGGTGCGCTGCGGACCGACCGGGGTCGTCGGGCCGGTACCGCCGGGGAAAACGACCGGGATTCCTTCCTCGGCGCACAGCCGGTCGATACGGGCGGTGGCGTCGTCTCCGAGGAACCCGGTATCGGCGAAGTCATACACGCCGCTGTCGGTGGCGTCGAACACGGCGAGGTGCCCGAGCTTCATGCCGGCCAGCAGTTTCCAGTCGCCGGCGATGTTGAGGACCTTGCCGACGGTGCCGGCGTAGCCGGTGGTCACGGCCCCAGATTCGGTACCGCCCACCACGATCCATTGCATGGTCACCTCGACGAAGACGCCGTTTTGGCGCGCCTTGATCTGCAACCGGCGCCATCCGCCGGCGAAGTTGGTCGAGGGAGTGTCGGTGGTGCCCACGATGGCGCCCGCGGCGTCGAACGCCCGGATGCGAGCGGTACCGGCGCCGATGACGGCGGAGATGTAGGGAGAGGTGTCGGTGGTCTGGATTTGCAGGATCGGTTCGAACGCGGCCGGCACGGTGGCGAGGTTGTAGAGCATTTCGACCCGCCAACCGGAGCCGGTGGCGCTCCCTTTGGGGACCAGGGCGGACAGGTACGCGGCTGGGCCCACGGTCGGTAGGGCTTTGGAGCCGGGCAGGGTGTCGTCGGTGGCGAACTGCAACCCGGCCGTAGCCAGCGGGGTACCGCCGGGCAGCGCCGAGGCGGCGCTCATGGCGTCGCGCTCGTCCTCCATGGCCCAGTACGCCAGCGGCTTTCCGGTGGGGATGCGGCGGCGCAGGGTGGAGTCGAGGGGTGAGGCGCCTTGGCCGAGGCGGCGCAGGATGCCGGCGGCCTCGATGGGGACCTCGACGGCGCGGCCGGAGACGTCCCAGCGGGACGGCCACGCGCTCACGTCGCCGGTGAATCGGTAGTCGCGGGCGGTGATCTCCGCCCCTCCCGCGACGGTCCATGTCCGGCCGGTCCCGTCGGTGAACGCGGTTGCGCCGGGTGTCTGGGTGCGGAATACCGGGTTGGCGACGATCGGCCCATTGATGCCGGACCGGACCTCCGCGGCGTGGACCTTGCCGACGGGCATCGCGTAGTAGCTGTCAACGGTTCCGGTGATGTCGCCGATCTCCAGCGGCGCGGAACTGTTGAAAATGCTCGTGGTGAAGGCGAGGGGGACGGCCTCGACCGCGGTCCAGGGGCCGGCGATGGTGGGGGCGCTGTAGAAGGTCAGCAGGCAACCGCCGGCCCCGGTGTCGACGTCCAGCGTTGCGCGGATCGCGAGGCGCCCGTCGGCGGCAACCGGTAGACCGATGCTCCCCTCGGCGTAGAACGTGGCGATGCCGTCCGCGGACCACTGGAGGTTGATGGCGCCGAACTCGTTAAGCGTCAGGCGCCACGATCGGGCGCCTGACGCCCCGTACTTGCTCATCAGGTCAATCGAGTGCACTCCCGGCCGCCAGGTGGCGAGGGTGACGTCGATACGCACGTCGAGATCCCCGGTGATGTCCAGCGGCCCGGCGTCCGGAGTGGCGATCCGCGCCCCGACCTCGCCAGTAAGGCGCAGGTACGTTTCTGCGGCCGGCACCGACACCCGGATCGGAGTGTTGCGGCCGATCCGTTGGTAGAGGGGCGACATCGGGTTACGGGGGCTGTAGAGGCCATCGCGGTTGAGCAGGGTGAACGCGCAGCGGGAGGGGCCGACGCGTGATGCCTCGTCGGCCCTTCCGCGGTTGATGATGATGCGGTCCCGCAGGCGGACGTCGCCGGTGATGTCCGTCCACGCTCCGCCGGCGTTGATCTCGACGGCCACGCCGAGGGGCTGGTCGGGGAATGCCAACGCTCCCCCTTTCCTAGGTGCCGAAAGCGAGCTGGACGTTGCCGCGGCCCTCGATACGGACGGTTTTCCGGAGCCATCGCGTGAGGTCGTCGCTGCCGCGGGCGTCGAAGATCACCCGGATTTCCGGGCCGGCCGCGGTCGAGCCAGTCGGGCCGGCGCCGGGGGCGCCCGCGGTGATGCCGAGGCCGGCCGAGGCGCGGGGGGTGCTGACGAGATTGGCCATGGCGTCATCCACGGCGCCTTGTCCGGAGGTGATGCCGGCGACGAGGCCGGCGGGGATGTGCCGGCCGATCTCGTCCCGCATCACCCGCGACGGGCTATGAATCCCGAGCGCCTTGGCGATCGGGCCCGGGATCATGCGGGATGCCCACGACATGAGCGTCGAGCGCAACCACGGACCCATGCCCTTGATGCCGTTCCACAGCCCGTAGACCAGATCGCGACCCTTGCCGTACAGGAGCGATCCGAACCCGGAGAAATAGCCGCTGATCTGTCCGGGCAGGCCGCGGACGTAGCCGAGCATTTCGCCGGCCTTGCGCTGCGTGCCGTCCTTGATGGCCTGCCAGTGGCTGATGATCAGCCCGTACAGGGTCCAGTTCAGGAAGAGCGAGTACAGGCGACCCGGGATGCCCTTAACGAACGCCAGCGTCCCGTTCCACGCGGCTACGGTGCCGTCTTTGATCGCCTGCCAGTGGCTGATGATCAGGCCGACCAGGGTGAAGTTCAGGAAGATGTCGAGCAGGAAACCGGCAACGGCTTTGACCTTGGCCCAGACCCAATCCCATGCGGCCACTGTGGCGGAGACGATGGTGTCCCAGTTCGCCACGATGAGCGCGACGAGCCCGATCACTAGGGCGATGATCAGCCCGACGGGGCCCATGGAGATCAGCCACGCGGCGGCCATCCGGCCGGCCTGGATCAGTGACTGCGTGCCCATGATCATCCAAGCGGCCACCACCCGAAGGGCGGCAAGTCCCGCGGCGGCGCCTTGGGAGATCCAGCCGGCGAGCATGAGCGCGTTGGTGATCAGGAAGCGGCCGGCGGCGAGCGTGCCGGCCGCGGACTGCGCCGCCCACGCCGCGACCGCGGTCGCGGACGTGGTGACGGCCTGGACGGCGAGGACGATCAACGTCGGGAGCAGGACGGCGGTGATCATGCCGGCGAGGATCGAGAACGCGAGGCGGTGTTCGTCGACGTAGCCGGCGCTGGTGCGGAGCTTGCCGCCCAGGGTGCCGAGTACCTTCGCGAAGACGATCACGCCGGGGATGACGTACCGGCCGAGGAGCTGCACGAACCCTTGCGTCAGGGACCGCTTGAAGACCTCGATCCTGGTGGATGCGTTGTCGCGCATGGAGTTGCCGGCGGCGTCGGTGGCGCCCTTGACGTCGCCCAACGCCTTGACCGCGGTCGAGGGGTCGAGCTTGAACAGAGCGGCCTGGAGGTCTTCGGCCTTGGTGCCGAACAGTGCGACCGCTGTTGCGTTCCGCTTGGCCGGGTCCTCAATGGCCTTGATCCGCTTAAGGACATCGCCGAGCGCGGCGGACGCGGCCGGCCCGCCCTTGGTGAAAACCTTCGCCATCGTCCCGCCGTTGAGACCGATGGACTTGAACGCGTCGACAGACGTCGTCGACATGTCCTTTGACCTGATGGCGAACTCTTTAAGCGCGTCCGCGACGGTGTCAGCGTCGCGGGCGCCGCCCTTGAGCCCTTGCTGCATCAGGCCCATAGCGGTCTGGGCGTCGAGGCCCAGGTCGCGGAATTGGGTCGGGTACTCCGAGAAGGTGTCGAGCAGGTCCTCGGCGGCGTTGACGCCGTTTTGCGACCCGCGGACGAGTACGTCCATGGCCTCATCGGCGGACTTGGCGATGCCGGTTTTCAGCATCGTGCCGACCGCGCGGGAGACCTTGCCGACGTCCTCGCCCATCACCGCGGCGGTGTCCGCGACGCGCTTTCCTAGGGTCTGGATCTGCGCTTGCGTGGCCTCGGGTGGGAGTAGCCCGTTTTGGGCGATGCCCTTGATGATGTCGGCGCCGTCTTGGACGGATTCGACGATGGCGCCGGCGTACAGGGAGCCGGCGACCTTGCCGTACTTCGCCGCTACCGGCCCGGTCGTACCGAGCTGCGCCTGTAGGTGACCGGTGATCTTGGCCTGGTCCATGGCCTCGTTGATGCCGGCCATGAGCGCCATGCCGATGCCGGCGCCGATCGCGGCGGCGGCGAACCCCTTCAACTTGCCGGACATGCCGGTACTGGCCCGGTCGGCTCCGTCGTTGGCTCCGTCGGCGAGGCCGGCGCCGAGCTGGTCGCCGGCTTGGTGTCCGGCGCGGTCGGCGGAAGCGACCATGCGGTCGCCGCCGGCCTGCATGCTCTGCTCGGCGCGCCGCACGCCGGCGGTGGCGCCGGAGTCGTCAACGCTGATCGTTGCGGCCAGTTCTCCGACCAGGAGCGCCATCGCGGATCACCCCCGGTCGGTCGGGCCGCCCTATGGGGCCGGCTGGGCGGGTGGGGGGTTGAGCACGCGGGCGAGGCGGGATTCAGCGGAGAGCAGGCCCAGCACGCGCACGCGCAGCCATCGCCAGGAACGGGTGTGGAGGATGCCGGGGGCGCCGATGTCGAGCCCGTAAATCTCGTGCAGGTCGGCCTCGATGAGGGGCCACTGCTGGAGGATGCGTTTCCAGCTCAGGTCTGGCGCCGGGCCGCGGCCTTCTTGGCGGCGGGTGCCCGGCGGGTACTCGTACCACTCGTAGAGCCCCGAGACTTCGTCGAGTTCGCCGCACCCGATCGGGTCGCGCGGCGAGCTGCTCGGTTCGGGGCCAGTCGAGAAGGGTCGCCGGCCGCATTCCAAAACGCCTCTGCGGCGGCCTTGTCCTGCGCGATCCACACCATGGCGGTGATCGCGGCGTGCTTGAGCGCGGGCCAGGATGCGCCGTCGGCGAGCAGCTCGTCGTGAACCGGGCCGAGGACATCGCGGTACAGGTCGCGCTCGGCGGCGTCGCCGAGTACCTGCTCGTCCACGCGCCCGCCATCGGCCGCGACCGCGGCGGCGTGGATCAGGGTCTGTGTCCGCAGGCCGATCGCGGCGGACGGCGCCGGCACCGTGTAGAGCTTGCCGGCGATCGGGAGGTGCAGGGTCTCGTCGAGCAGCTCGTCGAGGGCCTCAAATGCCATCAGGCATCACCTCCCGGCTTAAGGCTCTTTGCGGCGAGGGCGAACGTGCCGCCGCCGGCGGCCGGGTTGGTGATCTCCAGAAGCGGGCCGGACCCGGTCAGGGTCACCTTGATGGTGTCGACGGCGTCCGGGCCGCCGCCGTCCGGCTCCCACGTCACCAGGGCATTGCCCTCGTACGCGTCCGCGGCGCCGTTGCGGTCGTAGTACCGCACGTGCACGAACGACGCCGCGCCGAAGGAACGCGCGGCCTTGCGAAGCTTCTCCTGCGCAGCGTTGAAAGCGCCGGTGGTCGGGTGCGCCCGGTGCGCGAGGGTCGTCTCGATCGACCACGCAAGCATCGTGACCGCGGACTCCGACCACCCTTCGGCGTCGTAGGTGGTCACGTCCTGCTGCGTCGGGTCGGTCTTGGGGGTGAACTCGGTGACGCCCGGAACGAGGGACCATGCCGGGGTTCCGGGGGTGGTGCCGGTGTCGAGTTCGAGGCGGTACCGGCGCGCGAGCGCGGTCACGGTCTCGACCGGCGGCGTTGGGGTGCCCATGAGGCGCCTCCTATTCGAGGTGTGGGGCCGCGCGGTGGGCGCGGGCGTAGAAGTTGGCGGATCGCTCCATGCGGCCGGCGGAGTCCGCACCGATCGGCGCGGCCGAGACGCGGAACACGAGCTGCACACGGACGGCGCCCAGGAGCAGTGGGCCGGCGCCGTGCAGCACGTCGAACACCGCGTCGTCGAGCGCGTCGACGTCGCGCGGATCGGTGCCGGCGCGGGTGCGGACCTGGATTCCGGTGGTGGTGTCGGTCAGTACCGGGGAGTCGATGACCGGGTATGCCGATAGGCAGATGCAGCGGTCGGGAGCGGGGGGAAGCGTGGCGATAGTGATCGCGGTCTCGCCCGAGACGTACGGGCCGTCGGGGCGATAGATGCCGACGTCGGCGGTAGCGAGCAGGCGCGCGAGACCGTCGAGCAGGTCGACGGTGTAGGGCATGGGTGTCCTAGGGGATGCGTAGGCTCGGCGCATGGCCCAAGACCGACCGGATATTTCAGCAGCACTCAAGAGAGAAGTTCTCGTAGAGGCAGGCCATCGATGCGCCATTCCTACATGTAGACAAGTTCCTGTCGAACTAGCGCACATCACTCCATGGGCGAAGGTTAAGAAACATACCTACGACAACTTGATCGCCTTGTGTCCGACGTGTCATACCCGGTTCGATCGAGGAGAAATTGATCGGCCTTCCATGCGGCAATACAAAGATAATCTGTCGCTGTTGAATAGTAGGTATACGGAAGTTGAGCGGCAGCTACTCAAAGCGTTCGCCAAGGAGTGGCAGAAGTTCAAGATAGAATTTTTTGGAGTAGAAGGTGTACTGAAGGACAAAAGATCGGGGAAGCCCATTCTCGGCCCGGCGATTCTTGCCAGTCTGGTTATATATCCTGAGATGTGGTGGCTCGTGTCAAATCTCCTCGAGGATGAAATTATCAAATTCGAGCGAGATAAGTACTTCCAGCCGGGAAAGAATCGCGATTGCACCTATATAGAACTGACCGAAAAGGGCATAATCCTTATGCAGCGGTGGATTTCCGGAGAAGCCATCTAACGAAACGCGCGGCGGATCTGCGCCGCGATCAGCACCTGCACCTCGCCCGCAGTCGCGGGCAGCACGCTTTCCAGGTACTTGGCGCTGCGGCCGGGCAGGTGGCGGGCGGTGAGGTCCTCGTGCACGCGCACGGCGTAGGGGGTGTCGTAGGAGACGGCGGCCGTCATCTCCTGTTCGTCGACGGATGCGGCGCCGGAGCGTTCGAGCACCCCCTCGTCGATCGGTACCCGTTGCCAGCTGGCGTGCAGGACGTGTTCGCCGGCGAGGAGCAGACCGCGGGCGGCGCCGGCCCGGATTGCGCCGGTTGCCGCGCCACCGTTCCACCGAAGGCGGGCGCGTTGACTCATTCGCAACTCACCTCCGTGTTGGTCGGGACCGGTAGGCCGGGCGCGGTGTGGTGGGCAACGGTGATGGCGGTGGTGGTGCGCCCGTCGGGCAGCGTCAGGCGCGAGCCGGGCGGGCAGTCGAGGGTGGGGCCGGCGATGACGGTCGCCGAGGCGACCACCTGCCGGCCGTCCGGGGCCCGCACCAGTCGCGGGGAGGCGTCGACGAGGGCGGGCACGTCCGGGATGAGGTGGCGGTACTGCGGTCCGTACGCGGACTCGCCGGCGTAGGGCTCGACGGTGATGCGGTGGCGCAGCAGGCCGGCCGGAACTCGGTTCACCACGCGATCACGTACCCGGGGTCGAGGCCGGCGCGGCGTAGTGCCCGATCGGCGCGCGGGGCGAGCTCGACGCCGGACGCTCCAGCGGTGTTCCCGGTGCGGCCGGACATGGAGACGGGGCCGATGGCGACGGAGTCCCATTGACCGGCTGCACCAGTGCCGTCGTCGCCGGCGGCGAGCTGGTACTCGACCTGCGCGCACGTGGCGTCGGCCAGGGCCGCGACGATGTCCGGCTCGATCGGCGCGCCGGTGTCGTCCACGCGGTAGATCGCGGTCAGCAGTGCCGAGTCGATGTCTTCCGACGCGCGGGCGAGCAGCCGTACGGCGTCGGTGGGGGCGGGTTGGCCGGTCCAGGCGGTGAGCTGTTCAGGGGTGGCGTAGGCGCGCCCCACGGGTCACCCCCTCTTGTTGGTCCGGGCAGCAGAACGGCCCGCTGGCGGGGAGGCTGGCGGGCCGTTCTCGGGGGCGGGCGGGGCGCCCGGTGGGGTGTCGTCGTCGAGGGGTTCGACGGTGTAGCCGTGGCGCCGGAAGTACAGCAGGGCGCCCGCGTTGGGATCCTCGGCGGTGGCTCGGCCGTCGGTGAAGGTGACGCCGGCGATGTCCTCGTCGTATCCGCCGCCCGGTGCGGTGATCGTGTACCGCATCACTGCACCTTCACGTTGCGGAGGACGGCGGCGGCCTTGGTCGCCTTGAGCGCCACGGCGACCGGGCCGAGCTCGACCTCGCCGGTCTTGACCGCGCCGGAGGTGGTGAAGTCCGGGAGCCACTGGCGCACCAGCGCGCCCCCGACGGTGGAGACACCGTGGAAGCCGTCGAGGCCGAGGCGCACCGCGTACAGGTCCGACAGGCCGGTGATCAGGCCGCCGGCGCCGGCTCCGTCGACGTCGCGGGACTCGACCGGGATGACCGGGGTGGTGCTGCCGGCCTTGTCGCCCAGGTCGATCAGGGCGATTCCGTTGTACGTCTCGATGTTCTGCCCGAACGCGTTCGGCGACCGGTCGAAGTAGCCGGCCCGGCGGGCAAGCGAGCGCACGCGGGCAATCATCTTCTTGTTGCCGAACAGCGCCGAGGGGGTGCCGTCGAGCAGCGCGAGGAACTCGTCGAGCAGGTCGAGCGCGTCGTTTGCCTTGCCCGAATCGCTGCCCAGGGCCGTACCGGTCCAGTCGAGCGAGGTGCCGGCGCCCATTTCCGTGGTCGAGCCGGCGAGCGCCTTGTCGAGGCCGTCGAATCCGGCCTCGGCACCCGGGGTCGACACCCGCTTGCCGTTGACGACCTGGTCGGAGAAGAACGAGCGGGCCGACTTGATCGTCTGGCCCATCTGGAACGTGGTCTCGTTGGTCGCCGCGGCGCCCAGGTTGGACAGCACGCGGTCGATCTCGAACGCCCCGCCCAGCGGCGACAGGTCGACGGTGAAGCGGGACCGCTTCGCCTGTGCCTTGGGGTACTCGGTGTTCAGCGGCCGGAACTGCGCGGGCCGCTCGGTGATCAGGCGCGTGTATCCGTAGGTGAGGGTCGCGCCGCCGCCCGCGGGCGAAACGACGTCATCGAACGTGAGGTTGTCCAGCAGCCACGAGGACTTACGGAACTCGTCGATCACTTGAAGATCGAGATCGTCCTGCGTGTTGAGCTTGGCGTCGGCCAGGGTGATAGCCATGGGCAGATGTCTCCTGAGGGGTTAGCCGCCGAGGCGGGCGGCGATGGCGTCGTGCAGGTTGGCCGGCTTGCGATCCGCGGCCGGGGCGCCGTTGAACTCGGCGCCGCCGCGGCCCGGGGTGGCCGGCGCAGCCCGGTACAGGTCCGGGTCGGCCTCGACGGCGGCTTTGATCGCGGTGACGAGCTGCTCGCCGAACTTCGCGTCGGCCGGGTCGAGCGGGGCGACGGCCTCGACGAACGCGCGGGAGTTGAGCAGTCGATCGGCGCGGGCACCCTCGGCGTCGGCGACCTTGTATGCGGCGAGCTCGACCTGTGCGGTGCGGAGTTGTGAGGCGGAGTCGGCGAGCTGGGTGTCGCGGTCGGCGACCGCGGCGGCGAGCTTGGCCGGGTCCTGCTCGTCGGCCGCACCATCGGGATTCAGGGCCTTGTTCACCGCGTCGAGTGCTGCGCGAAGCTGGTCGCGCTCGGTGGCGGCGTCCTCGGCGCGCTGCTGCGCGTCGGTGAGCTGCTGAGCTGCGGCCGGGTCCGTGGCCGGCGGCGGGGTTGCGGTCGAATCAGTGGATCCAGATGTCGCCCCGCATGGGGTGTTTTCGGATTCCGATCGAATATCGTCGGGCATAGATAAAAACCTCCGGGGTGCCAAGAATTGAAAAAGGCCCGCCAACTGGCGAGCCTTTTGATGGAATATGTTTTGACGTGATGGCTAGAGGACTTTTCCCGCCACGTATCCGATGAACGCCATTATGGGGAGGGACGTTACGGGGGGAACCCAGGGCATCATTCTTTCCGCCGTACTGGGGAGATTATCTCGCCTGACAGCCCTAACGTCCACCAGCGGGCTATTGCAGAAAAGCACGGGGGTTTCGCCGTCCGCAAGAATGGTGTAGGTAATCTTCTGTCGCCTCTTTATCAGAGCTGGTCCGATTTCCAGAATTGACCCACGGACGACAGGTGTCGGTGCTGGCGTAGTGGCCGATGAGCTCTCCTTGTGGAGGATTTCGATAATACGCGAGTCGACGCCCAAGCGTAGAGGTTCGCCGTTGTCGAACGATGTGCGCGGAATGTCGCGCCTTCCACGATTCGCGATGTGAATCTCGATCACGACAGGATTGGAAATCTGCGCACCATTGGCAGTCAGTTCGATCGCTGATTGAGTGACACCAACCACCTCAAGGAGCGGGGTCACATTTGGCATCCCGTAAAGAATTCTCTGCTTTGGAAATCCGACGGCGACTGATACCCAAATGGTTATTATTCCCAAAACTATGCTCGCCAGCGCGGCCACTGCCGCCCAGAACACGTCGTTCGAATACCATTCGGCGGCAAACTGCATAGGCTTTAGACCGGCTTCCGAGGGCTTGCACTGTCCAAGAGCGGGCGACTAGACGCATAGCCGCGAATCCAAGCGCTTCGTCGCAAGTCACCCGCCTGATAGGGGCATACGGTCACGGGTAGGCGGTCGCGGCCGGCTTGGGCGCCGGCGCTGATGGCCCGTACGAGGTCGCCTCGTGTCCCTATGGCTGCCCCCTTGGTCAGAGTTTTTGTTGCTGGCCCCATCGGTTGTTGCGTGCTGCCTCGGCGGCGGCGTTGCGCTGCCCGGTGAGTTGCTCGGTGTACTCGACGAGCGTAGTTCGTGGATGGTCTTGCCACCACGTTTTGAGCTCTTCCGAGGCGCGCGAGTAGGCGATGTGGGCTGGCCCGGTGAACAGCGATTGCGGTTCGACGCCATCGAGTTCAGCGCGTTTGGTGAGCAGGTAGCCGCGTAGTTCGTTCTCGGCCTCCAGCCACTGTGCGTAGATGTGCTCTCGGTACATCTCCTGAATGCGAGCGCGCGAGAAGTTGCTCGCGTTGGCAGCGGCGTCGGCTTCTCGCTCGGCGAGCCATCGCTCGGTAGTGGTCAGGCCGGCCGCGGCGTCGTCGACATCGTCGAGGGCGAGGTGCCCCCAGCCGTCGGGGTCTGCGGCGGGTGCGAGGGCCTCGTCGATCGCGGCTCGATCGGCGAGTTGTCCCTCGACGGTGTGTGCGCCGCGTGCGGCCGGAGCCGGGGCCGGTGGGTGGCGGCGGTCGATCTCGTCGGCGATCCGGGCGGCGTCCTCGGTGCGGGCATAGCGGATCGCCCACCCGAGGACGTCGTCGCCGATCGTCGACAGGTCCTCGGCCAGCCGGCCGCGCGGGAACGTGGCTGCCAGGAGTTGCCGGCGGTCGGCCTCGGCACACAGGGCGCCGAGCTCGGTCTCGTCGGCATGGCGGGCGCGGGCGGCGAGCTGCTCGTCGGACAGACCGAGAAGGTCGCGGCGCGCCCCGGGCAGGGCGGCGTCGATGTCGCGGCGGTCCATCTCGGCCAGCACGCGCAGCGCGTCGTCGTCGGGAAGGTGCGGGAAGCCGCGGGCGAGATCGTGGTCGGACAGCGACGTCAGATCGTCAACCATGCGCCCGTTGGGTCGGATGCGGTCGAGGAGCTGCTGTTCGTCGCGCCGATCGGCCTCGTCCGCGATTCGTGCGCGGTCGCGGTCGTCGAGGTGCTCGAAGCGGTGGGCGCCGGCGAGCTGCTCGTCGCTCATCTCCCGGACACTGCGTGCGTCGCCGGCCCGAATCCGGGCGGCCTCGACGGCGTCCTGCGGCGGGCGCGGTGCAGTCTCTGGGAGGTTGCCGGCTCCGGGGCGTTCGCGCTGCGGCTTGCGGATGAGCTCGGGGTGCTGGTCGAGGTGTTCGCGCTGTTTCTTCTGCCAGGCGCGCACCTTGGCCTCGGCGCCGCGCTTGCCCTCCGGTGTGGTCGACGCGCTCGCGCGGTTCTTCCACTTCCTGATACCACGCTCGATGGCGCGCTGTTTCTGGCTGGCCTCGTAGCCGGCCGGGTCCTCGGAGTGCTCGACCGGTGCCCGGGTGACGCCCGGAAGGTATGCGGACAGGGAGTGTCGGCAGTTGGGGTGATGCAGGCCGGCGCGGCGCGCCTGGTCCACGCTGCCGGCGATGTTCACGCGGACCGCGCGGCCGTCCTCGGTGGAGTGCTCGACCTCGACGGTCCGGGCGCCGTCCGGGCCGTCCAGAGAGAGCACCTTGCCCTCGAACGGCTTGCACAGCGGGCACTCGTGCGGGGCGTTGGACACGATGACCAGGTCGAGGCCGGCGGCCCGTAGCCGGTCGCTGTGTCCCTCGACCGCGGCCCGCCCGACGGATGTCCGCACGGCCATCTCGGCGTAGCTGGTCATCTGCCAGGCACGGCCGGAGCGGTCGACGAACGTGCGGAAGCCGCGATCAGCGAACCGCTCCATGGCGCGTTGGGTGGCCTGCCGGCGGGAGTCGATACCGAGGAGCGGTGTTGCGGAGACCTCGGAGACGACTTGCCGGTAACCGTCCTCGACGCCGCGCAGGATCCCGCGGTGGGTCTGCTCGACGAGGTCAATGGTCTCCGTCGCCAGCCGATCGACCGCACGCGTGTTGGGCGTCGTCTCCGCGATCCGCCGGGCGTCGGGGCCGTGAACGGCGCCGAGTTCCAGCAGACCGGCACGGGCACCGGAGTTGTATGCCTCGGTCACGGTGTCCCACACCGACAGATGCATCGCCGTCGACAGGGCATCGACAACGTCCTGCGCACCATGGCGCAGCGCCTGTACGTCGCGCAGCTTGTTCGTCGCCCATCCCGGAACCTCCAGACCGGCGGCGAGCTGCCGCGCCACGATCCCCAACAGCCGCGCCTCGGCGTCCGCGTACAGGTCACGCACGCCGGCTGACAGGTCCTCAACCATGCCCGGGTGGATACTCACGAATCACCCCGTTTGGCATTCTTTGTCCTGCGGTTTCGGGGTGTATTGGCTCGAAGCCAAAATACTTCAGAGGTTTCTAGCGGTTTCTACCTACGATTCATAGGGTCTTTCGTTGGTGCTTGGTGCACACTATGGGCAAGGAGGCTTGCGGCTCGTGCCGCGGCCCTCCCCTTCCTGTGCGCACAGGGCAACCCCGTTCGGTCCTCACATCAGGAGACGTCGAGCATGCCCAAGAACCCAAAGGACCTCGTACTGAGGCTGACGCCTGCCAATTTCAGGTGGAGCGCCATCAGCGGAAGCGGCATCGCGTTGTCCATTGCGACGGGCCGCGTACAGCAACTGGGCCCGCTGTGCGCGCTGGTCGTGCTCGGCGTGGTGGGACAGATTTGCGACGTCGTCCTCGCCTGCAAGGCCGCCAACTAGCCAATGCGCGATGAGGCGAGCGCGCTGGTCTGTGCCCACCCAGGCGTGGCACCTTGGCGCGCTAGGCATTTGCCGGCCTTGCCCATTGGGGCAAATAGCCATATTCGGGACAAGATCAGAAGTCCTTCGGCGTCTCCCTGTCAGCAAAACGCCGAAAAGTTCACGCTCATTGGCTACTGCGGGCTTGCCTGATTCAACGGTTGGGCCTATACACCGCCGGTTGCCGCGAGCGGAAGAGTCCCATGGAACATGCCATCCGGTCGAGTGAATAGACCCTGTGCTGAGTGATGTTGTCGTGCAACATGCGGAGTGGCCACGAACCCACTGGAGGATCCGATGGCGCGTGATCGAAAGACGGTCAAGGATGATCAATCGTCCGACTATTTCACAATGAAGATCAGGCGCTTCGGTCTGAGTTGGACAGCCGTGACCAGTAGCGCCTGCGCGTACTCGATCTCAACGGGCCATGCCAGTAGCCCGGCTGCGATCTGGGCGCTTGCGGCACTCGGGGTCGCTGGCCTGATTCGTGACGCAGCCCGTGATGTCGCGCAGGCCATCGTCACAAAGAGCGAAAAGAGTTGACGTTGAACTTCGGGGTCACGGCGACCTTATTCGAGGGCGCCAGCCTGCATCGGGTCGGGCACGGCTTGCCCGGTCTCGACGAGGATGCGGTCGACCTCTTCGCGCACGGCGGCGTCGTCCCAGTCCGGGTGCAGGATGCGCACCCGGGTGTCGGTGCTGACGGCTTGGGCCTGCGCGAGCAGGCTCAATGTCTGAGCGACGCTGGCCGGGTCCTCCGATACGGAGTCTCCGAAGGTGATCCGCGGTCGGTCGACGACGAGCGACGGAGTGAACAGGACGCGGTCGAGTTGCAGCATGACGAGCAGCATGTCGGCGACCGCCGGGGCCCAGTAGCGGGACTTCTTATCGCGGGTGATCATCGACTTCCGCTCGCGTGACTTCACTTCCGTTGCCGTGGCGGCGACTTGGTCGTCGAGGCCGAAACTCTGCGGGGCGTAGCCGGCGGAGCGTACGGCCTGCTGCACGATCGCGGAGGATGTCGCGTCGTGCTCGGCGACGCGGATCGCGAACTGCGACACGGTGATGCCGGCGCTGGCCTCGGTCGGTGGGATGTTGAGGGACTGCCAGATCTCCCGGTCGTCGTCGAAGCTCGCGCCGCGGCCGGCGCCGTGGTCACGCAGGTATCCGTCGGGGACGATGAGGCGGGCGCGCGCGAGGCGGATGTCGCGCATCCATGACGTCCACGTGTCGTCGAGGGCGTCGAACAGGTCATGCAGGGGCGCCCGATAGTCGCTGCGCCCGAAGGGTGAGCCGCGGTGCAGCCGGTTGGGGAGAACGTTCGGCACGTAGGCGGCGGTCAAGGCCGTGATGCCGGTCGCGATGCTGTCGCCCTCGGGGCCCAGGGACGCGACGAGCGGGGCGACCTCGGGGTGCTCGGTGAGCGGCACCCGCGTGCCGAGGCGGTCCGGGCTTCCCTCATACAGGGCGTGCAGGATCTGGCCGGGCTCGTGTCGTTCTAGGTGGCGCCACACGGTGGCGGAGGTGCTCGGTAGCTCGTGCCAGAACGTGACCGCGGTGAGCATGCCCCAACGGAATTCAGGCACGGCGCTATCGGCGTGCACCACCGTGAGCAGCGGGCGGGCGACGATCTCGCGGTCCCAGGTCACTCGCAGGAACACCCCGCCCAGGGCCGAGGCGACCTCGGCGCCCTCCAGGAGGGTGTTCGCCGTGCCACCGGTTTCGGTGATCTCGTCGAGGCGGTCCTGCGTTGCGGTGGCCGGCACGGTGAAGACCGGGGGTTCGCTGAACAGCAGGTCGGCGCTCGTGGTGGCGATGTCGCCAGGGAGGGGGATGTGCAGGCGGGTGTCGCGGGCGCCGGGCTGCTGTGCGCGGGCGCGTGCCCACAGGCGGCGCCGGCCGTCGGTGCGGCGCTGTTGGTGCTGGTAGACGTCGGCGAGGCGTTCGCGGTCGCCGGAGTACCAGGCGTCATCGACGCGCATCTCGGCGTATGGCGTCACCATGTGCGGCGGCGGCCACGGGGCGTTGTTGTCAGGCAGGGGCACGGATCGCCCCCTGTCTGCGCCGTACGGCAGCACGGCAGTTGCGGCACTTGCGGGTGCCGTTCGTGGCTCGGTAGGTGTTGGCGGCGGTGAAGGCGTGCCCGCGGACGCAATGCGTCTGACGTGCTCGCGCCGCGGCGTGCGACTGCCCGCGCAGTACGTTGATGCGTTGGGTCACGGCGTCGAGGTGCGAGGGGTTGGCGCAGCCGCGGTTACGGCACAGGTGGTCGATCACCAGGCCGGCCGGGATCGGGCCGTTCATGGCCTCGTAGGCGACGCGGTGGGCGTACTGCCGATCTCCCCGCACCGTGATGCGTGCGTACCCGTTGGGCATGAGGTAGCCGGTCCACTGCCAGCAGCCAGCGGGGGTGTCGGTGACGTGGTCGAGGAATCGGTCGGTCCAGTCGCGCACGGCAGACCCCCTGACATGGCAAGGCGCCGAACGCCGGCACGCGGCGGTCGAAGCAGAGTGGGAGGGATCAGGCGGCGGGGGTGAGCAGGTGACGCCACTCGTGCGCGGTGGAGTGGACGACGTAGCGCAGCGCGTCGCATGAGTGGTCGGCCCGCTTGAGCGGGCGATCTTCGCCACGGTCCGCGGCGGCCGGATCCCACGCGTACGAAGGGATCTCACCGAGCAGACCCGTACACAGCCTGTGGATACGCAGCAGCCCCGATGCGAGCGCCGTCGACGTCGAGCGGATCCCGTCGATCACGGTGTTCGCAGCCCGGGTCACGCCCGGGTGCCCGTCCTCCCAGAGCTGCGCCATGAACGAAGCGGCGCTCGGGTCGACAAACGTCCATTCCGGCATCACGCCGAGCTCGTCGAGCCAGGCCCGAACGGCGGCGGAGTACTGCGCGTCGGTCATCTGCCGGTGTTCGACACGTGAGTCGTGGCGCCACTCGGCCGCAACGTACAGCCGACCGTCGTCGCCGAGGCCGAGCAAGATCGCGGAGAACGCGTTCACCGTGCCGTAGTCGATGCCCAGCCAGTAACGGCGCATCGGGGGCAGCTCGTCGACGACGTGCTGCGCCTCGTCGTACGTGTCGTAGATCGCGCCCTCGGCGACGACCCATGCGCCGTCGATCATGCGCCGGCGCCACAGGCCGACGTACTCGGCGGCCAGGGCGGCGACGTAGGCCGGCGACAGCGAGGGATTGTCGGCGAGGCGGAAGTGCCATTGCGCGAGGTCGAGATCGCCCTCGCGGTCGAGGTAGCCGACCTTGAGCCAGTGCTGCGGACCGTCCGGGTTGGTGGTGGCCAACAGCCGCGCCCCGGGCACGGACAGGCGGGCGAGGAGCTGCACCCAGAACGGTTCAGGTAGCAGGGTGGCCTCGTCGACGTAGGCGAGCGAGGCGGTCAGTCCGCGCAGCCGGCCCTCGGCGCGGGCATCGCTCGCGCCGATCAGGTGCACCGTCCGGCCGAGGATGCTTGCGGTCGTGGCGCCGCGGGTGTGGCGAACTTCCTCGGCGGCATCCCCGAACAGGATCGGATCCTGTAGCGGCTCGATGATGTTGCGCTCGATGGTCTGGAGCGACCGACCACAGATCAGGATGAGGCCGGCGGCCGGCGCGCGGCGGATAGCGAGCAGGAACGCCAGCAGCGAGGCAATCGTCTTCCCGGACCGCACGGAGCCGTGCCACACGTTGATACGTGCGCGGGCGCCGCGGATCGAGTGGAGTTGCTTGGCGGACAGCGGGGCGAGGTCGGGCACTCTGCCCCCTCACTGTCACCGTCGGTAGATCCGCACCGGGGTGAACTCGTCGAGAACCATCGCCCCTTTGCTGCCAGCGCCGGGAGTATTCGCCAGGGTTCGCCAGGGGGTGGGGCGATGTCTGCTCGCGGTTGCCGCTGGTTCCATCGTGATGAGGGAGCGGCCGCCCCTAACTGCAGGAACCGTAGGTCCCGAACAAGTAGGGGAGTTCACCGTGAAGAACAACGATCGGCATCAAGGCGCCGCGCACACAGCCCAGTCGTACAACCGACGTAACCCGCTTGCAGGTCACGGACGCGAGGGACTGATCACGATAGTGATCGTCGTAGTGGTGATCTTCGCGGCAAGACTCACACCCCAGACTCTCGCGGTCGTTAGCGCGGCAATTGCAGCAATCGCGGCGCAGTCGGGAAATCACGGGGTCGGTGGCCGCAGCGGCACTAGGTGAGCTACGTACGCCACGTCACGCACCGCGGATCGGATCCAGCTTTCTAGCGGATACGGAGAGTTGGCCGTCACACCCCCTGGTTGTCTCAAGCCGGCCCGTACAGGACGTCGGCGAGGCGGTCGAGCATGGAGCCGCCCTTACTTCCGGTTCCGGTGTGGCGGGCGAGCTCAGCGACGCGGGCGTGTACTTCGGTCAGTGCGCGGGCGGCGGTGGCATGGTCGCGGGCATCGCGTGCGCTTTCGGCGTCGGCGGTGCGGACGACCTGGCCGAGCGCGCCGTCGAGGGCCTGGTCGGCGAGCTGCTCGCGCCGCTCGGCGGCATCGGAGCGGCGTGCCTCGGTAGCCGCGGCTACCCGGGCACCGCCGCTGAACGCGAGTCCTTCCGCGCGGGCGATCTTGCTCACGGTGGCGGCGCTGCGTCCGATGGTGCGCGCGATCTCGTTGCGCGAAGTGCCTGCGGCGTGCAGCCGGCGGACCTGCTCGCGGTCTTGCTCGGCGATGGGATCGGCCATGAGCTCACCTCCAGGCACGCCAACGGCCCGACGGCGAGGTGCAGTCGGGCCGCCGAGCGGAGCGGGTCAGTCCCTGGCATGCAAACACCCCGTCACCAGGGGGGTTTGGTGACGGGGCGCTGCGGGAGAGAGCAGTTGACGACTTCCGGGCACGCCGGGAGCGCCTCCAACAATAGGTCACGAAACGATAACGACGCAAGTGAGTGGCGTCTTGGTAGGCGACCAACGAGGTTGGGGGTCTCCACCCCACCCCACTACGTGACGTGGCGAGCCTTGTCCGACGAGACGGCCAATTTTGAGATCACCCTGCTTAGTACAATTCGTTTCGTTGTCGCATTTTCCCTATTTGGGTAGTTTGCGGATAAAGTTGATGATTTGATCTCGCGCCACTAAGGGGACGCGGGAATCTGTCGAAAGCCTTGTCGAGAAACGAAAATATTAATACATGGACGCGCCTGATGTGCTCGACATCCGGGGCCCTTACTCCACGTCAAGTGGTTCGCCGACAGCGACACGACCGAGGAGCGTAAACAACCCCGAAAGTGTGAATCAGTGAAGAGCGACCCTCGAATGGCCCACCGATGGGAGATTCTTATGAGAGGTACACACTGAGAGCGCCCAGCCGAGTCGGCCGGGCGCCCTCGGTGCTCATATGAGGCCAATTGTTGGCCCCGTGAGAGCTGCTGCTCGACGCTCACTTCGGTTCCTAGGCCAAGCGGTGAGCGCGGCGGCAGCTGCTCACGTTTTTAGGGAGGTGCCGCAGTGCCGACTTCGCGTGATGACGCAACGAAGTCTGTCGCCATGATGGCGATGAACGTCCACCAGTCCGAAACTGCAGTCTCGACGAGTACTGTCGATTCGCCACCGCCGGGTGTCCCGCCTGTCGAAGACAGCGGCACCCGGGTTGTGTGTGCGACACGCTTTGGGATCACGATCTTGGTACTTGGCGTAGGGGTCTTTCTTGCGCTCGTACTCTCCGGAACGGCAGCTAAGGATGAAGCGGTCTCACTTACCGTCAACCTGATGAAGTGGTTGACCGGTGGTGCGCTCGTGGCAATGGCTGCCATCGTTGGGACCTCACGTAGGGGGATGAAGAAGGCGATCAACAAGCTGACAAGTTCCACTGATTAATCGCCTCCCACTCGCCGTCGATACGCGCCCGTCCCTTCGTCGCGCAAATAGCGACGTTGGGTTACCATTCTGGGTTGCCAACGACTGACTTGGGCCCGCAGATACCGGGGTTCACCCGTACGGGTGAACCCCGGTCAGTGCTTTTTGCAGTACATCAAAGGCTGACCTCAACCCTGGTAGATCCCTCGCTGGCAAGAGTGCCTATGAACGTAGATTCTCGGCCAGGGTTGTGACAAAAACGATCAAATCCTGCCCCTCCCAGATGCGCTGCCCATGCTTGTCGAACTGGGTAGGCGCGTTGCAGTTCTGGCCAGTTGAACAAGTCACCGCCGGCCCCTGGTCCGGCCCGGTGTGCAGGGTGAGTTCGCCGGCGCACCAGGGGCATGGCCGGTCGGGTAGCGAGGTGTTGCGCTGGTCGAGGCCGAGGGCGCGCAGCAGCCGGCCCTCGGCTAGGCGGGCGCTGCGCCGTGCCTCGTGGAGCAGGTAGCCAGGGAGCGTCCCGAACGGAGCCGCGGCGAGCGTGCCGTCGCCGCGCTGCTCGGGCTCGGTGTCCTCGTCGAGCACGCGGCCCTCGACGTACAGAGCTGCCCAGTGCAGCCCGTGTACACGGCTCCCGGGCCCGCTCGCGCTGCGGGTGATCCACCGGCGGGGGTCGCCGGTGTGGGGGTGCTGCACGCTCGACACGGTGTCGGCGAGGTCGAACAGGGCGCGCTCGACAGCGAGGCCGGCGTCGAGGGCGGTGAGGTTCAGAGGGGCGGGGTGTTCGCGCAGCACGAGCGGCGCCCGGTCGCCGACGAGCTGCTCGTCGGGGCCGGCGCTCAGCGTGTGGGCGAGCTGCCGCGGGGGCCATGCGTCGGTGGGGGGTGTCTCGATGGCGAGCAGCAGGTCGGCCCAGTGTTCCCGGATGGTGCGCAGCGCGCCGAGGGTCTCGTGAACGGCGTTGGCGTAGGTCATGGGTGGTGGTGCTCCCCTGGGTGGTTCAGTGGCGGATCGTGTCGAGGGCTTGCTGCGCGGTGAGCTCGCCGGCGCACATGCGGTGAATCGTGGCGGCGAGGTGCGGCCGGTCGCCGAGCAGGTCGGCGCCGGCGAGCTGCGCGGCGGCGGCGAGGCGCTCGGCGTGCTCGTCGCGCTCGGCCTCGGTCTCGACGAGGGCCTGCTCGGCGCCCTCGATGCGGCGGTGCAGCCGCACAGCGGATGCCTGCTGACCGCTGGCGCTGCGCCGCGCGAGGTCGCCCTCAGCGATCTCGGCCTCGACGTCGTGCCGAAGTTGGGCGGCGTGCTGCGCGGTGAGCTCGCCCCGGTCGGCGCGGACGAGCAGCAGGTGCAGCCGGTCGCGGCGGGCGTCGCGCTCGACCGCGCGGCCGGAGATCCGGCCGCGGCGGGAGTCGGTACGGGTACGGGCGTGGAGCGTCATGTGGGCGTGTCTCCGTTCGAGGCTCGGCGAGCAGCCGACGAGCAGGCGGTGCAGTAGGGCGGGCAAGGGCGAGAGGTAAGGGCGCGCGCCTCGCGGTCGAGGCGGCCGTCGAGCCGCACGGCACGGACGAGGCCGGCGACGAGGACGAGGGCGAGCGCGCCGAGAAGGGCGAGCAGGACCGGGGTCATGCGGTTCTCTCTCCATCCGTCCGGGCACGTCGCCACAGCCGGGCAAGGGAGCGCCGAGCGCGCGGGGTTTCCCGCGCGCGAGGCGCGACCGGTCGCGCGTCGGGGGTGGTGTTGGTGATCTCCCATCCGTCGATGGCGAGGCGGTCGGCGAGGGATGCGGCGGTGATCGTGGCGAGGTGGGAGTGCACGTCGAGTACATCGGTGAGGTGGGCGGCGATGCTGGCGCGTGCGGCGTGCGGGGTCATGGGCGCAGTCCTCCGGCGGTGTGGCGGGCGCGGGTTTCGCGGGGGGCGGGCGGTTGCCGCATGAGGCGGGCGAAGCGGCGCTGCTCGGCCTCGGCGTGCTCGGCGAGCAGCCGGTCGACGAAGCGGGCGGTTGCGGCGTCGAGTTGGGCGTCGACACGGGCGCGGTGCACGGCGGTGCGCTGCTCGACGCTGCGGTGCGGGCGGCGGTTGTGGGTCATGCCGTGGCCTCCGGGATCGTGTGGGCGGCGTAGGCGCTCTGTCGTTGGTCGTGGGTGTGGTGGGCGAGCTCGCCGCCGCTGGGCCGCTTGCACGGGCGAAAGCGCAGGGCCCGGCAGTTCAGCCGCGGGCACGGGATGTCGAGCTCGGGAAACCGCAGCCGGCGGGCACCGTGCCCGGACTGGGCGAACTGCTCGGCCACGTGCCGCGGAAGGTACGGGCGGGACGGTTCGCCGACGCCAGCCATGAGGGCGGCGAGGCGCTGCTGTCCGGCCGGGTTGATCGCGGCCGTGTGGTCCGCGGGGGTGCGCTGGCCGGTGGCGACCTCGGTGCGGGTGCCGAGCAGCTCGGCACGCCACGCGGCGGGGTCGTCGGGGTCGGCGGCCGGTAGCGGGTCGGTGTGCCGGGTGAGCAGCTCGGCGGCCTTGAGCGACCATGCGGCGAGCACGACGTGCGGCTCGACGGATCGGAACTGCGCGGAGCGGTCGCCGTCGCGCTGCTCGTAGTACCGGCGCACGATGTGCGCGGCGTCCCAACCGGCTGCCGGCTGCTGGGCGGGGATGTGGCCGAGTGCGGCCTGCCAATCGGCGATGGTGCCGGCGGCCTGGTCGGCGTTGGCCAGGACACGACGCACGCGGCCGTCGAGGCGTCCGGCGTAGGCGAGTAGGGCGGCGATCTCTCGGTGGTTCATCAGGCGTGTCCTTTCCGCGCGTCGAGCAGGGCGAGGCCGGCGAGCAGGGTGTCGGTGTGCGAGGCGGGCACGGCGCGCAATGGCACGACGTTGGGGCCCGGCGTCGGGGCGGGAGAGCGGTCGAGGTCGCCCCACACCCGGAGCCAGTAGCGGGCCGGCTTGGGCGGCTCACCGGGCACGGTGCGGCGGGCAGCGACGTCAACGAGCGCGGTCACGCCGTGCCGTTGGACGAGTTGCCAGACGTCGCGCTGCTCGCCGAGGCCGAGACTCCAACGAACGGGCACCGATGCGGCGTCCAGGGCCGCGGCGAGCGGTCGCAGTACCTCGGTGACGGCCGAGGTCGTGGCGGGTGCGGTCGCGCGCGGCTGCTGCTGTTCTTCTTGGTGCTTGCGTTCTCTTGCGTTCTGGGGTCCGGATTCCGTACCCCTACCGGTCCGGTTTTCGGACCCCTGGGGTGTGGTTTCCGGACCCCTGGGGGTCCGGTTTCCGGACCGGTCCGGATTCTGTACCGGTGCGGATTCCGGACCACCAAACGGGGACTCGTCGGACAACCGGCGGACGTGGCCGACGGCGTGCGGGAGCTGGTAGCGGGTCTCTCCGCGGGGGCCTTTGGCGCCCTTGACGATGACCAGCTCGCCCGACAACAGCAGCCGGTCAACGGCCTTGATCACCGATGAGCGCGCGGCATTGGTGCGCTGCACGAGCATGGTGGTCCCGGCGTACGCGGTGCAGTCCGGCCCTGGGGCTTTGTCCGCGACGGTGAGCAGCACCAGGCGGGCGGTACCGCGGGCGGCGGCCCGGGTCCACACCCAATCCATGGCGTCGAGGCTCAACGGAATGACTCCTTACAGGTCGGATCGGCAAACGGAGAGCCTCAGGGCGGGCGGGTGACTAGGCGGCGGTCTCGACCGGCTGCTCGCCGGCCTCGGGCCACTTCTCGGCCGCGGTGTCCGGCGCGGGGCCGGGCGGGGCCGGCGGGACGATCTCGCCCTCGATGTAGTCGCCGGGCGAGTCGAAGCCCTCCGGGGTCGCATCGCGCCGCACGGTCTCGTCGTGGGCCACGGCCCGCGCGAGCTCGGCGCTCTTGGGCAGCATCTTGAACAGTTGCCGGATCGCGGTCTTGCGGGCCATGGCGTCGTAGTCCGTTGCCCATGGGCCGAAGTCCTTGGCCTTGCTGCGCTGCCGGATGGCCTCGACGTCCTCGACGTCCAGGACGAGGAAGGTGCTGCCACCGTTCGACAGGCGCGCCACGGCGTAGTAGTCCGTGGGCCGGCCCTTGTCGCCGCCGCGGGCCGGCTTGTGGCGCAGGACCGGGGCGAGGCCGTACTCGTACTCGAACTCGTCGTTTTCGTAGACGGTGTGGGTGTCGAGGCCGGCGGCGAGGGGGTGCTGCCAAAACAGCTTGATCATGCCTTGGTAGCCGATGACGAGCTGTACCTCGTAGGCCCGTGCCTTCTTGGACCAGAACGGCAGCAGGTACGCCTCGCCCGACACCCCGCCCGGCTCCAGCCCCAGGGCCGAGCAGGTCATCAGGGCGCCGGCGAACGACTCTTGCGTGCACTCGGCGAGGTGCTCGACGCGCCGCAGTTCGGTAAGCGCGATGCGGGCGATCCGGTCGGCCCCGCCGAGGTGGGCCGGCAGGGCGCGTTCGATCTCCGGGCGCATCTGTTGAACGAACTGGGCGAGCGTCGTTACCGGCGGGCGAGGAGTGTGGACGGCGGGGGAGTGGGAGCGGGGCGCGCGCTTGGTAGCGACGCGTTCGGCGAGGTTGCTGGTCACGCTGCGGCGGCTTCCTTCGGAGTCGGGACGATCAGGCGGCGGGATCGGAACTGGCGGTAGAGGTCGGGGTGTTCAGCGGCAAGGCGATGGGTGTCGAGCGCGTCGACCGGGTGCCGGTACTGGGCGGCGAGGTCCGGGTGGGCGGCGGAGAAACGTTTCGCCGACAGGGGCCCGTTCTGCTTCCACGTGAACGCGACGGATCCCTGCACCTTCACGACTTCCGCCTCGCCGGCGGCGGCCTTGAGCCGGTTGTCGATTTCGCGCAACTCGGCCTCGACACGCGCCGTGCGCTCCGTCAGCTCGCGCCGGCGATCCAGCAGCGGCAGCACCTCGCCCGGGTCGGCGACGGTCACCGCGGCCGGCGTGACGCTGTAAAGATGACCGAGCAGTTCCTCGGTGGCCTCGGACCCGTCGACGAGCGGCGGAGTGCGGTCGAGTACTCCCTGCCAGAACTCGCCGACGAGCGCGACGAGATGCTCGATCAATCCCTCGTCCCGCTCCACCCGGTGAATCAGCAGGCGGTTCCCGCCGAGCAGCGCCGCGACGTGCGCGTGCTGGTAGCCGGTGACGGCGAGGTACCAGTGTGTTTGCAGCGCCGGCCCGTCCGGCACACCGCGCAGCCACTCGTCGAGCTGATACGCGGACCGGGTCTTGATCTCCAGCAGGCTCGACGGCTCCACCTCACCAGGGGCGAGCACGTACCGGTCGACGTTGGCGAGCATCCACCGGCGCTCCACATGCGCGAGCATGCCCGGCCCCTCGACGACACCGAGGCCGGTCCGCTCGGCGAACACGCCGGCGATCGTCGGCTCGTGGGCATGCCCCCAGAACGCTGCCTCGATCAGCTCGGGGGAGCGCGGCACGTCGCCCAGTTCACCGAGCTTGTCGAGGTACAGCTCAAGAGGAGAGGTGTACTTGCTCATCCCCAGGACGGCGGCGACATCCGAGCCACCGACGCCCGTACGGCGAGCATCGAGCCATTGATCACGCGCCAAGTTGGGCGGAGCGACGACGACGCCGGTCGGGGTAGCGGTTGCCGGCTGAGCCGGTGCCGGCGTCACTGGGCGGCCCCGATGAACCGGGCATAGACCCGGTACTCAACGCGGGCGCCTTGAGCGACTGTGCGGGCGACCGCCTCGAACGATCCTGCCGGCGCGTAAGCGGGCAGCTTGGCACCGCGAATCGCCTGCGCTGCTGACGCGGCGCGGGTGACGGTGGTCGAACGCTGCACCACGCCCCACACCCGCGGATGTGTTCGCAGCTCGTCGGCGATACGGGCGTGCTTGGTGTTCCTCTGAGTAGGCGGCGGACCGATGAACTCGACGCTGCTCACTTGCTGCTCTCTCCTCACGCTGCGGACTGCTCGGCGCGGGATCATCACGAGCTCGTCGGTCGGCACGAGCCGGGATTCGACGGTGCTCTTCGTGGTGCTCATGACCCCCATGGCTGTCCTCGAACAGGAACAAGCGTGGGCGCAGTAAGCCCGATGTGGGCGTTACGCCTGTTCCTGTTTGGGAACAGTGACAACCGTAGGGCGGGCATTCCTGCACGTCAACGAGGTTGAAGGGCGTGCACAACGGGGGTGTGGCTGCTTGAATGAGCATGTTCGCGTTATGCGACAAGAACGGAGATGGGAAGCCATGTGGGAATCCGGCGCACCGTTTGCCGACCTTGTGCGGGAAGCCCTACAGGGGACGACCTCGCGCGAGCTGGCAGAACGAGCAATCGACCCGACCACCGGCTATCAGGCCGCGCACAACACCTTGTGGAAGATCGGCCAGGGGCAATCGGTCAGGATCAGTCCCCAGCTCGTAAGGGCCGTGGCCGCGGCGATAGGCAAGTCCGAGCGCGAGGTGCAACTCGCCGCCGCTCAGCAGTACGTCGGGCTCATGGCCAGCGACCCTCTCGGTGCCAGCACGGCCGAGGCGACGATCGTCGTCGCCCACGTGCCCGGCGCCGGCCCCGAGGACATGACCAAGCTGCAAGAGCTTGTAAAGAACTGGGCAGGCGGGAACCAAGTCGCCAAGCCCGAAACTGGCGGTAACGCGGAGTCGTAAGCGCGTGACCTGCTGCTATCACCGAGGTAGTGTGGTTCGAACCCTGCATCGGACACGCGTTCGATTCTGGGTCCAGTCATGCCACGAGGGGGGCATCTTGTACCGCGTCACCCGTTCCCGACTCGACAGATCAGCGCCGGCAGCAGCCCGTGCGACTGACGAGAGCACGCACATCGTGCTCGATGACAGAGAGATCACCGCCGCCGGCGCGAGCGCCCTCGAACGCCTCTTGAACGCCATACCTTCCCCCCGCCGCGGCGGATCCAAGGGTGATACCAGGTCGCGAGAAGATCGATGCCAGGGCTGAACAAGGCGAGGGCCGCGCGGTAATCCGCGCGGCCCTCGTGGCTGGCCGGGTCTCTCAACGTCTCAGGTTCGAGTCTCCGGGTCCCTGCCGAATGCGCAGGTCAGGAAGCACGTGCAGCGTGCCCGCTGCGTGCCCATTGCGTGCCCGGATGCCCTCGGATCCACTGACATCGGCTGAACCTCGAAACGCCGATTCAGAGCTCTGACCTGGTCTAACCGTCATAGGGTGGTAGGAGACGAATCACCCTGGCACGATCCATCTTGGGCTCGTAATGCGTAGGTCTCGGGTTCGAATCCCGAAGGCGGCCCCAATAGAGAAGTCCCGGTCAGCTTGCTGACCGGGACTTTCTCGTTCTACTGGATGCGGCGGCGGCGCCGTGCACGGGCCGCCCTTGTGTCGCCTGTCTCAGTAGCGGTCTCAGTTTTCGGCTTTTCGGCCTCCCCCATCTGGAGAGACTGCGCCATCTTCAGCACCGCGGCGCGGGAGAGCGGACCGGTCGCGTGCACGTACCGCTGAGCCATGCTGAGCTGCGAATGTCCGAGGATCGCCATGATGGTCCGGATGTCCACCCCCAGCTCGTTGAGGATCGTGCCGGCGGTATGCCGACTGTCGTGCGGCCGGGCGTCCCGGAGCCCAGCCTCCTTCAGCAGGTCCTTGAACTCCTGCCAGTCGTCCCGCGGGGAGATCGGTGTCCCGTCCGGCCGCGCGAACACCACGTCGTGCTCCTCCCACATGTCGCCGGCCGCGGCCTTGTCCACCTCCTGCTGAAGCCGGTGCGCGGCAAGCAGCGGGATGAGCGGCGGCGGTAGGGGGATCGTGCGACGGCTCTTCTTCGTCTTGGGCCGCGTGAACACCAGCCCGCCATCCTTGCGCTCCGGACACACGCTGGCGTGCTTGGTGCATGTTGCGGCACAGGGAGCGGGACACCCGCGCTTGTAGTGCTTGTGCTTGGTGCAGTCGGCCGGGCACGGCTCGAATCGGTGCAGCCGGGCACCGCAGGCATGAGGGTCTGAGCAGCCATGGCGCCAGGTGAGCCGCTGAAGCTGCCAGAGCGTCTTCATGACCCCCGCTTCGAGGTCGACGTACGCCCACCGCAGACCGAGAGCTTCCCCCTGCCGGATGCCGAACCCCACACCGATCGCCCACCGCAGCGCGGTCGGCCGCTTGGCTGCGGCTTCGAGGAAGGCCCGTGCTTCGTCCTGGGTGAAGGGGTTGATCTCGTCTTCATCGACGGTCGGCGGATCAACGAGTGTGGCCACGTTCCTGCCGACCAGCTCTCTGCGCAGGGCGATTTTCAGGGCGCGCGACAGGATGCGGTGCACCTTCAGCACGTGCGAGGGCGCGTGCCCGTCGCTGAGCATGTCCGCATACATCTTGTCGAGGTGTTCAGGGCGCAGCCGGTCCAGCCGGTGCTGGCCGATGCCGGGCACGATGTCATTGCGGGTCTTGGACCAATAGTCATCGAGCGTCCGCGGCTTGAGCTTGTGGACGACGATCGTGCTCAGGTAGGTGTCCATCCACGTTGCGACGGTCGGCGCCCTACCTGCCTTGGGCGCCCGGCCGGCGTCCCGTAGCTTCTCCAGCGCTTTGACCTTGCGGGAGACCTCGGCTTCTGTCTTCGCTGCCCGGTGCCGGCGGTCCGGGCTGCCGTCGCTCTTGAGCCCCATGGTCACGCGACCGTGCCAAAGCCCGTCCGCGCCCTTGTAGATGGACGACTCCATGTTCGGCTTACGGGTACCCACGTCTTCCTCCCATGAGAAGGGCGGGCCGGGTCTGCACCCGGCCCGCCTCGTGTGTGGTGTGCCTAGCTGGGCTGCGTGGCGAGGCTTTCGACGAAGGCGACGAGGTCGCTCGCCTTGATGCGGCGCGACCGGCCGCGCTTGCACCACTTCAGTTCGCCTGCGGCCATCAGTTCGTAGATCGTGGATCGGCCGAAGCGGAGAGCTTCCGCAGCCTCTTCGGGCGTGTAGAGGAGCTGTACGACGGGCGTGGCGGTGCTCATGGGTGACGTCACGTGTTCCTCCACAGCAGATCGGGTGCACTCTCGGAACCGGACAGCCCGGACAGCTGCATTTCTTGCTGTCCGGTTAGTTCTTGCAGGTCAGGTGGGGTAACCGGACACCCGGACAGGTGGGACACCTCCGGTAGGGTGGCTGTCCGGGTCTCGGTGTCCGGGTAGTACCGCCCGCTGCCGTCCTTGGTGACCTGTCCGTCCGCGGCCATCCGCGAGCAGGTACGACGGACCGTCTCGACGTCAACGCCCGGCAGGCCAGCGGCCACGTCTTTCGGCTTCGCCCCGGGATGGGCCCGCACGAACCGCAGGATCGCGGCGCGGGTGTCGCCCACGGTGTGATCCGTGACCGGGCCGTCCAGCATGTGCCAGGACCCGGAGTCGGATTGGAACTGAAGCGCGTACTCGGCTTCGTCGACATCGCGGCCGGTCACGTGCAGGATTCCGTCCGCCTGCCCGCGGGCCCGCTTCAGCACGAGCGTGGCGTCTGCCGCGCCGGCAATGCCGTTGGTCCCAGAGACCTCCGCGAGGAAGTCCTCAGACGCCATCTTCCGGACGTGGTGCACCAGCACGAGCGCAACCCCGTAATGGTCCGCGAGCCGCTTGGCGTAGCCGACCGCGACATAGTCGGCGTCGTAGGCGGAAGCACCCTGAGGCGAGGCTCCGCGCATCTTGGCGAACACGTCGATGACGACCATGCGGGCGGTGGGATTGCGGTCCAGCCATCCGGCGATTGCCTCCACACCACCCTGTGGAAAGGGCGGGCATTCGGTGACGAGCGTCAGCCCGGGCGGCGCCGGTTCGCCCTGGAGGAGCTTGGCCATGCGGGTCTGGAGGCGGCGCGGGGTGTCCTCCAATGCGAGGTACAGCACCGGTCCGCCCTGCACGGGCAGGGAGTTCAGCGCCGTACCGCCCGCCGCGACGGACAAGCCAAGGCCTAATGACAACCAGGACTTTCCGACCTTTGGCGGACCCGCGAGCAGACTGACGCCTTCCGCGAGGATGCCGGGTACGGCCCATTTGGGCTCCGGGAAGTTCGCGGCCATGAGTTGGTCCGCGGTCCATGCGGTCCGGGGCCGTTCGCGTTTCGGCGGGGGCTCCGTCACGGGCTGCGGGTCGCTGGGGACGGAGTACAGGTGCAGCGGGGGAATCGGGTTGCCGGTCATGCTGCCTGCCTCCTCTCGGTGGGATTGCGCAGCGGGCATTGGGTGCGGTGGGCGAGGTGCTGTTCCACTACCAACCGGACGCTGTGGCGGGTGTTGGCGCGGCGCTCGAATTCGCCGCATGCGCACCATGCGTGGGCGGATACCGGGGCCGTCCAGGATTCCGGGGCCACGATGTGGATCCACGCCACCACCCACGCGGGTCCGGTGGTGGGGGTGTGCGGGTCAGGACGGACAGGCTTGAAAGGACGGCCTGCGGCCGACGACTTTCGAGCAACGACCGCCTGCCCGATGGTGGCCTTGGCCGGAGACGCGTCGGGGGGTCCGACCAGGGTGAGCTGTTGGCTTTTCAGCTCCGGGTTTTGTGGGGTGCTCATGCCGTCGTCCGGGGCTGAGCAGTGCGAATCGACCAGTTCAGAGCGCTGCGCAGGGTCGAGCGGCACTGGGAGGCCGGTAGCCCGGTGGATTCAGCGGCTACCTGAAAAGCCTCTTCGACGACGTGCCGGTCAAGGTCTCCCCAGGCCACGAAACGGCCCAGGGCCCGTGCAGCTCGGAACAACTCCGCCTCGCGCCCGCCCTCGTGAGCGGCGGCCACGGCGGCGACTTCCCGTTCCAGCACGGCTCGCGCATACCGTCCGGTCTGCTCCGGCAGGCTCACCGGAACGGGTCGCGCAGCTTTGGGAGGTAGGTACAGCGCCTTACAGATCCACTCGGGGAACGGAGCGACCGGCAGCGCGTCCATCACGCCGTAGGAGCCGTGGGGGGTGACGCTGCCAGCAGCGACCACCTGGCCTCCCCAAGCCCGGGTATCGATCTTCAAGCTCTCGCTGTGCGTGCTGCCCAGCCGGACCCCGTCCGGGGTGGTGAAGTACAGGTGTTGTCCGCCGCGCGCGGTCCGGGTCCGGTAGGTGGTGGGGACGGACCGTCCGGCGCGCTCGCAGAGCGCTTGGAAGGTCGTCACGCCGGAGGGCGTGCCCTTCGGCTCTTTCGGCTTGGGCATGTCGAGATCCACCACGACCAGCCCCGACGGGCCGGTAGCGATCCCGACGTTGAACGCGCCGGCCGCCCACGCCCGCCGGATGCGGTCGGGGTCGGTGGTGGCGCGCTGCTCCCACTTCCGATGCCCGTCCGCGCAGTCTCCGGTGCCGGGGCAGCGCGTTTCGCCGTGCAGGGCGGGCGGCTTGTCGCCGGGTCGGAGCGGGACGACGTGCCAGCCGCGTGCCGCGGCTTCCAGGGCGACGGCGAGCAAGGAGGTGCTCATGCCGCCACCGCCCCGGATGCTGCGGCGAGGAACCGCTCCCCGAGCCACTGGCCGTAGGCCGGCGGGATGGCCTCAGCGATCTCCTTGCGGACATCCGTCCAGTGAATGCCCATGGCCTGCTGCCACTCCTGAACGGTGCCCTTCCCGCCGCCCTCGCCATAGACCGCGAAGTACGGGCCCTGGTACCAAACACCGTGCCGCATCCCGGCCACCCGCCCGCGATGCGGAACGTGCTGTGGCTTGGGGGTGGACCAGCCACCCAGCTCAAGGTTCCGGTGCCGCTGGACTGCGAGGCCGAACATCTCCCCGCACAGCGTCACGTCGATCCGCATGCGCTTGGACGCCCGTCCCGGGGGCTGCTCGATGACGTACGGGCGACCGGTGCTCTCCAGAGCCTCCCGGGTGGGGGTCAGCAGGTCGGGGTACTCGAAGCCGCGGGTGGCGTTGGTGCCGGCGGTCAAGGTGCAGTCGAACTGGCACGGCGGCCCGGCGTGGATGAAGTCGAAGGCGTGACCGTGTTCGCGAATGAAGGCGATGGCGTCGCCCTGATGGAAGGCGTCACCGATGTACCGGGGCTGCGGGTGGATGTCGACGCCGGTCACGTGGAACCCGGCCCGCTGATAGCCGAGAGTGTCGCCACCAACCCCGCAGAACGCGGCTAGCAGACGGGGCATGTGGGTTCGCCGGAGGAACGCTTGATGGGTCATGCTGGAGGTCTCCTGATCTGTCTTCGGACGGGCGGGGAGAACCGCGGCGGCGGGCGACCTTGCTGGGGAGTCCCGCCGCCGCGGCGTTGCTACTGGTGCTTGTGCCAGGCCGCGTATTCCTGGCGTACGTACGGGCGATAGCTGGGATCCCACTCGATGGAATCGGGACCATGCGGGCCGGCTACGAACGTCGGGTGACGAAGGTCGAACACCACCAGCGGCCCGGCTGCCTCAACCGCGGCCGCCATCGCATCCGGAGTGGCGTCCTGCAACGCGATTCGATCCAGGAGAGCGGCCTTGCGGAGCCAAAACTCCCGGTCGTTCGCCTCCGAACCGGGCAGGTCCCATCGCCGCTCAGCAGCGCGCTCAGCAACGATGGCGAGTACTGCGTTGATCTCGCTCAGAATCCTCGGCGCCGCGGCGTAGGCCGCCGCTGGAGTCGGGGCGTCGAATCCGTGGCCTGTCTGCGGATCGATGGTCATTTCTGACCTCCTTCGATGGCAGTGATGTGGAGGGGCAGTTCAGGGAGACCGGCCCGGCTCAGAGCGATCGGGTCGAAGCCCGGCAACGCTGCGCGGGCCGTGAGCGCGGCTGCCAATGCCGTCGCGTAGGCGCCCCCTTCACGGGCGGTTTCGATCTGGGCACGAGCCCGGATGCCTTCGACGCGTTCCACGTGGGCGTGTTCCTCACTTCGAACGGCGGTGTGCCGTTCGTAGGCGAGCGCGTCGCGTCGGTCGGTGCGCCAGTAGCGGGCTGCGAGCCCGTAGGCGACGGCGGTGGCCAGTGCCCACAGCAGCAGCGGTAAGGACATTCCGTCGGCGTATCCGGCGACGCCTGCCAGGGCGAGCGCTCCGGAGGTAGCGAACGCGGTTCCCGCGATGACGCTGTCGCCGGCGCGGCCGGCTGACGCGAAGGCGCCGGCCGCTGCGGCTCCGGCTGCGAGCACGACCATCAGTGCGGCATTGCCGATGGAGTGCTGAGCGCCGTTGGCGTTCCAGACGCGGGCCAGGATCAGCACGGTGGTTGTGGCGATGGCTGGGGCCGCTTTGGGGGTGGCGATGGCGAGCCAGTGACGGGCGGTGATCTGTTCGTTCACGGCCTGCCTCCTTAGAAGTTGGTGGAGCGGATCGAGTCGATGACGTCGGCGGTCAGGTGGTTGATCGGGCCGGCCGCTCCGGTGGAGGCGAGGAAGAAGCCGAACCCGATGGCGATGAACGCGGCTCCGTAGCTGAGGGACTTGGAGCGGAGCAGGAAGAACAGGACGAGCCCGAACAGGGACACGACGGAGACGGTGACGGCCATGAGCGGAACCTCTTTCGGGTCGCTGGGCGGTGTGGTCAGCGGTTGCCTTCGCGGTAGATCCGCTGGGCACGGTTGAAGATCCAGCGGCCGATGCGTATGCGTTTGCCGGTGGTCTTGCAGCGGCGGCAACTTTTGCCGCGCTGGGGCCGTCCCTTGCGGTCGGTCTTGATCGAGTAGCCGAAGCCGTTGCACTTGCGGCAGCGGCCGAACGGGGTGCCCGCGCACATCGCCGCGTAACAGAGCGTGATGGCGAACAGGCAGGCGATAGCAGCGGCAATGGGGGTCACTAGAGCCCTCCCAGGGCGGCTTTCGGGGTTTCCGCAGGTGGGGTGCTATGCGCTAGATCGCAGATGAGACCCGAGATGGGGTGCTAGCGGGGGTGCTACCGGTAGCAGGTCACCCCGCTACCGGTAGCGGTCGAACGGGCCTACGCCGCGCCCGCCTTTCCGTCACGCTCCGCGATTGCCTGGATGACGTCGGCGCGGACGATGCCGCGGCGCGTGGTGCGGGTTCCGTCGTCGGTCGTGCCGGCGATTCCCTGGGTCTTGATGCCGTGCGGCTTGAGGGCGCTGGTGACATTCTCGCCCTTCCAGCCGCGGTAGACCTCCGGCCGCAACTCCTCCAGCCGGGCGGCGATCCGCTCGTTCCACACGCGCTCCTCGCTCGCGGGGAGAACGGCCACGACGTCGGCGAGTAGGTCGTACGTCGGGCCTGCGGCGGTCTCGCTCGCTTCTCCCAGCGCGTGCCCGGACAGGGTCCCAACGGCCTTGCGCAGCGCGAGCGCACGCTGAGCGATTGCGTCGGTCGCCGGGCCGTTCAGGTACGCGGTGCGCACCACGGACGGCGTGGTGCCGGCTCCGGCGAGGTAGCCGTTCCCTGCGTCGATCTCCGGCCGGAAGGCCGTGGCGCGCACCCCGTTCTTGTACGCGGACGTGCCGAGAATCATGTCGTTCTCGGTCTGACCTGCGACTTTGAGGCAGAACCGGATGGAGACGTTGCCGCTGATCCCGGTCGGCAGCGACTCCTTGTCGGGCCGCTGAGTGGCCAGCACCAGCATCACGCCGAGCGCGCGTCCGAGCTTGATGATGAACTCGGCGTCCTCGCCTGCCTGCTTGCCGTACTTGGCGTGCGCGAACAGGTTCTGGCACTCGTCAAAGACTGCCATCAGCGGCCACAACTTCAGTGCCCGCTTGTCGGCGATCTCCCGGGTGATGCGCTTGTCCGGGCACAGGTCCCGCGGCAGCTTCTTGATGGCCGCGGCCCGCCGCATGACCTCCTTGCGCAGCAGAGCCAGAGACTCGGCCGCGTAGGCGACGGCTTCGTCATGGATGCCGGAGACGAAGCGGTGCGAGACGCATTCGAGGGAGTCGAGGTCACCGGTGCCCTTGTTCTCGTGCAGCCACAGTTCCACGCTCGGATCCATCGCCGCACCGCAGGCCAGGACCCGTACGGCGCTGGTCTTGCCCTGCCCGGGGAGCGATCCCACCAGCACGTTGTGCTGGATCATCGGCACCGACTGAGCCCGCCCGCGCGGGTCCACCCCGAACGGGACACGACGGAAGACGTCGTGCCGCTTGGCATCAGCCAGCGCCCACCGCACGTCGCCCATCTTGGACAGGTCCCGGTCTCCCACCCACAGAACGAGCCGTCCCTCGTGCTCGTTCGGGTCGGCGTCGGGCCACACGCAGCCCAGCGGGCGACGGAGCCCGGAGGCGAGGCGTGAGCGCCGGTCGGCGACGTCGGCGACCGTCACGCCGAGCGGCAGGTCGATGTCCGCCCGCCAGCCCAGACCATCGCGGGTGATCGGGGCAACGAACTTGATGCCGTCCCCGCCCTTGGCGACTGCGGAAGAGATCTGGCCGATGCCGATGGAGGCCATGGCCTTGACGACCATGTCGCCGGTCAGCTTCTGCACCTCAGGCTTGATGACGGCCCGGGATGACAGCGGCGCATCGGCCGGCGCCCCTGCCCATCCGAAGCCAAGGATCGCCAGCGCGGCCGCGATGAACTGCGTCATCGGTGCCGCCCTGTAGACGAGGTACAGCCCTGCGAGCAGCGCGGAGAGCGAGCCGAGAACGGTGAGAAGCATCCGCAGACGTACCCGGCGGTCCCGCTGTCGGGACAGCTTCAGGTATAGCTCGGAGTTTTCGCGCCGTGCCTCGGCCTGCCGCAGCGGGTCTCCCTCCGCATCGACCGACCAGCGGGCCACCCGGGACAGGGTGGTGAGCAGCCCGCGCGGGGCGCGGATCACGAGCTTGGGCACGTACGTCGTCAGCGTGCGGACCGCGTGATAGCGGGCGGTGTGCCAGAAGTGCCCGACGAACCAGCGCATCGCGTCCCGGAACTCCGGGGCCGACTTCATCCACGGCGCGACGATCGCGAGCCGCTTGGAGTTCTTGATCTGATCCAGCAGTCCCGGGCCCGACGCCGCGGGTGCGGTCATGTCGACCAGCGTCGGACGGGAGTTGCCCGACGCGTCGGCGTCCGGGTCGGTCGACTGCGGCGGCGTGGAGTTGCCTCCCTCGTCGGGCGACCGGTCGGGCTTGGCGTCGGTCGAATCCGCGCGGGCAGAGCGCGCCTTGTCCAGATCGACTACGTCGCCGTGGGAGTCGGCGTTCATCTCGGCTTCCAGCCGGTTGAAGAGTTCGTTCTCGTCATCGGGGTGCTTCACTGGTTTTCCTTCCAGTGCGAGGGATGACGGGCCCGACCGACGCTGTGAGAGGTGAGCGGTCGGGCCCTGTCGTTGGCGTTACGCGGCGCGCTGTTCCTCGGGGTAGGCGCAGGTCACGCACGTCCCCAGCGATATGGGGATGACGTATCCGGCGTCGGCGTGGCACTGCGGGCAAGTGCGGCGGGCGGTCATCGCCTTGGCGAGCGCAGCCCGCTTCGCCGGCGTCATCGGCCGGACAGGCTTGGCGTCAGCGATCGCGTACAGGTAGGCCACCAACGGCCCGCGGCGATAGCGCGGGAGCATCACTTGCGCCCGGACGGGTTGTCCTCCGGGCCGTAGGCCCAGGGCACGTAACTGGCGTCGGGTGGCCATACCGTCGGGGGCGAGTCGCCACGGGTAGGTCGGTATCCCATGCGTCGCCCCGTGCGGGTCGTAGCACTTGCCGACGATCCAGGACATCAGGCTGCCGCCTCAGCAGAGGCGTCCCCGTCGACCGGGTGCAGGCGCCGGCCGTCGGCTCGATCGGTCAGCAGCGCATCCCGCAGGATCCGGGAGTTGGCTGCCGAGCAGTGCAGCGTGGTGCGGATCGATTCGGCGTTGATCGCGTCATCCAGCCATCCGGCCGTCGTTTCCCGCGCCTCGGCCAGCAGCTCGGCCGGTGTGCGAGATGCCTTGGGCGCCTTCGCCCTCGCCTTCCCGCTGCGCTTGCGCGCCGGCTTGGGGGCCGGCGCCTGCGGCAGTTCGGGTACCGGCGGAACGACCGGTGGCAGGACCTCGGCCGCGGGGACCAACTCCCCCAGCTTGAGGAGCACGCGCTCCCGCCGCGGGGTACGCGAGCGCCACCGCCGACCGTGCCGCTCTCGCAGCTCCGCACGGGCGAGGAGGCGTTCCCGCTCCCGTCCCAGCACCTCGGAGTAGGAGGTGATCTCCCACAACGTCATCCGACGCCAGAGCGCAAAGGTGGACAGTGGCGCGAGCAGCCAGCGGGAGCGGCGGATCTTCTCCATGCGCTGGCCCGTCACCGCTCCGATACGCGAGGCGTACACGTGAGCGGCGACCTCGGACAGGACCACCCACAACAGCGGCATCGTGCCGTGCGCGATCTTCGCCGACAGGGAGTGCCCGGCGGCCACGTTCAACCAGCACGTCACCGCGGTCAACGCCCACGGTACGAACCGCACCCAACCCAAGGGCATGTCCGTACGGATCAGCAGCAGAAACGCCGCGGTGAACACCGGGATCGCAACGTCGATACCGACCGGCAGCATCCACGGGGACGCGAACCCCCAGCGAGCGCCGGCGCCGGAGACCGCCTCGAACGAGGAGGCCAACCCCAGCCCGCCCACTCCGGCCGCGAGCACGGCGACCACGCCTAACAGCCACGTCTCGGACCCCGTGAGGGGCGGAACCGTGGGCCGCACGGTCTCGGGTGCGGTCGTCATGCCGCCACCCCGTTTCGCCGCGCCTGCCGGCGACGGTCCTGGTTGCTGGCGAGTGGGACGACGTTGAAGAGCTCCGGGGCGTACGCCTCGATCGCCTCCGCGGCGATCTGGCTCACGCGGTCGGGAAGGTCGGGATCGTCCGCGAGGATGTCGCGGGCCGCGGCCAGCCGGGCCGCTCGTTCCATCTCGGCCTCGCCCTCAACACCAAGCCACAGTTCGACCGGTGTACCAAGGGCCAGTTCCACGAAGTCGGTGTCACTAACGGCCTGGTGGCCGCCGATATATGAACGCATGGGGCTCTCCTGAAGACGAAGGAACAGGGAGAACCCGGCGGCAGGCGACCTTGCTGGGGGAGTCCTGCCGCACGGGCAAGTACAGGCGCGCATCATTTCTTGATCCAGATTGACCTAGGCTCATCTGTGGACATGAAGCTACTCAGGTCGATCCGGATCGTCAAGACAGGGCGGAGGATGAAATTGACCTAGCCCAGTTACGCTCGGACGCATGGAGAAGAGCCCCGGCACACCGCGCCCCACGGCCAAAGACATCGCCGCAGACATTCGACGATTGCTCGTGCGCGGAGACCTCGGCCCCGGCGACCAACTGCCGGCAGCCCGCGAACTGGCGAAGAAGTACGGGGTGACCATCGTCAAGGTGCAGAACGCCTACCGAGAGCTTGGAGACGAAGGCCTCGTGTTCTCCGAGGTAGGACGCGGCACCTTCGTGGTCGATCCCTCTCGGCCCGTCGATGGCGCGCAGCGCGATGGATCCGCATTCCTCACGCTCGCCACTGAGATCAGCGCTATGCACGAGACGATCCGTCTTCTTGGAGAGCGCCTTGAGCGCCTTGAGCAGATCGTTGACTCAGACGGTTCAGCACGAGCTCGGTGACAACATCGGCTCGATGAACCAGCCGCTCCGTCTCCATCCGCGCCTTGTTGAGGCTCGCTCTGATCAGGGCGCACTGAGCGGGCGTGAGGCCCGCTTCGCCGCAGTTCCGTTCGAACGTCTCTGACATGTGGAACAGCCTGAGCTGGAGAACGACGATGGACCCGGACAGAGTGTCCGGGTCCATCGTCGCTGCAGGTCAACCGTGTTGACGGAACGTCATTTCGTCGCTTGCTCCACTGCGTCCAGGACTGCGCTCCACGGGAGCTCCCTCCCGGCAGGTGCATCGCGAGGTTCGTACAGCGGCCACACGTCCGCTCCGTAGACGAGGTGAACCTCCGCCTCCCTCAGCACGTCGAGGTGCCGCCGCCACATCGGATGTCGCGCATGCGCAGCGTTCACCCGAGGAAAGACGACGACCGGCAGGCCGAGCGTCCCAATGGCCTCGCCCACCTGGGTCAGCGCCTGATTGTCCGCGATGCCTGCCGCGATCTTGGCGACCGTATTGGCGCTGGCAGGGGCAACGGCGTAGCAGTCAACGAGCGGATGCGGGCGGGCCTCTCCCGGGAACCGTGGTGCATCCCGTACTGGCAGCCCAGTCAGCCTCTCCAGTCGCTCCGCTTCGCCGTTCTGGCGCAGCCAAGCACCCGCGGTAGGCGTCAACGTCACGGCCACCTGCCAGCCGCGCTCGATCGCCGGCTCAACCAGCCCTGTGCGGAGTGCTTCCACTCCGCCTGCGGCCGAACCCACTACGCCGAGAACGCCACGCTTTCCTGTGCTCACTGCACCGCCCTGCACCGTTGGGCCATCACGAACACTTCCGACGAGCGAGAGCCCGCAGTCACGGGAGACTGCTTGGTCAAGTCCCGCAGCGTCTCGCGCACCCTTGGATTGTTGCGTACCAGCTGCGGCGAGGTCCGTTCCGCCTTGCGCAGCTCCGCGAAGGCATCGTCACCATGCCCCGCGAGGGACAGAGCCCGCGCGAAGTCGATCCGGTGGGAGACGCTGCGCTCCTGCGGCATGTGATCAACGTTGATCCGCCCTTTTTCCACAACGTACGAGACGTTGTCGAGATCCAACTCCACGGACAGCCGGTGCAGGATCACGTTCGTCGGGCCAAAGCCGGTCTGCCAGTAGTTCTCATCCGAGCCCAGATCGTCCGCAAGCTCCTCGGCTCGGTCCAAGAGGCGAGTGGCAGTGGGCCGGTCCTGATGCCGCGCCGCAGCGACTGCGGCGCGCAGATGGATCATGCCGAGCAGGCTTAACGCCGCTGGGTCGTTCTCCCCCACACGAGGCGCCAACCAATTTGCAGTTGCATCGCCCAACGACATCGCCGCTTCGTACCGACCGTTCGCCAACAGGGCATGCGTCCCAGATCGTGCAGCAGACGCAAGGACCAAGGGATCGTCGGAGGCATCGGCCGCTTGCATGGCGCGCTCCGCAGCAAGCCAGGAGATGTCCGACTCGCCGATCTTCGCGAGGGTTGTCGCAGCAAGGTGGTGTGTCCGCGCCGATACCGCCCAGCAGTCGTGCCGGTCTTCCTCACGACGTGCAGCCCGGTCCTCCAGTTCCTGAGCAGCCAGGAGGAGCACGGGAAGGGCAGCGAGCACGCTCCCGAGACGACCGCCCTGGTAGTCGCTCCATGCCTTCTCAACACGGACCGCGGCCGGCGCGGGTGTCGGGAGTTGAGCATCCACCTCCGGCCCGAACAGCAGACGCGAGAGCCGCCGCGGGCTCATCAGCGCATCACGTACAGCAGGCACGTCGTCCTGCTGCTTCTCGTCTTCCACGAGCATCGACTGACCCACGAGGTCCCCAAGCGGAACCCGCAGGATGCGCGCGAGCTCCGCGAGCATGTCGATCCGCGGCGGCCGGCGCCGCCCAGACTCCGCCTTCGCCAACCAGTCCGTACTACGTCCCACCAGCCCGGCAAGCACTTCTTGCGTGTACCCGCGGCGCTTCCGGTAGAACGCGATCCGTTCGCCGATGCTGAGGTGATCTCCAAGGCCACGCATGGGTGTTGCCTCCCGCTGCCGAGTAGGGCGTCTCTCACGGTACCGACGTCACGATGAATGGGCAGCCGGTCTCAGCTCTCATCCAGACAGTCAGGGTGCGGCGCTAAACAGCCAAGGCCCCGGACATTTCGTCCGGGTCCGATGGGATCATCTCTTCATGTTGAGGCTCCTCAACGAACCACCAGGGGGTACGCCCTACCTACGCTCCCGATCCCAGATGTTCTTCGAGGCCAGACGCCTTAATTCGCTGCAAGATCTGCTGCTCATCTAGATCGATTTCGGACTGCACATCATCAAACGCACTAACGCAGGTATCGCGGAGTTCCACGAGTGCTTTCAAAAATACAACGGTTTCGATGTCAGCCTCATCAGGAGTGCCGTGCAGCATCAAGGAGCAGGTCACTTGCAGTAGAGAACTGAGCGCCATCTGAGCTGGGTCGGAAAGTCCTACGTTGGTCTTCCCTGAATCCCTGAACAGTATTCCGCGATACTCCGCAAAATTCCGCGCAAGCCCCCTCGCTCCGCAATGAACTTCACTACTTGCCCATTGGTAATGAGGCCGTACATGACTTAGTGAGGCCCGCTCCTCCAGGGCGCGCAGATTAGCAGCGGGTACCAACTTTTTGACCCATCCATAATCCCCCTTGAAGTCAGAACCATACTTAGAAATGACTTCGGAATATCGCCCTTCGAGCTCGTCGAGAAATTTCTGTTCCAGAGGTTCTTCGCCGAGAACAACGTGATCAAGCTGAAACTGGCGCGCATCGCGCACCAATGCGACGATCTCGTGGTCGAGGAATCGCTCAGCCAAATCGCTGTGATCCGGGTCGCCTACAGCCTCGCCGATAATGCAAGAAATAATGGCAGTCTCGTGCAAGGTTCGACATCGGGCCAGAGCGCCCTTGGGATGTCCATGGGAAAGAAGGGTGAATACTTCTCCGCTAATTCGACAAGCACTAGCGTGAAGGCCCGTGAGGACTTCCAGTGTATACGCCTGGGAATCAGAGAGTGGATCCCGTTCCTTATTCGCCTTCATTTCTCCCATCTCATGACAGACCGACTGAGTCAGTATGTAGAGATCAAGGGCTCGGCGCCACCGCTTCTGAAGGCGCCGGTTGAACTTTTCGTCTGTCTTTTTAGATATGCGCAAGGATTTCTTATTTTTAGTCAACTGGGCCGCCAGCAGCGGGCTAGTCTTCTCAACGACTTCGGGAATCGCCTTTGCGATCACCTCCCCTATTTGTTCGGGATCAGCACCATCGTTCACGGCAGAAATTGCCGATTCAAGAATCATGTTCGTCAGGAAACCATCATCGATGTCGGACGACCTGCTGAAGAACTTGCGCATGGATGTCCCCCTACGGCTATTTGATTGGACCTTAACGGTACAACGGCGCCAGCGCACAGGGATTTTGGGAAGTTTCACCACTGAGATCACTTCAGGGCTCTCCGTTGTGAAGCGAACCCATGAGATCCCACCCATGTTCCAGCTGCCCGGGCTTCGGAATATACCCTTGACCTGCAACGACTCGGCAGAAGGGCCAGTACAAACTGTCGCAGTTGTCCAGTTACAGAGGACGGCGCCACACGACGCCGGGCCTTGTGGCAAGGCCTGCCAGTGGATCTTTGGCGCGGAAGGTAGCTTCCCGTCCCTGTCCCATGCGGCACAGAGTGCCAGAGCCCCATGGACCTCGTCGCACCAGCCTTCTCCGGAAGCGTGATTAGCCAACTGCTCGGCGCATAGCCTGGGTCCAGATCCAGCAAACGATTGGATTCGTTGCGGAGTCGTTGGGCTAGTTTTTATCTGACTCGAATCAAATGGACATCATCCTAAATATCCCCCTCCGAACCTGGCGAAGGTGTCGGGCTCTGCGAAGGATCCGTCACCATCATCACTGCAGTCGCCTCTTCGATCGCTGGAGAACTTATTATGTTAATGAGCAATGCCTGAATAAGAACGTCATTTGCCTGGCGAATACGGAGCTGACCGCGGCGTAGGAGTGCTGCGGACGCCAGAAGACCAAGCAGAAACAACGGACTCATCTGGAGTGAAAGGCATACCCAGAGCGCGCTTGTTGCGATCGATACGTTGATTCGCAGATCGGATTCTGCTGCCAGACGATCATGATCCTCGTAGAGTTCGATATTAGCCGCATGCAGTCGAGTTCTGAGCTGATCAAGCTCCGATATTACCCTTTGTGACAACATCGCAGATCTTGTGCGCACATGAAGTGGACGAAGGGATTCAGGGTCCCTCTCGACGGAAGGATAGAAAATTCCTTCTGCAGCGAAAACGAGCTGATCAAATACGGATTCAGTGAGGCGATGGCATTCGATTATCCTGAGAAGGGATTTATGAGTGCTTGACCTGATGACTTTTTCACAGGCTATATCAATTTTGGAAAGAACGGCACTATTCGAAGAAACTTGCAACACGCTGCCGACCAGATAGGCTGCAAAAATAGCTGATGCGCTCACTGCTGGCGGCCCAACCTGATCGGCGAGTTCATAGAGTCTTTTGACTAGTCCAACAGCTCCGTCACGGGACGGTAGTTTATCTCCGCAGAGAACCCATATCGAGAGAAGCCACAGGATTCCAGTGGCAAGCGGAGTGCGTAGTTCGCGGAAACCAGGCAGCAGATTTGTCAGCACGTAGCAATTATCCCGCTTTGGCGTCGAACTTGGAGGCAAAATACCAGACTGGGCCTCCTGAAGTTGAGGAAAGTTCCTCTGCAACGGCGGAACCGCTGAAACATCGTGGCCAGCTCCGGAGCTAAGGTGTCCCAGCTGTCCGGCTGTCCGGTTACCCCAGCTGACCTGCGAAGACGACCCGGACAGTCAAGAGGCAAGCTGTCCGGGGTGTCCGGTTGCAGACGGCCTGTAGCACCCCATGGTGTTGCAGCCCCGCATTGACGCCGGTCCTGGTAAGGCTCTAGTGCCCGGAGGAGACTCCAACGGGCCGGCGCTCAACCGGACAACCCACAGCCGCCAGAGACCATCACCGAGCACCCACTCAAGGATCACTAACCTTTTGAGTGCTTAAGTGGGCGTTGGGCCAGCATCGCCCTTGATTCTCTGAAACCATCACTCGTGGCCACCCGGCTCGGAGGGGAGCAGGCAGTGCCTGAGCTCGACTTTATGATCGTTTGTGACTATGTCCGAGTTGACCAGGGCTTGGTGCATCTAGTTGGGGGCGGGGTGCAGCGCCTTACTGTTCCCGCCGTGCCCACCGTTGCCCCCCTTGGCATCGCAATCCGGCTCTTTATGGCCCCGGAGGAGCAGGACAGGCTGCATCACGGCATCCTGCGAGTACTGAACGCCGGTGGAGTCACGGTGCAGCAGACCGGCTTCGAGTTCATGACTGCCACGACGTCCGAAGTTGAGCAGAACGTACCCATGGCTGCCATCTTGCCTGTGAACGGGCCGTGGGCCTTCCCGGAGTACGGCGTCTACAGCATTGAGCTTTTGATTGACGACACCAGTCTCAAGACCGTGACGCTTGAGGTCGTTGCGCCACTGTCCGACGGGCAGTGACTGTATGCCTCTAAATCTGAATTTGTCCCAGCATGCAGAGCAGCGCCTGGTCCAACGGGGGATCACGCGAGACGACATCGTCTCTGCGCTGACCAGGCAAACCAAGACCACGCCGGGACAACCTGGGAGCCTCTGGGTTCACGGTTACGCGTCCGGCGGTAGGATTTTGAAGGTATGCGTGTCTGCAACTGATCGTGAGCTTGTGATCACTGCTGCGTGGCCTAACTAGATGGTGAGGGATGCGACATGATCGAACTAAGTTTCGATCTCGATGCCGACGCGCTCTACGTCCAGATCAGCAAGCAGCCGGTGGCCAGCTCGATCGAGATCGATCAAGGCACCCTTGTTGACATCGATGCAGAGGGGCTCGTCACGGGGATCGAAGTACTGGTCCCTGCCCGCCAGTGGCCCCTGGAGGACATCCTCTCGCGCTTCGAGCTCTCCAACGAAGCTGAGGCGCTACTCCGAAAAGTGCACCCCATGCCTTCAGCTCAAAGCAATCTGACTCCTGCGGCAACTGGTGGAGGGCAGGTCGTCTCTTTCTCCGACCGACGGCCCCGGAACATCCGCACGTCGGCACGTGGATCCGCCCCGGCTCTCGTGCCTGCCCGACATGCATGACATAGGCATCGCAGAGTGCCCCCTTTCCGGACGAGTCTCATTTCTAGTCTTGATTGACACCGAATCCGGCACGGTCCGAGTTGGTCCGTCCAGCAAGGCTTCGCCGCTCTATCTGCAGTCAAGTGCTCGGCGCACTGCGTCGGGCTGCCCCTGAACGAGATCACCCCCTCGGTCTCGGGCACGCATCCCAAAAGCTGGGGCGATGTGATGCGTCCCAGCTGTCCGGTTACCCCACTTGACCTGCGGAAACTAACCGGACAGCAAAAAGCGGAGCTGTCCGCGCTGTCCGGTTACGGAGGGCTGTAACACCAGGGCGTGTTACAGCCGGTCGGCGAAGCCGGCTCTAGTGGGTCGTAGGCGCCGGAGGCGGCCTCATCTCCACCCCTGCGCGCGACTGAGTGTCTAACTGAGGTACTACGGGCCCGTACTGAGCCGGACAACCGCGGACGCTCAGGGACTATCCCGCAGTTCAGGTGCCCCATGCGGACAGGTCGAACGGATGCTCGAATTGCTTCGGGATCATGCGTCCGGGCTGGTTTGGCGGCGTTCGAACACGCGAGTGGCGGACTCCCCTGTTGTGCGGTGCGATGAGAGAGATGACATGGACGCTGGGCACTGGACGGCTGCGTCGCATCGCGCATCGGGGAGATGTGCGGCGTGGCCAACGCAGTGGCCGCCAGGCAACTGGACCCAGGGGGACCAGTCGAGCCCCCTGGGGACTGGTGGCGGCAAGCCTGCCAGGGCTGGCTGCATTGCTCGCGCTGCTGTTCACCTGGATGCAGGTAACGCAGACCAGCAAGGAGCTCGGGATCAGCGAGCAGGGTCAGATCACCAGCCGGTTCAACGCCGCGATCAACAACCTGGGGTCGAATTCCTTGGACGTACGTCTCGGGGGGATCTACGCACTGAAGCGGATCATGGACGACTCCGCCCGCGACCATCCCACTGTCGTCTCGGTTCTGTCCGCCTACATACGTCTCCACGCCCATGTTGAGGCCAGTGCCGCAGATAAGGCGCAGTCTGTGCCTGAGGGGCCCCCGCCGTCTGCCGACATCCAGGCGGTGATGACCGTGTTGGGCAACCGCCGCCCCGACCGCGACCAGGGATTGCCGATCGATCTCAGCAGCACCGCACTACGTGGGTTGAAACTCACCGGCAATCCAAACCAGATCCACTTCCCCGGAACGGACCTGACAGAAGCAGATCTCGCCGGCGCCTCTCTCTACAACGTGGACCTCCGGGAGGCATCTCTGGCCGCGGCGAATCTCTCGGGGGCACAGATCTCGGAATCGCGGCTCGACGGCGCGTCTCTGGCGGGGACAGACCTCGCAGACGCACTCCTGACGGACTCGCACCTCAACGGAGCGGACCTGTCCGCAGCAAACCTGAAAGGCACGATCTTCTGCACAGAGCAGGGTGCCACGAACGACTGCGCCGACTTGACCCGCGCGATCCTGATCGATACGAACTTGACCGAGGCAAGCCTCTCCGACGTGAACCTCGCCGGCGCAACCTTCTGCCCTGACGCGGACGCCGCCTACTACGCCGGGGAGAAATGCGCGAATCTGGCTCGCTCGGAACTCAGCGACGCCAATCTCAAGGGTGCGTACCTCTCGGGGGCAAGCCTCACCGGGGCCAACCTCTCCGGCGCGAACCTCACCGGGGCCAACCTCTCCCGCGCTGACCTCACCGGCGCTGACCTCTCCGGGGCAGATCTCACTGGGGCCAAGGTCGCTGGAGCAAAGTTCAAGGGGGCCAATCTAGAGGGGGTGCGCGGGATGCCGCCGTCCTCGTGACACCGCCCACGGCAAGTGTCCCAGCTGTCCGGGTGTCCGGTTACCCCACTTGACCTGCAGAAACTCACCGGACAGCAAAGAGGGGAGCTGTCCGGGCTGTCCGGTTACGCAGGGCTGCAACACCAGCGCGTGTTACAGCCAGTCGGCGAAGCCGGCTGGTGCGTCGACGGCGCCGGAGGCGGCTTCCTCTCCGTCCCTGCGCGCGACTGAGTGTCTAACTGAGGTACTACGGGTCCGTACTGAGCCGGACAACCACGGACGGTCGGGGACTGTCCCCGCAGGTCAGCAGCCACATACAGGCTGTTCGAACGGGCGCTCGAATTGCTTCGGGAGCAAGCAGCCTAGGAGTACAGCGGGGGGATGATCACGCCTGGAAAAAGAGGCGGCTGATTCAACGCATCCACCACTTGTTGCGGACTGACGTGTTGTTGCGGACTGACGTGACCCTCACGCGGGAAGCGGTACGTCTAGGGGCGGGACATTGGGGGGTTGATGATGGATCAAGTACTGATTTGGTTGCTGCTGGCAGTTGCGGGCGCTGCCGTCCAGCGGATCAGCGACTTCGTCTTTGGCGAGTCGATTGAGAAGCTCGTGTACTCGCTGCTTGTCCGGCGGCGCACGGCCGAGGTCTCTCTCGCTGGCCGGTGGCACAGCTCCTTCGAGTGGATCTCTGATGACGACGGACGAACTCTCACCGACCGCCAGACTCTCCGCGCGTCACAGCGTGGCAGGCGAGTGGCGATGAAAGATCCAGGCGGCCCCGACCGATCACGCCTACGCCTGCAGGGGACAGTGACGTCTGGAGGCGTGTTCTCCGGAGAGTGGGAGGAGTGGACCATATCGGGACGCCACTATCGCGGTGTCTTCCAGTTCCTCCTGGCACGGACCGGGAGTGAGATGCGCGGGCAATGGGTTGGGTTCAATCGATATGACACCGTCCAGAACGGGAGTTGGGTCCTCAGCAGGGCTTGACTGCACGGCGTCGACGGTCCGGTGCGGGGGCAAATAGGGGCTAAGCGGAGCAACTGCGTCAGTAGCCGTCCCGGACGGTGATGGACAGCGCCGGAGCCGAATAAGCAGGTCAAGGGCGCCGGAGGCGGGTCACGAAAGTGCTGAGTGCATTTGGGAAGGACCACGGGTTCAAACCCGGGCAGCCTTGACCGAGCGCCGGCTGTACGGGGGCGCGATGCGAGATCGGTAGCCGCTCGGTTGGCAGTGCCATCCGGGTTCTCTGCTCTTGGTCTCAGACGCGGTCTCGTTTGACCCTCGATCCATGAGCGTCCGGGGCTGTCCCTCGGCGTTCGGTCAGCTGATTGACCTGCACAGATGATGGTTTGGGGACGCAGAGAGACTGTCCTGGAACGAGGTCGGACACCTCGTAATGCGGAAGCCTCAGAACCGGCCGTACCTCGTCATCCTCTTGGCCGAGGTAGTGCGGGCCATCGTGTCAGCCGCGCAGCAGGATGCGGACGCGCTCACGCCGAGGTTACCTAGCGACGGTGAACGCGATCGGGGCGCGTCTGGTTAGGTGCCTGGCGGTGGGTTCTCGGCATTCGCGCGGGATGTGGCTGCGGCTTCGTCGTTGCCAGCGCGGATGTAGGCGGTGGCGGACTGTTCCCATGCGTCCCGAACCCGGGACGGGTCGGCGCCGGATGCCTTCAGCGTGGTGGCGAACTCGGCCCACGCCTCTCCAACACGCGCCCAGTCTTCTTCCTCGACCAGCATCGCAATCGCTTTCTCCCCAGCAGCGATCGCCTCAGCGTATCGCTCCAGGCCTCGACAGGCAGTGCCGAGGTTGTTCCAGGCGAAGGCTTGACCGCGGGTGTCGTCGACCTGCTGGTAGAGGTACAGGTCGAGGGCGGTTTGGTGGGCGGTGTGCGCCTCGGTGTAGCGCTTGAGGTGTCCGAGCGCGGTGCCGAGGTTGTTCCAGGCACCGGCCTGGCCGCTGGTGTCGTCGGTTTGCTGGAAGAGGTCGAGGGCGGTTTGGTGTGCGGTGTGCGCCTCGGTGTAGCGCTCGAGGTCGACGAGCGCGGTGCCGAGGTTGTTCCAGGCACCGGCCTGGCCGCTGGTGTCGTCGGTTTGCTGGAAGAGGTCGACGGCGGTTTGGTGTGCGGTGCGCGCCTCGGTGTAGCGCTTGAGGTGTCCGAGCGCAGTGCCGAGGTTATTCCAGGCGGAGGCTTGGCCGTGGGCGTTGTCGGCCTGCTGGTAGAGGTCGAGGGCGGTTTGGTTAGCGGTGTGCGCCTCGGTGTAGCGCTCGAGGTGTCGGAGCGCAGTGCCGAGGTTGTTCCAGGCGCCAGCTAGATTCACTGTGTCGCCGAGTGCCTGACAGGCTTCCAGTGCGTGGGCGCGGACGGTTACCAGATCCTGAAGTCGCCGTCGCAATTCCAGGTGGCGACCCAGAGCGAAACCAAGTTCCAGAGCCGTCTGTGTACGGGCGTGGGCGTGGGTGGTAGCAAGGAGATTCTCGCGTTCGGCGTCGAACCACGCTAGCGCCTGCTCCCGTACGGCGAACAGCGTCGACACCGCCCTGCCGGGCGGCTGAAGGTGGGTGTCAGCCGCTTCTGCGTGGCGGACGTAGTAGTCGGTCAGCCGAGTACGGGCTTGTTCGTAGCGCCGGCGGGGAACTCGGCCGCGGTCCATGGCGATGCGAACTTGTTCCTGGGCGTGCACGCGCAGGAGATCGTGCATGGACCAACGGTCGCGCGCCTGGCTGTTCTGGGTGAGCAGGCGTGCTCGGACGAGCTGCCGCAGCATCTGGGTGATCTTGTCGGCGGGCTGGCCGGCGAGGGCTGCGGCGGCGGGGGTGGAGATGTCCGGGCCGGCGTGGAGTCCCAGGAGACGGTAGAGATCGGCCTCTTGATGGGAGAGACGGGTGATGCACTCATCGAAGACGGCGCGCATGTTGCGTTCACCGTCGTCGAGACCGCCAAGACGGGTGCCGGCGTCGGTGAGCATCCGCACCCGCTCGGACAGCAGCTCGTCGGGGTCGTCGGCGAGAATAGCGGCGGCGATCTGCAGCGCCAGAGGCAGATATCCGCAGAGCGCGGCGAGTTCCACCGCGGCTGCAGGCTCGTCCTCGACCCGCCGGTCGTCAGGGTCGGCGACCTCCAGCCGCTGGCGCAGGAGGTCGACGGCGTCATCCGGCTGGAGAGGATGGAGATTGAAAAGGCGGGCACCGAGACCGGGCAGGGTGTGCCGGGAGGTTACGAGCACGGCGTGGTGACGGGCTGGCAGCAGCGGCCGGACCTGATCCGAGGTGGAAGCGTTGTCCGCAAGGATCAGAACCCGCTTCTCCTCACGCGCCTGGGCGTCGAGTTGGGACCGGTAGAGCCCCTCGCGCTCGTCCAGCGTGGGCGGGATGTGTTCCGCTGCGACGCCAAGGGCTCGCAGCAGCGCCTCTAGCGCGTCCTCTGGCGTGACGGGGGTCGGGTCGTAGCCGCGCAGGTTCACCACCTGCACACCCGTAAACCAGCCTCTGTCGAGTGCGGCATGCCCCACGGCATGAGCGAGGGTGGTCTTTCCCACGCCCGGTAGACCCGCGACCGATCCGACAGCCGCACCCGAACCGGTCCCCGGGTCGAGCACGGAAAGGATCTTGGCGATCTCATCCTCGCGGCCGGTGAACTCCTGCGGCAACCCCGGTAGACAGTTCAGCGCTGTCGGCACCGCCGCATACGCCTGCACATTGATCTTCGTGGTCTGCGTCCCGCTGCCGAGCACCTGACTGCCTGCGAACGACGCCCCCGCGAAACTGCTGCCAGCCCGCTGCCCCTGCCCGGAACGCTTGTCTCTTCTACTCCCGCTCTTGCCCTTCCCGGACGTCCTTCTCTTCGCCCCCATGGCCGCCGCCCGTTACCGGTTGATCGTGTTGTTCTGCGTGCCGCTGCCGAGAACCTGGCTGTCGGTAAACGTCGCGTTGCTGAAGTTGTTGTGCGTGCTCTGCACCGGAGTCTGGGCCTGGGCTTGCTGGACCAGAGCCTGCAGCTCAGCGGCCACCTGCTGCCGCTCCTCCTCCGGAAGCTGCTCAAGGAGCATCTCCAGACGGGTCTGCCAGCGGGTTACCAGAACGGACTGAACCCGTTCTGACTCCGCGTCGTCACCCGCCGACTCCAGCTCGGCCTGGGTCTGATCGAGTCGCTCAAGTTCGACCTGCTCCCGCTCTGCCTCGCCGCGACCGAGTATCCGCGCGACACCGCTGCGGATCCCGGCCCACGCGTCCGTCCCCGCCGCCCGAACGATCGCCCCGCCACCGGCCGCCGCCACTGCGATCAGTCCCTCTACCAACACGACAACACCCCTACTAATGAACGGACAAGAAGCCCAGCGTAGGACGAGTACCCCCCGTAATCAGCCGAAGCATCAATCCCGGACCCACCGGCCAGGACGTTTGTAGCTGAGAGGTCGCTGGCCGCGCGATCCGGACGATGCGGTGTCCCGGGGCCCACTGCGGTGTATAGGCGAGTGTGGTCTCAATGGTGGTCTCAAACCGCCTGGGATCTGGACGCGTCCGTAGGCGTCCACAGAGCTTCGGCAAGGGCTGTGAGCACGTTTGACGCCCAATCCCTGTACTTCTGCGGATGTCCTCGGAACAAGATCGGACACCTCGTAATGCGTAGGTCTCGGGTTCGAATCCCGAAGGCGGCCCCAAGATGAACCCCAGGTCAGATCTCTGACCTGGGGTTTCTTCGTTTGGTTGACCTTGGGGTGGGCTGTCACCCGGGCCCCACCGACCGGAACGCGCAGGCCGCCGACAGCAGTTGGGCGGTCCCGTCGTACTGAGTACGCGGTCCTGGTGTCTCCCAGCTGGATCTCCGGTGAGTTCGGCCGGCCGGGGCGGGCGCCCTTGCTTTCCTACCGTCGAGATCGACAAGCACACAGAGTGACGCGATCTCAACCAATCGTGTCGTTCGTGTGAATCGACGAGAAGGGCCCGCCGACCAGCAAATTCCTTCATGGTTTTGGTGACTGCCCTCGGCCCTGACCCGGCGGATGTACTTGCGCTTATCCGCATTAACAACAGGTGAACGACGTACGGAAGGGACAGTGGGGGCCGCCAATGACCGCTCGGACCTGTCCCACCCGTGCCCCTCAGGACCTCCATGAGCCGGTCCCCGGCGGGATCGGCGGCAGTCGGCTGCTCCCGGACGGACGCTTGAGGTGGCCGGCGCCCACTCGCACTGATTCTTCCGCGGGTGCTGCCACCGAACTGATCCCGGGGCGGCACGCGCGGCCCCCAGGCTTTGACAAAGGAGTCACCATGACCGCGTACGCCGAAGAGAAGAGCATCCAGGACCTGGAACGCACCTGGATGGACGAGGCCATCGGCCTTGCCACCGCCAGCGTGAAGAACGGCGGCGGTCCGTTCGGCGCGCTGATCGCCAGGGGTCGGGAAATTGTTGCGATCGGCAACAACAACGTCACTTCGCACCTGGACCCGACGGCGCACGGCGAGGTGAGCGCGATCCGTGCCGCCTGCCAGAAGCTGGGCACCTTCTCCCTCGAGGGCTGTGTCCTGGTCACCTCGTGCGAGCCGTGCCCGATGTGTCTCTCCTCCGCGCTGTGGGCGCGAGTCGACCAGATCATCTTCGCCGCCGACCGGGACGACGCCGCGGTGGCCGGTTTCGACGACCGCAAGTTCTACGACCTGTTCGAGAAGCAGCCTGCGGAGCTGTGGCCGATGGCGATCAAGCGGGTGGACATGCCGAACCGTACGGCGCCCTTCGACGCGTGGCTGGCCAAGTCCGACCGCATCGACTACTGACAACCCGGTTCGCCGCGCACAGGCGCCGGTTGAACCGAACCAGGCAGACCGCTGGCGCACGTCTGTGAAGCCTCAGGACTCACTCTCCGTGACCTGGGGCTTTTGGTTTCCCACGGGTGTCCAGGACCGCCGGCTCTCCACCGCGGCGATCCGAAGGGAGCCGGGTCCAGCCGTGCCGAAGGGGCGTCCGGGAACCGAGCCCGGTCACGCCGAAGGGGTGTCCCGCACGCGTGCGTTCGCACGAGTACGGGACACCCCTGGCCATCCGGGGAGAATCCCCCTGGCGATCCGGGGAATCAGTTCCCGTCGGCCTCGAAGGTCATCAGCAGGTCGGCGGCGACGCTCACGGCGATCGTCGCGGGGTCCTTCCCGGTGATGTCGGCCAGCCCGATCGGGGTCTTGATCCGATCGATGGTGGCGTCGTCGTGGCCGCCCTCGGTCCGGAGGCGCTTGCGGAACCGTACCCACTTCGCCGCCGACCCGATCAGCCCGATGGAGCCGAGGTCGGGGGTGCGCAGGGCGGCGTCGCACAGTGCGGCGTCCTCGGCGTGATCGTGGGTCATGATCAGGATGTGAGTGCCTGGCGGCAGCTCTTCCAGCACTTCCTCGGGCAGCAGCGGCGTGTGATGCACGTGCAGCTGCGCCGCCGAGTCCGCCAGCACGTCGAGCCGCTCCTCGGTGAGCATCTCGGCGCGGGTGTCGACCAGATGGAGGTCGAGGTCCTGACGTGCCAGGATGCGCGCCAGTTCCAGCCCGACGTGTCCCACGCCGAAGACCGCGACCGCCCTTACCACCGGCAGGGGTTCGAGGAGCACCTGGACTGTGCCTCCACAGCACTGGACGCCGTGTTGGTTGCTCACTTTGTCGTTCAGGGCGAAATCCATCAGCTCCGGCTCGGACTTGGACGCGACGATCATCTCCCGAGCACGATCGATCGTGACGGCCTCGATGTTGCCGCCGCCGATCGAACCCCAGGTCTCGCTCCGGCCCACCACCAGCTTCGCACCGGCTTCGCGCGGGGCGTGGCCGCGCACGGTCGCGACGGTCACCAGCACGCCGGATTCCCGGCGTGCCCGCAACCGCGCGACCGCGGCGACCCATGTCATGTCAGGCACCGCTCAGCACTGCTGCGTCGGGGTGCGCCTGGCCGTTGGAGGCCGAGACCTGGCCGTTTCCGGCGTGGCCGGCCGCGGTGAACTCGTCACGGGCGAGGCCGTCCTGGGAGGCAGCGCTCCGGCGGACCTCCTCGATCGCCCAGAACACCGCTTCCGGCGTCGCGGGCGAGGCCAGCTCGACGCTGACTCCATCCGGCCCGAACGCGGCGGCCGCCTGACGCAGCGCCTCTCGTACCGAGAACGCCAGCATCAGCGGAGGCTCACCCACCGCCTTGGAGCCGTAGACCGCGCCCTCCTCGGTGGCGTTCTCCAGGAGGGTGACGTTGAACTCCTCGGGCATCTCCGAGAAGCTCGGCAGCTTGTAGGTGCTCGCGGCCTGGGTCAGCAGCCGGCCGCGGTTCGGGCCGTCGCTGGTGTCCCAGCGCAGGTCCTCGAGCGTCAGCCAACCCGCGCCCTGCACGAAACCGCCCTCGACCTGACCGATGTCGATCATCGGGGACAGGCTGTCGCCGACGTCGTGCACGATGTCCACCCGGCGGATGCGGTACGCACCGGTGAAGCCGTCGACCTCCACCTCGGTCGCGGCGGCGCCGTTGGAGAAGTACTTGAAGGGCGAGCCGCGGAACGACTTCGCGTCCCAGTGCAGCCCCTCGGTCCGGTAGAAACCGGACGCCGACAGCTGGACCCGCTGGAAGTACGCGGAGTGCACCAGTTCGTCCCAGGCCAGCTCCTGGTCGCTGCCCAGGGTGCGCGCGACGCCCTCGACGATGCGCACGTCCGAGGCGTTCCCACCCAGCTCGGTGGCGGCCACCTGCCGCAGCCGCTCGCGCAGCTGCTCACAGGCGTTCTTGATCGCCCCACCGTTGAGGTCCGCGCCGGCACTGGCAGCGGTGGCGGAGGTGTTGGGCACCTTGTCCGTACGCGTCGGGGCGAGGCGGACCTTGTGCAGCGGGATGCCCAGCGTGGTCGCGGCCACCTGCATCATCTTGGTGTGCAGGCCCTGGCCCATCTCGGTGCCACCGTGGTTGATCAGGACGGAGCCGTCCTTGTAGATCAGCACCAGCGCGCCGCCCTGGTTGAAGGCGGTGAGGTTGAACGAGATGCCGAACTTGATGCCGGTGATCGCGAGCGCCCGCTTGGTGTTCGGGTGCGCGGCGTTGAACGCGGCGATCTCGCGCTTGCGGTCGGCGACACCACCGATCTCCTGGACCTGCTGCCAGACGGCCGAGATCCGATCGGCCTGCGTGACCGGCTGTCCGTACGGCGTCGTCTGGCCCTGGCCGGGCTGGTAGAAGTTGCGCTCGCGCAGCTCCATGGGGTCCAGGCCGAGCCGCGGCGCGCAGCGGCCCAGGATGTCCTCGATCACGATCATGCCCTGCGGTCCGCCGAAGCCGCGGAAGGCGGTGTTGGAGACCGTGTTGGTCTTGGCGATGCGACCGGCGACCCGCGCGTTGGGAATCCAGTACGTGTTGTCGATGTGGCACAGCGCCCGGGCGAGGACCGGCTCGGAGAGGTCGAGGCTCCAGCCGCCGTCCGCCACCAAGGTGGCGTCCAGGGCCTGGATGCGGCCGTCCGCGTCGAAGCCGATCTTCCACTTGGCGTGGAACCCGTGCCGCTTGCCGGACATCGTCAGGTCCTGGGTCCGGTTGAGGCGGAACCGGACCGGCCGACCGGTCAGTTTGGCGCCGAGCGCGGCGATGGCCGCGAAACCGTGCGGCTGCATCTCCTTGCCGCCGAAGCCGCCGCCCATCCGCAGACACTGCACGGTGACCTCATGGGCGGGCACGCCGAGCACGTGGGAGACGATTTCCTGGGTCTCCGAAGGGTGCTGGGTGCTGCTCTGGATGAAGATCTGCTCGTTCTCGTCGATCAGGGCCAGCGCGGCGTGGGTCTCGAGATAGAAGTGCTCCTGACCGGCGAACTGGAACTCGCCGGAGATCACGTGCGCGGACTCCGCGAAGCCCGCGTCGATGTCGCCGTGCACCATCAGGGGCTGGGCGCCGTGATAGCTGCCCGCCTCCATCGCGTCCTGGAGCGAGATCAGCGAGGGCAGTTCCTCGAGGTCCACCTCGACGGCTGCCGCACCGAGCCGGGCCGCCTCCAGGGTCTCGCCGAGCACCCAGGCGACCGCGTGGCCGTGGAACATGACCTCGTCGGGGAAGAGCGGCTCGTCGTGCTTCATGCCGGCGTCGTTGACCCCGGGCACGTCGGCCTTGGTCAGTACGCGGACCACGCCGGGCACGGCGAGCGCGGGCTCGGTGCGCAGCGCGGTGATCCGGCCGCGGGCCTTCATGACCTGGACCGGGTACGCGTGCAGCACGTCCTTGGTCCGCTGGACCAGGTCGTCGGTGTAGAGCGCGGTGCCGGTGACGTGCTGGAAGGCACTCTCGTGCGGCATCGAGACGCCGACTACGGGCTTCTCGGGACGCTCGGACAAATGACTCATGACGACACCGCCTCAGTGGTCTGTGCGTGCAGCTTCTTAAGGCTCTGGCCGAGCATCGCGGAACGGTAGAGGGAGCTGGCGCGATGATCGCTCATCGGCGTGCCCTCACCGCGCAGCACCTTGGCCGCGGCCTCGACGGTCTCCGCCGACCACGGCTTGCCCTCCAGGGCCGCCTCGGTGGCGAGCGCGCGGATCGGGGTGGCGGCCACGCCGCCAAGACCGATGCGTGCCTTGCGGACGACACCGTCCTCGATGTCGAGCGCGAAACCGACCGCCACGCTGGAGATGTCGTCGAAGCGACGCTTGGCGATCTTGTGGAAACCGGTGACGGGCGCCAGCGGCAGCGGTATGCGCACCGCGCGGATCAGCTCATCGGGGCGGCGCACGGTCTGCCGGTAGCCGGTGAAGTAGTCCGCCAGCGGAACCACGCGCTCACCGTCGGCGTCGGCGAGCACCAACGATGCCTCGAGCGCGAGCAGCACCGGCGGGCTGTCACCGATGGGCGAGCCGGTGCCGAGGTTGCCGCCGAGGGTCGCACCGTTACGGATGAGCCGGGAGGCGAACTGCGGGAACAGCTCGGCAAGGAGCGGAACGTCACCGTCGAGCTTGCGCTCGATCTCGGTGAGCGTCAGCGCCGCACCGATCTCGATGAAGTCGGACTCGACGCGCAGCTCCCGCATTTCGGGCAGCCGGTCGATGGCGACCACGCACTCCGCACGGCGGGAGCGGATGTTGACCTCGACGCCGTAGTCGGTGGAGCCGGCGACGACCACCGCGTCGGGACGCTCGCGCAGCAGCTCCAACGTCTCGGCCAGGGTGTTCTTGCGCAGGAACGTGCTGCCGTCCTGGGCGTACTCGGTGGCGACCGGTGCCGGCGGGTCCTGCTCGCGACGCTGCGCGAGGGGGTCCTCGTCGGTGGGTTCACCGACGGCGAACGCGGCATCGCGAATCGGGCGGTAGCCGGTACAGCGGCACAGGTTTCCGCTCAGCGAGTGCAGGTCGAAGCCGTTCGGACCGTGCTCGGAGTCGGCGTGCTCGGCGTCGGCGTGCTCGGCCGAGTCCGCGCCGTCGGCCGAGTCCCCGTGCGCACAGCGGTCGGACCGGTAGTACTCGGAGGCCATGCTGCAGATGAATCCCGGAGTGCAGTAGCCGCACTGGGAGCCGCCGCGGACCGCCATCTCCTCCTGCACCGGGTGCAGGGTGGGCGGCGTGCCGTCGGCGCCGACGGTGGCGAGGCCCTCGGAGGTGATGACCTCCTGGCCGTCGAGCGCCGCAGCCGGGACCAGGCAGGCGTTGACCGCCACCCAGTCGGTGGGCTTGTTCACACCGGGACGGGCCACCAGCACCGAACAGGCGCCGCACTCACCCTCGGCGCAGCCCTCCTTGGTCCCGGTGAGGCCACGCTCGCGCAGGAAGTCCAGCGCTGTGGTGTGCGGCGTAGCCGGCGAAAGCGGTGTTTCTTTCCCGTTGACCGTGATCTGCGCCGCTACCATGACAGGCCTTCAATTCGGTGCGTGATCGGTCGATTCATCATGTTCGCCAATTTTCAGGCAGCTTTCCGGGTTCGGGTGCGCCAGGTGCCAGGAGCGGGCGCAGCAGGGCACGCAACAGCGACGTGCCGGCAGGGGGTGACGGGAAGACTGTGATGTGCCACGAACGGGCACATCAGAACGGCGTGATCAACAGCCGTGCGGATGTGCCACGAACGGGCACATCAAAACGGCGTGATCAGCAGCCGTGCGCGATCCGACCGGGGATCCAGACTGTGCACTGGGCGAGGCGACCGAGGTCAGAGCTGGTGTACATCTGAGGGTCGCCTCCTTCTTCCGGTAACTGTGGATATACGAATACGCAAGTTAGTGGCTGGCGACCACCGAGGTCAAGAGGTCGGTCTCCGGCGCCGCAGCGGTTCGGGCGACCGGGCCCCGGCATTTCCGCAGGTACGGGTGGTCGTCGGCCAGGAGATCCGGGTGAATTGAGGTCGGTTTCTGACCTCAATTGTGAACACCCTGAACGCACGACGAAGTTCACTGCAGCGGACGGGCGGGGCGGCGTGGAAATGACATGGCCACAGACGTGTGCGAAGCGGCTCGCCCGGCACGGCCTGGGCGAGCCGGTGGCGGTCGGGCAGGTGGCCTGGCAGGTGGCCGAGCAGGTCGGGTTGGTCTGCGGCGCGCACGCGCAGGTGATGTCCCCGGCGTGGGTGAACGCCGGGGACATCACACTGGCTGACCAGCGGAAGGCAGAGGCCTGAGGACATGGCGAACACGAGCTCGCGAACCCTCCAGCTGTTGTCCTTGCTGCAGACGCACCGCTACTGGCCCGGCCGCGAACTGGCCGGCCGACTGGAGATCTCCCCGCGCACCCTGCGCCGCGACGTCGACCGGCTGCGCGAACTGGGCTACCCGGTCGAGGCCCACCGCGGCGTGGACGGCGGTTACCAACTGGCCCCGGGCGCCACCTTGCCGCCGCTGGTTCTCGACGACGAGGAGGCGGTGGCGCTGGCCATCGGGCTGCGGGCCGCCGCACAGGGCGCGGTGACCGGGATCGAGGAGTCCTCCATCCGGGCGTTCGCCAAGGTCGTGCAGGTCATGCCGGCCCGGCTTCGGCGGCGGGTCGACGCGCTGCGCGTGGTCACCGTACCCGCGGTCGAGGACGCCGGCCCGACCGTCCAGGCCGACGTCCTCACCGCGGTCGCGCAGGCCTGCCGCGACGAGGAACGGCTGCGGTTCGCCTACACGGCCCGCGGGGGTGAGCGCAGCACCCGCCACGTCGAACCGCACCGGCTGGTCGTGCTCGGCCGACGCTGGTACCTGGTCGCCTACGACCTGGCCAGGCATGACTGGCGCAGCTTCCGCCTGGACCGCCTCGGCGATCCGCACAGCACCGGAGAACGGTTCCGCCCACGCGACCTGCCTGCTGACGACGCGGCCGCCTTCGTCCGGGCCGGGAGCCCCGGCCTGCCCGCATCCCACACCGTCGAGGCACTCGTGCACGCCCCGGCGGCGGACGTCCGTACACGGCTCGGTCCGTGGGCGACGGTCCAGGAGGTCGACGAGCGCACCTGCACGGTGCGGATGTCCTCCGACACCCTCGACTGGCCGACCCAGGCGCTGGGGAATGTCGGCGCGGAGTTCCAGGTCCTCGGCCCGCCGGAGTTCACCGCCTTCCTCCGCGAATGGGCCGGACGCTTCACCCGCGCCGCGAGCACGTGAGCCCCACCCGCCGGGCCAACTGCTTCTGCGCCGGAACTCTCGAGCTGTCCATGCGGTGGGTGCGTGGCTGACGAGGTGCTTGTCCAGCGGGGCCGGGGGCTGGCGTCGGGGTTCAGGTCAGATTTGCGTAGACGATGAGGTTGTCCACGGGGTGGCCCTGGGCGTCCATCGAGCCGTCGCATGTGATCAGGCGGAGGGTGGGGGTCGGGGTGGGGGCGTAGACCTTCTGGGTGGGGAAGGTCTTCTTGCTGACCGTCTCGGTGGTGGTCACGGTGAAGTGGACGGTCTTGCCGTCGGCGCCGCGGATGGCGATGTCGGCGCCCTTCTTGATCTTTTCGAGATCGTGGAAGACGGCCTTGCCGTAGCGGGTGTTGTTGTGGCCGATGACGACGGAGGCGCCGCGCTCGCCCGGGACCGCGCTGTTCGTGTACCAGCCGGCCGTCATGCCCTGGTCGGACGGCGGCACTTGTACGGTCTGGTCGGCGTTGAGGCCGAGCCGCAGCAGGGAGCTGTCCACGCCGATCGAGGAGATGACGACCCGGGTGGGGTCGCCGGGTGTGGTGGACGCCGTCGCGGGGGGCGAGCCGGACGAGCAGGCGGCCAGGGTGGTGAGGGCCAGCGCGATGAGCGGTGCTCGCAGGGCGCGCGCCAGGCCGGTCCGCCGCGCCGGGTGCGGGATGCGGGCCATGAGTGTCCTTAGGGGTGTCCGCGGGGGAGAGGGGACGGTGCGCCGCCCGTTCGGGCGGCGCACCGTGTGGAGCAGTGGAGCGGTGGGTTCAGCCGTCGTGACGGGCTGCCCGGCGGCGCACGATGACGAAACCGGCGCCCGCGAGCGCGGCAGCGGCGGCGGCCGAGCCGGCGATGGTGGCGGAGCCCGTTCCGGTGCTCCCGGCCGGCTGCTCGCCCGCCGCGACGCCGCCACGCGGCATCGGGGTGGGGGCGGCGGTGCGGGTACCGCCACCGGCGCTGACGGACGGGGCAGGCCGGGGAGCGTCGGTGGGCTTGCCGGCGGAGACGGAGGGGGTGGGGGTGGGCTTGGCGGTCGCGTCGGCGGCGAACGCCCCGGTGGCCGGGAGCAGCACCGTGCCGGCGACGACTGCGGTGACGGCGGCGGTGCGCAAGGTGCGGAGGTAGGACATGGTGGTGCCTTCCGTTTACGGGTCGATCGGAGTCGGAGCGGCCGCTGCACGCGGCGGTCGCCGCGCGGCAACCGGCATGATCGACAGGCTGGCAGGCACCTGTGAAGAAGTTGTCAGAGTGCTGTGGTGCGCGGATCAGGGCGGATCCGGGCGGATCAGCGTGGATCCGGGCCGATCGAGCGGATCGGGTCGATCAGGGTCCCGGACGGCTCCGCCCGGCGTGCGGAAGGCGCCGCGGGCGCTCACGCTGGATGTATGGCGATGAATCGGATGACTGCGCACGGAATCGACATCGACACCCGGATGCTCAGGGCAGGAGTGGCCGTCACCGGCGTCGCTGCTGTGCTGGGGCTGGCCGGGACGGTCATGATCGGCGTCACGCTGCTGAATGCCGGACGGGGATACGTCCGTCAGATGGAGGTACCGCCGTCCGAGCTGGCGGCGCGTGCCTTCCAGCACGCGAAGGCTGCCTCGCAGGCCGCCTCCCACGCGGGGGCCGACGCCTGGCGCTCCTCGGACGCCTCCTGACCGGTAGAAACCGGCAGAGCAGGAAGGACCGGAAGAACCGGAAGAGACTGACCGGGCGGACGGCCCGACGGCCTCCGGCCCGACGCGGCGGATCCCCGTGCGTCAGAGGCCGGCGGCCGCTTCCTAGCGCCCCGCGCCCGAACGGTCGATCGGGGTGATGACCTTCCGTTCGACCGGGGACGACAGCACGATCGATGTTGTGGTGCGGCCGAGGGCCGAGATCTGTTCGAGCATCTCCTCGAGGTGCGAGGTGTCGGCCACGGCGACCTTGAGGATCCAGCAGTCCTCGCCGACGACGTGGTGCACCTCCAGGATCTCGGAGCGCGCCATCAGTTCCAGCGTCTTGGGGTGACGCAGCGTGTAGCCGCCGTGCGGGGACACCCGGACGAACGCGAGCATGCCGTAGCCGAGCCGGTCCGGCGCGACCACGGCGGAGTACCCGGTGATGGTGCCGTTGCCCTCCAGCCGGCGGATGCGTTCGGCCACGGCGGCCGGGCTGAGACTCACCCGTCGGCCCAGCTCACTGAGAGTGATACGACCCTCGGCCTGGACGAGTTCGAGCAGCCGCGTATCGACGCTGTCGAGGGCGACCGAGGAATCGTGAGTGAGACCCCGCAGATGGCGTGGTTCTTTTGGCAGGGCCGCTGAATCTCCCATGATCTCCCCTTCAGATGCCGGGCCGAGACGGTAACACTTGAGGTCGACGGCAGGGACGTCCTGCCTGGTGGGGAAGGGTCCGGTGCCATGCACGACACCACGCACGACACCACGCACGACTCCAGGCGTGACCCGCACGCCGAGCGCGGCTCGTTGCGGGACGTCTGCATCATCGGTGGCAGCCGCTACTTCGGTAAGCGGCTGATGCTGCGGCTCCGCGACGAGGGTGTCAACGTCACGGTCATCAACCGCGGCTCGTCGCCGACGCCGCCGGGCGTCACGCATCTCGTCGCCGACCGTGACGACGAGGCGGCCCTCGAAGCCGCCCTGGGCGACCGGCACTTCGATGTCGTCATCGACCAGGTCTGCTACACGCCGCGACAGGCGGCCATCGCCAAGCGCGTCTTCCGCGGCCGCACCGAGCGCTACGTCATGACGTCCACGATGGAGGTCTACGACCCGGCGACGTTCGACGCCGTCCTCCCCCTGGCCCAGCGCTCTACCCATGGCTCTGCCCACCGCCCGGTCACTGAGGACACGGTTGATCCCACCACCTGGCCGGTCGACCTCGAACTCCCTTGGGGCGAGAAGACGTTCATGGAGCAGCTCGGCGACGCGCGGTACTACGCCGAGGGGAAGCGGCAGGCCGAGGCGGTGTTCAGCCAGGATCCGGCGTTCGCGTACGTCTCGGTGCGCAGCGCGCACGTGCTGGGCGGGGGCGCGGAGGAGTTCACCGGGCGGCTGGACCACTACGTGGAGCGGGTGCGCACGGGGCAGCCCGTCGTCGTTCACCGCGAGGACCACCCGTCCACGTTCATCCATGACCGTGAGATCGCCGAGTTCCTGTTCTGGGCGGCCGGCGCCGACTTCACCGGTCCTGTCAACGCCAACTCCCACGGTGAGCTGAGCGCCACGAAGCTGAGCGAGCTGGTCGCGACAGGGATCGGGGCGGAGCGGCCGGTGTACTCCCACGGGGGCGGCGACATGTCGCCGTTCTCGTTCGACCGCTACTACGCGATGGACAACTCCCGGGCCAGGGCACTGGGCTTCACGTTCTCGACCACCGCGGAGTGGCTGCCCGGCGCCATCGCCGAGACAGCCGCAGCGCTCACCACCTCGAAGGGATCCCGGACATGAGTGGCACACAAGGCACCGGTGGCACGCACGGCAGCAGCGGGCGCCGGATCCGTGACATTCCGGTCGGTCCGGTCGGTCTCGGGGCCATGCCGCTCTCCATCGAGCGGCGGCCGGACGAGGCCAGGGCCTTCGCCACGGTCCACGCGGCGCTCGACGCCGGGGTGACGCTCATCGACACGGCCGACTCCTACCACTGGCACGCGGACGAGCGGGGTCACAACGAGGAGCTGATCGCCCGCGCCCTCGCCGCCTACGGCGGTGACACCTCGGGCGTCCTCGTGGCGACGAAGGGCGGCCGCGGGCGTCCCGGCGACGGTACGTGGACCGTCAACGGCGACCCGGACCATCTGAAGCGGGCCTGCGAGGAGTCGCTCGCGCGCCTCGGTGGCGAGGCGATCGGGCTGTACCAGCTCCATAAGCCGGACCCCCGGGTTCCGTTCGCCGAATCCGTAGGCGCCCTCCGGGAGTTGCTCGACGCGGGCACCATCAGGATGGCGGGCGTCTCCAACGTGGACACCGCACAGATCCGGCAGGCCCACGAGATCCTCGGCGGACGGCTGGCCTCGGTGCAGAACGAGTACTCGCCCGCCGTCCGCGACAGCGAGGCCGAGCTGCGGCTGTGCGACGAGCTCGGGATCGCCTTCCTGCCCTGGAGCCCGCTCGGCGGCATCTCCCGCAGCTCGCTCGACGGCCCGCCGGCCGTGGGCCACGGGATCCCGGCCCTGGCTCCCGTCCCAGCACCCACTGCCCCGGCATCCACTGTCCCAGCACACCGCTTCGCCGCGTTCCACGAGGTCGCACGGGACCGCGGGGTGAGCCCGCAGCGGATCGCTCTCGCATGGCTGCTGGCGAAGTCCCCGGTCGTCGTCCCCATCCCGGGCGCCAGCCGGCCCGAGACGATCCGCGACTCGGCTGCGGTCGGCGAAGTGACGCTCACCGCCGAGGAGTTCGCGCGTCTCGACGCGACCCGGAAGACCACGCACCCCGCGGACCCCGTCGCCCCTTGACATGAACCTAGGTTCACGTCTGAGACTCCTCGTAGAGACGAAGTCGCAGGTGGCGGATGCAGGGAGTGATGGGTGTGCGAGCAGTACAGGTGACGCGGTTCGGGGGTCCCGAGGTCCTTGAGGCGGCGCAGGTGCCGGATCCGGTCGCCGGTCCCGGCGAGGTGGTGGTGCGCGTCGAGGCCGCCGACGTCATCCTCTTCGAGGCGCGGATCCGCGAGGGGCTGGCCCAGGACTTCATGCCGGTGCGGCCGCCCTACGTGCCGGGGGGCGCGGTGGCGGGGCGGGTGCTCTCGGTCGGCGAGGGTGTCGAGCCCAGCTGGATCGGCAGGTCCGTCGCGGTCAGGACCGGTGACCGCGGCGGGTACGCCGAGCGGGTGCTGGTGCCGGCCGACGCGCTGATCGTCGTCCCCGACGGGCTCGGGCTGCGGGAGGCGGCAGCGCTGCTGCACGACGGCCCCACCGCGCTCGGCCTCGCCGAGGCCGCCCGGACGAAGCCGGGGGAGTGGGTGCTCGTCACCGGGGCCGGGGGCGGGCTCGGCATCCTCATGGTGCAGCTGGCGCTGGCGGCCGGGGAACGCGTCGTGGCAGCCGCCCGGGGCAAGCGGAAGCTGGATCTGCTGTTGGAGCTGGGCGCCCACGCCGTCGTCGACTACTCGCTGCCGGACTGGCAGGAGCGGGTGCGCGAAGCGACCGGCGGCGCGGGGCCCGACATGGTCTACGACGGCGTCGGCGGGGAGATCGGACTGGCCGCGTTCGAACTGACCGCCAGAGGCGGCCAGTTCTCCGCGCACGGCGCGGCCGCCGGCGGTTTCGCCCCCGTCGACCCCGAGGAGGCGCGGCGGCGCGAGGTGACCGTACGCGGCATCGACCAGGTGCAGTTCACGCCCGACGTCGCCCGGCGGCTGACCGAACGCGCCCTGTCGGAGGCGGTGGTGGGACGGATCCGGCCGATCATCGGGCAGACGTTCCCGCTGGAACGCGCCGCGGACGCGCACGCGGCGATGGAGGCCCGCGACGTCGTCGGGAAGACCCTGCTGCTGCCGTGACGACGTCGCGTCACGCCGGCACCTCCCCGATGCACGGGGCCCAAAGGAACCGCCCCCACAGCCCCCTCGGCCACCCCCGGCTCCGCTAATCCGCGAGGCTGCGGCTCCACGCTTCCAGCACCGAAGGGTCGCGCGGGCGCCGGATCTCACCGTTCTTCTCCCAGCCCCACTCCCGGTACGCGGCCAGCGCCGGGGGGTTCGGAGTCTCGACGAGCACGGCGGCCACGGCCGCGTCGCTGCGCGACAGCAGCATGTCCTGCAGCCGGCCCGCGACCCCGAGGCGGCGGTGGGAGGGGAGTACCAGCAGCTCGACGACGGCGAAGACCTGGCCGGAGGCGGTGTGCTCCTCCAGGTCCTGCGGGACACCGCCGACGAACCCCTGCCACCACTCTCCGTCGCGATCTGGAGGAAAGCCGTATGCGAAGCCCACTAGCGCCGGGTCGCCGGCGATCGTCATATCGAAGCCGGGGTGCTGCACATGCTCCGCGAAGCGCCGCAGAAAGCTCTGCCGGCTGTGGAACTCCTCGCCTTGAGCGCCGCGGTAGGACTCGACGTAGAGGTCCGCGAAGGCCTCCCGTTGCGCCTCGGCCTGCCACCGGCTCAGACGCCGTAGAAACACCTCTGTCATGCATTCCTCCTGCGATCACACCCATCGTGACAGCTCGGCGGGCACCGTGTCAGCGGGCGGTCAGTGACCGGTCAGCGGAAGTCAGCGCGCTGTCAGTGGGGTACGGGAGTCTTGGAGGCATGAAGACCACGGGGAGCATCGAGCGGAGCACCGACCACCCAACCGGCAGGACCGGGCCGATAGCGGCCTTCGTGCGGTTCGTCGTGTGCGGCGGGGGCGTGGGGCTGCTGTCCAGCGCCGTCATGCTGCTGCTGTCGGGCCGGCTGCCGCTGGTGCTCGCCAACGCCCTGGTGACCGTCGCCTCCACCGTGCTGGCCACCGAGCTGCACGGCCGCTTCACCTTCCGGGCCGGACGGGCCCAGCTGAGCGACCACATCAAGTCCGGTCTCACCGCCGCGATCTGCTACCTGTTCACCACCGCGGCGCTGCTCGTGCTGCACGCGGTGCACCCGAACCCGGGTCCGCTGCTGGAGCAGAGCGTGTACCTCTCGGCCTCCGGCCTCGCCGGTGTCGGCCGCTTCGTCGTCCTGCGGGTCATCGTCTTCGCCAAGGGCGGCAGCAGGACGGCCGACGTCGCCGGCGCTTCCGTTGCCACCCCGTCCGCCGCCCACGGCCGCCCTGCCCTCCCCGCTGCCCCGGCTCTCGGCCAGGGATCGGTCGCGGTCGCCGCGTAAGTTCGGAGGTTCGGAGAGCTCCGGAGTGCTTTCGGAGAGCTTGCGGAAATCCTTCCGAGCCGTGAAACATTCAGGCACCTCTGGCGCGTCAATGAGGTGTACACGGCGAATGGGGGGTTCATGCGGCAGGCGCAAGTGGACGGCTATCTGGACTTCGCCGCGAACCGCGCCGGACATCTCTTCCGTTCGGCATGCCTGCTGACCAGCGGTGACACCCACCTTGCCGAGGATCTCGTACAGGAGACCCTCGGCCGCATGTATGTCGTCTGGGGGCGTGCCTCCAAGATCGACAACCCGGCCGGCTACGCCCAGACCGTCCTGGTGCGGTCCTTCCTCTCGCACCAGCGGCGCCGCAGCAGCCGCGAACGCCCCACCTCCGACGTTCCGGACGTGCCGGGTGCGGCGGGCGTCGACACGACGCTGCGCCTGACGCTCCTCGACGCGCTCGGCCGGCTGTCGCCCAAGGACCGCGCGGTGCTGGTGCTGCGGTACTGGGAGGACCGCAGCATCGAGGAGACCGCCGACGCGATGCGTGCGACGTCCAGTTCCGTGCGGACCCGTTCCGTCAGGGCGCTGGCGAAGCTACGGGACCTGCTCGGCGGCACCCTCGCTGAATTCGCCGCGAACTGACCCCTGACAACTGATCCCTCCTCGACGCCGCGCACCACGCCAACACCGCAAGCCATACGCCGCACGCCATACGAAACGGTGGTTCCCCATGCCCTACGACCCCTTCGCGCCCTCGGATCCCTTCGAGGAGGACCTCGGCCATGCCATCCGTGGCACCGCCGACACCTTCTCCACCGACAACAGGGCGCTGGTGGACGGTGGTGCGGCCCGCGGCCGGGTCATGCGGCTGCGCCGCAGGGCCGCGATCGCGGGCGGCGCGGCGACGCTCACGCTGGTCGGCGTCGGAGGTCTCATGGCGGGCGGGCTGTCGGGTTCGGTCGGACACCATGTCGAGGAGGGGCCGGCGGCCGGGCAGCCGGGAACGTACTCCGTCGCTGTCGCGCCGGGCGAGCGGGTCACCGCGCAGCGCATGATCAACCTGCTCAAGTCGGCGCTGCCACCGGGGACGACCACCGGTGAGCAGGGCCGTGGCACCGGCGGGGACGGGAGCGACGGCCCGGTCGGAGCCCCGTACGCGGAGGTGGTCCTCGACGACGGACACGGCCCCGGACTCGTCAGCGTCAGCCTGAACCACGCACCTTCCGGGCAGAACGCGGACTCCGGAACCCGGTGCCCGGACCGTGTGCACGTGCAGTTCGACTCGTGCGACAGGTCGGTGCTCGCCGACGGCTCCGTGCTGGTCCTGCTCAAGGGTTACGAGTACCCGGACCGCCACGTGGGCACCAAGAACTGGCGAGCCACCCTGACCACCCGCGACGGCCGGGTCGTCGATGCCATGGAGTGGAACTCGTCGGCGGAGAAGGGCGCCCCGGACACCCGGCCCGACCCACCGCTCAGCGCCGCGCAGCTGACCAAGGTGGTGGACATGAAGATCTGGAAGCCGGTGTTCGACGCCCTCGCCCCGGCCAAGACCCCGGTGACTCGGCCGCCCACCGCCGAGGCGAGCGCCACGGTGCCGGGCCCCGCGATCAGCGCCGTCCTCAAGGGACTGATCCCGGCCGGCCTGCACCGCACCGACGCGGACGACTCGGAGGGCTTCGCGCAGGTGACCGTGGACGACGGACACGGCAAGACCCTGATCGAGGTGAACGTGGAGCACTGGCCGCTCAAGGACCCCGACACCCTGACGTTCTTCTCGGGCGCCGAGACGCTCCCCGACGGCACCCGGGTGATGGTCTCCCAGGGTCCGGCGGAGAAGGGCGGAGCCGGCACCGTGCAGTGGGTCGCCCAGATCCTGCGCCCCAACGGCCGGCGGATCGTCGTCGCCGAGCTGAACGCGGCCGGCTACCACCAGCCCGCCACCCGGACCGCGCCGGTGTTCACCATCGACCGTCTCAAGGCCATGGCGCTGAGCCCCGACTGGAAGAAGCTGGATTGACCACCAACTCCCCTTCTCCCACCAACTCCCCTCCTCCCACCAACTCCCCTCCCGCGCCTACTCTCTTCCTCCCGCCAGTTCCACCGCCCGCCCGCGCAGGGCCAGGCGGGCCGGGATCACCGCGGCGGTCACGGCGAGCAGCGCGCACACCGCCACCGCGGCTCCAGTCGTCGCCCAGGGGACGACGACCGGCGCCGGTACGGACAGCACGGCCAGCGCGGCCTTGACGCCCAGCAGGTTCAGGCCGGCGACGCCCGCGCCCAGGGTCGTGCCCACCGCGACGATGAGCAGCGCCTCGGCGGCCACCATGCGCAGCACCTGGCCGGTGGTGGCTCCGGCGAGGCGCAGTACGGCCAGATCGCGAACGCGGTCGGCGGTCGCCATGACCAGGGTGTTGGCCAGCGCGATGGCCGAGTAGAGCAGCGCGATGCCGAGCACCAGCAGGTAGCCGGTGCGGGTCTGCCGGCTGGTGGCCGGGTAATGCGCCGCGAGCCACTGGTCCTTGCTCAGCACGTGCCCGCCGCCGGGCGCCACGGCGGCCCGGAGCGCGGCGGCCGCGGCAGTCCTGGTGGCGTCGGTACCCGGCCGGAGCCGGACGTCGATCCGGTCGGGGGACGATCCCGGCGCGTTGAGCGGGGTGACGTAGGCGCCGTTGTTGCCCGTGCCGGTGCGCAGCATGGCGGCGATACGGAGCGACGTCCTGCGGCCGTCGCCGAGCCAGACGTCCACCTGGCTGCCGAGGGTGTGCTCCGGCCACTCCTCGTTGACGACGATGCTCCGGTCGTCGAGATCGGTGACCCGGCCGGCCGTCACCGGGAGGGTCGTCACGGCGGCGAGTGCGGCCGGGTCCGCGGCGTGGGCCTCGTCCTTGACCAGCGCCACACCGTCCTCCAGCCGGTACACGCTGGTCGGTGCGATGGCGGCCGCGTCGAGTCCGGGCAGTTGCCGGACCCGCGCGAGGGTCGCCGGGTCGAGGCCGCCGCCATCCGCCGTCACGACGAAGTCGGCCGCCGAACGGCCGCGCGTCTCCGCCGCCTTGGCCGCGTTGACGGTCGCGGTCACCCCGAGCAGGGACCCGGCCAGGGCGACGGTGATCAGTACGGGCGCGGCGACGGCCGCCGTGCGCCGCACACCGGCCAGCACGTTCTCCCGTACGAGCCGGCCGGCGACGCCCGGCAGGCGGGCGGGCAGCCAGGCCAGCGCCTTCGTCAACGGTCCCACCACGACGGGTGCGAGCAGCGCGAACGCCGTGATCAGCAGCATCGGTTGGGTGGTGTACATCTTGCGGTGCAGCGCATCGGACGGGTCGGTGAGCAGCTGCCGGACCAGCAGGCCGAGGCCCGTCAGCAGCAGTCCGCCGCCGGCGACCCAGCGCCCGGCCGTCATGGTGCGGCTGTCGACCGAGGCCTCGCGCAGCGCCTCCATCGGGCCCACGCGCCCTGCCCGGCGGCTCGCCGCCCAGGCGCCCGCGAGCGCGACGCCGAGCCCGGTCCAGAACGCCGTCCAGTACGGCCACGCGTAGTCGTCGATCGTGAACCAGGACGGTGCGACGTCGGCGTCCACCAGCCACGCCGCGAGCCTCGGCGCCCCGAACCGTCCCAGGACGCACCCCGCCGCCGAAGCGACCGCGCCCACCACCGCGGCCTCGACGAGCACCAGCCGCCGGATCTGCCGCGGCGCGGCACCGGCCGCACGGAGCAGCGCGAACTCCCGCCGCCGCTGCGCCACCGCGAAGGCGAAGGTCGACGCGACGACGAACACCGACACGAACCCGGTGACCCCGCCGGCGGTTCCCAACAGCGCGTTCATGGTCGTCAGCGCCTTGCTGTCCCGGTCCGGATCGGGGTCGGCCCGCCGCCGGTCGTCGCCCGTGAGGACGTCCATGTCCCCGGGCGCGGAGCCCCGCACCGCGGCAGGGTCCGCGTACACCACGAGGTTGTCGATCCGCGGGGCCAGCCGCGCCGCCTCGGCGTCCGTGAAGAACACCGCGTGCTCGAAGCCGGATCCCGAGCCGGATCGCGAGCCCGTGTCCGGCGTTGTGGCCACCGCCGTGCCGACGACCGTCCGGGCCCTGTTGCCGCCGTCCGGAGTGCGCAGCTTCACGCGGGCGCCCGGTACGGCCCATCCGCCGGTCGTCACGATCTCGTCTGGGGTCGAGGGCGCGCGGCCGGCGGTGAGCCCGTACAGGGTGAAGGCCGCTGCCGACCAGGCGTGGCCGACCGTGCCGGCCGGTGCGCTGCCCGCTACGCCGTCCGCTTCGCCGTCCGCTTGCACCGGGAACGTACGGTCCTGGACGGTGCGCCCGAGCCGGGACAGTGCGGCGGCGGTGGCCGCCGGTACCGGCCGGGGGTGGTCGAGCCGCTTCTCGCGCACTCCGTGCGCGGTGGCGACCCGCAGGGTGTCCGTGCCGCGCACCACCACCGGGGCCGCGGCGAATCGCTCGGGCGCCCGGTGCGGGGCGTCGAGGGTGGAGGCCAGCGCCAGTCCCATCGTCGCGATCAGCCCGACGCCGAGCGCGAGGGCGACGAAGCTGCCGGTGAACGTGGTCCAGCGGGCGCGGAGCGTGCGCAGCGCGATGTTCAGCATGCGCTCAAGCCAACCGGCGGCGGGCCGCGCGCACAGCAGGGCAGAGCGGAGTCCTCGGGTATGCCTGGCCCTACCCCGGGCCCTCGGGCCGCGCCGCTGCGACTGGCAGAATCCAGCGCGTGGAACGAGAACTGCGCATCGTGCTCGCCGAGGACAGCGTCCTGCTCCGCGAGGGGCTCGTCGGCCTGCTCGCGCGCTTCGGGCACCGGGTCGTCGCGGCGGTCGGGGACGCCGAGGCGCTGAAGGCGGCGGTGGCCGAGCACGACCCGGACATCGTCGTCACCGATGTGCGGATGCCGCCCGGTCTGCAGGACGAGGGCCTGCGCGCCGCCGTCGCGCTGCGCGAGCAGCGCCCGTCGCTGCCGGTGCTGGTCCTGAGCCAGTACGTGCAGCACAGCTACGCCGCCGAGCTGCTCGACTCGGGCGACGGGTCCGGCGTCGGCTATCTGCTCAAGGACCGGGTGGGCCAGGTCGAGGAGTTCCTCGACGCTCTGCGCCGGGTCGCGGACGGCGGCACCGTCGTCGACCCGGAGGTCGTACGCCAACTGCTGCGCCGCCGGCGCGATCCGCTGGAGCGGCTGTCCGCACGGGAGCGCGAGGTACTGGGCCTGATCGCGGAGGGCCGGTCCAACGCGTCGATCGCCCGTGAGCTGGTGGTCTCCGAGGCGGCCGTCGGCAAACACATCGGCAGCATCCTCAGCAAGCTGGACCTGCCGCCCGCCGAGGAGACCCACCGCCGGGTACTGGCGGTGCTGGCCTTCCTGCGGGCCTGATCGGGGCCTGAGCACGGGCTGATCGGCGCCTCACCAGAACCTGACCAGCGCCTGACCAGGGAGTGGAGCGTCCTCGGAACGGACTCGGAACGGACTCGGAACGGACTGGGAGCGCACTCCGAGCGGCCGCCGGTGTCATCGGAGGTATGCCCAGCCTTTGCCGATGCTTTGAGCACCGAGGGGCTGATTGGACGCACGTCCGGGTGACAATGCGACAGTCGACGCATATCTCCAGGCCTACGCCTGGCCCATCTCTACGCGAAGCGAGGATTCCCGTGTTGCGAAACGGGCTGGAACCGTGGCACCTGATCGTGGTGGCGCTGGTTCTGATCATGCTGTTCGGTTCCAAGAAGCTGCCCGACGCCGCCCGCGGCCTGGGTAAATCCATGCGCATCCTGAAGTCCGAGGCGCGTGCGCTGAAGGCCGACGACGCCGCCGCGAACGCGACCGCCGCCACCACGGCCACCCCTGCGGACGCCAAGCCGAGCCCGACAACCGAGGCGCACTCCCACACCTCGTAGCGGGTCCGCACTTCCGGATTCCGGCAGTCTTGATAGGTTCTTGGCGCCCGGAAGTCGGCAGCATGCGGGAGTGGCGGGGGTCGCGCAGTGGCAGCACGGGGCATACCGCCCGAGTACGTGAACGGCTATACGGAGCTGCTGGCCGACATATCCCGCAGCGGCCGCGCGCTGCGCCGCGACGAGCGTGAGGCCCGTCGTGAGCTGGGCGAGCGGGCCGCCGACGCGGGGTACGGCCTGCGGGAGCTGGTGGACGCGTATCTGGGTGCCACCCGCCGGTCCTGGTCGGCGCTGCCCGGCGTCGCCGACGCCCGCAGCGCGGCCGATCTGCGGCACGTCGGCGAATCCGTCCTCGCGGCCGTGGAGGCCGGAGTGGCGGCGCTCGCCGAGGGGCACGAGCGGTCGCACCGGCTCGCTGTCCGCAAGGAGGAAGTCGCCCGCCGGGAGTTCGTCGACGATCTGCTGTACGGGCGCAGCGACCCGGGACGGCTGGCCGAGCGCGCCGAGCGCTTCGGTCTGCGGCTGGCGGGCCGCCATGTGGTGGCCGTGGCCACCGGTACCGAGGCGTACGACGACGCCCATCCCCTCGTCCACCGCGTGGAACGGGACCTGGCCGGACGGTTCGGCGACCACGATGTGCTGCTCGCCACGAAGGGCGGCCGGTTCGTGTGCATCGCGCCCACCGCGGAACAGGCCGTCCTGGACGCCTTCGTCAAGCTCGCCGGCGAGGTGCGGGTGGCGCTGGGCCGGCCCCATGGGGGCCCCGGCGGGGTGGTCCGGAGTTACGAGGAGGCGCTCAGCGCCCTCGACCTCGCGGATCGACTCGGTCTCGCAGCCCGCGTCCTGAACTCCGCGGACCTGCTCGTCTTCCCCGTCCTCATGCGCGACCGCGCGGCGATGGCCGACCTCGTACGGGCGGTGCTCGGCCCGCTGGAGGAGGCACGCGGCGGCGCTCTGCCGTTGCTGCAGACGCTGGGGGCGTACGCGGCGGCCGGTTATGTCAGCGCCGAGGCCGCGCGCCGGCTCGACCTCAGCGTCCGGGCGCTCAGCTACCGCCTCGAACGCATCGCGGCCCTCACCGGGTTCGACCCCGACGACGCCCTCCAGCGCTACACCCTGGAGACGGCCGCGCTGGGCGCCCGCCTGCTGGGCTGGCCGGAGCAGGAGCTCTAGTCCGAGCGGTGGACCCTGCACGGCAACGCGCCCTGTGGCCGGGCTCGTTGAGGTGGTCGGCCCGGGGGCGTTAGTAGGACGTCAGAGGCGCGTCAAGATTGCCGGGATCGGGCAGTGTGGCCGCTCGGCACCCGGTGCCACCATCTCCGTGACGGGCGGTTGGGAAACGGGGGAGGTCAGTGCCATGGGGGAGTTCGTGAGGACTGCGCTGGCGTTCCCGACCGTCCTGTTCAGCTTCGCGCTCGTGGTCGTCATCGGCTTCTGGCTGCTGGCGCTGCTGGGCGGCGTCTCCGCCCACGGCCACGCCGGACACACCGGAGCGGGACACGGGGGGCACGCGGGTCACGGGGGGCACGACGGCGGGCATGGGGTCGGCCACCACACCAGTGGCCACCACACCAACGACCACGGCGGCGAGGGCCTGTTGGCGGCCGCCGGGCTCGGCGGGGTGCCGGTCACGGTCGTCCTGTCGCTGCTGACCGCCGTCGCCTGGTTCGTGAGCCTGGCCGGCAGCGCCCTCCTGGCCGGCGCCGGGTCGCACGGGCTCGTCCACGTCCTGCTCGGCGTCGTCGTCCTCGCCGCGGCCCTGGCCGGCGCATGGTCCGCGACCTGGGTCCTGGTGCGGCCGCTGCGCCGGCTCTTCCCGGAGGTGTCGCCGCCCTCGCGGCAGGACTTCGTCGGAAGCCTCTGCGTCATCCGCACTGGGCGGGTCGGTACGGACTTCGGCCAGGCCGAAGTCACCGCGCCGGACGGCTCGTCCGCGGTCGTACAGGTCCGGCAGACCGGTGAGGACGCGTTCGCCTCGGGAAGCACCGCACTCCTCTACGAGTACGAACCGGCCGGCGAGTTCTTCTGGGTCGCCCCCTTCGACCCGATCACCTGATCCGCACCTCCACCCCGTTCCTCACCTGACACGTGTCCGACGACACGTGACACCCAGTCATGTCCCCTACCACCACACACTCTTCGACTGAGGATCCGCCATGGATGCCACCGCCATCGGGATCGGCGTACTGATCGCCGTCCTCCTCCTCATCGCGCTCGGCGTGGTGTTCACCGTCAGCCGGCTCTTCCGCAAGGTGGAGCAGGGCCAGGCGCTGATCATCTCCAGGACCAAGCACGTGGATGTCACCTTCACCGGCGCCGTGGTGCTCCCGATCCTCCACAACGCCGAGCAGATGGACATCTCGGTGAAGACGATCGAGATCAAGCGCACCGGCCGCGAGGGGCTGATCTGCCAGGACAACATCCGCGCCGACATCCACCTGACGTTCTTCGTGCGCGTGAACAAGACCACCGAGGACGTCATCAAGGTCGCCCAGGCGATCGGTACGGCACGGGCGAGCCACCAGGAGACGCTGCAGGCACTGTTCGCCGCCAAGTTCTCCGAGGCGCTCAAGACCGTCGGCAAGCAGCTGGACTTCGTCGACCTCTACACCCAGCGCGACCACTTCCGCGACCAGATCATCCAGGTCATCGGTACCGACCTCAACGGCTACCACCTCGAGGACGCCGCGATCGACTTCCTCGAGCAGACCCCGATGACGCAGCTGGACGCCGCCAACATCCTGGACGCGCAGGGCATCCGGAAGATCACCGAGCTGACCGCCATCGAGCACGTGCGCACCAACGAGTTCCAGCGCACCGAGCAGAAGGAGATCACCCGGCAGAACGTCGAGGCCCGCGAGACCATCCTGGAGCTGGAACGGCGGCAGGCCGAGGCCGAGATCAAGCAGCGCCGGGAGGTCGAGACACTCCGTGCCAAGGAGGAGTCGTCCACGATGCGCGTCCAGGAGGAGGAACGGCTCGGCTCGCAGGGCGCGTTCATCCGCACTGAGGAGCTGCTCGGCATCCAGCGGGAGAACCAGGGCCGCGAGATCGCCGTGGCCCAGAAGAACCGTGAACGCGTCATCGCCGTCGAGAACGAGCGGATCGAGAAGGACCGGCTGCTGGAGGTCATCGCCCGCGAGCGCGAGACGGAACTGTCCCGGATCTCCAAGGACAAGGAGGTCGAGGCGGAACGCCGCGAGGTCGCCGACGTGATCCGCGAGCGCATCGCCGTGGACCGCACCGTCGCCGAACAGGAGGAGAGCATCAAGGCGCTGCGCCTGGTGCAGGAGGCGGAACGGGAGCGGCAGGCGCTCGTCGTGCGGGCCGAGGGCCAGGCGCAGGAGAAGCTCGTCAAGGACATCAAGGCCGCGGAGGCGGCCGAGCAGTCCGCGACCCACCGGGCGCGCGAGGCCGTGACCATGGCCGAGTCCCGCAGGCAGGCGTCCGAGCTGGACGCCCAGGCCAAGATCCGGCTCGCCGAGGGCATGCGGGCGGAAGCGGCCGCCGCCGGGCTCGCCGACGTCGAGGTGCGCGAGCGCAGCGCCGAGGCGATCGAGAAGGTCGGGCTCGCGGAGGCGGCCGTCTCGCGGGAGAAGAACACCGTCGAGGCCGAGGGCATCGGCCGGCGGCTGAAGGAGGAGGCCGCGGGCCTCACCGACAAGGCCGCCGCGATGGCCGCACTCGACGACGCCTCGCGCGGCCATGAGGAGTACCGGCTGCGGCTGGCGGCGGAGAAGGACATCAGGCTCGCCAGCCTGGACATGCAGCGCCAGGTCGCGGAGGCCCAGGCCACGGTGCTCGCCACGGGTCTGGAGTCGGCGGACATCAGCATCGTGGGCGGCGAGAGCGTCTTCTTCGACCGGGTGGTCGGGGCGATGTCGCTGGGCAAGAGCGTCGACGCCTTCGTGGAGAGCTCCGACGCGGTCAGGGCACTGGCCGGGCCGTGGCTGGACGGATCGGCGCGCTTCACTGAGGACGCCACCCGGGTGCTGGGCTCCCTCGGGAGCGGCGGGGTCCAGAACCTGACGGTGTCCGCGCTCCTCATGAAGCTCATCGCGTCCGGCGGCCCGCAGTCCGGCGGACTCCAGCAGCTGCTCGACCAGGCCAATTCGTTGGGCCTGGGCCAGTTCCCCCTGGACGCGCTCGGCGGGGCGGTCGCCACCCCGGTCAACGGTGCCAAGCCGGTCGCGGCACACAACTGAGCAGCACCACACGCACCACACGCACCTACGCACCACACCGATGAGTGAACGAGGCTGGGAAGTGTCTGAGACCCGGATCGATGCCGGTACCTACGAGGTCCTGCGGGACCGGCTGGCCGCGTCGGCCAGGACGCTGGCGGTGCGTGCCGAGGCGCTGAACGCGCGCCGCCAGGAGGTGTTCGGCTCGGCCGAACTGCGGCTCGCCGGCACCGACCGGATCAGTACCGGCAACGCCTGCGTGCCGTGCGACATCGCGCCCGTCGGCGAGCGGCTGCTGTTCGGCGCCAACCCGGCGCCCGGCAGCGGGGCGGGCGGCGGGGCCGGGGAGAGCATCGCCGTCGGCGATGTGCTGAGCGTGCGGGGAGAGCCCGTTCCCGGGCTGCTCGACGACCCGCGCTTCGTCCGGGACTTCGACGAGCTGTACCGCTACTACCGGCAGACGCGGCTGACGCGGCTGCGCCCGCTGGACGGCCGGCTGCTGGCCGTCTTCAGGACCGGGCCGGCCGTCGACGACGTCCGCGTGCTGCGCTGGCGGCTGTCGGCGGACGGTTCGGCGACGTACCTCGACGCGCGTGGCGAGCGTGACCACGTGGTGCCGCCCGCACACGACTTCACCTGGACGGAGACGACCCGCGACGACCATGTCGCGGGCATCCCCGGCACCCCCGGTGTCCAGGGCCGCGAACCGCACATCGCGCTGCCCGGCGGGGTGTCGGTCTCGGCGGTGGGCGGCACGCTCACCGTCAACGACCACACCGAGCCGGTGGACGAGCCGTTGCAGTCGCTGGCCGACGCGGAGGTGGCGTACGCGGTTGTCGGGCCGCTGCTCGTGCTGCGGGTCCGCCCGTACAACGAGACGGCGTGGCGCCATCTGGTCGTCCACACCCGCACCGGGGAGGTGGCGCGGCTCGACTCGATCGGGCAGGCGTGTCGCCGGCTGCCCGAGGAGCAGGGGATCATCTTCCCCGGCGGCTACTGCCTCGCCACGGGCGCGATGCGCACCTTCGACGACTTCGACGACGTGGACGACCTGGACGGCGACACGGACTCCGGCGGCCTCCTCTTCGAGCGGCTGGTGCGCTCGGCGAACGGCGAGGACCTGCTGTACGTCTTCCACGCCGCCGCCACGGGGCGCCGCCTGCTGCTCCCGTACAACATGATCAGCATGGCTGTGGCGACGCCGATCCGGACGCACGGCTACGCGCTGTTCGAGGACGGCATGCTCGTCACGATGCGGGCGGCCGGCGACGAGCCGACCCGCGTGCACCCGCTGCACCGCTGGCAGACCCCGTACCTGTCCGACGCCTACGCTGCCGCGCAGCCGGTCGGCACCGGGCCGCTGGAGCGGATCGGCAACCCGGATCTGGTGCGCGGAATCTCCGACTGCCTGGCGGTGGCCGGTACGGTCGCCGACACCGCGCCGGCCACCGCCGTCTTCGAGGCGCTGGCCGCCACGTGCGCGCGGGTCCTGGACCGCTACCACTGGCTCGGCGAGGCCGAGTTGGGGGATCTGCGCGGCCCGCTGGAGGAGGTGCGGGGCACCGCCGAGCAGGTGCTGGCCGAGTACGAACAGGTGCAGTCGCTGACCGCGCGGGCGGCCGAAGCCGTGGAGGAGGCGGCGGCCCGCATCACCGCGGTGGTGCGGCGGGCGCGCGGCGAGGCCCCGAAGTCGGCCACCGACTGGGTGGACCACCTGTCGGAACTGCGCGCAGGACAGGGCAGGTTGGAGACGCTGCGCGAGCTGCGCTACGCCGACCTGGACCGTATCGGTGAGCTGGCGGCGACCCTGGACGCCGATCTGACCGCGGCCGCCCACCGGGCCGTCGCGCACCTCTCCCGCGAGGACGCGTTCGCCGACTACCGGGAACGCGTCGAGCGCGCGTGTGCCGAGGCGGAGGGCATCGCGGTCGTCGCCGACGCCGTACCGGTCGCGGAACGGCTCGCCGAGCAGGCCGCCGCGCTGGAGACCGTCACCGGGATCGTCGGCACCCTGGAGATCGCCGACGCCACCGTCAGGACCGGCATCCTGGCGCGGATCGCCGATGTGCTCGGCGGCGTCAACCGTGCCCGAGCGCTCCTCGACGCCCGCCGCCGGGAGCTCCTCACCAGTGAGGGCCGCGCCGAGTTCGCCGCCGAACTCGCCCTGCTCGCCCAGTCCGTCAGCAGTGCCCGCGCCGTCGCCGAGACGCCGGAGGCGTGCGACGAACAGCTCGGGCGGCTCCTCGTCCAGCTGGAGAACCTCGAAGCGCGGTTCGCCGAATGGGACGAGTACCTGGCCGAGCTGGGCACCCGGCGCGAGGAGATCTACGAGACGTTCTCCGCGCACCGGCAGACCCTCAACGACGAGCGGGCCTGGCGCGGCGAGCGGCTGGCGGGGTCCGCGGCCCGCATCCTCGACGGCGTGCGGCGGCGCGCGGCGGCCCTGGCGACGCTCGACGAGATCAACACCTACTTCGCCTCCGACCCCATGGCCGCCAAGGTCCGCAAGGTCGCCGACCAGCTGCGGGCCCTCGGCGACCCGGCCCGCGGCACCGAACTCGACGGCCGTCTCGCGGCGGCCCGCCAGGACGCGGGCCGCGCGCTGCGCGACCGTCTGGACCTGTACGAGACGGGCGGTGCGGCCATCCGGCTCGACCGGCACCGTTTCGCGGTCAACACCCAGCCCCTGGACCTCGCACTGGTGCCGCACGAGGGCGGGCTCGCGTTCACCGTCACCGGCACGGACTACCGCGCTCCGGTGCGGGACGCGGCCTTCGCCGCCACCCGCCGCTTCTGGGACCGCCCGCTGGTCTCCGAATCCCCCGACGTCTACCGCGCCGAGTACCTGGCGGCGACGCTGCTGCCCGACGTCCCGCCGGGCGCGGACGCCGACGAGCTGACGGCCCTGGTACGTGCCGCCACCGCGGCCCGGCTCGACGAGGGATACGAGCGCGGCGTCCACGACCACGACACGGTCACGCTGCTGCGCGCGCTCCTCGACCTGCACTCCACGGCGGGGCTGCTCCGCTACCCCGCGGCCGTCCGCGCCGCCGCGCAGCTGTTCTGGACGTACGGCCCGGACGCCGGCGCCCGCGCGGCGTGGACCGTCCGCGCCACGTCCCTGAGCCGGGCCCGCGGCCTGTTCGGTCCCGCGCCCGCGCTGGCCGCGCTGGCGGCCGAACTGGCCGCCGCGGCCGGTGCGTTCCTGGAGCGGTCGGGCCTCGACGACGTGCTCGGGGCGCAGGTCCCGGCTGCGTCCGTGCTGCCGCTGGTGGGGGAGTACCTCGTCGAGGAACTTGCCTTCCCCCGCGCCGGGTTCGTCGGCGGGGCCGCTGCGCGCTCGCTGCGCGAGCGGTTCGTGGGGGCGCTCGGCGGGCCGCAGGGCGTCCCGTACAAGGAGTTCGCGGACGATCTGCAGGCGCTGGGCGAAGACATGGCCGCCCGCTACCGGCTCGCAGAGGCCTGGCTGGGGAGTTTCGGCGGGGGTTCCGGCGAGGGTTCCGGCGGGGGTTCCGGCGAGGGCGAGGACCAGGCGGAGGCGGTGACTGCGCTGGTGTGCGGGGACGAGCTGACGCGCTACGAGTCGCAGGCCACCCTGTCGGCGACCGTCGGCGGCCTGCTCGGTGCGCATCCGCGGATCGACGGCCGGTCGATGACCGTCCGGCTGGACGAAGTGCTCGCCAGGACCGGGCGGTTCAGGACCGAGGAGGTGCCGGCGTACCGCGCCTACCAGCGGGACCGCGCCGCGCTCGTGGCGGCCGAGCGGGCACGGCTGCGGCTGGAGGACTTCCGGCCGCGCGCGCTCAACGGGTTCGTGCGCAACGGGCTGCTGGACGAGGTGTATCTGCCGCTGATCGGCGACAACCTCGCCAAGCAGCTCGGCACGGCGGGCACAGCGGGCTCAGGTGTGGCGGGTCACGGCGAGCGGACGGACCGGATGGGTCTGCTGATGCTCATGTCGCCGCCCGGCTACGGCAAGACGACGCTGATGGAGTACGTGGCGAGCCGCCTCGGCCTGGTGCTGGTCAGGGTGGACGGGCCCGCGCTCGGCAGCGCTGTCACCTCCCTCGACCCGGAGCGGGCGCCGGACGCGACCGCCCGCCGCGAGGTCGAGAAGATCAACTTCGCCCTGGAACTCGGCACCAACACGCTCCTGTACCTGGACGACATCCAGCACACGTCTCCCGAACTGCTGCAGAAGTTCATCCCGCTGTGCGACGCCCAGCGCCGGGTCGAAGGGGTGCGGGACGGCCAGGCGCACAGCTACGACCTGCGCGGCAAGCGCTTCGCGGTATGCATGGCGGGCAACCCGTACACCGAGTCGGGACGTGTCTTCCGCGTCCCCGACATGCTCGCCAACCGGGCCGACGTCTGGAACCTCGGCGACGCCGTGACCGGCCGCGAGGCGCTGTTCGAGCTCAGCTATCTGGAGAACGCCCTCACGTCGAACGAGATGCTCGCCCCGCTGTCCGCCCGCGACCGTGCGGACCTCGAACTGCTCGTCCGGCTCGCCGGGGACGATCCGACGGCGCGCGCCGACCGTCTCGTCCACCCCTACGAGCAGGGCGAGTTGGACCGGATCCTGGCCGTGCTGCGGCATCTGCTGCGGGTGCGCCGCACCGTACTGGCGGTGAACGCGGAGTACATCGCCTCCGCCGGACGGGCGGACGCTACGCGCACGGAGCCGCCGTTCCTGCTGCAGGGCTCGTACCGGAACATGAACAAGCTGAGCGAGCGGATCGTGCCGGCCATGAACGAGGCCGAAGTGGAGGCCGTGATCGACGACCACTACCGCGCGGAGGCGCAGACGCTGGCGGCGGGCGCGGAGGCGGCGCTGCTGAAGCTCGCCGCACTCCGCGGCCGGCAGACCGCGGAGCAGGCGTCGCGCTGGGCGGAGGTGAGGGCGGCTGCCGTGGCCGCGACCGGCAGCGCCTAGGCCGCTCTGAGCAGCGGCTTCAACTTCGTACCGCGCAGCCGCTCGACGGCCGGGGCGGCGCGGTGCGCGTGCAGGACGATCGGCCAGCCGACCAGGGCGCCGACGATCACACCGGCGAGCACGTCGTGCGGGTAGTGCACCCCGATCCAGACCCGGGACGCGGCCATGAGCAGCGCGGCGGGCACCGCGATGCCGGCGAGCCGCCGGTCGATGAGGAGTATGGCGACGGCCGCCGCCGCGGCGATGGCGGCGTGGTTGCTGGGGAAGGACCAGTCGCCGGGTGCCGGGCAGGCCTCGACGGTGACGGTCTGCAGCACCTGGCACGGCCGCCGCTCGTCGAAGACCGTCTTGATCAGGTCGTTCACGCCGTAGGCGACGACGACGGCGACCGGCACGGACAGCGCTGTCGCCATCCGGGCCGCGTCGCCCTGCCGGGCGCGCCACCAGGCGATGAGCATGAGGACGGCGAACAAGCCGAGCCCGTAGTCGCTCCACACCTGGATCACGGTGTCGACCGGTCGCGGTACGCGCTGGGCTAGATCGGTGATCCAGGTGTAGAGGCCCGCGTCGATTCCGGAGTTCACAGGCCCTCCGGGGCGTTGGTGCCGGGCTCGGCCCCCGGCCCGGTCCTCGTGCCGGCCGCCTTGACGCGGGCCCGCGAGCGGTACAGCTCCAGCGCGAGCGGCGTGAGCGAGACGATGACGATGAGCGCGACCATCGGCAGCAGGTACTTGTCGACGTGCGGCACCGAGGAGCCGAGCGCGTAGCCGCCGAGCACGAGGCCGACGGACCAGACGAGGCCGCCGATGATCTGCCACACGGTGAAGGTGCGCGCGGGCACGTTCAGCACGCCGGCCATCGGATTGAGCACGGTCCGTACGACGGGAACGAAGCGCGCCAGCACCACGGCCTTGGCATGCCCGTACCGTTCCAGCAGCTCGGCGGCGCGGCCGACGCCGTCGTGCAGATGGGGATTGCGGATCCGGGCGAGCAGCGGCGGCCCGCCCCGCCGGCCGATCCAGTAGCCGGTCTGCGCCCCGGCCAGCGCCCCGGCGGCCGCGGCGAGGAGGACCTGCCAGAGCGAGAGATGCACCACATCCGACGCGCCGGGCACGCACAGCAGGCCGGCGGTGAACAGCAGCGAGTCCCCGGGCAGGAAGAAGCCGATCAGCAGGCCGGTCTCCGCGAACAGCACGACGGCGATGCCGATCGCGCCGAACGTCGCCAGCAGATCGTGGGCGTCCAGGACGTTGACCGCCAGCGGTACAGCCTGGGGAACGGCGTCCAGCAAGGGTGTGGGCAGGGGCAGGGGCATTGGCGGAGGGCCCTCCCATAATGGGCTGCGGGGGCGAGCTGCGCCGCACCCGGCCGACTACAGTCGCGTAGACGGTCTACAGCACTGTAGACGAACCAGGTGGAAGGGGCGTTCATGCCAGAGACACATCCGGCGCGCCGCCCGCCGGGCGAGCTGGAGGCGAGCGTCCTGGCGGCGCTCTGGGCCGCGGAAGGACCGCTCACCCCCGCCGACGTCCAACGCGACCTCGGTCGCGCCCTCGCCCGCACCACGGTCACCACGATCCTGGCCCGGCTGTACGACAAGGGCACCGTCACCAGGACCAGGTCGGGGCGCGGCTACGCGTACACCCCCACCCAGGACTCACCGGGCCTCGCTGCCCGGCGGATGCGCACCGAGCTGGACAAGGAGCAGGACCGGGAGACCGTGCTGGCCCGCTTCGTGTCGCAGCTGAGCCCCGACGACGAGCAGCTGCTGCGCGCCCTCCTGGACGACGCGGAGCCGGACGGCCAGCCGGAGGGGGAGCCGGGCACGGAGTCGGGCGTGGAAGCGGGCGTGCGGGTTCGCGGTGGGGAGCGCGGTTCCGGGCGGGGCGGCTCCCGGTGAACCCCGACGTCATTCCGCCGCTGCTGATGCCGCTGCTCGCGGTGCCCGTGGCCCGCCGGCTCGCGGCGTCGCTCGCACCGCGCGCCGCCGCCTGGCTGCTGGCCTGCACGGCCGCCGTGCTGGCCGCGAGCAGCACCCTGGCGCTGGCCCTGCTGGCCGCCCAGGGCGCCCTGCTGCTGCCGCCGGTGGCCGAGCTGGGCCATCTCACGCTGCCGCTGCTCCGCGCCGGTTCCGGCGGCCTCGCCGGCTTCGGCAGCGCGCGGATGACCGTTCCCGCCGCCTGCGTCGCCGCGGCGCTGCTCGCCCTCAGCGCGGGCGCGGTGACCCTCGCCGGCCGTCGCTACCGCGCCGAAATGGCCCGCGCCCGCGCCGCCACCGGCGCCTGCGTGCCCTCCGGCGAGCTCGCCGTCCTGCAGGACAGCGACCCCGACGCGTACGCCCTGCCGGGGCGCCCCGGCAGGATCGTCGTCACCACCGGCATGCTGCGCGCGCTGCGGCCCGGCGAGCGCGAGGCGCTGCTCGCCCACGAGCGCGCCCACCTCGCCGGCCACCACCACCGCTTCATCGTCGTCGCCGCGCTCGCCGCCACCTGTCACCCCCTGCTGCGCGGGCTGCAGGCGCCGCTCTCGTACGCGCTGGAGCGCTGGGCCGACGAGTCCGCCGCCTCCGCCGTCGGTGACCGCCGGCTCGCGGCCCGGGCCGTCGGCCGAGCCGCCCTCGCGGCCCGCACCGTCGGCTCGGCCCGCCCCAGCCTCGCGCTCGCCGCCACCACGGGTCCCGTCCCGCGCCGCGTCGCGGCCCTCCTGCACACCGCACCGCCGACCGGACTGCGCCAGGCCCGCGGGCCGCGCATCGTGGCCGCCCTGCTCGCCGGCTGCCTCCTGCTGTCCGCGGCCGCTGCCGTCGAGGGCGCCACCGACCTCCACGAGAGCGTGGAGACCGCCCAGGGCGAGTAGGGCTGTCCTCTCTCCCGCAGAATTGACGTGTGGGAGAGCTGAAGGACGAAGCGGCGGACGGCGGAGAACGACGTGGAAGACGTGATCGAGCGGGCGTACCTCCGCGCGCTCAACGCGGCGGACGCGGACGCCGAGGACGCCGTCGACCTGAGCGCATCGGCGCTCGCCGCCGCCGGCGGTTCCGGTCCTGACGCCTCGGGCGCCGCGAACAGCGCGCTGCTCGCGCTCACCGACCGGCTCGTACGGTCCTGCTGGACCCGTGGCTGGCAGCCCGCCGACGTGGTGCGCATCGTGCGCCGGCGGCTCACCGACGGGCACGCCCGCCTCATCGCCGACCTGATCACCGCCGAGGCCAGCACGGCCCCCGCGGGCGCCGCGCCGAAGGACCCGCGCTGGGCCGCCCAGCTGGCCGAGCTGGCGGCGACCGGCCCGTGGAACGGCGACGGCACCCTCCTCGGCGCCCACGGCCGCCGCGAACGGCTCGACGGCTTCTCCGCCGCCGTCTCCGTCCTGGAACTCCTGCGGCTGCTCGGACGGCTGCCCCGCATCACCCCGGTGACGGCGCCCACGACGGCGGCGGGAGCTGCCGCCGATCGGCACGCGGCCCCCTTGCTCGGGCGGATCCGCGCCCTGCTCGCCAAGGCCGAATCCACCGACTTCCCCGAGGAGGCCGAGGCTCTCAGCTCGAAGGCGCAGCAGCTGATGGCCCGGCACAGCATCGACGAGGCCCTCATCGCCTCGGATGCGGGCGCGGGCGGTGCCGACGGTCCCGGGGCGTGCCGTATCGGCATAGACCAGCCTTACGAAGGCGCCAAGGCGCTGCTCCTCGACGCCGTGGCGGCGGCCAACCGCTGCCAGGCCGTGTGGGCGGGCGACTTCGGCTTCTCGACGGTCGTCGGCTTCGAGCCCGACCTCGAAGCCGTCGAGCTGCTCTACACCTCGCTGCTCGTGCAGGCGGACGCCGCCATGCTGCGCAGCCCGCAGGCCGGGACCGCGGGCGCCGCGAAGGGCGCGGGGAAGAGCCGCAACGGCAAGGCCCGGAACGGTGGTTCGCGCTCCAAGGACTTCCGGCAGTCGTTCCTGATCGCCTACGCGGGCCGCATCCGTGAACGCCTCGCCGACGCCACCGAGCAGGCGACCCACGAACCCGACCTCCCGGCGGAGCGCCTCCTGCCCGCGCTCGCCGCGCGTGATGTCGCGGTCCGCGACACCACCACCCGCATGTTCCCCACCACCACCTCCCACCGACTCAAGGGCCGTGACCACGAGGGCTGGACGCACGGCACGGCCGCCGCCGACCGCGCCGTACTCGGCGGCCCGTAGCGCCTTCAGCGCCGCCCGTCCGGTCCGTCAGCCCGCCAGCCTCCGCGCCTGCGAGACGGCCTGGGAGAGTTCGCGGACGGCCGGGTCCTCGGTGCTGCCGGCCAGGCTGGTGGCGTGCTCGGCGAGGTCCGACAACCCCGGGGCGCCGGGGAGCCGGTCGGCGTCGCCACGGTTGCGCAGCCAGTCGGCGAAGTAGGCCGCCAGGGCGTCGACCTGGAGGCGCTTGGGGGCGGCGGTCCACAGCGGGGACCTGAGCGCGGAGGCCTCGACCGTGGCGGACTGCTCGTGCGGAGCCCGGGTGGACGGGTCGAGCCACCGGACGGTTGCGGTGGCGACATGGCCCGAGGCCCCCGCCTTGAGGTGGACGGCGTACAGGGCCGTGACGGTGTGCCCGGGGCCGACCTCGCCGCCGTCCACCGCGTTGTTGCGGAAGTCGTCGTCGGCGACGGCCCGGTCGTCGAAGCCGATCAGCCGGTAGTCGCTGACGGTCTGCGGGTCGAAGGCGACCTGCGCCTTGGCGTCGCGGGCCCTGAGGTCCACATTGGCGGGCAGCTGCTCGGTGAAGAGCTTGCGGGCCGCTTCGGGCTCCGAGACGTAACTCGTGTGCCCGTCGCCCTTGTCGGCGAGCTGCTCCATCAGCTTGTCGCCGTACTGGCTGCCCACGCCAACCCCGAACAGGGTGATGCCGTGCTCGCGCCGGGCGCTCCCGATCCGGTCGAGGATCGCGGCCGCGGTGGTGTCACCGGAGTTGGCGAGGCCGTCCGAGAGCAGCACGACGCGGTTGGTGACGCCGGGCCGCGCGGCCTTGACCGCCTCGTTGTAGCCCGCCTGCACGCCGGCGGCGAGGTTGGTCTCGTCGCGCGGCTCCAGGCCGTCGACGACCGAGTGGATGTGGCCGCGACTCCCGATGTCGCCCAGCCGGGTCATCGGCAGTTCCACCCGCGCCTCGCCGCTGAAGGTGACGATCGCGAGGGAGTCGTCGGCGGGCAGGGAGTCGATGGAGCTGCCGAGGGCCTGCTTCACGAGGTCGAGCCTGCCGGGCTCGGCCATCGAGCCGGAGACGTCCACGACGAACGTCATGGCGGCGGGCGGCCGGCTCTCGCTCTGCGCGGAGCGGGTGGCCAGACCGACGCGCAGCAGCGACCAGCCGCTCCCGCCGTCACTGCCCCCGCCGCTGGTGCGGGCGCCGTCGGTGGTGACGGAGAATCCGTCGCCCTCGGGCTGCGGGTAGTCCTGCCGGAAGCTGTTGACGAACTCCTCCGGCCGTACGGTGTCGGCGGCGGGCAGCCGGCCGGCGGTCAGGGTGCGTCGGGCGTAGCCGTACGAGGCGGTGTCGACGTCCAGGGCGAAGGTGGACAGGTAGTTGGGCACCGCCCGGCTGCGCTTCTGCGCGCCGTCGGTGCTGTCGCCGCCCTCGGCGTTGGGTACCACCGACGCGGCCGGTCCACCCTTCGGGTTCGCGTTCGGAGGCGCGGGCGCCGGCCGCACGGGGGCCTTGTCGGCGCTGCCGTTCCGGGACGCGTCGGGGGTGCCGTTGCTGCACCCGGCGAGCAGCAGCCCGCCGGCGACCACCGCTGCCACGGCCATCCGGCGCGCGTTCCCGAACCGGTTCTCGTGCCGGTTCCCACTCCGCGTCTCGTACCGCGTCTCGTACCGCTTCTCGTAACGCGTCTCGTACCGCTTCTCGTACCGCTTCTCGTACCGGTTCTCGTGCCGCGTCATGCGATTCCCCCACGGACTCGTCGGCCTTTGCCCCTGTGACGAACGCGGGCCCGTGCCGGAGGCATCGGAGGAATTGCGGAAGCGTCTCGATGGGGCAACGGCCGGGCGGTATGCCCCCGGCCGTCCCGACCCGTCCCTGACCCATCCCCGTCGGGTGCCGTTGCGCGCCCCGCGGATCCGGCCGGATCGGTCGCCTCCCACTAGTAGACACGGCGTCAACAAGCTGCCATCGTGACCGCCATGTCGCAGCGATGGGTCACGGCCTCGGACGGCGTCCGGCTGGCCGTATACGAACACGGTGAGCCGACCGCCCCGACGGTCGTGTGCGTGCACGGCTTCCCCGACGACCACGGCGTCTGGGACGGCGTGGTGCGGCACCTCGCGGACCGCTTCCACGTCGTCACCTACGACGTGCGCGGCTCCGGCGCCTCCGGCGTACCGCGCCGGAACCAGGACTACCGGCTCCCGCAACTCGCCGCCGACCTCACCGCCGTCGCCGACGCGGTCAGCCCGGACGCGCCCGTGCACGTACTGGCGCACGACTGGGGCTCCGTGCAGAGCTGGCACACGGTGACGGTGCCGGCGACCGCCCACCGCTTCGCGTCGCTGACCTCGATCTCCGGCCCGGACCTGGACCACACCGGCCGCTGGTTCCGGGCGCAGCTGCGCCCCAGCCCGCGCAAGCTGTGGCACTTCATCCGGCAGTCGCTCGCCTCCGGGTACGTGGGCTTCTTCCACCTGCCCGGCATCGCGGAACTCGCCTGCCGCGCCGGGCTGCTCGACGCGGTGACGAAGGCCGCCCAGCGGCTGGAGACCGGCGAACCGCCCGCCGGCTACGGCCCCGGGTCGGCCGCCCGCAACCGCGCGGGACTCAAGCTCTACCGGGCCAACGTGCTGCCGCGCACGCTGCGGCCCGGGATCCGCCGTGCCGCGCTGCCCGCGCAGGTGCTCGCGCCCCGGCGGGACATGTTCGTCCTCGTGCCGTGGCAGACCGAGATCACCGGCTGGGCGCCGGACGCCGAGATCCACATCGTGGACGGCGGGCACTGGCTGCCCGCGTTCCGCCCCGCACTGGTCGCGGAGTTCACGGCGCGACTCATCGACCGGACGCAGGGCGCGACGCAGGTCGGGACGACGCCCGGGCGGACCGCAGCACGGAAGGCAGGGCAGGCATGACCACGACCGAACCGGACAACCTGGTTCTCACCCCCCGCGACGTCCAGTGGGACTGGACGGGCCTGCCGATGCACTACATCGACGGCGACCCCTTCACCACGCACTTCGCGAACGTGCTGAACATCCTGCTGCCCGAGGGCGAGGACTGGTTCATCACCGTCTTCCAACAGGCCGTCCCGATGATCAAGGACGACCGGCTGCGCGAGGACGTCATCGGCTTCATCGGCCAGGAGGCGACGCACTCCGCCTCGCACCAGACCGTCCTCACGCACTTCACGAAGGTCGGCTTCGACACCTCGCCCTACACCGATCAACTGCGCTGGTTCTTCAGCAAGATGCTCGGCGACCGGGAACTGACCGGCAAGAAGGCGCAGGGCTGGATCATCGACCGCATCGCGATCATCGCGGCGATCGAGCACGTCACCGCGTACCTCGGTGACTGGATCCTCAACGCCGACGCGATCGACCGCACCGAGCACAACCCCGAGATCCTCGACCTGTACCGCTGGCACGGCGCGGAGGAGGTCGAGCACCGCGCGGTCGCCTACGACCTGTTCACGCACCTCGACGGCCGCTACCGCAACCGGGTCCGCGCCCATGTCGTCGCCTTCCCCGTCCTCGTCTACTGGTGGGTCCGGGGCCTGCGCCATCTGATGGCCGCCGACCCCGAGCGCATCCCGGGCCGCGACAAGCCGCGCTTCCGCGACTGGTTCCGGGCCGCGCGCAAGGGCGTGCTGCCGAGCCCGATGAGCCTGGTGCGGCTGTACTTCGGCTATCTGCGGCCCGGCTACCACCCCTCGCACTACGGCTCGACGACCCAGGCCGTCGCCTATCTCGCCGCCTCGCCCGCCGCGCGTGCCGCCCACCGCTGACCTGTTCCACTCGTCGAAGGACCGAACGTGAGCACCGAGACCGAGACCGAGTACGACCTGCGGACGCCGCCACCGCGCAGCGCCACCGACCCGCGCCCGGACCCGATCCTCGCTTTGCTGGCGCGCGTCACGCCCTTCCTGCTGTGGCAGAGCGCCCGCCGCAAGCGCCGCGAGCCGCGCCCGGTCGACCGCTCGCTGCGGCTCGTCGTCACCGAGGTGCGGCCCGAGGCCGAGGACGTCGTCAGCCTGCGGTTCGCGGCGGCGGACGGCGGCGCGCTGCCGGGCTGGCACCCGGGCTCGCATCTGGACGTGGACCTGCCGTCGGGGCGCCGCCGCCAGTACTCGCTCTGCGGGGACCCCACCGACCGGACCACGTACCGGATCGCCGTCCGGCGCATCGCCGACGGGGAGGGCGGCTCCCGCGAGATCCACGAGACGCTGGCACCCGGCACGGAACTGCGCGCCCACGGCCCGCGCAACGCCTTCGCCTACGCACCGGGCGGCGCCTGCCTGTTCATCGCGGGCGGCATCGGCATCACCCCGATCCTGCCCATGGTCCGCGCCGCCGCCGCGGCGGGCGCCGACTGGCGGCTCGTCTACACCGGCCGCAGCCGCGCGACGCTTCCGTTCCTCGACGAGATCGACGAGATCGACGAGATCGACGAGATCGACGGTGGCTCCGGCCGGGTCACCGTCCGCACCGACGACACGGACGGCATCCCCACGCCCGAGCAGCTGCTGGCCGGAGCGGGCCCCGACACCGCCGTCTACTTCTGCGGGCCGCCGCCCCTCATCACGGCCGTGCGCGACGCGTTCCCCGCGACCGGCGCCCGCGGACTCCACTTCGAGCGCTTCGCGGCGGCCCCGGTCGTCGACGGCACCCCCTTCGAGCTCCAACTCGGCCCGGACGGCCCGGTCCTCCCGGTCCCCGCCGACCGCTCCGCCCTCTCCGTCCTCACCGAACAGCGCCCCGAAACCGGCTACTCCTGCCGCCAGGGCTTCTGCGGCACCTGCCGCCTCCCGGTCCTGTCGGGCGAGGTGGCGCACGCAGGCAGCCCGACAGCCCGCCGCGCGGACACGAACATGCTGGTCTGCGTCTCCAGGGCGGCGACTTCCGGCGGACGGATCACGCTCGACGTTCAGTGACCGTGGCTGTGACTGTGGCCGCGACCGTGGCTGCAGGCGTCGGCCGAGCTGGACGTTCCAGCCCGGCCGACGCCCGGTCGCAGACGGCGCTACGCGCTCAGCGGCGCCAATGCCATCGGGCGGACGCGGCCCTCGATCATGGCGCCGAGGCCCTGGACCGCGCAGACGTCCGGGCGTTCGGCGATGGTGACCGGGACGCCCGTGGCGTTGCGGAGCATGGCGTCGAGGCCCGGCATCAGCGCGCTGCCGCCGGCGAGCATGATGCCGCGGTCGGCGAGGTCGGCGACCAGGTCGGGAGGGCAGCGGCGCAGGACGATGCCGATGGCGTCGACGACCGCGGTCAGCGGGGTGCGCATCGCGTGCCGGACGCCGTCGGTCTCGACGAGGACGGTGCGGGCGAGGCCGCTGACGACGTCGCGGCCGTAGACCTCGGTGCTGTCGAGGGTCGGGCCGACGGTGCTGAGCACGTGGTGCAGCGGGCGCACGGACTGGCTGGGGAGCATCAACTCGTGCTGGCTGCGCAGGTGCTGCACGACCGCACGGTCGATGGCGTCGCCGCCCACCGGCACCGTCTCCGCCGCGACGATCGAGCCGAGCGACAGCACCGCGATCTGCGTGGTGCCGGCCCCGCACACCACGATCATGGTGGCCTCGGGGTGCTCGACGGGCATCCCGCAGCCGACCGCCGCGGAGATCAGCGTGTCGACGAGTTCGACCTTGCGGGCGCCGAGCCCGAAGAGCGTCTCGGTCGCCGCGCGCTGCGCGAGCGGGTCGCTGCCGTGCGGCATGCAGACGGCGCCGCGCACCATCGGCGCGCGGCGCCAGGACTTGCGCAGCTTGTCGCCGAGCAGGTGCCGCAGCATCCGCTGGGCCATGGCGATGTCGACGATGGTGCCGTTCGAGACCGGTCGCACCACGCGGATGTGCTCCGGGGTGCGCCCGGCCATCTGCTCGGCGCGGGCACCGACCGCGATCAGCGCGCCGGTCCTGATGTCGACGGCGACCACGCTGGGTTCGTCGACGACCAGACCGGCGTTCCTGAGGTAGACGCGGGTCCTGGCGGCCCCGATGTCGAAGGCGACCGAGCAGCGGCGCAGTTGGTCGAGGGTCGGGTTCACAGCAGGGCCTCCGCGTCGGCCGTAGGGCGGTAGGTGGCGAGGGCCCAGATGACGAAGACATCGATCGCGATGATCGTGATCGCCCAGATGGGCTGGTACGGCATGAACATGAAGTTCGCGAAGATGTTCAGCGCGGCCAGGGCGATACCGGCGGCCCGCCCCCAGGCGGAGCCGTTGAGCACGCCGTAGCCGACGACGACCGCGATGGCGCCGAGGATGAGGTGGATCCAGCCCCAGGAGGTCAGATTGAACCGGAAGGCGTAGGCCGGGGTGGTGACGAACACGTTGTCCTTGGCGATGGCGACGATGCCCTGCAGGATCGCCAGCACGCCGGAGACCATGAGCATGATGGCGGCGAAGACGGTGCCACCGGCGGCCAAGCTGTTGCCGGCCGTGGGATCCGGAGCGCGATCGCCGCCCCAGGAGCCCCCCTGCGGAGTGGGTGGCGGATCGGACGCGGTGGGTGGTTCCTGGCTCACAACGGTCTCCCGAGATCGCGACGACGAGCGCGACGGGAGCGTTTTGCCTGATTCTCCCGCCTTAAAGACAAAAGGATCAGCTGCCCGGATCGGTCCCGCCACCGGAGATGGGCCGTCCGGGGGGTGAGGCCCCGGCCGGACCGCCAACGGATGCGGATCGCGGCCGGGCGGCCCACGATGGAAGGTGGCTGGGCGGTCCCGCCTGCGGTGACGGACTGACGGCGAGGGAGGCAGCGCGTGCACCCTGACGCCGACGCGGACTCGAACGTCATCCTGCGCGGAATCCTGGAGGGCACCTCGGCCGGCGTCGGCATACTCGACCCCGGTCTGCGCTACGTCTACGTCAATCCGGCACTGGCCCGGATCAACGGCGTGCTCGCCGAGGCGCACCTCGGCCGGACCATCGCCGAGGTGCTGCCCGGCATCGACGGCCGCGAGGACGTGCTGCGCGCCGTACTCGCCGACGGGCTGTCGCGCGAGGTGACGTCCAGCGGCCACACCCAGGCGCCGTCCGGCCTGGAGCGGCGGTACTGGCACGGCGCGTACCACCGGCTGGAGGCGGAGGGCGCGGTGATCGGGATCGTCGGGATCGTGCTGGAAGTGACCGCCTCACGGCAGCAGCAGCGGGATCTGGAGCAGGCCAGGGAACGGCTCGCCCTGCTGGACGCCGCGGCGACCCGGATCGGCACGACGCTCGAGATGGACGCCACCTGCGGGGAGCTGGCCGACTTCCTGGTGCCGCTGCTCGCCGATGTCGCCAGCGTCGAGGTCCTGCCGGTGACGCAGGGGGAGGGCGGCGGCCGCCCGGCGCGCGGGGCGCTGCGGCTGCGCAGGACCGCGCTGTCGTCCGTGCCGAGGCTGCGCGAGCGCGTGCAGGTGTTCGGCGTGGCCGGGGAGTACGTGGACTACCAGATGGGGTCCGCCATTCCGCGCTGCCTGGAGACCGGCAAGCCGCTGATGCAGAACCTGCTGTCCGACGAGGAACTGGTCCGGGCGGCTCCCAACGTAGAGCGCGTCGCCGCGTACCGGGCGGCGGGCATCCACTCGGCGCTCGTCGTGCCGCTCTCCGCGCGCGGCCACCCGATCGGCACTGTGACCCTGGTGCGGGCCGGGGAGTCCCCGGGCTTCACCGCCGAGGACGTCGTCGTCGCCCAGGACCTGGCCGGCCGCGCGGCCATCAGCCTCGACAACGCCCGCCGCTTCACCCGGGAGCACGACATCGCGCTCGGTCTGCAGTCCGCCCTGCTGGCGGAGCCCAGCAGTCCGCACCCGAACATCGAGGTGGCATCGCGCTACCTGCCTGCCGGCAGCAGTGCGCTGGTCGGCGGCGACTGGTTCGACGCGGTCCAGCTGCCGGGCGGCAGAACGCTGCTGGCGATGGGCGACGTCATGGGGCACGGCGTGGAGGCGGCCGTCGACATGAGCCACTACCGGGCGATGCTGCGGGTCGTCGCCGCGGACGACGAGCCGCCGCACCGCATCCTGGAGCGCCTCGACGCGCTGATCGCCGCGACCGAGGAGGGCCGGCCCGCGACCTGCATGCTCGTCCTGGTCGATCCGCCGGGCGGCGTCGCCTGGTACTCCAGCGCCGGACATCTGCCGCCCGCCGTCTTCGGCCCGGACGGCAGCGCCGGCCTGATCCGCGTCCCCACCGGGCCACCGCTGGGCACCGGGTTCGGCGGCTACCAGCTGGCCAGGGGGCGGTGCAGCCCCGGCTGGGTGCTGCTGCTCTACACCGACGGCCTCGTCGAGCGCCGGGGCGAGGACATCGACGAGTCCCTGGCCCGGCTCGCGGCGCTGCGGCTGACTCCGGAGGGCAGCCTGGAGGAACTTCTCGACCGGGTTTTGGACCGGCTCGTCGAGCAGGCCGTCGAGGACGATGTGGCGGTGCTGGTGGCCCGGGTGGTCACGTAGGCCGCGCAGCGGTCAGCGGGCGGGAGGCGGTCGCGTTCCCGCGGCGGCCGAAGGTGTTGGTCTTCCCGCGGCGGCGGAAGGCGTCGGTCTTCCCGCGGCGGCGGGAAGCGTCGGTGAGTGGGGGAGGACGGCCGTCGTCGGTGGGCCGGTGAGTGCGGGAGCCGTCGGCAGGAGAGTGGCGGCGGGAGCCGTCGGCGGGCCTGCCACCGGCTGGAGGCGGACGCCGTGCTCGCGCAGCCACGGCACGGGATCCACCCCCGACCCCAGCTCGGGCGTCACCCGCACCTCGAAGTGCAGATGCGGGCCGGTGGAGTTGCCGGTGCTGCCCGACAGCGCGATCTGCCGGCCCGTCAGGACCCGCTGGCCGACGGTGACCTGCATCAGCGACAGATGCGCGTACTGCGTGAAGTACCCGTTGCCGTGCCGCACGACGATCTGGTTGCCGAACCCGTCGCCGCACGTCGTCTGCACGACCGTTCCGGCGCCGACCGCGCGCACCGGCGTGCCCTCCGGCACGGCGAAGTCCTGGCCGGTGTGGCGGTTCGCCCAGTGGTCGCCGGGCGCGTCGAAGCCCGCGGACAGGGTGTAGCGGTCCACGGGCGCGATCCACGGGGTGCGCACCCTGATGGCGGTGCCGGGGGCCGGCATCTCCTCGGGGATGGCGTGCGCGCACTCCTGCGGGGAGGCCAACCGGGCGGATCTGGCAGCCTCCAGCCGCCGCAGCAGGTCGCGGGCGCGCCCCAGCTTGGTCGTGATCTCCTTCTGGAGCCCCGCGGCGCGCGAGGTCTGTTCGTCCAGCGTCCCGAGCGCCCGGTCGGCCGCCGTCCGGTCCCGTTGCAGCTCCGCGGTGGTCGTCGCGACGGTGCTGAGCAGTCCCGTCACCGCCTCGTCGCTCTTGCGGAGCCGGCCCATCTGGTCGAGCAGGTCCTCGGGCGACGCGGAGAGCATCAGTGCGGCGGCTGCCGGCAGCCCTCCCGAGCGGTACTGCAGTCGGGCCAGCAGACCGATGCTCTCGTGCAGCCCGTCCATCTTCCGCTGACCGAGCGTCACCGACCGCCGCAGCCGTACGGCCGTGGCGCGCTGCCGGTCCGCGGCCCGCCGGGTGCGGTCGTAGGCGGTGGTGGCGTCGGCGGCCTGCCGGTACATGGTGTCCACCTCGGCGGAGACGTCACCGAGCCGGTCGTCGGCGCGCGCCGACTGCCGGCCACCCGACACCGGCAGAACCGGCAGTACCGGCAGGGCCGTCAGCAGTCCGGCGCAGAGCAGGACGGCGAGCGACGTGACGGCCGACCCGCGGACGGAGGCGGTTTCTGGCATCGGAGGATCATCGCGTCACCCCCGCCGTCCGGGCCCGCGGGACACGCCGCGGGCCGCTTTCTCTCCGCCGTTCGGCCGGTACCGGGAAGGCGCGTGATCGAGGATGGTTACTTTCCGTGGTCAAGGCAGACAAACTGTTGTCTCCGTGACCGTCGCCGGATCCCGGGACGGTCTCCCGGTGGCGGTCACGGCCCTGTCGGCGTACCTGTTTCCGCGCGCTATTCGGCGTCCTCCAGCCGGAATCCGACCTTCAGCCCCACCTGGTAGTGCTCGATCTCGCCGTCCACGATGTGGCCGCGCACCTGGGTGATCTCGAACCAGTCGAGACCGCGGAGAGTCTGCGACGCCCGCGTGATCCCGTTGCGGATCGCGGTGTCGATGCCTTCGTGTGAGGTGCCCACGATCTCGGTCACTCGGTACGTACGGTCGGTCATGACGGTCTCCCGGCGTAGTGAGGATCTGTGTACGGGTCGGTCTGTCGGTCGCTCTACGGATCGGTCTGCGAGTCGGTGTGCGGGTTCTTTCCTTCCGTCCACGGTGCCCGAAGGGCCGCCACTCCGCATTCCCGCAAAGCTGGACATAAGCTCATGTATCCAACCGTGTTCCGGTGGATGCGCGGAAGCCATGGCGTGCGAGCGATGACGGAGGAAGCGCGTGGACCGCCTTTCCGGCCGCTGGCCCGTCACCGTCCGCCTCATCCCGCCGGCCATCGTCCTGATCGGCGTCTGCTTCGATCTGCTCACCCCCGCCGACTACCACGGCGGCCCGCTGCTCGCCGTGGCCTGCGTGGCGGCCGGGGCGACGCTCTCGTTCCGGTCCACCCTGCTGCTCTCCGTCGTCGCCCTCGGGGCGATGGTCGGGCTGACCCTGTGGCACGGGTCGTTCGGCCATGTCCTGGGCGCCGCCGAGATCGGCAACGTGTTCCTCGCGGGCCTCATCGGCCTCGTCGTGAACCGGCTGATGGCCCGCTACGGCCGGAGCCTGGACACCGTGCGGACGGTGGCGGAGGCCGCCCAGCGTGCGATCCTGCCCACCCCGCCCGAGCGGATGGGCCCGCTGGACATCGCGGTCCGTTACCGCGCCGCGCAGAGCGAGGCGCGGATCGGCGGCGACGTCTACGCCGTCGAGGACAGCCCGTACGGCATCCGGCTGCTGATCGGTGACGTGCGCGGCAAGGGGCTGGGCGCGGTCGCCGCGGTGTCGGTGCTCCTCGGCGCCTTCAGGGAGGCCGCCGAGTGGGCGGCCGACCTGACGGACGTGGCCGGACGGCTGGAGCACGCGCTGATCCGCGAGGGGATCCGCCGGTCGGGTGAGGACCGGACGGAGGGCTTCACGACGGCGCTGATCGCCGAGTTCTCCGCGGACTGCCGCACGCTGCGGCTGCTGAACCGCGGCCACCCCGCCCCGTATCTGCTGGTCGGCGGCACGGTCCTGGCCCTGGAGGCCGCGGAGCCCGACCTGCCGCTCGGCATGGGCGGGCTCGGCGGCCGCCGCTCCGCGCCGGAGACCCACCCACTGCCCTCCGGCGGCACCCTGCTGCTGGTCACCGACGGGGTGACGGAGGCACGCGACAAGGGCGGGGTGTTCTACGACCCCGTCGTGGGACTGGCCGGCCGCGGGCCGTTCCAGGGGCCTCGGGAGGTGATCGACGCCCTGGTGTGCGATGTGGAGGAGTGGTCCGGCGGACGCGGTACGGACGACATGGCCGTACTCGCCGTCACCTACCACTGACCGGGACCGGATCGGGGTGGGCCGGCGGCCGGCTGGTCATGGGCCGGAGCCACCGGAGCCGACCGAGCCGACGGCGCCTGCGGCCACGGAGGAGTAGCGAAGAAGTGGGGCAGGAGTAGGGCTGGAGCAGGGCAGGAGTAGGGCTGGCACTACCGCGCCCGCTCCTCCGCAGCGCCTACGGTGGCCGGGTGCAGCCCCCGAACACCCTGAATCCGGTCCCGAACACACAGAGCCCCGTCCCGGACACCTGGCAGGCACTGGCCCGCCCCACCTTCGTCCTGTCCGGCCGTCCGTGGCGGTCCGCCGCCTATCTGCTCACCGGCGGGCTCGCCGGCGTGGTCGCGTGCGCCGTCCTGGTGCTGGGCACGGCCGTCGGCGGATCGCTCGCGCTCGTCCTCGTCGGGCTGCCGCTGCTGGCCGCGCTCGCCCTGGCGGGTCTGCCGTTCGGCGCGCTGGAACGCCGCAGGCTGCGCTGGATCGACCCGCGGCCCGCGCCCAGCCCGCACCGGGCCCCGGAGCGCACCGGCCTCACGGCCTGGGCGCGGCTGCGGTTCCGGGAGCGGGCCACCTGGTGGGAGTTGGGCTACACGGTGCTCACCGCGTTCGTCCTGTGCTGGTGCGACCTGCTGGTCCTCGGGTTCGCCTTCGTCGTGCCCGGCGCGCTGATGGCCACGCCCGCGCTGCTGGCCACCGAGGGCGAGGTGCACGTACTGAAGGCGCTGCACATCGACTCGTACGGCAACGCCTGGGCGCTCGCGCTCCTCGGGGCCCTCCTGCTGATCGCCTTCTGCTATCCGCTGACGGCGGTGGTCGCCGGGGTACGCGCCGAGCTCGCCCGCTTCCTGCTGGTGCCCGGCGACGACTCCCCGCAGCGGCGGATCACCGAGCTCACCGACTCCCGGGTCCGGCTCGTCCACGCCTTCGAGGCCGAACGCCGCCGCATCGAACGCGATCTGCACGACGGCGCGCAACAGCGTCTCGTGGCGCTGTCCATGACGCTCGGACTGGCTCGCCTCGACGCGCCGCCCGGCAGCAGGCTCGCCGAGCAACTGGCGGTCGCGCACCGGGAGGCCGGACAGGTCCTCACCGAGCTGCGCGAACTCATCAACGGCATCCATCCGCAGATCCTCACCGACCGCGGCCTGCCCGACGCCGTCGCCGATGCCGCCGACCGCTCACCGGTGCCCGTCGAGGTCTCCTTCGACCTGCCGGGCCGGCTGTCCGACGCGGTCGAGGCCGCCGCCTACTTCGCCGTCTGCGAGGCTCTGGCCAACATCGCCAAGCACAGCGGCGCCACCCGGGCCACCGTCACCGGCGGCCACGACGGCACTCATCTCGACGTACGGATCCACGACAACGGGCGTGGCGGGGCCGGGGCTTCGACGGCGACGCCGGAGGGGGCCGCGCAGCGGGTCGGCACGGGGCTCACCGGTCTCGCCGACCGCGTCTCCGTCGTGGACGGCACCCTCGACATCACCAGCCCACCGGGCGGCCCGACGGTGCTGCGCATCCGCATACCGGTCCCGCCCGCGACCCCCTGACCCGCCGGCGCAGGCAGCGCCGTCAGTGGTGGAAGGCTGTTGCCACCGCTGTCGGGCGGTCCAGCGGTTCCTGCTGGCGACGGAGTTCGGGCAGCAGCCGGGAGAGTTCCTCGATGAGCAGGTCCGCGAGGTCCTCGGAGAAGCCGTTGCGGCAGACCACCCGCAGGACGGCCAGGTCCTCGCGGTCCGCCGGATAGGTGTACGCGGGGACCAGCCAGCCGTGTTCGCGCAGCCGGCGCGACACGTCGAACACGTCGTAGTTCTTGATGTCGTCGGCGGTGGTGAAGGCGAAGACCGGCAGCTGGTCGCCCTCGGTGATCAGCCGGAAGTCGCCGAGGGCCTCGATCCGCGAGGCCAGCGACATCGCCACGTCCCGGCTGCTCTGCTGCACGGCGCGGTAGCCGTCGCGGCCCAGCCGCAGGAACGTGTAGTACTGCGCCACGACCTGCGCGCCCGGCCGGGAGAAGTTGAGCGCGAAGGTCGGCATGTCGCCGCCGAGGTAGTTGACGCGGAAGACCAGCTCGTCGGGGAGCGCGTCGCGGTCGCGCCACAGGGCCCAGCCGACGCCGGGGTAGACCAGACCGTACTTGTGGCCCGAGGTGTTGATCGAGGCGACGCGGGGGAGCCGGAAGTCCCAGACGAGGTCCTCGTCGAGGAAGGGGGCGACCATCGCGCCCGAGGCGCCGTCCACATGGACCGGTACGTCAAGACCGGTGCGTTCCTGGAGTGCGTCGAGCGCCGCGCAGATCTCCGCCACCGGTTCGTACGACCCGTCGAAGGTCGAGCCGAGCACGGCGACCACGCCGATGGTGTTCTCGTCGCAGAGCGCCACGGCGGACGCGGCGTCCAGGTGCAGCCGGTCGCCCTCCACGGGGACCAGCCGCGCCTCGACCTCCCAGAACGCGCAGAACTTCTCCCAGCACACCTGCACGTTGGCGCCCATGACGAGATTGGGCCTGGCCGTCGCCGGATAGCGGTCCGCGTTGCGCTTCGCCCAGCGCCGCTTGAGGGCCATTCCGGCGAGCATGCACGCCTCGGACGAACCGGTCGTCGAGCAGCCGATGACCTCCGCCGGGTCCGGCGCGTTCCACAGGTCGGCGAGGATCGCCACGCAGCGCCGCTCCAACTCGGCGGTGCGCGGATACTCGTCCTTGTCGATCATGTTCTTGTCGCGGCACTCGGCCATCAGCACATCGGCCTGCGGCTCCATCCACGTGGTGACGAACGTCGCCAGGTTGAGCCGTGAGTTGCCGTCGAGCATCAGCTCGTCATGGACCAGCTGGTACGCCGTGTGCGGCGTCATCGGCCCGTCCGGCATCCGGTGCTTGGGAGGTGCGGTCCGCATGCTGCCGATCGGGTCGGCGTCGCCGTAGAAGAACGGATTGACCGCGAGCGGACGGGCGTCCCCGGTCCCCTTGTGCAGCGACATGGCGGAGCCTCCTCAACGGGTTCCCATCGGGAACGGGTTCCCCATCGGGACGATACGGCGCTCCCGCCCGCCCCGCCCGTCAGACGGTGCTCGCCAGTGACAGTTTCGCGGCGAAGCCCAGGAAGAGCGCGCCCGCGCCCGCCGACAGCCCCGCCGTCAGCCGCCGGCGCCGCCGGAAGGCCGCCGCCAGATAGGTGCCGCTGAAGATGAGCACCGTCAGATAGGTAAAGCTGAACAGCTGGGCCCAGGCGCCGAGCGCGAGGAACGACAGCGCCGGGTGGGCGTACCCCGGATCGACGAACTGCACGAAGAACGCGACGAAGAACAGGATCGCCTTCGGGTTGAAGAGACTGACCACCAGCGCCCTGCGGAACGGCCGCTCCACCTTCTCCCGCGGTGCGCCGTCCCCGGCGTCGACCGCCGCCGCGCGTTCGGCCCGGCCCCGCCACAGCGCCACGGCGCCGCGCAGCATGCCCGCCGCGAGCCAGGTCAGATAGCCCGCGCCGGCGAACTTCACCACGGTGAACGCCACCGGGCTGGCCTGCAGCAGCGACGCCACCCCGCCCGCCGACAGCGTCATCAGCACGGTGTCGCCGCAGAGCACCCCGGCCGCCGCCCGGTAGCCGGTGCGCGGCCCGAGCCGGGCCGCCACCGACACCACGTACAGCGAGTTCGGCCCCGGCAGCAGGATGATCAGGGCGAGCCCCGCCAAGTACGTCGAAAGATCAGTTATCCCGAGCATGCGAACAAGTGTGCCACTTGCACCTCACGCGACGTGAGGCGTCACCGTGGACCCGGAAGCGGGTCGGAAGAGGTCTCCGGAAGCGGACAGGAAAGGAGCCGGGAAGCGATGGGCTACTCCGTGGGAGAGGTCGCGGGCTACGCCGGAATCACCGTGCGGACCCTGCACCACTACGACGAGATCGGGCTGCTCTCCCCGGGCGGCCGCAGCCACGCGGGCCACCGGCGGTACGACGACGCCGACCTCGACCGGCTGCAGCAGATCCTGTTCTACCGGGAGCTCGGCTTCCCGCTGGACGAGGTCGCCACCCTGCTGGACGACCCGGCCGCCGACCCCTCGGCGCACCTGCGCCGCCGGCACGAGCTGCTGACCACTCGGATCACCGAACTCCGGAAGATGGCGGCCGCCGTCGAACGAGCCATGGAGGCGAAGAAGATGGGCATCAACCTCACACCCGAGGAGAAGTTCGAGGTCTTCGGGGACCACGACCCCGAGCAGTACGAGGAGGAGGCCGGCCGCCGCTGGGGCGGCTCCGACGCGTACGCCGAGTCGCAGCGCCGCTCGGCCGGCTACACCAAGGACGACTGGCTGCGCTACAAGGAGGAGAGCGCGCGGTGGAACGCGCGGGTCGTCGCGCTCATGGCGGCCGGCGTCCCCGCGGAGAGCGAGGCGGCGATGGACCTCGCCGAGGAACACCGGCAGCAGATCGTCCGCTGGTTCTACGACTGCGGCTACGAGATCCACACCGGCCTGGCCGACCTCTACGTCACCGACGAACGGTTCACCCGGACCTACGAGCAGATCAGCCCGGGCATGGCCCGGTACCTGCACGACGCGATCCTCGCCAACGCGATCCGCAACGTCTGACATCCTCCGCCCGGCGTTCGCCCGCAACGACGCCAGGGCGGCTACACCCGGACCAGCACCACCGCGGTGCCGTACGCGCACACCTCCGTGCCCACGTCAGCGGCCTCCGTCACGTCGAAGCGCATCATGAGCACGCCGTTCGCCCCGCGGGCCTGGGCCTGCTCGACGAGCCGCTCCATCGCCTGGTTGCGGGTCTGCACCAGGGTCTTCGTCAGACCCTTCAGCTCGCCGCCGATCATCGACTTGAGCCCGGCGCCGATCTGGCTCCCGATGTGCCGGGAGCGCACGGTCAGTCCGAACACCTCGCCGATCACCTTCTCGACCCGGTAGCCGGGAGCTTCGTTCGTGGTCACCACCAGGACGTCGGACTGGTCTGACTGGCCGCCGCCGAAATCATCGATACCCATGAGGGAACGGTTACCCCTGCGGGCAGTCCCCGCACCTCGGACTACTCCAGTCGCGGCTGCTCCGCGGGCGCGGGGCAGATCCGGCGGCCGGTGTTGTCGAAGATGTAGAGGTGCGCCAGGTCCACCAGCAGCGGCACCCGGTCCCCGGGCCGGACCCGGATGTCGGGCCCGGTGCGGACCACCAGATCGCCGGTCGGCTGCTCCGCGCGGTCGGCCGGCGGCGGGTCCAGCACCTTCACCGCGCCGGGGCTCTCCGCTTCCTGCAGCAGTCCGGGGAACCGTCCGGCGGCCTTGCGCGCCAGCTTCCCCAGCCCACCGGGACCGGCGGCCGCCCGCCGCGCCGCCGAACGGGTGCGCTGCGCGGGCAGCCGGGGCGCCTCCAGCTCCGGCACGACCGCAGGCCTCGCGCCGGTGTTCAGATGCACCAGGCACTCGTGCCCCTGGTACTCCACATGCTCGACGATGCCGCTGAGCACCACCTCGCCCGCGTGCGCGCTGCTCGGCGCCGCGATCCGCACCGCCTCGGAGCGCAGCCCGACGATGATGTCCCGGCCCTGCTGGATGCGGAGCATCTGGTGGTCCAGGCTCAGCGGCTCCGGCAGTCCCAGGCGCTGCCGTCCGAAGTCGATCCACATTCCGCCGCCCAGCGGCGCCAGCACCGTGGCCTGCAGCAGGTTGATCCGCGGCGTCCCGATGAACGCGGCGACGAACACGTTCACCGGCAGGTGGTAGGTGTCGCGCGGCGTTCCGACCTGCTGCAGCACCCCACTGCGCATCACCGCGACCCGGTCGCCGAGCGACATGGCCTCCGCCTGATCGTGCGTCACATACACGGTGGTGACGCCCATTCCGCGGGTCAGCCGGGCGATCTCGGCGCGTAGATGCGAGCGCAGCTTGGCGTCCAGGTTCGACAGCGGCTCGTCCATCAGGAACACCGAGGGGTGCCGCGAGATGGCGCGGCCCATCGCGACCCGCTGCCGCTCGCCACCGGACAGCTGCCCGGGGTAGCGGTCCAGGATCTCCTCGATGCCCAGGATCCGCGCGGTCTCCTCGACCCGCGGGTTCTGGTCCTCTCCCGGCATCTCGAAGCGCAGCGGAAACCCGATGTTCTGCCGGCTGGTCATGCTCGGGTACAGCGCGAAGTTCTGGAACACCATCGCCATCCGGCGGTCGCCGGGTGCGAGGTCGTTCGCGTATTCGCCGTCCAGCAGCAGCTCCCCGGAGCTGATGTCCTCCAGCCCCGCGATCATGCGCAGCACGGTGGACTTGCCGCAGCCGGAGGGACCGAGCATCACCAGGAACTCGCCGGGGGCGATGTCCAGGGAGAACCGGTCGACCGCGGGAACGGCCTGCTTCGGATAGAACTTCGAAAGGTCGTGCAGGGAGATGGCGCGAGTCATAACAGGATCCGCCAGAAGGTTCAGATGCTGCGACGGGAGACTTGCCAGTGGTGCACGGGTGGCTTTGCGGAGAACGTAATGCACTGCCCCGGGGTTGGGGAACGTTTCGGCCAAGACGGTTGGCGCGATCTCTCCGTCGCCGATCTTTCACGGACCGGTCACCGACTCCTCACGGATCGGATCCGGCCGTCACGTACAGGGGACGCAACGAATCGGTTGGTACTTTTAAACGGTGACGAACCTCGCCCTGGGCCCCAGCTGGCTCGATCCCGACCACCTGATCAACTCGTTCGGCCTGTGGGGCGTGCTGTTGATCGTCTTCGCAGAGTCGGGCCTGCTGATCGGATTCTTCCTGCCCGGGGACTCGCTCCTCTTCACGACCGGACTCCTGGTCGCCGGCGGCACCCTCAAGACCCCGCTGTGGCTGGTGACGCTGCTCGTCGTCGTCGCCGCGATCGTCGGAGACCAGGTCGGCTTCCTCTTCGGCCGCAAGGTCGGGCCCTCGCTGTTCCGGCGGCCGGACTCGCGGCTCTTCAAGCAGGAGAACATCGAGAAGGCGCACGCCTTCTTCGAGAAGCACGGTCCCAAGTCGATCGTGCTGGCCCGCTTCGTGCCGATCGTCCGCACGTTCACGCCGATCATCGCCGGCGTCAGCCGCATGAACTACCGGACCTTCGTCACCTACAACATCATCGGCGGCACGCTCTGGGGGGCCGGGGTCACGCTCCTCGGCTACTGGCTCGGCCAGATCGAGTTCGTCCACAAGAACATCGAGCTGATCCTCGTCGCGATCGTGCTCGTCTCGGTCGTCCCGATCGCCATCGAGTTCCTCCGGGCCCGCGCGAAGTCGAAGAAGGAGGGCCCCCGGCCCCCCGCCGACCTGCTCCCGCCGCCCGTCGGCAGCGCCGGGCGGGGCGGCCGCCACCGGGCCAAGTAGCGGAGGGCCGACGTCCGCCGCCGGTGCGGTGAGGGGGGCGGGAATCGCGGTGGGTGCCGTGCGCCCTGCACACTGATCACCGGAGGTGATCGGTCAACGTGTCGGACGAAGAGAAGCCGGACTCCGACGAGTCGCGGTCGGAGTTCACGCCACCCGTCGGTGTACCGATGCCGCCTGCCCCGGAATCCGACAGTTCGACGACTTCGGAGTTCGCCGCGCCGACCGGGGTGGAGCTGCCGGCCGGCCCCGAGGCGGAGGGCTCCGCCTTCACCGCGCCCGCCTCCTCCGCCGCCTACGGGGCCGGTCCCGGCGGAGCCGGGAGCGCCGGAGCGGGGAACGCGTTCACGCCCCCCGACGGGATCCCCGTCATACGGCTCACCAAGGGCGTCGTCCCCTGGCAGGACCGCATGCGCGAGCTGGTCAGGATGCCCGTCACCGAGCGCCCGGTGCCCGAGCTGCCCGCGGACAAGCCGGAGGCCGGCCCGCCGGTGCCCCGTGTGCTCGACCTCACGCTGCGCATCGGCGAGCTGCTGCTCGCCGGCGGCGAGGGCGCCGAGGACGTCGAAGCGGCGATGTTCGGCGTCGCGCACGCCTACGGCCTGGCCCGCGTGGAACCCACCGTCACGTTCACGCTGCTGGGCATCTCGTACCAGCCGTCCCTCGTCGAGCCGCCGGTCAGTGCGAGCCGTACCGTGCGCCGCCGCGGCACCGACTACACCCGGCTGGCGGCCGTCTTCCAGCTCGTGGACGACATCACCGCGCACGAGGCGACGCTGGAGGACTCCTACGGCCGGCTCGCCGCCATCCGCCGCAACCGGCACCCGTACAGCGGCTGGGTGCTGACCGGCGCCGCCGGGCTGCTGGCCGGCTCGGCGAGCATCCTCGTCGGCGGTGGTCCGCTGATCTTCTTCGCGGCGGCGCTGGCCGCGATGCTCGGCGACCGGCTCGCCTGGCTGTGCGCCGGACGCGGGCTGCCGGAGTTCTACCAGTTCGCCGCCGCCGCGATGCCGGCCGCCGCGATGGGCATCGTCGTCAACCTCTACGCCGACCACCTGCCGGGCGCCACCGATCTCCAGGCGTCCGCGGTGATCACCGGTGGACTGTTCACGCTGCTGCCGGGGCGGGCCCTGGTCGCCGGCGTCCAGGACGGCCTGACCGGGTTCTACATCACCGCGTCCGCGCGCCTGCTGGAAGTCATGTACCTCGTCGTCGGCATCGTCTTCGGCGTGACGATCGTGCTCTACGTGGGGGTGCGGCTGGGCGCCGACCTCAACCCGGAACAGGCGCTGCGCGCCTACGACCACCCCTGGGTGCAGCTGCTGTCGGCGATGTCCCTCACCCTCGCCTTCGCGGTGCTGCTGCAGTGCGAGCGCGGAGTGCTGCTGCTCGCGATGCTCAACGGCGGCGTCGCCTGGACGGTCTACGGGGTGCTCCACCAGCAGCTCGGCGCCAACCCGGTCGTCGCCACCGCGGCCGCCGCCGGCCTGGTCGGCCTCTTCGGCCAGCTGATGGCCCGCTACCGGTACGCGTCGGTCCTGCCGTACGTCACGGCCGCGATCGGCCCGCTGCTGCCCGGTTCCGCGACGTACTTCGGCCTGCTCGCCTTCACCCAGAACCACCCGTCGGAGGGGTTCGCCTCGCTGACGAAGGCCGCGGCGCTCGCGCTGGCCGTCGCGATCGGGGTGAACCTCGGCGGGGAGATCGCCCGCATGGTCCTCAAGACCCCCGGCTCCGCCGACCCGGCCCGCCGCCGCGCGGCCAAGCGCACCCGCGGCTTCTGAGCGGTGGAACGCACGAACGCCGGGCCGGCCCGTGAAGGGCCCGCCCGGCGTCCGGTACTTCTGGGTGTCAGTGGCTGTGGAAGGTCTGACCCGAGTCCTTCAGGCGCTTGTACGACGCCTCGATCTCCGCCTCGGCCTCGATGCGGCCGACCCAGTTGGCGCCCTCGACGGACTTGCCGGGCTCCAGGTCCTTGTAGACCTCGAAGAAGTGCTGGATCTCCAGGCGGTCGAACTCCGACACGTGATGGATGTCACGCAGGTGCTCCACCCGCGGGTCCGACGCCGGCACGCACAGCAGCTTGTCGTCGCCGCCCGCCTCGTCGGTCATACGGAACATACCGACGGCGCGGCACTTGATGAGGCAGCCGGGGAACGTCGGCTCATCGAGGATGACCAGCGCGTCCAGCGGGTCGCCGTCCTCACCGAGGGTGTTCTCGACGAAGCCGTAGTCGGCCGGGTAACTGGTCGAGGTGAAGAGCCGGCGGTCCAAGCGGATACGACCGGTCTCGTGGTCCACCTCGTACTTGTTCCGGGAACCCTTCGGGATCTCGATCGTGACGTCGAACTCCAAGGCCCTACTCCTCCATGATCAGCACATACTTCTGGTGGTTAAGTGTCTCCCACGCAGGTGTGTGGTCGCGAAAGGGGCTGGTCGGGGGTGCCGGACGCCAGAACATGGCAGGTAGTGGCGGGGTCGGCCGCAGTCGGACTGACCGTTTCCTTCGCGGCGGTGGCCGTGGCCGGACCGTGGGAGTCGGGCCAGCGTACGGCGGAAAGGTCGGCGGCCGCCTCCCGGGGTCACCAACCGGACAGCGGGACCGTCCCCGCGTCCCACCGACCGCTGCCCACCGAGGCCGCGGCCCCGCCCGCCGCCAAGGTGCTCGCCGCGCCCGCCACGGACCCGGGGACGCTCCCCACCCAGCAGGCGCTCGCCGCCAGGCTCGCACCGCTGCTGCGCGACCCGGCCCTCGGCCCGCTGCGCACCGGGGCCGTCATCGACGCGGCCACCGGCAAGCTGCTGTACGGCTCCGGTGCGTCGACCCTGTCCGTGCCGGCCTCGACCATAAAGATCGCGACGGCCGCCGCCGCGCTCTCCGTACTCGGCCCGGACCACCGGATACCAACGACCGTGCTGGCCACGGGGGCGCACAGCACCGTGCTCGTGGGCGGCGGGGACCCCACCCTCACCACCGGCGCGCTGCGCACCCTGGCCGACGACACCGCCCGCGCGCTCAAGGCCCGCGGCACCACCGCCACCTCGCTCGGCTACGACACCTCGCTCTACTCCGGCCCCGTCCTGCATCCCATCGGCCGCCGCAACGAGAACATCGCGCCGGTCACGTCCCTGATGGTCGACGAGGGGCGCCTCGACAAGAGCGACCACGGCCCGGCCGACCGCTCCACGGACCCGGCGGGCGACGCCGCCGTCTCCTTCGCGAAGCTGCTCAAAGCCCGAGGCATCAAAGTGACGGGCACGCCCGCCGGGACGCCCGCCGCCGCGTCCGGCGCGAAGCTCGCCACGACCCAGTCCCTGCCGCTGTCCGCGCTCGTCGAACGGATGCTGACGAACAGCGACAACGACATCGCGGAGGCGCTCGCCCGGCAGACGGCGATCGCCGCGCACCTGCCCGCGAGTTTCGGCGGTGCCCAGCAGGCCGTCACCGAGGCCCTGGGGCGGCTCGGTCTGCCGCTCGCCGGGGCGAAGTTCACCGACGGCAGCGGCCTCGACCGCGCCGACGCGCTCTCCGCGGAGCAGCTCGCGCGGCTCCTCGCACTGGCCGCGGCGCCCGGCCGTCCCCAACTGCGGCCGATCCTCACCGGACTGCCCGTCGCGGGTTTCTCCGGCACCCTCTCCGACCGGTTCCGCGGCGGCCCCGCCTCCGGCGCCGGCCTGATCCGCGCCAAGACCGGCACCCTCACCGGCGTCCACGCCATCACCGGCACCGTCGTCGCCGACGGCCGGCTGCTCACCTTCGCCTTCCTCACCCAGGGCGCCACGTCCGCGACCGCCGCCCAATCCGCCCTCGACCGGCTGGCATCCGCCCTCGCCGCGTGCGGCTGCTGAGCGGCCCGGGCCCCGCACCGGTCCCGGCCCAGGACCCCCGGCCGTTATCCGACCCCCAAAGCCGGAGCGGCAACGTACCGTGAAGGCATGACGAGCGTCGGTGGTGCCGAGATGGTCGACTGGAACCTCGCAGTGGCAACCGCACAGCGGTTGGTGCGACCGGGGCCGGAAGTCAGCGGGGACGAGGCGCGGGCGATCGTCGCCGAGTTGCGCGAGCACGCGCGTTCCTCGGAGGAGCACGTGCGCGCGTTCACCCGCATGTACGGGGACGCGGCGGCCCAGACGAACGGCACACCCGTGCTGATCGTGGACCGCACGGGCTGGGTGAAGGCGAACGTCGCCGGTTTCCGCGAGATCCTCAAGCCGCTGCTGGGCAAGATGCAGGACCGCCGCCCCGGCGGCCTCGGCGGTATGGCGCTCGGCACGGTCGGCGGCAAGGTCACCGGCGTCGAGGTCGGGATGCTGCTGTCGTTCCTGGCGTCCCGGGTGCTCGGCCAGTACGAGACCTTCGCCCCCGCCACCCGCGAGCTGCCGGCCGGCCCCGTCGTCCCCGTCCCGGGAGAGCCCCGCGCGGGCCGTCTGCTGCTCGTCGCGCCGAACATCGTGCACGTGGAGCGGGAACTCGACGTGGACCCGCACGACTTCCGGCTGTGGGTGTGCCTGCACGAGGAGACGCACCGCACGCAGTTCACCGCCGTGCCGTGGCTGCGCGACCACATCGAGGGCGAGATCCAGTCGTTCCTCGCCGAGACCGACATGGACGCCTCCACCGTCATCGAACGGATCCGGGAGGCCGCCCAGTCCTTCGCCGCCGGTGGCGGCGCCAAGGAGGAGGACGAGGCGGACGAGGGCCGCAGCCTCGTCGATCTCGTCCAGACCCCCGCCCAGCGGGAGATCCTCGCGCGCCTGACCGCCGTCATGTCGCTGCTCGAAGGCCACGCGGACTACGTGATGGACGGCGTCGGCCCCGACGTCGTGGCGACCGTCGCGGAGATCCGGGAGAAGTTCCAGCAGCGCCGGGCCAGCGGCGCGGGCCGGCTGGACCAGGTGCTGCGCAAGGTGCTGGGGCTGGACGCGAAGCTGCGCCAGTACAAGGACGGCGAGCGCTTCGTGCGCGCTGTCGTCGACGAAGTGGGCATGGACGGCTTCAATCGGATCTGGACGTCGCCCAACACGCTCCCGACGAAATTGGAGATCGCCAAACCGGCGGACTGGGTCGCAAGGGTGCACCGCCGCAGCGATTCGTGACCACCCAACGCCTCCCGGTTCACCCGTCCGAGGGACCGTAAGCGCAGGGTAAGGCGTGCGATGCTCGGGTACTGCCCCAGCTTCTGTCACCATCTAGCTACTTTGCGTGATCACCCTCACAGCCTCCATAGGAGGGAACCGGATATGGGTCCCCACCCCACGGTCGCCGCGATACGCCTGGCGGTCCGCCGCGTACTTCACGACGTCCTCATCGCCACCCCCGCCCCCAACCCGCTCGTCCTCGCCGCCTGCAGCGGAGGCGCCGACTCCATGGCGCTCGCCGCGGCCCTCGCGTTCGAGGCCCCCAAGCTCGGCGTGCGCGCCGGGGCCGTCACCGTCGACCACGGGCTGCAGCCCGGCTCGACCGGCCGGGCCCTCGAAGTCGCCGCGCGCCTGCGCAGCCTCGGGCTCGACCCCGTGGATGCCGTCGGTGTCACCGTCGGCCGCCAGGGCGGGCCGGAAGCCGCCGCCCGTGACGCCCGGTACGGCGCCCTCGACGCCACCGCCGACGCCCGCGGTGCCGCCGCGGTCCTGCTCGGCCACACCCGGGACGATCAGGCGGAAACGGTGCTGCTCGGGCTCGCACGCGGCTCCGGCACGCGCTCGCTGTCCGGCATGGCCGCCGTATCGGGCGCGGGCGGCCGCTACCGCCGCCCGTTCCTCCTGCTCGACCGCGACACCGTACGCAAGGGATGCCTGGCCCAGGGCATCGACGTGTGGGAGGACCCGCACAACCACGACCCGGCGTACACCCGCTCCCGGGTCCGCCACGAGGCGCTGCCGGTGCTGGAGAAGTCCCTCGGCAAGGGCGTCATCGAGGCGCTGGCCCGTACCGCCCAGCTGTCGCGAGACGATGCCGACGCCCTGGACCAGTGGGCGGCCACCGCAGAACGTGATGTTGCCGACGGTGACGGCACCCTGGACGCGGACCGGCTGTACGTCCTTCCGGCCGCCGTCCGCCGCCGGATCCTGCGCCGCGCGGTCATCGCGGCCGGTTCCCCGCCCGGATTCCTCTTCGCCCGCCACATCGAGGAGGTCGACCGGCTGGTCACGGACTGGCGTGGGCAGAAAGGTCTCAACCTGCCGGGCGGCGTCGAGGCCCGGCGGCGCAATGGCAGACTGTTCTTCTCACCGTCGTAGACCTTGAGGAACCAAAACAGGTGAACGAGAACGACATGGGCACCGATCTCGAAAAGGTGCTCATCACCAAGGAAGAGATCGACGCCAAGCTGATCGAGCTTGCCGCGAAGATCGACAAGGACTACGCCGGGAAGGACCTGCTGATCGTCGGCGTGCTCAAGGGCGCGGTGATGGTCATGGCGGACCTGGCACGCGCGCTGTCCACCAACGTGACGATGGACTGGATGGCGGTGTCCTCCTACGGCGCCGGCACGAAGTCCTCGGGCGTTGTCCGCATCCTCAAGGACCTCGACACCGACATCGCCGGCCGCGATGTGCTGATCGTCGAGGACATCATCGACTCCGGTCTGACGCTGTCCTGGCTGATCAGCAACCTCGGCTCGCGCGGCCCGGCCTCCCTGGAGGTCTGCACGCTGCTGCGCAAGCCGGAGGCGGCCAAGGTCGAGATCGATGTGAAGTACACCGGCTTCGACATTCCCAATGAATTCGTCGTCGGCTACGGACTCGATTTCAACGAGAAGTACCGCAATCTCCCATTTGTCGGAACACTCGCCCCGCACGTATACGGCGGCTGACGCCCCGTTCGTCCGAGGATGTCCCCGTTCGGCGCAGCCCGTGCCGACAACGGGGAACCCCGCACCCTTTCCCGCCGTTGAAGCAGGGGAAGCCGGGATTGTTAACGGTCGGCGGCCGCCTCGGTGGACAATGCTGAGGTACCGTCCGAAGGTCGGGTCATACACCGGATGTGCGCGCGGCCATCGAGCCGCGCTGCCTCACTGTGGCAGGAGGGACGGGGCGTCCGCGCCCCGCATGGATGGACGTCAAGCGCTATTTCCGTGGGCCAGTCATGTGGATCGTGCTGGCTGTCATCGCCGTGGTCGTCCTCATGCAGGTCGTCGGCTCCTCCGGCGGCTACAAGACGGTGGACACCGGCCAGGTCGTGCAAGCGATCCACAGCAAGGACAACATTCTCAAGTCGGCGGAGATCACCACCGGCGACGAGCAGATGATCAAGGTCGAGCTTGTCGACGGCGCAAAGGTCGGCGGCAAGGACCTGGGCACCAAGCTCAAGGCGAGCTACGTCAGTGACATCCAGGGCACTGACCTCGCCGCCTACCTCCAGAAGAAGGTCGACGGCGACGCGACCGCGGGCGGCACGCTGCCCGACGGTTTCACCGTCTCGCCGTCCAAGCAGAACGCGTTCGTCAGCATCCTGCTGTCGCTGCTGCCGTTCGTCCTGATCGTCGTGGTCTTCCTCTTCCTGATGAACCAGATGCAGGGCGGCGGATCCCGCGTCATGCAGTTCGGGAAGTCCAAGGCCAAGCTGATCACCAAGGACACCCCCAAGACCACGTTCGCGGATGTGGCCGGGGCGGACGAGGCGGTCGAGGAGCTCCACGAGATCAAGGAGTTCCTGCAGGAGCCGGCGAAGTTCCAGGCCGTCGGCGCCAAGATCCCCAAGGGCGTGCTGCTCTACGGCCCGCCCGGTACCGGTAAGACCCTGCTGGCCCGCGCTGTCGCGGGTGAGGCGGGCGTGCCGTTCTACTCGATCTCGGGCTCCGACTTCGTCGAGATGTTCGTGGGTGTCGGCGCCTCGCGTGTCCGTGACCTCTTCGAGCAGGCCAAGGCGAACGCTCCGGCGATCGTCTTCGTCGACGAGATCGACGCCGTCGGCCGGCACCGCGGTGCGGGTATGGGCGGCGGGCACGACGAGCGCGAGCAGACGCTCAACCAGCTGCTCGTCGAGATGGACGGCTTCGACGTGAAGGGCGGCGTCATCCTGATCGCCGCCACCAACCGGCCGGACATCCTGGACCCGGCGCTGCTGCGCCCGGGCCGCTTCGACCGGCAGATCGCCGTGGACCGCCCCGACCTCATGGGCCGGCTGGAGATCCTGAACGTCCACGCCAAGGGCAAGCCGGTCGCTCCGAACGTCGACCTCCGGGCCGTCGCTCGCCGCACCCCCGGTTTCACCGGCGCGGACCTGGCGAACGTGCTCAACGAGGCCGCGCTCCTGACGGCCCGCGGGGACCGCAAGCTGCTCGACAACGAGACCCTCGACGAGGCGATCGACCGGGTCGTGGCCGGACCGCAGAAGCGGACCCGGATCATGTCCGAGAAGGAGAAGAAGATCACCGCGTACCACGAGGGCGGACACGCCCTGGTCGCGGCGGCTTCTCCGAACAGCGACCCGGTGCACAAGATCACGATCCTCTCCCGCGGCCGGGCCCTCGGTTACACGATGGTCCTGCCGGACGAGGACAAGTACTCGACGACGCGCAACGAGATGCTCGACCAGCTCGCCTACATGATGGGCGGCCGGGCGGCGGAGGAACTGGTCTTCCACGACCCGACCACCGGCGCCTCGAACGACATCGAGAAGGCGACCGCGACGGCCCGCGCGATGGTCACCCAGTACGGGATGACCGAGCGGCTCGGCGCGATCAAGTTCGGCTCGGACAACGCGGAGCCGTTCCTGGGCCGTGACATGGGTCACCAGCGCGACTACTCGGAAGAGGTCGCCGGGCTGGTCGACGAAGAGGTCAAGAAGCTCATCGAGACCGCGCACAACGAGGCGTGGGAGATCCTGGTCGAGAACCGCGACGTTCTCGACAACCTGGTTCTGGCGCTCCTGGAGAGGGAGACGCTGAACAAGGAGGAGATCGCCGAGATCTTCAAGGCCATCGTCAGGCGCCCGCCGCGTCCGGCCTGGACCGGGTCCTCGCGGCGTACGCCGTCGACCCGCCCGCCGGTGCTCTCGCCCAAGGAGCTGGCGCTCACCAACGGCAGCCAGTCCGCCAACGGCAGCAGCACCGCCACCCCGGCCATCGAGAAGGCCACCGAGACGGTGGAGCTTCCCGAGGACTCGGGCAGCGGTACCGACAGCTGACCACCGGAAACCGGTCGGCGACAGCCGCCCGGCGAAGGTGATCCCGGAATGCAGGCCGCGCCCCCAAGGTTTTAGCCTTGGGGGCGCGGCCTTCCGCTTTCGCAGAAAACTGCAAGTCCTGCAGGTCCGTACGAGGAACGAGGCACAGATGACCGACCCGGTGACGCTGGATGGTGAAGGGGCCATCGGCGAGTTCGACGAGAAGCGCGCCGAGGCCGCTGTGCGAGAGCTCCTCATCGCGGTCGGCGAGGACCCGGACCGGGAAGGCCTGCGGGAGACACCCAGCCGGGTGGCCCGCGCCTACAAGGAGATATTCGCCGGCCTCTGGCAGGAGCCGGAAGACGTCCTGACCACGACGTTCGACCTCGGGCACGACGAGATGGTGCTGGTGAAGGACATCGAGGTGATGTCCAGCTGCGAGCACCACCTGGTGCCGTTCGTCGGTGTCGCGCACGTCGGCTACATCCCGGCCGCCAGCGGCAAGATCACCGGGCTGTCGAAGCTCGCCCGGCTGGTCGATGTCTACGCCCGCCGCCCGCAGGTCCAGGAGCGGCTCACCACGCAGATCGCCGACTCGCTGATGCGCATCCTGGAGCCGCGCGGCGTGATCGTCGTCATCGAGTGCGAGCACATGTGCATGACGATGCGCGGGGTGCGCAAGCAGGGCGCGAAGACCATCACCTCGGCGGTGCGCGGTCAGCTGCGCGACTCCGCGACCCGCTCCGAGGCGATGAGCCTGATCATCGCCCGCTGAGACCGCCCGCCGCACCACCCGCCGCAGCGCTTGCCACACCACGTGTCACGACGAAACCGGCCGGGCCCCTGTCAGGGCCCGGCCGGTTTCGTTGTCGCGGATGGTTACCGCGGTCAGGCGACGCTCTTGACGACCCGCTCCGGCTCCGAGGCGTTGGCGTAGCAGGACGCGCTGTGCGCGGCCCGCTTGGCCCGGCCCGGCAGGAACCGCTGGAGCGCGTCCGGCAGCGGCAGCGACAGGGTGACGAAGCCCTCCGCCTGCATGGTGGCGAAGCCGATCCGCGGGAGGTCCCGGGAGTTGCGGAACACCAGGAACCGCGGCACCCACTCCGGCTGGAACTTCGCGTTGAACTTGTACAGCGACTCGATCTGGAACCAGCGCGACAGGAAGACCAGCAGTCCCCGCCAGCCGCGCAGCACCGGCCCCGCCCCGATCCGCTCACCGCGGGCGAGCGCCGAGCGGAACATCGCGAAGTTCAGCGAGACGTTCTCGACGCCCAACTCCGGCGCGTGCTGCAGCGCCTCGACGATCAGCAGTTCGTTGAGGCCCGGGTCGGCGCTGCGGTCGCGCCGCATGAGCTCCAGGGACATGCCGTCCTTGCCCCAGGGCACGAAGTGCAGCACGGCCCGCAGGTCGCCCAGCGGCGACTCGATACCGTCCTCGCGCTCCTTGTGGGCGGTGACGACCACGCAGTCGCCGTCCTCGACGTCGCCGAACCGGCCCAGCGCCATGGAGAAGCCGCGCTCGGTGTCGGTGCCGCGCCAGGCGTCGGCGGCCTGGCGGACCTGCTCGCGCTCGGCGTCCGACAGCTCGTGGACCCGGCGCACCTTGCAGACGTAGCCGGAGCGTTCGATGCGCTTGACCATCTGCCGGACGTTGCGCATCGCGCGGCCCTGCATGGTGAAGGCGCTGGTGCGCACGATCGCCTCGTCGCCCAGCTCCAGCGCGTCCAGGCCCGTCTCGCGGGTCCAGACCTCGCCGCCGGTCTCGCTGCAGCCCACGACCGCCGGGATCCAGGCGTGAGCGCGGGCCAGCTCCATATAGCGCTCGATGGCACCCGGCCAGGCCTCCACGTCCCCGATGGGGTCGCCGCTGGCGAGCATCACCCCGGACACCACCCGGTAGCAGACGGCGGCCTTGCCGCTCGGTGAGAACACCACGCTCTTGTCGCGGCGCAGTGCGAAGTGGCCGAGCGAGTCGCGGGCGCCGTGCTTGGCCAGCAGCTCGCGCAGCTGGTCCTCGTCGGCGCTGCTGAGCTCGGCGACCGGCCGTGCCGGACGCAGGATCAGATACGCGGTGGTGCCGGCGATCAGGAACCCGAGCCCGCCGAGCGAGTAGGCCACGACGTCCGAGGCCCGGTCACTCGTATAGCTCACCGGGCCCTCGAAACCGAAAAGCCCGTACAGCACGTGCTGCAGCCGCTCGATCAGGCTGGGATCGCCCATCTCGACGCGGGGGTGGGCGCTGACGATCAGCAGCCCCAGCCCGAGGGCGACGACGCTGAGCAGCACGAAGTTGGCCGCCGCGCGCCAGCGGGTGCGCGGGTCCGACAGGGCGTTGAACTCCGCCCGGTGGACGATCAGCAGCGCGAGCAGCCCCAGAGAGACGAACGCGCCGACGCCCGAGTGCCGGTAGACCAGCTGGGTCGCGGCACCGGTCGGCAGCAGCAGGACCGCGGCCCACCAGGCGCGCACCTTCCCGCGTTTGAGGCCGTGAGCCAGCATCAGCAGCAGGATGCCGGTGACCACCGACCCGGCCGCCGCGAGCGAACTCATGGTGCCGGGAAAGACCATCGCCATGTGGTGCATCCGGCCGTTGCGGAAACCGGGGAACACGCCGGAGACGACGTCGAGCAGCCCCACCACGGCCCCGGCGGTACCGACGACCGCGGGGACGGAGGAGGAGCGGAGGAACCGCGGCCGCCGCGTACCGGCGTTTGCGCGATCAGTAGACACGGGCACCTGCCCAGGGAACCCGGACGGCGAGTTCTCCATCTACCTGTACAGACATGGGTCACCAAGCCCCAACATTGCGGGATATGTTCCGCAAACAGCTCTCGATATGAACAATTTGCGCCCTCTAGGACGCGAAGAAAGGCCCTTAGGTTCCGTCAGAAGGAGCCGGAACCGGGCCGCGGACAGGAAAGTACGTCACTCGACATGGGTCTTACCAGTAAGAAGGTCCTACTGCTGGCGGTCATAGCCGCAGTAGTGCTGTTCGTGGTCACCGTATGGCTCTGGCCGCGGCTGTCCAAGCGCAGCGTCCCGGCGGTGTTGGGGCGGGTCGGCATGATGCTCTTCACCCAGTTGTCGATGATCGCGGCGCTCGGTCTCGCCGCAAACTACTCGTTCGGCTTCTACGCCTCCTGGGCCGACCTGTTCGGACAGGAGTCCGAGCCGGGCGTCGTCGTCGACCACTCGGGTGCGGCCAACCAGCTGCAGGTCGTCGGCCACAAGTACGTCAACGTGCCCGGCGGTTCGGTGCCGAGCGTCGGCGGCCAGATCCAGAAGGTGGTGTTCCAGGGCGGAGCGTCCGACATCACCACCCCGGCCTATGTCTACCTGCCGCCCGAGTACTTCCAGGACGCCAAGCGCAGGTTCCCGGCGTCCGTGATCCTCACCGGGTACCCGGGCACCGCCGAGGCGCTGTTCAAGAAGATGAAGTACCCGTCGATCGCGCACCAGCAGGTCAAGGACGGCAAGGCCAAGCCGACCATACTGATCATGATGCGGCCGACCGTGGCCCCGCCGCGGGACACCGAGTGCATGGACATCCCCGGCGGCCCGCAGACGGAGACCTTCTTCACCAAGGACCTGCGCGCGGCCATGTCCAGCCACTTCCGGGTCGGCACCAAAGCCCGGAACTGGGGAATCATGGGCGACTCCACCGGTGGCTACTGCGCCCTGAAGCTCACGATGCGGCACCCCGAGGCGTACTCGACCGCTGTCGGCCTGTCCGCCGACTACAAGGCGCCGCACGACCGGACGACCGGCGACCTGTTCGGCGGCGACAAGCAGCTCGAACTGCAGAACAACCTGTCGTGGCGGCTGAAGAACCTGCCGCACCCGCCGGTGAACCTGCTGGTCACCAGCAGCAAGAAGGGCGAGCCGAACTACCGGGAGACGCTGAAGCTGATCGGCGCCGCGAAGGCGCCGACGCACATGTCGTCGATCATCCTCGAGAGCGGCGGCCACAACTTCAACACCTGGGGCCGGGAGATCCCGCCCGCCCTGGAGTGGCTGAGCGGCCGGCTCAGCGACCAGTAGTCGACCGGCCAGCGCCTACGCTTGGCGCATGAATACGCTGCGGGGCTTCGTGGACGGTCTTCCTGAGTGGGACCGCTGCGCGGTCATGGGCGTGGTGAACGTCACGCCGGACTCGTTCTCCGACGGCGGCCAGTGGTTCGACCCGGAGCTGGCCGTCAAGCACGGCCTGGACCTCGTCGCGTCCGGCGCGGACATGGTGGACGTCGGCGGGGAGTCGACGCGGCCGGGAGCGGCCCGGGTCTCGGAGGCCGAGGAGCTGCGCCGGGTGATCCCGGTGGTGCGGGAGCTGGCCGCGGCCGGCGTCCTGGTCAGCGTGGACACGATGCGGGCGGCGGTCGCCGAGCGGGCGGTCGCGGCGGGTGCGCGGCTGGTCAACGATGTGAGCGGCGGCGGCGCCGACCCCGCGATGGTCCCGGTGGTCGCCGACGCGGGGGTGCCGTTCGTCGTCATGCACTGGCGCGGGCAGAGCATCGACATGAACAACCGGGCGGTCTACGGCGACGTGGTGGCCGAGGTCGTCGCCGAGCTGGGCGAGAGCTGCGAGCGCGCGGTCGCCGGCGGTATCGACCCGGCCCGGATCATCCTCGACCCGGGCCTGGGCTTCGCGAAGAACGCCGAGCACGACCTCGCGCTGATGGCGCACCTCGGTCAGCTGCGCGCGCTGGGCCGTCCGCTGCTGGTGGCCGCGTCCAGGAAGCGCTTCCTGGGGCGGGTGCTGGCCGGGGCGGCCGGAGATCCGCCGCCGGCCAGGGAGCGAGACGCGGCGACCGCCGCGGTCTCCGCGATCGCCGCCCGCGAGGGCGCGTGGGCGGTACGGGTGCACGAGGTGCACGCGAGCGCGGACGCGGTGCGCGTCTCGCGGGCCATCGAAGGCGCGGCACGGACGGCGGGTGCCGCGTGACGCCTCGCACGACGGAGGCCGCGAAGGTCGAGGAGGCGAACCAGGCGTTCTACGACGCGGTGGAGAACTCGGACCTGGACGCGTTGGAGGAGATCGTTCTCACCGGTCCGCTGGCCGAGACGGTCTCGGTGGTGCACCCGGGGTGGCCGGTGCTGCGCGGGCGCGGCGAGGTGATGCGCTCGTACGCGCTGATCATGGCGAACACCGAGTACATCCAGTTCTTCCTGACCGATGTCGAGATCGCGGTCGACGGTGACACGGCTCTGGTGACCTGCACCGAGAACATCCTGACCGGGGGACCGGCCGAGGAGGACGGCTCGGCGGGGACGCTGGTGGGCGCCCTGGTGGTCGCCACCAATGTGTTCCGGCGCACACCGGAGGGGTGGCGGCTGTGGGTGCACCACGGTTCGCCGGTACTCGCCGACGGCGACGACGAAGAGGACACCGCGGGTCCCGGCGCCTGAATCACGCCCGCCGATCACCCCGCGTTCACCCGTCCGGCCCGGGATCCGGCCGTCCCGGCGGCACCGTCACCCGTTCGCGCCAAGAATCCGCCGGGAGACGGGTAGCGGCCCGGCTCGTGGGTAAAGGGCTGGAGTCCGCCCCGCTCTGACCTGGGCCGGACCGGCCCCGGACAACCCGTCGGCACGCGTTGTCGGTAGTCGCGGGTAGATTCGATTCCGGGCGGGCCCGTACAGATGGCGGGACTCAGCCCGTCCGTCCGAACAATTCAGCAGGAGTGATCTCGTGGATCGTGTCACGCTGCGCGGCCTCAAGGCCCGCGGTAACCACGGCGTGTTTCCCAGGGAGCGCGAGGAGGGCCAGACCTTCGTCGTGGACCTGGTGCTCGGCCTGGACACGGCTCCTGCCGCGGCCGGGGACGACCTGACGAAGACCGTCCACTACGGCGTGGTGGCCGAAGAGGTCGTGGATGTCGTCAAGGGCGAGCCGGTCGACCTGATCGAGACCCTCGCCCAGCGCATCGCCGACCAGTGCCTCAAGCACGAGGCAGTCCAGGAGGTCGAGGTCACCGTGCACAAGCCGGACGCCCCGATCACCGTTCCGTTCGACGACGTGACCATCACCATCACCCGGAGGCGCCCGTGAGTCCCGACCCCACCGTGCAGCCCGTACACCCGTCCGTGGTGGCGCAGGTCGATGCCGCCGACACGACGCTGCACAACCCCCAGCGGGCCGTGATCGCGCTGGGCAGCAACCTGGGCAACCGGCTGGAGACCCTGCAGGGCGCCATCGACGCGCTGGAGGACACTCCCGGCGTGCGCGTCAAGGCGATCTCGCCGGTCTACGAGACCGAGCCGTGGGGCGTCGAGCCCGGCAGCCAGGCCAACTACTTCAACGCGGTGGTGCTGGTGAAGACCACGCTGCCGCCGTCCTCCCTGCTCGAACGCGGCCAGGCCATCGAGGAAGCGTTCCTGCGGGTCCGCACCGAGCGCTGGGGCCCGCGCACCATCGACGTGGACATCGTTGCCTACCAGGGCATCGTCTCCGCCGATCCCGACCTGACGCTGCCGCACCCGCGCGCACACCAGCGGGCCTTCGTTCTCGCGCCCTGGCACGATGTTGACCCGTCGGCGGAGCTCCCCGGCCACGGCGAGGTGGCAGAGTTGCTGGCGGCGGTCGGCAACGAAGGCGTGCAGGCCCGCGGCGATGTGGAACTCCGGCTGCCCGAATAAGCGTTAAGCGGTCGGGCAGGCGGGCGCCACCGGCGCCGACCGCACCACGAGCACGACGACAACCGGCAGATGAACCATGTGAGGGGCGAACACTCGGTGAAGGCGCTGCGCATCAGAACGCTGCTGGGGCTGTTCGCGGTGGCGGGGGTGCTCTCCTGGGCCGGGGCCAAGCTGTGGGACTCGCTCGGCACGCTGCCGAGCGTCCCGCTGGCCGCGCCCATCGTGCTCGCGCTGATCGCGGCGGTGCTCACCGCGACCGCGCTGTCGCTGCGGACCCGGCTGCGCGCCCAGCGCGACCGCGTCCCCGGCGCCAAGGGCGTCGACCCGCTGCTGGCGGCCCGCGCGGTGGTCTTCGGCCAGGCGAGCGCGCTGGTGGCCGCGCTGGTCGCCGGGATGTACGGCGGCGCCGGCGTCTTCCTGCTGATGTACCAGTTCGACGTTCCGCCGCGCCGGGACCAGGCGGTCTACGCGGGCTTCGCGGTGCTGGCCGGTCTCGCGGTCGTCGCCGCGGCGATCTTCCTGGAGCGGGTCTGCAAGCTTCCCGAGGATCCGGAAGACACCGCGCCCGGCATCTGAGACGCGAGCCCAAATGTTGACCGCCTCGAGGGTGGCGTGATTCAGTCTTCGATGTGAGTGGTATCGGACGGCGACTTCACCGGCGAGTGCACCTGGACCTCGTCCGGTACGCGGGCTGCGTGTGTCCGGGTTCACGCTGAACCCCGCCTCCCCGCTCACCTCCGCGCCGTAGCCTGCCGCCGCCGTCCGTTTCCGGACGGCGCAGTGCCGTGCCGGCGCCTCCCTCCCGGGTGGTCCTGTTGTCCGCACCAGCGCTTGTTTCCGCATCCCCTTCGACATCCCCTTCCGGATCCCTTTCCGCGCCCGCCGCCACGGCCGTGCTGTCCGAACCGGCCCCGGCTCCCGCGCATGCCGCCGCACCCACGGCGGCCGAGCTGCTCGACTTCGTCCGCTCCGTCGCCGCCGACCCGGAGAAGGTCGCCCAACTGGCGCTCGACCCGCTGGACCGCACCTGGATCCGGCTGGAGGGCCCCGGCGGAGCCGAGGCCTGGCTGCTGGGCTGGCCGCCCGGCACCGAGACCGGCTGGCACGACCACGGCGGCTCGTACGGCGCCTTCGTGACCGCGGGCGGCGAGCTGACCGAGGACTCCCTCGCGGTGCCGCTGCCGTCGGAGGGCTGGAGCTCACTCGAACTGGCAGAGGGCCTGGACCGCACCCGCTCCCTGCCGGCCGGCAGGGGGCGCGCCTTCGGCCGCAACCATGTGCACCAGGTCGTCAACCGCTCCGACGAGCGGCACGCGATCTCCGTGCACGCCTACTACCCGCCCCTGCCGCTGATCCGCCGCTACCTCCGCGACGGCCGCACCCTGCGGCTCGATGTCGTGGAACACCCGGAGACCTGGTGACCGACCCCGCCGCCCGCAGCATCGACGACCATCTGGAGCGCGTCAGGACCCGCCTGGACCGCCTCGACGCGCCGGCCGCCGCCGAGGCCGCCGCGAACGGCGCCGTCCTGGTCGACATCCGCTACGCGGCGCTGCGCGACCGGGACGGGCTCATCCCCGGCGCGCTCGTCGTGGAGCGCAACGAACTGGAGTGGCGGTTGGACCCGCTCGGCGACCACCGGCTGCCGGAGGCGACCGGTCACGACCTGACGGTCGTGGTGATCTGCAACGAGGGGTACGCCTCCAGCCTCGCCGCGGCCTCCCTGCAGGACCTGGGCCTGCACCGCGCCACGGACCTGGACGGCGGATTCCAGGCGTGGCGCGCCGCGGGACTGCCCGTGATCCCGCCGGCCGGCCCCAACTCCTAGCGCCTGTCCGGACGGGCCCTAGCCGGCCCGCTCGATCGACTCGATCGTGACGTCGGCGCGGTCCGCGCCGTGCGCGTCCGCGTCGATCGAGCGGCGCAGCGCTTCGTGCAGCCGTGCCGGGGTGAGCACGCCGAGGAAGTGATCGCCGTCGACGACGGCGATCCACCCCGCGTCGTACTGCAGCATGGCGCTGAACGCCTGCTTGAGCGTCGCGCCGATCGGCACCCACGCCTCCATGCGGCGGGCGTGGTCACGGACCGTGGAGCCCTTGCCGAGCAGCGCGTCCACGGTGATCCAGCCGTGCAGCGCGCCCTTCGCGTCCAGGACGACCGCCCAGCGGGAGCCCTCCGCGCGCATGCGCGCGGCGGCGGTGTCCACCGGGTCGTCGAGCCGTACGGTGGGCGGCTGTTCCAGGTCGGCGGGCTGGATCTCGGTCACCGACAGCCGCTTGAGCCCGCGGTCGGCACCGACGAAGTCGGCGACGTACGGGGTGGCGGGCGCGCCCAACACGGTCGCGGGCGTGTCGTACTGCTCGATACGGCCCTCGCCGTAGACCGCGATCCGGTCGCCGAGCCTGACCGCCTCTTCTATGTCGTGCGTCACGAACAGCACGGTCTTGCGGACGGTGGCCTGCAGCTTCAGGAACTCCGACTGCAGCCGCTCGCGCACCACGGGGTCGACGGCGCCGAAGGGCTCGTCCATCAGCAGCACCGGCGGGTCCGCGGCCAGCGCGCGTGCCACCCCGACCCGCTGCCGCTGCCCGCCGGAGAGCTGGTCGGGGTAGCGGTCGCCGTAGACGGACGGGTCGAGGCCGACCAGGTCCAGGAGTTCGGCGGCGCGCTCACGGGCCCTGCCGCGCTTCCAGCCGAGCAGCGCGGGCACGGTCGCGGTGTTCTCCAGCACGCTCTTGTGCGGGAACAGGCCGACCTGCTGGATGACGTAGCCGATCCGGCGGCGCAGCTTCACCGGGTCGATGGAGGCGATGTCCTCGCCGTCCACCAGGATCCGTCCCGAGGTCGGTTCGATGAGCCGGTTGACCATCTTCATGGTCGTCGTCTTGCCGCAGCCGGACGGCCCCACCAGCGTGACCAGTTCACCTTCGGCGACCTCGAACGACAGGTCGTCGACGGCGGTCGTGCCGTCCGGGTACCGCTTGGTGACGTTCTCGAATCGGATCATCGGTGCCTGGAATCCTCACTGACGGGTTCTCAAGACCGTACTCTTCCCGAGTTCCGGCCCGGAATTGTGGCGGGAGTATTGCGGCTGCATGGCGGACCGGCCGGATTGTCACAGGTGCCGGATAGGGTCGGGCCACGCGACGACTGTAGGGCTGTTGTCGGACGAATGTACGGACCGGAGCGGGGGGAGGTGAGGGGCATGGCCAAGCGGAACTGTCTGGTATCCAACGACTGGATCTGTGGTGAATACCTGCGCACGCGCAGTCATGAGCTGACCGATGCCACCGTCCAGCACCTGTGGATCACAGCGGTGTCGGTGGCCCTCGGGCTGCTCATCGCGTTCCCGGTGGCGTTGATCGCGCGGCGCTGGCGGCCCCTGGCGGGCCCCGTGCTCGGGCTCTCCACCGTTCTGTACACGGTGCCCTCGCTGGCCATGTTCTCGCTGCTGCTGCCGGTCTTCGGCATCTCCCCGGCCGTCGTCGTCACGGGCCTGGTGCTCTACTCCCTGACCATTCTGGTGCGCAACATCATGGCCGGCCTGGAATCCGTGCCCGAGGACGTGAGAGAGGCCGCCCGCGGGATGGGATACGGGCCGCTGCGACTGCTGTTCGCCGTGGAACTGCCGCTGTCGCTCCCCGCGCTGATGGCCGGCCTGCGGATCGCCACCGTCTCGACGGTGGCGCTGACCACCGTCGGCGCGATCATCAACTACGGCGGCCTCGGCAACCTCATCTACACCGGCATCGACACCATCTTCAAGGCGCAGGTGCTCACCGCCTCGGTGATCTGCGTGGCCATCGCCATCGCGGCCGACGTGCTGCTGCTGGGTGTGCAGTGGCTGCTCACCCCGTGGGCGCGGAGCAGGAAGGCGGCCTGATGAACGCGGTATCCGGAGCCTGGGACTGGCTGAACGACAGCGCCAACTGGAACGGCACGGACGGGGTGTGGCACCGGCTCGGCGAGCATGTGTACTTCACCGTCGTCTGCCTGGCCCTGGCCTGTCTGATCGCCCTGCCGATCGCCATCGTCCTCGGCCACCTCGGCAAGGGCGGGGCCATCGCGGTGAACATCTCCAACGTGGGCCGCGCGGTGCCCACGTTCGCGATCCTCGTCCTGCTGATGTTCGCGATGGGCTCGGACAGCGACTGGCCGACCATCATCGCGCTGGTGCTGTTCGCCGTGCCGCCGCTGATGACCAACGCCTACGTCGGCATGCGCGAGGCCGACCGTGATGTCGTCGAGGCCGCCCGCGGCATGGGGATGACGGGAAGTCAGTTGATGTTCCGCATCGAACTGCCGCTGGCCTTTCCGCTGATCTGGACGGGCGTGCGGTCCGCTGCGGTCCAGGTGGTGGCCACCGCGACCATCGCCGCCATGGCGGGCGGCGGCGGCCTCGGCCGGATCATCACGGCCGGCTTCAACCGGCAGATCACCGCGCAGGTGGTGGCGGGAGCGGTGCTGGTGGCAGGACTGGCCCTGCTGATCGAGGGAATCTTCATCGCGCTGCAGTGGTTGCTCGATCCGATGCGGCGCCGTCGCCGACCCCGTGCCGGCAGCGTTGTCCCCGCCTCGACCCCCGCTACTCCCTGAACCCCATGAATTTTCCTGCACTGTGGATGGAGAACCGATGAACCCGACGCTGCGCGTCACGATGGTGGCCGCTGCCGCCGCACTGCTCCTCACCGGCGTCACGGGCTGCGGTGGCGACAGCCTGGAGAAGTCCGGCTCCAACAGCGCCTCCCCGTCGTCCGGGGAGAAGAAGGGCTCGCTGGTGATCGGCTCCGCCGGATTCACCGAGAGCACGGTGCTCGCCGAGCTCTACGCGCAGATCCTCAAGGACGCCGGCTACTCCACCTCGGTACAGACGCTCAAGAACCGCGAGCTTTACGAACCGGCCCTGGAAAAGGGGCAGATCGACATCGTTCCGGAGTACGCGGCCACGCTCGCCGAATACTTCAACACCAAGCAGAACGGCCCCAAGGCGGCCCCGGTCGCGTCCGCCGATGTGGCGGCGACGGTGAAGGCGCTCACCACCTTCGCCGAGCCCAAGGGCCTGAAGGTCCTCGAAGCCGGTCCGGCCATCGACCAGAACGCCTTCGCCGTCAACAAGGACTTCGCCACCGAGCACAAGCTGAAGACCCTGAGCGACCTGGGCGCCGCCAAGATCCCGGTCAAGCTGGCCGCCGGCGACGAATGCCCCGACCGGCCCTTCTGCTCCCCGGGTCTGAAGAGCAAGTACGGCATCGACATCACCGGTATCGACCCCAAGGGCGTCGGCACCGTCCAGTCCAAGCAGGCCGTCAAGGACGGCACCGACCAGCTGGTGCTGACCACGACCACGGACGCCACGCTCGACCAGTTCAACCTGGTACTCCTCGAGGACGACAAGAAGCTGCAGAACGCGGACAACCTGCTCCCCGTGGTGAATGCGAAGGACGCCGGCGCGGCCGATATCGCCACCGTCCTCGGAAAGCTCACCAAGGCGCTCACCACCGCCGATCTCACCGACCTCAACAAGAAGGTCGACGCGGAGCGCCAGAAGCCGGCCGACGTCGCCGCCGAGTACCTGAAGTCCAAGGGTCTGATCAAGAGCTGACGCCGCCGGCCGGCCCGGCGCGGCCGGCCCGCAACGCCAAGATCCATAACGGGACAGGGCGGGGTACGGAGGGCATTGCGGAAACACATGGTGTTGATCCGGATGCCCTCCGTATTCATCGCGCCATCCATTGCCGGGGAGACGGCGATAAATCGGACCCCGGGCCCCACGCGTCCCATTCGCACGCTAGTTTCGAGCCATGCCACGAGGACGCCACCGCCATTCACCCCCGCTGCACCGGCTGCTGCCCCCGCTGACGCTGGCCGGGTCCGCGGTGGCCTGCGTCGCCGCCGCCTGGATCAGCTCCGATCCGATGGTGCTGCGCGCGGTCGTCGCGGCAGCGGCCGCGGCCGCCTGCGGCGGCGCGGTCATGGCACGTACGTGGGACCGTGCGGCCGGCCGCCGGGTCGCCGACCTCACCACCGCCCGCGCCCGTGACGAATGGCATGCCGACGAGCGCATAGCCGAGCTCGAGACGGACCTCGACGAGTCCCGCGAGCTGCGCGTGCGCCTGGACACCCAGCTCAGCGCCAAGCGCGCCGAGCTGGCCCGGCTGCGCACCGAACACGCCGATCTGCTCCGCCGCTACGCCACCGCCGAGAGCGAGCGGGCCCGCGCCCTCGAAGGCCGCCGCCAGCTCGCGCTGGAAGCCGCCAAGACCCCGCTGGCCATCGCCGCCTCGTTCATCGGCCCGGCCGCGTTCCGGAAAGCCGATGAGGCGCTGCTCAACCTCGGCCGCAACGCCGCCCGCCAGCAGGCCCTGCGCACCGTCGAGGAGGCCAGGCGCCGCGACTCCGCGGCCGCCGGCGCCGACGGCACCAGTGACGACGAGCCCCAGGGGCGGCACGCCGCGGCCGAGTCCGCCGAGCCGGCCGAGACGCACACCCGCCCGGAGTCCCCGGCCCCCCGGCCCGCCGGCAGCCTGCCGATCCGCGAGCACCGCCTCATCCCGGCCGTGGCCGCCGCCGTACTGCCCTACGCGAAGCCGCACCGCGCCGGTTCCGCCAGCCGCGCGCTCGGCGGCTTCGACTTCTTCGGGACCCAGAAGTCCGACGCCGCGCACGAGGACCTCGCCGACGTCGTCGGCGAGGAGGCCTACGCGGAGCACGAGGCGCAGCTCGCGGCCGAGGTCATCGATCTCACCGAGCACGACGAGACCGAGCAGATCGACGTCAGCGGCCTGCGGGCGCACTCGTCCTGACGGGCCGGTCCTGTCGCCGGCCCCCGCCGGCTACTTGTCGACGTCGCCGACGACGAAGAACATCGAGCCCAGGATCGCCACCATGTCCGCGATCAGGGTGCCGGGCAGCAGCACCGTCAGCGCCTGGATGTTGTTGTACGACGCCGAGCGCAGCTTGAGCCGGTACGGGGTCTTCTCGCCCTTGGAGACCAGGTAGTAGCCGTTCAGGCCCAGCGGGTTCTCGGTCCACGCGTAGGTGTGGCCCTCCGGCGCCTTCAGCACCTTCGGCAGCCGCTGGTTGATCGGGCCCTGCGGCAGTTCGCCGAGCCGGTCGAGGCAGGCGTCCGCCAGGTCCAGCGCGTTGTGGGTCTGCGCGAGCAGCACCTCGAAGCGGGCCAGGCAGTCGCCCTCGGTGCGGGTGACGACCTTCAGGGTGTCCTGCAGCTCCGCGTAGGCCAGGTACGGCTCGTCGCGGCGCAGGTCGAAGTCGACGCCCGACGCGCGCGCGATCGGCCCGCTGACGCCGAAGCCGTGCACCGCCTCGGCCGACAGCGTGCCGACACCGCGGGTGCGGCCGCGGAAGATCTCATTGCCCAGGACCAGGTCGTCGAAGCGGCCCATCCGTGACCTGACCTGCGCGATGGCGTGCCGGGCGCGGCCGAGCCAGCCGTTCGGCAGGTCCTCCTTGAGGCCGCCGACGCGGTTGAACATGTAGTGCATCCGGCCGCCGGAGATCTCCTCCATGACGTTCTGCAGCTCCTCGCGTTCCCGGAACGCGTAGAACACGGCGGTGATGCCGCCCAGCTCCAGGGGGTACGAGCCGAGGAACATCAGGTGGTTGAGCACCCGGTTCAGCTCGGCCAGGAGCGTCCGCGTCCACACCGCGCGCTCCGGGACCTCCATGCCCAGCATCCGCTCGACGGCCATCACGACGCCCAGCTCGTTGGAGAACGCCGACAGCCAGTCGTGACGGTTGGCGAGCATGATGATCTGCCGGTAGTCCCGCGCCTCGAACAGCTTCTCCGCGCCGCGGTGCATGTAGCCGACGACGGGTTCCGCGGTGATGATCCGCTCGCCGTCCAGCACGATCCGCAACCGCAGCACTCCGTGCGTGGAGGGGTGCTGGGGGCCGATGTTCAGCACCATGTCGGTGCCCTCGGCCTGGCCGCCGATGCCGATCGTGGTCTCCGTCATGGACGGCATTCTGTCAGCCCGCCCTCCGGCCCCGCTTGGGGGCGACCGGTCGCGTCACCCCGCGGCCGGCTCCGTCGGCAGCAGGCCGTGGCAGGCGTCGCCGACGGGGGTGGCCAGCCAGCGGAAGGCGCCGAGGCCGCCGGGGTCGATCAGTTCGGCCGCCTCGCCCGCCGCGGCGAGGCCGCGCAGATAGCCGCGGGGGTCGCTGGAGGCCAGGGCGAGCGGCGGGCGGGCCCCGGAGACGCCCAGGGCCCGCAGGGCGGCGCGCTGGGTGACGAGAGGGGCGCCGCCGCCGACGGCGTCCAGCGCGACGTGCGAGGTGAGGTCGCAGGAGCCGTCCGGCACCGGCGGCACCTCGCGGCCGTCGCGGAAGCCGGTGAGGGTGCCGTACGGGGGCCGCGCGGCCCGTTCGTGGGCGTAGTCGACGGCGACGGCGAGCCCGGCGTCCAGCGAACCGGCGGCCGCCGCCCAGGCGGCGTCGCGTGGGAGTCCGATCTCGGCGCGGGCGCCGGGCGTCCCGGCAATCGGCCACCAGCGCCGCAGCCACGCCGCGTCCTCGGCGCGCAGCGGTCCGCCGGGGCGTTCCCGGCCGTCGGCGGGGCGGACGAGGACGTAGCGCGGCTCGCCCGCCCCGTCGGTCTCGGCGATGTCGACGGGGATGTTGTCGAGCCATTCATTGGCGAACAGCAGCCCGCGCACGCCCCGGGGCGGGGCGGCGGCCCAGCCGATGCGGTCGTCGAGCCCGGCGGGGCGCGCGGAGCGCTCGACGGCGTACGGCGCGACCCGTGTGCCCACCTCGTCCGGCAGGACGTCCAGGACGCCCGTCAGCAGTTCGGCGGAGCCCGCGCCGACGTCCACGAGTGCCAGCCGGTCCGGCGCGCCCAGCGCCTCGTCCACCCGCAGCAGCAGTTCGGCGACGGCCCGTGCGAAGAGCGGAGAGGCGTGTACGGAGGTGCGGAAGTGCGCGGCGGGCCGTTCCCGCACGAAGAAGCCTCCGGGGCCGTAGAGGGCGCGTTCTGTGGCGTCCCGCCAGCCCGGCCATTCGGAGCCCTCGTCGTCGATCACGGGACCACCGTAGGACGTGTGTCCCGTCACAGGGGAACCGGAACGACCGGGTGATGCGTCGAAGGCCAGAGCGGGCAGTCCTCCGACCCGGGTAGGGTTTCGTGGGTCAAACATGTCCGCCCGCGACGCTGCGGAAGCGAGAGCGCAGGCCTTGTGACCGCGCCGCGGACTAATCGATCATGAGCCATGGGTGCACCGCGCCGCGATGGGCATGTGCAATTAGGGAGTGAACTGCGGATGACGGCCGGCAATAACGGCGCCTCTGAGAACGACGACCCCTTCGCGTACCTCTACCGCTCGGAGGGCGGCGAGGGCGAGAGTTCCGGGGCGGCCCCAGAGGGCGCGACGGTGGCACAGCCGGGCGTGCCACGCACGTCGTACAACCAGGTCCAGCGGGTCGGCGAGCGCCGCCCGCCGCAGCAGGGCGGCTACGGCTACCCGCCGCAGCAGCCCCAGCCGCAGCCCGGCTACGACCAGGGCTATGCGCAGCAGCCGCCCCAGCAGGCACAGCCGCCCCAGTACACGCAGCAGCAGACGCAGTACGCGCCGCACGGCGGCGGCAGCGGTGACGGCGGCGGGTCGCAGGGTCCGAACCGCAAGGGGCTGATGATCGGCGCCATCGCGGTGGTCGTGGCGGTCGCCATCGGCATCGGCTTCGCGATGACGCAGGGCGGCGGCAAGAAGGACAACGCGACGGACAAGCCGTCCACCCCGCCGTCCTCGAGCGCCCCGGCCTCGCCGAGCCAGTCCGCCACCACCCCCGACAAGTTCGCCTCCAAGGTCGTGGACGCCGCCACGCTGTCGCTGTCCGGCGGCGCCGCGCAGACCACGGCGATGCCGGGCGCCAAGGCGGCGGGCGGCACCTCCGTGGGCGGCTTCACCACCGTCGGCGCGAGCGCCTCGTACACCTTCGACGTGCCCAAGGACGGTACGTACACGCTGTTCATCAGCTTCGGCAACGTGGGCGAGGACGCCGGTCTCACCCTCAGCGAGAACGGCAAGCTCCGCACCAACCCGGTGAACATGCACAACTACATGAAGACCACCGACTGGTCGAAGGCGTGGGCCACCACGTACGTGTGGGTTGACCTGAAGCAGGGTTCCAACACCCTTGCCCTGACCTGCGCGCCGGGCAACAAGTGCGGCGTCAACCTGGACCAGGTGTGGATGAAGGAAGGCCAGGTCAAGAAGTAAGGCCAGGTCAAGAAGTAGGCCCAGTCAGGAAGTAGCGCGCGCGGCGGCGGTCACCTCGACGCGCCCGAGCAGCTCTTCGTAGGCGGCGCGGTCGAACTCGCCCGCCGCGGGCGCCAGTACGGTCGCGGCGGACAGCGCGATCGCGCGAGCCAGCCGCCCCGGCCAGTCCAGGCCCTCGACGAGGCCCGAGAGCAGTCCGGCGACAGCCGAGTCGCCGGCGCCCGTCGGGTTGCCCGACAGCCGGGCCGGCGGCACCGCCCGCCAGACGGCGTCCTCCGTCACCGCCAGGATGCCCTCGGCGCCCAGCGAGGCGGCCACGGCCCGCGCACCGCGCCTGCGGGCCTCCTCCGCGGCGTGTGCGGGCTGCGTGGAGCCGGTGAGCCGGGTCAGCTCGTCGAGGTTGGGCTTGATGAGATCCGGGCGCGCGGCCAGACCGCGGCGCAGCGGCTCGCCGCTGGTGTCCAGCAGGACGGGCACCCCCGCGGTGCGGGCCTCGCGGATCAGCTCCGCGTACGAGCCCACCGGCAGGCCGGGCGGCAGGCTGCCGCACAGGGCGACGGCGGAGGCCCCGGCCAGCAACTCGCGGTAGCCGGTGAGGAACGTGGCCCACTCGTCCGCGCCGACGGTGGGACCGGCCTCGTTGAACATGGTGGAGTCGCCGGTCGCGTCGTCGACGACGCCGATGGTGCGGCGCGTTGTGCCCTTGATCGGCACGAGCGCGTCCCGCACGGTGCCGAGCCCGGCGAGCCGTTCGCGCAGCACCTCCCCGGTGGAGCCGCCCACGAAGCCCGTCACGACGGCGTGGTGGCCGAGCGCGGCGAGCACCCGGGCGACGTTGATCCCCTTGCCGCCGGGCCGCTCGACGGGCTCCGAGACCCGGTGGGTGGTGTGCGGTAGCAGGCGCGGAACGCGGTAGGTGATGTCCAGTGCGGCGTTCGGCGTGACGGTGATGATCACGCGTAGATGATGGCAAAGGAACGGCGGCCCGCCCAGGGGGTGGCGAACCGCCGTCGTGAAGTCGTCCTGGCGGCCTCAGGAGGGCCGGACGACCCACTCGCCCTTGCGCATCACACCGACCAGGTCGTACGAGGCGTTGAGCACCACCAGGTCCGCGTCCTTGCCGGTCTCCAGCGAGCCGATGCGGTCGTACTGGCCGAGCAGCCGCGCCGGATTGGCCGAGATCGCCTGCACGGTGTCCTCCAGCGACAGCTTGTCGATGGTCAGCGCGCGCTTGAAGGCGGTGTCCAGGGTGAGCGTCGAGCCGGCGATGGAGCCGTTCTCGACGAGCCGGGCGACACCGTCCCTGACCTCGACCTTCATCGGGCCGAGGTCGTAGTTCCCGTCCCCGAAGCCGGCCGCGTCCATCGCGTCGGTGATGAACGCGACCCGGTCCGCGCCCGCGCTGCCGAAGGCGAGTTCCAGCACGGCGGGGTGCAGATGCGTGCCGTCGTTGATCAGCTCGACGGTGATCCGCTCGTCCTCCAGCAGCGCCGCGATCGGGCCGGGGGCACGGTGGTTGAGCGTGGGCATGGCGTTGAACAGATGCGTGGCGACGGTCGCGCCCGCCTCGATGGCCTCGATCGTCTGCTCGTACGTCGCGTCCGTGTGGCCGATGGCGGCGATCACGCCGTGCTCGACGAGCAGCCGCACCGAGTCCAGGCCGCCGGGCAGTTCGGTGGCGAGGGTGACCATCTTGGCGGTGCCGCGGGCCGCGTCGATGAGCTTGCGGACCTCGGCCGGGTCGGGGTCGCGCAGCAGCGACTCCATGTGCGCGCCCTTGCGGCAGGGCGAGATGAACGGGCCCTCGAAGTGGATGCCGGCCAGATCGCCCTGCTCGACGAGCTCGGAGAGCAGCGCCGCGCGCTGCGCCAGGACGTCCATCTCGCCGGTGACGGTCGACGCGACGACGGTGGTCGTGCCGTGCTCGCGGTGAGTGCGGACGCCGGTGAGGATCTCCTCCGCGGTCCCCGAGGTGAAGGACGCCCCGCCGCCGCCGTGGTTGTGGATGTCGACGAAGCCGGGAACGACCGTGTGGCCGCTGAGATCGAGGGTGCCGGCCTCCGCGGCCTCGTCGGCCACGATCCGGCCGCCGTCGACGGTCACCCGGCCGTTCTCCACCACGCCGGACGGCAGCACCACACGGGCACCGGTCAGTACCGTGCGCTGCGTTGTCGTTACGGGGGCCATCAGGCGGTTACCTCCACGGAGAGAAGATCCCAGGCGAGCAGACCCGCGCCCAGGCATCCGGCGGTGTCCCCGAGGGCCGCGGGGACGATGAGCGGGAGCTTCTGGAACGTGATGCGTTCCTCGACCGCCGCGCGCAGCGGGCCGAAGAGTGTGTCCCCAGCTTCGGCCAGACCGCCGCCGATGATGAGGACCCTGGGGTCCAGAAGAGTGAGGCCGGTGACCAGCCCGTCGGCGAGCGCGTCGATCGCCTCACGCCATACGGCCAGCGCGCGCGGGTCGCCGGATTCGACGGCCTTGGCGCAGTCGGCGGCGGACGTGTTGTCGGTGGCCTGATCGCCCAGGGCGGCCGCCCAGGCGCGGGAGACGGCGGAGGCGGAGGCCAGCGTCTCCAGACAGCCGCGCTGGCCGCAGCCGCACAGGGGTCCGCCGGGGCGGACGACGATGTGACCGATCTCGCCCGCGTAGCCGTGCGCACCCGCCTCGATGCGGCCGTCGATGCCGATGGCGCCCGCGATGCCGGTGCCCAGCGGGAGGAAGAAGAACCGGTCGGCGCCGTTGCCCGCACCGATGCGGCCCTCGGCGAGACCGCCGGTGCGCACATCGTGCCCGAGGGCGACGGGGATGCCGCCGAGCCGTTCGGAGACCAGCGCGCGCAGCGGTACGTCGCGCCAGCCGAGGTTGGCGGCGTAGACGGCGATGCCCGCCGTGTCGTCCACGATTCCGGGCACGGCGACGCCGGCCGCGGCGGCGGGTTCGCCGTACTCGCGGATCCCGTGGTCCCGTAGGTCGGCGGCGAAGCCGAGGATGGTGGCGACCACGGCCTCGGGGCCGCGTTCCCGTCCGGTCGGACGGCGGGCCTCGTGCAGAAGCGTGCCGTCCTCCCCGACCAGGGCGGCCTTCATTCCGGTACCGCCCACATCGAGCGCGATGACGTGTCTCACGCAGGACAGTGTCCCCTCTACCCAGGGAAAGGTCTAGTCCACTTACGCCATGAAGATCACCCTTCGCGAACGGGTGAATCGCCTTGTCTGCGCGGTTACATCCCTTCTGTCCCCGGCCTAAACGAAGGGCGTTGCCGAAGCGAGACAGCCGTGGTGTAGACCTTGGGTGGGCAGCGCGGGCAGACTCGGGCACTTGACGCCCCCGGGAAACGCGCGGGGGCGGGCGCATGAAGCGGATGAAGGCGGTAGGACAACGGTGCACCGGCGACGACTCCTGGGCACGGCGGCAGCGGGTATCGCGGCAGCGCTGGCTCTGACGACACTCAGTGGATGCGGCGGCAGCTCCGCCCTCGGCGGCGATGTCACGCTGCACATGGTCGCGGCCGACTACGGCACCGACGCGGCCACCAGCTCCAAGAAGTACTGGGACGAGCTCGGGCGCGCCTTCGAGGCCAAGAACCCCGGCATCAAGATGGACATCCAGGTCGTCGACTGGGACCACGTCGACACCAAGGTCGCCGACATGGTCAAGGCCGGCCAGGCGCCGGACATAGCCCAGATAGGCTCCTACGCCGCCTTCGCGGCCAAGGGCCAGCTGTACAGCGCCGACGAGCTGTTCCCGATCAGCACCCAGGCCGACTTCATCCCGTCCCTCGCCGCCGCGGGTGAGCAGAACCGCACCCAGTACGGCATCCCCTTCGTCTCCAGCTCCCGGATGTTCTTCTACAACCAGACGCTGTTCGACGACGCGGGCATCAAGGACGCCCCCAATACCTGGGACGACATCGAGGCCGACGCGATCAAGCTGAAGGACCACGGCGTCAAGATGCCGTACGGGCTGCCGCTCGGTCCCGAGGAGGCGCAGGCCGAGTCCCTGATGTGGATGCTCGGCAACCAGGGCTCGTACACCGACACCGTCGGCGGCTACACCCTCGACTCCCAGGCGAACGCCGAAGCCTTCCAGTGGCTCAAGGACAAGCTTGTCCAGCCCGGCCTCACCGGCGGCGACCCCGCCAAGATCAACCGCCGCAACGTCTTCGACGCCTTCCTGGCCGGCAAGGCGGGCATGATCAACGGTCACCCGACGCTGCTCAAGCAGGCCCTCGCCAAGGGCATCAAGGTCAAGGCCGTGCAGATCCCCGGCAAGGGCGGCCGGATCGCCGAGACGCTCGGCGTCGCCGACTGGATGATGGCCTTCAAGCAGAACGGCCACCGCGGCGAGATCGGCAAGTTCCTGCAGTTCTCCTACAGCCCGGAGAACTCGATCAAGTTCCTCGACGAGTACGGGCTGCTGCCCGTGACCAACTCGGCGATGGAGGCGATGCGCAAGGAGCCCAAGGACAAGGACCTCATCAAGTTCATCGACCTGCTGCCGTCCGCCCAGTTCTACCCTGTGAACAAGAACTCCTGGGGACCGGTCAGCGACCAGATGAAGAAGGTCCTCGGCACCGCCGTGCACGGCGATCCCAAGACCATCCTCAGCGATCTGCAGCGCTTCGCCGAGACCCAGGACGCCGCGGAGAAGGTCAAGTAGTCACGGGTCACGTTGAGGAGACGCGGGTGGAGAGCGAGAGCCTGACCGGCCAGGACCGGGCCGTCCTCGACCTCGCCGCCCGCACCTGGGCGGGGCCCGGGGCGAAGGAACGCGCCATCAGGGAGCGGCTGGGCATGTCGGCCACCCGCTACTACCAGCTCCTCAACGCGCTCCTCGACGACCCCCGGGCACTCGCCCACGACCCGGTCACCGTCAACCGGCTGCGCCGAGCCCGCGACGCCCGCCGCGAGTCGCGCTGACGCGTCGGTGGTCGGCCGGTCGACGTTCACGCGCCGTACGCGCGCATGCTCCCGTGTGCCTGTCGTGCCCCCTCCTCCCCTCGGTAGGGTCGGGTCATGAGCAGTCACCTGCTGACCTCGTCCACGTCCGACGGCAAGGAAGGGCTCGCGGCGTTCCTCGCGAACCCCGAGCGTGCCGTGGTCGCCCTCGACTTCGACGGCACTCTCGCGCCGATCGTGCCCGACCCGGAGAGCGCCCGCGCCCACCCCGGCGCGGTGCCCGCGCTCGCGCGGCTGGCCCCCCACCTCGCGGCGGTCGCCGTGATCACGGGCCGCCCGGCGGGCGTCGCGGTCCGGTACGGCGGCTTCGCCGGGGTCCCGGGACTGGAGCGGCTCGTCGTCCTCGGCCACTACGGCGCCGAACGCTGGGACGCGGTCAGCGGCGAGGTGAAGTCCGCGGGCGACCACTCCGGTGTCGACGCCGTACGGGCCGAACTGCCCGGCTTCCTCGACCGGATCGGCGCCTGGGGCGGCACCTGGATAGAGGACAAGGGGCGCGCGGTCGCCGTCCACACCCGCCGCACCGACGACCCGGAAGCGGCGTTCGAGGCCCTCCGCGGCCCCCTGAACGAACTCGCCGCCCGCCACGGCCTGATCGTCGAGCCCGGCCGCCTCGTACTGGAACTGCGACCCCCCGGCATGGACAAGGGCGTCGCCCTCGCCTCCTACCTCCGCGAGGCCGACGCCGGCTCCGTGCTCTACGCGGGCGACGACCTCGGCGACCTCGCGGCCTTCTCCGCCGTCGAACGCCTCCGCGGCGAAGGCCACCCCGGCATCCTCGTCTGCAGCGGCACCACCTCCGGCGAGGTCCCCCCGGATCTCGTCGCCCGCTCCGACCTCGTCGTCGACGGCCCGTCAGGCGTCGTGGACCTGCTCAACGCACTGGCGGACGCACTGGGCGCGTGAACGCGTGACGCCGGATGCCTGGCGGCGGGGGGCACGTTGGCGCGGGATGCGCTGGTGCGTGTCGGCCGGCGGCGCCGGGCCGGTGGGAGCAGTGCGGGCCGGTGGGTAAGGGCGGGGCGCCGCTGTTGTGCGGGGGCGGGTTGGGGGCTGGGGTTCGGGCGGTGCGGAGTGCTTTTCTGCGTCGCTTCGCGCCTTGACCGGGCGAGTGTTCGGCTGAGCACGGGCGCGGCATGCACCTGATCGCGATGACGGCCCACCGCTGGGGCGCGACGCTCACCCCCACGGGCAAATAGGTGTGGGTGGTGCTGCGGTGAGGTTCTGGGGGGGCACCGGGCCCTCGTGCGATAGGTCAGGCCAGCGCGTTCAGTTGGGCCAGGAACCAGGCGGCCGGCGGGAGGGCCGTCGCCGCTGCCGCGAGGCGCTTCGTTCGTTCGGCGCGTTCGTCGTTCGCCATCGTGAGGGCCTCGTGCAGGGCGTGGGCCGTGGAGCGCAGGTCGTACGGGTTCACGACGAGGGAGTCGTCGCCGAGTTCCTCGTAGGCGCCGGCCTCGCGGGACAGGACGAGGACCACGCCGTCGTCCGAGACGACGGGGATCTCCTTCGCCACGAGGTTCATTCCGTCGCGAATCGGGTTGACCAGCGCCACGTCGGCGAGACGGTACGCGGCCAGCGACCGTGCGAAGTCGTCCTTGACGTGCAGGAGCAGCGGCTGCCAGCCGTCCGTTCCGAACTCCGCGTTGATCTCGTCGGCGACCCGCTGCACCTCGGCGGTGTACTCGCGGTACACCGCGAGATCGTGCCGCGACGGATATGCGAAAGCGATGTGCACGACGCGCTCGCGCCACTCCGGGCGTTCGGTGAGCAGTTGCCGGTACGCCAGGAAGCCGCGCACGATGTTCTTGGAGAGTTCGGTGCGGTCGACCCGGACGATCGTCCGGCGGCCGGGGCCGACCTCGGAGCGGAGCGCGGTCATCCGCTCCTCGACGTCGTCCTGGTGCGAGCGCTCCCGCAGGAAGTCGGCGTCGGCGCCGAGCCCGTGCACGCCGATCCGGGTGGTGCGGCCCTCGTGGGTGACGGTCAGCTCCCCGGCGGCGTCGTGCGCGACGTCCGCGCCGAGCACGTCGGCGCAGCACGCGGCGAAGGCCTCCGCCCACCGCCGGGTGAGGAACGCGGCGCGGTCGGCGCCGAGGATCCCGGTGAGGAGCTGCGCGCCGATGTCGTCGGGCAGCAGGCGGTAGTAGTCCGGCGGCGCCCACGGGGTGTGCGAGAAGTGCCCGATCCGCAGGTCGGGGCGGCGCTCGCGCAGCATCGCGGGGGCCAGCGACAGGTGGTAGTCCTGCACCAGAACGGCGGCGCCCTGCGCCGCCTCCTCCGCGAGCGCGTCCGCGAAGGCGGCGTTGTACGTCTCGTACGAGGCCCAGTCCTGCCGGAAATCCTCGTCGAAGAGGGGTTCCAGATGGGTCTGGAAGAGCAGGTGGTGGACGAACCACAGCACGGAGTTGGAGATGGAGTTGTAGGCGGCGGCGAAGACGTCCGGCTCGATGTGGAGCATGCGCGTCTGCGCGTCGCCCTCGCCGCGGCGGACCGCTTCGCGGTCGCCCTCGCTCATGGCGGCGCAGACCCAGACCGCGCCGGCGTCGGGGCCGATCGCGCTGAGGCCGGACACCAGTCCGCCGCCGCCGCGCTTGGCGGTCAGCGTGCCGTTCTCTCCGAGGGCGTACGAGACGGGCCCGCGGTTGGAGGCGACGAGGATCGGGGCTGCGCGATGAGCGACCATGCCGCCAGCCTAGCCACGTGTCCTGCGACGCAAACGTTGTGACCGGCCCGTCACCCCGTGCGGCGCGTTGCCCTGTGGGCGGTGTATTCGGGGATGGTGATCATGGGCGGGCGTTCTTCGGCCGCCACCTGGTGGGTGCGGGGGGCGAAGCCGCCGTCGGGGCCGCGGTCGAACTGGGTGAGGACGGGACGTACGAGCTGCCCGCGGGCGAGCCGTACCTGGGCGGTGCGGTAGATCGTCGCGGCCATGCGGCCCAGGGCCTGACCGTCCTGGTGCCGGTGGTGGCGCACGCCCACGTCCACCTGGGCCAGCGCGTCCAGGCCGACGGTGTTCAGCGCGTCGATGAGCATGCCGAGCTCGACGCCGTAACCGACCGGGAAGGGCAGCCGCTCCAGCAGGGAGCGGCGGGCCGCGTACTCGCCGCCGAGGGGCTGGACGAAGCCCGCGAGCAGGGGCCAGTGGAGGTTGAGCAGCGGGCGGGCGACGAGTTCGGTGACGCGCCCGCCGCCCGCCGGCACGATCGTGTCGCCGGTCTCCAGCGGGCGGTCGTACATGGCCTTGACCAGCTGGACGCCGGGCTCGGTCAGGAGCGGGCCGATGATTCCGTAAACGAAGCGGGCGTCGAAGTCGCGCAGGTCGGCGTCGATGAAGCAGACGATCTCGCCGCTCGTGACCAGCAGCGACCGCCACAGCACCTCGCCCTTGCCGGGCACGGCGGGCAGGTCGGGGAGTATCTCGTCGCGGTGCACGACCCGGGCTCCGGCGCGCGCCGAGATCTCCGCCGTACGGTCCGTGGAGCCCGAGTCGAGCACGATCAGCTCGTCCACCAGAGGCAAGGGGCCGCTCATCAGCTCGTCGCGGATGGTGCGCACGATCGCGCCGACCGTGGCCTCCTCGTTGAGGGCGGGCAGCACCACGCTCACCGTGCCCCGGTCGCCGGCGGAGCGCTTGGCCGCGAGCAGCCGGTCGAGCGGTCGATCGGCGGCGGACCAGGACCGTCGATCCAGCCAGCGCTCCACCTCTTGCAGCACGTGCTTGACTCCCTGATGTGTGTGTCGGGGATGGAATGCACCCCGTGATCGGACCCCGTGTGGCCCATCTCGCGGTTCGGACGACTATCTCAAGTGTCCGGCTCGTCGGTTACAGTCTTGAACAACGCGAGTGACCACCGCATGCCGGGGGTCACCACGGAAAACAAATGCCCGGGTGAGAGCCCGGTGCCACAGCGCTCATCCAGAGGGACTGAGGGAACGGCCCGCAGAAGTCCCGGCAACCCTCCCGCCACATCTCGTCGTCGACGACGCGAGGCCAGGTGGGGAAGGTGCCAATTCCGTCTCGTGGCGATCGTCGCCGCGGGGAAGATGAGGAGAAAGGGCCTCGCCGTCATGGCTTCGCAGACCATCGACAACGTTACTCAAACCGCTCCGGACACCGGACCCGCCGCCTTCGGGCCCGCCGTCGCGCTCTCCTGCCGCGAGTGCGGAGAACGTGTTCCGCTCGGTCCGGTTTTCGCGTGCCAGGAGTGTTTCGGGCCGCTCGAAGTGGCCTACGACCTCCCCACCGGTGATCCGGAAGCACTGCGCAAGCAGATCGAGTCCGGCCCGGCGAACATCTGGCGCTACGCGCCGCTGCTGCCCGTTCCGGCCGACGTGGTCGACAAGCCCAATCTGAACCCGGGCTGGACCAAGCTGGTCAAGGCCGACAACCTCGCCCGCGAGCTGGGCGTCACCGGCGGCCTGTACATCAAGGACGACTCCGGCAACCCGACGCACTCCTTCAAGGACCGCGTCGTCGCCATCGCCCTGGAGGCCGCCCGCACGTTCGGCCTCACCACGCTCTCCTGCTCCTCCACGGGCAACCTGGCGGGTGCCGTCGGCGCTGCCGCCGCCCGGGCCGGTTTCCGCTCCTGCGTGTTCATCCCGCACGACCTGGAGGCCGGCAAGGTCGTCATGGCCGCGGTGTACGGCGGCGAGCTGGTCGGCATCGAGGGCAACTACGACGATGTGAACCGGTTCTGCTCCGAGCTGATCGGTGACCCGATCGGCGAGGACTGGGGCTTCGTCAACGTCAATCTGCGTCCGTACTACGGCGAGGGCTCCAAGACCCTGGCGTACGAGATCTGCGAGCAGCTCGGCTGGCGGCTCCCGGACCAGATCGTCATCCCGATCGCGTCCGGCTCCCAGCTCACGAAGATCGACAAGGGTCTGCAGGAGCTGATCAAGCTCGGGCTGGTCGAGGAGAAGCCCTACAAGATCTACGGCGCCCAGGCCGAGGGCTGCTCCCCGGTCTCGGCGGCCTTCAAGGCCGGCCACGACGTCGTGCGCCCGGTGAAGCCGGACACCATCGCCAAGTCGCTGGCGATCGGCAACCCGGCCGACGGTCCGTACGTGCTCGACATCGCCCGCCGCACCGGTGGAGCGGTCGAGGACGTCACCGACGAGCAGTGCGTGGCCGCGATCAAGCTGCTGGCCCGTACCGAGGGCATCTTCGCCGAGACCGCGGGCGGGGTGACGGTCGGTGTGCTGAAGAAGCTCATCGAGACCGGTCAGCTCGACCCGGCCCTGGAGACCGTCGTCCTCAACACCGGTGACGGCCTGAAGACCCTCGACGCGGTCGCTCCGACCACCGGCCCGACCGCCGTCATCCGTCCGACCCTTGCCGCGTTCCGAGAGGCTGGCCTCGCATGAGTGCTTCTGTTCGTATTCCGACCATTCTCCGCACGTATACCGGCGGCCAGTCAGAAGTTCCGGCCGAGGGTTCGACGCTCTCCGAGATCCTTGAGTCGCTGGAGAAGAACCACACAGGTATTTCGGCGCGCGTTCTCGATGACACGGGCAAGCTGCGTCGCTTCGTGAACGTTTATGTGAATGACGATGACGTGCGCTTTTCCGAGGGTCTGCAGACGTCGGTTCCGGACGGCGCGAATGTCTCGATCATTCCGGCGGTAGCCGGAGGCTGACCTCCGTCCCTACCCAGTCCGGCACGGACTCATGCCCCGTTCACCCTGTGGTGGGCGGGGCATCTGTGTGTGGGGCGGTAGTTGAATCGAGGTACAGTTGCGGTGGACTCCCGCCCGGCCCCTTACTCGGCGCGACGATTTATCGCCAAATTCGCGAGACGATTGTCGTGTAGGCGAAGTATGTCCAGTCCGAGTTGCCCCGGATCCTTATTGTTCCTCCCCGTATTTCCGATCGGTCGTGCCCAGAATTCTCGTCGGATTGACCTGTTGCAGAGGGCATCCGTACGGATACATTCGGCCGCGGTCGACGCGTTCCGGCGCACGCCCCCGACCTTGGCGGGGGTGAGGTCTGACCCGGGTCCGCGAAGTGCGGATTCGCGATAGGGCCAGCAATAGGGGAGTTAGGGATGGCTCAGGGCACCGTCAAGTGGTTCAACGCGGAGAAGGGCTACGGCTTCATCGCGGTCGACGGTGGTGCGGATGTTTTCGTCCACTACAGCGCGATCCAGATGGACGGCTACCGCACCCTCGAGGAAGGCCAGCGGGTCGAGTTCGAGATCTCGCAAGGTCAGAAGGGGCCGCAGGCTGACATGGTCCGCCTGGCCGGCTGAAGCTCCGGAGCGTCGCCGACGGCGCTACGCACTCACGCCGAAGGGTCCGCGTCCCCGAGAGGGACGCGGGCCCTTCGTGCGTCCTCCCGCGGCACCCCTCCGGGACCCCGAGTTGTCCACAGTCGCTTGCACTCGACTAGGGCGAGTGCTAATCATTGGCGTTAGCACTCTGACAGTGAGAGTGACAGAAGGACCGGGTCGGCGAGGCCCGATCGAGCACCGGGAAGAGCCCGGTGATCGGCAGGCCGTCCGTCGCGGGCGCCACGCGGTCCACTGAAATCCACCCCTGTCCGGGAGGACCACTTCTATGGCCAAGATCATCGCGTTCAACGAGGAAGCTCGGCGCGGCCTCGAGCGCGGGATGAACCAGCTCGCCGACGCCGTCAAGGTCACCCTCGGCCCGAAGGGCCGCAACGTCGTCCTCGAGAAGAAGTGGGGCGCCCCCACGATCACCAACGATGGTGTTTCCATCGCCAAGGAGATCGAGCTCGAGGACCCGTACGAGAAGATCGGCGCCGAGCTGGTCAAGGAAGTCGCGAAGAAGACCGACGACGTTGCCGGTGACGGCACGACGACCGCGACCGTTCTCGCCCAGGCCCTCGTCAAGGAAGGCCTCCGCAACGTAGCCGCGGGCGCCAACCCGATGGCCCTCAAGCGTGGCATCGAGAAGGCCGTCGAGGCCGTCTCCGCCCAGCTGCTCGAGCAGGCCAAGGACGTGGAGACCAAGGAGCAGATCGCTTCGACGGCCTCCATCTCCGCCGCCGACACCCAGATCGGCGAGCTCATCGCCGAGGCGATGGACAAGGTCGGCAAGGAAGGCGTCATCACTGTCGAGGAGTCGCAGACCTTCGGGCTCGAGCTTGAGCTCACCGAGGGCATGCGCTTCGACAAGGGCTTCATCTCCGCCTACTTCGCGACCGACCTGGAGCGTATGGAGTCGTCGCTCGACGACCCGTACATCCTGATCGTCAACTCGAAGATCGGGTCCGTGAAGGACCTGCTCCCGCTCCTCGAGAAGGTCATGCAGTCCGGCAAGCCGCTGCTGATCATCGCGGAGGACGTGGAGGGCGAGGCGCTCTCCACCCTCGTCGTCAACAAGATCCGTGGCACCTTCAAGTCCGTCGCCGTCAAGGCTCCGGGCTTCGGTGACCGCCGCAAGGCCATGCTCGGCGACATCGCCATCCTCACCGGTGGCACCGTCATCTCCGAGGAGGTCGGCCTCAAGCTGGAGAACGCCGGTCTCGACCTGCTCGGCCGTGCCCGCAAGGTCGTCATCACCAAGGACGAGACCACGATCGTGGACGGATCCGGCGAGGCCGACCAGGTTGCCGGTCGCGTCAACCAGATCCGTGCCGAGATCGAGAACTCGGACTCGGACTACGACCGTGAGAAGCTCCAGGAGCGCCTGGCGAAGCTCGCGGGCGGCGTGGCCGTCATCAAGGCCGGCGCCGCGACGGAGGTTGAGCTCAAGGAGCGCAAGCACCGTATCGAGGACGCCGTTCGCAACGCGAAGGCCGCCGTCGAAGAGGGCATCGTCGCCGGTGGTGGCGTCGCTCTCATCCAGGCCGCCGTCGCGTTCGAGAAGCTCGAGCTCGAAGGTGACGAGGCGACCGGCGCCGCGATCGTGAAGCTGGCCCTCGAGGCCCCGCTGAAGCAGATCGCGGTCAACGGTGGCCTCGAAGGTGGCGTCGTTGTGGAGAAGGTCCGCAACCTGCCCATCGGTCACGGCCTGAACGCCGCGACCGGCGAGTACGTCGACATGATCGCCGAAGGCATCATCGACCCCGCCAAGGTCACGCGCTCCGCGCTGCAGAACGCGGCCTCCATCGCCGCGCTCTTCCTCACCACGGAAGCCGTCATCGCCGACAAGCCCGAGAAGGCCGGAGCCGGCGCCGGCGCCGGTGGCGGCATGCCCGGTGGCGACATGGACTTCTGACCTTCTGGTCAGAACTCCGGTCAGCGGTACCTGTAGTGGACCGAGGGCGGCATCCCCAGCCGGGGGTGCCGCCCTCGGGCGTTTTCGGACGCGGGTTACGCGCCTCCGTGCCGACGCCAGAACCAAGAGGCGTCAGGCGCCGGCCGACTCCAGCGCGGCGCGCAGATGGCCGTTGCTCTTCGCCAGCAGCCGTGCTGCCGTGGCCGCGTCGACCTTGGCCAGGATCGCCAGGATGGCGTGCTTGACCTCGCCGTCCGCCGCGGCCAGCGCCGCCTCGATCGTGGCGTCCGGCGCCCCCGTCGCCAGCGCGACGATCCGGCGCGACCGCGCCCGCAGCTTCTCGTTCGACGCCCGGACGTCGACCATCAGGTTCCCGTACGTCTTGCCGAGCCGGATCATCGTGATCGTCGAGAGCATGTTCAGCACGAGCTTCTGCGCCGTGCCGGACTTCAGCCGGGTCGACCCGGTGAGCAACTCGGGGCCGACCACGACCTCGATGCCGTGCTCGGCGGCCGCCCCGAGCGCGGAGTGCGCGTTGCAGGAGAGCCCCACGGTGAGCGCGCCCAGCGAGCGGGCGTGCTCGACGGCGCCGATCGCGTACGGGGTGCGGCCGGACGCCGAGACGCCCACGACGGTGTCGTCCGGGCCCAGGGTCAGGGCGTCCAGATCGGCAGCGGCCAGCGCCCGGCTGTCCTCGGCGCCCTCCACCGCGGTGACCATCGCGCCCGGACCGCCCGCGATCAGGCCGACGACCTGCCCCGGCTCCGTGTTGAACGTCGGCGGGCACTCGCTCGCGTCGAGCACCCCGAGCCGGCCGGCGGTGCCCGCCCCGGCGTAGAGCAGCCGCCCGCCGCGGGCCATCCGCTCGGCGATGTCGTCGATGGCCGCGGCGATGGCCGGAAGTTGCGCGGCGACCGCGGCCGGGACGGTGGCGTCCTCGGCGTTCATCGTCCGGGCGATCTCCAGGGTGGAGAGCCGGTCGATCTCGGAGAGCTCGGGCCGGAACGCCTCGGTGGTGAGGGTCTCCAGCTCCCGGCGCAGCTCGGTGTAGTCGGAGTCGGTGGAGGGGGACATGCGGCTCTTACGTCCTTACGTGAAGCGGTGAGCCATGGCGCCACGTCATCGCGCCACGGCCTGGTGCTGCGTTCTGCAGATGTGGTTGTGGCTCTGGCCTCGGTGGTGGGTACGGAGGCGGGTCCGGCTAGGAGCGGATGGCGCGCGGACTGTGCCGGTGGGCCAGCGCCTCGTAGGAGGCGGACAGGGCGGGTGCGGCCGTCTCGTAGGTGCGTTGCATGACGCCTATGAACAGGAAGTCCACCACGAGGAGCTGGCTGGTCCTGCTCGACATCGCCGCCGGCCGCAGCTCGCTCTCCCGCGAGGTGGACGTGGTCAGCACATGATCGGCGTACTGGGTGACCGCGCCGTCCGGGCGGCCGGTGATCGCCACCGTCGTCGCACCCCGGTCGAAGGCGACCCGCAGCGGCTCGATGACGTCATGGGTGTTGCCCGAGTGCGTGATCGCGATGGCCACATCGCCGGGCCGCAGCTGGACCGCGTTGGTGATGGCCAGGTGGGTGTCGCCGTGCGCGTGCGCGATCAGCCCGATCCGCAGCAGCTTCTGGACCAGGTCCTGGCCCACCAGGCTGGACGCGCCGATGCCGAACACCTCGATACGGCGCGCCGCGGCGAGGGCCCCGACGGCCGCCTCCAACTGCGCCACGTCGAGCTGCGCGGCGGTGTCGGCGAGCGTCTGCTGCTCCTCGCGCGCCAGCTTCGCGACCACCTCGGTCAGCGGGTCGTCCACCGCGATGTCCGCGGTCACGGCGGGCGGGACGCCCGCCGCCTGCTGCGCGGCGAGCGCGGCCAGCGCGAGCCGCAGGTCCCGGTAGCCGGGATAGCCGAGCAGGCGCGCGGTGCGGACGACGGTGGCCTCGCTGGTGCCGGTGCGCTGCGCGAGCGCGGTCACGGTGAGGTGCGCGCAGGCGGCGGGGTCGTTGGCCACGGCCTCGGCGACCCGCTGCATCGAGCGCGTCATCGACGGCCCGACCGTACGGACCGTGGCCGCCAGTGTCCCGGGATCGGGGCTCTTGGCCGGCGCGGTGGACGCGGCAGGGGCGGCGGACGCGTCACGCGATGGCCGTGCGCGCTGGGGGAAAGTTTCCTTCACGCTGTACGTCACATATTGAAAGATATTTTCAGGCCGCTGGGGCGTCAAGAGGACAGGAGGCAGAATGGACGGATGGATCGTGATCTCGAAGAGGCTCTGCACGGCGCGCGGGCGCTCATCCTCGCCGACCTCGCCGCCCGGGACGTCGCAGGACCGGACGTCGTCTCCCTGGTCGAGAACGCCGTCGCGCAGCGGCGCTGGTGGGTCGAGCAGTGGCCCGAAGGCATCGAGTTCGTCGCCGGGCTGGTCGCCCAGGACGTGCAGGACGCGCTGCTGGAGCGGGTCGGACGCTGGCCCCTGTGCCCGCTGTGCGAGGAGCCGCACGGCCTGGCCGTCGAACCGGAGCTCGGGCCCGACCCGCACTGGGTCTGCGAGACCGCCGGGGCGGTCGTCGCCCCGGTCGGCGGGCTGAGCTGACGATGGCGCCCTTCCGGACGCGGGCGCTGTCCCGGAGGACGGCGGCCTCATGACCGTCTACATCGATCCGCCGACCTGGCCGGGGCACGGCCGCATGTGGTCGCACCTGGTCAGCGACGTCTCCTACGACGAGCTGCACGCGTTCGCCGCGCGCCTCGGCTGCCCGCCGCGGGCGTTCGAACGGGACCACTACGACGTTCCGGCCGCTCGCTACGCCTCGGCCGTCGAGCTGGGCGCGGTGGAGGTCGGCAGCAAGGAGATCGTGCGGCGGCTCATCGGCGCGGGGCTGCGCCGCCGGAAGGCCCCCAGGGCCGCAACGGCGGGTGACGCGTCAGCCTGAGTGCGTTGCGCCGGTGACCTCGGCGGGAGCCGGCACCGCGGTCGCCGGGTGGCTCGCGATGACGCGGCTCGCGCCGTGCCGGCGCAGCGAGACGATCACGAGGCCGATGGCGACGGCGGCCATCGCGGCGCCGGCCCAGGCGGTGGCCGCGAAGCCGAAACCGCCGCTGATGACGAGACCGCCGAGCCAGGGCCCGCCGGTGTTGCCCAGGTTGAAGGCGGAGGTGGTGGTGGCGCCGGCGAGGGTGGGGGCGGCGCCCGCCACGTTGAAGATGCGGGCGTTGAGCGCGGGCGCGGTGAAGAACGCCGAGAGGCCGAGCAGGAACGAGAGCACGATCACGGCGACCTGGTTCTGCGCGGTGAGTGCGAGGACCGCCAGGATGACCGTGGAGGCGGTGATGCCGCTGAGCATCACACCGAACAGATGGGCGTCCGCGAAACGGCCGCCGATCGCGGTGCCGATCAGCGCACCGACGCCGAAGAGCCCCAGAATCCCCGGCACCGAGCCCTCGGGCAGCCCGGCGACGTCCGTGAGCAGCGGTGCGAGATAGCTGAAGGCGCAGAACACGCCGCCCGCGGCCAGGGCCGTGACGGCGACGGCCAGCCACACGTTCCCGTCGCGGTAGATGCGCAGCTCCTCGCGGAGCCTGGGGCGGTACTCCGGGATCGGTATGCGGGGGATGAGCGCGATCACGCCGACGAGCGCCACCGCCGACATCACGGCCACCGCCCAGAACGCGGAGCGCCAGCCGAACTGGTCACCGAGGAAGGCCCCGACGGGGACGCCCAGCACGTTGGCGATGCTCAGTCCGCCGATCATCACGGCCATCGCGCGGGCCCGTGCGTTCATCGGGACCATCGAGATCGCGACGGCCGCGCCGACCGCCCAGAAGCCCGCGCAGGCGAGCGCGCTGATCACCCGGGAGACGAAGAGCAGCGCGTAGTTCGGCGCCACGGCCCCCGCGACCTGCCCGAGGCCGAAGAGCGTGATCAGCGCGATCAGGGTGGTGCGCCGCGGCAGCCGGAGCGTGGCGACGGCGAGCAGCGGTGCCCCGACGACCATGCCGATCGCGAAGGCCGAGATGAGCAGGCCGGCCTGCGGGATGCTGACGCCGAGGTCGTCGGCGATCGGCGGCAGCAGGCCGGAGAGCATGAATTCCGAGGTGCCGAGAGCGAAGACGCTGAGACCGAGAACGTAGACGGCTACGGGCATGCGGGAGCGGCTGGCGTCGGCTGAGGGCATAACCCTTACCAGCGCCTCAGGTGACTTGCGTATTCCCGCGTATTCCCGGAGCCCCGTCAGATAGCGGCCCTGTCAGGTGGCGGCCTCGTCGGGGGCGGGACCCGACGCGAGGAGCAGCTCCAGCTCGGTGCTGAGGTTGCGGCGGGCGATGTGTTCCCAGCGCTCGTGGCCGATCGGGGTGCGGAAGAGCTGCGACAGGTCCAGCAGCTGCCGCAGTACGGCGGCGCGCCCGGACCGGAAGGCGTCGTCGGGCACGAAGCCGTACTCCTGGCGGACGGCGGCGGCGTAGGCGGCGTACGCGGCCGGCTCGCCCGCCAGCACCGCGAGATCCGCGTCACACAGGACCTCGCCGTTGTGGTCGCCGGGCGCCGGGTCGTGGCTGGTCGTGAGCAGCACGAGCCGGACCACCTCGGCGATGCGCGCGGCGTCGACCCCGGCCTCGGTCAGCGCCCGCTCGGCCAGCCGCGCGCTGCGCTCCTCGTTCTCGGAGCGGTCCGGGCGGTAGACGGCGTCGTGGAACCAGGCGGCGAGCAGCACGGCGTCCGGGTCGTCGGCGTACGCGGCCAGCTCGGTGATGTGCTGGAGAACGGCGACCAGGTGATCCGTGGTGTGATACCACCGCTGCTCCTCGCCCCACCGGCCGAGGAGGTCCTCGCCGTAGGCGTCGTCGGGGGCAGGGGTGTGCTCCGGGGCGGGGGTGTTCTCCGGGGTGGAAATCGGGGCGACCCGGGTGCGGCGCAGCAGGTCACACCATTGGGTGAGCAATGCGGCATGCTGCGGGTGCGTCGTCGCGGGGGTGACAGCCATGGTGGCTATTGTGCGCCTGAGGGCTCGCGCAGGGGTGGCGAATATGGCACTCTTGGTCATATGTCTAGACCAATTTTCGAGGTGATCGCCCTCGGCGTCGATGACGCCGTAGCGGCCCAGACCGGCGGTGCCGACCGCCTCGAGCTGGTCACCGACATGGCCGCGGACGGCCTCACCCCGTCCCGCGAGACCTTCGCCGCCATCCGCGCCGCGGTGCACATCCCGCTGCGCGTCATGCTGCGGCTCTCCGACGGCTTCGACGCGGGCGACATCGACGCGCTCTGCGCCGCGGCCGAGGGGCTGCGCCGCGAGGGCGCGGACGAGTTCGTCCTCGGCTTCCTCGACGCGCGCGGCGGGGCCGACCTCGAAGCGGTCTACGCGATCACCGATGTCATCGACGGCTGCCGGTGGACGTTCCACCGCGCCATCGACCGGGCGGCGGACCGCGACGCGGTGCGATTGCAGCTGGCCGGGCTGCCGGGCCTGGACACGTACCTGACGGCCGGGTCGGCCAAGGGCGTCGACGACGGCCTCGCGGTGCTCGTCGCCGAGGCGGCGCGGACGGCGGCGGCGGATCCGGAGCCGGGGTACGAGCCGCGGATCCTGGTGGGGGGCGGACTGAACCGGGAGCATCTGCCGGCGCTGCGGGCGGCGGGGATCGACGGTTTCCACGTCGGCGGGGCGGTTCGCCCTGCGGGCTGGGCTTCCCCCGTGGACGTGGGTGCGACGAGGGAGTGGCGAGAACTCCTGGACGCGCCGGTACCGGTCGGCTGAGCGCCTTCCGAACCCTTCACCTGCGGCGGAGCCGCACGGCTGTCGCGGCCAGGAAGGTCAGGCCCAGGAGGGGGTAGGGGGAGGCCAGGGGCTGTTGCCACCAGGGGAGGTGGAGGTCGAGGTCGCCGCGGTGGGGGGTGAGCCACATGCTGCGGCAGGCGAAGGCGGCGGCGGTCGCGAGGACCGCGGCGCGGCGCCGGGGGAGGCCGCGGGTGTGGGTGGCGAGGAGGGCCAGCAGGGGGACGCACCAGACCCAGTGGTGCGACCAGCTGATCGGGGAGACCAGGAGCGCGGTGACGGCCGTGCAGAGCACTCCCCACGCTTCGAGGCCGCGGCGGGCGGCACGGGTGGCGACGGCCAGGCCCGCGGCGGCGGTGAGGACGGCGGCGGCCACCCAGACGAGACCGGGGTGCGGGGTGTGCAGGAGCCGGGCGATCAGGCCCTGGAGCGACTGGTTGTCGACGATCCAGGCCTTGCCGACGCGGTCGGTCTCGTACAGGCGCGTGGTCCAGAAGTCGACGGACGCGCCGGGCAGGACGGCGACGCCGAGCAGGACGGTGCCGGCGAACGCGCAGGCCGCCGTGGTGGCCTCGCGGGTGCGGCCGGTGAGCGCGAGGTAGACGGCGAAGATCGCGGGAGTGAGCTTGATGCCCGCGGCGATGCCGACGGCGAAGCCCTTGCCGCGGGCGCCGTCGGGGCGGGACAGGTCCCACAGGACGAGGACGGCGAGCGCGAGGTTGATCTGGCCGTAGACGAAGGTCTGGAAGACCGGTTCCAGGCACAGGGCGGCAGCGGGGAGCGCGAGCAGGGCGGCCGGGTGGCCGGCGCCGCGGGGGCGGCCCGTGAAGCGCAGCGAGAGGTGGGTGAGGGCGGCGAGCAGCCCGAGGTTGCCGAGGACGAAGCCGCCGCGCAGAGCGCCGAGGGGCAGCCAGGTCGTGGGCACGAAGAGCAGTGCCGCGAAGGGCGGGTACGTGGCCGGGAGGTTCCACCGGGTGACGCGGAAGCCGTAGAGGTCCTGGCCGGAGGCGACGGCGGCGCCTTCCGCGCGATAGACGAGCATGTCCGCCATCGGGACCGGATACGTCGAGAAGAAGAGCGCGTATCCGGCGAGCGCCAGCGCCAGGGCCAGCAGGGCTGCCAGGACGAGCAGCAGCCGGCGGGATGCGGCGCGTACGGACGGTGGCGCCGGGTGCACCTCGCTGAGAGCGGTCACCGCCGCGACGTTAGTGGACCGCCGGGTGGGGGCCGTGCTCCGTTCGAGGTCAGCGGTGCTTGCCCTCGCTGCCGAGGAGGACGACCTCCACGGCGGTCTGCGCGAAGACGCGGACGGCGCGCAGGGTGCTTCCCAGCAGGTGGCGGGGGTGGTCGTGGCGGGTGCCGAGGGCGGTGCTGCCGGCGACGGAGGGGCCTGGGGTGAAGGTTTCTGTGGTCATATCCCTACGGTAGGAAATCCGCCGTTTGGAGTACATCGGACCAAGGTCGGAACTCTCCCGTGTCACGTACGCCTCTGGGTTGACGTCCGCCCCTGAGGGCGCACCGGGGGTGGGCCCTAGGGACTGTCGGGGTGGCGGGTCGCCGGGGTGTCGGAGCGCCGGAAAAAGCATTCGCGATGCGCCGGGCGGGAGCGTAAGATCCACCGTCTTGCCGCCTCCCGATGGGAGCGCCGCCGGCCGGACGGAAACCGGTCGGCTTCTCTCTTCTTCCCTGCGTACGCACAAGCCGGAGGCAATGCCGTGCCCTTGCACGACCATGAGCCCGCCCAGGACGCGAACCCGCTCCGGGCCGAGCAGACACACCTCGCGCAGTCCCGTTCCGCGCTGACCGCCATGCGCGCCGACGTGGAAGCGCTGGACATCTCCGATGTGACCGGCAACTGGGTCAACGCCAAGATCCTCGCCGCCGAGATCGACAACCGGATCAAGGCCCTCGCCGACCTCTCGCACACCCCGCTGTTCTTCGGCCGGCTGGACTACCTGCACGCCCCCGGCGTAGAGCAGGCGGAGGGCGCCGAGGGCGAGCAGTTCTACATCGGCCGCCGCCATGTGCACGACGCCCATGGCGACCCGATGGTCATCGACTGGCGGGCGCCGGTCTCGCAGCCCTTCTACCGGGCCTCACGCGTCGAGCCGATGGACGTCCGGCTGCGCCGGCGGTTCGGCTACACCGGCGGTGAACTGACCGCCTACGAGGACGAGCACCTCACCGACCCGGCGGAGGCCAGTACCGCCAGCAAGCTGCTCCAGACCGAGATCGAGCGGCCGCGCGTCGGCCCGATGCGCGACATCGTCGCCACGATCCAGCCGGAGCAGGACGAGATCGTCCGGGCCGGCATCGGCGGCACCGTGTGTGTGCAGGGCGCCCCCGGTACCGGGAAGACCGCCGTGGGCCTGCACCGTGTCGCGTACCTGCTGTACGCGCACCGCGAGCGGCTGGCCCGTACCGGCACCCTCGTCATCGGCCCGAACAAGTCCTTCCTGCAGTACATCGAGCAGGTGCTGCCGGCCCTGGGCGAGCTGCAGGTCAAGCAGGCCACGGTCGACGACCTGGTCGCGCATGTCACGGTGCGCGGCACGGATCCGGCCGAGCGCGCCCGGATCAAGGGCGACGCGCGGATGGCGGAGGTGCTGCGGCGCGCGGTGCGCAGCGGCATCCGGATGCCGAAGGAACCGATCGTCGTGGTGCGCGGATCGCGGCGCTGGCGGATCCCCGCGTACGAACTCGAGGAGCTGGTAAGGGAGCTGATGGAGCGTGACATCCGGTACGGCGCCGCCCACGAGGCGCTGCCGCAGCGGATCGCGCACAACGTCCTGGTGCGGATGGAGGAGGCCGGGGAGGCGCCGGACGACCGTGTCCAGGACGCGGTGGCCCGCACCCCCGCCGTCAAGGCCGCGGTGAAGGAGGTCTGGCCGAAGGCCGACCCGGCGAAGACGGTGCTGCGGCTGCTGTCCGACGCCGAGTTCCTCGCGGAGTGCGCCGAGGGGATCCTGACGCCCGAGGAGCAGGCGACCGTGCTGTGGGAGAAGCCGCCCCGGAGCCTGGCCTCGGTGAAGTGGTCCCCGGCGGACGCGGTGCTCATCGACGAGGCGCTGGACCTCGTACAGCGCACGCACTCGCTGGGCCATGTGGTGCTGGACGAGGCTCAGGACCTGTCCCCGATGCAGTACCGCGCCGTCGGGCGGCGCTGCTCCACGGGCTCCGCGACGGTGCTCGGCGACATCGCGCAGGGCACCACGCCGTGGGCGACCGCCAGTTGGGAGGAGGCCCTCGCGCACCTGGGCAAGCCGGGCGCCCCGGTCGAGGAGCTGACCCGCGGCTTCCGCGTGCCGCGCGGGGTGATCGCCTACGCGTCCCTGCTGCTGCCCACGATCGCCCCGGGGCTGGCCCCCGCCACCTCGGTCCGTGAGTCGCCCGGCGACCTCGTGATCCGCCGGACGAGCGCGGAGGATCTGGACGCGGCCGTGCTCACGGCCTGCCACGACGCCCTCGGCTACGAGGGTTCCATCGGCCTCATCGCCGCCGACGACCGCATCGCGTCGCTCGCCGCCGCCCTGGAGTCGGCCGGGCTGCCGTACCTCGCCCCAGGCGAGGAGACCTCGGCGCAGGCCCGCCTCACCCTGGTCCCGGCGACGCTCGCGAAGGGTCTGGAGTACGACTACGTGGTGCTCGACGAGCCCGCCGCCATCGTCTCCGGCGAGCCGGACGAGCGCACCGGGCTGCGCCGCCTGTACGTCGCGCTCACCCGGGCCGTCTCCGGCCTCGCGGTGCTGCACGCGAAGCCGCTGCCGCAGGAACTGGCTGCTGGGGGCACCTCCCAGCGGTAGCTGCGGGCCAGGTTGGGCATCCGGCTGGGCTCCACCCTGACCAGCAGATATGAAGAAGTTGTCAGGTCGCCGTCGCGATCGTGTTCGGGTCCCTGAATACGCTTACGCTCGCCCTCATGTGCGCACACGTGCTGGTCGCCGAGGACGACGAGAAGCAGGCCGAGCTGGTCCGCCGCTATCTGCGGCGGGAGGGCCACACGGTCACCGTCGTGCATGACGGGCGGGCCGCCATCGAGGAGGCCCGCCGCAGGGAGCCGGACCTGCTCGTCCTCGACATCCAGATGCCGAGGGTCGACGGTCTGGACGTGGCCCGCGTGCTGCGGGCCGAGTCCGACCTGCCGATCCTGATGCTCACCGCCCGCTCCACCGAGGACGATCTGCTGCTCGGCCTCGATCTGGGCGCCGACGACTACATGACCAAGCCGTACAGCCCCCGCGAACTGATGGCGCGGATCCGGACCCTGCTGCGGCGCAGCGGCGCGCGCAGGCAGCCCCCCAGCCCCCGCTGGGAGGTGCCCCCAGCCCCCGATCCCGTGCTGCGGGTCGGCGGGCTCACCGTGGACCCGGCGCGGCACGAGGTGACCGTCGAGGGAAGACCCGTCGACTGCACGCCCGGCGAGTTCCACATCCTCGCCGCCCTGGCAGCCCTGCCGGGGCGGGTCTTCAGCCGGGCCCAACTCCTGGAGCAGGTGCACGGGTTCGACCGGTACATCACCACCCGGACGGTGGACGTGCACATCATGAACCTGCGGAAGAAGATGGAACCGGACCCTCGCAGGCCCCGCTACGTGGTGACGGTCTTCGGCGTGGGCTACAAGCTGGCGGACGGCGGGCACGATGGCCCGTGAACCCCGGCCGGCCCGCGGCAGGGTCCCGTTCCGCAAGAGCCTGCTCGGGCGGCTGCTGCTCTCCTTCGTCCTGGTCGCGACCTGCTCGGTCGCGGCCACCACCTGGCTGGCCGTGCAGACGACCTCCGGTTCCATCCAGCAGGAGCAGAGCCGCTATCTCGCCAACGACGCCCTGATCTACGGCAAGCTCGCCGAGTACGCGGCCACCCACGCGAACTGGAACGACGTCGCGCCCACCGTCCGCGAACTGGCCGCCGGCACCCAGCGCCGGATCGCCGTCACCACCCAGGACCGGCGACCGATCGCCGACTCCGCACCGGCCGGCTCGCCGCTCCCGCTGACCCAGTCGGCGGCCCTCGACCCGCTGCACGTCGACGCCACCATGGTCCCCGGCGCCACCGCGGGCGACATCGACCCGCGCGCCGTCGGCCCGTTCCGGCTGCTCCCCGGGGAACGCAAGCAGCTGCACGATCTCGCCCGGCGCAGCGTCACCTGTCTCGGCGAATACATGATCGTCGGCGAGATCGCGGACGGCCCCGGCGGCCGCCCGCACATCAAGGTCGTCGGTGGCGACCCCACCGACGTGCTGGACGAGTCCTGCGGCGGCAGAAGGCTCGCCGCCCTCACCGGCACCGAGAGATCCGCCCTCGCAGACCTCAACGCCCGTCTCAAGAAGTGCCTCACGGCCGAGAACCTGCCGCTGCTCGACCTCAACCCCGACCTCACCTGGGGCCGGTCGGGACCCGTCGCCGTCCCCACCCCCGTCCCCGCCCCCGACGTCCCCACCGCCCGTGTCCTGGCCCCCCGCGACGCCAAGGGCGGCGGCGTGATCGAACGCAAGACCGCCGACTGCGTCGACACCGTGCGCCGCGACCAGCTCCGCGACTTCGTCGCCCCCGCCGCGTACCTCTTCGTCACCGACCCGAGCGGCGCCACCACCCCCGGCTTCGCCCTCTCCCGCTCCAACACCCTGCGGGTCGCCGGCGTCGCCGCGCTCGTCCTCGCCCTCGCCGCGGCCGTCACGCTCCTGCTCGCCGCCCGCCTCGTCCGCCCGCTGCGCGCCCTCACCGACGCCGCCCAGCGCATGCGCGACGGCGACGACTCGGCGCGCGTCACCGTCGCCACCGGCGACGAGATCGGCCGGCTCTCCGCCGCCTTCAACGACATGTCCCAGGAACGCCAACGCCTCGCCGACCAGCGCAAGGCCATGGTCAGCGATGTCGCCCACGAACTGCGCACCCCGGTCAGCAACATCCGCGGCTGGCTCGAAGCGGTGGAGGACGGCGTCGCCGAACCCGACCACGCCCTGAACTCCTCGCTCCTCGAAGAAGCGCTCCAGCTCCAGCACATCATCGACGACCTCCAGGACCTGGCCGCCGCCGACGCCGGGACGCTCCGCGTCCACCCCGAAGCGGTGCGCCTCGGCGACATCCTGGAACAGGTCGCCGCGGCCCACCGCGCCCGTGCCGCCTCCGCAGGCGTCGCCCTCACTGTCACCCCCGGCGACATCGGCCTCCAGGCCGACCCCGTACGCCTGCGGCAGGCCGTAGGAAACCTCGTCTCGAACGCCATCCGCCACACCCCGTCGGGCGGCAGCGTCTGCCTGCGGGGCTACGGCGACGACGACCACGTCGTGATCGACATCACCGACACCGGCGCCGGCATCGCCGCCGACGACCTCCCCCACGTCTTCGACCGCTTCTGGCGCGCCGAGAAATCCCGCAACCGTCAGACCGGAGGCAGCGGCCTCGGCCTGGCCATCGTCCGCCAACTGGCCGAATCCCATGGCGGCACCGCCACCGCCACGAGCCGTGGCCGCGGCCACGGCTCCACCTTCAGCCTCCGGCTGGGCCGCGGCATTTGAACCACGGCCCCCGTTGCCGCCGTCACGCCTGCCGGCGGGGGGTGCGGGTACGCGGGCGCCCGCAGCGCCGTTGCGCCTGCGGCGGGCTTTCCCCACCCACCTTCGGCCGGGGGTTCCCGCACCACTGCCGTCACGAATGCACGTCACAGACACCACCCGCGCGCCCGCAGGCCGGCTGTGCCGGAACCACAACCCGCGCGCTAAGCCAGCAGCTCGTCCGCGTCCATGATCCGGTACGCGTACCCCTGCTCGGCCAGGAACCGCTGGCGGTGCGCTGCGAAGTCCTGGTCGATCGTGTCCCGCGCCACCACCGAGTAGAACCGCGCCTCGTGCCCGTCCGCCTTCGGCCGCAGCACCCGCCCGAGCCGCTGTGCCTCCTCCTGGCGGGAGCCGAACGTGCCCGAGACCTGGATGGCGACCGTCGCCTCCGGCAGGTCGATCGAGAAGTTGGCGACCTTGGAGACCACCAGCACGCTGATCTCCCCCTGCCGGAACGCCTCAAAGAGCTTCTCGCGCTGGGCGTTCGACGTCTCGCCCTTGATCACCGGAGCGTCCAGATGCTCGCCCAGCTCGTCCAGCTGGTCGATGTACTGCCCGATCACCAGCGTCTGCTCGCCCGCGTGCTTCGCGACGAGCGCCTCCGTGACGCGCCGCTTCGACGCCGTCGTCGCGCAGTAGCGGTACTTCTCCTCCGGCTCGGCCGTCGCGTAGGCGAGCCGCTCCGTGTCGGTGAGGTTGACGCGGACCTCGACGCAGTCGGCCGGCGCGATGTAGCCCTGCGCCTCGATCTCCTTCCAGGGCGCGTCGAACCGCTTCGGCCCGATGAGGGAGAAGACGTCGGACTCGCGCCCGTCCTCCCGTACGAGGGTCGCCGTCAGGCCCAGCCGGCGCCGCGCCTGCAGGTCGGCGGTGAACTTGAAGACCGGCGCGGGCAGCAGGTGCACCTCGTCGTAGACGATCAGGCCCCAGTCGCGCGAGTCGAAGAGCTCCAGGTGCGCGTAGACGCCCTTCCGCTTGGTCGTCAGGACCTGGTAGGTGGCGATGGTGACCGGGCGGATCTCCTTGCGGGTGCCGCTGTACTCGCCGATCTCCTCCTCGGTGAGCGAGGTCCGCTTGATCAGCTCGTGCTTCCACTGCCGGGCGGAGACGGTGTTGGTGACGAGGATCAGCGTCGTCGCCTTGGCGGTCGCCATGGCACCGGCCCCGACCAGCGTCTTGCCCGCCCCACAGGGCAGCACCACGACGCCGGAGCCGCCGTGCCAGAAGCCCTCGACGGCCTGCTGCTGGTACGGGCGCAGCGCCCAGCCGTCCTCCTTGAGCTCGATCGGGTGCGCCTCGCCGTCGACGTACCCCGCGAGGTCCTCGGCGGGCCAGCCCAGCTTCAGCAGCGTCTGCTTGATCTGGCCGCGCTCCGACGGGTGCACCACGACGGTGTCCGGGTCGAGCCGGGCGCCGACCAGCGGCTGGACCTTCTTCGAGCGGAGGATCTCCTCCAGCACCGGCCGGTCGGTGCTGGTCAGGATCAGCCCGTGGACGGGGTGCTTGCTGAGGGTGAGGCGGCCGTAGCGGTCCATCGTCTCGGCGACGTCGACGAGCAGCGCGTGCGGTACGGGGTAGCGGGAGAACGCGACGAGCGCGTCCACGACCTGCTCGGCGTCGTGCCCGGCGGCCCGCGCGTTCCACAGGCCGAGGGGGGTCAGCCGGTAGGTGTGGATGTGCTCGGGGGCGCGCTCCAGCTCCGCGAACGGGGCGATGGCGCGACGGCACGCGTCCGCGCGCTCGTGGTCGACCTCGAGGAGCAGCGTCTTGTCGCTCTGGACGATGAGAGGCCCGTTGTTCAAGTGCCACACCCTTCGGTTCGTGATGGAGGCAAGCCTCCAGTGTCGCGCATCCCGGTCATCGGCAGTGGCGGGCGCTGCGTACGGCCGCGGGCAGGGGGTAGACGCCCCCTCGACCTGGATGGGGGGAACGCATGACTCGCACGGATCTGTTCCAGCCGGCCCGCAAGCGCCTGAAGGCGAAGCGCGCGCTCAAACCGCGTCCGAAGGCGGCTGGGGGCCGATGGAAGCCCACCTCGTGGAAGCCCGCGTCGTGGAAGCCCGTGGGGAAGACCACACGGAAGCCGGCCCGGAACCCCGCGCGGAAGCCGGCGTCGAAGGCCGTGCCGAAGGGGGTGGCGAAGCCGAGACCGGTCTCCCGTGATGATCGTGCCGAGCCCCGATCGTTCGCCGCCGGGCTGGTCCGCGCGCTGGTGATGGTGCTGGCCTTCGTCTTCATGGTCGGTTTCGCCGTGGTGCTGGCGAAGCTGACGCTCCAGCCGTCGCCCGCGTCGGTCAAGCTCATCCACACCAATCTGCGGCCGGGCGACTCCATCCGCCAGTACATCGACCAACCGGCGTTCCGCGACACGGTGAAGCAGATCGGCGGCAACCTGGTTCTCGGGGTGCCGTTCGGGATCCTGCTGCCGGTGCTGTTCCCGAAGACCCGCGGTCTGCTGCGGGTGGTCCTGGTGACCGCGCTGGTGATGGTGCTGGTCGAGGCGGCGCAGGGGGCGATCGTCGAGGGCCGGGCCTTCGACATCGACGACGTCATCCTCAACACCACCGGCGCGCTGATCGGCTATCTGCTGCTCGGCCGGCGCCTGGGCCGGGCCCTGCACCCGCGCCGCCACCACTGGTGGCAGCGGCGGTCGGACAACGGTGAGGATGGTGCCCGGCGCCCGCGCAAGCGCGAGAACGCCTGAACGCCTGAACGCGCTGCGTCGCCGTCTTCAGGCCGGGTCGTCGGCCAGCTCCGAGACGCCGGTGATGCGGTGCAGCGCGAACGTGCGCACCTCGTCGGCGGTGTGGTCGTAGGCGGTGACGAAACCGCCCTCGACGCGCACCGGGCCGATGACGCGCTGGCTCGCGGCGCCGTCCGCGTTCACGTAACCGATCCAGAGCGAGTCGCCGGTCAGTACGGCGGCCTGCATCGTGGCGAGGGTCTCCGCGGCGGCCGTACGGGGCAGCCCGCCACTGGCCGAGGGGGCCGGGACGCTCTCGCGGTGCACGGCCGTCGAGGCCCGGTCGCCGGCCCTGATCGCCTTGACCGCGGCGCCGAGCAGCGTGCCGTCCGGGACCGGCGGTCCGTCGGTGACCGGGGTGGGCGCGGCCCGCCGCGGGGTGCGGACGGCGTCGGCGCGGGTGATGACGACATCGCCGTCGGCGGACTCGGCGGCCGGCGCGAAACCCATCGCGCGCAGCCGCTCCAGCAGGGTCTCCGGCGCGCTCTGCGCCGCGAGCACGGTCGGCGCGAGGCGCCGCAGGCCGAGGCCGGAGGCCCGGCGGTCCGCCAGCAGCTCGCTGAGCAGCGCGTCGTCGTCGCACCGCAGATACGCGGAGGCCGCGCCGACGCGCAGCCGGCCGTGCCGGCGGGCCACATCGTCGATCAGATAGCTGAGCGGCTGCGGTACGGATGTCCGCGAGTGCTCGGCGAGGAAAGCGTGCAGGTCGGCGGCGGTACGTCCGGCGTCGAGCGCCCGGCGTACGGACTCCGGGGTGAACCGGTACACCGTCGCCCCGCCCTTGGACTCGATGTCGGCCAGCACGCCGATCATCTCCGCGAGCGGTGCCTCCAGCGGGCCCGGCGCCACCGCGGTGAGGTCCGCCTGCAGCAGCACGTGGTTGAGCGGCTGCGGGAGGAGCGGCGCGAGGCGGCTCGCGGCGGCCGTGGCCGCCGCCGCGGCTTCGGCGGGGGTGCTGACGGGGCGGGATTGATCCGCGGGCGGCGTGGTCGTGGTCGCGGACGTGCGGCGGCGCGGCACCGCCGGGGCCGGCCCGAGCAGGGCGCGGGCGTGTCCGGCCAGTGCGCCGCGGCCGGTCAGGCCGAGAAGCTCGGCCTCGCTGACCGTCCAGCGCAGCAGCTCCGCGCGCAGCGCGTCCGTCCCCGAGCCGCCGCGCAGCGGCCGGTCCCAGCGCAGCCGATCGAGCAGCTCCGCCGGGGCGGCGGAGGCTCCCTCGGGGAGCGCGGCGAGCAGCTCCAGAACGCGCCGCCGCACCTCGGGCGCGAGGGAGCGGTCCAGTTCGGGGCCGAGCGCGGACAGCGCGCGGCCCTTGCTGTCACGGCTGCCGACCAGGCCCGCAGTGCGGGTGGCGGAGAGCCAGGCCGCGGCGAGCGCCGTCCACCGCTCCTGCGCGGGCAGCCGCAGCCAGTCGTCCGACGCGGGCGTCGGCGCGTACGCCTCGTCCAGCTCGCCGTCGGAGGCCAGCAGCCCCGCCGCGTACGCCAGTTCCAGCCAGAACGCGGCCATCGTCTCGGACACGTCCAGCGTCGTCGCGACCCGTTTCAGGTCGCGGACGCTGACGCCGCCGGCCCGCATCACCGGCGGGCCGCCGGTCTCCCACGCCTTGAGCAGCTCCTCGACGGTGCGGACGGCGTTGAACGCCTGGCCGGCGGCGGTGCCGTCCACAGCCTGTGGAGAGTGTTCGACCGGCGTGACGGCCGGCGCCGCCGGCTCGACGGTGCGGTGCGCGCGGCCCGCCCGCAGATGCAGGGCCGCTTCGCGGGGGAGCACGACGTTGTGCTGCCCGGCGGGCAGCAGCAGGCCCCGGGCCAGCAACCACTGCACGGGCGTGGACGCGGTGGCGGCCCGCACCGGCGCGATGGCGTCGCCGACCTCGCCGTACGGCGGGCCCCACGCCAGCTTGCCGAGCGCGCCGGTGGCGCCGTCCGGCGCCGCCGCCAGCAGCTTCTTCATCCGCTTGCGGTCGCTGAACAGATCGGCCAGGGCCGCTACCGCGCTCATCGGGTCGTGGGTCGCGGGCAGCCCCACGTCGGCGAGGATCTCCTGCAGCCGGGCCGGCGACATCCCGGCCGTCGCCTCCGCGACGGACGGGCCCAGACCGGTGGGCGACGGTACGGACGCCGACGGGGCGAGCAGGTCGCGCGCGGTGCGCACCAGCCGCAGCCGGTCCTCGCCGCCCCACACCAGCCCCTGGGCGCGCAGGCTCTCCACGGCGTGCGGGAGCGCCGCGTCGGTCGCCTTGTCGGCGGCGTCGCCCGTCATCAGGGCCCGCAGGACGGCGTAGGCGCCGCCGTCGGGCATGACGGCGAGGGCTTCGGCGGTCTGCAGCGTGAAGCGGTCGAGCCGCTCCAGGGCCCGGACGACGGAGGCGCGGGTCGCCGCGCGTGTCGCGAGCTGCGTCAGGTCGTTCGGAACCGGACTGAGCAGGTCCGGGCGGGCACGGAGCAGCGCGGCCAGCGCTTCGTCGCCGCGGGCCCGCAGATCCTCTGCCAGCGTGCGGGGTGCGGTCATCCGTCTCACATTACCGGTCCCCTTGATGGCGCGGTGGGGGGTGCGGGGGCCGGGCCCTCCGGTGGGGGGTTCGAAATCGACTATTTAGGGCCTGGCGGCCCACAAATAGCTCGGCAGCATTTCGAACCCCCCACCTGCGGCCCCGTCCCCCTCCCGTCACAGCCGGCCGGGGAGGGCGCGGGAGATTGCCCACCCGCCGTAGGCGCAGGGGCGGCGGGGGCCGACGTACCCGCACCCACGCCGCAGGCGCACCCCGCCGGTGGGCGAAAGGGCGGGAGGGTGGGGAAGGCCCGCCGCAGGCGCAAGCGCGCGGGCCGTCGTACCCGCATCGCTCGCCCGCCGCAGGCGCACCCCGCCGGTAGGTGAAAGGGCGGGAGGGTGGGGGAAAGCCCGCCGTAGGCGCAACGGTGGCGCGGGCGCTGACGTACCCGCACCCCCGCCCCGGAGGCGACCGGCGCGCGGGGGCGACCCGCGCCCCCCGCCGGAGGCGTTCGTCTCCCCCCAGTGGGAGACGTCGCGGTACCTTCAACGGAGCGGTCGAGCAAGCGGTTTGGGCGGGTGGGGTGGATGGGCGTCGAGAGCGATCAGCTCGTGTTCGACTACTTGAGCCGGGTCGGTGACCTGGCGCAGACGACGCTGCCCGCGGCCCAACGGATGCGGCTCGTCGCACAGTTGCGCAAGGACATCGACCGCGAGCGGGTCAGTGGTTCGGGGGCCGGGGCCGGGGACAGTCCGGCGGCGGTGCGGCGGATTCTGGGGCGGCTCGGGTCGCCGGACGAGGTCGTGGAGGCCGCGGCCGGCAGGCCGCAGGTGCCGTCGGAGCGGACGCCGTCGTTCCGGAAGGTTCCGCAGCAGCGGGAGGACTCCCAGGGGGAGCCCGACTGGTGGCGGGTCGGACCGGAGACCGGGCCGGGGGACGAGTTGACGGGGCTGCCCGGGATGACGGGCGGGGTGCACTTCGACTTCGACCTCGACGAGGAGGACGAAGAGGAGGAGCCGGAGCCGGAGGCGCTGGAGGAGGAAGCGCCGGAGGAGGAGGTCGACGAGGTCGCGCCGCGCCGGCGGTTGCTGCGGCGGCGCCGGATCCGGGTGGCGCGGGAGCCGCTGGGGCGGGCCAGTCCGTTGCTGCTGGTGGCCGGGGCCCTGCTGGTCGCGGGTGCGGTGATGGGCTCGTGGATTCCGCTGGGGCTGGGCTGGCTGGTCGTGTACTTCTCGCGCCGGCTGTCGCAGAACGAGGCGAAGTTCGCGGTGTTCGGCATTCCCGGCATGTCGGCGGGGGGTCTGCTCGTCTGGCTGTGGGGGCGGACCGCGGGGAAGTGGGGCGAGCCGGTCCCGCAGGGAACGATGGGGCAGGCGCTGCGGGACGGGCTTCCGGTGGTGGTCAGAGTGGCCGCTGTCAGCTCCGCGCTGTACGTGTTCTGGCGGAGCCGGCGGGTCTGACCGTCAGGTGATCCGCCGTCGCCGTCCTCCCCGGGCGCCACGGCGCGCCCGGCACGACCAGCGGATCCCCGGTGACCGGGTCCGGTACGACGACCGATTCCAGCCCGAACACCTCGCGCACCAGCTCCGCGGTGACCACGTCGCCCGGAGCGCCCTGCGCCACGATGCGGCCGGACTTCATGGCGATGAGGTGGTCGGCGTACCGGACCCGGCCCAGCCGTACGCCGAGGGCGGTCGCGGTGTCGTCGTCGAAGGCGACGGTGCGCTGCGCGCGGGCCGCCCAGACCACGAACGGCAGCAGGAGCAGCATGACGAGCGCGAGCGGCCCGGCCTGTTCGTAGCCGCGGCCGTTGAGCGAGCCGGTCAGCCAGACCTTGGCCTGCTGGGCGACGAGGTAGTCGCCCTTGGTGAGGAAGAGCTGGGTCAGCGAGGACAGCGCGACGGAGAAGCCGATGCCGATGAGGACGAAACGCGAGGCGTGCAGGCCCTTGCGCCAGGCGAAGACGTAGACGAGGGCGGCGGCGCCGAGGCCGCCCGCGATCGCGACGTACGGCAGGGCGGTGTACGAGGTCAGACCGAACGTCATGGCGGCGACGGTCACCGCGCCCGCGCCGTGTGTCACGCCGATGACGTCGGGGCTGGCGAGCGGATTGCGGGCGACGGTCTGCACCAGCGCCCCGGCCACCCCGAAGGCCGCGCCGACCAGCAGTCCGAGGACCAGCCGCGGCATGCGCAGCTCCCCGACGACGAGTTCGTCGGGGCTGGGCCGGCCGAGGACGACCTTGACGACCTCGGCGGGGGAGACGAAGGACTCGCCGACGCAGAGGTAGCCGACGCAGGCCGCCGCGAGCAGCACGGCCAGGACGGTCGCGACGGCGGCGGCTGCCGGCGACCGCGAGTGCGATGCCGATCATGATGCCGATGACCGTGCGCGGCACCCGCATGCTCGTGACGACCTGCGCGTTGTCGCTCGTTCCGCCGTGCAGCAGGGCGTCGATCACCTGGCCGGGCGGGATCTGCCGGCTGCCGACGGCCAGGCTGAGCACCACCGCGACCAGCAGCAGCACCACGGCCGCGGCGGTCCGGCCGAGGCGGCGCCTGGTGAGCATGTCAGGGTCGTCCATCCATCGGCTGCGGGTGGGCGGTACATCGGTAAGCTTAGGCTTCGCTAAGTGTGCGGACCGGGTGGGGTGAGAATGGCGGGTATGACTACCGCTGCGAACGTTCCCGGTATGCCGCCGCTCACGGTCGGCTTCGATCTCGACATGACCCTCATCGACTCCCGGCCGGGGATCGAAGCCGCCCTCGACCGGCTGTCGGTGGAGACCGGTGTCTTCATCGACTCGCAGCTGGCCGTCACCCGTCTCGGGCCGCCGCTCGACGAGGAACTCGCCCACTGGTTCCCGGCCGACGCCATCGCGGAGACCGCGGACCGTTTCCGCGCGATCTACCCGGCGTACGCGATCGTGCCGACGCCCGCGCTGCCCGGTGCCCGCGAGTCCGTCGACGCCGTGCGCGCCTCGGGCGGCCGGGCGGTCGTCGTCACCGCGAAGTACGAGCCCAACGCCAAGCTGCACCTCGCGCACCTGGGCATCGAGGCCGAGGTGCGCGGCTGGCTGTGGGCCGAGGCCAAGGCGGAGGCGCTGCTCGAATACGGTGCCTCGGTCTATGTGGGCGATCACACGGGCGATGTGCGCGGCGCCCGCGTCGCGGGCGCGCTCTCCGTGGCCGTCGCCACCGGGCCGTGCGACGCGGCGGAGCTGCGGGCGGCCGGCGCGGATGTGGTGCTGGAGAGCCTGGCCGAGTTCCCCGCCTGGTTCGCCGGCTACGCGCCCGCGGCCGCCTGACCCTCCTGGGCCCGGCGCTTCTGCGCGAGAGCGGAGCGCAGCAGCCCGCCGAGCGCCAGCGCCAGACCGACGCCCATCAGCATCGACACGAAGTACGCGGGCGTCGGCAGCGGGTCGGTGCCGAGGAACAGCGGAACCATGGTGGCCAGCGTGCTCACGGCGCCCACGAAGAAGACGATCGCGCCGACGCGCACGAGGACGTCGCCCGCCCCGCGGGTTTCGGACGTTGCGGGGGTCGTCCCCCGGGAGTGAGGTGTGTTGGTCACCCGACCAGGGTAGATCGGGTCCAGAGAGATGGGGGACCACGGCGTCTTGTCACGGGCCATCGGGCCAATAGGCTGGTAGCACGAGCAGGTCCGGTCAGGACGGGCCTGCCGCACTGCTATCCAGGGCCCTTTCGGGGGCTTTACGAGCGATGAGGACGAGGTCGGACGTGCCTACCGGCAAGGTCAAGTGGTTCAACAGCGAGAAGGGCTTCGGCTTCCTCTCCCGCGATGACGGCGGCGACGTCTTCGTGCACTCGTCGGTGCTGCCCGACGGGGTGGCCGCGCTCAAGCCCGGCCAGCGTGTTGAGTTCGGAGTCGTGAACGGTCAGCGCGGTGAACAGGCGCTCTCCGTCACACTCCTCGAACCCGCACCGTCCGTCGCGGCCGCGCAGCGCCGCAAGCCGGACGAACTGCTGCCCATCGTCCAGGACCTCACCACGCTCCTGGAGGAAGTGGCGCGCTCGCTGCAGCGCGGCCGGTACCCGGAGAAGACCCACGGCCACAAGATCGCGGGCGTGCTGCGCGCGGTGGCCGACCAGTTGGACGTCTAAGGATCGCAACGGAGTTCCGGAAACGTCTGCCGTTCAGAACGGCAGAACGGCAGAAGGTCAGAACGTCAGCGCGTCGGGGCCGAGGGGCGGGACCAGCCCCTCGGCCGCCGCGCGGGTGAGCAGCCCGCGCACGGCCGCGTAACCGTCCTCGCCCAGGTCGGCCGTGAACTCGTTCACATAGAGCCCGATGTGCTGGTCGGCGACGGCCGGATCCATCTCCTGCGAGTGCGCCAGCACGTACCCGCGCGAGGCCGCCGGATCGTCCCACGCCATCCGCACCGACGTACGGATCGCGTCCGCCAGCGCGCGCAGTTTCTCCGCGCCCAACGACCGCTTGGCGATGATCGCGCCCAGCGGGATCGGCAGGCCGGTCGTGTCCTCCCAGTGCTCGCCCATGTCGGCGAGCTTGTGCAGGCCGTACTGCTGGTAGGTGAAGCGCGCCTCGTGGATGACCAGCCCCGCGTCGACCCGGCCGTCCCGCACCGCCGGCATGATCTCGTGGAACGGCATGACCACGACCTTCCCGATGGTGCCCGGCACTTCGGCCGCCGCCCACAGCCGGAACAGCAGGTACGCCGTCGAGCGCTCGCTCGGCACCGCGACGGTCTTCCCGGTCAGGCTCATGGGTTCGCGGGTCAGCACCAGCGGGCCGCAGCCGCGGCCCAGGGCGCCGCCGCACGGCAGCAGCGCGTACTCGTCCAGCACCCACGGCAGCACGGCGTACGACACCTTCAGCAGGTCGTACTCGCACTCCGCGCCCCGCTCGGCCAGGGTGTTGGTGATGTCGATGTCCGCGAACGTGACGTCCAGGGCGGGCGCGCCCGGCACCAGGCCGTGCGCCCACGCGTGGAACACGAAGGTGTCGTTAGGGCAGGGCGAATACGCGATCTTCATGTCAGGTCCCCAGGTCCTCACCATCGAGCGCCGCCGGGAGTTTCCCGAAAGCCCCGGTCAGCGCGGCGAGCGCTTCCCCGATCCGCCAGGCCGCGCGGTCGCGCGGGCCCACCGGATTGGACACCGTACGGATCTCCAGCACCGGTACGTGGTGCGCCGCCGCGGCCTCCGCGACACCGAACCCCTCCATCGCCTCGACGACGGCACCGGGATGGCGGTCCGCCAACTCGGCGGCCCGCGCGGCGCTTCCGGTCACCGTGGACACCGTCAGGACCGGCCCGTGGACCGCGCCCAGCGCCCGTGCCACGGCCGCGCTCAGCGCGGCGGGCGGCCGGTGCTCGCTCACTCCGAAGCCCAGTTCCGCGACGGGCAGGAAACTGTCGGGCGTCTGCGCGCCCAGGTCGGCCGCCACGATCGTCCGCGCGACGGCCACCGACCCCAGGGGGGCGGCGGGCTGGAAGCCGCCGCCGATCCCGGCGGAGACCACCAGGTCGTACGGGGACTCCGCGCGGGCCAGCGCCGTGGCCGTGCCGGCCGCCGCGGCGGCCGGGCCGACCCCGGCGGCGATCACGTCGCAGTGCACCGCGGGGTGCGCGGCCGCGCGCAGTCCGGCGGTCACGGCATCCCGTTCGGCCGCCACCGCGGTCACCACCAGCAGGCGCATCTCCGCGGACCCGCTATGCGGCCTTCTCCAGCTTGAACTGCCAGACACCGAAGACGTTGTCGGCGGTGGCGTCGGCGCTGCCGACGATGTTCAGCGTGGCGTTCTTCAGCGGCATCGAGCTGCCGGTCTGCGGGTCGCTGACCGTGAAGATCCCGGCGGACTCGGTGAGCGTCCAGTACGTCTCGTCCTTCAGGACGTCCGTCTTCTGGTTGACGCCCGAGGCGATCAGCCAGCCCTTCTCGCCGATGGACGGGTCGACGCCGACCCGGATCTTCTCACCCGGCTTGACCTTGATCGTGTGCTTGGGGGTGGCGCTCAGGCACGCGATGAAGATCGCGCTCGGCAGCTTCTTGCCCTTGGCGTAGCACTTGTCAGTGGCCTCGGTGGTCACGGTCTTGGTGCCCACGGTCACGGTTGCCAGCGGGGTCGGCTTCTCACAAGCGGTGAGGAGGACCAGCCCGAGGGACACGGCACCGAGGGCGGCGGCAGCGCGGCGAATGCTCATGGAGGTGAGGCTACCGGGCGGTTGCCTTCACGCCGCGCGGGGGTACGGCGTGGCGTCACGTGCACCGTCGCGCCACGCGCGGGCTGGCGTCCTGCGGCGTCACGCCACGCGCGGGCGGGCCGTTCCGCGCCGGGCCGCGCCCATCAGCCCCCGGACCGACAGGACGAAGCCCACCAGCACCAGGCCGGCCCCCACCGCCATCCCCAGCGAGCCGATCAGCGGCAGCACTATCCCCAGCCCGCCGCCGACCACCCACGACAGTTGCAGGGCGGTCTCCGAACGGGCGAACGCCGACGTCCGAACCTCTTCGGGGACGTCGCGCTGGATGAGCGCGTCCAGCGACAGCTTGCCCAGCGCCTGGGCGATACCGGCCACCGCCGCCACCGCCGCGACCGTCACCGTGCTGTACATGAGCGCGGCGACCGTCGTCGCCGCGACCGCGCCGATCAGCGCCATCGCGATGATGACCTCCGGGCCGCGGGACTTCAGCCACGCCCCGAGCGCGGTCCCCAGCGCGTTGCCGGCGCCCGCCGCGACCGCCACCATGCCCAGCGAGAACGCCGGGGTCAGCCCGCCGAACGGGTGCTCGCGCAGCAGGAACGCCAGGAACATCGTGAGGAAGCCGGACAGCGCGCGCAGCCCGGAGTTCGCCTGCAGCGCGTGCAGCACCGACGATCCGACGCCCAGCAGCCCCGGCTTCCGCCCGCGCACTCCGTCGCCCGGCAGGCCGCTCCCGGGCGTGTCGATCCCGTCGCCCGCACCGCCCTCGTCGGCGGCCCGCGGCTCGGCGAAGCGCGCCTTCGCCTCGCCCTTCGCCGAGTCCACCTTGTGCGGCAGCGACATCGACAGCAGCGCCCCGCCCGCGAACACCACGAACGCCCCGTACAGCGGCCACTGCGGCCCGATCATGTGCAGCCCGGCACCGATCGGCGCCGCGATCGCCGTCGCCAGCAGCCCGGCCAGCGTGACGCGGGAATTCGCCTTCACCAGCGTGGTCCGTCCGGGCAGAAGCCGCGGCACGACGGCGCTGCGCACCACGCCGTACGCCTTCGACGCCACCAGCACGCCCAGCGCCGCCGGGTACAGGCCGAGACCCGCCGTCGTCACCACCGACGCCATCGTCCAGGCCAGCACCGCCCGCGCCAGCATCGCCATCGCCATGGCGGCCCGGCGGCCGTGCGTCATCCGGTCCAGCAGCGGGCCGATGACCGGCGCCAGCAACGCGAATGGCGCCATGGTGACCAGAAGATAGAGAGCCACCCGGCCGCGCGCCTCGCCGGTCGGTACCGAAAAGAACACAGTGCTGGCGAGAGCGATCGTGATCAACATGTCGCCCGCAGAATTCACCGCGTGCAGTTCGATGAGTTTCGCGAGTCCGGACTCGCCCGCCCCGTGGGCGTGCGTGGACCGCCGAATGCGGCGGCGCACGGCCCCACCGGACCGCCGCGCCGCGCTCACCAGGGCGCGTCCCGCCCTGCGAAGGGGCCCCGGGCCGGACGTCACTACGCTTGCCACGAAGGCCATCCTGCCCCAAATGAGCTGCCTGTCACCCCCTCCTTTGCGCACGCGGTGCGCACGGGTAGCGTGCGATCGCGCAGAATGGGTGGCAACAGGTGCGCCCGAGGACGTTCGGGTAGGGAAAGAAGCGTCGACGCGGTCCACAGGTCCGCTCCGTTCCGGCCCCCGCCCGCCTCCGGCGGCGCACACGTGAGACGGCGTAACGGAGAGAATCGATTCTTGTGAGTGCTGCGATGCGAAGCCGTACCCCAGACCGCCTGTGCGCCGAGGCAGTCGATGTCGCGCTGGCTGTGACCGAGCAGGCCGCCGGGCCGCAATCGGTCGGCGAGCATCTTGGCGTCGTCGCCGAGGGCGACCGCGTCGTCACTCACTATTTCGCCTGCAAGGAACCCGCGTACCACGGGTGGCGCTGGGCCACCACGCTGACGCGGGCCTCGCGCGCCAAGAACATCACGATCGACGAGACCGTGCTGCTGCCCGGTGACGACTCGATCCTGGCCCCCGAGTGGGTGCCGTGGAGCGAGCGGCTGCGGCCGGGTGACATGGGGCCCGGGGACCTGCTCCCGACCGAGTCCGACGACCTCCGCCTCGAACCCGGGTGGAGCGGCGAGGACGCGCCGCTGCCGAACTCGGTGGTCTCGGAGGAGCTGGCCGACGTCGTCGAGGCCGAGGACGCGGAGCTGTCCGGCCCTGCGGCCGCGCTTCCCGCGATCGGCAGCATCGGCGCGATCGCCGGGGAAATCGGCATGGGCCGGCGCCGGGTCCTCTCGCGCTACGGCCTGCACGCCGCGGCCGACCGCTGGGAGGAGGAGTTCGGCCCCAAGACGCCGATGGCGCAGGCGGCCCCGGCCAACTGCCTCAGCTGCGGCTTCTTCGTCCCGATCGCGGGCTCGCTGCGTCAGGCCTTCGGTATCTGCGGGAACGAGTTCTCGCCGGCGGACGGGCGTGTCGTGTCGCTCGGATACGGCTGCGGGGGCCATTCGGAGGCAGCGGTGATGCCGAAGCCGCCGGTGCCGGCGCCGATGACTCTCGACGAGATCAATGAGGTCGATCCGCTGGTGTTGCATCCGGACCGGCATGGGTCGGTGGAGGAGTCGACGCCGGCGGAGGAGCTGGGTCACTCCTAGCGGTTGGGTTGGTGGGTCCGGGGGCCGGGTCCTCCGGTGGGGGGTTCGAAATCGACTATTTAGGGCCTGGCGGCCCACAAATAGCTCGGCAGCATTTCGAACCCCCCACCTGCGGCCCCGTCCCCCTCCCGTCCAAGCCACCGGGGGGTGGCGGGCGGAATCTCCCACACGCAGGAGTCGACACCGCTCCTCCGGCAGTTCCGCACCCTGCGGGAGGTGCAATGGCGGGCCGGATGCCGACGCTGGTCCCGCTGGCTGCGGGCAAAAGGGCGGGTGGGTGGGGGAAAGCCCGCCGCAGGCGCAACGGTGCTGTGGGCGCCGCTGTACCCGCACCCCTGCTGGCTGGCGTCGCGGGCGCCGGCTCGGTGCACCCCTGCCGGCAGGCGAAAAGGGCGGGTGGGTGGGGAAGAGCCCGCCGCAGGCGCAACGGCGCTGCGGGCGCTGATGTACCCGCACCCCCGCCGCCGGCGTGACGGCGCCGCGGGCGTCGACGTACCCGCACCCCCGCCGCAGGCGCAGCGGATCTCCGGGCACCCGCCCGTCTGGACCCCGCCGGCAGGCGAAAAGGGCGGGCGGGTGGGGAAGAGCCCGCCGCAGGCGTGATGGCGCTGCGGGCGCCCGCGTACCCGCACCCCCGCCGGAGATGGCGCGGCTCGCCGCAGGCGTGACGGCGTCGCGGGCGCTGACGTTCCGCACCCCGCCGGCAGGCGCTGACGTACCCGCCAGGCCCGCCGGAGGCGCATGTAGCGATACCTTCCACGGGCAGGGGATTACGCGAGGCGAGGAGACACCGACGTGAGCGGCGCAGCGGCGGTACGGGAATCCGGTGGGGCAGCGGCGGCGGACGCGTTCGGGACGGGGCGGCTGCGCCGCGGAGTGCTGGATGCGTGGGCGGCGTCGGCGGCGCGGTTCAGGGAGGACGCGAACGCCGAGGAGGATCTGGCGCTCGGCGGCTACCGGGACCGGCTCGTCGTCGAGCTGGCGCAGAACGCGGCGGACGCGGCGGTGCGGGCCGGGGTGCCCGGCAGGTTGCGGCTGACGCTGCACGCGGCGCAGGGCGACAGCCCCGCCGTGCTGGCGGCGGCGAACACCGGGGCGCCGCTGGACGCGGCGGGCGTGGAGTCGCTGTCGACGCTGCGGGCGTCGGCGAAGCGGGAGGACACGGAGGCCACCGTCGGCCGGTTCGGCGTGGGGTTCGCGTCGGTGCTGGCGGTGAGTGACGAGCCGGCGGTGGTCGGGCGCGCCGGGGGCGTGCGGTGGTCGTTGGCGGAGGCCAGGGCGCTGGCTGCGCAGACGCCGGGGCTCGCGGACGAGCTGCGGCGCAGGGACGGGCATGTGCCGCTGCTGCGGCTGCCGTTCCCGGCCGAGGGCTCGGCGCCGGCCGGGTACGACACGGTCGTGGTGCTGCCGCTGCGGGACGGGGCCGCGGAGGATCTGGCGGCTCGTCTGCTCGCGGGGATCGACGACGCGCTGCTGCTGACGCTGCCGGCGCTGGCCGAGGTCGTGATCGACACGCCGGACGGCGTCCGGACGTTGACGCAGCGTCAGGACGCCGGGACGGTCCTGGTGGAGGACAGCGCGGCGGGTGCCGCGACCCGGTGGCGGGTGGCCGCGGCGGCGGGCCCGCTGGCGGCGGGGCTGCTGGCGGACCGGCCGGTCGAGGAGCGGTTGCGGCCGGTGTGGTCGGTGACCTGGGCGGTGCCGGTGGACGGGGACGGTTCGCCGGGCCGGCCGCGTACGGCGGGCGTGGTGCACGCCCCGACGCCGACGGACGAGCCGCTGGGGCTGCCCGCGCTGCTGATCGCGTCGTTCCCGATGGATCCCAGCCGACGGCACGCGGCGCCGGGGCCGCTGACGGACTTCCTGGTCGCGCGGGCGGCCGAGACGTACGTGGGGCTGCTGCGCGACTGGCAGCCGGTCGGTGTGGGCATCGTGGACCTGGTGCCGGGGCCGCTGGGCAAGGGGGAGCTGGACGCGGAGCTGCGCCGGCAGGTGCTGGACGGCTTGCCCCGTACGGCGTTCCTGCCGCGGGCGGTGGCGGTGCCGAAGAGCGGCGACGTGCCCGAGGTGGCTGAGGGCCGCTGGGACGGCGGTGTCGGCGGCCCGGTGGTCGAGGGCGAGGCGCTGCGGCCGGTGGACGCCGAGGTGGTGGAGGGTGCGCAGGCGGACGCCGTCAGCGTGCTCGCCGAGGTGTTTCCGACGCTGCTGCCGGCGAGTCTCGAACGCCGCCCGGAGCTGCGCGCGCTGGGCGTGACGCGGTTGTCGCTGGCCGACGCCATCGACCGGTTGGCGGGCGCCGAGCGCCCGGCGGCGTGGTGGCACAGGCTGTACGACACGCTGGCCGGGACGGATCCGGACCGGCTGACGGGCCTGCCGGTGCCGCTGGCGGACGGCCGCACGGTCGTCGGTCCGCGCCATGTGCTGCTGCCGCTGCCCGACGGCGAGGTGGACCTCGCGCCGCTGGCGAGGCTGGGGCTGAAGGTGGCCGATCCCGAGGCGGTGCACCCGCTGCTGGAGAAGCTGGGCGCGCTGTCCGCGACGCCGAACGCCGTGCTGACGACCCCGCAGGTGCGGGCGGCCGTCGCGGGGTCGCTGGATTCGGGTGAGATGTGGGACGAGGACGGCCTGGACGCTGACGAGCTGGCGGAGGTCGTGCTCGGGCTGGTGAAGGCGGCGGGTCTCGCGCCGGGCGACGAGCCGTGGCTCGGGGCGCTGGCGCTGCCCGACGACGAGGGCGAGCTGGCTCCGGCGGGCGAGCTGGTGCTGCCGGGCAGCGCGCTGGAGCAGGTCCTGCGGGAGGGCGAACTCGCCCCGGTGGACCAGGAGCTGGCCGACCGTTGGGGCGATCAGCCGCTGACGGCCGTGGGTGTGCTGGCGACGTTCGCGCTGGTGCGGGCGGCGGACGTGGTGCTGGATCCGGACGAGCTGGAGCCCCGCGAGAGCGACTGGGCCGAGCCGGACGACGTCGGTCTGCTGGACGCCGTCGACGTGTGGTGCGAGGACGTGCTCGACCGGCTGCCGGAGACGGATGTCCCGCCGGTCGCCACCGAGATCGTGGCGGTCCGGGACCTGGACCTGGTCGACGACGACGCCTGGCCGCAGGCGCTGGCGATGCTGTCCAGGCCGCCGCTGCGGGACGCGATCACCGCGCCCGTGCGGGTGTTGCTGCCGGACGGTACGACCGAGTCGGTGCGCGCGTACTCGGCCTGGTGGCTGCGCGACCACCCGGTGCTGGACGGCCGCCGCCCGGTCGGGCTGCGGGCCGCCGGTGGCGATCCGCTGCTGGCGGGGTTGTACGACGAGGCCGACGTCGATGTGGACGAGCAGGTGCTGCGCGCGCTGGGCGTCCGTACGACGGTGTCCGCCCTGCTCGACGAGCCGGGCGGCGGCGCCGAGCTGCTGGCGCGGCTGGCCGACCCGGACCGGCCGGTGACCTCGGCGCAGCTGGTGCGGCTGTACGCGGCGCTGGCCGCGCTCGACCCGGAGCAGGTGACGCTGCCGGACGAGCTGCGGGCCGTCGTCGACGGTGAGGTGCGCGTCGTGGACGCGGGTGACGCGCTGGTCGCGGACGCCCCGGACCTGCTGCCGCTGGCCGCCGGACAGCCGTTGCTGCCGGTGCCGCCGTACCGGGCGGGTGATCTGGCGGAGCTGTTCCAGGTCCGCCGGCTGAGCGAGGCGTACGACGCGCAGGTGGTCTCCGAGGGGGAGATCCACGAGGTTCCGGCGGCGGTGCACGAGCTGCTGCCGACGGCTCCCCGGTCGTATGTCGAGCACGAGGAGCTCGTGGTGACGGGCGGCACGGAGCTGGACTGGCGCTACGTGGACGGTGTTCTGCACGCCGCGACCGTGGAAGGGGTCGCGGCCGGGCTGGCGTGGGCCGCGGGGCACTGGCAGCGCCGCTTCGAGCTCGCGGCGCTGCTGGAGGACTCGTCCCGCACGGAGGAGCTGGCCCGTGCCCGCTGGTTCGACTGAGCCCGGCCAAGTGCTGGGCCGGGCCCCGGGGTTCAGGGGCCTGAGCTGAGTCTGGCTGCCTGGCTGCGGCCCACTTCGGTGGCGCGGGCCAGGAAATCGGCGATGACGTCGAGGTCGTGGTCGCTGTAACTGTCGAGGACCGCGATGAAGGCATCGCCGGGCTCGTCCCAGGCCTCCTCGACCCTCGTGAGCGCCTCCGGCGCGAGGGCGACCAGCGCGCGCCTGCGGTCGCCGGGGTCGGCGGTCCTGACGACGAGTCCGGCCTTCTCCAGGCGGTCGACGAGCCGGGTCGCGGAGCCGGCCGTGAGGCCGGTCAGTTTGGCGATCCGTCCGGTGCTGAGCGGTGCCGGCTCCATGCCGAGCAGGCCCAGGCACTGAAGGTCGGTGGGGTGCAGGCCGAGGTGGTCGGCCATGGCCTGGTTGAAGACCGTCCAGGCGGCGTAGTGGCGCTGGCTCTCGTCGGCGATCCGGGCGAGCAGTTCTTTTCGGCTTGACATCGGGTCCTTCTTGCTCCAGATTTATGTGCGTGACGCAATATGTGTGCGACGCAAGCTAGTCGCCACGGTTGCATCCTACGCGGCCGAGACCGCGCCCTTCTCTCCGAAAGACCAGGTCTCATGTCCACACTCACACTTCCCCCAGCCACGGCCGCCGAGGCCGCCTCCCCGAACCGGCGGTGGGCCGTCCTCGCCGTCATCCTCATCGCCGACGTCCTCGACCTCCTGGACGCGACGATCACCAACATCGCCGCACCCACCATCAGCAAGGACCTGAACGGTGGCGCCGCCCTCGTCCAGTGGCTCGGCGCCGCCTACGCCCTCGCGCTCGGTGTCCTCCTCGTCGTCGGCGGACGCCTCGGCGACAAGTACGGCCGCCGCCGCGTCTTCCTCGTCGGCCTCACCGGCTTCACCGTCGCCTCCGTCGCCTGCGGACTGTCCTTCAGCCCCGCCTCGATCATCGTCGCCCGCCTCGTCCAGGGTGCCTTCGGCGCCCTGCTGATCCCGCAGGGCTTCGGCATCCTCGGTGCCGTCTTCCCGCGTGACCAGATCGGCAAGGCGTTCAGCTTCTTCGCTCCGACGCTCGGCATCTCCGCCGTCGGCGGCCCGATCCTCGCCGGCTTCCTCATCGACGCCGACCTCTTCGGCGCCGGCTGGCGCTCCATGTTCCTCATCAACATCGTCCTCGGCGGCATCGCGATCGCCGCCGCCGTCCGCCTGCTGCCGAAGGACACCGGCGACGCCACCACCTCCGTCGACGGCATCGGCTCCGGCCTGCTCGCCGGCACCATGCTCGGGCTGCTGTACGGCCTGATCGAGGGCTCCTCCAACGGCTGGACCGCCGTCCCGTTCGCCTCCCTCGCCGCCGGCCTCGTCTTCTTCGGCCTGTTCTGCCACCGCCAGCGCACCGCCACCAGCCCGCTCATCCAGCCGTCGCTGCTCAAGAACCGCGGCTTCACCTCCGGCCTCATCCTCGGCATCGTCTTCTTCGCCGCCAACGCCGGACTGCTGTTCGTCCTCTCGCTCTTCCTGCAGAGCGGTCTGGGCTACACCCCGATGCGCGCCGCGCTCGGCCTCGCCCCCGTCGCCGCCGGCATCGTCGTCGCCTCCATCGCCTGCTACCAGCTCGTCGGCAAGCTCGGACGCAACCTCGTCCTCATCGGCCTGCTGATCACCCTGATCGGTACCGGCTGGCTGCTCGCCCTCGTCCACGCCCACGGCACCGACCTCGGCGCCTGGGCGCTCCTCACCCCGGTCCTGATCATCGGTCTCGGCATGGGCACCTGCTTCGGCACCATCTACGACGTCACCATCGGTGACATCGACCCCAGGGAAGCCGGCAGCGCCAGCGGCTCCCTCAGCGCCGTCCAGCAGCTCGCCAACGCCATCGGCGCCGCCGTCGTCACCACGGTCTACTTCAAGACCCTCGCCTCCGACGACGAGGCCCACGCCATGACCTACAGCCTGATCGTCGTCGCCTGCGTCGCGCTCCTCAGCACCGGCCTCGTGTGGCTCATGCCGCGCAACGCCCAGCCCGACGACCACCACTGACACCACGTCACAGAATCCTTATGCGCGACCGAGCATGATCGAGCTCGACCCCTTTGAGGGTGCCCGCAGCGGGGCGCCCCGACCCGGAAGGACCACCGACATGACCATCCTCGTCACCGGCAGCCGCGGACGCGTCGGCACGACACTCATCGGCCTCCTGCACGAACAGGGCCACACAGTGCGGGCCGCCTCGAACGAACCCGGTGAACTCGCCCTGCCCGACGGCGTATCCGGCGTCAAGCTGAACCTCGCGGAACCACATACGTTCCCCGGCGCCCTGGCCGGCGCCGAATACGTCTTCCTGTACGCCAACTCCTCGCACATCGAGGAGTTCATCAAGGCCGCCATCGATGCCGGGGTGCAGCACGTGGTGCTGCTCTCCTCGTCCTCCGTGCTCGGCCCCGACGCGAAGAACGACGCCATCGCCCGCCAGCACCTGGAGGTCGAGGAGGCGCTCACGTCCTCCGCCCTCCCGTGCACGTTCCTGCGGCCCGGTGCCTTCGCGAGCAACACCCTCTACTGGTCCTGGCCGTTGAAGACCACCGGTCGGATCAGCCTGCCGTACCCCGGCGCGCACAATGACGCCATCCACGAGTCGGACATCGCCGAGGCCGCGGTCGCCGTCCTGAAGGACCCCGCGCTGCGCGGTGGCGCCCACACCCTGACCGGCAGCGCATCCATCACCTTCGCCGAGCAGATCGACGTGCTCGCCCGCGCCACCGGCAAGCCCCTCGCGTTCAACGCCGTCACTCCCGACGCCTGGAAGGCGGAGATGGCGGAGTACGTGCCCGCCGCCTACGCCGACAGCCTGCTCGCCTACTGGCGGTCCAACGACGGCAAGCCCGTCGACCTCACCCGCGATGTCGAGGAGCTGACCGGGCACCCGGCCCGCACCTTCGCGGTGTGGGCCGCCGAGAACGCCGCCGAGTTCGTGAAGTAACCGCGGCCGCCCGGTGGGTCGGGGTCCCGGTGGGTCGTCAGTCGCTGTCGTGGACCCGGAGCGTTCGCCAGACCAGTTCCAGAACGAGCCCGGCCGCGATGGCGACCCCCACCGCCACCCACGGACCCTCCGTGCCCACCAGTTTGAGCGCGAAGAACTTCTGCAGCCACGGCGTGACCAGCACGATCAGGAAGCCCGCCCCCATCGCCAGCACCAGGCAGACCCGCCACAGCGTGTAGGGGCGGGCCACGATCGCCAGCACCCAGACGGAGATCAGGAACAGGGTGAGGGTCGCGTTGCTGGTCTCGGCGTCCAGCGCCCCGTCGCCGCTGTAGTGGTGGCGGGCCAGCAGGTACTCGCCGAACGTCGCCACCGCGCAGATGACGCCCGCGGGCGCCGAGTACCGCATGACCCGCCGTACGAAGTGCGGCTTGGCCCGCTCCTTGTTGGGGGCGAGCGCGAGGAAGAAGGCCGGGACGCCGATGGTCAGGGTGGACAGCAGCGTCAGATGGCGGGGCAGGAACGGATACGGCACCTGCCAGAAGACGACCAGCAGCGCGAGCAGCACCGAGTAGACGGTCTTGGTGAGGAAGAGCGTCGCCACCCGGGTGATGTTCCCGATGACGCGGCGGCCCTCGGCGACCACCGAGGGCAGCGTGGCGAAGCTGTTGTTGAGCAGCACGATCTGCGCGACGGCCCGGGTCGCCTCGGAGCCGGAGCCCATGGAGACGCCGATGTCGGCGTCCTTCAGGGCGAGTACGTCATTGACGCCGTCGCCGGTCATCGCGACGTTGTGGCCCCGGGACTGGAGTGCGGCGACCATGTCGCGCTTCTGCTGCGGGGTGACCCGGCCGAAGACCGCGCCGTTCTCCAGGACCTCCGCCATCGCGTCCCGGTCGGTGGGCAGTTGCCGGGCGTCGACGGGGTGCTCCGCGCCCGGCAGCCCGAGCTTTCCGGCGACCGCGCCGACCGAGACCGCGTTGTCGCCGGAGATGACCTTGGCGTGGACGCCCTGTTCCGCGAAGTACCGCAGGGTGTCGCCGGCGTCGGGGCGCAGCCGCTGTTCGAGGACGACCAGCGCCTGCGGGACGACATCGGCCGCGACGGACGGATCGTCGAGCTCGCGGCCGGTGCGCGCGAGCAGCAGCACCCGCAGACCCTGGTTGTTGAGTTCGTCGATGTCGGCGAGGGCGGTGTGGCCGGCGGGCAGCAGGACGTCGGGTGCGCCGAGCAGCCAGGTGCTGCTGTCGCCGTCGGGCTCGTTGAAGGCGGCGCCGCTGTACTTGCGCGCGGAGGAGAAGGGCAGCGATTCGGTGCAGCGCCAACCGTCGCCCCCGACCTCACCGTTGTCACTGCTGCCGTTGCCGGCGCCATTGCGGGCGCCTTTGCTGCCGATGGCGGCCGGGTAGGCGGCGACGATCGCCTGGAGGCTGGCGTTGGGCCGCGGGTCGGAGGCGCCGAGCGCGCCGAGCACCTGCTGGACGTAGGGCTCGGTGGCGCCGTCGAGCATCCGCAGCCCGCTGACGTCCATCCCGCCCTCGGTGAGGGTGCCGGTCTTGTCGAGGCAGACGACATCGACGCGCGCCAGGCCCTCGATGGCGGGGAGTTCCTGCACCAGACACTGCTTGCGGCCGAGCCGGATGACACCGATCGCGAAGGCGACGGAGGTGAGCAGCACCAGTCCCTCGGGGACCATGGGGACGATTCCGGCGACCGTACGGCGCACCGCCTCGCGCCAGTCGTGGTCCTGGAGCACGAGCTGGCTGATGATCAGGCCGATCGCGGTCGGGACCATCATCCACGTGACGTACTTGAGGATCTGGCTGATGCCGTTGCGCAGTTCGGAGTTGACGAGGGTGAAGCGGGACGCCTCCTCGGCGAGTTGCGCGGCGTAGGCCCCGCGGCCGACCTTGGTGGCGGTGAAGGCGCCGCCGCCCGCGACGACGAAGCTGCCGGACATGACGGGGTCGCCGGTCTTCTTCAGCACCGGGTCGGCCTCACCGGTGAGCAGCGATTCGTCGATCTCCAGCCCTTCGGCCTCGACGACCGCGCCGTCGACGACGGCCTTGTCGCCGGGGCCCAGCTCGATGAGGTCGCCGAGCACGATCGCCGAGGTGTGGATCTCAACGGCGGCGCCGTCGCGGCGCACGGTGGGTCTGGCCTCTCCGATGACGGCGAGGCTGTCGAGGGTCCGCTTGGCGCGCATCTCCTGGATGATGCCGATCGCCGTGTTGGCGACGATGACGAATCCGAAGAGGCCGTCCTGGATCGGGCCGACCACAAGGATGACCAGGAACAACACGCCGATGATGGCGTTGAACCGGGTGAAGACGTTGGCCTTGACGATCTCGCTGGTGGAGCGCGAGGACCGGACCGGTACGTCGTTCACCTCGCCCCGGGCGACCCGCTCGGCGACCTCACTGCTGGTCAGTCCGGCGTTCCGGGCGACGACCTGGGTGTCCGTGCGATCCGTCATGGCACCGACGCTACGTGTGCCGCGCCCGGTTCACCCGCCGGACGGAGCGTTCCGGGTGACCGATCGGGCGGTCTACGAGGTGAGGTTCGGCCGACCTACCGGCCGACCTACCGGCCGACCTACCGGCTGTTCTACCGGCTGTTCTACCGGCCGTCCTGCCGGGCTTCCTTCTGCAGGGCTTCCCGCTGCAGGGCCGCATTGCGCCCCCGGACGTACCAGAGGCCGAAGAGGCCGAGCAGGGTGCCGCCGAGGCAGCTCCAGATCCACCAGGCGTGGCCGTGGTCGGCGTACCAGCTGTAGAAGGGGAGCTGGCCGAGGAAGAGCACGAACCAGACGATCGTGCCGACCATGACGGTCGCGATGTCGTTCGCTTCCAGCGGCTCGGGCGTCTCGTGCGTGGCTTTCCACTTGCTCATCCAGCCAGATTACGCGGTCGCCACAAGGGTCTACGCGCGGAGATAGCGCTCGATCATTCGTTTGTTCATACTGAAACAGTTCCCCCGGTGACTGGTTTCAGTCGTACGAACGCACAAATTTGAGGACCCACATGTCCCCCTCGGCCACCGCTTCGGTCGACGCCAAGAACCCGTCACCCGTACCACCCAAGAACGGGGTGGACCGTTTCTTCAGGATCTCCGAGCGGGGATCGACGGTCGCCCGCGAGGTCCGCGGTGGGCTCGCCACCTTCTTCGCGATGGCCTACATCATCGTGCTGAACCCGATCATCCTCAGTTCCGGAGTGGACAAGTACGGCCACCACCTGGACGGCGGCCAGCTGGTCACCGCCACCGTGCTGACCGCCGCCCTCACCACCCTGCTGATGGGCGTCGTCGGCAATGTGCCGATCGCGCTCGCCGCCGGCCTCGGCGTGAACACCGTCGTCGCCCTGCAGCTCGCACCCAGGATGAGCTGGCCCGACGCGATGGGCATGGTCGTCCTGGCCGGTTTCGCGATCATGCTGCTGGTCGCCACCGGGCTGCGCGAGCGCGTGATGAGCGCGGTGCCGCTGGGGCTGCGCAAGGGCATCGCGATCGGCATCGGCCTGTTCATCATGCTGATCGGCCTCGTCGACTCGGGCTTCGTCACCCGCATCCCGGACGCCGCCCACACCACCGTCCCGCTGCAACTGGGTTCGGACGGTCACCTCCACGGCTGGCCGGTGCTGGTCTTCATCGTGGGCGTGCTGCTCACGCTGGCCCTGATCATCCGCAGGGTGTCGGGCGCGATCCTGATCAGCATCGTCGCGATGACGGTGCTGGCTCTGGTCATCGACGCGGTCGCGGACATCCCCGGCATGGCCTGGGGGCTGACCGTCCCCAAGTGGCCCGGCAATCCGGTGGCCAGCCCGGACTTCGGCCTCATCGGCCACGTCAGCCTTTTCGGCGGCTTCGGCAAGGTCGGCGTCCTGACCGGGGTGCTGTTCGTCTTCACCCTGCTGCTGTCCTGCTTCTTCGACGCGATGGGCACGATCCTCGGCGTCACGGACGAGGCGCATCTGCTGGACGAGAAGGGCGATCTGCCCGGCATGAACAAGGTGCTCATGATCGACGGCATCGCCACCGCCGTCGGCGGCGCCACCTCCAGCTCCGCCAACACCTGCTTCGTGGAGTCCACGGCCGGTGTCGGCGAGGGCGCCAGGACCGGTCTTGCCAGCATCGTCACCGGGCTGATGTTCGTGCTCGCGCTGTTCTTCACACCGCTCGCCACGATGGTCCCGGCCCAGGCCGCCACCCCTGCGCTGATCGCGGTCGGCTTCCTGATCCTGGCGAACAGCGTCCGGGACATCGACTGGGGCGATTTCACGATCGCCGTCCCGGCGTTCCTGACGATGGTGATGATGCCGTTCACGTACTCCATCACCAACGGCATCGGCATCGGCTTCGTCAGCTTCTGCCTGCTGCGGCTGGCCGCGGGGCGCGGCCGCGAGGTGCCGGTGGCGCTCTACGTGGTCGCGGCGGTCTTCGGCTTCTACTACATGATGCCGGCCCTGGGCCTCACCTGACCGGGGTGTCCTTCCCGGGCTGTCAGCCCGGTGGAGCGGCGTAGAACCGTTCCGTCTCGTCGACGGCGGTCTTGAACCGCTCGTCGAAGTCGTCGCGAACGAGCGTCCGGACCACGTAGTCCTGGACGCTCGTTCCGCATTTGGCGGCGTGGTCACGGAGCCGATCCAGCAGGTCGGCGTCTATACGCAGGCTGAGCACTCTCGATGCCATATGCCAACGGTCCCCGGCAGGGGTGGTTCCCCGGGTCGCTTTCGGGCGCTAACTCACTCATATGGGTGAGTTTTACTTAGCCTAGGTAATGAGCTACGCTAATGAATGTGACCGAACTGTCCGAGGACGACCGCGCCGCAGTGAACTCTCTGCGCTCCGCAGTGATGCGACTGTCGCGGCGACTGCGCCACCAGCGGGTGGACGAGTCGCTCAGCCCGACCGAGATGTCCGTGCTGGGCACCCTCGCCCGCTGCGGCTCCGCCACACCCGGGGAGCTGGCCCGCAAGGAGCACGTCCAGCCGCCCTCCATGACGCGCATCGTCGCGATGCTGGAGGCCAAGGACCTCGTCCGCCGGGACCCGCACCCCGACGACCGCCGCCAGGTCGTCGTCAGCCAGACGGAGCAGGCCGAGGCGATGCTCGAAGAGAGTCGCCGCAAGCGCAATGTGTGGCTGGCGCAGCTCACGGAGGGGCTCAGCGACGACGAGCGTGCGGTGCTGCGCGCCGCGGCGCCGGTCCTGGAGAAGCTCGCACAGTTGTAGTGACACCCGACCGGCCGACGTCCGGTGGGGGCGAACATGGAATACCGATAGTGAAACGCATTCAGTGAAACGCAACACTCAGGGGAGGCGAACCTAGATTGAGTTCGGCAGCCGGCTCAGACACCGCACCCGGACAAGAACCCGATACGACCACGAAGCGCGGCACCTTCAGCTCGCTCAAGGTTCGTAACTACCGGCTCTTCGCGACCGGCGCCGTGGTGTCCAACACCGGCACATGGATGTCGCGGATCGCCCAGGACTGGTTGGTGCTCAGCATCACCGGTTCTTCTTTCGCGGTGGGTGTCACCACCGCGCTGCAGTTCCTGCCGATGCTGCTCTTCGGCCTGTTCGGCGGTGTGATCGCCGACCGTTACCCCAAGCGGCAGATCCTGCTGTGCACCCAGACCGCGCTCGGCGCGCTCGGGCTGCTGCTCGCCGCACTGACGCTCAGCGGGCACGTCCAGGTCTGGCATGTGTACGTCATCGCCTTCGTCCTCGGTCTGGTGACCGTCGTCGACAACCCGGCCCGGCAGACCTTCGTGGTCGAGATGGTCGGCCCCGCCGAGATACGCAACGCGGTCTCGCTGAACTCCGCGAACTTCCAGGCCGCCCGGCTGATCGGCCCCGCCGTCGCCGGTGTCCTGATCACCGCGGTCGGCAGTGGTTGGGCGTTCCTGCTCAACGGGTTGTCGTTCCTCGCCCCGCTCGTCGGCCTGCTGATGATGCGCACCGCCGAGCTGCACAAGGTCGACCGCGTGCCGCGCGGCAAGGGCCAGCTGCGGGAGGGCCTGCATTACGTCGCCGGCCGCCCGGAACTGATCTGGCCGATCGTGCTGGTCGGCTTCATCGGGACCTTCGGCTTCAACTTCCCGATCATCCTCACCGGCTTCGTCAACCACGTCTACCACAGCGGCGCGAGCACCTACGGGCTGCTGAACACCGTGATCGCGCTGGGCTCGCTCGGCGGCGCGCTGCTCGCGGCCCGGCGCGGACGCACCCGGCTGCGGCTGCTGGTGGCCGCCGCCTTCGCCTTCGGCATGCTGGAGGTGCTGGCCGCGCTGGCTCCGTCCTTCTGGATGTTCGCCTTCCTGCTGCTGCCGATCGGCGTCTTCGGCATGACGTTCAACACCTCGGCCAACGCCTCGGTGCAGCTCGCTTCCGATCCCGCCATGCGGGGCCGCGTCATGAGCCTGTACATGATGGTCTTCGTCGGTGGCACGCCCATCGGCGGCCCGGTCGTCGGCTGGGTGACGGACACCTACGGGGCCCGCGTCGGGTTCCTCTCCGGCGGCCTCGTCGCGGCCCTCGCGGCGGTCGGTGTCGGTCTGGTGCTGGCCCGGGTCGGCGGGCTGCGGCTCAAGGTGGACCTGCACCGGGGAAAAGACCACCGGCTGATCGAGTTCGTGCCCCGTGAGGGCGTTGACGCCCCACTGGTGACGGCCGCGTGAGGCCATCAGCATGAGACTGTTCGTCGCGGTGCTGCCCCCTGCCCGGGTGGCACACGAGCTGGGCCGGGCCGTCTCCCCGCTCCACCGGCTCCCCGGAGCCCGGCACCTGCGCTGGACCGAACGGGCCGGATGGCACTTCACCCTCGCCTTTCTGGGTGAGGTCGGCGAGGAGTCGCTGCCCGCGCTGCGGGACGGCCTCGCGGCCGCCGCGGGCCGGCACGCCCCGTGCGAACTGCGGCTGTCCGGCGGCGGCCGGTTCGGCGACCGGGCGCTGTGGGCGGGCGCCGCGGGGGAGACCGACCGGCTCGCGGAGCTGGCGGACGCCGTCCAGAGCGCCGCCCGGCAGGCCGGCGTCGATCCCGCGCAGGAACACGCGTACACCCCGCACCTCACGCTGGCCCGCAACCGCGGCGGCGTGGCCCTCGGCCCGTACGCCGCCGCGCTCGACGGTTTCCTGGGTACGCCCTGGACCGCCGACACCCTCGCGCTGGTACGCAGCCACCCGGCGCCGGGCTCCCGCTACGAGACGGTGCAGACCTGGCGGCTGGGTCGGTGACCCCGGCCGGTTAACCTCGACGTGTGGACCCCAAGACCCGAACCCGCGTAGTGACCGCCGCCCTCGTCCTGATGCTCCTCGTAGTGGTCGCGGGCGCGCTGCTGCGCTGAGACGCTGTCGGCCGACGTCCGGCCCCGCCTGCCGGGCCCCGACACCTACCGGGACCCGGCCTGGCCGGGGTCCTACCAGGCGAAGGCTTCCGGGGACGGTCCCGGGCCGGGGAACACCTCGTCCAGTGCGGACAGGAACTCCTCCGACAGCTTCAGCTCGACCGCGTTGAGCGCCGAGTCCAGCTGCGCCTGCGTGCGCGGGCCGACGATCGGGCCGGTCACGCCGGGCCGGGTCAGCAGCCACGCCAGACCGACATCACCGGGCGCCAGGTCGTGCTTGTCGCACAGGTCCTCGTACGCCTGGATCTGGTCGCGCTGCGCCGCGCTCTTGAGCGCGTCCGCGCTGCGACCGGACGTCGAGCGCGCCCCGCCGCCCTCGCGCTCCTTGCGGAGCGCCCCGCCGAGCAGCCCGCCGTGCAGCGGCGACCACGGGATGACCCCGAGGCCGTACGCCTGCGCCGCCGGGATGACCTCCATCTCCGCACGCCGCTCGGCCAGGTTGTACAGGCACTGCTCGCTGGTCAGGCCCAGCGAGCCCCGACGGGCGGCAGCCTCGTTGGCCTGCGCGATGTTCCAGCCGGCGAAGTTCGACGAGCCGGCGTAGAGGATCTTCCCCTGCTGGACGAGGACGTCGATGGCCTGCCAGATCTCGTCCCAGGGCGTGTTCCGGTCGATGTGGTGGAACTGGTAGAGGTCGATGTAGTCCGTGCCGAGCCGCTTCAGGCTCGCGTCGACGGCGCGGCGGATGTTGAGGGCGGAGAGCCGGTCCGAGTTCGGCCAGGCGTCGCCCTCGGCGGCCATGTTGCCGTAGACCTTCGTCGCGAGGACGGTCTTCTCGCGGCGCCCGCCTCCCTTGGCGAACCAGGATCCGACGATCTCCTCGGTGCGCCCCTTGTTCTCACCCCACCCGTACACATTGGCGGTGTCGAAGAAGTTGACGCCCGCGCCGAGCGCGGAGTCCATGATCGCGTGGCTGTCGTCCTCATCGGTCTGCGGACCGAAGTTCATGGTGCCGAGCACCAGGCGGCTGACTTTGAGACCCGTGCGTCCGAGCTGCGTGTACTCCATGACCCCTAAGCCAAGCTCTTGGAGTGCGCTCGAAGCAAGGGGGTGGCCGCCCGCTGGGACGGGCGTGTCGGGGCCGCCGCGGCTACTGCCGCACGTACGGTCCGCCGAGTCCCCATGCCTGGTGCATCGCGTCGACGAACGCGGCAGCCAGGCGGTGTTCGCCGGAGGGACTGGGGTGCGTGCCGTCGTAGGTGTCGGCCGGCAGTTTGTAGCCGGCCGGACGGGAGGCGAGCAGCAGCGGCGAGGCGGCGGTGTCCAGGTCGGCGACGGCCTTGGCCATCCGGACGTTGAGGTCCGCGCACTGCTCGGCGAAGGGGAGGTCGAGGTCGGCCCGGATGTTGGGGATCACCGGCAGCAGCACCATCCGGATCCGCGGGTTCGCGGCCCGTGCTTCGCCGACGAAGCTCCGCAGGTTCTCCGCGGTCTGCTCGGCGGTCGTGTAGAAGCCGAGATCTATCAGTCCGAGCGAGATCAGCAGGACGTCGGGGCGGTGCGTGCGCACCGCGTCCCCGATCAACGGGGCCATGTGCAGCCAGCCCTCGCCCCAACCGGCCAGGTGCCGCCGGGCGTCCGGCGGGAAGGCCGGATCGGCGTAAGCGTGCGAGACGGGTTCGCCGCTCTCCTTCTCGTGCAGCGCCGTGCGCGGGCCGACCACCGTGAACGGCTCGCCGAGCGAGCACAGGTGCTGCCACATGCGGTAACGCCAGGTGAAGTCGCCCGCGCTGCCGATGGTCATGGAATCGCCGACGAACATATAACGCACGCTGAGATCATCGCGGATACCCGGCCCCGCCCGCGATGCCCGGCGGCGTGAAGCCCGACACATGACGGGATGGCAGGCTGGGGGCATGCCGCGTTCCCGTATCGCTCTCGCCGCCTCCGTCGCCGCCGCGGCGTTCGCCGTCCTCGGACCGGTGCCGGGGGCCGTCGCCGACGACGGGCCGGCCGTCGCGTTCACCATCAGCGACCCGAGGATCACCGAGTCGAGCGGGCTGGCCGCCAGCCACCTCCACAAGGGCGTGTACTGGACCCACAACGACAGCTCCGACGGCCCGTACATCTACGGGGTGGACTCCACGACCGGCAAGACCGTCGCCAGGGTCACGATGCGCGGCATCGACCCCCGCGACGTGGAGGCGATCTCCATCGGTCCGGACGGCGACATCTACGTCGGCGACATCGGTGACAACCTCGGCGGGACCTGGCCGCATGTGTGGATCTACCGGTTCGCCGAGCCCAAAAAGCTGGGGAACACGACGGTGGACGTCGTCCGCTACACGGTCCAGTACGAGGGCGGCCCGCGGAACGCGGAGGCGCTGATGGTCCACCCCAAGACCGGCCGGGTCTACATCGCCAGCAAGAACGAGGACGGCGGCGGCCTGTACGCGGGCCCGAAGAAGCTCAGCCCGCACGGCGTCAATGTCTTCCGGCGGATCGCCGAGGTGCCGTGGGTGACCGATGGTTCGTTCTCGCCCGACGGCACCCGGTTGGTGCTGCGCGGCTATTTCTGGGCGACCGCCTGGCGGTGGTCGGGCGACGCCCCGACGAAGATCGGCAGCCTCGATGTGCCGATGCAGCGGCAGGGCGAGTCGGTGGCCTTCACCCCGGACGGCCGGGCACTGATGTACGGCAGCGAGGGCAAGGACAGCGAGGTCTGGCGGGCGCCGCTCAACGGCGAGGACCTGCCGGACAACGTGGCCCCGGACCCCAGCGGATCCGCCGGCACGGGCCAACCGGGCGCCAAGGGACCGGACGCGGGCGCGGACGCCGCAAAGGACGGCTCGTCCGGCCACGGTGCGACCGTCGCCGGGTTCGCGGTGCTCGCCGCCATCTTCATCGGGGCCACCGGCCTGCGCCGGATACTGCGCCGCCGCCGCCCCGACTGACGCGGAGTCCGCCCGGACCGAGGGGGCCCACCCCGACTGACGAGGGTCCTGCCGGGACCGGCGAGGGGACCGCAGGGGCCGACGAGGGGTCCGGCCGTCACCCGGCCGGACCCCTCGACTTCGTGCGTGCGCCGCTGCCGCGCGGCGCTGTCGCGTGCTGTCAGAGCTTGTCGATGACGTAGTCGATGCAGACCGTCAGCGCCTCGACGTCGGCCGGGTCGACCGCCGGGAACATCGCGACCCGCAGTTGGTTGCGGCCCAGCTTGCGGTACGGCTCTGTGTCCACGATGCCGTTGGCGCGCAGCGCCTTCGAGATCTTCGTGGCGTCGATCGCGTCGTCGAAGTCGATGGTGCCGATGACCTGCGAGCGCTGCTCGGGGTCGGCCACGAACGGCGAGGCGTACGACGACTTCTCGGCCCAGCCGTACAGCCGCGACGAGGAGTCCGCGGTGCGGGCGACGGCCCAGTCCAGTCCGCCCTGGCCGTTGATCCAGTCGAGCTGGTTGGCGAGGAGGAAGAGCGTGGAGAGCGCCGGCGTGTTGTACGTCTGGTTCTTCGACGAGTTGTCGATCGCGGTCGGCAGGTCGAAGAACGCCGGGATGTGCCGGCCGGACGCGGCGATCTCGGCGGCGCGCTCCAGCGCGGCCGGGGAGAACGCGGCCAGCCACAGGCCGCCGTCCGCCGCGAAGGACTTCTGCGGGGCGAAGTAGTAGACGTCCGTCTCGGTGATGTCGACCGGCAGGCCGCCCGCACCGGAGGTGGCGTCCACCAGAACGAGTGAACCGGCGTCGGCGCCCTGCACGCGCTTGATCGGCGCGGCGACACCCGTCGAGGTCTCGTTGTGCGTGAACGCGTACACGTCCACACCGGCCTCGGCGACCGGCACCGGGTGCGTACCCGGGTCGGACTTGACGACCGACGGGTCGTCCAGCCACGGCGCGAGCTTGGCCGCGGTCGCGAACTTGGAGGAGAACTCGCCGAACGACAGGTGCTGGGACTTCTGCCGGATCAGACCATGGGTGGCGATGTCCCAGAACGCGGTGGAGCCGCCGTTGCCGAGCACTACCTCATAGCCCTCGGGCAGGGAGAACAGCTGCCGGACACCTTCGCGGACCTGGCCCACCAGGTTCTTCACCGGAGCCTGCCGGTGAGAGGTGCCGAGCAGGGACGTGCCGGTCGCGGCCAGCGCTTCGACCGCCTCCGTCCGCACCTTGGAGGGGCCCGCGCCGAAACGGCCGTCGGCGGGCTTGATGTCAGCGGGAATCTGGATATCAGCCACGGGCGAAGCGTAATCCGTCCGGCAGCGGCTCTCGCTACCGGTCCACCCGGTGAGACAAGGTTGGGTGCATGGATCTTGAGCGGGCGATGCGGGCGGCGGTACGGGGCACGGTCGCGTTCGACGCGGGTGCGCGGGCGCTCATGACGATGGACGCGTCGAACTATCGCCGGGTCCCGCTGGGTGTGGTGGCGCCGCGCGACGCCGACGACGTGGCGGCGGCGCTGGCGGTGTGCCGGGAGTACGGCGTGCCGGTGGTGCCGCGCGGCGGCGGCACCTCGATCGCCGGGCAGGCGACGGGTGTCGGCGTGGTGCTGGACTTCACCCGCCACATGCGGGCGATCGAGCACATCGACCCCGAGGCGCGCACTGCGGTCGTGCAGCCGGGTGTGGTCCTCGACGATCTGCGGGCGGCGGCCGCCGGACACGGGTTGACCTTCGGCCCGGATCCGTCCACCCACAGCCGCTGCACGCTCGGCGGCATGATCGGCAACAACGCGTGCGGCTCGCACTCGGTCGCCTGGGGGACGACCGCCGACAACGTCCGCGAGCTGGAGGTGCTGACCTACGGCGGGGAGCGGGCCACGCTCGGCCGCGGCCTGCCGGGACCGCTCCACGACCGGACCGCCGCCTTCGCCGACGAGCGGCTGTCCGTGCTGCGCACCGGCTTCCCCGACCTGCCGCGCCGGATCTCCGGCTACGCCCTGGACCGGCTGCTCCCCGAGCACGGCCGGGATCTGGCGCGCGCCTTCACCGGCAGTGAAGGCACCCTCGGCGTGCTGACCCGGGCGACCGTACGGCTGGTGGAAACGCCGGGCGCCCGCGCGCTGGCCGTGCTCGGCTACGAGGACGAGAGCGCGGCCGCCGACGCCGCGCATCTATTGCTGCCCCTCCACCCGCTGACCGTCGAGGGGATGGCCGCCGACCTCGTGGGCGGCGCCGCCCGGGAGTCACTGCCGCGCGGTGCCGCCTGGCTGTTCGTGGAGATGGGAGGCGCCACCGTGGCCGAGGCGCGGGCCCGCGCCTCGGAACTGTGCCGCCAGGCCGCCGCCGACGGCGCCGAGGACCACACCGTCGTCTCCGAACCCGCCGCACAGCGCGCCCTGTGGCGGATCCGCGAGGACGCCGCCGGGACCGCCACCCGTATGCCCGACGGCAGCGAGGCATGGCCGGGCTGGGAGGACTGCGCGGTGCCGCCGGCCCGGCTCGGCGGGTATCTGCGGGAGTTCAGGGCCCTGCTGGGCGAGCACGGCCTGCGCGGCACCCCGTACGGACACTTCGGCGACGGCTGCGTACATGTCCGTATCGACTTCGACCTGCTGACGCCGGCGGGCATCGCCCGCTTCCGGCGCTTCTCCGAGGAGACCGCCGACCTGGTCGTCGCCCACGGTGGCTCGCTGTCGGGCGAGCATGGCGACGGCCAGGCGCGCGCGGAACTCCTGCCGAAGATGTACGGCCCCGAACTCGTGGCTCTCTTTGGAGTTTTCAAGGATCTCTGGGACCCGGCGGGCGGAATGAACCCCGGGATGCTCGTCCGCCCTGCTCCCATGGATACCAACCTCCGCTTCGCCGTGCTGCCGCCCCGCGCCTCGCATCCGGTCGATGTCGAATTCACCTATCCGGGTGACGGCGGCGATTTCACCGCGGCCGTCCGGCGCTGCGTCGGCGTCGGCAAATGTCGTACGTCCACGACCACTTCGTCCGGCGGGGACAGCGTGATGTGCCCGTCCTACCGCGTGACAGGGGAGGAGAAGCACTCCACGCGCGGGCGCGCCCGGCTGCTGCACGAGATGCTCGCCGGCGAGATCGTCGAGGACGGCTGGCGGTCGGAGGAGGTCCGCGACGCGCTCGACCTGTGCCTTTCTTGCAAGGGCTGCCGCAGTGACTGCCCGGTCGAGGTGGACATGGCCACGTACAAGGCCGAATTCCTGCACCACCACTACGCCGGACGGCTGCGCCCCCGCTCGCACTACTCGATGGGATGGCTCCCGGTCTGGCTGCGAGCCGCCGCACCGTACGCGCGCGTCCTGAACGCCCTGGCCCGCGGGCCGCTGGCCGGCGTGGCCAAGCGGGCCGGCGGCATCGCTCCGGAACGCGACATCCCCGCGCTGGCCCACGAGCCCTTCCGCAGCTGGTGGAACCGCCGCGCCCGCCAGGAGCAGGCAGCCCGCCAGGAGCAGGCGGCCCGCCCGGAGCAGGCGGCCCGCCCGGAGCAGGCGGCCCGCCCGGCCGGGTCGACGACGCCGGATGCGGCCGGCACGACCGTCGTGCTCTGGCCCGACACGTTCACGAACCATCTCTCGCCGCAGGTCGGACAGGCCGCGGTGAAGGTGCTCGAAGCCGCCGGCCTGCGGGTCGTCCTGCCGCAGAAGGCCGTCTGCTGCGGTCTGACGTGGGTGTCCACCGGACAGCTCGACCGGGCCCGTACGGTCATGCGCCGGACCGTCGACGCACTCGCGCCCGCGCTCGACGCCGGGCTGCCGATCGTCGTCCTCGAACCCAGCTGCGGGGCGGCGCTCCGCGCCGACCTGCCGGAACTGCTCGGCTCCGGCGATCCCCGCGCCGCCCGGCTGGCCGCCTCCGTGAAGACCTTCGCCCAGGCGCTGGAGGAACTGGCCCCCGACTGGGCCCCGCCCCGCCTCGACCGCGCCGTCGTCGGGCAGACGCACTGCCACCAGCACGCCGTTCTCGGGGACGCCGCCGAACGGCGGCTGCGCGAGCGCGCCGGGCTCACCGGCACGCTCACGGGCGGCTGCTGCGGCCTGGCCGGCAACTTCGGCTTCGAGCGGGGCCACTACGACGTGTCGGTGGCCTGCGCCGAGGAACAACTGCTTCCGGCGGTCCGGGAGGCGCCCGCGGGGGCCGCCGTCCTGGCGGACGGGTTCTCCTGTCGCACCCAGCTCGCGGAGCTGGCCGACACGCCGGGCCGGCACCTCGCCGAACTCCTGGCGGAGGCGCTGCCCGAGGACTGAACCCAGCGCCCGCAGGGCCGCCGGAGGCAGGGCCGCCGGAGGCAGCGGACGCCGATGGCTGTGGCGCAGACGGCTGTGGCGCGGACGGCGGTGGCGCGGACGGCGGTGGCGCGGACGGCGGTGGCGCGGACGGCGGTGGCGCGGACGGCGGTGGCGCGGACGGCGGTGGCGCCAAGAACTGTGGCCCGCTCCCACCCGGTACGGGGGTGGGAGCGGGCCACAGGACCAGCCGCCGCAGTGGCGCAACGATTCAGCACCTCAGCGATTCAGCACCTCAGCGAATCAACCGCTTCAGCGAATCATCCGCTTCAGTGGCCGATGCCCGCGAAACCGTCGACGTCGCGCGGGTCGCGCGGCCCGGGGCCCATGTAGCGGGCGGACGGGCGGACGAGGCGGCCGGTGCGCTTCTGCTCCAGGATGTGGGCCGACCAGCCCGCCGTCCTGGCACAGGTGAACATCGACGTGAACATGTGCGCGGGAACCTCGGCGAAGTCCAGGACGATCGCCGCCCAGAACTCCACGTTGGTGGCGAGCACCCGGTCGGGGCGCCGCGCGTGCAGCTCCGCGAGGGCCGCCTTCTCCAGCGCCTCCGCGACCTCGAAGCGGGGCGCGCCCAGCTCCTTCGCCGTACGCCGCAGCACTCGCGCGCGCGGGTCCTCGGCGCGGTACACGCGGTGGCCGAAGCCCATCAGGCGCTCGCCCTTGTCCAGGGCCCGCTTGACGTAGGCGCTCGCGTCGCCGGTCCGCTCGATCTCCTCGATCATGCCGAGGACGCGCGAGGGAGCGCCGCCGTGCAGCGGGCCCGACATGGCGCCGACGGCGCCGGACAGGGCCGCGGCCACATCGGCGCCGGTGGAGGCGATGACGCGGGCGGTGAACGTGGAGGCGTTCATGCCGTGTTCCGCGGCGGACGTCCAGTAGGCGTCGACGGCGGCCACGTGCTTGGGGTCGGGCTCGCCGCGCCAGCGGATCATGAAGCGCTCGACGACCGTCTGCGCCTTGTCGATCTCCTTCTGCGGCACCATGGCCAGGCCCTGGCCGCGCGCCGACTGGGCGACGTAGGAGAGCGCCATGACGGCGGCGCGCGCGAGGTCGTCACGGGCCTCGTCGACGTCGATGTCCAGCAGCGGTTTCAGGCCCCACACGGGGGCGAGCATGGCGAGCGCCGACTGGACGTCGACACGGATGTCGCCGGAGTGCACCGGGATCGGGAACGGCTCGGCGGGCGGCAGGCCCGGATTGAACTTGCCGTCGACCAGCAGGCCCCACACGTTTCCGAATGAGACATGGCTGACGAGATCTTCGATGTCGACGCCTCGGTAACGGAGAGAGCCGCCTTCCTTGTCAGGTTCGGCGATCTCCGTCTCGAACGCGACTACTCCTTCGAGTCCGGGTACGAAGTCGGACATCAGGCGGCTCCTCGTGATGTGGTCGACAGGTGCTTGAGTGGCCGATTGCTTAGCCGGCCAATCCGGTAATGCCCCGCTCAGGTGATGGTCACCCTGCTCCATCCGAGACCCGAGGCCGGAGTCAGAAACGGTATCTCTTGATGTCAAGAGGCCACAGCTGCCGGACCCGCAATTCTGTCGGTTCTGGCAGATGACGGGAAGCGTGAGGTACGGCACACTCTTCCGCGCGGCCGGCCAGGAAGCCCCGTCGGACGCCTCGCAGGAACGTGTGGAGGGGGCCCCTGCCGGACCCCGCCCCGACCCCACAGGACCGCCCGCAGGACGGCCACGTGCCCCACTCCGGGGACGTACGCGCCCCGGGGGATGCAAGATGTCTGCGTGCAGCATCATGCCGATCCCGCCGTCATGCGCGAGCAGTACCGCGCCCAGGGTCTGACCGAGGCCGAACTGGCCACCGATCCGTACTCGCAGTTCACCCGCTGGTTCGCGGACACCGTGACCGCGGGCCTCGCCGAGCCGAACGCGATGATCGTCTCGACCGCCGACGCCGAGGGCCGTCCCAGCTCACGGACCGTGCTCCTCAAGGGCTTCGACCCGCGCGGCTTCGTCTTCTACACGAACTACGGCTCCCGCAAGGGCCGCGATCTGGTCGAGAACCCGCAGATCTCGCTGCTCTTCCCCTGGCATCCGATCGCCCGCCAGGTCATTGTCTCCGGCACCGTGGAACGCGTCTCGTCGGACGAGACCGCCACGTACTTCCGCAGCCGCCCGCACGGCTCGCGGCTGGGCGCCTGGGCCAGCGCCCAGTCCTCGGTGGTGGGCTCCCGCCAGGAGATCGAACGGCGCTACGCGGAGCTGGCGGAGCGGTACCCGGAGGGCAGCGACATCCCGGTGCCGCCGTACTGGGGAGGCATCCGGGTGCGCGCGCGGAGCGTGGAGTTCTGGCAGGGGCGCGAGAACCGGCTGCACGACCGGCTGCGCTACGAGCGCGCCGACGGGGAGAGCAGCGAAACGGGCGCCTGGAACGTCGTACGGCTGGCGCCGTAGAAAGCCGTAGAAAGTCGTAGAAGCCATGGATGGCTGTAGAAAGCCGTGGAGGGCCGTAGAGCCAGCGCATCACAGCAACGCAAACGACCCGCGGGCTGCTCCCTGGAGTTTCCTCCAGGCACCGGCCGGACAAGTCCGACGAGCCCGCGGGTCGGGTGACTGCGTGGGATTGGCCCGCCCCTCGACCCCGTGCACGGAGTCTGCGCGACGAGCTTGGTGCGCGGGACTAGCCCGCAGTCACCTCACGTGTCCGACTGCACATCATGCTGCGAACCACCTCCCTTCATGTGTGACGGCAACATTAGGAACCGGTCCCGGACGGCACAACCGATTTATCGAAATGCCGTGTGGGCTGGGTCACACCGGGGTTGAATGATTCGACGTGCAGCCATTCGATGCGAAGCCGCTCAGTGATGGCGACGAGCAGCTACTCGCCGCTCTGCTCGACGGTATGGAGGCGGGCCTGTGTGCCTTCGACCGCGACGGTGTCATCACCCACTGGAACTCCGAAGCAGTACGAATCCTCGGCTGGTCGGCGGACGATGCCGTCGGCCGTCGCGGCTTCTCGGGCTGGGCGGCCCGTAGCGCCGACGCGCCCGACGTGCAGACCCGGCTGCTCGGCGCCATGGAGGCCCCCGGCCGCCAGGTGCACGAGTTCGCCCTGGTGACCAAGGACGGCCACCGGGTGCTCGTCCGCACCCAGTCCGCAGCCGTGCAGGGGCCGGACGGCCGTCCCGCCGGGGTCTACTGCGCGTTCTCCGAGGTGCACGCCCAGATCGACCTGGAACGCTCCATCGCGCTCAGCGAGGCGCTCTTCGACGACGCCTCGTGGGGCGTCGTCCTGATCGACGCGGACCTGCGGCCCGCCGTCGTGAACGCGCACGCCGCCCGGCTGCTGCGTACCGGCCGGGACACCCTGCTCGGCCGCCCGCTCGGCGACCTGCTGGAGCAGGGCCTGGAGGAGCTGGAGACGGCGCTGCAGCACGTGCTCGCGGAGGGCAGCCCGCCGGTCCCGTCCGAGCTGTGGCTGAGCCTGCGCGGCGACGAGAGCGCCAAGCGGCAGTGCTGGCGCAGCGGGTTCGTCCGCCTCGGGTCGCCGCTCGGCGAGGAGCCGGTGCCGCTGGGCGTCGGCTGGCTGTTCCTGGACGTCACGGAGGCCAAACTCGCGGAGCAAGAAGGATCGTTGCTGCGCTTTCGGCACAACCAGCTGCACCGGGCCGGGCGTACGGCGTCCGAGTGCGAGGATCCGGTGGAGGCGGCGACCACCTATCTGGACTTCGCGCTGGCGGGGTTCGCCGACCACGCCCTCGTCGACCTCGCCGGCGACGACGGCCGGCTGGTGCGCGCCGCCTCCACCCCGGAGGGGTCCTCGGGTCCGTGCCTGCCCGTCCCGGTCGGCACGATCCCGGTGGCGTACGGGGCGGCGCACCCCGTGCTGCAGGCCGTGGAGCGGATCGGCACCGTACGCGCCAGCTTCGGCGCCCTCGCCGCGGCCGAGCCCGCCTCGCGGGCCAGGATCGACGAGTGGGCGGCGGCCCGCCGTTGGCCCGAGGGGACCGTCCACGGCCTCTCCACGGTCCTGCGGAGCCGCGGACGCACTCTGGGCGCGATCACGTTCCTGCGGGGCGCGGGGCGCCGTCTCTTCGACCGTTCCGACGCCGCGTACGCGGAGGACGTGGCGGTGCGGGTGGCCGCGGCGCTCGACCTGGCGCAACAGCTGGGCTGACGCGGCGCCGCCCGAACGGCCGAACTCCTGCCGCCCGCCCGCCGGCCCGTCCGCCCGTCCGACGGCTTGCGCGTAGCGCGTGTCGTCCGCCGGCCGCCGTCCGTCGCTCGTCGTCCACCGGCGCACGCTCACCCGCGCACGTTCACCCGCGGATTGCTCAGTGGCGGAAGAAGATCCGCGAGCCGTACTCCTCGAAGATGCGGCCGTTCCAGTCATGGCCGCCGTCCACGTTCCCCGAGCGCAGCAGCGGCGGTGTGATGCCGCGGGCGGCGAGCTCCGCGACCGCGGTGGCGACGACGGCCTGCATGAGGGCGCTGGTCACCACGGTCGAGGCGGGGGCGAAGGGGGCCGGGACGTCGTCGCGGACGATCTCCGCGTCGCCGACGGCGATCTTCGAGTCCAGGACGATGTCGCAGTGGTCCTTGAGGAACGTGCCGGACGCGTGGCGCGGCTTGGTCTCCTTGGCGTACGCCACGGAGGTGACGCCGATGACCGTGAGGCCGAGCGCGCGGGCGTTCTGCGCCATTTCGACCGGCAGGGCGTTGCGTCCGGAGAGCGAGATGACGACGAGGACGTCGCCGGGCTTGGCGGGGCTCGTGTCCAGGACGGCGCCCGCGAGGCCGCCGACCCGCTCCAGGGCGCTGCCCAGGGTCGCGGGCATGACGTCGATACCGACGACGCCGGGCACCGCGAGCAGGTTGACGAGGGCGAGGCCGCCCGCGCGGTAGACGACATCCTGGGCGGCGAGCGAGGAGTGCCCGGCGCCGAAGGCGAAGATCCGGTTGCCGGCGGCGATGGCGTCGGCGATGGCCTTCCCGGCCGCTGTGATACCTGCGGACTCCTCGTCCCGTACCCTCCGGAGGAGGGCGATGGCCGCATCGAAGTATTCGCCGGCCAGATCGTCGCGGGGCTCACTCATGCGGATCACCGTGCGGCCACGCTGCCGTCGCTGTCAAGAATCCCGCGCCGGGGCCGGTTGTCGGTGGGATGCGTCAGAATTGGTGCAGGGCCACGCACTAGCTATTGAGGGGCGCGCATGTCCGGACTCATCGACACGACGGAGATGTATCTCCGCACCATCCTGGAGCTGGAAGAGGAGGGTGTGGTCCCCATGCGCGCCCGAATCGCCGAGCGGCTCGATCAGAGCGGTCCGACGGTCAGCCAGACGGTGGCGCGCATGGAACGTGACGGCCTGCTGCATGTCGCCGGCGACCGGCACCTGGAACTGACCGACGAAGGCCGGCGGACGGCGACGCGCGTGATGCGCAAGCACCGGATCGCCGAATGTCTGCTCGTCGACGTGATCGGCCTGGAGTGGGAGCAGGTGCACGCCGAGGCCTGCCGCTGGGAGCACGTCATGAGCGAGGCGGTGGAGCGCAAGGTGCTGGAGCTGTTGCGCCACCCGACCGAATCGCCGTACGGGAACCCGATCCCGGGTCTCGAGGAGCTGGGCGAGAAGGCCGAGGCCGACCCCTTCCTGGAAGAGGGCATGGTCAGCCTGGCGGAGCTGTCGCCGGGTTCGGCGGGGGCGAGCGTCGTGGTGAAGCGGATCGGCGAGCCGATCCAGACCGACGCCCAGCTGATGTACACGCTGCGGCGGGCCGGTGTGCAGCCGGGCGCGGTGGTGAGCGTGACGTCCTCGGCGGGCGGGGTGCTCGTGGGCAGTGGCGGCGAGGCCGCCGAGCTGGGAGCCGAAGTCGCCTCGCACGTCTTCGTGGCCAAGCGGTAGGACCCGCGGTTTGTCCTGGTGGGAGGGGGCGGGGGCCCCGGCGCCTGATGGCGCCGGGGCCCTCCTCCCCTTGTCCCTCCCCTGGTGGTGCTCCCCTCGGAGGACCCGGGACCCCGAGCTTCCCGAGTACTCCGCGCGACCGCTTCCCCTTCACGTCGCGCCCCGCAGGAGATCTCCCCTCGGCTGCGGCGGTCAATCCTTGAGTGATGTCACTCAAAAGAGCGATGTTGTGCGTGTGGACAGGCTTATCGAATAGAAGTTCGATAACGTAGGCGCCTGAACGACCCGACCAGCTCGTCAGGGGGTGCGGCACATGATCCGACGTATCGAGGTGACCGGAACGGGATCCGTCCGGCTCGCCGCCTGGGATTATGCCGCCGATTCCAAGCAGGACGGCTTCCAGCGGGGCAGCCGGGAACAGGGCGTTCCCGGTGCCGACCACCAGGGTGTTCCCGGCGGGGAGCATCGGGGCGTTCCCGGCGCGGAGCACCATGGCGTTCCCGATGCTGGCCATCAGGGTGTTCCCGGCGGGGAGCACCATGGCGTTTCCGGCAGGGTGCGGGGCACCGTGGCCGCGCCGCCCGCCGGCTCCGACCGGCCCGGGGTCCTGTTGCTCCACGGCCTGATGGGCCGCGCCTCGCACTGGGCCGGCACCGCCCGCCGGCTCGCCCCCCGCTACCGCGCCATCGCCCTGGACCAGCGCGGCCACGGCCGCAGCGACAAGCCCGAGGGCCCGTACAGCCGCGAGGCGTACCTCGCCGACGCCGAAGCGGCCGTGGAACAGCTCGGCCTCGCCCCCGTCGCCCTCGTCGGACACTCCATGGGCGGTCTCACCGCCTGGCAGCTCGCCGCCCGCCGTCCGGACCTCGTGCGGGCCGTCGTCGTCTGCGACATGCGCGCCGCCGCCCTCGGAGAGGCCAGCCAGCGCGAGTGGGAATCCTGGTTCCGATCCTGGCCGTTGCCCTTCGCCAGCCTCGCCGACGTCCGCAAGTGGTTCGGCGAGGACGACCCCCGGGTCGATCCTCCGCGCCCCACCAGGGGCGATTTCTACACCGAGATCATGGAAGAGCGCGGCGACGGCTGGCGCCCCGTCTTCGCCCGCCGCCACATGCTCCGCTCCCGGGCGCCCTGGATCCTGGACGCCCACTGGGAAGAGCTCACCCAAGTCCGTTGCCCCACCCTCGTCGTCCGCGGTCTCGAGGGCGAACTGGGGCGCGCCGAGGCCCAGGAGATGGTCCGCGTGCTGCCGCGCGGCAGCTACGCCGAGATCCCGGACGCGGGCCACCTCGTCCACTGGGACCAGCCCACCGCCTGGTACGAGACGGTCGAACGGTTCCTCGAAGAGTCCGCGATCCCCCGACAGCGAACCGGAACGAACTGACCGGAAGGATCGTGCGGTTCTCGAAGAGACCCGTGCCGAGCTTTGCCGGACGCGGGCGTCGACCGAGCACCCCGCCTGGCCGTCGACCGAGCACCCGCCTGGACGTTGCCGCTTGTGAGCCCGTGCCAAGGGCGTCCGGCCCGATGGACATCCAGCAGGGCGAGGGGGACCGCATCGATGGTGCGAAACCCGGCGCAATAGGCTGCCGGGTCGGAGCGATTCGACGATACGGACGTGCGCACAGGAGACGGGGGTGGCTGTCGATGCAGCCATTGGAGCCGGAAGACCCGCAGAGCCTAGGGGTATACCGCCTGTTGGGACGGCTTGGCGCCGGTGGCATGGGGCGCGTCTATCTCGCCCGCTCGCCGGGCGGCCGGACCGTCGCCGTGAAGGTGGTGCGTCCCGAACTGGCCGAGGACTCGCAGTTCCGGGCGCGGTTCCGGCACGAGGTCGAGATCGCGCGGGCGGTCTCCGGGGCCTATACGGCGCCCGTCGTCGACGCCGACACCGAGGGCCGGCTGCCGTGGCTGGCGACCGCGTACGTACTCGGCCCGCCGCTCAACGAGGTCATCGAGCAGCACGGCCCGCTTCCCGAGGCGTCCGTGCGCGCGCTGGGCGCCGGCCTGGCCGAGGCGCTCGCGGTGATCCACGGCGCGGGACTCGTGCACCGGGACCTGAAACCGTCCAACGTGCTGCTGGCCACGGACGGGCCTCGGGTGATCGACTTCGGTATCGCGCGGGCCGTCGACGGCGACCGGATGACCAGTACGGGCGTGGTCGTCGGCTCGCCCGGCTTCATACCGCCCGAGCAGGCGGTCGGCGAGGTCGCCGGGCCGGCGGGCGATGTCTTCTCGCTGGGCGTGGTGCTGGCGTACGCCGCCACCGGCCAGCAGCCGTTCGGGATCGGGACGGCCGCGTCGTTGCTCTACCAGGTGGTGCACGGCGCCCCCAACCTGACCGAAATGCCCGCTTCGCTACGGCCGTTGGTGCTGGCCTGCCTGCAGAAGGAGCCGGCGCAGCGGCCGACGCCGCAGCAGATCAGCGAGGGGCTGGCCCCGAACGGAGCCGCCTCCGTACTGCACAACTGGCTGCCGGGCCCGGTCTCGTCGACCATCGCGCAGCACGCCTCGCGGATCCTCGACCTGGACACACCGGCCCACGGGACGGGTGCGGCCACCGAGCCGCCGCCGCTCCGGACGCCCGACGGAGCGGCTCCGCACCGGACCCCGACCACCCTCGACCAGACGGCGATGGAACCCGCTTCCCGCACTGCCTCGCGCTCCCGTCGCGGGTTCCTCGCCCTGGGCGCGGGCGTGGCGGTCGCGGCCGCGGGCGGCGGGGCCGTGTGGGCGTTCAACGGGAAGGGCGGGAAGGGCGGGAAGGATCCGGTGGTCGACCCGACCGGCAAGGTGACGAACAGCGGCGCGCCCGCGCCGGATCCGGTGTTCACCACCCCGGCGAACGGTATGAGCCCGAAGGCGCTGTGGCGCAAGCAGGCCAAGCCGCTGAGCCTGAAATACGGCGTCCCGGCCGTGGTGTTCGGCAACCTGATGGTCGTCTGCGGCAATCCGCTGATCGCGCACGACATCACCAACGGCGAACAGAAGTGGTCCACGCCGGATGTCGCGGACCTCGCGTCGGACATCGTCAGCGGCCACGGTCTGATGTTCTTCATGAGCCCGCAGGCCAACGGCGACTTCGTGGGCATCGACCCGGTCACCGGCAAGGAAGCCTGGCGCAGCCGGCTGGGCGGTCAGCTCACCGACCCCCGGCCGATCGCCGCCGACGACAAGCGCGTGTACGTCATCGCGACCATCCAGGACCCCGCGGCCACCGGGGGCAGCAAGATCCGTACGGTGGTGGCAGCCGTCGACATCGGTACGCGTCAGGTGCTGTGGCACCAGGAACGCGATCTGGGCGCCGGTGACTGGGACGTTGCGGCGACGACCGACGGCAGCCATCTCGTCTACGCGGACAACAACTACAACGTCACCGTGCGCGAGGTGACGCACGGCAACCAGGTGTGGACGAAGAAGGTGGGGGACGACTCCGCCCATCGTCCGGTGCTCTACGGCGACAAGGTCATCATCGGCGGCAAGTCCATGCGGGGTTTCGACCTGAAGAACGGCACCGAACGCTGGTCGGTGCCCGCCCAGCACAAGAACGGCTTCAGCTCACCGCTCTCCGTCGCCGACGGCGTGGTGTACGCGACCGTGGTACTCAAGGGCGTCTGGGCCGTCGACGCGAAGAGCGGGAACGTTCTCTGGCAGCGTGAACTCACCGACCCTGCGGCCCCGTTGCAGTTCGTGCGGGCCGGTGACTCCGTCTACGGGGTGTCGTACTTCCAGACGGGAGGCATCTTCGCCTTCGACGCCAAGAACGGCACCCCGCGCTGGATCTACCGGAACAGCGCGAACGACGGCCTCTCCGAAGACCAGGGCGGCAGCGGAGCCTGGACCCTCACGGCCGCGGGAAAGCGCCTGCTGGTGGTCCACGGCGACATGCTCTACGCGCTTCCTGCGGTGTGACGCGCTTCCTGCAGTCTGACGCGCTGCCCGCCGCCTGAGGGGCGGGTAGGCGCGGCGGGGCCGGGACCGAGATCGCCACACATTCCCCGGCCCTCCTTCACCCCCGCATGGCATCATGCAAATAAAGTGTCAAGAGATCGTCAAGGGGGAATTGGTGGGAACGCCCGCGAATGTTGCCAAGGTGGACAATCCGTACCGATCCGCGCTTCAGACGCTGAAGACCAACCTGAAGACGGAGACGGAAGAGCTCAAGAAGCAGCTCGAGACGGCGTCCAAGGATATGGCCGGCAAGAAGGTCTGGGTCGGTAAGACGGCCGAGAGTTGGCAAAAGGAGCTCGACGGGCGCCGCGCGAGGATCAAGACGCTGGTCGACAAGTTGATTCCGGCCATCGACGCGGAGATCGCGAAAGCGCCGGAAAAGGTCTCGCCGGTCGAGGCGAAGATGTGGCGTATGGACATGCAGGGCTACTGATCCGTAGCGGGCCGCGGCTCACTGCCGACGTATTCACAACGGGGAGAAGCAAAGCGTATGGGCGAGTTCTCGGGGATCGACGCAAAGGCGCTGAACGCCACCATCAGCTCCTTCAAGACGGACAAGGAGCGGCTGCGCCAGGGCTCGACATGGATCAAGTCGAGTTTCACGCGGTACGGGATCGACACCCAGAACCTGACGGAACTGCTCGCCATCTGCGGCTGGCTGGACGACCAGATGCCGATGCTGACCCGGCGCTATCACCTGGCCGTCGCGGCGGAGAAGCCGTATCCGGGTATCAAGACCATGGTCTCGGTCGACGAGAGCCTGGTCGGTTCGCAGGCCGAGGCCGAGAAGAACGGCAAGGCGCTCGGCGACAAGGTCAAGAAGGCGCTGGAGGACGGCGACACCGTCCCGGCGGACCTGATGGCCGCCCTGGAACAGAACGCCGGAGACGGCGATTTCGTCAAGTCGTTCTACAACGCCCTGGGCCCCGACCGCCTGTCCTGGCTCTCCAACGACCTCGCCGATGCCCACCCGTACGACGGCCGCTACAAGGACCACCCGGACCAACTCGCCCATGACCGCGACACCCTCGCCAAAACCCTCGGCACCTTCTCCCATGTCGCCTTCGACGGCCAGAGCGAGAAGGACAAACAGGCCAACTGGAACAAGTGGTTCGACAAATTCGTCATGGACCCCCACCAGGGCTTCCGCCCAGACCGCCTCATGCCCCTGCTCAAGGGCGGCACGTTCGACAAGGACTTCCTCGTCTCACTCGGCGACCGGGTCTTCTCCAAGTCCCAGAAGACGAACGAACAGCAGTGGATGGGCGGCGGCGACAGCAAGAACGCGTGGGAGGCGGACCACTACGGGCAGCTCTTCGACGCCATCGCTCAGAACCCCGAGGCATCGGGGGAGTGGATGGACCACAACCAGGACGACATTCAGATCATTCTGTACCCGCACGGCCCATGGGCACTCGACGAACCCAAGTCCCGCGCTGCCGCCTTCATGAAGGTCGCACACGCGGGCACCATCGACCTGCGTCCGACGAATGAGGCCCTGGCTGAGAAGCTGACCGCGCGCCTCATGATGGACAACTACCGTCACATGAATGGGGACATGAAAGGAATCCACCCGGTCGAGGGGGTGGACTATCTGTACTCCCAGATCGCGATCGCGTACTGGAAGGACATGGAGTACGGCATCACGTCGCCTGTGGGTGACAGGTTCTGGATGGGTAGCGCCACGGCGGGCGGCTACACGGAGAAGGCATCGAAGTGGGATGAGAAGGACTTCCTCGGCAAACAGAACCCCTCACGCGCTGGACTTGAAGTAGGCACGCCCATGTGGGAGGCGCTCATGTCCGAGGCTGCGCGCGATCCCAAGGGCGCCGGTGAGATCACCGCTCACTTCGACGCTTACCGGATGGACCTCGAGACAACGATCTCGCACTCCGCGAGGTCGGATCCAGGAGCTGTCGAGTACTTGAACATCAAGGAAGGACTGATGCTCAAGACGTACGGGAAGGCGATGGATTCCGCGATGGCATCGATTGAGGGCGATGCCAACAGTTGGGCTGAGGGCGTCAACGCCGCACGTAGCGCGATAATCAAGGCAGCATACGATGTCGGTACGGCCGCTGCGACCGGCGGCGCATCCGCGGCAGCCACCGCGGGGAAGGAAGCCGCGACCGGCTTTGGCCAGGATGCCGCAGAGCAGCTGCTCACCGGATGGGCCCAGGAATTGATCAAGGTCAAGCCCGAGGACGCGCCGGGCGGGCTTGCGGACAAGTACAAGGCACTGTCGGACATCAAACTCGATACGACATGGTATGCCGCGTACCGTACCAAGGCGGATCTGCAAGTTGCCCCCGACCCGAAGAGCGGCCTCAAGGGCGGATACGATCCGGCCGTCACCAAGCCCGTCACTTTCGGACCGATCCACGGCAAGGCGACGACTTACTCGGGCGATCCGAGCGGATACATCAAGGTGCCGGCGGATAACTTTCTGCAAACGGACGGCTCGGTTATGCCTCTGGAGAAGATGAGCCCCCAGCAGCTGGCCGCATACTCCGGATGGATCCAGGATTATGCCGTGACTACGAAGATCAAGAACGACGGATTCGATACCACGGAGCTCATGCAGAACCTGCCCGAGTGACTGAGCCCAACGGTGCGACCGCTCGAGTTCCTGACCCTTGCGGGTTACTTCCGGGAGATTTTTAGTGCCTGCAGGAAGGAGCGAAGGTCGTTCGCCGCGTCGGGCGACACCACCGTCTGGTGATCGCGTACGGGCGCCAGCGTGACATTCACGGATGTATCGTTCCAGGCGCACTCAGTGAAGGCTTTGTTTGCTGAGCTGATATCGGCGCAGAGGATCTTTCCGCCGACGGATCCTGCGTCGTACTCCTTGACGCTCGTGCTGTCGACCTTCGTTCCGAAGATCGCGGTGAGTGAGTCGTTGGCGTCCCCAGGTTCTTCTGTGAAGTGGGGATCAAGGTAGACGGAGAGACGCAACCCCTTGCCGCCGGCAGCAGTGTAACTAACGTATGCGTAGCCTTTGTTCGGGTCGGTGTTGACGCCGCTCAGTCCGGCCCATTCGGATTCGTTCGGCTTCGAAGCGGCATACGCTCCGAAGGACTCCGGCAGTACAGCCGTGTGCTTGACCGGCTTGTTGTCCTCGCCGCTCGCGGCAACCGCCCACCCGATGCCGCCACCCGCGACGACTATCAGGGCGACAGTGCCGCCGATGACCCGCCGCCGGCGGCGTCCCTCCCGGACGTCGGGATCCGGGCGGCTGATGGGTGTCAGCGTGATCCGGTCGTCGTCCGGGGTGCTCTGCGACACGGGATACTCCTGGGAGCAGGTAGGGGCAAGGCATCAGGATGCCGGGCAGCTCGGATTCCGACCCTACCCGGGCACGAGTCCTTCTTCTTGGTCAGCGCTCTGCCGAACTCGACCGGTGCATGCTGGTCCGTGTGACCACCCTCGCGGACCTGGGTCCCCGGATCAAGAGCCGGTCCGATCCCCTCGGGAGGCGGCACGGTGAGTGTAGGCGTGAGCAGGATGGCCGCCCTGTCCCGGAATCTGCCGGGCTGACACGCGGAGCGTGGAGGGCCGGGGGCCTTCAGCGCCTGGTTACTTCGGCTGGAGCTTCAGGGCGCCCAGGAAGGCGCGCAGATCGGCCGGGGCGTCCTTGGCGACGATGGTGTGGTGGTTGAGTACGGGCGCCAGAGTGATGTGGGCGGTGGAGTTCTGCCAGAGGCACTTGGTGAAGGCGCCCTGGTTCACGGCGATGTCGACGCATTGGATTTCGCCTCCCACGTCGCCCGCCGGGTACTTCTTGATCTGGCTGGAGTCGACGTTCGTTCCCACCATCGCGGAGAGTGCGTCATCCGACCCGCCCAAATCGTGGGTGACGGGCGGATCCAGTTCGACGGTGACCAGCAGCGCCCGGCCGCCAGGCGCTTGGTAACTGAGCCGTGTGTGTCCCTTTTCGGAATCGGTGTTGACGTTGCCCAGCGGGCCCCACTCCGATTCGCCCGGCTTCGACTGCGTGTACCTGCCGAACGAGGTCGGTAGTACGGCTGCGTGTTTGACCGGTTTGTCGTCCTTGCTGTTCGCGGCGACCGCCCATCCGATGCCGCCACCCGCGACGACTATCAGGGCGATGGTGCCGCCGATGACCCGCCGCCGACGGCGTCTCTCCCGGGCTTCGGGATCCGGGATGTTGATGGGTGTCAGCGTGATCGGGTCGTCGTCCGGGGTGCTGTGCGGCACGGATTCTCCTGGGAACGCGTTGGCGCAAGGCTTTCGGGTACCGAGCAGCGCGCAGAATGCTTGAGACTACTCGGGCTACTCGGTGCTGAGCGGCGTGCCTCAGGTGTTCGGCAGGAGCAGCCTGACCACTGCGGTGGAGCGATCGGACTCCGCGCAGGTTCCTGTGTTGAAGCCTCCGCTGCAGGAGTCGGCAGCCAGATACAGGTAGTTCCCGGATATCGCGAGCATCTTGTTTCTGGCGGTCACCGCTGCGAGATCTCCAGCCTTGGTTGCCTGGTAGACCACTTGCTCTTCGACGGAGCCGTCGATGAAGTTCTGTTGGCTTGCGGTGAAAGTCCCGGTCCAGTCGAAATCGGAACTGATCCGCGCCGGTTCTCCGGTGCTGGTCTTCCTGTCGGTTGGGTTGCCCGCGCCGTAGTAGACGTCACCTGACGCGGGATCCGCAGCGATGCTGGAAGCATGGTCTTCGTCGCCCGGAAACGGTGCTCTCACATATCCGTCAATTGCCTTGCCGAACGGAGCGAACGGCTTCTCCGGTGTGCCGAGATTCGCGGGATCTCCGCCCGAGACCATCGGGAGGATGCGACCTTCCGCGTTGATCCGGAACACTGCCCGGCCGGTGTGCAGGTAGAGGGAGTCCTTGGTCCAGGCCAAGGGGCCCGAGTTGAAGTCGTTGGGAATGAGCGTGCCTTTGGCCGGGCCGCCGGTCTGGGGGACAGGGCGCTTGTCCTCACCCAATTGCACCGTCTGCCCGTCACTCAGCGTCTTTCCGGCGATCTTTGTGACGATTCCGGCCTCCAGCTGATGGACCAGGAGCGACCCACGCCGGACCTGCGGATCAGTGAAGTACACAGTGCCGTCGTCAGCCACCGCCACACCGCTCACCCATGACGCGGTGAAGTGCCCTACGTCGGAGCTGTCAGGGACATCTTCGCTCCCTGTCTGGATGATTTGCTTCGCGCTGCCGTCCTTCGCGACCTGCCACAGACCGTTCCCTTCGAGCGCGATGTAGTACGTCCCGTCCGGGGCGGTGGCGGCTTGCTGGGCCTGACTGGTTGCGGCTCCGGCCGAGCTGTCGAGGGCCGGCACGCGGACGGACGTGGCCGTTCCGCCGGGTGGCAGGGTCCACAGTTTGTAGCCCTGCGCGTCGTTGGTGAAGAGGGCGACCGTACCGTGCTGGTCGACCGTCATGGCCTGGAGCTGTCCTGGCACCTTCACCTGCGGGCCCTTGCCCGTACCGGCCGTGCCGCCGCCGAGTACGAACTCGACCGCGGGGCCGGGCGAACCCGTGGACCGGATGCCGAGATAGATCCCGATGCCGGCGGCAACGGCGACAGCGGTGCCCGCCGCGACGAGAACCCTGCGACGGCGTGATGGTGACGTTGCGCTGTTGATGACGAGCCCTTTCAGCTTGATCCGGTCGTAAAGATGTTCCAAAGAACCTTTCACGTCTTCGGTGACCTTGGGGAAGTCCCACTACCTTGAGTGACTCCGTGGGCCCCGGTGTCCGCGAGATCCGCAGCGGAGTGTCGGCTGGGGCCGGGCGAAATGGATCACGGGGAGTGCTGGCGTGGACAAGAGTGCCGTTCGGAGCGTTGCCACCGATGCCGCCGCTGCCGTCACGCTGCCGCTCCTGCCGCTGCTCGCCGGGTGCGGGGGCCAGAGCGGCGGGGCCGCCGAGCTGGGGAAGGACGACCCGGACGCGGTTCTGGACGTCGCTCAGGTCAAGACGACGCTCCCGGGAGCGACGGACCTGCCGGCGGGCTGGACGGTGACGCAGGCCGCGAAGGCGGAGGACGTGAGCAACAATCCTCATCTGGCCGACGGGTGGGCGTGCCGGAGCAAGCCGCAGCCGTGCGGCATCAAGGTCATGGCCAGCGAGCGGTTCGAGAAAACGGGTGGCGTCGAGCAGGCCAAGTTCGAGATCTCCTCCTACACCGACAAGGAGGTGGCGGATGCGGCATTCAAGGTCGCGGACCAGCCCGTTCTGGCGACAGAACCGCTCACGCTGAGCAAGGTCGGCAACGTGAGCCACGCGCACCGCGGCACGTGGGGGCCGAGGCCCTCGATGTCGGTGGCCAGGGTGGGGACCCTCGTCGTGGTGGTCACCTGTGACAGGAGCCAGCCGGTGGACCCGTCGTTCCTGTACGGGCTGGCCAGGATGGAGGGCGAGCGCGTCCTCCAGACGGTGACGGGTAAGCCCGCGACGTCCAGCGCACGTGATCTCAAGTCCGCCTCGACCGGCTGATGGCCGCACTGGGTGGGCGGGCCTCAAGGACAGGAGTACGACGTGGAATTCGCGGTCCGGTCACACGCGCGCAGAGGCGCCCTCTGCTTGGTAGCCGTCGGCCTCACGCTCGGCGTCGCATCGGCGTGCGACTCGTCCCCTTCCGGGCCGACGGCCGTCCAGGCGGGTGCGAAGTTGTCGAAGGACGCGACGGCGCTGCTGGACAACATGCAGCCGCTGCTTGAGGCCAAGGCGCCGTACGTCGTCACGGACAACGCCTCCCGCGGCGTCTCCTGCGGCGACGGGAAGGAGAAGAGGGCATTCTCCGCCAGGATGCAGGTGCCGGCGAAGCCCGATCTCCGAAGGGGTTTGACACTCACTTCGGGCGAGGCCAACGGCTATCTCGTGCAACACGGCTATCAGCTGGACACGGACGCCGGCCCGGTCCGGAGGAGCGACACCAAATACGTCGATTCGATGATCGACAGCAAGGCGGGGGTGCACATCACCGTCACGCTGACTCCCAGTGGTGCCCAGGCGATCGACTACCTGGTCACCGGCACCACCGACTGCCTGCGGAGCACATGAGGTACCGGAGGCAGGCGGGGGAGGAGCCGGGGGAGGAGCCGGGGGAGGAGCGGGGCTCTATTCGCCGTCCACTTCCTTGGTGATGGGGTCCACCATCGTGTTGGTGAGCAGAGCGGCTGACAGGACCTGCTTCGTGTGGAACGGCACGGCCCCTTCGCGCTGCTCGTTCGCCCAGTCGTTGAAGGCCTCGATCTGGTGGTCCTTCGAGAGCTCCTCGAACGACTTGAGCTTGCCGTCCTCGCCCTTGAGACCTTCGGGCAGCGGCGTAGTCGTCCAGCCACCCTCCATCATCGTAGAGGCCATGGTGTAGCGGGCCTGAACGATCATCTCCAGGTTCCGTTCGTCCACCTTCTCCGTCAGCTCGGTCCCGGATTCGACGTACGCCCCTCCACCGAACTCCTTGACCGTGAACATTCCGCCGCGCCAGGCCATTTGCCAGGCGGCGGGCAGTTCGGGCTCGCCGACCATCTCCGAGGCGAGGATGCCCGCCTGCTTGAGGTGCTCCTTGAAGGCCTTCTCCGATTCGTCCATATCGCCACGGATCTTCATTTCGGCGTCGTATTCCAGACGCTGGGTGTTGCCGAACGCGGCGGCCGCGTAATCGTAGGCGCGCGGGTCCTGCTTTCCCGCCGCGATCGCATCATGGTCGAACTTCGCCGCCTGCGTCAGCACGTCGTGCTGCAGCTTGCCCATGGCCTCGTCGAAGGGCGCGGTCATGTTGTCGTCGTCGGAGAAGGTCTTCATGAACCGGTACGTGTCCTGCGGGCTGAGGTAGAAGCCGGGATCCACACCGGGAATCGCGTCGTAGGGGACGGGCTGGCCCAGGGAGGAATCACCGCTGTTCTCATTCACGTTGTGCCCGCCGGTCAGCATCTCCGGTGCGTACGAGGCGGCCAGTCGGCCCATGTCCGCCTTGAACAGGCCGTCGAAGTTGCGGACGTCGCTGTGGCCGGCGGCCAGGATCGCGGCGTACGCGAAGACGTTCTCGTATTCGTTGTGCTGGGTGACGTCGGGATGCCAGGCGCCGGACGCGTCGGTGTGACCGCGTACGCCGGCGCCGGCGTCGATGGCGTCGCCGAGCGCGGTCTGGACGTCGGCCCTCATCTTGCCGTACTGCATGAGCAGCTTGAGATGACCTTCGAGGTCGGGGCTCTGGGGGTCGCCCATCTGTGCGATGGCGTCGAAGGCGGCCCGGCCGTTGTTGCCCAGGACCGCGAGGTTCAGTGCGACGGTGTCCTGCGGCAGGCCGAGGGCGCCCGCGTTGCTGGATCCGTCGAAGTTCTGGTTCTTGTCCTTGGCCAGCTGGTCGAGGACGTTCGCGCGGGTGGCCTTGGTGATGAAGTCGGAGGGGAACGTGCCGTAGCGCAGCATCGCGGCGCGGTCCCAGCCCATCGAGTAGGCGCCTTTCGGGACCGGCTTGAGGTACATGTCCCTGACCTTGTCGAAGCCGGGAGCGGGGAAGTCGGTGCTCATGGCCGTCCCCAGGGCCTCGCTGAACACCTTGAGGTCCGCGGCGGCCGTCGGACTGCCCGTGGTCGCCATCAGGTCGGGCAGGGTCTCGGCCTGGATGGGTGGATTGATGCCCGCGTAAAAGGCCGAGACGAAGTCCGGGTCGTCCCTGTGGGCGGCGAGAATGTCGGCGATGTCATGGTATTTCTGGCCGGCCTTGGTGTCGCCGCTCTGGTTCTTGTTGAGCTGGTCGGCGAGGGCTTTTCCGTCCGCCTGGGCCTGGGCGGGGGTGATGACCGGTTCCGGGACCTGCACCATCCCGTGGACGCCGGTGGGGCCCTTCTCCAGGGCCGCCGCCAGTCCCTGGCGGCGCTTGAGCATGGGGAGCTGGTCGTCGAGCCAGCCGCAGATTCCGAGTATTTCGGTCATCGGCTGGGTGTCCAGCCCATACCGCGCGAATTGCGACTTGATCGACGAGACGCTCTGCCGCAGCTGGTTCTTGTCCGCGTCGTACGACGTGATCATTTCGTGCAGGGACTGGGGGTCGATCCCCGAAAAGTCACCCATGCGTCGTGCATCTCCCCGTGGCGTCGGCCGTACGCTGCCGTACGGCGCCCGCACACAGTTGACTGACCCCATGGGTTCAACGGCTCTGCCTTTGCCTCATCGTGGCTGCTGTTTTTCGGTAACTTTGCGGGGCGGTCCGTAGCGGCGTGCGCGGGGCCCCGGTCAACTGAGGCTTCGATGCCTTAAATAACGACACGTGCGCATTGTCCGCTTCGAATCGTGATTCCGCGGGGTCCTTGCCGCTCGCCCTACTCCCGCTTCCCGGACTCCCGGTGGTGCGCAGCGAATTGCGGGATGCTCCGTGGGAACCAGGATGCCGTGGGTGGCGTGTGGTGTGATAGGACTTTCGTAGACTCACACGCCCGCGTGCGGTGTGCTGTCGTCCGCTCAGCTGGACGATACGTTCGCCGCGCGTCCTAACTTACGGGGAGCACTCCATGGCCATGAGCGGCGCAGACCTTGAGATGTTGCGAAAGCTGTCCACTCGCTTCGGCAAGGACCACGTAACTCTCGACGGCTTGATCAAGTCTTTGAACTCCGCTTCCAAGGAAAGCCACGGCTACTGGTCCGGCCCGCTGGCCGACAACTTCCGCCGTGACTGGGAAGCCCTTCAGCCGAGCATCACGAAGATCATCAACCTGCTCGACGACGCGAAGCGGGCGACGGACACCCACCACGGCAACATCAGCCGCGCGACCACCGGTCACTGACCCCACCCGGTCACCGACCCACTGATCACTGACCCCCTAGGTCACTGATCCACTGGTCACCGACCGAACGTCGTAGACCCATCGGTCACCGACCCACCGTCGTAGACCACCGAAGCGGCCCGGCTCCCCGACCCAGCAATGCTGGACGGGGGGCCGGGCCGCTTCGTGTGCCGCCTCCTGCGCGCCGCTCAGACCTCGATCGCCGCCTGCACGGGCAGGATCTCCCCGCCCCGCACCAGGACGCCGCAGCCGGTGGGGCCGCCCGCGAGGCCGCGCGGGAGCCGGACGTTGAACAGATCGCCCGCGTCGCCCTCCGGGGCCAGCAGCAGGCCGTGCCGCGACCGACGGGCTTCGGCCGCGAACCCGCGGTACTGCGACGTCATGGTGTCCGCCGCCCCGGCCGCGACGACGGCGTGGTCGCCGTCGACCCCGGTGCGGATCACCTCGGCCAGTGCGTCGTCGAGCGGCCCGTCGTGGAGCAGTTCGGCATCGTCGACGATGACGGCGTAGCGGCCGCCGTGCGCCTTGGCCAACAGCTCCTGCAGGTCGTCGTCCGAGGAGTCCGCGCCGAGCACGCCGAGCACGCCGGCCTCGCCCTCCAGGGCCCGCAGCGGGGAACGCTTCGGCGTCACCAGGACCACGGGCAGTCCACCGCGCAGCAGCGACCGGGCCATGGTGATCAAGGTGGTGGACCGTCCGGACTTGGGCGGCCCCGCGACGACGAATCCCGGCCCCGATTCGCCGAGGTCCACTCCGAGCGGTGTGAGCTCGTCGCCACCGACCCCGATCAGCGCCCACAGATCCGACGGCGCGGTGAACTCCGGTTCCAGAGCGCGCGCTTCGGTCGTGCTGATCTGCGTGGGCAGCGCGTCCACCCGCATGGCACGCAGGCTCTTCGCCGGGCGGGGATGCCGGGCCCGTGCGTCGTCGGCGATCCGGCGGAGCGCCTCGACCTGCGCCTTGCCCGACGGATCGGTTGCGAGCAGCGCGATCTGGCTCTCCTGCACCCCGTTGTCGGTGGCACCCAGCGCCCGGCCGGCCGCCATGTCCTTAGGGATGTCACGAGGGGACATGCCGGCGGAGGAGTAGTCGTCGACGGTGGTGAGGCGCAGAATCAGCCGGTCTCCGAAGGAGGACGTCACGGTGCCCATGAAGCCGCTGCGGTCGGAGGACATCACCACCCGGAGCCCTACGGCGGGTCCTTCCCGGAAGAGCCGCACCATGGCGTCGATGAGCTTGCCGTAGTCGTAGTTCTCGAACGTCGAGGTGTATCCCTCCCAGCCGTCCAGGAGCAGGACCATCCACGGCAGCCGGTCCTCCGGCGCCGCTGACGCGCGCTGTTCGGCCGTGCTGGAAACGCCCAGCCGCGCGAGGAGTTGCTGGCGCCGGGTCACCTCTCCCTGGAGTCTGGCGAGCAGCCGGACCAGGCGCTCGGGCTCGTCCCGGGTGACCACACCGCCGCAGTGCGGCAGCCCGGTGAGCGGCAGCAGGACGTTCGCGCCGCAGTCGACGCCGTACAGGTGCACGTCGGCGGGGGAGGCGGTCTTGGCCAGGGCGCCGGCCAGTGAGCGCAGCGCGGTGGACCGGCCGGAGCGCGGTCCACCGATGATCAGGAGGTTCTCCCCGTCGACCAGGTCGAGAGCGAGCGGTGAACGCGCCTGCCGGGCGGGTACGTCGGTGACACCGAACACGATGGGCGGTACGTCCCCGTGCGTGGGCGCGGCGGGCTGCGGTGCCTCCTCCAGCGTGATGTGTTCGGGCAGCGGCGGCAGCCAGGGGCTGCGCGGCTTGCCGAACCGCATGCGCTCCGCGCCCGACGCGATCGCGTCGACGAGGACGGCCAGGTCGGTCACGAGCGTGCCGTCGTCCCCGTCGTCCGCCGCGCGGGCCGGCGGTCGCGCCACCGCGGACCAGGACAGCGGAACGGCGCTCGCCCGGGGCCCGGACGACGTGCTGGGCCGCCGCCCACCGATCCGCGCGGACTGCAGGGCGACCAACGCCTGGGCGCCGGACCGCACATAGGCGCGTCCCGGGGTGGACTTGTTGATGGCGCCGGCATCAGGGGCGTCGATGACGTCGGAGGACTCGTCGGGACCCGTGACGCGCAGGGCGATCCGCAGGTTGGTGTTGGCCCGGATGTCGGCGCTGACCACACCGGCGGGACGCTGCGTGGCGAGTATCAGGTGCACCCCCAGCGAGCGGCCGCGGCGGGCGATGTCGACGAGCCCCGCGACGAAGTCGGGGAGTTCGGCGACCAGCGAGGCGAACTCGTCGATGATCAGGACGAGTCGTGGCATCGGCTCCAGTTCGGGCCGCACCCGGCGGGTGTCGCCGTAGTCCTCGATGTCCTTCGTCTCGGCCTCGAAGAGGATCTCCTCACGGCGCTTGAGCTCCGCGGCCAGGGATGCCAGGGCCCGTTCGGTGAGGTGCGCGTCGAGGTCGCTGACCATGCCGACGGTGTGCGGGAGGCGGGAGCAGTCCAGGAAGGCGCTGCCGCCCTTGTAGTCGATGAGGACGAAGTTCAGCGCGTCGGGGCGGTTGTGGACGGCGAGCGACGTGATGATCGTCTGGAGGAGTTCGGACTTTCCGGCGCCCGTGGTGCCGGCGATCAGGGCATGCGGTCCGTCCCTGCGGATGTCCAGGTGGAACGGGCCGTCGGCGCCGATCCCGATGGGCGCCGTGGTCGTCGATCCGCCGTGCAGCCAGATGCGCTCGATGTCGGCCCCGGTCGGATCGGGCATCCCGAGGAGGTTCAGCAGCCGCGCGGCGGTGGGCAGGGCGCTGTCGGCGTCGTCACGGCTGACGTCGCGCACGGGAGCGAGCGAACGTGCCACCAGCCCGCACCAGGCGTGCGAGACCTGGTCCGCCAGTACGTCACCGACGGCCTCCAGGCCCGCTCCCCGCAGGTGCAGACGGCCGGTCGAGTCGAGCGGCCAGCAGATGGCGGCGCGGCACTCCTCGGGCAGCAGCCGCTCGTCCTCGTCGAGGCACAGGGCGAACATGCCGTGCAGCGGCCCCTCCTGGAGGAGCTGGGGCACTCCGGGCGTGCGGCGCAGCAGCCGCGCGCCGTCGAGGAGGATGAGGACGTACGGGTCGGGCCGCAGCGGTGCGCCGCCCCCGCTCATGGAACTGGAGCTGACGGACTTGCGCCGGTTCAGTTCGTTGAGCAGTTCGGTGACGCGGCGGGAGACGGTGTCGGGTTCCGAGCCGACGAGCGCGACGCAGTCCTGTCCCTGCTGCGGCGCGGTGTGGGGCAGCCAGTGCGCCCAGTCCCACACGGCGCCCGCGTCGGGCACGGAGGAGAGGACGACGACCGACAGGTCACGGGGGCTGTGCAGGACGGCGGCCTGGGTGACGAGCCAGCGTGCCGTGGCCAGCGCGCGGGGCCGTACGCCCGCGAGTCCCACCACGCCGAGCTTCGTGAACGGCAGCGGTACGGGCACATCGTGCACGGTGGGCGGCTTCGGCGCTTCCGCGTCGTGGGCCTGACCGGAAGCGGCCAGTTCGATGTCGGCGGGGAGGTCGGCGACCCCGATCCGCAGCATCATCGCGTCGGGATCCGTGATGCGGCGCTCCCAGAGCCGGCGCCGCGGGCCGGTGGCGAAGAGCAGGATCGCCGCGGGGTCGGGAAAGGCGTCCCGCCTGGCCTTCTCGTCCATCGAGCTGAGCCGGACGAGGTCCTTGTCGTGCTCCTCCTTCTCCTTCTTGTAGTCCTTCATCGACGTCCGGTGCTTCTGCTTGCCGCGGCGGTTCTCGCTGAACCACTCGCCGATCATCATCACCGGGCTCATCAGGCAGAACAGCAGCATGTAGACCTGCTTGGTCATGAAGTACATGCCCAGGCCGAAGACTGCCGGGAGGAACGAGGCGAGGAGCTGGAACCGGGCGCGTTCGCCCTTGGTCGGGGGTGTCGGGATGACGAGGCGGGCGCGCGGCGGCAACGAGGAGAGCCTGGGCGGCCGGTTGTAGGCCAGACCGCCCTCTCCCATCGCCGAGAGGTGGGCGTCCGCTTCACCGGGTACGTCGAGTACGAAGAGCGATGAGCCCGCCTTGACCAACGCACCGGTCGGCCACGGCTGTTCTCCCGTGACCGGGGTGTTGTCGATGAGCACGGGCACGCCCGGCTGCGGCGTCAGCTTGACGGCACCGTTCATGTCCACGCTGATCACGAGGGCGGCCGGCGGGAGCTGCGGGTCCTCGACGGAAACGGTGCAGACCTCGGCCGAGCCGACGGACGTGACACCGAGCGACAGCCGGGCGACGCGGCCCGCGCCGGGCCCGCCGGTGATCCGCAGCTCGAACCGCCCGGCCGGCTCTCCCGCGCGCAGGTACGGGCCGATGGTGTCGTCCACCGAGACCCGCATCCCGTCGCGGAGCAGATGGCCGACCGGCTCGTCCGGCGGGCAGGGATGGCCGTCGGCCCACAGGGTCGGTATCCGCGGAGGAGCCTCCTTGGACGGGAACAGATTCGTGACGGACGAATGGCCCGGCACCGGTGCCGGCACCGGCGCACTCGGCCGGCCGGTCAGGGCCTGCGCCACATCGCTGCCCGTAGTGGTCTCGTCCACCGCGAGAATCACATCCTGCGGCTCATCCCCCTGGCGGATGACCGTCACAGTTACCCGCATGGGCCGTCTTCCTCCCCGTCGGTCCCGCGGGACCTTGCTCGCGCACTTGCCAGCCGAGGCTATCCCGGGCCAAGTTCCCGAGGAAGACGGGGAGGCCGTGACGGCCGCCGGCCCCTAGGGATCGCCGGCAGTGCGCCAGAGCACGGGCCTCAGCCGATCTGGCACTGTTTCGCGCCCTTGGTCCAGGCGTAGCTGTAGACCGGGCCCCCACTTCAAGGTCACACTCGCTGACCTGGTCCCTGGCCAACGGTGGCCGCACCGTGGGAGGTCGGGTTGGTGGCGTTGGTCGGGTGGGTCGAGTTGGTCGGGTTTGGTCGGGTTGGTCGGACCGAAGAGGAGTTATCCACAGGAGAATTCAGGGAGGAAAAGGGACGGGTCATGATTAATCCATGACCAGGAACCACATTCCGTCCCGCGTCTCCGCCGGCGCCGCTCCGCGCAACTCCCACGCCCTCACACATCTCCGCCAGGACGGCGTCGCGACCGCCCGGCAACTGCGGGCCCTCGGAGTGGGAACCGGGACTCTCGCCCGCCGGTGCCGCCCCGGCGGTCCGTGGCAGCGGCTGCTTCCCCGTACCTATCTCTTCCACAACGGGCCGCCGACCGCGCGACAACGGACCAGAGCGGCGCTCCTGTACGCGGGCGAGGGCGCGATGCTCACCGGGCCCGAGGCGTTACGGCTCTTCGGGCTGCGTTACGTCCCGCCGCTGCCGGGGACGCATGTTCTCGTTCCCCACAACCGGTACACCGGCAGCCGCGACTTCGTCACCGTGCTGCGCGCCCGCCACGTCCCGCGGCCCCGTAACGTCGCGGGGTTCCCGACCGCGCCGCTGCCGCGGGCACTGGTGGACACCACGCGGCTCGGCGCCGACCTCCAGCAGGTCCGGGCGGCCTGCGCCGAGGCCGTTCAGCGCGGCCGCTGCTCCGTCGAAGCGCTCACCGAGGAGATCCTCGGCACCTCGGCCCGCGGCATCGCGCCGATCCGTGCCGTCATACAGGAGCTCCTCGCCGGAGTCCGCTCCGTCTCCGAGGCCCAGGCCCGCGACGTGCTGCGCACGGGCGGCCTGCCGCAACCCCTGTGGAACGCCACCCTGCTGCTCGCCGACGGCACGTTCCTCGCCACCCCGGACGGCTACTGGCCGGACACCGGGGTGGTCCTGGAGATCGACTCCCGCGAGTACCACCTCAGCCCGGCGGACTGGCACCGCACGATGAACCGCCGCAACCACCTGGCGTCCCACGGCCTCCACCCTCTGGCCTTCACCCCCGCCCAACTCCGCCACACCCCGAACGACGTGATCCGCCACATCGCCCAGTCCCTGACCACGTACGCGGGGTGCGCGCCGACACACATCCGGGCAGTGCCGATCGGGTAGGCCGGCGGGCCGCCTGCGCTCCGGGCCCTTGCAGCGAGCCCGCGCCTTCGAGAGCGGTGATCCTTGGCGTCTGCCAGACGCCGATGGACGAGTTGTCTTTGGTCAGCACCAGGTTGCGTCGGAGCACTCGCCGGTCTTCACGAGGTCGGTTTGACGACCGCCTGGATCTCCTGAACAGCGACGGGCTGATCAGACGTCGAATAGCCGTCGTTCATGGGCCGGCCACCAGGCTGAGGGGTAGCGGTCGGGGTCCAGCTGACGGTCCACGTGATCTGGGCCTTGAAGGTGTATCCGCCGCTTCCGGTGGTCGCCTTGCGGTAGGTGATGTTGCAGGCCGCGCTCGAGCTGTCGACCTGGTACGCGGCCCCGGATTTGACGAAGTGGTAGTCGCACGACTGCGGGTCGGCGTAGGACGTACCTGCGTCGATGTGCAGCGCGGAGGGGACGGCGACCACGGTGGCGGCGAGATTCAAGGCCGGCAACTGGGCGGTCACCCATACCGGATCCACCGGGTCATCGAACTTGACATAGGTGGCGAGGTTGACCTTCTGGCTCCCTGCAGCGGGGCTCAGGGTCACTTCGCGGGAGGGCAACATAGTTGCGCCGTAGGCGGCTTGGGAGAGCATCTCAGCGGTTATGGCAGGACCGGTGGGAACGGGATTGGCGGGCCCGACCCATTGCCAGGAAGGCGATGCCTGACACAACGGAGAGCCGGGTGGGAGGCGGTTGTTCTGTACGAGCATCCACCACGTGCCTTTTTCGCCCTTGTGGTAGTGAATTGCCTCCATTTGGGATCGTATTTGGTTGTAGTACTCATAGACCGTGCCCGAGTTGTTCTGTCCGGCTTCGGTGTATTTAGCCATGAGATAGGCATCGAACTCTTCGGGACTGTAGAAGGGCTCGTACCAGCAAGGGGGGGCGGTCCAGTGCGCGTCGGAGGAGGCGATGGGCTTGGCTGCCTTGCCGTCGTTGCTGCCGCTCCACTCGACTCGGGACTCGATCTTGGTGTTGCCCGGGGAAGGCTTCGGGGGAGGAGGCGGCAGCTTGTCCTTGGCCAGGGCGGGCGACACTGTCGTGGCCAGGATGGCCAGGGACACACCCAGGCCAGTGATGCTGTACTTGTACCGGGACTTCAGCCGTTGCGGCATTCCTTTACCCCCTCCGTGTAGGTGTAGTTCAGTACTTGCCAATCACCCGCTGTGTTCTTGGACAGGACCATGTTCCAGCGGCTGAAGTCTGCGAGGGACGGAGTCGTCGCTTCAGCCTTGCCCGTCTTGCGATTCTTCGAGAACGCCTTGCTCTGGTCCTCACAGAGGAGCACGCTCGCCGTGCCGTTGCTGTTGATCTGCACCGTCGGCCCGTAGTAGCGGTACGTTCCGGTGACGGTCATCCCGGTCTTGCCGTATTTGATGACCGCGTCGGCGAGTTCGGCGCCCTGGAGCCCGGTGAAGTAGCGCTTGAGGTTCACGCTCTTCCCGTCTCCGCTGGCCTTTGCCTCGACCCACGAGGTCATCGCGTAGGAGCTGTCCCGGAGCACCGCCTTCTTCGCGGCATCGCTGCTCTCGAAGCCGTCGATCTTCACCTTGACATCGGCCGGCAGCTTGAACGTCGGCGCGCCCGCCGCCGTCACGGAGGCGCTCGGTGTGGTGGGTGCTGTGGTTGGGGCGGTGGTGGGGACGCCGCTGATCTTGTCGGAGGGCTTGGCGTCGCTGCCACAGGCGGTCAGGGCCAGGGCCAGGGCCGTGGCCATGGCGAGGGCGGCGGCGATGGGCGGCGTGCTGCGGGTCACGATGGGGTCCCCCGTGTGATGCGCGGACAGAGCGTTGAGGCTCGACGCTACCGGTGATGTCCCAGCGGTTATAGGGACCCTCCCCGTTCTGTGACCGGGTCCGCACGCCGGAGTCACAATCCCTAGGAGGCTGTCATCCGGTAAATGATCACGGACGGGTCTGTTGCGGTTCCGTGAGTCTCCTGTCACACGATGCGCCTTGAGGGTGTTTATGCGGCGCTGATAGCGTGCGGTGACTTGACACCGGCCTGCGGGCTGTCGCCATCCGGAGCGCGACGACCCTCTCCCCATGCAGCCAGGAGTCCAAGCACGCCAGCTCGACGGGGGCATTGACGTGAAGATCAGGGAACGTTCCGCTGCAGGTGGCAGTGGTGGTAGGCCGTCTGTGCCCGGGCCGACGATGGGTGGGCCGACGGGTGAGCGGCTGCCGATCGCGCCGCGGGAGCGGAAGCCGGCGCTGGCCGCGCTGGCCGTACTGCTCATCCTCGTTGGGGCGCTGGGTGCGACCGTGCTGGTCATGCGGGCCGGGGACCGGATTTCGGCGATCGAGATCACAGAAGCCGTGCCGGCGGGAGAGGCCATTCCGGCTTCGGCGATCCGCGAAGTAATGGTCGCCGATGGTTCGGATATTGAGTACGTACGGTGGAGCGACAAGGGCTTGCTGGGCAAGTACCGGGCCGCTACCGACCTCGTCAAGGGGTCCGTTCTTGTCGGGCCGATGCTCAGTAGCGAGGAAAACCAGCTCAAGACGGGCAAAGCCGTCATCGGACTCTCGCTCAAGGGCGGGCAGTTCCCCGAAGGGCTGAAGGTCGGCGACACGGTCGCCGTCTACCGCGTGGGCAACGACGCGGCGAAGTCCGGTGCCGGAAGCTCCGGCAACTCCGGCAGTTCCGGCGGCGGGGCGAACACGCTGCTCGCCGACAACGCCAAGGTCAAGGCCGTACCGGGCAGTGGGGGCGACGGGCTCGGCAGCAGCGGCAGCGCGTACTCGATCGTCGTCGACCAGAGCGACGCCGGGCCGCTGACGCTGGCCGCGTCCGCCGGCGAGGTCTCGCTGGTGCTCGTTCCCGCCAGCAAGGGCTGAGGCCCGCCATGGCACTTATCGCGATCGCGGCGGACAAGGGGTCGCCCGGGGTGACGACGGCGGCCGTCGCCCTCTCCGCCGTCTGGCCGCGCCGCGCGCTGCTCGTCGAGGCGGACCCGTCGGGCGGTGACCTCGTCTACCGCAGCCAGGCCGCGCACGGCGGTGTGCTCGACCCGAACACCGGCATGCTGTCGCTGGCCGCGACGGCCCGCCGCGGGCTGGCTGCCGAGCAGTTGTGGGACCACGCGCAGCCGCTGGCCGGGGGCCTCGATGTCGTCGTCGGGCTCGGCAGTTCCGAGCAGGCGGCCGGGCTGGTCGGTCTGTGGCCGACGCTGGGCCGGGCGTTCGCGACGCTCGCCGAGTCGCCGAACGGCGCGGCCGACGTGCTCGCCGACTGCGGCCGGATCGGCGCCGATTCGCCCTCGCTGGAGCTGTTCTCGCACGCCGCGCTCGTCCTGCTGGTGTCCCGGACCGAGCCCGAACAGCTCGCCAGGGTGCGGGACCGCGCCGCGGCGCTCTCCGCCAAGTTGCACGGTTCGCAGCGCGGCGCGGCCGCGCTCGGCTATCCGCCGATCGGCGTGCTGCTGGTCACCGAACCGGGACAGAGCGCCCGTATCGTCAGCCAGGTCAACGACATGCTCGTCGCGTCGCAGATCGCCGCCCGCGTCGTCGGCACCCTCGCGCACGACCCGGCGGGTGCGGAACAGCTCGCCGGCCGCCGCCGCGGCCGTCTCGACAAGTCGCTCCTGATCCGTTCGGCCCGGCAGATCACCGCCGACGTGCCGCACCGGTACGGGGTTCTTCGATGAGCGCGATGGACCACCAGCTCGTCAAGCGGTTCCGGCAGGACGCGGGTGACCGCATATCCGAGCAGCGCCGCCTCGACCAGGTGTCCGGCGTGCCCGCGATGTCCCCCGAGGACGAGCGGCAGTTCGCCCGCGCGGTCATCGCGCAGATCCTTGAGGACTACGCGCGGGCCGAGATCAACGTCGGCCGCACACCGCCCAACGCGGAGGCCGAGGAGGCGTACGCGGCGGCCGTGCACGCCGCGCTGTTCGGCGTCGGCCGGCTGCAGCCGCTGCTCGACGACCCCGAGGTCGAGAACATCGACATCAATGGCTGCGACCAGGTGTTCGTCGGGTACTCCGACGGCCGCGAGCTGCAGGCCGACCCTGTCGCCGAGTCCGACGAGGAGCTCATCGAACTCATCCAGGTGCTCGGTGCGTACTCGGGCCTGTCCTCCCGCCCCTTCGACTCGGCGAACCCGCAGCTCGACCTGCGGCTCCCGGACGGCTCGCGTCTGTCCGCCGTCATGGACGTCACGCGCCGTCCCGCGCTCTCCATCCGCCGGGCCCGCCTCGGCAAGGTCTTCCTCTCCGACCTGGTCGGCAACAACACGCTCACCCCCGAGCTGCACTCGTTCCTCAGCGCCGCCGTGCTGGCCCGCAAGAACATCATGATCGCGGGCGCCACCAACGCCGGAAAGACGACGCTGCTGCGCGCGCTCGCCAACGTCATCGGGCCGACCGAGCGACTGATCACCGTCGAGCGGGCGCTGGAACTCGGCCTCGACCAGTTCCCCGAACTCCACCCGAACGTCGTGGCGTTCGAGGAGCGGCTGCCCAACTCCGAGGGCCAGGGCATGATCTCGATGGCCGAGCTGGTGCGGCGGTCACTGCGTATGAACCCCTCGCGCGTCATCGTCGGTGAGGTGCTCGGCGACGAGATCGTCACCATGCTCAACGCGATGTCGCAGGGCAACGACGGCTCACTCTCCACGATCCACGCCAACAGCTCCGCCGAGGTCTTCAACCGCATCTCGACGTACGCCCTCCAGGCGAAGGAGCGGCTGCCCGTCGAGGCGTCCCAGATGCTGGTCGCGGGCGCCATCGACTTCGTCGTCTTCGTGCAACGGCGCAACGACTTCGAACGCGGCGGCACGCTGCGCCGCGTCGTCACATCCATCCGGGAGGTCAACGGCATCGACGGCCGCGTCCTGTCCAGCGAGGTCTTCGCGGAGGGCCAGGACGGGCGGGCGTACCCGCACGCGCCCCTGTCCTGCCTGGACGAACTCCTCGCCAACGGCTACCAGCCCTCGGGGGTGTGGCGATGATGACCGGTGTGTTCTCCCTGCCCGTGCTGTACGGACTACTGGCCGGCACGGCCGTCGGCGGCGGTATCGCGCTGTTCGTCGTCGCGCTGCGCGGCTGGGCGCCCAAGCCGGGCGCCGGCAAGGACAACGGCAAGCGCGCCGCCGAGGTGGCTCGCTTCCTGTCCACCCGCGGTTCGCTGGCCATCGGCGGCGCACTCGTCGTCCTGGCGCTGACCCGGTGGATGGTGATGGGCGCCGCCACCGGCATCCTCGTCTTCACCTGGGACCGCCTCTTCGGCGGCGCCGCCGAGGAGCGCGCCGCCATGAAGCGCGTCGAGGCGCTCGCCGCCTGGACCGAATCGCTGCGCGACACCATCGCCGGCGCCGTCGGTCTGGAGCAGGCCATCCCCGCCTCGGCACGGGCCGCCGCCCCGGCGCTCCGCGCCCACCTTGAGGCGCTCGTCGACCGGCTGCGGTCGCGTACGCCCCTGCCGGACGCGCTGCAGCACCTCGCCGACGAGATCAACGACGCCTCCGCCGACATCATCATCGCGGCGCTCATCCTCAACTCCCGGCTGCGCGGCCCCGGTCTGCGCGAGGTCCTCGGCGCCCTCGCCAAGTCGGCCCGCGAGGAGGTCGACATGCGCCAGCGCGTCATGGCGCAGCGGGCGAGCACCCGGCGCAGCGTGCAGATCGTCATCGTGGTGTCGGTGACCTTCGTCCTGGGGCTGGCGATCTTCAACCGGAGCTTCGTGGAGCCCTACGGAACCGCCGTCGGCCAGCTGGTGCTGGGCGTCGTGTGCGCGCTGTTCGCCGCCGGGTTCTGGTGGCTGCGCAACCTGTCGAAGATCGAGACGCCGGACCGGTTCCTGACGCACGCACCCGAGCGACAGGAGATGGGCCTCCGATGAACAGCATCTTCCTGACCGTGACCGTCGGGGCCATCGCGGGCCTCGGCGTCTTCGCCCTCGTCCGGGCGCTGATGCCGAACCGCCGTGGCGCGGTCGCGACCGTCGCGCAGATCGACGCGCTGCGCGCGGCGGGGCCGTCCAGCGGTCCCGCGCCGCGCGCCACCGACGTCAAGGGCCGGCTCGGCCAGCGCGTTTCGGCCTTCTACCTGCAACAGGGCTGGGAACAGCGGTCCCTGCGGGCGGACCTCGCCGTGCTCGACCGCAGCTGGGACGGCTTCCTCGCCACGAAGGTGATGCTGTCCGCGGTCGGCGTGTTCTTCGGCCCGTTCCTCTTCGCGATCGCCTGGCAGCTCGGCGTCGGCAGCAATCCGATCATCCCGCTCTGGATGGCGCTGCTCTTCGGCGGTCTCTTCTTCTTCCTGCCGGACGTGGAAGTACGGCGGGACGCCGTCGACAAGCGCCGCGACCTGCGGCGCGTCATCGGTGCGTACCTCGACCTGGTCTCCATGAACCTCGCGGGCGGCCGCGGCCTGCCCGAGGCGCTCATGGCCGCCGCCGAGATCGGCGACGGCTGGGCGCTGCTGCGCATCCGCAACGCCCTCGCGGACGCGCGGATCACCGGTACGAGCCAGTGGGTCGCCCTGGGGCGGCTCGGCGACGAGCTGGGGGTCGAGGAGCTGAAGGACCTGTCGGTGACGCTGGGGCTGGTCGCCGACGACGGTGCGAAGGTGCGCGAGTCGCTCGCCTCGCGTGCGGAGACGATGCGGCACCGGGAGCTTTCCGAGATCGAGGGCGGGGCAGGCGAGAAGTCGCAGTCCATGCTCGTGGCCCAGCTGTTGCTCTGTGCGGGCTTCCTGGTCTTCCTGATCTTTCCGGCCGCGATGCGGGTCTTCAAGGTCTGAATCATCCGAATCGGCTGAACCGTTTGAAGCATCTGAATCGTCTGTTTCTGAAGAGTCTGATCCACGTAGTCACCGAGTCGAGAGGACTTGAACCATGAACCGTTTGCCCATCAGTCACCCCGCGATCGATTTCCTCGTCACGTTCATTCAGGGGCGGGTGCAGCGTGCCCGTGCGGAGGAGACCTCGCGGGGCGCCTCCGCCGTCGAGTGGGTCATCATCTCGGCAGTGGTCGTGACCATCGTCGGCGTGGTCGCCGCGCTGATCAACAACGCGCTGCAGGGTAAGGCCAAGCAGGTCGGTAACTGCATTTCGGGCACCACCGACACCGGTACCTGCAAGTAGTAGGCGCGACCAGGAACAGTGACACGACAACGGGGAACAGGTCGATGAGCACCCGATCCGGGTCTTTCGTACGCCGCAGGCTGGACGCCGCCCGCGGCGACAGCGGCGTGGGCAGCCACGCCAAGGGCGACCGCGGCATGACCGCGATCGAGTTCGTCTTCCTGACCCCGGTGCTCTTCTTCATGATCTTCGCGACCGTGCAGTTCGGGCTCTTCTACTTCGCCGACCACGTCGCGCAGGCCGCGGCGCAGGCGGGCGCCCGCAAGGCGCGCGCCGAGGCGGACGCCAACCCCGGCGGTTGGGAGGCGAAGGCCAAATCGACCGCGTTGAGCTATATCGCCCAACTCGGGCCGCAGTTGCTCGAAGGCCCGACGGTGACGTCCTCGGGCCCCGCCAACAACACCGTGGGGATCCGGGTGACGGCCACCGTGCCGACGGTCTTCCCGGGAATGAAGTTCACGGTGAACGAGCATTCGCAGGGTCCGATCGAACGCTTCGTACCGGACATCGGGGGCTGAGGCCGGACATGCGCAGTTGGCTGCGGAACAGGGCCCGTCGGGCCGGTGACGAGGGGATCTCCACCATCGAGGTGGTGATCCTCGCACCGGTCATGATCCTGTTCATCCTCGTCCTGGTCGCCTTCGGACAGCTGGTCGACGGCCGGGGCGCGGTGGACGGCGCCGCGCGCGACGCCGCGCGGGCCGGTTCGCTGCAGCGCGACGGCACGACGGCGATGAGCCAGGCCCAGGACGCGGCCGAGGCGGATCTGAAGGACACCTGCCTCGACCACCCGACGGTCACGAAGAAGAGCAAGGGCTTCGTGGCGGGCGAGCTCTTCTCCGTCGAGGTGACCTGCACCATCCGCGGATTCGGGGTCCTGGGGCTCGACATCCACAACACGATCACCTCCACCGGAGCCTCACCGCTCGACCCGTACCGGAGGGCAGCACCGTGAGGTGGCTGAAGACGCGACGCACCGCGACGCTCGACGAAAGCGGCTCGGCAACCGCGACGCTCGACGAAAGCGGAGCCGGCGCCGCTGCGCTCGACGATCGCGGTTCCGGGACCGCGGCGATGCTCATGTTCGCTTTGGTGTTCATGACGCTCGCCGCCTTCGTCGTGGACGGCGGCCTGTCGATCCACAAGCGCGAGCGCGCCGCCGACATCGCGGAGCAGGCGGCCCGTTACGCGGCCCAGGACATCGACGTGGAGGCGCTGCGGAACGCGCCCGCTGGCACCGCGCCGCGCATCAACACCGCGAACTGCACCGACCGGGTCCGCCAATTCGCCTCGGAGTCCGGGCTCAGCATCCAGGACGCCGCCGCCTCGGGTTGCGACATGGCCAAGACCACCGACCAGCATGTAGAGGTGAGGATCCAGCTCACCTACAGTCCCACCCTGACCGGTTTCTTCTACACCAAGGACTTCACGGTCCACGGGACGGCGGCAGCCGAGATCGCCACCGGCTGACCCGGCTTCCACCGCCGACCGCAGCCGGAACCGTCCAGCACCTCCACCGCAGCATCGAAGGCAGAAGGCAGAGGAACGAGCCCATGGCACGCACGACCGCCAGCCGGCGACCGGCCCAACCGGCTCAACCGGGCCGGCCGCAGCCGCCACGGCGCCGCCGTACGTTCGGGGACGTCGTCCGCGCGCTCATGGCGTTCCTCGCGCTCGCCGTTCTGGTGGTGGGTGTGCCGGGCGCACTGCTGTACATCATCGGTTCGCCGCTGCCGAGCGAGTTCTCGATGGACGTGCTGCGCGAGCCGATCACGACGGACACGTTCATCAACGTGCTGGCGGTCGTGGTCTGGTTGGCGTGGGCGCAGTTCGCGGCGTGCGTGATCGTGGAGGCGAAGGCCGCGATCTCCGGGATCGGGATGCCGTCGCGGGTACCCGCGTCCGGGCCGAGCCAGTTGCTGGCGCGCCAGTTGATCGCGGCGCTGCTGCTGATCGGCGCGAGCGCCGCCAGCCTCACGCCGGGGCTCGCGCAACTCGGCAACCTGCACGACCAGCCGCACCGGGGCGGCCCGGCCGTGACCGCACAGCAGACGCCGGGGCAGGTGCAGCAGCACCAGCAGAACGCGGCCGGTGCGCAGCAGCAGGGCGGCGGGCCCGCCTCCACGACGGTGACGCCGGGTGCGGCCGCCGCCGCCGAGGCCGGCAAGGCGGCGACGAAGTTCTACCGGATCCAGCCGCCCGAGGGCCGGCACCACGATTCGCTGTGGGAAATAGCCGAACGCCACCTCGGCGACGGCCGCCGCTACAACGAGATCTACCAGCTCAACAAGGACCGGGCGCAGCCCGACGGTTCGAAGCTGTCCAAGGCAAGCCTGATCCGGCCCGGCTGGATCATGGAGATGCCGGCCGACGCGCACGGCGGCGACCTCGTGCAGATGCCGGTCGCGGCGCCGAAGACCGCTCCTGACGTGAAGCACTACGCCGAGCGCGGTGGGGTCAAGGACACGACGGCCGAGGGCGCGCACGCGGAGTATGCCGCGCCCGCTCCGGCCCAGACCCCGGCCCAACTGCCGGTCCAGGGGCCCGCCCACCACGAGCAGACCCCAGCCGCGCCGTCCGTCGGCGAGCAGTCCGGATCCCACGGCTTCGGCCTGCCCGAGGCGCTCATCGGCGCCCCGCTGCTGGCCGCCGGCCTCCTCGCCGCGCTGGGCCGGCGCCGCCGTACCGCGCTGTGGCAGTCGGTCACCGCGGGCGCCGTCCGTACGCCCCGCACCCCCACCGGGCCCGAGGCCGACGCCGCGGACGCGCTGCGGATCGGCGCGGACCCCGACACCGTCGCGTTCCTCGACCGCGCGCTGCGCGCCCTGTCGGCGCGGCTCGCCTCGGAGGGCGGCAAGCTGCCCACGGTCTACGCGGCGTGGCTCACCGCCGACTCGCTCCACCTCCAGCTGGCCTGGCCCGAGGGCCAGCCGCCCGCGCCCTGGCAGCTCGGCCAGGACCAGACGTTCTGGCGGCTGGACCGGGCGGACCTGCCGGCCGACGCGGACGTCTCGGCCAGCGCCCCGTACCCGGGCCTGGCCGCCCTCGGCACCCTCGACGGCGCCCGGCTGATGCTCAACCTCGAAGCGGTGCCCGGCATCGTGTCGCTGACCGGCGCCCGCGCCGACCGCGAGGCGGTACTCGCCGCTGTCGCCGCCGAACTGGCCACCAACGGCTGGTCGGACCGGATGACGGTGACGCTGGTGGGCTTCGCCGAGGACCTCACGGCGCTCGCGCCGGCCCGGATCCGGCACCTCGCGGATGTCCCCGAGGTCATCGAGACGATGGCCGCCGAGACCGCGCAGCGCTCCGGCGCGCTGCGTACCGCCGGCCAGGACAACGTGCTGACCGGCCGGACCGGCAGCGCCCAGCACACCCAGCGCGCCCCGCACCTCGTCCTGATCGCCACCGAGCCCACCGAGGAGGAGGCCGACAAGCTCGCCGAACTCGCCGCCGACTCCGGGCGGTTGGGCATCGGCTATCTCGTCGCCTCGGGTCGCGACAACCTGCCGGGCGCCGCGTGGGCGCTCGAGATCACCCCCGCGGGCCGGCTGCTCGCCCCGCTCCTCGGCCTGGACCTGGAGGCGCAGCTCCTCCCGGCCGCCCAGTACCAGGCGGTCCTCGGGCTGTTCGCGGCGGCCGACCCGGACCGCGAACCGTCCGCCTCCGTCCCGCCGTTCATGGTCGACCTCACCGACCAGGGCCGGCCCGGGGTGTACGCGCGCCTCCTCGGCCCGTTCGAACTCATCGGTCTCGAAACCCCCGAGGCGGGGCGCAGCCTGCTCCTCCACGAGGCGCTGGCGCTGCTCCTCCTGCACCGCGAGGGCGTCCACCCGCGGGTCCTGGCCTCTGCGCTCTGGCCGCGCGGCGTCACCGACGACGTGCGCGACGCGCTCATCGACCGGCTGCGGGAGTGGCTCGGCACCGACCCCGACGGCTCGTCGCGGATGTCGTACGACGCCACCGGCCGCCTCGTGCTGTCCAGTTCGGTCGTCTCCGACTGGGACGTCCTGCAGACCCTGCACCACGCGGCCTCCGAGGGCCCCGGCGCCAACGACCCGCAGACCCGTCGTCGCCTCCTGGCCGACGCCCTCGCCCTGGCCCGCGGCTCCCTCCTGGAGGACCGCGCCCCTGGCCGCTACGGCTGGCTCGCCCACGAGATCGTCGACGCCCAGCACCCGGTGCTCGTCGCGGAGGTCGCCCTCGCCCTCGCGGGCCTGCACCTGGACGCGGGCAAGCCCAAGGCGGCCGTCGCCGCCGTCCAGACCGCCCTGGCGGTCACCGGCTCCGACGAGCGACTCTGGCTCGCCCTCCTGCACGCCACCCACGCCACCGGCGACCCCGCCCGCCTCGAAGCGGCCGCGGAATCCCTCCTGGCCCGCAACCAGTCCCTCAACGGCGCGGCCCGCGGCCTGCCGCCCCGCGTCGAAGCCCTCCTGGACGAACTCCTCCCGGCCTGGCGCGGCAGCATCGCCAACTGACCTTCCGGAGCCGGGCGCCGGGCTTCGGCCCGCCGCCCGCGCGTCCGCACGCCCGGGTGCCCGTCAGGGTCAGCCCTTCGCCACCGCCGTCAGGATTTCCGGGAGGCGGTTGAGGAAGCGGGGGGCGGTGAAGTGGAGGGAAGCGGTGGCCAGGGTCAGGGCGTAGAGGGCGCCGACCGGGAGGAGCGTCCAGAGGTACGCGTGCAGGTCGGCGACGTGGAGGTAGATGGTCAGGCCGACGAGCGGGAGGCAGCAGGCCGCTCCCGTGAGGCCGCCGCCGAACAGGCTCATGGCGGCGAGGCCGCCCTGGCCGGGGGCGGAGTTGCCGAAGGGGTTGTTCTGGGGGAGGGCGTAGGGGAAGCGGACGCTGGCGAAGGCGCCGGCGGCGATGAGTGCACCCAGCAGGGCGAAGGACAGGCCCAGGGTTTCCGGGATGGCGCGCGGACGGCCGAGGAGCAGGGCCGAGCCGATGGTGACGACCGTGACGTACGGGACGGCGACGGTCGCCAGGGCCAGTGCGCGGGCGCGCAGTTCCGCGTGGGCGTCGGCGCGGGTGGAGATGGTGGAGGCGACGGTCCAGAAGGCGGAGCCGTCGACACCGAACTGGTTGTACATCTGCATGCCGAGGAGCCCGGCGGCCCAGCACGCCGAGTAGATGCTGCCGTGCTGGACGGCGGCCACGATCGGCAGCAGCAGTCCGACGGCCAGCGCCGTCGCCCAGGCCGCCTTGGAGCGCGGATCGCGCCAGGCGTAGCGGAACTGGCGTTCCATGACGGTGCCGGTGCGGCCGGTGGGCAGCAGCGCGGCCAGCCGGCCGCCGCCGGTGCCCGCCTCCTTCTCCGCGGCCTGGAGGGTGGAGGCGTCGGGGGTGACCATCAGCCGGTACAGGCTGTGGTGCCACCAGCGGATCACCAGGGCGAGGACGGCCGCGACGTAGAGGAGATCGAGGACGGCGAGCCCGTAGGAGCCCTCGGCCGCGGCGCGGACCGCGTCTATCGCGGGGGCGGGCGGCAGCCAGCGGACCACGGAGGCCAGGGACTTGACGCGCTCCAGGCCGTCGGACGAGGCGAGCGAGCTGGCGCCGAGGTTGACGAGCTGCGCGCCGACCGCCACGAACAGGCCGCTGAGCAGCGCGAGGTCGCGGCCCTTGCGGCTGGTGAGCAGGCGGGTGTTGGCGGCGGCGACGGCGCGCGACAGCGCCACGCACAGCAGCAGCACGAGGGCGACGGCGACGACCGCGACGACCAGCGAGGCCGCGTTGCCCGCCAGCGCGGACACCGCGCCCGCCGTCACGATGACGGTGAAGACCGGTCCGACGCCCAGCAGCGACGAGATCAGCAGGGCGGAGATCAGCGGCCGCGGGCGCAGCGGCAGCATGGCGAGGCGGGTGGGGTCGAGGGTGTCGTCGCCGCCGAAGAGGAAGAGCGGCATGACGGCCCAGCCGATGACGAGGACGACGGCCAGCCCGACGGCGGCCGCCGGCCCGTACTCGCTGCCGCGCAGTGCGATCATCCCGACGCCCATCGCGAGCGCGTACAGCATCGCGAAGACGACACCGACGATCCAGCCGATGGTGCGGCCGGTGGACTGCCGCAGCCCGTTGCGGATGATGGCGAGCTTGAGGCGGATGAAGACCGGAGTGACCGAGGGGGCGGACGGCGACGGTTGGACCGACGGGGCGGACGGCGTGCCGGTCGCGCTCATCGTGCGCCACCCAGCCAGTCGAGGTCCTGGCCGCCGCGTTCGGTCGCGCCGACGAGCGACAGGAACGCGTCCTGGAGGGAGGCGGCTTCGCCCCGGACGTCGGCGATCGGGCCCTGGGCGACGATCCGGCCCGCGGCCATCACCGCGACCCAGTCGCAGAGGCTCTCCACGAGCTCCATGACGTGGGAGGAGAAGACGACGGTGGCGCCCGACCGGGTGTACCGCTCCAGGACACCCCGGATGACCTGGGCGGAGACCGGGTCGACGCCTTCGAAGGGCTCATCGAGGAAGAGCACTTCGGGGTTGTGGAGCAGGGCCGCGGCCAGCCCGATCTTCTTTCGCATACCGGTCGAGTAGTCGACGACCAGCTTGTTCTGCGCGGCGGAGAGGTCGAGGACGTCGAGCAGCTGCGCCGCGCGCTTGTCGACCTCGGCGCCGGGCAGACCGCGCAACCGGCCGGTGTAGGCGAGCAGTTCGCGACCCGACAGGCGTTCGAACAGGCGCAGTCCTTCGGGGAGCACACCGATGCGCGACTTCACACCGACGGGGTCGGTCCAGACGTCGTGGCCGGTGATCAGGACGGTGCCGTCGTCGGGCCGGAGCAGGCCGGTGACCATGGACAGGGTGGTGGTCTTGCCGGCGCCGTTCGGGCCGACGAGACCGATGAACCGTCCGGCCGGGAGTTCGAGGTGGATGCCGGCCACCGCCACCTGCTCACCGAAGCTCTTCCACAGGTTGTGGACACTGACCGCGTAGCCGTGATCCGGTGCGCCCTGGTCCGGCGCGCCCTCGTCGGGTCCCCCCGGCTCCAATGTCTTCGGCATGTTGCGCCGTCCTTCCCCGTGGAGACCGCTGATCCACGGGGAAGCCTAGGGCAGGCTCGCTAGCGGGTTCGGCCGGCCGCCGCTTCACGGCCGCATGCGTACGCCAGCGGGCTCAGCAGCTCCTCGACGTCGGGGAGCCAGCGGTTGAGGGCGGTGGGCTGGCGTGCCCACTGCACGGAGCCACCGGTGCCGGTACGGGTGGGCGGGGACGGGACGAAGTCGCCCTCGCCGCGGACCACGAGGTCCAGGGAGGCGGGCGGCCAGCCGAGCTTGCGCAGCAGGTCGGGGACCTTGACGGTCGCGCCGGGCAGCACCAGGAAGATCAGCCGCCGGTTGGGGGTGCAGAGCACCGGGCCCAGCGGCAGGTCCATGCGTTCCATGCGGGCGAGGGCGAGGCAGCCGGCCACCTCGGGGACGTCGATCGCGTCGAAGGTTCGTCCGGTCGGCAGCAGGATCGACGCACGCGGCTGCTTGGACCACATCCGGCGCACCGCGACGGCGCTGCCGCTGGCCTGCGTCGCCCAGTCGGGGCGGGTCGGGTGCGCGCCGGGCGCCGGGCAGGCGGGGGAGTCGCAGGAGCAGCGGGACCCGCTGCCGACGTCCTCCAGCCAGGAGCCGGGCAGCACGTCCCAGTGCCGCTCCTCCGCGTATCGGACCGCTGTGTCGAGCAGTTGGTCGGTGAGCTGCTGCGGGGGGGCTCCGATGGTGTCTTCCACGCGCTGCACAACTACGTCCGTCACCAAGGGTTACGGGGTGAAGCCGCGGCTCATCGCGGGCGCACGGGTGCACGGCCGGGGGCGCGTGCGAGAAGGCGGCCTCGGATGCGGGTAGTCCCTGGTGGGTGCGTTGACGTACGCCCTGGGAAGAAATGCCGGGAAAACGGTGAATTCACGTCATGTGTGCTGGGCATTGATCTCTTGACGAAGATCGCCAGGGTCACCAGGGGGAAGCGGGGCGACGGGCGCGTGCCCGGGTGTCCCGCGCTGAAGGAGGGGCACGACATGGCCGCACGACCACTGGTGGCGCGGCAGCCGAACGAACGGCTGCAGGCGCTCATCCAGGAAGCCGGCTGCTCCAACGCCGGTCTGGCCCGCCGGGTCAACATGTGCGGGGCCGAGCACGGCCTCGACCTGCGCTACGACAAGACGTCCGTGGCCCGCTGGCTGCGCGGTCAGCAGCCGCGCGGCCGGGCCCCGGCCATCATCTCCGAGGCGCTGGGCCGCAAACTCGGCCGCGCCGTCTCCATCGACGAGATCGGCATGGCCAACGGCAAGAACCTCGCCACCGGTATCGGGCTGCACTTCGCTCCCACCGTCCTCGGCGCGATCGAGCAGGTCTGCGAGCTGTGGCGCAGCGACGTCGGCCGCCGGGACTTCCTCACCGGGTCCTCGGTGGCCGCCTCGGCCCTCGTCGAGCCCAGCCGCGACTGGCTGATCACCCGCACCGACGGCGCCGTGGCGCGCGCCGGCGGCTCGCGGGTCGGCAAGGCGGACGTGGAGGCGGTGCGGGCCACGACGAAGGCGCTCGTCGACCTGGACCACCGCTTCGGCAGCGGCCATGTGCGGCCGGTCGTCGTGCACTACCTCAACAGCGTCGTGTCGGGCCTGCTGGCGGGCTCGTACCGGGAGGCGACCGGGCGTCAGCTCTTCGCCTCCGTCGCGCGGTTGACGGAACTCGCCGGGTACATGGCCGTCGACACCGGGCAGCCGGGGCTCGCGCAGCGCTACTACATCCAGGCGCTGCGGCTCGCGCAGGCCGCAGGGGACCGCGGGTACGGCGGGTACGTGCTGGCCGCCGGCATGAGCCATCTCGCCGAGACGCTCGGCAATCCGCGCGAGATCGCGCAACTCGCGCGGGCCGCGCAGGAGGGCGCGCGCGGGCAGGTCACCCCCACGGCGCAGGCGATGTTCTACGCCGCGGAGGCCCGCGGGCACGCGCTGCTCGGTGACGCCCGGACATTCGCCTCGGTCGCCGGGCAGGCCGTCGACGCGCTCGAACACTCCAACCCGGACGACGACCCGGACTGGATCTCCCACTTCGACCAGGCCTATCTGGCCGACGAGTTGGCGCACGGCCACCGCGACCTCGGCCAGGCCGCCCCGGCCGCCCGGCGCGCCGAGGAGTCCCTCGCGGGGCATCCCCCGACACGGGTGCGCCGCCGCGCGATCGGCCTGCTCCTGCTCGCCGACGCCCAGGTGCAGCAGCGCGAGATCGAGCAGGCCTGCCACACGGGCACCGAGGCGGTGGCGCTGCTGACCGGGCTGCGCTCCAACCGCGGTGCCGAGTACCTCGACGACTTCCGCCGCCGTCTCGAACCGTACGGAGCGGAGCCCGCGGTACGGGAGTTCGGCGCCCATCTGCAGGAGCAGGAGGCGGCGGCGTAGCCTCCCGGAGGCTCCACCAAGGGGTGCGCCACCTGTGCGTTCGCGGTACCGGCGGAATCGCCACCCGCCGGAATCGTTACCGGAACGACATCGCCGCGCACAGCGGCCCAAGAGACGTCCGATACCTCGCCATTCGGTCCTTCCCCGTCGTCAACGTGGCCGTGCCGGGCCTTCGCCCGATCGGGTGCGTGGTGGGTTCTCAGGCTGACCCGGTAGCGTGAGCCGTCGAGTCCGATGACGGGTCCGACGACGGGGTAAAGGCGGGAGTTCCGGCGATGCACAGCGGACACGGCGACGAGACGCCGGACGATCAGTACCGGCAGAGCCCGGGGACACCCGAGCCCCGCAGGGGTGTGGTGCTGCCACCGGAGCAGCCGCCGCAGCACTACGGCGACCAGGTACGGCCCGCCGGCGGGCAGCCGTGGGACCGTACGCCGGGCGCCGCGCAGCCGATGCCGCCCGAGGCCGGCGCGGGGGCGGACGCGACGATGATGTTCCCGCCGTACCCGCAGGCCACTCCGCCGGCTCCCCCGATGCCGCCCGCACCGCCCGCGATGCCCCCGACGCCGCCGATGGCGGCCCCGCCGGTGCAGGAGGCGGACGCCACCCAGTTCCTGCCCCCGTACCCGCGCTCGTCGCCGCCCGCGGAGCCGTTCACCCCTGACCCGTTCCATCCCGAGCCGTTCGCGCCGGAACCCTTCGCACCGGAACCTTTCGCGCCCGCGCAGCCCGGGGACGGGGCCGGGCCCGGGGGGTACCCCGCCGAGAGCGAGGCGGAGGCCACCAGGCACCTGTCGCTCTCGATCTTCGACGAACCGTCCTACGACCAGCCGCAGGCGCCCCCGTACGAGGAGCCGTACGATGCGCCGCAGCCCGCCCCGCCGGGCGACTACGACCACCTGTACCGGCAGGACGGCCCCCGGCAGCAGCCGCGGCCGGAGCCGCGCCAACCGCAGTACCGCGTCCAGGCCGCGGCGCAGGCTCCGACGCCCGCCCCGGGCTACGCGGACCCCTACGACGGCTCCAACGGCCCGAACGGTGTGAACGGCCCGAACGGTGGCGGCGGTGGCGGATCGCGCCGCCGGCTCTCGGCGGCCGCGGTGATCGGCATCGTCGTCGGCGGCTGCGCCCTGGCCGGACTGGCAGCGGGCGCCGCGCTCAGCATGGGCGGCGGTGACGACAGCGAGGACACGGCCAAGGGCGGCAAGACACCGGCCGCGTCGACCGGAGCGTCCGCGCCGACGGGCGCCGGTGACGACGCGGCGACGAAGCAGGCGAAGTCCCTGGACGCGCTGCTCAAGGACAGCGGCAGCAGCCGGTCCTCGGTGGTGAGCGCGGTGGAGTCGATCAAGTCCTGCAAGAACCTGGGTCAGGCGGCGAGCGACCTGCGCGCGGCGGCCGGCCAGCGCGGCACCCTCGTCACCCGCCTCGCGGCCCTGCAGGTGGACCAGCTGCCGCAGCACGCCGAACTGACCGAGGCGCTCAACAAGGCGTGGGCGGCGTCGGCCGCGGCCGACAACGCGTACGCCTCCTGGGCGGACCAGGCGGCGAGCGACGGCAAGACCTGCAAGGGCGGCCACGCGAAGGGCACGCCGGTGAAGTCGGTGGGCGACCGCGAGAGCGGCAGCGCGACGGCGCAGAAGAAGCGTGCCGTCCGCATCTGGAACGCGATCGCGAAGCAGCACAGCCTGACCGAGCGCGAGTACTCCCAGCTCTGAGCCGACGATCGGGCGCCCGCACCTTGCCGGGCGCCCGCCGTTATGGACAGTTGTGAACCGCTTTAGATGGTTGTGCTCCGCTATTCCATGTTCCGGTTCGCAGGGCGGGCCAGCGTCGGCGCCATGTCCACGAATCCGGTGCGGGCGGCGACCAAGCGCCCGTCACGGACGACCTGGTAGACGACCTTCGCATTCACCATCCGCGGGTGGCCCGGCACCGGGAGCATGTCCTCGTCGCGCCAGGCCAGGTCCGGGGTGAGGCCGTCGGTGGAGATGCCGGTCGCCTTGTCCAGCGCGCGCTTGAGGCTCATGGGGTTGACCTCCTCCTCGCCCATCGCCCGGACGGCCGCGGTGAAGACCGAGTACGCGATCCAGGTGGTCTGGACGCCGGGGTCGGCGACGTCGATCCGGTTGTCACCGAAGGCGTACTTCTTCACGACCTCCTTCATCGCGTCCCACTTGGGATCCGAGGTCGGCGGGTACCAGCCGGTGGCGAACGCGTTCTCCAGCGGGCTGTTCTTCCCGCCGGTGCTGTCGATGAGCGACTGCTGGATGCTGCCGATCACCGAGGAGAACCGCACGTCCGGCAGCTCGTTGCCGAGCCGCCGCAGCGAGTCGATGAACGTGTCCGTACGGTCGCCGAGCACGGCCGCGACACAGGAGTCCTTGGGGGCGCTGCCGACCGCCCGCTGGGCGACGCCGGTGTACTCGGTGGAGTCGTCGGCCGTCGGCAGGTCGTTGGCGGCGGGCCGGCCGCCGGCCTTGAGCCCGGCGTCGAGGAAGAGCGGGAACTGGTCGCCGACGATGGTGTCGGGCCGCACCAGGCTCACCTTGGAGCAGGAGCCGGCCAGCTGCTTCCCGTTGCCCGTCAGCAGGGCCGGCAGGCCGCCGTTGACGGGGTAGGACAGCGGGCTCTGGAACTCCTCCTGGGTGATCCCGTACCCCCCGATGTACGGGATCCCGGCCGCTTCCAGCGTGGAGATGCTCGGGTGCTCGCTGTACGAGCCGAGGACGGCGACCGCGCCCTCGTCCGTCGCCCGCTTCGCGCACTTGGCGGCTTCGACCGAGTCGTTCTGGTCGTTGCAGGTGAGGACCTTCAGTTCGCGGCCGTTGAGCCCGCCCGAGTCGTTGATCTGGGCGGCGAACGCCTGGGCCATGGCGGGCATTCCGGGCATGTTTGTCGATTTTGTCCCGTCTGGCGCCCAGGTCATGACGACCACGGGTCCCGGGGAGCCCCCCGCGCCCCCCGGGATGACGCCGCAGCCGCTGATCAGCGCCGCGCAGGTCGTCGAAACAGCCAACAGGACAGCCTTGCGCGAACGCCGCTCAGTCATGAACATGGACGTTTCCGTTCCGCACCCAACGCGGGGGTGACCCCGGGAGAACGCACCGTCACGTTCAGGTGAATTACAGGTGCGGATTCGAGGGAACGTACGATCGGTCACCGTGCAGACTTCGGAGAAGACTTCCCGCCGCGGTGCCCGCTCCTCCACGATGGGGGGCATGCCGCTCAATGACATGCCTTGGTGGCGCTGGCGCAGCAATGTGCGCTCGGCGCTGCACATGATCAGCGACCCGGTGTTCCAGCAGGAGTGCTGGCTCGCCGGGGCGCCCGGTTTTGGCGACGTCACCGACGCCGTCTACCGTCTCGTCGAGGACACCTGGCTCGACAACTGGTCCGCCGAGAAGTACGTCGGCACGATCTTCCGCGACTCGCAGGAGGCCGCGCTCGTCGACGTCGCGGTGCTGCGGGTGCTGAAGATCCTGCACCAGGTGGGCGCGGACGCGCCGGTCAGCACCTACCTGGAGCACCACGCCTGGCCGGAGGCGGTCCGTGCCGCCCGTGAGGCGCACGTCAAGCTCGCGACGGCCGACGGGGACGACGTGGACGCGCCGCCGCGCTCCCTCGACGTCCTGGCGATCTACACGCGTACCGCCTGACGGACAGCCGCGCCGCCCCGGCCGTGGCGTGTGCGAGGCTTGCCAGGTGAACGAGCCGGAATATGTGCTGACGCTGTCCTGTCCCGACAAGCAGGGCATTGTGCATGCCGTGTCGAGCTATCTCTTCATGACCGGCTGCAACATCGTGGACAGCCAGCAGTTCGGGGACCAGGACACCGGACTGTTCTTCATGCGCGTGCACTTCACGGCCGAGCCGCCGGTGGACCCGGACAAGCTGCGCGCCAGCTTCGCGGCGATCGGCAGCGCCTTCCAGATGGACTGGCAGCTGCACCCCGCGGACGAGAAGATGCGCGTCGTTCTCATGGTCAGCAAGTTCGGGCACTGCCTGAACGATCTGCTCTTCCGCACCCGGATCGGTGCGCTGCCCGTCGAGATCGCGGCCGTGGTCTCCAACCACACGGACTTCGAGGAGCTCGTCGGCTCGTACGGCATCCCCTTCCACCACATCCCGGTGACCGCCGGCACCAAGGACGTGGCGGAGGCCCGGCTGCTGGAGCTGGTCGAGGCGGAGCGCGTGGACCTGGTGGTGCTGGCCCGCTACATGCAGGTCATCTCCGACGACCTCTGCAAGCGGCTGCCCGGACGGATCATCAACATCCACCACTCGTTCCTGCCGAGTTTCAAGGGCGCCAAGCCCTACCACCAGGCGCACGCTCGCGGGGTGAAGCTGATCGGCGCGACCGCGCACTACGTGACGGCTGCCCTCGACGAGGGCCCGATCATCGAGCAGGAAGTCGAGCGGGTGGGCCACGAGGTCACCCCCGAGCAGCTCGTGGCGATCGGCCGTGACGTCGAGTGCCAGGCGCTGGCGCGCGCGGTGAAGTGGCACAGCGAGCACCGCGTCCTGATCAACGGGCACCGCACGGTCGTCTTCGCCTGACGCGCGGTGCCCGGGGCCGGGGGAGGGGGCCGGGGCATTCCCCGGCCCGGCCGGTCAGGCGCCGGCGCCCAGCTCCTTGTAGCGGGCCTGGCAGACGTCGAAGTCCGGCAGCCGGCCGCCGTCACGCATCTCCGCGAAGCTGGGGGCGGCCGCGTCCCGGGCGGACAGCTGGGGCGCGCCGGTCTGCCAGTCGATGCCGAGCTCCGGGTCGAGCGGGTGCACACCGTGCTCCTTGTCGGGACGGAAGACGTCCGAGACGAGGTACGAGAGCGTGGCGTCGTCGCTGAGGGCGCAGAAGCCGTGGCCCATGCCCTCCGCGATGTAGAGGGCCTTGCGGTCCACGTCGTCCAGCCGGACGCCCTCCCACTGACCGAAGGTGGGCGAGCCGACCCGCAGGTCGACCACGACGTCGAGCACCGCGCCGCGTACGCACGTCACGTACTTGGACTGGCCCATGGGGACGTCGGCGAAGTGGATGCCGCGTACGACGTCCTTCGACGACACCGACATGTTGGCCTGCGCGAGCCGCATCGGGTGCCCGACCTCGGCCTCCAGCCGGTCGAAGCGATACCACTCCAGGAACAGGCCGCGCGGGTCGCCGTGCTGCTGGGGGGTGATCTCCCAGGCGCCGTGGAAGGAGAGCGGTCGGATGTTCATCGCGGGAGGTCCTCTTCGAGGGCGAGCGTGTTGATCAGGTAGTCGCCGTAGCCGCTCTTCAGCAGCGGTTCGGCCAGCTTGCGCAGCTGCTCGGAGTCGATGAACCCCATCCGCCAGGCGGTCTCCTCGACGCAGCCGAGCTTGAGGCCCTGCCGCTCCTCGATGACCCGGACGTACTCGGAGGCCTGGACGAGGGAGTCGAAGGTGCCGGTGTCCAGCCAGGCGGTGCCGCGGTCCAGCACCGAGACGCGGAGCTTGCCCTGCTTCAGGTAGGTGGCGTTGACCTCGGTGATCTCCAGTTCGCCGCGCGCGCTGGGCTGGAGGCTGTTGGTGATCTCCACGACCTGGCTGTCGTAGAAGTAGAGCCCCGGCACCGCGAACCGCGACTTCGGCCGCTCCGGCTTCTCCTCGATCGACAGCGCGTTGCCGTGCTCGTCGAACTCGACGACGCCGTACGCGGTGGGGTCCTTCACCTGATAGGCGAAGATCACGCCGCCGTCGGGGGAGCTGTGGTCCTGCAATTGCCGCCCGAGGCCCGCGCCGTGGAAGATGTTGTCACCGAGAATGAGCGCCACCGGCTCGCCGCCGATGAAGTCCGCACCGATCTGGAATGCCTGGGCGATTCCACCGGGATTCGGCTGGGTGCGGTATTCGATATTGATGCCGAATTGCGAGCCGTCGCCGAGGAGTCGGCGGAACTGCTCCTGGTCCTGCTCGGTGGTGATGAGCAGTATGTCGCGAATTCCCGCCATCATGAGCGTCGACAGCGGGTAATAGACCATCGGCTTGTCGTAGACCGGCATCAGCTGCTTGGAGACCGCTTTGGTGATCGGCCACAGCCGGGACCCGGTCCCGCCGGCGAGGAGGATACCACGCATGTTGTTTCTACTTTCTCCGGCGGCAGGCGGCCGATGACTGCTCGGCATCGCCCCTGCACTCGGGGAACGGCTAGAGTTACGGCGAAGCAAACCATCTTACGCCGCCCCCCAGTAGGGGCCTGACTGGACTCTGGCACTCATGAACATTCTTGTTACCGGTGGCGCCGGATTCATCGGCTCGCAGTTCGTCCGCGCAGTCCTGTCAGGGGAGATGCCGGGGCTGGAGGACGCCTCCGTCACCGTACTGGACAAACTCACCTACGCCGGCAATCCCGCGAACCTCGCTCCGGTCGCCCACCTGCCCGGTTACCGGTTCGCGCACGGCGACATCTGCGACGCGGACTTCGTCGCCTCCGTCCTGCCCGGTCATGACGCGGTGGTGCACTTCGCCGCGGAATCCCACGTCGACCGCTCGATCACCGGTGCGGCCGCGTTCGTCACCACGAACGTGCTCGGCACCCAGACCCTGCTGGACGCCGCCCACAAGCTCGGCATCGGCCGCTTCGTGCACGTGTCCACGGACGAGGTGTACGGCTCGATCAGCGAGGGCTCGTGGACCGAGGACTGGCCGCTCGCGCCCAACTCCCCGTACGCCGCGGCCAAGGCGGGCTCCGATCTGATCGCGCTCGCCTACCACCGCACGCACGGGATGGACGTGGTGGTCACCCGCTGCTCCAACAACTACGGGCATCACCACTTCCCCGAGAAGATGATCCCGCTGTTCGTGACGAACCTGCTGGACGGCAAGAAGGTCCCGCTCTACGGCGACGGCAGCAACATCCGCGACTGGCTGCACGTCTCCGACCACTGCCGGGGCATCGCGCTCGCGCTGCAGGGCGGCAAGGCCGGTGAGGTGTATCACATCGGTGGCGGCACCGAGTTGACGAACAAGGAGCTCGCCGGCCGGCTGCTGGAAGCCTGCGGCGCCGACTGGGACATGGTCCAGTACGTCGAGGACCGCAAGGGTCACGACCTGCGCTACTCCCTGGACATCAGCAAGTCCCGCGCCGAGCTGGGCTACGAGCCGCTGATCAGCTTCGACCAGGGCCTCGCCGACACCGTCGCCTGGTACCGCGACAACCGGTCCTGGTGGGAGCCGCTGAAGGCCAAGGCGGCGCTTTCATGAGCGGTGCTCCGAGCAACGGCCCGACCGCGGACGCCGGCGTCACCCGCTGGCTGGTGACGGGGGCCGGCGGCATGCTCGGCCAGGAGGTCGTGGCGGCGCTCTCCCACCCGTCGCCCGCCACCACCCCTCCACAGAACCGCTTCGCGCTGCCCCTTCCTATTCCGGCCGCCGCCGTCACCGCCGCCACCCGCGCCGACCTCGATCTGACCGACCCCACGGCGCTGCTCGCGGCGGTCCGCGGCCACCGGATCGTGGTCAACGCCGCCGCCTGGACGGACGTCGACGGCGCGGAGGCCGACGAGGCCGCCGCCACCGTCGTCAACGGTGACGGGGTGCGCCATCTCGCCGCCGCCTGCGCCGCGGCGGGCGCGCTGCTGATCCATGTCTCCACGGACTACGTCTTCCCCGGCGATGCCGAGAAGCCGTACGGCGAGGACGACCCGACCGGGCCCGTCAACGCCTACGGCCGCAGCAAGCTCGCGGGTGAACTCGCGGTCGCCGAGCTGCTGCCCGACAGCGGCTACACCGTCCGCACGGCGTGGCTGTACGGCGCGCACGGCCGCAACTTCGTCGCGACCATGCTGAAGCTGGCGGCCACCCACGAGACGCTCGACGTCGTCAACGACCAGCTCGGCCAGCCCACCTGGGCCCGCGCGCTGGCTGTCCGGCTCACCGAGCTGGGCCGCGCCGCGCTCGCGGGCGACGCGCCGGCCGGCGTGTACCACGGCACGGCCTCCGGCCAGGCCACCTGGTACGACCTGGCCCGCGCCGCGTTCGAGCTGTCGGGGCTCGACCCCGAGCGGATCCGTCCCACCACGGCCGACAAGTTCGTCCGGCCGGCCAAGCGCCCGGCCTACAGCGTGCTGGGCCACGACCGCTGGGCGGCCGCCGGGCTGCCGGCGATGGCCGACTGGCGTGCGGAACTGGAAGCCGCGGTCGCGGCGGGAACGTTCCCCGCCGGAGCCTGAGTCCCACCGGCCGCCGGCCGCACGGCGAAAGACCGCAGAACGACAGAGGAGGGGCACCCGCCCGAGCGGGTGCCCCTCCTCTGTTTCATCGGGTTACGGCTGGTCCTTGCGCCAGGTGTACTCGCAGCCGTGCAGCAGCGCGTCCGCCTCCGGCGGGGACTTCGGGTTGAGCTTGCGCGGCGGGTCGCAGGTGCCGTGCGGGGCGAACTTGGAGCAGGTGCCGTCCGGCTTCGCGATCCGGTGCGCCTGGTAGGCGAGCCGCCCCATGGTGCTGACGCCCTTCGGGTTCTCCGGGAAGAAGGGGTCGGACTGGGCGGAGGCCGCCATGCCGGTGAGCACCACGGTGGCGGCCAGTACGCCGATCGCGGCGTAGCGGCCCGCGTTGCGGGACGAGGCCGGCGACTGCAGCGCGGGGATCGCGGCGAGCCGCTCCTTGACGCGCTCGCCGGTCAGGACGCAGGCGAGGCCGAAGAGCGCGAGACCGCAGTAGAGCAGCGTCTGGTAGGTGCGGGGGAAGAGCTGGACCGCCTGGTCGCGCTCCATGTGGGACGCGAAGAAGAAGCGGATCGCCCACGCGCTGCCGAAGCAGGCGACGACGCCGATGACGGCGGAGCGGCGCAGCCCCACGGTGAGCGCCACCGCGACGCCGACCATCATCAGCGCGGTGAACACCCCGACGCCGCCGAGTTCACCCGGCGGCGGCCACATGCCGGGCAGGTTGGCGTTGCGCGTGTAGAACGGCGTCATCGCGATGTAGCCGGGGTCGACCAGCGTCAGCGTCGAGCAGAAGCGGTCCTTGGTGCTGTCCGCCGCCGACAGCAGCATGTAGCCGTACTTGCCGCCGATGATCAGGAACGCCAGCAGGGCCGTCCCGAGGAACGTGCCGGCCCGGAGCATCCCGTCACGCCCGGAGCGCCAGGGGAAGAGCCCGACGATGGCGAGCAGTATCCCCGGTGCGGACCAGACGTGCCACCCGGAGTAGACGATGAACAGGATGCCGAGCATCGCGCCGACGGCCGCGCCCCGCCATGCCACGGCCGGGTACGGCCGGCGCGGGGAATTGCGCATCAGCTGCAGGAGCTTGGCGAGCAGCGGGATGAGGACGACGAGGACCAGCGGGCTGTACGGCTTGTAGACCACGACCGAGGGGATGCCGGCCAGCATGCCGACGCCGAGGGCCGGCAGCGGCCGCAGGAACATCCGCCAGGCCAGGTACGCGGCCGGGCCGGTGAGCGCGATCGAGATGATCAGGATCCACTTGAGGGCGAACGCCGACTGGTGGTTGCTGACGAAGTGGTCGGCCCAGAACGCGGTCAGGTGCGGCAGCACCGGCGGGTAGATGTTGACCATGTGGCCGGTCTGCTGGATCTGGGTGGCCCACGCCTCCAGGCGCCCGTTGTCGCCGCTCTGGCCGTTCAGCGGCCAGGGGGTGTCGCGCAGGGCGACGACCTGTCCGCCGGCCGTCATGCCCGTCGCCAGTCCGGCGATGGCGGCGCAGACCAGGCGCAGCACGATGCGGTGCACGCGCGGGCTGGCCTTGAAGACCGACCAGAGGACGAGGGCGAGCAGTGGCAGCGCCACCGCGATGAGCCGGAACTGCAGCGCTGCCAGCCCGCTGACCTGACCGATCCGGGTCATCGGGTTGACCGCGATGGTGGTGCTCCACCGGGCGAAGGCGAGAGCGGCCACGATCGCGACGGCGAACTCGGCCGCGATCATCGCCAGCCGTTTGCGCCAGGGCTTGAAAGCGGCAGCGGCGGTGCTGAGCACCCCTGCTGCTCCTGGCGCCCTCGGCGCTTCGGTCGGTGTCATATCTCAGTCAGCTCCAGCGATCCGGTCGGTCGTCCTGGCGACGGCGTGACCGTCTACGAGGTCATATGCGTGTGCCGGAGCCGGACGGATGAGGCGGTCGGCGTGCTCACCGCCGTCTTCACGTGTGAGGTGCTGCTCACACCGGTACTGATGAGGTACGGCGGGACAGCGTTCCAGATCGTACGGGAATACTGTTCGCGGTTTGCCGCCGGGCGGCCGGCAGGTGACGGGCGGGGGCCGTCAGCCGGGCTTGACCGTGCCGATCGCCTCGGCGTCCCCGACGAGGGTCCGGTCCGTCGGGTCGAGCGGGCGGTCGAAGTGGCGCAGGCCGGAGCGGAGTCCGAAGAGCAGGGCGACGGCCGCGGCGCCGGCGGCGATCGCGTACGACAGCTCGACCTGCAACGCGGTGCCACCGGGCAGGAAGGGGGCGGTGCCCAGGGCGAGGGCCCCGACGGTCCAGGCGGCGCACAGGACGCGGTGGCCGCCGGTGGCCAGAGTGGCGCTGCTGAGCACGATCGCCGCGAGGTGGGCCACCGCGCCGAGGCCCAGCAGGCCGAAGTCCGTGGAGCTGAGGGCCGGCGGTGCGTGGAAGGCGGTCTCGTTCAGGGCCGGCCCGATCACCGCGCAGACGGCCGCCCAGCCGGCTCCGAGCGCCGCCACCATGATCAGGTTGCTGCGCAGCGTGCGCAGGAAGCCGGCCTTGTCGCCGTCGGTGTGCCGGCCGGTCAGCTCCACCAGCAGGGATGCCTGCATGGAGCTGACCAGGAACTGCGGAACCCGCACCAGGATCAGCGCCGAGACCAGTGCGGTGATCAGCGGGGCGTTGTCCGGGTCGAGGAGCTTGGCGGTGACGACCGGAGCGTTGGCCACGGCCTGCATGAGCAGGGTCGAGACGAGCAGCACTCCGAAGCCGCTGCGCATCTCGCTGATGCCGGCGGCCGGGCCCGGCCGGGCCGCCCGGCGCATCGCGGGCACGCACAGGAGCACCGCGGGCAGCGGAGCCAGCGCCATGGCCAGACCGAACGCGAGGGAGGAGCCGTCCACGGCCAGCAGCGCCACCGCGGCGCCCACCCGCAGGACCGCGTCCGCGGTCAGTTGCACGGCGTACCAGCGGAAGTTCCCGTACCCGGCGAGAATGCCGCGCGCGGTGTGCTGCGCGGCCCAGCCCACGAAGGCCGCACCCAGGACCGCGACCATCGCCCGGTCGCCGTTGAAGAGCAGATCCGCCAGCGGGCCCGAGGCCGCGGCCAGCGCCACCAGGACCACGGCCAGCAGCGCCGTCGCCGTCAGTACTCCGCGCCGGATCGCGGGCCCGGCGCCCAGCCCGGAGGCGGTCCGCGCGGCCACCACCCGGGTCAGTTCCTGCTCGACGGGGAAGAACAGCCCGATGCCCGCGAAGGCGATCACCGACCACAGGACGGAGATCTGGGCCATGTCGTCATGGGCGAGCGTCCGGCCGGCCAGGGCCAGGAAGATGTACGAGGCGCCGGCGTTCGCCGCCACCCCGGCCCCGACGAGAAGGGTCCCGGTGGGGAGCGTGCGCAGGAGTGCTGTGGGCGACTTCATGTGGCGGCAAGAATACCCCGGCGGATATGACAGGTACCCGCCGCACCGGTTCCCCCGAGCAGGGTCGGAGCCCCTGGGGCGTGGGCGTCCACCCGGCTTTCGGCTCTTGTGGCCAAGGGGTACCATGAGCGCCGTGTCCGGCAGCGTGTGTGACGTCGCCACCCAGTCGCGGGTTGGCGGGACGTCTTCTTCGCCCTCTGCCAGGTAGCCGGTCATTCCCTGGACGTCAGCCGACGCCGGTGTGACGCGGCGGCCTCGTACTCCGACCGGAAAGACGGCTGAATCGTGCAATTGTCCGTACTTACCTCGGTGACCGGTTTGGCGGTGCTCGGATGCATCGTCGAGCTGTTGCGTCGCCAGCAACTGCGCGAGAAGTATGCGGCCCTGTGGCTGCTCATCGGCCTGATCATCGCCCCGCTCGGCTTCTTCCCGACGTGGCTCGACTCGATCGCCAACAAGCTCGGCGTCGCCTCCGGCGTGAGCCTGGTGCTCTTCGCCGGCTTCGTCCTTGTGCTGCTCGTCACACTGCACCTGAGCTGGGAGTCCAGCCGTCTCGAAGCCGAGACGCGCACCCTGGCCGAGGAAGTGGCCCTGATCCGGGCGCACTTGGCGCAGAGCGCCGACCCGATGCCGGCCAACGCGACGAAGCCGGTCGCCGGCACGCCGGCCGCCGGTACTCCGGTCACGGCTGCTGACGGCGACACCGCCGCCGAGGCCACCACCGCCACCACCCCTACGGACGATCGCGAGGCCCGGGCATGATCGATGGCCGACGGGTGCTGGTGATCGTGCCGGCATGGAACGAGGACGCCGGGCTGGCGACGACCCTGGGCGAGATCAACAAGGAACTGCCCGACGTGGACATCCTCGTCGTGGACGACGGTTCCACCGACCGGACGGCCAAGGTCGCCGCGGCGGAGGGCGTCATCGTCGCCCGCCTGCCGTACAACCTCGGTGTCGGCGGTGCCATGCGCCTGGGGTACCGCTACGCGCTGGAGTACAACTACGACGTCGCGATCCAGATCGACGCCGACGGCCAGCACGACCCGAGCTACGTGCCGGCCCTGCTGCGCGAACTCGACAACGCGGACCTCGTCGTCGGCGCCCGCTTCGGCGGCGAGGGCGACTACCAGGCCCGCGGCCCGCGCCGCTGGGCGATGCGGCTGCTCTCCGGAGTGATGTCCCGGCTGGCCGGCACCCGGCTGACCGACGCAACCTCCGGCTTCCGCGCCTGCAACCGCGACCTGATCGAGTTCTTCGCCGGCTGGTACCCGGTGGAGTACCTCGGCGACACGGTCGAGAGCACCGTCGGCGCGATCCGCTGCGGCTACACGGTCCGGCAGGTCCCGGTCGCGATGCGGCCGCGCACCACCGGCAAGCCGAGCCACTCGCCGCTGCGCGCGATGGTGTACCTGGCCCGCGCCGGTCTGGTCCTGCTGCTCGCGCTGATCCGGCGGGTGCCGTCCCAGGCCCCGCACACGATGGTCTCGGCATGACGGACCACGTTCCGTCCGGCGGCGGCTCCGCCGGACCGCGCTTCGACATCCTGATGCCGTACTACGGCGACGTCACCCTGATGCAGGACGCCGTCCGCAGCGTGCTGGCCCAGGACGGCGACGACTGGCGGCTCACCGTGGTCGACGACGGCAAGGAGGCGGGCGTACCGGAGTGGTTCGCGGCCCTCGCCGACGACCGCGTCCGCTACCTCCGCAACGAGCAGAACCTCGGGGTGACGGGTAACTTCAACCGGTGCGTCGAACTGTCGGAGGGCGAGCACACCGTCCTCATGGGCTGCGACGACCTGCTGCTGCCGAACTATCTGCAAACGGTGCGCGCCGCCCTGGACCATGAGCCGAAGGCGACCATGGTGCAGCCCGGCGTCGATGTCATCGACGGCGAGGGACGGTTGTCCCGCACCCTGGTGGACACCACCAAGGAGCGGCTCTACGCGCCGAAGGGCCCGCGGCCCCTCACGCTCAGCGGTGAGGACCTGGCCGTGAGCCTGCTGCGCGGCAACTGGCTCTACTTCCCGTCCATCTGTTGGCGTACCGAGGCGATGCGGAAATTCCGTTTCCGGGCCGACCTCGGGGTCATCCAGGATCTGGCGCTCGTCGTCGACCTGCTGCTCGACGGGGCCTCACTGGTCGTCACGGACACCGTCTGCTTCCAGTACCGCAGACATGCCGTCAGCGAGTCGTCGGCCAAGGCCCTTTCGGGGGACCGCTTCGACGAGGCACGGCGGTTCTTCCGGGAGACCTCCGAACGGCTGACGGCCCACGGCTGGAACCGCGCCGCCAAGGCCTCCCGCCGGTACTGGTCTTCACGGCTGCACGCGCTCACCCTGCTGCCGGCAGCGGCCCGCCGGGGACCCCGGGGGAGCACCCCCGGATTGATTCGGCACGCGTTTGGTTCCATCGGTAGGGGTCCCACGGCCTGATTGTTACTCAGCTGCACCGCGGCGGTGAACGAATCGTTATCGACGTTCTTCGCCCGGCCGGGCGAATTCCTATTTCCGCGATCCTGCCCGCCTGTATGATCGTAAAATCATGAATCTGCGCCGGATAGTTCTCCTTGTCGCCGCCCTCGGCGTAGTTGTCGCAGTGTGCGTTCAGTACGGCACCAGCCTGTTGGACAGTGCCAAGGAGACGGTGACCGCGCTCCCAACACCCGGGCGCCCGCCGGTGCAGGTGGTGACACCGCCACCCGAGAACGTCGGTCCTGGAAAAGATGGCGGAATCAATGTCGCCAAGGAAAATGCCCTTCCGGGTACGACCGACTGGAAACTGAAGAGCCCCGGTCCGCAAAACGCTATCGAAGGTTATGCCGATCGGGTGAGTGTCGACCCGGGCGAGAAATTCGGACTGTACGTCTCCACCCCTGCGCGTGATTTCCAGGTGGAGGCGTACAGGATGGGTTGGTACGGCGGAAAGCAGGGCCGGCTGGTCTGGTCGTCCGAGCGTGTTCGGGGCCAGCGACAGGCCGCCGGGGAGATGACTCCGCAGATCTACCTGGCGCGGGCCCCCTGGAAGCGTTCCCTGGAGATCTCCACCAAGGGCTGGCCCGAGGGCGACTACCGGCTGAAGCTCGTCTCCGCCGCCGGCCACGACCGCTGGGTGCCGCTCACGGTGCGTTCGAAGTCGGCCGCCGGCCGCAGCGTCTTCATCAACGCGGTCGCCACGTGGGCGGCGTACAACGCCTGGGGCGGCTCGAACATCTACGGCGGCGTCAAGGGCTACGGGGACCGGGCGCGCAAGGTGAGCTTCGACCGCCCGTACGCGGGGGCGGGTGACGGCCTGTTCGGCTGGCACGAGCTGCCGATGCTGACGCTCGCCGAGCGCATGGGCATCCCGCTGGCCTACGGCACCTCGCTGGAGCTGGACTCCGACCCGGGCCGGTTCAGGGGCGCCCGCGGGATGATCTTCCCGAGCCATGACGAGTACTGGTCGTCGGGGATGCGGACCAACACCATCGCCCTGCGTGACAAGGGCGTCAACCTGGCCTTCTTCGGGGCGAACAACGCCTACCGCCACGTGCGGTTCGAGTCCTCGCCGCTCGGCGGCGATCGCGTGGTCACCTGCTACAAGGACGCCGCCGAGGACCCGATGAGCCTCACGGACACCGACCAGGCCACGCAGCAGTGGCGGCAGGCGCCCAACCCGCGTCCTGAGGCCTCGTTCCTCGGCATCCAGTACGAATGGGCCGGCGTGCTCGCCCCGTACGTGGTCACCGACCCGGACGCCTGGATCTACAAGGGGACCGGCGCCCATGCCGGTTCGCAGTACCCGGGACTCGTCCGCAGCGAATTCGACCGGGTCTTCTCGGATGTGAATACCCCGCGGCCCATCCAGATCCTCTCGAATTCGCCGGTGCTCATATACGGCAAGGACAAGAGCTTCGCCAATTCGTCCTACTACACCACTGCTTCCGGTGCCGGGGTCTTCAGCGCGGGAACCCTGGGCTGGACGTGTGCCGTGGACATCTCGCCGTGCTGGGGCAAACTGCCCAAGGCCACCGGCGCCTTCGCCACGAAGGTCGCCGAGAACATACTCAGGGCCTTCCAGGCGGGACCGGCCGCCAAGGCGTACCCGGCCGTGGACAACTACGACAAGTACGCCCGCCCGACAGGCCGTTTCAAGTACAACATGTGACCCACGTCGCACCCGTGCCCCGGCCGGGGCACGGGAGGCGTGCGCCGCTCAGAGCCGGGACAGGCTCGCGGCGGCGAAGAGCACATCGCGGATGACGTCGCGGTCCCCGTCCTGGCCCACAGCTATCCGCTCGGGCTCCAGATGGCCCGCGGCCAGTTGGCAGAACTCGACGCTGTCGAGCGCGACATGGGCCACCGCCTCCTCGGCGGTGGCGAGCGCACCGGGCGAGTCCAGGGCGATGTACCAGTTGCCCCCGCCCTGGCCCTCGACCTCCAGATGCACCGACCGGCCGGGCGAACCCGCGGCGGTCAGCCGGGCGGGGGAGGCCGTGAGGCCGGCGCGGCGGCGACCCGCGATGGCGGTGGGGAGCATCCGGGCCGCCAGGTCGATCATGCGGTTGAGATTGCGCGGCGCCGGCGGATCGTACGGGTAGTCCACCGCCTCGGCGATGTCCGAGGCGTGTATCCAGCACTCGAAGGCCCGGTCGAGGAACGCGTCGCGCAGCGGCAGCGTGAACTCGCCGTACCTGACGTCCAGTCCGGCAGTCCCCTGGCCGGCGAAGGACACCGTGCGCACCAGGGTGTGGCTCTGTTCGCGCCAGGCGGCGCGCAACGGAGCGCCCGGCACGTCCCGCACCGTGGTCCAGTAACTCTCGGTGCGCAGGACCGGATCGAACGGCAGCTCGTCGATGGGCAGCCCGAGCGCGGACGCGACCAGGCCGTCCACCGCGGACAGGTGCCCGATGACCTGCGCGACGGAGACCTCACGGGCGACGCGCTTGTCCTCGTACCAGCGCAGCTCCACCGGGGCGTCCCAGTAGCCGTCGCCGAGGTCGCGCAACAGCGCGTCCAGCCGGGCGGTCTCCGCGTCGTACGGGGACGCCCACTCGGGCACCGGAATGCGCGCCGGGCGGCGGTCGAGGCAGCCCGACAGCACCCGGGACCGCAGCAGCGGATCAAGATCGAGCGTTTCCTCCGGGTGCAGCAGACCGACGGCGTCGCGCAGCCGCAGCGCCTCGTCCGCGCAGGTCGCGCAGTCCGTCAGGTGCACCTCGACGGCCAGCGACTCGTCGCGCGAGCAGGCGGCCAGCGCCCATGCCCCGAGCAGGGACTTGAGGGTGGCGTGGTCGTACGGGGGGAGCCGTCCCCGGTCCGGCCCGGCACCGGTCGTCCCGCCGGTCACCGCTGCCGCCTGTCGAGGGCCGCGTGCGGGGCGGGTTGCATGGCCGTGGAGAGCAGTTGCAGTCCCAGGCGCAGCCGGCGCCTTGCCTCGTCCTCCGTCACGCCCAGGTCGGCGGCGGTCTGCCGGTAGTCGCGCCGGCGGAAGTAGGCGAGTTCGAGCGCGTCGCGCAGCGGGGCCGGCATGGAGGTGACGATGAAGTCGGCGCGGGCGGCGGTGTTGGCCTCGCGGACCTTCGCCTCGACCTCGGCCTGACTGCTCCGGCCGCGGTTCTCCTCGTGGCGCAGCCGCTGCACGGCCCGGCGCTGGGTGAGCGCGGCGATCCAGGAGCGCAGGGAGCCGCGCCTCGGGTCGTAGGCGTCGGGGTTCTCCCAGATGAAGCCGAAGACGTCGCGGGTGATGTGGTTCGCGGCCTCGTCGTCGTCCAGCACGCGGTGGGCGAGGCTGTGCACCAGCGACGCGTACCGGTCGTACAGCTCGCCGAGCGCGGCTTCCTCCCCGCGGGCCAGCCGCTGCTGCATCCTGCGGTCCCAGCGGGGTGGTGCCGGTGTCGCCATGCCGCCGCCCCTCTCCCCTCGCCGCCGGTGGTGCCGTGCGCCGGTCTGCCCGTCCGGTCGGCGCTGTCAGTTCCGTCGGCCGCGTCGCCTCTGTCAGCCCTGTCTGCTCGAATGTAACCGCCACCTACGACGGCGTACGCCCCTTTGCGCCATCCTGCCGCCGTATCGGACCGGTTCTGGCGATGTGTTATGCGGGTGTGACCGCGGTACTGCTCGGTTGTGCGGGATTCCGGGCATAGGGTTCACATGATGACGCTGTCGCAATTCCCCGAGGAGTGGCCTTCCGGGCCTCCGCGGACCGCCAGGGTGGCCGGGCTGCTCCCAGCGACGTCGCGAGGTGAGACGCAGTGGAAGTAACGCGGGTCGAACGGGACGGCTGGGCCGTGGTGATCGTCGCGGGCGAAATGGACCTCCTGACCTCCCCCAACGTGCGTCAGCACGTGCACGAGGCGGTCGCCGACGGGCGGCGCAGTGTGGTCCTGGACCTCGCTGAGGTGCGCTTCTGCGATTCCAGCGGGGTGGGTGTGCTGATCGCCGCGCGGCGCCTGATGCGTTCGTGCGCGGGCCGGCTCCGTATCGTCCTGCCGGACCAGGGCGCCGCCGACGACGGGTCCCACGTCAACCGGGTGCTCGCCGCTCTCGGCGTCCGCCGGCTCTTCGACGTCTACCCGGACCTCGCCTCCGCCACCGACGACTCGGCCCGTCCGATATCCGCGTAGCTACTTAGTCGGTAACTGCGTAGCCGCGTAGTCGCGCTCTGCCGCTCGGGAGATTCAGTACGCCGGTGGTCGGACCTGCGGCTTCGCGGGGGCCGGGCCCAAGGTGGTGGTGCCGATCGCGGCACGGTGGCCGAGACCGGTGCGGTAGGCGTCCAGGGCGGCTTCGACCCGGCCGGTACTGCGCAGCAGATCGCCCAACAGCCGGCAGAGGTCGGCGAGATCGCCGGCGGCGCCGGCGCGTTCCAGCAGCGACAGGGCGTTGACGTAGTGCTCCTCGGCGGCGTCGAGCTCGCCGTCCTCCTGAGCGATCAGGCCGAGCAGGCGGTGGGCGCCGGCCGCGTGGATGGCGCCGCGTTCGGGACCGATCCGGTCGAGCAGCCGGGCGAGCAGCTCGCCCGCCTCGGTGTGGCTGCCCCGCCGGCGCAGGACGTCGGCGAGTTCGACCTCCACCTGATCCGTGAAGAGTGCCGACCGCTGCGACGCCAGCATGTCGCGGGCGATCCGCAGTTCCCGCTCCGCGTGCTCCAGACTGCCGCCCTGGGCATGTACATATCCCCGCATCCAGTGACATTTCGCCAGGTCGGAATGGAATCCCAGCCGTTGGTAGAGCTCCTGTGCCTTGGCCAGCGAAGCATCGGCCTCGGCGATCCGGCCCTCGGCGATGAGGGTGCGGGCGACGCTGCGGTGCATCCCCGCGACGAGTGTGGGATCGGTGGCGCTGGGGGCGAGAGCGAGGGCGAGTTCGGCGGCCTGGGCGGCCCGGGCGTGGGCGCCCATGTCCATGTACGGGGCGATGACGGCGGTATGCAGGAGCAGCAGCGCGTCCGGGTCCCGCGTTCCCGCCGCGTGCAGCCCGTCGATCGCGCTCTCCAGCAGGTAGCAGGCGTAGCGCAGCTCGCCCGCCAGCAGATGGGAGACCGCCCGGCCGCGGATCGCCGCGGCCCGGCGCGGCAGGGGCTCGCCCGCCAACAGGTTCTCCACTGCCTCGAAGTGCTCGCGGGCGGCGTCGAGTTCCCCGACCTCCAGGGCGCAGTCGCCCAGACCGAGCAGGGCCGAGACGTGCTCGTCCGCGAGCTCGTGGTCCACTGCGGTGGCGAGCGCCGCGCCGAACCGGTCCGCCGCGGTGGCCGCGTCGCCCTTGGCGAGCGCGATCCTGGCCTCGCCCAGTCGGCGCGCCGCGTGCACCTGCGCCTGCGCGCGGCCCGGCCGGCGGTCGCGCGGACCGCTCTCCGTCGGCTCCGCACTGCCCGTAGCGTCCGCCACGTCCGCCTCCCATGACCTGGTCGCGCCACGTGGCCGGACGTTCTGCTCGCGTCAACTCGGCGACGCGTCCCGGAAGTTACGTGGTCAGCAGGACGCAGACTAGCGGCTGTCCCGGCGGGTCCGTCCGCAGCTGTCACGGCCCGCCAAACCTGGGAGTGCGAGCGGACCGAATAATCCCATCCATCCCGAAAACTCCCGCGTTTCCGTCGGTCTCAGCTCTGCTGCGACCGGGCCCTGCGGCGGCGCAGCACGTACCAGCCGGCGCCGAGGGCCAAGGCCGTGAGGCCACCGGCCAGCGCGACACGGTTGCGGGTGAGGATCAGGCGGTCGCCGGTGACGGCGATCGTGGCGGTGTTGTCCCCGGGGTCGGTGTCGAAGTTGGTGCGCGAGTTGGGGTCGTGGTCGATCTGGAGGGTCGCGGAGCCCGCCGAGTCGTCCATGATCCGGTCGATCCGGAGCTGGAACGGGAAGACGACGGATTCGCCCGGGTCGAGCCAGTTCCTGGTCTCGCAGGTGTACTGCGGAGCGCCGTCGGCGCCATTCGTGTCCTCGTCGTTGGGGCGGACCGGCCGACAGCCCTTGGGCGCCTTGGTGACGGTGGTGCCCGCCGGAATGCTTATGTCGACGGCGACGACCGGGTTTCCGACGGTGAGGTCGGAGACGGCGGCGGGGCCGTGGTTCGTCACCGTCACCGCGGCGGTCACGCGCCGGCCGACCTTGCCGGAGACCCGCGCTCCGCTCACCGCGAGGTCCGCGGTGTTGCGGACGGCGACCGCGGTGGTGGCGTAGTTGTCCTCCTGGAAGAGGTCCTCGGCCGACGGATTCGGGCTCTGCACCAGGCGCAGCGGGGTGCCCGTACCTCTGGTCCAGGAGCCGTTCCCGTGGGCGACGGTGAGCGCGTCGGCGGATTTCGACGTCACGCGCAGATCCGTACGCTCCCAGAGCGCGAAGCTTTCGGCGCGGAATGCCAGCGGGTCGCCGAACGCGTAGGTCGCCCCGGGCGCCAGCGGCTGGTCGATCACGCAGAGCGCGGAGACCGAGGCCGGGAAGTCGGCCGACGACGCCGTCCGCAGGGACTCGCAGTTGGAGTGCGCGGCGGACCAGGCCAGGCCGCGGGATCCGTAGACGCGCACTATCGCGCCGGGCGCCGTCTCGGTGCCGGCGTTGGTGAGGGTGAACGGCAGCACCACGATGGCGCCGGGTGCGGGGAGCGCGGACGCCTTGAGTTGGGACGGCGCGGAGGTGACGACGTCGGGGCCGGCGCCGACGGAGACCGTGGTCCGCACCGCACGGGCGGCGCTCGGCGCCCCCTTCGGGGTGTACGTGATCACGCCGGTGGCCCCGGTCCGGGCGCCGACGAGGCTGCGTATGCGCAGCGCCAGCAGATTGCCCGGGTTGGAAGGACTGGTGCGCAGGTCGCACTTGGCGACGACGCTGCCGCGGGCATGGGTGCAGCTCGCGGGCCAGATCACTTCCGCGACCTTGGCCAGCCCGCCGGCGTCGACGGTGAACACCCCTGGCGTGAGCGAACCCGTGGAACCGCCGTGCCGCAGCCCGACCTCCAACGTGCGCAGCGCGCCCGGATCGGGAGCGGCGGGCGCCGGCACGACGAGGCGGGCGGGCGCAGTCACCGCTATGTCCTCGGCCTGGCCGCCATCACCATCGGAGCCGGCGGAAGGTCGGGCGAACGAGGAGCCGGCGGATCCCAGCGTCAGGAGGCACACGGCTGCGGCCACGGCACCGGTCACGGCTCCACGGACGGACGGAGTTCTCAAGGCAACCCTCTGCTGAAGAAAGGACATTGCCTTCGTGCGGGTGTCCGATATCGAGGGCAGCGAGCAGCAGTGAGAATACGGGAACGGAGCGGGAGAATCTAGGACTGGCCGGTGCCGCCGAAGCGCTCCCGCAGCTTGAACTTCAGCACCTTGCGCAGCACGTCGTTGCGCGGCAGGGCGTCCACGATCTCCAGCTCTTCCGGCAGTTTGTGGGCGGACAGGCCGTGTTCGCGCAGATATCCGGTGATGTCCGCGAGGGTGATCGGGGGCGCGCCGGCGGGCTGTTCCACAACGGCGCAGACCCGTTCGCCGCGATCCGGGTCGGGCAGTCCGACGACGGCGGCGTCGGCGACGGCGGGGTGTTCGTAGAGCAGGTCCTCGATCTCCTGGGCGGAGATGTTCTCTCCCTTGCGGATGATGATGTCCTTGAGCCGGCCGGTGAGGACGAGATGGCCGTCCGGGGTGAGCCGGCCGAGGTCGCCGGTGATGAGGAAGCCGTCCGGGTCGAAGACCTCGGCGGTCTGGGCGGCGTGGAGGTAGCCCTGGCAGACGGCCTCGCCGCGCAGCCTGACCTCACCGTCGGTACCGGCGGGCAGCGGCTTGCCGTCGGAGTCCGTGATGCGGATCTCCATGGCGGCAGGTGGGCGTCCCTCGGTGGTCGCGAGGTGGTCCGGGGTGTCGTCGGGAGCGCCCATGGTGATCATGGGGACCTCGGTCATGCCGTAGCCGTGGGTGAGTTGGCACCCCATCTCCCGGGTGACCTCGTAGTACAGCTCGGGCGGCATGGGCGCGCCGCCGCCCGCGAGCAGCCGCAGGCTGGGGATGAGCTTGCTGGCGGGGTCCTTGCGCTGCTCGGCGAGGAACATCGAGTAGAAGACGGTGCTGCCGCCCGCGACCGTGACGCTGTGCTCCCGGTAGGCGTCGAGCGAGGCGGGCAGCGCGAAGTGCTCCAGGAGCAGCGCGGGAAAGCCGTAGAGCAGCAGCATCACGGTGTAGTCGGGCCCGGCGACATGGGCGTAGGGGAAGGCCATCGAGCCGACGTCGTCGGGGGTGAGGCGCAGCGCGTGGGCGAGGCAGCCACCGGCGGCGATGAGGCTGCGGTCGGTGTGCAGCACCCCCTTGGGGTCCGAAGTGGTGCCGGAGGTCCAGTAGATCCAGCGGACCGAGGTGCCGTCGGCGGGCGGCTCGGGCAGCACGGCCGGATCGCCGTCGGGGAGCCGGTCGTAGGTGGTGAGCAGGAGCGGCGGCCGGGTGAGCCGCGGTGCGAGGCGGTCGGCCATGGCCGCGTAGTCGTAGCCGCGCCACTCGCCGGGTATGGCATAGAACTCCGCCTCGGCCTCGCGCAGCGCGTAACCGACCTCGCGGTCCCGGTAGAAGGGGATGAGCGGGGTCTGCACGGCGCCGAGCCGGGCGAGGGCAAAGGTCAGCAGCACTGTTTCGATCCGGGTGGGCAGCTGCCAGGCGAACCGGCTGCCGGGCCGGACGCCGAGGTCGTGGAGTCCGGCGGCGACGCGTTCGGCCCGGTCGCGCAGCTCTCCGAAGGTGATCCGGCGGCCGTCGGCGTCGATGAGGACGTGGGCGTCGGGGGTGAGTTCGGCGCGGCGGGCGGCGAGCGCCCAGAGGGTGGGTGAGTCGCCGAGGGCTGCTGCGACGGCCTGGGACCGGGCCTGGGCCGGGGCCGTGCCGGTCTCCTGGATCGGAGCCGTGCCGGTCTCCTGCGTCGGGGCCGTTCCGGTCTCCTGCGTCGGGTCCATGCCGGTCTCCTCCGTACCGTCACCACACCTGACGTAGCGTCAGATCCTGGCGGCAGCGTATGCGGCGCGGCCCCGCCGGTCCAGGGGTGCGACGTCGATGGACGCGGCGTGCGTGCGTGCGTACTCTAAATCTGACGATCCATCAGATCTGCAGGGAGAGGCCGATGGAACTGCCCAGGATCATCAGCGTCGACGACCACGTCATCGAACCCGCGCACCTCTTCGAGAGGTGGTTGCCGGCCAAGTACCGCGACCGGGGTCCGAAGCCGCTGACCGCAGGAATCGGTGAGCTGGCGTACGTCGCCGGGAAGTACCAGATCACGATGGACCCGGACGGACCGCCCACCGACTGGTGGATCTACGAGGACCTCAAGTTCCCGTACAAGCGGAACATCGCCGCCGTCGGCTTCGACCGCGACGACATGACCCTGGAGGGCATCACCCGCGCCGAGATGCGCCGCGGCTGCTGGGACCCCAAGGAACGCCTGGCGGACATGGACCTCAACCACGTCGAGGCGTCACTCTGCTTCCCGACCTTCCCGCGGTTCTGCGGGCAGACGTTCTCCGAGGCGCGCGACAAGGAGGTCGCGCTCGCCTGCGTGCGCGCCTACAACGACTGGATGGTCGACGAGTGGTGCGGCGACAGCGGCGGCCGGCTCATCCCGCTGTGCATCATCCCGCTGTGGGACATCGACCTGGCCGTGGCCGAGATCCGGCGCAACGCCGCACGCGGCGTCAAGGCCGTCACCTTCAGCGAGATCCCGACGCACCTGGGCCTGCCGAGCATCCACTCCGGCTACTGGGACCCCTTCTTCGCCGTGTGCCAGGAGACCGGCACGGTCGTGAACATGCACATCGGCTCGTCCTCGCAGATGCCCGCGGCCTCCCCGGACGCGCCGCCCGCCGTCCAGGCCGCGCTCAGCTTCAACAACGCGATGGCGTCGATGATGGACTTCCTCTTCAGCGGGGTCCTCGTCAAGTTCCCGACGCTCAAACTCGCCTACAGCGAGGGCCAGATGGGTTGGATCCCGTACGCCCTGGAGCGCGCCGACACCGTCTGGGAGGAGCACCGCGCCTGGGGCGGGGTGCGCGACATCATCCCGGAGCCGCCGTCGATGTACTACTACCGGCAGATCTTCTGCTGCTTCTTCCGCGACAGGCACGGGGTCGCGTCGCTGGACGTCGTCGGGCGCGACAACGCGACCTTCGAGACGGACTACCCGCATGTGGACTCGACCTTCCCGCACACCAAGGCGGTCGCCGAGGACCATATGAAGGGGCTCGACGACGAGACCGTCTACAAGCTCATGCGCGGCAACGCGATCCGGATGCTCGATCTCGACTTCGACCGCGGCCTCGACCTCTCCTCCTTCGCGAGGCAGCGCCCGGCGGGTGCGGACACGGCACATGTAGCCGGCGCGGCGGGTGTGGCCGGCGCGGCCGGCGGATCCGGTAGGTGAGGCTCGCGTGGACCTGACGTACACCGCGGAGCAGGAGGATTTCCGCGCCGGGCTGCGGTCCTGGCTCGCCGACGTGCTGCCCAAGCTGCCGCCCCGGCCCGACCCGCGCGACTGGCCGGGCCGGCGGGCGTACGACGCCGGCTGGCAGCGGATGCTGTACGACGCGGGCTACGCGGGCCTGCACTGGCCGGTCGACGCGGGCGGCCGGGGTGCGACGCCGGTGCAGCACCTGATCTTCCTGGAGGAGACGGAGAAGGCGGGCGCGCCCTACGTGGGTGCCAACTTCGTCGGGCTGCTGCACGCCGGCCCCACCATCGCCGCCGAGGGCACCGCCGAGCAGCGGCGGCGCTGGCTGCCGCCGGTGCTGCGCGGCGACGAGGTGTGGTGCCAGGGGTTCAGCGAGCCCGACGCCGGCTCCGACCTGGCCGCACTGCGCACCCGCGCGGTGCGCGACGGAGACGCGTACGTGGTGACCGGCTCGAAGATCTGGACCTCGCACGCGGAGGTCGCCGACTGGTGCGAACTGCTCGTCCGCACCGATCCGCAGGCGCCCAAGCACCGCGGCATCTCCTGGCTCGCGATGCCGATGGACGCCCCGGGCGTCACGGTCCGGCCGCTGCGCACCCTTGCGGGGTCGACGGAGTTCGCCGAGATGTTCCTCGACGAGGTGCGGGTGCCGGTCGCCAACCGGGTGGGGGAGGAGAACGACGGCTGGCGCGTCACCATGGTCACCCTCTCCTTCGAGCGCGGCACGGCCTTCGTCGGCGAGGTCGTCGCCTGCCGCCGCGTCCTGGGCGAGGTCGCGCGCGCCGCGAAGGCCAACGGAACCTGGGACGATCCGGCGCTGCGGCGCAGGTTGGGCCGGCTCTCGGCGGAGTTCTCCGTCCTGTGGCGGCTCACCCAGTGGAACGTCAGCGAGGCGGAGCGCTCGCTGCGGGCGGGCGGCACCGGCGTGCCCGGGACCGGCGGATCGGTGTTCAAACTGCGCTACTCGCACGCCCGGCAGGAGCTGTACGACACGGCGGCCGAGGTACTGGGGCCGCTCGCGCAGGACGCCGGGCATCCGTGGACGGCGGAGCGGCTGTCGTCGCTCTCGTACACGATCGCGGCCGGCACCTCCCAGATCCAGAAGAACATCGTGGCCGAGCGCATCCTCGGCCTCCCGAAGGGCTGAGCGCCGAGGAGCGGGGGCTGATCGTGGATTTCCAACCGACAGTAGATCAAGTGGCTTTGCGGACGGGGGTGCGGGAGCTGCTCGCCGGGCGCTTCCCGCGCGAGGCGCTGCGAGCGTCGGTGGACGCGGGGGACGCCTCCGCAGGCGACCCCCTGGGCACTGGTTCGTCCGGTGCTTCGGCGGGCGGCCGGCCGGTGGTCGACCGGGCGCTGTGGCGTGAGCTGGGCGAGGCCGGGTTCTTCGCGCTCAGGCTGCCGGAGGCGGACGGCGGCGTGGGCCTCGGGCTGCCCGAGGCCGTGCTCGTCTTCGAGGAGGCCGGCCGCGTTCTGCTGCCGGGGCCGCTGGTCGGTACGCATCTGGCGGCGACCCATCTGACCGGGCCGGTGGCGGCGGGCGCGGCGGCCGGGGACCTGCTGGTGGCGCTGGCGCTGCCGCCCGCCCCGGTCGGCCACCTGGCCGCTGCGGACGCCGTCCTGGTACCGGCGCGGTCCGGCGAGAGTTCCGTCGGGCTCTACGCCGCGGACGGGTTCCCGGCGGCGGCGATCCGTTCCGTCGACCCCCTCACCCCTCTTCACCTGGCCGGCAGCGGCGCTGCCGTCGGCCGGGCACTCGACGGCGGCGCGGGTGCCGACCCGGTCCTGGTGCGGCGGGAAGCCTCGCTGCTGACCGCGGCCCAGCAGGTCGGCAGCGCCGGGAGGACTCTGGCGATGGCCGTGGAACACGCCCGGGAGCGCGAGCAGTTCGGGCGGCCGATCGGGGCGTTCCAGGCGGTGAAGCATCTGTGCGCGGACATGCTCGTCCGGGTGGAGATGGCCCGTACGGCCGTCTATGCGGCGGCGGTGTCGGGCGACGGCTTCGAGACGGCCGCGGCGCGGCTGCTCGCCGACGACGCGGCGGCCCGCAACGCACGTGACTGCCTGCAGGTCTTCGGAGGGATGGGCTTCACCTGGGAGGGCGACGTGCACCTGCACATCAAGCGGTCCTGGGTGCTCGCCGCCGGACGCGCGGACGCTGAGCGCTACGAGGAAGAGCTGGCAGGGGAACTGCTCAGGTGAAGGCCCGGTAAATGATCAGTGACGCTGCGTTGGTATCGGGTTGTGTCCTACGCGTTACTCGTGACGGACTGGAGTCGGCGTCCGCCTCGGGTACGCTCCATCGGGTGCGAGAGGTACAGAGGCGCCGAGTGGTCGCCGCCCGGCGGAGCCGGGCGGGCGCCGCGCCTGGGACGTCTGGGTGTTCGAATCGTCCCCACATGCCCCGGATTGTGATCCGCACAGTATGCGGTACGCATACTCCTTTGCGCTGGAATATGCCCGAAGCGCTTGTTGGGGTGACTGTAGGTCAATCATGCTGTGCTACATGGACGTCACGCACGGTGACTCCTGTGTGGCGCGAGGCGATGTGTCCGCCGGTTCGGATGGTGTGAGCGGTGCAGGTGCTTCAGGTTCAGCTCGAGGTCGGTGTGGATCCCGCGGAAGTGGGCCGGGCCCGGCGGTGGGCGCGCTCGCGACTCCTGGGCTCCGGCATAGGGGCGGACGAACCGCTCGCTGACACATTGATCCTGCTGATCTCCGAGCTCGTGACGAACGCGGTCGTGCACACCGGCTGTCCGGCAGTGCTGCGCATGCTCTTCCCCGACGCCTCCGACTCGACGGTCCGGGTCGAGGTGGCCGACTCCAGCGACTGCCCGCCCACCCCGCGGCACGCGCACCGCGACGAGACCGGGGGTCGCGGCCTGGAGCTGGTGGACGGGCTGGCCGACCGGTGGGGCTGGCAGCCCGAAGGTGCCGGCAAGCGGATCTGGTGCGAGGTGGACCGCGCCGAGCGGATCGCCCGCGCGGACCGGCCTCTCGCGGACCGGCCCCTCACAGACCGGCCCCTCGCAGACCGTCCTCTCACGGACCGGGCTCTCGTGGATCAGCGGATCAGCCTGAAACGCCTAGAGCACTGCGACCGGTGCGACCGGACTGCCTGCCCCGCCCACGAAGGGCTCGGGCGTGGCATCCAGGAAGAACTCGTACCGCCCCGCCTCGGCGCAGGCCTCTGACAACTCCTCCAGATTCCAGTTCTGGCCCTGCAGCATCCCCATTTCCACCAGATCGAGGCCGTGCACCGGCAGCCAGAGGTTCTCTGTCTCGGGCGGGAAGATCTCGAAGGTGAGCGTGTCGTTGGCGACCGCCGCCACATCACGGGCGTGGAACCACTCCGGTGTCCTGATGGACAGCCCCGGGGACGGAAAGGCGTAACCGTGCTTGTCGCCGCCCAGGTAGGAGCGCATCTGGCCGGTGCGGACCAGCACGATGTCCCCGGCGCGGACCGTGGTGCCCGCCAGTTCCTCGGCCGCCTCCAGATCCTCGGGGGTGACCGCGTGGTCGCCGGGCAGCCGGTCGAGTTTTCTGGCGGCGGCGACGTCGAGCAGCACGCCGCGTGAGACCAGGGTCCGCACCTTCTCGATGCCGCTGAAGGCGGCGCCGCCGTGCGCGGTGACGGAGTCCGCCGGACGGCCGTTGTAGATCTTTCCTGAGTGCGAGACATGGGTCAGGCCGTCCCAGTGGGTGGCCGCCTGCAGGCCCATCGTGACGGCGTCGTCGCTGGTGGCGATGGTTCCCGGGCCGAACATCTCCAGGTTGAGCGCGACCATCGTGCGCAGCGGGTTGACCCGGCCGGGGATCATGCCCGTCTGCACCCCGTCCTGCTGCAGCGGCAGGGCCAGCGGGACGCGGCGGCCGCTGCGTACGGTCCCGGCCGCGATGCGCACCACCTCGTCGGTGATCAGGTTCAGCGTGCCGATCTCGTCGCCCTCGCCCCACCGCCCCCAGTTGTTGATCCGTTTGGCGATGTCGTGGAACTCGGCGGGAAGCGTCACAGCGGCCTCCTGGTCGTAGGGCTTGTGCTGGGGTGTGTACTCACTCCTAGAATCTAACGGTCCGTCAGAAACCATGAGAAGGGGCGGGACGTGGGCAACTTCCTGACCGGAAAAGTCGTCGCTGTTACGGGTGCCGGGCGTGGCATCGGGCGCGCGGTCGCGCTCGCCTGCGCCGCCGAGGGGGCCAGGGTCGTCGTCAACGACTACGGGGTCTCGATCGACGGCGCGAGCGAACCGGCGAGCGAGATCGCGGAGTCGGTCGTCAAGGAGATCCAGGCGGCGGGCGGCGAGGCCGTCGCCGTCGCCGACGACGTGTCGACGATGGCGGGCGGCGCACGCATCGTCTCCACGGCCGTCGAGACGTACGGGCGCATCGACGGCGTCGTGTGCGTGGCCGGCATCCTGCGCGAACGGATGCTCTTCAACATGGGCGAGGAGGAGTGGGACCCGGTCATCGCCACCCACCTGAAAGGGACCTTCACCGTCTTCCGGGCCGCGTCCGCGGTCATGCGCAAGCAGGGCGCCGGCACCCTGATCGGCTTCACCAGCGGCAACCACCAGGGGAGCGTCTCGCAGGCGAACTACTCGTCGGCGAAGGGCGGCATCATCTCGCTGGTGCGCAGCGCCGCACTCGGCCTCAACAAGTACGGGGTGACGGCGAACTGCGTCGCCCCCGTCGCGCGCACCCGCATGTCGGCGAACGTGCCCATGGAGCTGAAGGAGATCGGCGAACCGGAGGACGTGGCCGCCATGGTCGTCTTCCTGCTCTCCGAGCGAGCCTCCGACATCACCGGGCAGGTCTACACCGTCGCCGGGCCGAAGATCGCCGTCTGGGCGCAGCCCCGCGAACTGCGATCGGCCTGGGGCGACGGTCCCTGGACACCGGAACGCATCGCGGACGTCCTGCCCGGAACCATCGGCGTCGACCCGATGCCGATGCTCGAACAGCTGGAAGCGATGCGCGCGGCAGCGGCCGCGGCCGAGCGACCCAACGCATAGGGACCGTCCGGCTCTTCACTATCGGCCCGATGACCGGAGGATCCGTGGACTTTACGTTCGGCCCGGAGGCCGAATCCTTCCGCGCGCAGGCGCGGGCCTGGCTCGCCGAACACCGTGACGGGTGGCCGGCGGGCGGGCGCGGCTGGGAGCGCACCCTCGGTGCCGCCGGCTGGATAGGACTCGGCTGGACCGGGGACTACGGCAACCGCCGGGCCACCCTCGCCCAACAGGTCGTCTGGGGCGAGGAGTACGCCAGATCCGGTGCCCCCGGCCGGTCCGGCCACATCGGCGAGAACCTGCTCGCGCCCACCCTCCTCGCCCACGGCACCCCCGCACAGCGGGACCGCTTCCTGCCGTCGATAGCCCGCGGCGAGGAACTGTGGTGCCAGGGCTACAGCGAACCGGACGCCGGCTCCGACCTGGCCGGGATCCGCACCGCGGCGGTCCGGGACGCCGACGGCGGCTACCGGATCACCGGCCAGAAGATCTGGACGTCCCTCGCCCAGGACGCCGACTGGTGCTTCGTCCTGGCCCGCACGGAACCAGGATCCCGCCGTCACCACGGCCTCAGCTTCCTGCTGGTGCCGATGGACCAGCCCGACCGGATCGACGTCCGGCCGATCCGCCAGATGTCGGGCGACGCCGAGTTCAACGAGGTCTTCTTCGACGACGCACGCGCCTCCGCGGACCACCTCGTCGGGACGGAGGGCGGTGGCTGGACCGTCGCCATGTCCCTGCTCGGCTACGAGCGCGGGGTCTCCACCCTCGTCCAGCAGATCGGCTTCGAGCAGGAACTGCGCGAGATCACCGACCTCGCCCGGACCACCGGCGCCGACACCGAACCCATCCTGCGGGCCCGGATCGTCCGCCAGTGGGCCGAACTGAAGACGATGCGCTGGAACGCCCTGCGCACCCTGGGCACCGACTCGCCCGGCGCCCCCAGCGTCGCCAAGCTGCTCTGGGGCGGCTGGCACCAGAGGCTCGGCGAACTGGCCATGGCGGTCCGGGGAACGGAGGCCGCCGCCGGCCCGTCCGACTGGACCCCGTCCCGGCCCTACGAACTCGACGCGCTGCAAAGGATGTTCCTCTTCAGCCGTGCCGACACGATCTACGGCGGCTCGGACGAGATCCAGCGCAACATCATCGCCGAGCGGGTGCTCGGCCTCCCGAAGGAGCCGCGGCCATGAGCCGACCTGTACCCCCGACCTACGCGCACTGGATCAACGGCCAGTGGCACGAGCCCGCCCAGGGCCACTACGCGATCATCAACCCGGCCACCGAGGAAATCGTCGGGCACGCCCCCGAGGCGACTGCCGACGACGTGGACGCGGCCGTCCGGGCGGCCCGCGCTGCCTTCGACGGCTGGTCGCGCACCGCCCCGCGCGATCGTGCCGCCGTCCTCGACCGGATAGCCGACGCGATCTCCGCCCGCGCCGCCGAACTCGTCCCCCTCCTCCAGGCCGAGACCGGCGCCACCGCGCGAGTAGCCTCCGCCCTGCAACTGCCGCCGGCCGCCGACCGCTTCCGCCGCTACGCCCGCGGCGCGGTCGAGCCCGATGTCGTCCCGCTTCCCCCACAACCCGTAAAGGCCTCCCCTCTCGCTCCTGGTGGACTGATCGGCGCCGCCGCCGTGCGCCGCCCGGTCGGCGTCGTCGGCTGCGTCACCTCGTACAACTTCCCGCTCGCCAACCTCGCGGGAAAGGTCGCCCCCGCCCTGGCGATGGGCAACACGGTGGTGGCCAAGCCCGCCCCGCAGGACCCGCTCACCTGCCTGCTGCTCGGCGAGATCCTCAAAGAGGCAGGCCTGCCCGACGGAGTGTTCAACGTGATCGCGGGATCGGGCGCGGCGGCGGGCGAGGCACTCGTCGCGCACCCGGACGTCGACATGATCAGCTTCACCGGGTCGACGGCGGTCGGGAAAGCGATCGCTTCAGCGTCCGGCCGGACGCTGAAGCGCACGCTGATGGAACTCGGCGGCAAGGGTGCGGCGATCGTCCTGCCGGAATCGGGTGGAGCGGTCCTCAAGGCGGCGGTCGGGGCGGTCGCCTCCACCTGGGCCTTCCACAGCGGTCAGATCTGCACGGCGCCCACCCGCGTACTGGTCCACCGCGACCAGTACGAGCAGGTGATCACCGCACTTGCACAGTACGCCGGAGCGCTGACCACCGGGGACCCTGTGGATAACTCGACCGTCGTCGGCCCGCTCATCAGCGCGGCCCAGCGCGACCGGGTCGAGGCGTACATCGCCGGCGCCCGCGCCCAGGGCGCCCGCGTCGTCACCGGAGGCGAACGTCCCGACCTCAAGCCCGGCTTCTACGTCGCCCCCACCCTCATCGCCGACGTCACCCCCGGCATGACCGTCGCCCAGGAAGAACTCTTCGGCCCGGTCGTCGTCGCCCTCGCGTACGACACCGAGGACGAGGCCGTGGAGATCGCCAACGGCACCCCGTACGGCCTCTACGACTACGTCTTCGCCGACGACGCGGGCCGCGCCTGGGCGCTCGCCGCCCGGCTGCGCAGCGGCAACGTCGGCATCAACACCGTTCAGCGCCACCCCGAGACGCCGTTCGGCGGCTTCAAGGAGAGCGGGGTCGGCCGGGACGGCGGCTCGTTCGGACTGCACGCGTACAGCGAACTCCAATCGGTCGTCTGGCCTTCCTGAACCGAAGGCCCTTGAGGGAACAGGACAGTTCATGAGAGGTGTCATTTTCGAGGGCACGCAGCCCCAGGTGGTCGACGACCTGGAGGTCCGCGGCCCCGGCCCCGGCGAGGTGCTGGTCGCCATCCAGGCGGCGGGCCTGTGCCACAGCGATCTGTCCGTCATCGACGGCACGATCCCGTTCCCCATACCCGTGGTCCTCGGCCACGAGGGCGCCGGCATCGTCGAGGCGGTCGGCCCCGGGGTCAGCCACGTCGTTCCCGGCGACCACGTATCGCTGTCGACCCTCGCCAACTGCGGAACCTGCGCACAGTGCGACCGCGGTCGCCCGACCATGTGCCGCAAGGCGATCGGCTACCCGGGCAAGCCCTTCTCCCGGCAGGGCAAGGACCTGTTCAACTTCGCCTCGAACTCGGCCTTCGCGGAGAAGACCGTGGTCAAGGCGGTGCAGGCCGTCAAGATCCCGAAGGAGATCCCCTTCACCTCCGCCGCGCTGATCGGCTGCGGCGTCCTGACGGGCGTCGGCGCCGCGCTCAACCGCGCGAAGGTCGACCGCGGCGACACGGTCGTCGTCATCGGCACCGGCGGAATCGGCCTCAACGTCCTCCAGGGGTGCCGGATAGCGGGCGCCACCCGGATCGTCGCCGTGGACGCCAACCCCGCCAAGGGGGACGTGGCCCGGCAGTTCGGCGCCACCGACTTCATCGACGCGTCCGCCGTGGACGACACCGTCGCGGCCGTCCGCGAGCTGCTGCCGACCGGCGCGGACCACACCTTCGAATGCGTCGGCAACGTCAAACTCATCCGCCAGGCCATCGACCTCCTCGACCGGCGCGGCCAAGCCGTCCTGCTGGGCGTGCCGCCGGCCGACGCGGAGGCGAGCTTCCTGGTGTCGTCCATGTACCTGGACAAGTCCATCCTGGGCTGCCGGTACGGCTCGTCCCGCCCGCAGCGCGACATCGCCCTCTACGCGGAGCTCTACCGCCAGGGCAGGCTGCTGCTCGACGAACTCGTCACCGAGACGTACCCCGTCGAGGACTTCGCGAAGGCCGCCGACGACGCCCACCACGGCCGGGTGGCACGGGGGGTACTCACCTTCTGACGAGTCCGGCCGTAGGGGGACGGACTCACCTCCTGACGGGCTCGTCCGCCGCCAGTGCGGTGGGCGCCGCGTCGATGACCAGGTCCAGCACCCGCCTGGACGCCAGCAACTCGGCGACCTGGTCGTCGATCCGGGCGCGTTCGCGCCGCAGCTCGTCGGCGAGTTCCGGCGTGCACGGCACCAGCACGCCCTCCTCGTCCTCACACACGCTCGGCAGGATGCGGGCGATCATCGGGGTGCAGATCCCGGCGGCGAGCAGCGTACGGATCCGGCCGACCAGCCGTACGTCGTCCTCGGCGTACTCGCGATAGCCGTTCGCCCGCCGCAGCGGGCGGATCAGGTGGCGCTGCTCGTAGTAGCGCAGCAGGCGGACGGCAACGCCGGTCCGCTCGGACAGCTCCCCGATCCGCATCCCTTGAGTCTGCCACGGTGTCACGGTTTACGTTCCGGGCATGGGATACCGCGAACTCGCCACCCGACCCGTGCTGACCTGGGCGCTCGTCGCCGTCGCCGGCCGTACGCCGGCCGTCATGGGGCCACTGGCGCTCGTCTTCCTGGTGCGGGAGCGGCCGGGCGGCTACGGGCTCGGGGCGGTGCTGGCCGCGGCGTTCGTCATCGGCGAGGTCATCGCGGCGCCCTGGCTGGGGACGCTGATGCGACCGGAACGGGCGCGGATCCACCTGGCGGCCGGACTGGTGGCCGGCGGCGCCGGCTTCGCCGGGCTCGCAGTGCTGCCGAACGCCCACCCGGCGGTGCTCGCGGCGCTGGCCGTCCTGGCGGGCGGCGGACCCGCGGCGGTGCCGGGAGGCCTGCGGATGCTGCTCATGCACCTGGCGCCGGAGAAGGCCGCGGCGCGGGCCCTGAGCGCCGAATCGGTGCTGACCTTCGGGATTGCGGCCGCCTCCCCGGCGTTGGCCGGCGGCCTGGCGCTGAGCGTGGCCCCGGCCGTTCCCCTCGCCCTGTCGGCGGTGCTCGCCGCCCTGGCGGCCGTCGGACTGCTCGCCCTCCCCGCCGGCTGGCGGGCGGACGCGGCCGATCGCAAGGGCCGGTCCATGACACGGACGCTGGCGGCCGCCTGGCCGGTCTACGTGACCGGCGCCGCGGGACTGTCCCTGCTGGCGCTCACCGAACTCGTCCTGCCCGCCCTGCTGGAACAGCGCGGCCTCGCGGTCGGCTGGGCAGGACCGTTGCTGGCCGGATACTCCGTCGCGGCGGGCGTCGGAGCGTTCGTCTACGGGACGCGCGGGTGGCCGGGGCGGCTGGGAACGCAGTCCCTCGTCCTGCTGCTCGGCCTCAGCGCCTGTGTGACGCTGACGGCCGTCGTACCCGCACTGGGCGCCATCGCGGTGGCGCTCCTGCTCGCCGGAGTGCTGGAGGCAGGCGTGCACGTCACCCGGAACCTCTCGCTGCGCGAGGCGCTCCCGCCGAGCGCGCAGGGCGCCGGGTACTCGGTGCTGTACGCGGCGATCGGCGTCGGCTACACCTCCAGCGCGGTGCTCGCGGGCGCGGTGCAGAGCGTGGCGTCGCCGTCGACCGCGATCCTGTGCGGCGTGGCGCTCACCCTCGTGCTGACGGCGGTGAGCGCGGTGGGAGGGGCGCGGGCGGCGCGGCGGAAGGGCGTTGTGGGCGTGGGCGCGGACGCTGTCGCTGTCGCAGATGTTGTCGTCGGCAGTGTTGGCGGAAGCGGCGGCGTCGGAGGGGACGTCGGAGGGGGTATTGCCTCAGACGGTGGGTGTGGCGGGGGCGGGTGCGGTGGCGTTGAAGGTGCGGCGGTAGGCGGACGGTGAGACGCCGAGCGCCGCGTGCAGGTGCTGCCGCATGGACGCCGCCGTACCGAATCCGGCCTGGTGCGCGACCTGGTCGACGCTCAGACCGCTGGACTCCAGCAGGTGGCGGGCGCGTTCGACGCGCTGCTGCACGAGCCACTGCCCCGGACTGATCCCGACCTCCTCACGGAACCGCCGGGTGAAGGTCCGCACGCTCATCGACTCGCGCTGGGCGAGTTCGCGCAGCGTCAGCGGCTGGTCGAGACGGCCCAGCGCCCAGGCGCGGGCGGCCGTGGTGCTGGCCAGCTGCGGTTCGGGGAGCGGACGTTGGATGTACTGGGCCTGGCCGCCGTCGCGGTGCGGGGGGACGACGGTGCGGCGGGCGACCGCGTTCGCGACCGCGGTGCCGTGGTCCCGCCGGACGATGTGCAGGCAGAGATCGATGCCGGAGGCGACGCCGGCCGACGTGAGGATGTCGCCGTCGTCGATGTAGAGAACGTCGGGGTCGACCTTGACCTGCGGAAAGAGACGTTGGAAGTGGTCGGCGCTGTCCCAGTGGGTGGTGGCGGGCCGGCCGTCCAGCAGGCCGGCGGCGGCCAGCAGATAGCTGCCCGTGCAGATCGACACGACGCGGGTGCCGGGCCGGATGCGCGCGAAGGCGCCGGCCAGCGGGCCGCACAGCCGGCCCGAGACGTAGATGTCGTCGAGCTCGTGCGTGGCGGGGACGACGACGGTGTCGGCCGCCTCCAGGACCTCGGGTCCGTGCTCGACGAGGATCGGGAAGTCTGCGTCGGTCTGGACGAGCCCCGGCACGGCCGAGCAGGTCACGACCTCGTAGAGCTTGCGACCCTCCTGGGTGCGGGCCCCGCCGAAGATCCGGGCGGGGATCCCCAGCTCGAACGGGATCACGCCGGGCATGACCAGGACCGCCACCCGATGCCGGTCCCGGTGCCGGAACGGTCCTGCGGGGGTGTCGGCAGCTTCGGGAGTTCCGGTGGTCCTCTTCCTGTCCGGAGTCGTCATGGCCCGATTCTTTCACATCATGGCCATCGGGCCACTCGTTCGGTGTCGGCGCAGGCCCGAAGCTGATCGTGTGACGCAGACACCTCAAGCCCCCGTGCAGAACCCGCAGGATCTTCCGGTCACCGGGGCATCGGACGGCGGGACGCCCGACCCCGCGATACCGGCCGATGCGGTGCCCGCGACCTCCGCGACGCCTGGGGCCCCTACGGCCTCCGCGGTCGCCGCGGCGGCCGCCTCCGGCCGGCGGTCGAGGGTCCACCGCGCATGGTTCGTGGCGGCGGTCACCTTCGTGACGATCATCGGCGCGGCCGCGTTCGCCTCGCTGCCCGGCCTGCTGATCGAGCCCCTGCACGCGGAATTCGGCTGGTCACGCGGGATGATCGGCTTCGCGGTCTCCATCAACCTCGCGCTGTACGGAATCACCGCACCGTTCGCCGCCGCCCTGATGGATCGATTCGGCATCCGCCGTGTCGTCGCCGCCGCGCTCACCACGATCGCGCTCGGCGCCGGCCTCACCATCTTCATGACGCAGACCTGGCAGCTGATCCTGTGCTGGGGCATCCTCGTCGGCACGGGCAGCGGCTGCATGGCGCTCGCCTTCGCCGCCACCGTCGCCAACCGGTGGTTCGTCGCCCGCCGCGGACTGGTCACCGGCATCCTGACGGCGGCCGGCGCGGCCGGACAACTGGTCTTCCTGCCGCTGCTCTCCTGGATCGTCGAGCAGCACGGCTGGCGCCCCGCCGCCGCGACCGTGGCCCTGTCGGCGCTCGCCGTCGTCCCGTTCGTCTGGCTGCTGCTGCGCGACCACCCGGCGGACGTAGGCCTGTCCGCGTACGGGGCAGCGGAGTTCACCCCGAAGCCGGTCCCGGCGCGCGGCGCCGCCCGACGGGCGCTGAAAGCACTGTCCGTCGCGGCCCGCACCGGCCCCTTCTGGCTGCTCGCGGGATCGTTCGCGATCTGCGGCGCCTCCACGAACGGCCTGATCAGAACCCACTTCGTGCCCGCCGCCCACGACCACGGCATGCCGGTCACGGCGGCCGCGTCGCTGCTCGCCGTCATCGGGATCTTCGACATCGCCGGAACCATCGCCTCCGGCTGGTTCACCGACCGGTTCGAGGCGCGCCGGCTGCTCGCCGTCTACTACGGGATGCGCGGACTGTCGTTGATGTTCCTGCCGCAGCTGATGGCCAACACCGTGCACCCGCCGATGATCGTCTTCATCGTCTTCTACGGCCTCGACTGGGTCGCCACCGTTCCGCCGACCATCGCCCTCTGCCGTGAGTACTACGGCGACGACAGTGCCATCGTCTTCGGCTGGGTCCTGGCCGCACACCAGATCGGCGCCGCCGTCGTGGCCTTCCTGGGCGGTGTCGCGCGTGACGCCTTCGGCTCCTACGACATCGTCTGGTACAGCTCTGGCGCGCTGTGCGCGGTCGCGGCGCTGATGGTCCTGGTCATCCGACGAGGACGCTCGACGGGGATCCCGGCCACTGCGTTGGCGTGAGTGCGCGAGCGCATGAGGATGTGAACCGCCGCCCCACCGCAGGCCCCGCTGCGTGAACTACTGGGCGAACCGGCCGAAGCGTCCACGGTAGAAGAGCAGAGGCCCGACCCCGGGTGTGGCGCCGTCCGCGTCATCGGGCTCCGTGCAGCCGAGTTCGTTGACCCGGCCGACGACGATCAGATGGTCGCCGCCGGTGTGCACCGCGTGGATCGTGCAGTCGATCCACGCGGGTATGCCCGCCAGCCGCGGCGACCCCGTGACGGGCGCCGGCGTCCAGTCGACCCCCGCGAACTTGTCCGCCCCGCTCACGGCGAAGCCGCGGCACAGGGCGCCCTGTTCGTCGCCGAGGATGTTGACGCAGAAGACACCGGCGCGCGCGATCTTCGGCCATGTCGTGGACGTACGCGCCACCATGAACGTCACCAGTGGCGGATCGAGCGACAGCGACGCGAACGACTGGCACGCGAACCCGGTCGGGCCCTCCGCCCCGGGAGCCGTAACGATCGTCACCCCGGACGCGAACGTGCCCAGCACCTTCCGGAACACCCCCGGATCCACCGGCGCCCGTTCGTCCGGCCCCACAGCCCGCAAGTCCGGGCGCGGCAGCGGTTCCACGGGCCCCGCCGTCGTGGCGGCCCCTACCGACCTGAGGTACCGGACGGCGGTGGCCGCCATCCCTGCGTGTCCCATCACATCAACCATTGAACCTGACGGTCTGTCAGATTGGAAGGGGCATCCGTCGGCGGCTTGCGCAGGGCATACTTTTGAACGCGTTCAATATTGCGTTCGCGGGTGTGGGGATCGCGTCGTCACCGCCCTCCGAACTCCGGGGACCTGCGCTCCACGAAGCTCCGGACGCCTTCCTGGGCGTCGTCCGTCGTCATGTTGATCTCCTGGGCGGCCGCTTCCGCCGCAAAAGCCGTCGAACGGTCCGCGTCCAGTGAGGCGTTGACCAGTTGCTTGGTCAGGGCGATGGAACGTGTCGGGCCGGAGGCGAGGCGTTCGGCCCATTCGCGGGCGGTCTTCTCCAGGTCGTCGGCGGGGACGACGCGGTTGACGAGGCCGAGGCGTTCGGCGGCGGCGGCCGGGAGGTCGTCGCCGAAGAACATCAGCTCCTTCGCGCGCTGCGGGCCGATGAGCCGCGGCAGCAGATACGCGCCGCCGCCGTCGGGCACGAGCCCGCGGCGGACGAAGACCTCGATGAACTTCGCCCGGTCGGAGGCGAGAACGAGGTCGCAGGCGAAGGCGAGATGCGCGCCGATACCGGCCGCGGTGCCGTTGACCGCCGCGATCACCGGCTTCTCGCAGTCCAGGACGGCGGCGACGAGGCGCTGCGCGCCGCGCCGGATCGTCCGGGCGACGTCGCCCGCGACGCGCTCGCCGAGCCCCGCGCCGCCGCTGAGGTCGGCACCCGCGCAGAACGCGCGGCCGGTGGCGGTGATGACGACGGCCCGGACGTCGGGGTCGGCGGATGCCGCTTCGAGCAGGGAAATGATGCGTTCGCGCTGGTCCCAGGTGACGGCGTTCATCGCCTCCGGGCGGTTGAGAGTGATCCACGAGACGCCGTTGTCAGTGGCGTGAAGTACCAATGAAGCAACCGGATCAACATCAACCGGATCAACGGGATCTTCACGGGGGGTGGGCGTCATGAGGAAGTGGCTCCTTGCTGTACGGAGGGCTGCGCGCGCAGCGCCGAGCGGTGTCCGGGTCGGATTTCGGGGCCGGTTACGGGCGGCCCGGCCGCCGGCCAGGCTGTTACGGCCGCGCGGGCCGTGTCCGCCGGGCTCGTCATGTCAGCCGCCCCAGCCCCCGCCCCCGTCACCGGCAGACCGCCAGCGCGTCGAGCGCCACCGCTCCCTGGCCGCGCGGCAGCACCATCAGCGGGTTGATGTCGAGTTCGGAGAGATCGCCGCCGAGCTCCATCGCCATCCGCTGCACACGCATGACGACATCGACGAGCGCGTCGACGTCGGCCGGGGGCGCGCCCCTGACCCCTTCGAGCAGCCGGTGGCCGCGCAGTTCGCCGAGCATGTCGCGGGCCATGTCCTCGCCGAACGGTGGCACGCGCACGGCGGCGTCGGCGAGGATCTCGACGAGCACCCCGCCGAGGCCGACGGTGACGGTCGGGCCGAAGAGGGGGTCCTGGGTGACGCCGACGACCATCTCGACGCCGCGCTCGACCATCTGGCAGACGAGGATGCCGTCGAGGTCCACGCTCTCGTAGCGGGCGATGTCGGTCAGATCGCGGTAGGCGTCGCGGACCTGGCTGGCGGAGGTCAGGCCGATCTTGACCAGCCCGAGTTCGGTCTTGTGGCCGAGCTGCGCGCCGGAGGCCTTCATGACGACGGGGTACCCGACCAGGCCCGCGGCCCGGACGGCACCGGCGGCGCTGGTGACCAGCTGCTCGCGCGGCACGCGGATCCCGTACGCGCGCAGCATCTGCTTCGCCGCGTGTTCGCTCAGTTGGTGGCCCGCGCGCATCAGTGCCTGGGCCTTGCGGGCGGAGGAGGAGCGGGTGCGGGGGGCGTCGTCGAAGGGGGAGCGGTAGCCGGCGGCGAAGCGGTGGTGGTCGAGGTAGGACTTGACGGCGCTGATGCAGTTGCCGAAGGTACGGAAGGTCGCGAGCCGGGACGAGCCGAGGAGGGTGGTGCGGTAGGCGTCCTCGGTGCCCAGCGGCGAGCCCCACACCACGCACACCAGCTTGTCCGTGGCTTCTGCCGCGTCCGCCAGGTCCTGCGCGAGCTTGTCGCTCATGGGCGGGAACGGACCGGTGATCGGACAGATGAGCACACCGACGGAGGGGTCGGCGAGAATCGCGTCGATGATCTTCCGGCCGCGCCAGTCGCCCACCGGGTGGCCGCCGTTGTCGATCGGGTTCGCGACGTTGAGGTAGTCCGGAATCCACTGGTGGAGTTCGGTCTGCTTCACGTCGGACAGGAGCGGGATGTCGAGTCCGGCGGCCGTGGCGAGGTCGGAGAAGTGGGCTCCGGTGCCGCCGGATATGGAATAGACGACAACACCGTCGGCGGTGGGCGGCTTGGCCCGCGCGAGCAGCGTCGCGGTGTCCTGGAGCTGGTCGAGTCCGTCGACGCGGATGACGCCGAACTGCTTGAGCGCCGCGTCGACGACGGCGTCGGAGCCGGTCAGCTTGCCGGTGTGGGAGGCAGCCATCCGGGCTCCGGTCTCGGTGCGGCCGACCTTCACCATCACCACCGGCACCTTGTTACGGGCCGCGCGGTCGGCGGCGAGGGTGAACGAGCGGCCGTCCCTGAGCCCTTCCACATACGCGGCGATGGCCCCGACCTCGGGCTGCTCGGCGAAGTACGAGATGAAGTCGGCGGTTTCGAGGTCCGCCTCGTTGCCGGTGGGTGCCCAGTGGCTGATGCGGATGCCCAGTTCCTGCAGCGTGTAGAGGGGCCGGCCCTGGTGGCCGGACTGCGTGATCAGGGCGATCGCCGGCCCGGTGAGGTCGTCGCGGAACTTCTCGAAGGCGTTGAGGTTGGTGTTCGGGCCGAGCAGCCTCATGCCGGAGGCGGCGACGACCTCGGCGAGCCGGGTCTGCGCGGCGGCGCCCTCCGCGCCGGTCTCGGCGAATCCGGAGGCGAAGGCGACGGCGAACCGGACCTTGGCCTCACCCAACTGCTCGATGACGGGAAGGGGGTCACCGACGAGGACCACCGCGAGGTCGACGGTCTCCGGCAGGTCCGCCACCGAGGCATGGCAGGGCAGGCCGAAGACGGTCTCGCGGCCGGGGTTGACCGGGAAGAGCCGGGCCCCGACCCGCTGCGACCAGGCGATGAGCTGTCTGGTGATGCCGGTGTTCGGTCGTCCTTCCGTGTCGGACGCGCCGATGACCGCCACGGTCTCCGGCCGGAAGAACCGGTCGAGGTCCGGGACGGTGTTGTGCAGCGGACGGCCACCGACGTCGGTGTCGGACGCGCCGCGTGCGGCGGGCCCGGGGCCGGGGCTGCGGGTGCTGTATGTCGATCCAAGCATCGGTCTCGCCCGCTCCTGCTCGAAGGTATACAGAACTGACGCATAGTCAGATTACTGAACTGACGACCTGTCAGGAACAGTGCGGGCATGTGAAAGATGTGAAGGAGGCCAACTGGGCCGCTATTCAGCGGGTTTTGGGCGCCGCGAATCGACGCCGGTGGGTCTGGCGGTGGCATTTTGGCCGGAAGCGGACAGCGCGGGGTCCGGAGGCGGACGCGGCCGGAAGGGGACGTATGCGGGTGGAGCGGACACGCCGGAGCGCCGGCGGGTCCCGTGAGCCGCCGGAGTGAAGGCGCGGGTAAAGGCGGGAGGGAGGGCAGGACCGAGAGCCGGAGCTAGGGCCGGAACGAAGTAGGTACGGGGTGGACGGCCGGCCGGTCACGCCCGCCGGGAGGTTCGGGCGGCCGCGCGGGCGATGCGCCGGGCGTCGATGGCGAGTTCGCGGAACATACCGCTGATGGGGTTGGTGAAGCCGGTGAAGTAGAGGCCGGGAGCGCCCGGAGGGGTGTGCGGGCCGTGGACGACGGGGCGGCCGTTGCTGTCGAGGACGCCGAGATGGCCGACAAGGGGTTCGAGGCCGCGCCGGTATCCGGTGGCGGCGATGACGACCTCCGGGCTGATGCGCGAACCGTCGGACAGCACGACCTTGTCACCGTCGAAGCTCTCGACTGCGGCGACGGGCTCCACCCGCCGTGCGCGGATCGCGTCGATGAGACCGACGTCCTGCACCGGGATGGCTCCGTCGTCGAGGACGCGGGAGTAGAGGCCGGAGGTGGGGCGGGCGAGACCGTAGGCGGACAGGTCGGGGACGCTGAGTCGCTCCACGTACGGGGCGACGCGGTCGACGAGCGCGGCCGGCAGCCGCCGGCAGAGGATGCCGGTGGCCTGGGCGGGCCACCCGGCAGTGGTGCGGCGCAGGATGTGCGGCGGCGTACGGACGGCGATCCGTACGCGTGCGGCGCCCGCTTCGACGAGATCGACGGCGATCTCGGCGCCGGTGTTGCCGACGCCGACGACGAGCACGTCGCGGCCCGCGTAGGGCTCGGCGTTGCGGTAGTGGGCGGCGTGCAGCAGTTCGCCGGAGAAGGTGTCGCGGCCCGGCCACTCCGGGAGGTGGGGCACGTGGTTGGTGCCGGTGGCGACCACGATGACGGAGGCGGTGAGCAGCCGTCCGCCGGTGGCGGGCAGCTGCCACGTACCGCCCTTGCCGCCTTGGCCGCCGCCTGCTCCGGGACCGGTGCCGGCGCGATCGGCGGTGTCGACGCTGCCCGCGGGGGCGACGCGGTCGATCCGGGACACCTCTATGCCGGTCGCGACGTCGATCCGGTGGTGCGCCGCGTAGCGCTCCAGGTAGCGGATGACGTCGTCGCGGCCGACCCAGCGTCCGTACGCGCGCGGGATGGGGAAGCCGGGCAGGCCGGACAGCCGTCGGGTGGTGTGCAGGTGGAGCCGGTCGTAGTGGCCGCGCCAGGACGAGGCCACGGCGTCCGAGCGCTCCAGTACGAGCGTGCGGATGCCACGCCGGTCCAGCGCCGCCGCGGCGGCGAGGCCGCCGGGTCCCGCGCCGATGACGATCGCGTCGGGGGAGGCGGTGGGCGGCGGGGGCGGGGTGGGCGCGGAGGGGGCCGGCGAGGCGGAGGAGGTGGGATGGTCGGCCATGTGGTGCTCCCGGGGCCTGTCGGAGGGCTGTCGGAGGGACGAACCGGAAGGTGACGGGTGGCGCGGGAGTGAGAGTAGCCCTGGAAGCGATCAATCCGAGGGCGTTTGGCGCCGGACTCTTGCGCGGATCCGTCTCCATCAGATGAACTGACGTACCGTCAGATTTCGAGAGGGAGGCCTGCGATGCAGACGATCTGGCTCACCGGAGCCGAATGGCTCGCCGTGCTGCGCATAGGCCTCGGTCTGTGGTGGCTGGAGAGCTGGCGGCACAAGGACAAGAAGGGCTGGTTCGAGCGCGGCACCGGCATCGCCTGGGCGAAGAGCGTGGCGGACAAACACCGCTGGAGTTTTGTGCAGGGCGGCTTCACCAGCGTCGTCGCGCCGCGGCCCAAGCTGATGGCGTACGTCGTCGTGTACGCCGAACTGGCGCTCGGGCTGGGTTTGACGGTCGGCCTGCTGACACCGGTGGCCCTCGTCGGCGGGCTGCTCCTCAATCTGCTGTATCTCGTCCTGATGATCCACGACTGGGCCGAGCAGGGGCAGAACGCGATGATGGCGCTCATATCGCTCGTCGCGCTCTTCGCGATGAGCTGGCAGGCGTGGTCGCTCGACAACCTGTGGGGGCTGTTCCTGTGACGGCGCAGCGCTTCGACCTTCCCGACATCGACGCCTTCACCCGGCCGTACTGGGAGGCCGCCGCCGACGGCCGCCTGCTGATCCGGCGCTGCGCAGCCTGCGGGGCCGCGCACCACTATCCGCGGGAGTTCTGCCCGTCCTGCTGGAGCGAGGACGTCGCCTGGGAGCAGGCGAGCGGCCGCGCCACGCTCTACACCTGGTCGGTCGTCCATCTCAACGACCTGCCGCCGTTCGGCACCCGGGTGCCGTACGTCGCCGCCGTCGTGAATCTCGCCGAGGGCCCACGGATGATGACCGAGGTCATCGACTGCGAAGCGTCCGCCCTGCGCATCGGTATGGAGCTGCGCGTACGTTTCCGCACCGACGAAGCCGCCCCCGACGCACCAGCCGTCGCCGTCTTCGCTCCAGTCGAGCCGGCCGCTTCCGACGAGCCGGCCACCGTCAGCTCAGGGCGTGCTCCAGCGGAGGCAGCGCCGCGCGCGGGTCGCCGCCGGTGAACCACACGCCGATCGCGAACGCGGCGGTGGCCTCCAGGTAGCCGGCCCGGTCGAGCCCGCCCGCGTCCAGCGGGACCGCGCGCAGGTCCGTCACGAGCGTGCGCACCAGGGACAGGGCGCCCGCGTGGTCCCCGCACAGGGGGACGGCCAGGCCTTCCGCGTGCTCGGCCCACACCCCGGCCGCGCACACGTTGAAGGCCTTGACCACCTGCGCGTCGGGCGCCGCGTCCGCGATACGGCGGGCCGCGGACGGGCCGCCCTCGGTGACGAGAACGAGCCCGCCGGGCCTCGGAACGATTGGGTTCGAGCAGTCGATCACCGTCCGTCCCGCGAGCGGCTCGGCCAGCGACGCGATCACGTTGCGCATCGCGGCGTGCGGAAGGGCCGCGAGCACCACCTCGCCGTGGACGGCGGCGTCCGCGAACGTGCCCGCACGGACGCCGAGCCGGGCCGCCAGACCCGTCGCCCTGGCCGCATCGCGCGCCCCGACCACGATGTCGTGTCCGGCTCTCGCCCAGCCCGCTCCCAGCGCCCCCGCCATGGCCCCCGCGCCCAAGATTCCGATTCTCATGCCGATCTCCTTCGCTTGACCCGTCGGTTCGGTCCGAGCGAATCTAGGCAGGCCGACAGGAACCGTTCGGTTCCCATCGGAGGGGCCACCGTCGGTAGTGCCACCATCGGACGGCCGGTGGCGCTCCGACCAGTGGCGCGACGGGGGTGCGATGAAGGGCGACGGCGACTTCCTGGCGGACTGCCGGGCGCGGGTGGGGTTCGACCTGCTGACCCACCAGTGGAACAGCGTCGTCGTGTTCACGCTCGCGGACGGCCCCATGCGCCCGGGGCGGCTACGGACGGCCATCGGCGGGATCAGCGCGAAGGTGCTCAACGAGACGCTGCGCCGCCTGGAGTACAACGGGCTCGTCGAGCGCCACGCCTACGCGGAGGCGCCGCCCCGCGTCGAGTACGAACTCACGGGTCTGGGCCGCTCATTCCTCGGCCCGATCCGGGCAGTGGGCGAGTGGTCGGCCGAGCACGGCCTGCACGTCCTGGAGGCCCAGAACCGCGTGGACGAGGCGGGCGACGCGGACGGGGCGGGCGACGCGAAGGCGGCAGGAGAAGCGGGCGACGCGTCAGCCCCGTGAGCCCGTGAACCCGTGAACCTGGTGAACCTGTGAACCCGTGCGCGGGGGCCCGTCTCTCAGCCGCCCGCCGTGCCGTAGAGCGTGAAGAAGGCGTCCTCGAAGAGCGGGCTGTACGAGACGCTGTCGTCCGGGCCGCCGCCGTCCAGGCCGCCCACCAGGCCGATGACCTTCCCGGTTCGCGTCCGCGGATCGAAGTCCAGCAGCCACGGGCTGCCGGACGTGCCGTCGTAGTAGCCGCCGCAGTCCATCTGCAACTGGCGCAGGCCGGCCAGCCGGGAGGTCGCCGTCGTGCAGCTGATCGCCCGGCCGGTCGGGTCGAAGGCCTCGCCGGGATAGCCGATCACGGTGACCTTGTTGGTCCAGCCGGGCGTCCGGGCCAGGACGTTGGCGCCGGTGATGTCCTCGATGCTCTTGCCCTGGTCGTTCTTCCTCACGCGGGCGAAGGCGAAGTCGTAGTCGGAGCCCGAGCCGGTGTCGTAATCCGTCCATCGGGGGTCGGTGAAGACCTGGTCGACGGCCCAGGTCCCGTACGGCTGCACCTTCGCGCCCTTCACGTAGTCCGGGACGAAGACGACGTCAGTACCGGCCTCGCAGTGCGCAGCCGTCAGCAGCAGGCTGCGGGAAGGGCTGTGGACGACGCTCGCCGAGCAGAAGTGGGCCTCGGCCGAGTCGTCGACGGAGAAGAGCACGCCGACGGTCGGGATACCGCTGATGTGCCGGGCGGCGCCGGCCGGGGCGATGGTCGTGCTGACGTTCGCGTTGGGAGCGGGCAGCTCCTCCGGCCCGAACGGAGCGGTCTGCGGCATGGCGTTCGCCATCCGCTCCGGGGTCCAGAACTCGGCCGCGGCCTGGTTCGTCCAGTTCTCCCGGCCGTTCGGCTGAGGACTGGCCCACGGCGTCCACAGCGCGGCGGCGATCAGCACGAGCGTGCAGGCCAGAGGCAGGGCGAACCGCTTGACCACGCGACACCCCTCTCCGGCCGCCCGTAGATCCACTGACCGGGCCAGCGTACTCACGCAACCGGGAAGAGGCGTTTCGGACCGCCGCCCACGAGCCGCCTGGACCGCCCACGAGCCGCCTGGACCGCGCATGGCCGGCCGGACCGCCCATGACCGGACGGACCGCGCATGACGGCCGGTCCTCCCACGGTCGACCGGACTGGCCATGGGCCCTGGCCGGCCCCAGTCAGCCCTAGCCGCGTTCGAGGATCACCGTGCCCGAGGAGCAGAACCAGCCGCCGGTCCCGGAGGCGACGGCCAGGCGCGGCAGCCGCCCGCCGGCCTTGCGCACCTGCCGGTCGCCCGCCTCTCCGCGCAGCTGCCGGACGGCCTCGATGAGCAGGAAGAGACCGCGCATCCCGGGGTGGCAGGCGGACAGCCCGCCACCGTCGGTATTGACGGGCAGATCACCGTCGATCGTGAGCCGGCCCTTCTCGACGAAGGCACCGCCCTCGCCCTTGGCACAGAAGCCGAGGTCCTCCAGCGTCACGAGCGTCATGTACGTGAAGGCGTCGTAGATCTCGGCGAGGTCGATGTCGGCGGGCGTCACCCCGGCCCGCTCGAAGGCGATCCGGCCCGAGACCGCCGCCGGGGAGACCGTGAAGTCCTCCCACTCGGACATCGTGGTGTGCGAGACCGAGGTACCCGAGCCGAGGATCCAGACGGGGGTCTGCGCCGTGTCCGGTACGTACTCCTCGGCGGCCAGCAGCACCGCGCCGCCGCCGTCGGAGCGGATGCAGCAGTGCAGCTTGGTGAACGGGTCGGCGATCATCGGCCCGGAGAGCACCTCGTCGACGGTGATCGGGGTGCGGTACATCGCGTCGGGGTTGCGGGCGGCGTTGGCGCGGGCCTGTACGGCGACCTCGGCGAGCTGCTCCAGCGTCGTGCCGTACTGGTGCATGTGGCGGCGCGCGGCCATCGCGTACTTGGAGATGAGGGTGTGGCCGTACGGGACCTCGAACTGCAGCGGTCCGCGGGCTCCGAAGGAGAGGTTCGCGGTGCGCCGCTTCGCCTTGATGTCGGCGCGGGTGGTGGAACCGTAGACGAGCAGTACGGCGTTGGCGTGGCCGGCGGCTATCGCCTCGGCGGCGTGCGCGGCCATCACCTCCCAGGTGGAGCCGCCCACGGCGGTGGAATCCACCCAGGTGGGCCGCAGGCCGAGGTATTCGGCGACCTCGACCGGCGCGAGGATCCCGAGGCCGGCCGAGGCCAGGCCGTCGACGACCGACCGGTCGAGCCCGGAGTCGGCCAGCGCGCGGCGGGCGGCCTGGGCGTGGAGGGCGTACGGGGTGGCCTCGTCGACCCGTCCGCAGTCGGACAGCGCCACGCCGACGACGGCGACCTTACGAGCAGCAGCAGCCATGAATCTGACGGTACATCAGATTCGGAGGGCTGAACCAGGGCCGTGGCGCGAGGTGAGGGGAAGGGGGGCGAGGTGAGGCCTGCGCCTCAGCGCCTCTTGCGCAGCTGGGCCGCCGCCGAGGACATCTGTGTCAGCGCGACGAGCGAGAGCAGGATGTAGAGCACCCGCTGGAAGCCCGTGATGTCGCTCGTCCAGAACTGTGCGCTGATCCACAGAACCAGCAGTGCGGCCCAGATCGCGATGTAGACCTTGAGCTGCGTCGTCGACGTGTCCGGCCCGGGGGAGAGGAAGCGCAAAGTGGCGCTCCGCGGGCGCTGCGGCTTCGAGCACGGGGTCTTGCCGTCCTGGCCGGACTTCTCCCCGGAACTCTCCCGGGGCGTCTCGCCGGACTTCTGGTCGTGGTTCGGGCTGGAGTTCTGGTTGGAGTTCTGGCTCATGTCGAACATCATGCCCGCCAGGAATGGGTGCTCCCCGGCCCTGTGCATCTGGACTGCCGCTCCCTAAGATGACGGACCGTCAGATCAGCCTGTGAGGAGCCCGCCGATGGATGCCGCGTTCACCGAGGAGCAGGACGAGATCCGGCGCACCCTGCGCGAGGTACTGCAAAAAAGCTGCGGGCCGGACGAGGTCAAAGCCGCGGTCGGCACCACCGCGGGATACGACGAGACCCTGTGGCGCCGGCTCGCCGAACAGCTAGGGCTGCCCGGCCTCGGGCTGCCGACGGAGTACGGCGGCGCCGGCTGCGGGCCGACCGAGCTGGTGCTGGCCTGCGAGGAAGCGGGCCGCACGCTGCTGCCGTCACCCCTGTTCAGCACCGCGGTGCTGGCCGCCCCGCTCATCGCCGACCTCGGCACCGAGCGGCAGCGCGCCGACCTGCTGCCCAGGATCGCCGCCGGCGCCGTCACGGTGGCGCTCGCGCTGCCCGGCGGCCTCGGCACGGCCCTGGGCCTGACCGGCCCGAACGACGGCAGCTGGGCGGGCGGCGGCCGCGCCGGCGGCATCCAGGCCCGCCAGGAGCCGGACGGGGCGGGCTGGCGGCTCTACGGGCAGGCCGACCAGGTGCTCGGCGGGCACAGCGCCGGTCTGCTGCTCGTCGCCGCCCACGCGGGCGGTTATGCGGCCGCCCGCACCCGGCTCTTCCTCGTCGACGGGGACGCGGCCGGCGTCGTGCGCACCCGCCTCACCGCGCTCGACGAGACCCGCCCCGCGGCCCGGATCGAGCTGCGGGACGTCGCCGCCGTGCCGCTCGGCGGCGACGAGGCGGCCGACCCGGGGCCCGCGCTCGCCCGCGCGGGCGAACTCGCCGCTGCCGCGCTCGCCGCGGAGGCGGTCGGTGCCGCGGACCAGGCGCTCGCCTCAACCGTGGAGTACGTGCAGGTCAGAGAGCAGTTCGGGCGTCCCGTCGGCTCCTTCCAGGCCGTCAAGCACCGGCTCGCCGACCTCTACGTCCAGGTCCAGGCGGCGCGCTCCGCCGCCTACTACGCCGCCTGGGCGGCCGCCGCCTCCGAGGGCGACCTGCCGGTCGCCGGCCCGCTCGCGCTCGCACAGGCACTGGAGGCGCTGCGCTCCGTCGCCGGTGAGGCGATCCAGCTGCACGGCGGCGTCGGCTTCACCTGGGAGCACCACGCCCACCTGTATTTCAAGCGCGCGGCCTCCGACGAGCTGCTCTTCGGCCCGGTGCACCTGCTGCGCGCCCGCGCCGCCGACCGGGCGGGACTCTTCGGCCCGGCGAATCCGGCAGCTCCTACAGCTACAGCTCCGGCGGCTCCGTCAGTTCCAGCAGCTCCGGTGGTTCAAACGGCCGCGGCCGCGAAAGTCGCCGAACCCGCCGCGGAGTCGGCGACGACCGCAGGGAGCGCGGCATGAAGAAGACGCTGATGGAACGTTCGAAGCCGCTGGTCCAGAAGGTGTCGTCCACCCGCGGCTTCGCGAAGGTCGCGCCGTACGTCGTCCCGGCCATGGACAAGGTCGTGCACCGGCTGACGAAGGGAAAGGTGCTGCTCAGCGCCCAGATGCTGCCCGGTGTCGTCCTGACGGCGACCGGTGCGAAGAGCGGGCAGCCGCGCCGTACGCCCTTGGCGTGCATGCCCGAGGACGGCGGCACGTTCGTCCTCATCGGCAGCAACTTCGGGCGGATCGACCACCCGGCGTGGACCGGCAATCTGATCAGGCATCCGGACGCGGAGATCAACTGGAAGGGGAAGGACCTGCTCGTCGTCGCCCGGCTCCTCGAAGGCCCCGAGCGCGAGACGGCCTGGACGGCGGTCCTGAAGTTCTGGCCGCCCTACGCGTCCTACGCGGCGCGCGTGGACCGGCAGATCCGGCTGTTCCGCCTCGTACCGCGTGGTGAGGAACCGAAGACGAACTGACGGCGAACTGGCGAAAGAAACAGCGATCCGTACACCCTCCCCGCTCCGCACACCCGCACCTCCGCACACCCTCTCCGGACCCCCGCACACACGAAAACGCGGGCGCCGTACCGGCTACCTCCCCCGAGGACCGGACGGCGCCCGCGTTGGGCGTGACGTGGCAGGACGATGAACAGGAGCACGCCAAGGGCCATTTGAGGCCTGAAGAGTTACTTGACGGGCTTCTTTCCGGTGACGCCGAGGTGCACGAGCAGTGCGAGGTTCGGCTTCAACTCGGCCTGTTTCACGCCCCAGCTGGTGAACCCCTTCTGGTGCGAGGCGACGGCGGCCAGCATGGCGACCAGCGAGCCGGCCATGGCGGCCGGACTGACCTCCTTGTCGACCTTGCCCTTGCTCTGCAGATCCTTGATGGAATCCGTGAGGGAGTTGGTGACGGCATTGAGGATCTTCATGCGGATCTTGTAGAACCGCTTGTCCCCTTCCGCCGCCCCGAGGTCGACGACGCGCAGAATGGCGTCGTTCTTCCGCCAGAAGGAAAGGAAGCCGTCGACCAGTTCGTCCGCCGCCAGGGCGCCGGACTTGCCGATCCAGGAGCGTCCGGCGACAAGGTCGGTGAGGCTCGCTCCTTCCTTGGCCATTTCCTCGGCGAGTTCGAGGACCGCGCCCTCGACGTCGGGGAAGTACTGGTAGAACGTTGCGGGGGAGGTGCCCGCCATCCGGGCCACGTCAATGACCTTGACGTCCCGGTACGGCGACGTGCTGAGCATCTCGCCGAGGCAGTCGAGCAGCTTCTGCCGCGTCGCCTGTCCTCGACGACCGGCAACACGGCCGTCGACGGTGCGAACTTGTCCTGTCATGCCGTCAGTTTACCGGCGGGTGATCAGCGCGCGATTCGGCCTCCTGCAAATGGGGTCGACCGGTTTCCGGGTGTGGTCCGACTGCGGTTCGAACGAGGCAGGGGTGCGGTGCGCGGGCGTGTGTCCGGCGATTTTCCGCCGGATAACTGGGCGTCAGACCTGCCCGCAGGTCCGTCGTCGGCAGTTGTCCCGACATCTCTCCGGCCTTTCTCCGGTTTTGGCGGGGCCGGCTCCGGGGGTTCCGCTCCGGTCCGCCATTCGAGCGATTCGTCTTATCAACAGCCTGTGGATAACTTCTGTGGGTAGTGCTCCACCACGCCCAAGAATTGACCATATGTTCGAATATTGCGCAAAGTGTCGTGTTTGTGGCCATCGGTGTGACGAAAGCGGCCTGCGACACGCCGTCCCGACTTCGTCACGAGTCGGGTCGAGACCGGCCCGGCCCGGGTCCGCCGCGGGGCGGGCGACCGCCCGCCTGATCCGACCCAGGGCCGGGTTTTGCCCGGTTCCGGCCCGGTTCGAGCTCCGTTCCGGGCCGCTTCCGGCTCCGGTCGGCCCCCTGCGCACACCGGTCAGGACCCGGGGTTCGTTTCGACAGAATCGACAGATGTCGTGTCGTTACGCCCCCGGGTTCGCAACTGGACCCTTCGCCAGGAAGAATCAGCTTCCATACGGGGAACACCCCACGGGGAGGGACGGGCAGTGGTGGAGCAGCTGACGCAGCACGACCCGCGACGGATCGGCCCTTTCGAGGTGCTGGCCCGGCTCGGTGCCGGCGGCATGGGGCTGGTCTATCTCGCCAGGTCGGCCTCGGGCCGCCGGGTCGCGATCAAGACGGTGCGCGCCGAGCTCGCCGAGGACCAGCTGTTCCGGGTCCGCTTCAGCCGTGAGGTCGAGGCGGCCCGCGCGGTCAGCGGCTTCTACACGGCCGCCGTCGTGGACGCGGACGCGCGCGCGGCTGTGCCCTGGCTGGCCACCGCCTACGTCCCCGCCCCCTCCCTCGAAGAGATCATCAACGAGGCCGGGCCGATGCCCGCCCAGGCCGTCCGCTGGCTCGCCGCGGGCGTCGCCGAGGCGCTCCAGTCCATCCACGGCGCGGGGCTCGTGCACCGCGACATGAAGCCGTCCAACGTCCTGGTCGTCGAGGACGGGCCCCGGGTGATCGACTTCGGTATCGCCAGCGGGGTGTCCAACACCCGGCTGACCATGACGAACGTCGCCGTCGGCACGCCCGCGTACATGTCGCCCGAGCAGGCCCGCGACTCGCGCAGCGTGCGCGGCGCCAGCGATGTGTTCTCGCTCGGCTCGACGCTGGTGTTCGCCGCGACGGGACACGCCCCCTTCCACGGCGCGAACCCCGTCGAGACGGTCTTCATGCTGCTCCGCGAAGGCCCCGACCTGGCGGGTCTGCCCAGCGAGCTGCGGCCCCTCATCGAATCCTGCATGCGGATGGAAGCCGACCAGCGGCCCACGCCCGCGGAGCTCCAGGCGCAGCTCGCCCCGCATCTGTTCTCCACCGGCAGCGACGACACCGGTACGGCGTCCGCATGGCTGCCGCCCGGCGCCGTCGCGCTGATAGAGCAGCGCCGCAGCGGCCGGCCGGCCGTCGCCGTCAACGCCAGGACCTCGCCGCCGCCCCCACCGCCGCCGGTCGCGCCGCCGCGCACCCCGGACCCGGAGCCGGTCGCGCACGGCCGGCACGGTGCCGGTGGCCGGCAGGGACCTGGCAGTCCGAACGGTCCCGGTGGTCCTGGTGGTCTGAACGGTCCCGGTGGTCCTGGTGGTCTGAACGGGCCGGGTCCGAACGGGCCCGGCGGCTTCCACAGCCCAGGCGGTCTGAACGCGCCCGTCGGCGGGCGCGGCGGTGCCGTGGCCGAACCGCACACCCACGGGCCCGTCCGGCTGGCCGGCTCCGCTCCGATAGGGCCCGGCCTGCGCGTCGCGGACGCCGACCACAAGGTGCTGCCGCCGGACGGCGCCCCCGGTACGGACTGGGTGCGCCGCGGAGGCGCCCACCGGGCCAACGGGCCCGGCGCGCTCCCCGTGCAGCAGCCCCAGCCGCCGGCCCCGCCGGGGGAGTGGCGGCCCTGGCGCTTCCGCATGTCCAACGACGTGTGGGGCACGCCCGTCGTCTCCGACGGCCGCCTGTACGTCACCTCCTTCGAGGTGCACGCCCTCGACATCGCCAGCGGGCGGCGCCAGTTCAAGACCCGTGACGTCGCCTGGACGATGGCCGTCGCCGACGGCCGTATCCACGCCTCCGACGGGCCGAGCCTCTACGCCCTCGACACGGCCGACGGCGGCGACCTCTGGCGCACCGGCGTCGAGGGGTGGATCTACTCGTTGCGCGCCGAGCACGGCACCGTCGTCACCGGCACGCGGGGCGGCGGCGTCCAGGCCTGGGACGCCGACCGCGGCCTGCTGCGCTGGGAGCGCGGCGGCGCGCAGACCGAATTCGAGTCCCCCGAGTCGGGGCCCTCGATCTCCGCGGGCACGGTGTACTTCCAGGGCGGCGGCCGCTTCTACGCCATCGACGCCGGTTCCGGCGCCGAGCGGTGGTCCTACCCGGTCGGGGCGTCCGGCGTCCCCGGCGCGACCGGCACCGTCCCGACGCGGCCGGTCGTGGCGGACGGCATCGTCTACGTCACCGCGGGCACGCGGGTACTCGCCCTCGACGCCAGGTCCGGCGCCGAGCGCTGGCGCTTCGACGCCCCCGCCGTCATGTTCGGGCCGCCGGCCCATGTGCCGGGCGCCGGCGCCGCGGGCGGCGGCATCTACATCGCCGACCACCTCGGCACCGTCTACGCCCTCGACCCGCACAGCGGCCGCGACCGCTGGCGCGTCGCCACCGAGCCCCGGCAGTCCCTCGAACCGGTGCTCGTCGCCGGCGGCGACGTGCTGCTGGGCGCGGGCAGTGCGCTCTACACGCTCGACGCCGTCACGGGCAATCCGAAGTGGCGCTTCGCCGCGCAGGGCGAGATCGTCGGGTCGCCGGTCGTCGCGGACGGCCGGGTGCACTTCGGGTCGAAGGACCACTGTCTGTACACGGTGGACGCGGGCGGCGGTCAGCTGCGCTGGAAGCTCGAAACGGGCGGTGAGATCACGGGGTCGCCGGTGGCGGCGGACGGAGTCGTGTACGCGTGCAGCAAGGACCGTTGCGTCTACGCGTTGGACGCGGTGAAGGGGACGGGGGCCGCTGCGCGGCGGCCTTAGCGTTGTTGCTTGTGTTGGCTTGTGGTTGCGGTGCCCGGGTCCTCCGGGGCGGCGGTTCGAAATCGACTATTCAGGGCCTGGCGGCCCACAAATAGCTCGGCAGCATTTCGAACCCCCACCCCTGCGGCCCCGGGCACCTTGCGTTCACCCCTACCGTGCGCTGGCGCCTTGCGTGCCGCCTGGCCGTCCGTAGGCGCGTGGGGGCAAGTCCGCGCCCTGCGTCATTGGCTCCGGAGACGACAGTCCGTCAGCTCTGCCGCTCAGGGGTGTGCCGGTGGGCGTATGTCCGTGGGTGGCCCGTGGTCGTACTCGGTCGGCGCTGCGGGGGGAACCGGCGGTTGGGGGGCGGTCTCGGGCGGGGGCGGCCAGGTGGGGGGCTCGTCCACCGGGTCGATCGGGTCGATGGGGTGGGGCGGCCGGCGGCCGAACGTGGGGCGGTGGCGGCCGGACATGGTCGCGGCGCCGATCAGGATGAGTGCGCCGCCGCCGAGAGCGTCGGCGACGCCGAGGTCGAGGCCGTTGCCGCCCGCGGTGAGGGAGCCCGCGGCCTGGCCCTGGCGGACCATCCACAGGATGGTGAAGCCGAGGACGATCACGCCGGAGAAGGCGACGATGAGCCGGGAGCGCAGCAGGATCCCGAGGAGGGTGAGCAGGGCGGCGAAGACCATCGGCAGGAAGAGGGAGCCCATGACGGCGGCCCGGTCGGTGGTGATCCCGTTGAAGAGGTCTTCGATGCGGATCTCGGAGCCGTGACGGCCGTCGTACCAGGCACGGAAGGGGCTCCAGACGGCGGCCGTCGCTCCGAGAAGGGCGATGAAGGACCCGAAGACGTTGCGGATCATCGTTCGTCGTCCAATCTCGGCGCCCCCGTGCCGCCCACGGTATGCCGGGCCGCGTGACCTCGCCACGCGGGGCAGACTCGGGTGCATGGACATCGGGAAGCTGCGCGCGTGGTGGTCGCACCGTCAGGGGCTGGACGGGTCGATGGCCGGACTGGACGCGGCCGGGACGCTGGGGCGTACGGGGTGGGCGCGCTCGGTGGGCGGGTCGGGGCCGTATCTGGGGCTGGCCGCGCGGGCCGGGCTGTCGCGGGAGGCGTTGGACGCGGCGGTGGCCCGGCTGGAGGTCCACGAGCTGCCGTCGGCGCGGGGATGCACGTACGTGCTGCCGGCGGCCGACTTCGCGCTGGGCCTGCGGCTCGGCGCGGGGGCGCCCCAGGGTGAGCTGGCAGCGGCGGTGAAGCACCTGGGGGTGACCGGGGCGGAGATCGAGGGGCTGTGCGAGGCGGTCACGGGCGTGCTGGGCGAGCGGCCGCTAGATCCGGCCGCGATCAAGGCCGCGACGGGCGACGCCGTCCGCAGCCTCGGTGAGGCGGGCAGGAAGCGCGGGACGACGACGACGCTGCCGCTGGCGCTCGGTCTGCTGCAGGCCCGCGGTGCGATCCGCCGGGTGCCGGTGAACGGCCGGCTGGACCAGCAGCGGTACGGGTATGTGGCGTGGGGTCTGGAGATGGGGGAGTGGTCGGAGGAGTCGGCGCGGGCCGAGTTGGCCCGGCGGTACTTCGAGTGGGCCGGGCCGGCGTCGTTGGCGCACTTCCGGTGGTTCTCCGGCTTCACGGCGGCTGCCGCCAAGGCCGCGGTGGCCGGCCTGGACCTGCGGCCTGTGGACGGCACGGATCTGCTGTGGACGGAGGAGACGGCGGCGCGGTACGCGCGGTTCACCGCGCCGAAGGAACCCTCGTACGCGCTGGTGGCGGGCATCGACGGGATCCATCTGCTGCACCGCGACTTCGGGCGGCTGCTCGATCCGGCGGACGCGCTGCGCCCGGAACTCACCGGGCCGAAGGCGCTGGGCGGCCTGTCGGACTCACCCGCGCACATGATCGTGGACCGGGGGCGGCTGGTCGGGCTGTGGGAGTACGACACGGAGGCGCAGGAGATCGTCTGGCAGGCGTGGGTGGCGCCGGACGCGGAACTGCGGGCCGCGGTCGCGGCGACGGAGGCGTTCGTCCGGGACCAGTTGGGCGATGCCCGCAGCTTCAGTCTCGATTCGCCGAAGAGCCGCGCGCCGCGGATCGCCGCGCTCCGGGCGGCTCGATGAGGCCGTCCCGACCGTCCCGATGAGGCTGCTACCCTGACGCGCTCCTGCCAACCTCTGGGGATAGTCAGCCATGCAGCTCCGTCAACTGCGCCTTGTCGCGGTACTCGCCGTCGTCGTTCTTGCACTCACCGGTTTCAGCGGGAGCAAGAGCAAAAGCAAGAGTCACAGCAAGGGAGGAGGTTGTAGCAGCAGTCACAGCAGCAGTTCGTCGAGCTCGAGCTCCGGCTCCACCTCTGGTTCCACCTCTGGTTCGACTTCTGGGTCCACTGACGATTCGACCTACAGCCCCCGACCGCAGTCCACCAGCACCTATCGCCGGAGCACCAGTTCGCCGACGTCCTCCGGTTCGGCCAGTCCGACGGCGCTGCCGGCCGCGATCGACCAGGTGTCCGTCGTGCAGTGCCACAGCTCCGGCTCCGGCGCCGCGCGGCCAACGTCGCAGCTGCGGATCGACAACAGCCGGGGTACCAAGTCGTACTACTTCACCGCTGTGGTGCGTCTGAAGAACGCCCAGGGCGGGCAGATCGGCAGCTCCACGCTGGCCAGCACCCTGGTGAAGGCCCGCTCGACGAAGACGGTCGATGTCACCGGGACGCTGGACTCGGGCGTCGCGAGCGGCGAATGGACCGACTGCGTCGTCGCGAGTGCCGACCGCAGCGCCGGCTGAGTGATCGCCAGAACCCTCTGAACCAACCCCTTGCGGGATGCCGTTCAGCGCACCCTGAACTCCGCGCTGCGCGACGTGAACAGCCCCGCCTGGCGTTCCGGCGGCAGGTTCCCGAGCGCGATGAGGTGCGGGGCCTGCGTCAGGGCGTGGGCGCGGGCTGCCTCGCGGGCCGACCAGACCGCGCGGACCGTGCCCTGGACCGCCTCCGTCGGGTAGGAGGCGATGACGGCCGCGGCGCGCAGGGCAGCGTCGAGCAGCTCGTCCGCCGGCACGACCTCCGACACGAGACCGGTCTCGTAGGCCCGTCGCGCGCCGATCCGCTCCGCCGTGCCCATCAGCGACATCCGCATGACCTCGCCGTAGGGCATGCGCTGCGCCATGAGGACGGACTCGTAGGCGCTGACCATGCCGTAGGTCGTGTGCGGGTCGAAGAAGGTGGCGTGCTCGGCGGCGATGACGAACTCGGCCTCGCCGAGGAGGTAGAAGGCGCCGCCGCAGGCCATGCCGTTGACGGCGGCGACGACCGGTTTCCACAGGTCGTTGGATTTGGGGCCGAGGCGCAGCAGCGGATCGTCGATGGAGTACGGGGACGGTGGCTGCGGGACGTCGACGGAGCGGTCGATCCCGGTGCAGAACGCCTTGTCGCCGGCGCCGGTGAGGACGACGGCGCGGATGTCGTCGTTCATCCGGAACTCCCGCCACAGGGCGGTGAGTTCGCTGATCGTGTCCAGGTCGATCGCGTTGTGGCGGCGCGGCCGGTCCAGAGTGACGACGGCGACGCCGTCCTTCGACGTGCAGATGACGCTCACGGCCGCTCCAGGAGCCAGCGCGGCACGGTGACGCCGTCCGCCATCGCGTGGAAGGCGACCTTCACCCCGGCGCCGATGCGAAGTCTCGACGGATCGACGGAGTCGAGCGGGGCGTCGGCCGAGGTCACGAGGTTGCCGACCAGGCGGATCTGCGGGGCGTCCAGCAGTTCCACGACGATGGCGTTGTACGGGGCCTGTTCCGCGTAGGCGGGCAGCAGCGGTGGATGCGGGAAGACGTACGACCAGATGCGGCCGCGGCCGCTCATCCGCCGCCACTCGCTGTCGAAGGACTGGCACTGCGGGCAGCAGGGGCGCGGCGGGAAGCGCAGGACGCCGCAGGCGGCGCACGCCTGGACGCGCAGCTCGCCGCGGCGCGCGTACTCCCAGAAGGGCGCGCCGTCGTCGTCGGCCACGGGCAGCAGCAGTCCGTCGTGGGACATGCCGGCATCGGGCTTGGCGGCGCCGGGCAGGGTGGCGTCGGGCTTGGTGGTGCCGGGCACGGCGGTGTCGGTCATGGCGGTCAGCTCCTCAGCTTCGCAGCAGCAGCGCGGATGTCGGTACGCCCTCGCCCGCGGTGACCAGGCAGGTCGCGGCGTCGGGGACCTGGGCGGTGGAGTCGCCGCGCAGTTGCTTGACGCCCTCGTTGATGAGGTTGAAGCCATGGACGTACGCCTCGCTGAGGCCGCCGCCCCCGGTGTTGATGGGGAGCCGGCCGCCGATCTCCAGGGCGCCGCCCTCGGTGAACGCGGCACCCTCGCCCCGACCGCAGAAGCCGTAGCCCTCCAGGGAGAGCGGGATGAGCGGGGTGAACGCGTCGTAGATCTGGGCGACGTCGACGTCCTCGGGGGTGAGGTCGGAGTTCTTCCACAGATGCCGGGCGGTGGCCCAGGACGGGCCGGTCAGCGGGTCGTCGTTCCAGTAGTTGACCATGCCGTGGTGCTGGGCGGGCAGCCCCTGGGCCGCGGAGTGCACGTAGACGGGCTTGCGGCGGCAGTCGCGGGCGCGCTCGGCGCTGACGATGACGCAGGCCAGTGCCCCGTCGGTCTCCAGGCAGTTGTCGAAGAGGCAGAGCGGTTCGCTGATCCAGCGGGACGTCATGTACATCTCGCGGGTCAGCGGGCGCTCGTACATCATCGCGGCGGGGTTCTGGTTGGCGCGGTTGCGGCAGGCGAGGGCGACGTTGAACAGGTGGTCGCGGGTCGCGCCGAACTCGTGCATGTAGCGGCGGGCCAGCATCCCGATCTCGTCGGCCGGGCGCAGCAGCCCGAAGGGGCGGGTCCACTGGCCGGGGGTGGGGAGCTGGACCGCGGTGTTGGTCCAGGGGCGCTTGCCGCTGCCGCGTTTGCGCGACCGCCAGGCCACGCCGACGCTCGCCTGGCCAGTGGCGACGGCCGCCGCGAGGTGCGCCACGGTCGCGCAGGAGCCGCCACCGCCGTACCCGACCTTGGAGAAGAAGGTGACGTCCCCGGCGCCGATGGACTTCGCCACCTCGACCTCGTCGGTCTCCTCCATCGTGTAGGAGGCGAATCCGTCGACCTCGGCGGGCGCTATCCCGGCGTCGTCGAGTGCGGCGATGATCGCCCGGCAGGCCAGGGCACGTTCGGACTCCACAAGGTTCTTGGCGAACGGGGTCTGGCCTATTCCCACGATCGCTGTCGCGTCCTTCAGGGCAGCGCTCACGGACACCTCCCGGCATGGTCACCACTGCTGACAGCCAGTCAGGGTACCGTTAATCTGACGGGTAGTCAGGTAGTGGTCGTCAGGTAGTCGGTAGGCAATCGGTAATCCCGTTGAGGGGAGCATCATGCGCGGTGACCTGGACTGGGGCAGCATCCCGGGGCTGGTACGAGCGGCGGTACGACAGTACGGCGACCGCGAGGCCGTCGTCGACGGCCGGACCCGGATCACTTACGCCGAGCTGGGCGAGCGCGTCGAACGGGCCGCCGCCGCCACCATCGCTTCCGGCATCGAGGCCGGCGACCGCGTCGCCATCTGGGCGCCCAACACGCTCGACTGGATCGTCGCGGCGCTCGGCGCCGTGTCCGCGGGCGGCGTCCTCGTCCCCCTCAACACCCGCTTCAAGGGGGCGGAAGCGGCCTACGTCCTGGAACGCACCCGCGCCAAACTGCTCTTCGTCACCGGCACCTTCCTCGGCACGTCCTACGTCGCCTCGCTGCGCCGCGCCGACGCCGAACTGCCGCACCTGCACGATGTCGTCGTGCTCTCCGACACCGCCCCCGAGGGGTATCGCAGCTGGCGGGAGTTCCTGGCGGGCGGCGAGACGGTCTCCCGCGAGGCGGTACGCCGCCGGGCGGACTCGCTGCGCTCCGACGACCCCTCGGACATCACGTTCACCTCCGGCACCACCGGACACCCCAAGGGCGCCGTCATCACCCACGCCCAGACGCTCCGCGTCTACAGCGTCTGGAGCGAACTGGCCGGCCTGACCGAGGGAGACCGCTACCTGATCATCAACCCGTTCTTCCACACCTTCGGCTACAAGGCCGGCATCATCGCGTGCCTCATGCGCGGCGCCACGATGGTGCCCCAGCCCGTCTTCAACGTCGATACCGCGCTCGCCAACATCGCCGCCGAACGCATCAGCGTCCTCCCCGGACCGCCCACCCTCCACCAGTCGATCCTCGACCACCCGGCCCGCGGCAAGCACGACCTGAGCGCGCTGCGCCTCGTCGTCACCGGCGCCGCCGTCGTCCCCCTCGAACTCGTCGAACGGCTGCGCTCCGAGCTGAAGATCGCCACCGTCCTCACGGCGTACGGCCTCACCGAGGCCGGCGGCACCGTGACGATGTGCCGCCAGGGCGACCCCGCCGAGGTCATCGCCTCCACCTCGGGTCGCGCCATCCCCGACACCGAGGTACGCGTCCTGTCCGCCGGGCCCGGCGAACCCGGCGAGGTCCTGGTCCGCGGCTACCACGTGATGCGCGGCTACTTCGAGGATCCCGAGGAGACGGACCGGGCCATCGACCCCGACGGCTGGCTCCACACCGGCGACGTCGGCGTCATGGACGCCGACGGCAACCTCCGCATCACCGACCGCATCAAGGACATGTTCATCGTCGGCGGCTTCAACGCCTACCCGGCCGAGATAGAACAGGCGCTGCGCCACCACCCCGACGTCTCCGACGCCGCCGTCATCGGCATCCCCGACCCCCGCCTCGGCGAGGTCGGCAAGGCCTACGTCATCCGCCGCCCCGACTCCACCCTCTCCGCCGACGACCTCATCGCCTGGTCCCGCCGCGAAATGGCCAACTACAAGGTCCCGAGGGAAGTGGACTTCCTGTCGGAACTGCCGCGCAACGCCAGCGGCAAGGTGATGAAGGCAGAACTACGGGGCCCGGGCCGGATGCCCGCGTAGCGAGCGGCGGTTGGGGCGGCGTTGGGCGGCCGTTGGCGATTTCCGGGATGATCTCTCCGAACGTCGGCTCACGCCGTCCGAGACCTACCACGGGGATTTCGCCAACATGTCATCACGCCGCCTGCTCCACGCGGGCATAGCGGAGCGCATTGCCGGGCTTCGGGCGATGCGAAGCGCTCTTCTGCGTCGCTTTGCGCCTTGACCGGGCGGAGGGGAGGGGCAGGGGCGCTGCGCGCCCGCCGGCCGGAGGACCCGAACCTCAGCCCCGCTGCTCCGGGTTCAGGAGGACATCGGACGATGGCAGTTCCCGGACATGGGAGAGACCGGCCATGGCGCCCCCTCCACGCCATGGTCGGTCTCTCGTTGCTCCCCCTGGTGCGGTCCCGTGCGTTCCGCTGAGTCCCCCCGGACTCTGGATTCGTGCTGGGTCCCCCCGGACCCGTTCACCCTGGGCTCCCCCGAGCCCCGTGCACTCCTGGGTTCCCCCGAACCCCTGAGCTTTCCCGCGTGGTCCCCCCGGACCGTGGGCTCCCCCGAGCCCGTTCGCTCCTGAGCTCCCCCGAGCCCCTGAACGTCTTTCCCCCGTGCTTCCCCGTGCTTGTGGTTCCCCCCGGTTACCCCTGGCGCTCCCCCGAGCGGTTGGGGCCTGCCTGGTGTCCGGCCTGCTACTTGGCGGGCTCGGAGTCGTTGTGCCAGTTGTCGGGCTTGACCTCGGTGCCACCGTCGCCGAGGAGTACGTCCGGGATCGGCTCCGTCGTGCTGTCGTTGTGCCAGTTGTCCGGCTTGACGGTGCCGCCGTCGTTATTTGGCTTCGGGATCTCGGTGGTCATATGGACTCCCCAGGTTTTGTCGGTCTGGTGTTGCACCCACCCGGTGGCGACCCCCGTGCGCCACCAGGTGGGTAGCTCGTGCAATGAATGGAATCCTGGCATCCCGAGATAATCAACAGATAAACGAGCACGTTGCTCGGGGTGACCTGCGATTATATGGCAACGGCGGGGGACGACCGGTCGTCGATGAGGTCGCGTACCTCGTCCGCCTCGGGGGATCCGAGCGCGGTGAAGATGCCGAGCGCGTCGTGCCAGCAGGCGCGGGCACGGACGGTCTGGCCGAAGCCGGCGAGGGCCCTGCCGAGGACGGTGAGCGCGTTCGCGGTGCGCCATTCGCCGCCCACCTCCCGGAGGATGACGAGCGCCTGCTCGGCGTGGGACGCGGACTGGCGCCACTGGCCGCCCGCCAGGTGGACCTTGGAGAGCCGGAAGAGCGTCATGCCCTCCCAGAACCGCTGCCGCGCTTCGCGGAAGATGCCCAGTGCCTCGGTCAGGCAGGCGGTCGCCTCGTCGAGCCGGTCGGTGGTGGTGAGGGCGATGCCCATGGCGTACAGGCCGTTGCCGAGCCGGAACCCGGCGCCCAGCCCGCGGTAGATCGCGACCACCTGTTCGGTCGCGGACACCGCGGCCGCGGTGTCGCCCAACTCCAGCTGGGCCCGGGAGAGATTGCTGAGCGCCGCGGCCTCTCCGTGCCGGTTGCCGTCCTCGCGGAACGCTTCCAGCGCGTTCGTGTGGTATTCGGCGCACTCGTGGAAGCGGTGACCCTGCAGGGCCACTCCGCCGCGCAGGTTGAGCGCGTAGCTGCGGGTCAGCGGGTCCTCGGCGGCCAGGCCCAGGATGAAGGAGCGCTGTGCCTCCAGATCAGCGGCCACGAACTGGCCCGACAGCCGGTGGAGTTGGCCGAGGAGGACGCGGGCCCGGCCCTCGACCAGGTGCTCGGCGCAGTCGCCCGCCGTCTCTACCAGCGCCTTCACACCCTGCTCGTACTGGCGCGCGTAGACGCCCGACTCCATCAGGTCCTGGGCCGCCCACAGCAGGTCGACCGCCCGCCGCATCGGGCCCTCGCAGCCGCCGCCGGCGGCCTGCTGCACGGCGGCGAGCAGGCCCTGCGCCTCGGAGAAGAGCCATTCCAGGGCCTCTTCGCGGGTGCCGAAGGCCAGGCCGGACCGCTCGGTCGGGGCGAGGTGGTCCAGGACTCGGTCGCCGGGGTTCTCCAGCTCGTAGGTGCAGGCGGCGGAGGAGAGGTAGAAGTCGAGCAGCCGGGACAGCGCCCGGCAGCGGGCGTCGTCGGTCTCGTCGCGGTCGGCGCACTCGCGGGCGTAGAGCCGCAGCAGGTCGTGGAAGCGGTAGCGGGCCGGGGCGGCGGACTCGATGAGGCTGATGTCGACGAGGGCTTCGAGCAGTTCCTCGGTGGAGTACGGGTCCATGTCCAGGACGGCGGCGGCCGCGTCCAGGGAGATGTCCGGGCCGTCGGGGAGCGACAGCAGGCGGAACGCCCGGGCCTGGAGCGGTTCGAGCTGGCCGTAGCCGAGTTCGAAGGTGGCCTTGACGGCCAGGTCGCCGGCGCGCAGCTCGTCCAGGCGGCGGCGCTGGTCGGCGAGCTTGCGGGCCAGGACGGCGACGGTCCAGGTACGGCGGGCGGCCAGCCGGGAGGCGGCGATACGGATGGCGAGCGGCAGGAAACCGCAGGCGGCGACCACGTCGAGGGCGGACTGGCGCTCGCTGGTGACGCGCTCCTCGCCGACGATCCGGGTGAAGAGGTGCAGCGCCTCCTCGGGGCTCATCACGTCCAGGTCGACGAGGTGGGCGCCCGCGAGGTCGACCATCCGGACCCGGCTGGTGATCAGTGCGGCGCAGCCGGGCGTGCCGGGCAGCAACGGGCGGACCTGGGCGGCGTCATGGGCGTTGTCGAGCAGCGCCAGCACCCGGCGGCCGTCCAAGGTGGAGCGGTAGAGCGCGGCGCGGTCCGCGAGCGACTCCGGGATCGCGCCGTCGGACAGGCCGAGCGCCCGCAGGAACGAGCCGAGGACTGCTTCGGGTTCCGCGGGCCGGGCGTCGGTGCCCTGCAGGTCGACGTAGAGCTGGCCGTCGGGGAAGGCGTCGCGGGCGGCGTGGGCGACATGGACGGCGAGGGTGGTCTTGCCGACGCCGCCGATGCCGGCCAGCGCGGAGACGGCCATGACGCCCTTGTCGGCCTCGGTCAGCTGGGCGCCGAGTTCGCGGACGAACGCGGCGCGGCCGGTGAAGTCGGCGACGGTCGCGGGGAGCTGGGCCGGCCGGACGATCTCGACGGAGTGCCCACCGGGCACGGCGGGCGCGGCCAGGGCCGGATCGGCCTCCAGGATCCGCTGGTGGAGGTCGCTGAGCTCGGTGCAGGGATCGACGCCCAGCTCGTCGGCGAGCAGCCGGCGGGTGTCGGCGTACACACCGAGCGCCTCGGCCTGCCGGCCGCTGCGGTAGAGGGCGAGCATCAGCAGGCAGCGCAGCCGTTCGCGCAGCGGGTGCTCGGCGGAGAGCGCGGTCAGCTCGGAGACGGCCTCGGCGTGGGCGGCCAGCTCCAGTTCCAGCTCCAGGCGGGTCTCGGTGACGGTGAGGCGCCACTCCTCCAGCCGGTTGCGCTGGGCCTCCGCGTACGGTCCCGGCAGCCCGGCCAGCGGCTCGCCGTTCCACATGCCCAGCGCGGTCGCGAGCAACTCGCGGGCCCGCACCGGGTCGCCCGCGCCGCGGGCCTTCTCGGCCTCGGCGGCGAGGCGCTCCGCGGCGGCGAAGTCCAGCCCGTCGGGCGCCACATGCAACGCATAGCCACCGGACTCGGTGACGAGCGCGTCGGCGCCCAGCGCCTTGCGCAGCCGGAACGCGTACGAGCGCAGCGCGGCCAGCGCGGTGGTCGGTGCCGTCTCGCCCCAGAGGGCGTCGAGGAGTTCGGATGCGGTCGCGGTCCGGCCGCCGCGCAGCAGCAACGCGGCCAGGAGCGCGCGCTGCTGCGGGGAGCCGGTGACGATCGGCTGGTCGTCGCGCCATGCCCGTACCGGACCGAGAACTGCGAACCGCAGTCCCCGGTCGGGCCCTGTCGCGCTGTCCATACTGCCCCCTGAGGCGTGCCGGCCGATGCGGTGTCAATCGGCGCGACGCGCGTATATCTATCGTTCATCGCGTACCGGAACAGTGTCCGCATGACGGGTGGGGCCGATCGCTCAGCCCCCCGTCCCGTGCCAGTTTGCCGTGTCGGAGGGCCGGGGTCACCCCGTGCTAGCGCCTGACCCGGGGTTGCGGGGAAAGTTGTGCTGAATTTGAGGTTCCGTCTGTGTCTGCCCGCGGATTGTGCTGTGTGAATTTCGGTGGTGCCGGTGTGTTTCCTGGTGCGAGGGAGGTGAGAGGTCAGTCATGTGTTCACAATGCGTACCGGTGGCGGTGACGAGAGGCGGCTCCGGATCCGGTTCCGGGACCGGATCCGGTTCGGGAACAGGTTCCGGATCCGGTTCCGGCCCGGGGTCGGGTTCCGGCCACGGGCCGGGGTCCGGATCTCGCCCCCGCAGCGGAGTCCGGGGCCCGGTGGCCGTCGACCGCCTGCCGGGACCGTGGTTGCGGCGGCGAGCGGCGTGGGCGCCGCAGTCGGTGCCGGCGCTCCCGTTCCCCGACGGTGCCACGGCGGGGACCGCCGGTTGCAGCTACCGGGAGTTGGACCGCCGGGCGCGCGCGATCGCCGCCCGCCTGGGCCAGTTGCTGCCGCCCGGCAGCCGGGTGCTGCTCGCCTACCCGGAGGGGGCGGACCTCGCGGGGGCGTTCTTCGGCTGTCTGTACGCGGGGATGACTGCGGTACCGCTGGTGCTTCCCGCGCCCGGCGTGACGTCGGCGGTGGGCCGCTGCGTCGAGCGCTGCGCGCCGGCCGCGGTACTGACCGGGGCCGACGGCTGGACCGCGCTGGCGGTGGACCGCGCCCGTACGCAGGTGGTCGAGGCGGACGGCACCCTCGTCGGCGGTGAGCCGGTGTGGCGGCTGGCCGAGAGCTGGCGGCCGGTCGGCGTCCTACGGACCGCGCCGGGCTACCAGCGCTACCTGGACGACGGGCCCGCGGGCGGGCGGCTGGAGCCGGCGATGGGGCACGGGGATCTGGCGGACGTGGTGGCGGAGCTGGCGCAGGCGGTGCGGTTGGGGACGGAGGAGGAGAACGTGGGGTGGATCGCGGCGGTGCATGGGGTTGAGGACGCGGTTTGGCGGATTCTGCTGCCGACGCACGTTGCGCTTTAGGCGGGTGGGGGGCGGTCGGCTGGTGGGGGGTGCGGGGGGCGGGTCCTCCGGAGTGGGGGTTCGAAATCGACTATTTAGGGCCTGGCGGCCCTCAAATAGCTCGGCAGCATTTCGAACCCCCACTCCTGCGGCCCCGCCCCCCTCACGTCACAGCCGACCGGGTGGGGGTGGGACGGGGAGGTGCGGCTGTGGGCGGGGGTGAGGGTGTGGGTGCGGGTGGGTCGATCGGAGACTGCGGGCGCCGTGCTCCTCGCTACTGCCGGGAGCTGGTATCAGGCCGTCCACGTAGCTGACGGATCGTCAGATGGGCGCTACCGTGGTGCGCATGGAGACCTTCCCGAAGATCATCTCGGTGGACGACCACACGGTTGAGCCCCCCAACGTCTGGCGGGACCGGCTCCCGTCCAAGTACCGCGACATCGGCCCGCGCATTGTCCGTGCGCCGCTGAAGGAAATGACCTTCATGGGGGGCAAGTTCGCTCCCGTCATGGGGCAGCCGGGCGATGACGGGCCGATCGGCGACTGGTGGATCTACGAGGATCTGCACCGCCCGTTGACCCGCCTCGACACCGCCGTCGGCTACTCGCGCGACGAGATCAAGCTCGAAGTGATCACGTACGAGCAGATGCGTCCGGGTTCCTTCAGCGTGCCCGAGCGGCTGGTCGACATGGACGTCAATCACGTCCAGTCCGCGCTCTGCTTCCCGACCTTCCCGCGGTTCTGCGGCCAGACGTTCACCGAGGCCAAGGACCGGGAGCTCGGGCTGCTCGGAGTGCGCGCGTACAACGACTGGATGGTGGAGGAGTGGTGCGGTCCCGAGGCGCACGGGCGCCTCATACCGCTCACCCTCGTCCCGCTCTGGGACGCGGAGCTGGCGGCGGCCGAGGTGCGCAGGAACGCGGCGCGTGGGGTGCGGGCCGTCTGCTTCTCGGAGATCCCACCGCACCTGGGGCTGCCGTCCATCCACACCGACGAGTGGGACCCCTTCCTGCGCGCCTGCGACGAGACCGGCACCGTCATCGCGATGCACATCGGCTCGTCCAGCAAGATGCCCTCCACCTCGGCGGACGCACCGCCGGCGGTCGGTTCGACGATCACCTTCGCCAACTGCTGCTTCTCGATGGTCGACTGGCTGATGTCGGGGAAGTTCGAGCGTTTCCCGAACCTCAAGATCATGTACGCGGAGGGCCAGATCGGCTGGATCCCGTACATCCTGGAGCGCGCCAACGTGGTCTGGGAGGAGAACCGGGCCTGGGGCGGGGTGGCCGACAAGGTGTTCCGGCCGCCGTCCGAGCTGTTCGCCGAGCACGTCTACGGCTGCTTCTTCGACGACGCCTTCGGTCTGAAGAACCTCGACGCCATCGGCGTGGCCAACGTGCTGTACGAGACGGACTACCCGCACTCCGACTCCACCTGGCCGAAGTCCAAGGAAGTCGGCGAGGCACAGATGGGCCACCTGGCCCCGGACGTCGTCGACCGCATCGTCCGCCGCAACGCCATTTCCCTGCTGGGGCTCACGGACGACGGCCTGTGGGCCGGCGCCCAGCTTTAACGCCCAGGGCGCGCTTCTGGGCGACAACCTCCGGCCGGGGGTGCCCCAGTCATGGATGCGCGCGTCGGCCCGCCCCCACCCGCGCGATTCCCACAACCCGCGCGCCCACGGGCCGGTGGTGACGTGAGGGGGACGGGTCCGCAGGGGTGGGGTTTCGAAATGCTGCCGAGCTATTTGTGGGCCGCCAGGCCCGTAAATAGTCGATTTCGAAGC